>NZ_JAGPYS010000001.1:0-1316893 GCF_020312195.1 Pseudomonas sp. P129 | reverse complement strand
TTGACGACGGTGAGTTTGAATTGCTCTGAATACTTGGCCATTTGAACACCCCCATTAGGTCGGATTGGTGTCCAACTTCTTGGGGGCAGTCCACCGCGTGGGAATGCAGTTCGTGACGCTCTGCGTCACACGGCGGTTTTTCTTTGCCAGGTGGATTGAGGTTCGACTCAGGGCACCTTTTCGTCCCTCGGCGACCTACTTTGATGGGGCCAAAGTAGGCAAAACCTTTCGCTCCGGTTTCCGGCCCGACTTCGTCGGGTTCCTTCGCCCTGTCACTTACGTCGCACTCTGCGTCGTGAGTGCCATCACGCTCAAAAAGCATTTCTGCGCCAAGACGTGAAGACAATGCATGACATCGTGTAGCGACTGCCATGTGACGCAGGAGCCTCACGCGTAATAATCGATCTCACTGGTGCCGATCACACGTGCTGCTGGCTGGCTGACCGGGATGGCCGCATCGACGCCTGCGATTTCATCGGAGCTATCGCCGGAGCTCATGCCACCGCCACGACCGCTGCGCTGGGAGCGGCTGGCCTGTTCCTGAGCCTGTTGCTGGGCCTGCTGTTGCGACTGATCGGAGACATTGACGTCGACGTTGCCAAGCCCCTGCTGCACGAATGACTCACGCAACTTCGACATCTGGCTTTCCAGCGCATCACGTACGCCCATATGGGCGCTCATGAATGTCACCTGGGTCTGCTGTTCAGGCGCCATGTTGATACGGATATCAAGACGACCGAGTTCGGCAGGTTCCAGCTTGATATCGGCGGTCTTGAGGTTCTGGCTCGACAGGTACATGACGCGATCGACGATGCCTTCGGTCCAGCCGCTTTGATGCATGGCCAACGGTTGGTTCATCAAGGGTGCGGCAGGTGCAGCCGCTGCGCGTGCAGGTTGCGCGGCCTGGCTGAGCGCTGCAAGGCGATCGGCAAAGTTGTCGACGCGAGTATCACCGGCGGCGCCTTTGACATCCTTCAGCCCCTCGCCGATCAAACCGCTGAACGACTTGTCACTGCTTTCGGTGCTGCCGCCTTCGGACGGAAGCTGCTCGCTCAGGACCGACAGGTTATTGACGATATTCTGATTCGGGTCAGCTTCAGCATTGCTCGGCGTCGCCTTGTTGGCAGCCTGGGCATTCTGCGCAGCCAGTTGAGTCTTGGCAGTGGCGTTTTCCAGCGCCAGCTGCACAGCATCCAGACCATCAAGCGGATCGGCGTCCGGATCGAAGGCTTCTTTAGCCACTGCTGGCGGGGCCGCCTGCGTAGTGGTGAGCGCCGAGACCGCTGGCGCAGTGACAACTTGTGCACTTGGCGCCTTGGCTACAACAGGTGCCGCGGGAGCCTGTGCGGTCATTGCCTGCAATGCCGGATCAAGGACGGGATCGACGATCGCCTGGCCGTCATTCAGCGCCGGATCGGCAGAGGCCTGCGCATCATCCTGCTTCGAGTCAGAATGGGCTGCGTCATCATCTGCAGCAGCCGGCCTGGCTGGCAAATCATTGCCGCTATCGGCAACGCCAGACTTGTCGGCGGCATTTGCCTGATCGCTTGCAGGCTTGTCCTTGCCGGCGGCAACCTTGTCCTTGTCAGGCGCGGTCTTGTCGCGGGCTGGCTTTACTGGCGCATCTTCGCGCGCAGGCACGGTGTCTTTCGCCTGCTTTGCATAGACATTGGAAAAGCTGGAGGCCCCGTCCTTGCTGCTGTCAGCAGACTTGACCGCATTGTTGGCCACACCGGACCTGGCGGTCACAGAGGTTGTGGCCTGAAGAAGCGCATTGGTAGCAAGGGGCATTTCGGTCTCCGCATCAGCTGCTGGTTATCGCCTTACCGAAATAGTTAGCAATATACGGGCCAGTTATCTAATGATTCCCCATAGCGGGGATCGGGGGCATGACTCTAAGGGCTCAGATGACGAACAGCTGCCGCTCGGAATTGAACAGCCCGCGAATCGTCATGTATTCGCTATCGATCGTGCCAATCAATTCTGCCAGACCTGCGAACTGCTCCTGGCGGGCCTGCTCCTCGAGCTGACGGCACAGCTCGGAAAGCTGCAAGGCCCCCATGTTGCTGCTGCTGCCCTTGAAACTGTGAGCGGTAAGGCTCAACTCCTGAAAGTCAGGATTGCGGGACCCGGCAGCCAGACGCAGCTGCGCGATACGCTGCTCGGAATCCTTGAGAAAAACATCCAGCAAGGTTGGATATTCGTCTTCCATGACCTCCTGCAAGGTATTCAACACGCTGTAATCCAGATGAATCGACACTTGTTCACTCCTTGATCAAGACTCCAGGCGGGGATTATGCCACTCCCTCCCAGGAAAATTCCACGCAGGCGGTCCTGCCATCCCTGGACCACCTGGCCTCGCGACTCAACTCACAGACCAGATGCAGCCCGCGACCATACAGTTCATTGCCGGCAGGCGTCAGCGTCCGGGTCTTTTCCACATCAAATCCCTGGCCGCTGTCCTCGACACCGAGGGTCAGCCGACCGCCCTGCGCGACCGTTTCAACCTGCAGGGTCATGCGGATGAAGCCGGACTGCAGCCTGTCGAGGCGTTCTGCCCGCTGCTGATAATAGAGCGCGAAGCCTGCTGCGTCGTGCTTGAGCGCCGAATCCAACCCTAGCACACCATGCTCCAGCGCATTGCTGTACAGCTCGCCGAGCACCATATGCAGTGCAGCGCCCTGATCACGCAGACCGTGAACCTCCAGCAGCAATTGCAGTACGTAAGGCAGGGGGTTGAAACGCTTGAGGGTCGAGGCGCGAAACTCGAAGCTGGCCGACCAGTCCAGCGGGCTGGAGGCGCCGCTGTCCGAATACATCATGGCAGGCAGACTTTGCAGCGGCGCTTCGACAGCGCTGACTTCCAGCAGACTGACATCGTCACGCGCCTTGCCGCCAAATTCGTTGAGCGCCTCGAGGATCTCTTCGATCAGCAACTGCGGTTCGCGATTGGCCGACAGAACCTGTCGCAGACGCTGCGCACCGAACAGCTCCTCCTGACTGTTACTGGTATCGAGCACGCCGTCGGACAACAGAAATATGCGGTCACCAGGCGCCAACGGATACACGTCGGTGCGCGCGTCGAAGGCATCGACGCTCAATACGCCCAAGGGCAGATGATTCGAGGCCAGCGGCACATGCTCGCCCTGTGCGCCGCGCAGCAGGTAGCCGTCCGGCAAGCCACCGCTCCAGACCTCGACCTGCCGCTGCGGCAGATTGATACACAGCAGCGTCGCACAACAAAACATGTCGACCGGGAGGATGCGTTTGAGCTTGGCGTTCATTTCACGGAGGATTTCAACCAGGCCATAGCCCTTGGCTGTCATGCCATAGAACACTTCTGCAAGCGGCATCGCGCCAACGGCAGCCGGCAAACCATGTCCGGTGAAATCGCCGAGCAGCACCTGCATGTGCCCGGCGGGGGTGTAAGCGGCCAGCATCAGGTCGCCGTTGAACAGTGCGTAGGGGGACTGCAGGTAGCGGATGTTACTCGCCCCCAGGCAACCGGCGTGGGCGATCTGATCAAACACCGCCTTGGCGACACGCTGCTCATTGAGCAGATATTCATGGTGCCTGGCGATCTGGTCACGCTGCTGGCGAACAGTTTCGTGCAATACCCGCAAACGATTCATGGCGTTGAGCTTGGCGGCCAATACCAGCGGGTTGTAAGGCTTGGACATAAAGTCGTCACCACCGGCGTCCAGGCAGCGTGCAAGCGCCTCGCCTTCGGTGAGCGAGGTCAGGAAGATGATCGGCACCAGCGATTCGCCGGCCATCGCCTTGATCCTTCGCGCGGCCTCGAAACCATCCATGACCGGCATCATGGCGTCCATCAGAATCAACTGCGGGCTTTCGGCCTTGAAGATGGCAACCGCTTCGACACCGTTGCCCGCGCTGAGGACCCGGTGACCCTGCCGCGCCACGATGGTTGACAGCAGCAAGCGGTCACTGGTGCTGTCATCAGCGATCAGAATGCACAGTTTGTTCGGGGCTGGCTGCACTGGGTATGCTCAATTCGAACAGCTTCGAGAAATTGGAAATGGCCAGAATCTTCAGCACATCAGGCGTGCAGTTGACCAGGCGTACCAATGCCTTGTCACCTCCGGCGTGATCGCGCAGCAGCAACAGCATGCCCAGCGCAGAACTGTCCAGATAATGCGTACCGCGCAGGTCGACCACGTAGTTCAGTGACTGCGGATAGTCCTCATAGGCAGTGCGAAACGCCTGATGGGAATTGAAATCGAAACGCCCTTCGATATAAAGGGTCAGCGTCTGGCCATCGGCAGAACGTTCGGAAGTGACAGTCATGGGAACCTCGAGGTGTTTCATCACCGAGACATTGATAGCGTAGACCAGCCAGAGAGATCACTGCGGGTCTGATTGAGTCAAACGTCAGAATTGTTCATGACGAGGCAGGCGCTGCGACAACTCGTCGAGCAATTTCTGCTCGCGCTTGTCTTCCAGCCTGCGCGCCTCGTCCATGTACCGCTGCACCAGCTTGCGCAAGCCCTCTACCCGCGCGTAGCAATCCTGCCAGGCGCTGCGCGCCCGATCCAGATTGGCTTTGTGCCATTCAAGACTTTTGTATTGCTGGGCAACGGCGACATCGAGCTGACTGAGAAAGCGTTGATAACCCAGCAGCCACTGCCCGGAAACCCCGGCACTGCCGCGCTGCAACCATTGTTGCTGATAATCCTGACGAAACTGGTCAAGTTCCTGCAGCTTGTTGTTGGCAAGATTGACCTGCCCCTGGAAGTGCCCAAGGCGCTGGGCGGCAGTTCGCTCGGCAGCCTCTGCCATCTCGACCACCGGCGCCAGACGCGCCGCTCGACTCTGCGCCATGGGTTATCAGCCGCCAGGCGCTGGTGCGAAGATCGAAGCCAGCGCCTCGCTGCTGCCCTGCATGCTTTCGTTCTCGCGCAACGCCTGACGCTGATAGCGCACCAGTACCGGATGCAGCGCGATCGCCATGTCCGTCTCGCGATCACCACCGGCCACGTAGGCGCCGACGCTGATCAGATCGCGGGTCTGCTGATAACGCGACCACAACTGTTTGAAATGCTGCGCACGCGCCATGTGTTCGGGGCTGACCACGGCGGGCATGACCCGGCTGATCGACGCTTCGATATCGATGGCCGGGTAATGCCCCTCTTCGGCCAGACGCCGGGACAGCACGATGTGGCCGTCCAGCACACCGCGCGCCGAATCGGCAATCGGGTCCTGCTGGTCATCGCCTTCGGAGAGCACGGTGTAAAACGCGGTAATAGAACCACCACCCTTTTCAGCGTTGCCGGCGCGCTCGACCAGTTTGGGCAAGCGGGCAAACACTGATGGAGGATAGCCCTTGGTGGCCGGCGGCTCGCCAATGGCCAGCGCGATTTCCCGCTGAGCCTGAGCAAAACGGGTCAGTGAATCCATCAGCAACAGGACATTCTTGCCCTTGTCACGAAAGTATTCGGCGATTCGCGTGCAATACATCGCTGCGCGCAAACGCATCAGAGGCGCATCATCGGCTGGCGAAGCGACCACCACCGAACGCTTCAGGCCCTCCTCGCCGAGGATGTGCTCGATGAACTCCTTGACCTCACGGCCCCGCTCCCCGATCAGGCCGACGACGATAATGTCCGCTTCGGTGAAGCGCGTCATCATGCCGAGCAGCACACTCTTGCCCACGCCCGTACCGGCAAACAGCCCGAGACGCTGACCGCGACCCACCGTCAATAAACCGTTGATGCACCGAATGCCGACATCCAGTGGCTGACTGATGGGGTCACGCTTGAGCGGGTTGATGGTCGGGCCATCCATCGGCACCCAGTCTTCAGCCTTGATCGGCGAGCGACCATCCAGCGGACGACCGGCACCATCAAGCACCCGGCCCAGCATGCTCATGCCCATCGGCAGACGACCGGTATCGGCCAGCGGCACAACCCGCGCCCCAGGCGCGATGCCGGCCACGCTGCCGACCGGCATGAGAAACACCTTGCCACCGGAAAAACCCATCACTTCAGCTTCGACTTCCACCGGGTGATGGCTGTCGTCATTGATAACTACACACCGGCTGCCCATTGCCGCGCGCAGGCCCTCGGCCTCAAGCGTCAGACCCACCATGCGCAGCAGCCGACCTTCCACTACGGGCTGGGCAGGCAGGCTGATCGACTCGGCATAGGAACCGAGGCGCTTGGCGAAACTGGTGCGATCAAGGCGCATCGAGGGTGTCCGCGTCAGATTCTTCAGCATTGGAGGCTTTGCCTGGCGAAACATCCAGATCAACGCTCAGATCCGCTGCAGCAGGATGAGTGACCTGTTCATGCAACTGGTCGTGCATCTTGGAAATCGCCAGGGCAATGCGTGTTTCGACGCTGGCGTCGATACGGCTATGCTCGGTTTCGATCCGGCAACCGCCCGGCAGCAGGTCTTCGTCTTCGACGATCTTCCACGACTCCTCGTGACGCTCACGCATGGCCTTGACCAGCAGGAAGTCCTGAGGGTTTATGAAAATTCGCACATTCTGCGCGCCCATCGGCAATAGCTTGAGGGCATCGCGCAGCACGCTGGCAATCTGTGCCGAGTCCGTGACCAGCTCGCGCTGAATGACCTTACGCGCGATGTGCTCGACGAGGTAAATGACGGCCTTTTCGATCTGGGTGTCCTGCTCGGCGATAGGTGCCAGCAGATTACCCATCAGTTGTTCCAGGCTGGCAACTTTTGCCGCAAGAACGACCTCCGCCTCCTGACGCACTTTTAGCTGAGTGCTGTGAAAACCTTCCTTTTCACCGGTGGCGAAGCCTTCGTTCCAGGCCTCCTGGCGGATGCTTTCCAGCTCTTCCAGAGTCAGTGGCTGAACTTCATCCAGCGGCACTTCTTCCATCTCGGCCGGTTCGTCGACCAGCTCGGGTTCCGGTTCAGGTTCGGGCTCCACGTGTGGATCGAAGCTGGGCAGCGCCCAGATGTCGAGCAACGCGGCGTCCTTGGCGCGAATGAGGTCGCTGGCCGATTCTTTATTGGAACTGGACATGAGTCGGCTGAATCCTTAGATCATTTCCTCGCCACCCTTGCCACCGAGTACGATCTCGCCGGCCTCGGCCATACGACGCGCAATGGTGAGGATTTCTTTCTGGGCGGTTTCCACATCGCTGACACGCACCGGACCTTTTGCTTCCAGATCGTCGCGCAACAGCTCAGAGGCACGCTTGGACATGTTCTTGAAGATTTTTTCCTTGATGCCTTCGTCCGAGCCCTTGAGCGCGAGTACCAGCACGTCCGAGGATACTTCGCGCAGCAGCGCCTGGATACCACGGTCGTCGACATCGGAAAGATTGTTGAAGACGAACATGAGGTCCTCGATCTGCACCGAGAGGTCTTCGTCGACCTCGCGGATCGAGTCCATGAGCGAACCTTCGATCGAGCTGTCGAGGAAGTTCATGATATCGGCCGCACGCTTGATACCACCCAGTGTGGTACGCGACGTGTTGGCGTTACCGGAGAACTGCTTCTCGAGAATCTGGTTCAATTCCTTGAGAGCCGCTGGCTGTACGGTGTTGAGCGATGACACGCGCAGGATGATATCGAGGCGGACCTTGTGATCGAAATGCCCAAGCACCTCGCCCGCCTGATCGGCGTCGAGGTAGGCGACCACGATGGCCTGAATCTGCGGGTGCTCGAAACGGATCACGTCGGCGACGGCACGCGGCTCCATCCACTTGAGGCTGTCCAGACCGCTGGTATTGCCACCCAGCAGGATCCGGTCGATCAGGCCGTTGGCCTTGTCCTCGCCCAGTGCCTGGGTCAGCATCTTGCGGATATAGCCATCGGAACCGACGCCAAGGCTGGTCTGATCACCGACGATGTCGACGAACTCGCTCATGACCTCTTCGACCTGCTCGCGATGCACGTTGCGCATCTGCGCCATCGCTACGCCCACTTTCTGGACTTCCTTGGGGCCCATGTGCCGGAGCACCTGAGCCGCATCGGTTTCGCCCAGCGAGAGCAACAGTACAGCCGCTTTTTCAACTTTGGAGAGTTTGGCTACCATGGCTCGTTCATTCATCAGTGTTGATCCACTCTTTCACAACCTGAGCCACACGGCCAGGATCCTCAGCCACCAAACTCTTGATTGCGTTCAGCTGTGCGTCATAGCCTTCGGTCGGGCTCGGCAGCAGAATGCTCTGCGGGCCGCCCAGGCTTACGCGATCGTTGGACAATTCGCCGTCCAGACCGCCCATGCCACCCAGTTCGGCGTCGCCACCGAAACCTGCCAGTTCCTTGCGCTTGCCGTTGGTGATGTTGTTCAAGACCGGGCGCAGTACACCGAACACCAGGATCAGGATGAAAATCACACCCACCGCCTGCTTGACGATGTCCCAGAACCAGGGTTGCGAATAGAACGACGCCTCAGGCAGCACTTCAGCGCGTTCGCTGGAGAACGGCACGTTGATCACGCTGACGCTGTCACCGCGGCTGGCGTCGAAACCCACGGCATCCTGTACCAGACGCGTGAAGCGAGCCAGATCCGCCGCGCTCCACGGAGCACGCGTCACTTCGCCATTGGCCGCGTTGGTCTTGACCATGTCGTCGACCACCACCGCGACCGACAGGCGGGTCAGACGGCCCTGCTGCTGCTTGGTGTGACTGATCGAACGGTCCAGCTCGAAGTTCTTGGTCGACTGCACGCGCTTGTCGGCGGGGTATGGCGCCAACGCGGGCTGACCGGTGGCCGGGTCCATGATCTGCTGACCATTGGCATCCAGCAGTGGCTGGCCTGGCGCGATGGGGCCGGCAGCACCGGCGGCACCACCGCCTGCAGTCTGCGGAGCCGTCGCCGGGCCGGGTGGCTGGTTGCTCAGCGCACCTGGAACGCCGCCCGAGCTTGAGCTGCTGGAACGTTGTTCATTGACCGACTGCTCGCTGCGCAAGGCAGGCTGGTCGGGGTTGAAGCTTTCGGCAGTCGATTCGACAGCGCTGAAATCAACCACTGCCGAGACCTCGGCCTTGTAGCGATCATTGCCCAGAATCGGCTGCAGAATGTTCTGCACGCGCTGGGTCAGCATGCCTTCCATGCGACGGCTGTAGTCGAATTGCTTGCCGGCCATGGTCAGTTCGGAGTTTTCCGCCTGATCGGAAAGCAGAGTGCCCTTCTGGTCGACGACGGTAATCTGCGACTTGCTCAGCTCGGGAACACTGGTGGCCACCAGATTGATGATGGCCATGACCTGACTCGGCTCCAGCGAACGACCGGCGTACAACTCGACCAGTACCGATGCACTTGGCTTGCGGTCATCACGGACGAACACCGAGCTCTTCGGAATGGCCAGGTGCACGCGGGCACCCTTGACGTTGTTCAACGCAGAAATGGTACGCGCCAGTTCGCCTTCCAGCCCGCGACGATAACGCGTGGCTTCCATGAACTGGCTGGTGCCAAGGCCCTGATCCTTGTCGAGGATTTCGAAGCCGATGTTAGCGTCGTTCTGTACCACACCCGCCTGGGCCAGTTGGATACGCGCACGCTGCACATCATCGGACTTGACCAGCAGCGCACCGGAGTTCGGCTCGACGGTGTAGTTGATGTTCGCCGCAGTCAGGGTGTCCATGATCTGCTTGCTGTCCATGCCCGCCAGACTGCCATAAAGCGGACGATAGTCAGGCTGCTGGGACCAGAGCACCACGGCGAAGCCGATGGCCACGCTCGCGGCAAGACCGACCATGAGGCCGATCTGACGCAGCATGGTCATTTCGGAAAGATTTTCCAGAAAAGACATACCGAACAACGGTTTTCTTTCGGAATCGCCCGTTCTTGCAGGAACGGTATCGGCAGCTGCTTCGGCCATGACTCAGTACGTCCCTTAAACCGGCATCTGCATGATGTCTTGGTAAGCTTGAACCAGCTTGTTGCGCACCTGGGTCAACGCCTGAAAAGACACGCTGGCTTTCTGCGACGAAATCATGACGTCGGTCAGATCCACGCCGCTCTTGCCGACTTCAAATGCATTGGCCAACTGGCTGGAAGCCTGCTGGGTCTGCGCGACCTTGTTGACGGCCTGACCAAGCATGTCAGCGAAGCTGCTGGCACCGGCTTCCTGCGCACCGGACACGGGCTTGGACGCAGACATCGCATCCATCTGCATGGCCCGCATATCCAACATCAAGCGATTAAATTCAACACCTTGGCTCATGGACATATCTCTCGTAAGGCCCGCAAATTTTTGACACTGATTCAGCGGGTACAGAAGGTATAGCAACAACGATGCCAGCTAGATGGCGGCCATTTGCCACACCAGATGAGTGCATCATGTCGCTTGACACGAGTTCGCGCCGGGCCGCCCGTATCTACGGGGCCCCGGGTTTATTTCAGGCTTGTATCACAGCAAAAATATTCAGTGACCGCCGATCGGGAGCGGCGATCTGTGTGCCGGGTTCATGTGGCAAACAGATAGGCTTCCACATCCATTCCGGCGTCACGCATCTGCGCCAGCTTGTAGCGCAATGTACGCGGGCTGATACCCAGGCGTTCCGCAGCCTCCTTGCGACGTCCCCGTTCAGAACGCAGGGTGTCGATGATCATTTGAAACTCGTGACGCCTGAGGTCATCGCCCAGCGCGCCGACAGATTCCGGACTGACGCCGGCACCTGCATTCTCCGCGGTGGTGCCAGTCACTGCCCCTGCAGCCTCGACAGAGGCAGCAACAGGCAGGCTGGTAACCGGCCCGGACAGACAGAAATCCTGTGCCTGAATCACCCCGCCCTGCTGCAGAATCAAGGCCCGCTGTACTGCGTTATCCAGCTCCCGCACATTCCCGGGCCATGGATAGCTCACCAGACACTGCTGCGCTTCGGCGGAAAGACGAACCGGCGCGTGCTTCATTTTATTGACGTGCTTGGCCAGAAGCCGCTCGGCCAACGGCAGAATATCGGCAGTCCTTTGACGCAACGCCTGCCATGCCAATGGAAATACCGACAGGCGATAAAACAGATCTTCACGAAAGCGCCCCGCCGCCACTTCACCCGCCAGATCGCGGTTGGTGGTCGCCACGACGCGGATATCCAGAACGATCGGCTTGCGCGCCCCTACGCGTTCGACTTCGCGTTCCTGCAACACACGTAGCAATTTGGCTTGCAGTCCCAGCGGCATTTCGGAAATCTCGTCCAGCAGGATCGTCCCGCCGTCAGCCTGCTCGAACTTGCCGGCCTGCGCCGCAATGGCGCCGGTAAACGAACCCTTTTCATGGCCGAATAACGTGGCTTCCAGCATATTGTCCGGAATCGCTGCACAATTGATCGCAATAAAAGGCTTATCGGCACGGGGCGAGTTTTGATGAATGAAACGCGCCAAAACCTCTTTACCGGTCCCGGACTCGCCGGAGATCAGCACGGTGGAGTCGCTTTTCGCCACGCGGCTGGCAAGGTTCAGTAACTGGATACTGGCGGACTCGACCGCAATCGGCCCGTCGCGCTCGGCAGGCTCCAGACGACCCAGTGCATGCCGCGCAACCAGCGCGATCAGCGCCTTGGGCTCGAAGGGTTTGACCAGGTAATCCGCAGCCCCCTGGCGCATGGCATCGACAGCGCGCTCGACTGCGCCATGCGCCGTCATCAACAGCACCGGCAATTGCGGATGCCGGCTGCGTAACAGACTCAGCAATTGGTGGCCGTCCATGCCCGGCATGTTGACGTCACTGATCACCAGGCTAAAGGGCGTTGCCTCGGCAGCCACCAGTGCTTCTTCGGCGGAACCGACCGCCTGATAGTCATAACCGGCCAGCTCGAGGGTTTCCCCAAGCGCTTCCCGGAGCGAACGGTCATCCTCGACCAGCAGCACATTGATCGGCATCAGTGATTACCTGTCGAACTGGAAGCCGGGATCAACGGCAGACTGACAATGGCGCAGGTACCACGGCCGACCCGCGACAAATAATCCACGCGCCCCTGATGCGCACGCGACACCGCCGTCACCACGGCCAGGCCAAGCCCTGTGCCGGTGGTCTTGGTCGTAAAGAACGGCTCACCGATGCGCGCCAGCGCGGCCTTGTCAATGCCGCTGCCGTTATCGCTGAAGCAGATTCGCAGTTGGTTGCCGCGACTGTAGGCGTGAATTTTCAGCAGCGTCCGGCCAGCGCTGGCCTGGACGGCGTTTTCAATCAGATTGAGCAGTGCGCCGACCAGTGTGTCGCGATTGCACAGCAGCTCGCCATCGATGCTGTCGCACTGCCAGCGCACCGCCACGCCCTGAACATGCGTCGCAGCCGCATTTTGCAGCGCCTGAAACAGAGCACCGGGCGTCAGGCGATCCGTCAGCGGCAGTTCGCCGCGGGCGAACACCAGCATGTCGCGAACCTGATGCTCCAGCTCATGTAAACGATCCTTGAGCCGCGCGGCGAAACGCTGCTGGGTTTCCACCGGCAGTTCCTGCTCGGTCAAATGGCTGGCGTAGATCATGGCAGCGGACAACGGCGTACGAATCTGATGCGCCAGAGAGGCTACCATACGCCCCAGTGAAGACAGGCGCTCGTGACGGGCCAGCTGTTCCTGAAGATGACGGGTTTCGGTCAGGTCATTGAGCAATACCAACTGACCCGGCTCGGCATCCAGCGAGCGTGTGGCAATCGAGAGCCTGCGACCGTCCTTGAGGGAGACTTCGTGGCCGTCGTCCTCTCGGGGTGCAAAGCAGCGGCTGATCACATGACGCCAGAGCATGCCCAGCAGCGGCTGCCCGAGCAGATCGATTGCAGCGGGATTGGCCTCGCGCACGACGCCCATGCCATCAATGACGATCACCCCGCCGGGCAGCAGATCAAGCAGATTCTGCAGGCGGTTGGCCAGGCGTTCTTTTTCCGCCAGCTCCTGAAGACGCTGGGCGCCGGCATGTGCCAGTTCGCCCTTGAGTTCGGTGACGCGTGCTTCAAGCACCCCGTAGGAATCGGTCAATTGCGCCGACATTTGATTGAACAGCGAGAATGCGTGCTCAAGCCCCTGACGACTTTCCAGCTCCGGGGAGTACGGAGCCTGAACAGATAGGGCGGAAGTCAGTTGGGCGGCCTGGGACATGATTCATCTCTCTCGTGGCGAACCGTCAGTAAACGGTGTGTTAAGAGAGACTTAGCAATCCCCGTGCCTAAAAAAAACCCCTGAAAAATCAGGGGCTTGGTTTTTGGCACAAAAAACCGGCGTCAATCATCTGCCTGTTCATCGCCCTCACGACGGCTCATACCGTACTTGCGCATCTTCTCGACCAGCGTCGTACGACGAATACGCAAGCGCTCCGCAGCGCGGGCAACGATACCGTTGGCATCGTCGAGCGCCTGCTGAATCAGGCCCTGTTCCAGACCACCGAGGTAGTCTTTCAGATCAAGCCCTTCAGGCGGCAGCATCGCGCCAGAGGCGAAGTTCGGCGTATTGCTGTTGATCGCCACACGCTCTTCGATCTCGCTGCGCATGCTGTCGACCATCTGCTCGTCTTCGTCGTCGACGTAGCGAAACTTCTTTGGCAGCTCAGCCACGCCAATCACGCCGTACGGGTGCATGATCGCCATGCGCTCGACCAGGTTGGCCAGCTCACGGACGTTGCCCGGCCAGGCATGGCGACACAGCGACATAATGGCTGCGGAGTTGAAGCGAATCGAACCGCGCTTCTCGTGCTCCATGCGCGAAATCAATTCGTTCATGAGCAGCGGGATATCTTCGACACGCTCGCGCAACGGCGCCATTTCGATCGGGAACACATTGAGACGGTAGTAAAGATCTTCGCGGAAGCTGCCCAGCTCGATCATGGTCTCGAGATTCTTGTGCGTCGCGGCGATGATGCGCACATCGATGCTTTGCGTCTTGTTGCTGCCCACACGCTCGAAAGTGCGCTCCTGCAGGACGCGCAGCAGCTTGACCTGCATCGGCAGTGGCATGTCGCCGATTTCGTCGAGAAACAATGTGCCGCCGTTGGCCAGCTCGAAGCGCCCGGCACGGCTGGTGATCGCACCGGTAAACGCGCCCTTCTCGTGTCCGAACAGCTCGCTTTCGAGCAGCTCGGCCGGAATGGCACCGCAGTTGACCGGCACGAACGGCGCATCACGACGCTTGGAGTGGTAGTGCAGGTTACGCGCAACCACTTCCTTGCCAGTGCCCGACTCGCCCAGAATCAGTACGCTCGCATCGGTGTCGGCGACCTGCTGCATCATCTGCCGCACGTGCTGAATCGCGCGGCTGGTACCTACCAGACTGCGGAACAGGTTCGGTTCACGATGACGGCCGCGCTCGCGGGCCTGATCGTACATCTCGCGATAGACCTGGGCACGGTGCAGCGAATCGAGCAGCTTGCTGTAGCTGGGCGGCATTTCGAGTGCAGAAAGGACTCGCCTGCGCAAATCCTCGGGCAATTCGACAGAGGAATTTTCGCTCATCAGCAGCACAGGAAGGAACTCATCCCATGCTGCGATGGTCTTAAGAAGCCCTTGCAGGCTGCCCGGCGCGTTTACGCTGCCGACCAGTACGCAGAGTACTTCTCGTGGAGACGCCAGAGAGCCGACCACCTGCTGCCAGTCCTGACTGGAACAGGAGAGATTTTCTTCGCCAAGAAAATTCAGGATAACCGCCAGATCCCGGCGGCGCTGGCTATCGTCATCGATTAGCAGAATCTTGATTTCACGCCACATGCAATAGCAACTTCCCTAGTCAACTCAATGCCCATGATTGGGGGGCAGCTTGGCTTCTCAGCTGTATAAACCTTGAGACGCCAGAAAATAGTAAACATCACTAGTTAAGTCAAAAAAACGGACACAGTCAAATTTATGGCGAAATTCTTGTCGAACAATAAAAATGACAATTAAACATTAACCAAACAGATGGTATACCTTCGTCGCGCTCTTCGCATTCTGGATTTGAGTCATTTCTTCGACAACCGCTTGACGCTCACCGGTTGCAACATCAATCAGCTGCCTGTAGACACCCAATAACTCCTCAAGGTTGCTGCGCAGTGCAGGTTCGTCGTCGGGCGCTTCGCTGACCACCGCGTCAACACACTCGCGACACGCCAGATCCAGCTTGACGATAGCCTCCCAGTCACGATCTGCCAGCGCGCCTACCAAGGCTTCGCGGGTTTCTTCGATACGCTTGAGCGCAGCACTCATTATTGTTCTCCTCAGGCCAGCAGATTATTGCAAGGTGCCGATAGCGTCCCAGCCTTCCTTGACGGTGATCAACAGGCCGGCGACTTCATCGAGCATCTTCTGATCATTACGGGCGTTGGCTTCCGCCAGACGCGTCATCATGTAGTGATAGAGGCTGTCCTGCCTGACCAGCGCATCGCTGGGCGAGTTTTCCAGATCCAGCCCCTCACGCAGGCCGCCCACGATGTCGATGGCCTTGCTGATGAGCACGCCCTTGCTGGCGATATCCCTGCGCGCCATGGCGCCCTTGGCCTGAGCAATGCGGTCGAGGCCACCTTCCATCAACATTTGAACCAGACGATGAGGACTGGCCTCCGAGGTCTGAGCCTGGGAGCCGATCTTCTGATACTGCCGCAACGCTAACATCGGATTCATAATGGGCCTCGTAACAAATCCAGAATACTGATACTCAAGCTATCGACGCAGTGCGCAGAAACTTTAGCCCAAAAGCAAGAACCCGACACAGCGTCGGGTTCCTGGTACTTCTGCACTGGTTTTTTACGAGGCGTTTTTCTGCGCGTTCATCGCTTCAAAAATCGAAGTAATGCTTGAGGCAGTTGCCTTTAACTGCCCGACGACCAGGTCCATTGCGTTGTATTTCTTGGTGAGGGTTGCCGTCAATGTCGTAATACGACGGTTGAGCGCCTCCTGATCACTGGCCAGTCGCGTCTGCACCTTATTAAGACTGGTGGTCTTGCCAGCCAGAACGCCGTCAGCTTTCGTGTATGGCTCAAGCGCCTTGTTCATGCGCGCAATCAAACCATCCGAGGTTGTGCCATCAGCATTGGTCACACCGGTGAACATCGCCTGAATCTGGCTGCCCAGCTTCTTGTCGCTCAGCGCTGTTGTGAGTTCGGTCGTGCTCAACGTCAACTTGCCGTCAGACTGTTGAGTCTTGATCCCCAACTGCGCCAGGGAACTCAAACCGGCATTCGACGTAGCCGTGGAAATCTGGTCGCGTATCGTTGCCAGCAGTGCACGCGGGGTGGAGTCGCCGGTCAACGCAGCGGCAGCGTAAGTGCCATCACTGCCGACAGTACCCTTGGTCAACGACGACACCAGTGAAACCAGCGTGTTGTAAGAGTCGACGAATGACTGCAATGAGGTTTTCAGACCATCGGTGTTGGTGGCTACCGTGACCGTGGTCGATGCCGAAGCAGCAGAAGAAGCGCTGGGCGCGACCAATTCGAATGTCAGACCGGAAATCGCCGTACTTACGGTATTGGTCTTGCTGGTCAGACTCAAGCCATCGACCGTGAATGCGGCGTCCTTGGCTACAGCGGTAATCGCACCAGCGCCGGTACTGGATTCACTCATCAACTTGGTGCCATCGATGTTAAGTGCTTCCTGGCCGGAAGCACCCGTCACCGAAATGTCACTGCCCTTGCCGGTGGTCGTCGAACTGAACACCAGCCTGGAACCGTTGTTGTCGTTGATGATGTTGGCGGTGATGCCTTTACCCTGCAGCGTCGAGTTTACCTTGTCGCGCACTTCCTGCAGCGTCGAGGTCTTGTCGATCGCCACGTTGTAATCAGTGCCATTTTGAGTGATTTTCAGAGTACCACTCGGAATAGCACTCGCCTGCGTCGAGTCCAGCGCGGCGGTAGCCACCTTCGAAGGTGTTGCCAGCTGGCTTATGTTAATCGCGTAGGTGCCGTTGACTGCCGTGTTGCCCGCTGTGGCCTTGACCACTGCTTCATTGGCAGACGTGGCAGCAAAGCCCTGAAAGGCAGGCGTGGTGGAACTGGCCAGGGTGTCCAGTGTTTTCTGGAACGCAGCCAGTGCAGACGTCAACTGACTGACACCCGACAGGGATGCAGTCGTGGAAGCGCTCTGCTTGTCGATCTGGTTTTGCTTGGGCGCTTTTTCAGCACCGACAAGACCTTCGACGATGGCGGAAATTGCCAGACCCGAACCCAGGCCTGTTGAAGATGTAATCGGACTTGCCATGGTGCTTCTCCCTTCAAGAATGCCGCGGGGTTCGCCGCCCTTTCAAAAGGCGAATGACCCGACAACACATACCGTACCGGCGATCAGGCCTTGGCGCGGAACAACAAACTGTTCGCATCACTCAGGCTATCGGCCAGCTTCAGGATTTCTGCATTGGGAATCTGTCGTACTACTTCACCGGAATCGCTTGCAATCACTTTGACAATGACTTTGCCAGAATCTTCGTCGATCGAAAACTCGAGATTGCGCTTTACCTCGTGAAAGAACTTCTGGATGTCCTCAGCGGCGGCCTTGACTTTGGCATCGTCTTTGGAATCATCCTTGTGCAGACCGGAGCCTTTACTTTCAGCCGTGGCGGCAACACGCTCGACGGGCGCCTTATCGGCAGGCTTGTCAACAGACGCGTCCGGCACCGGGGCCTGACTCGCCGGTTGAACGGCCGGATAAGTCACGCTCAACTTCACACTCATATCCATGACCATCACCTCAGAAAGTAAAAAAGCGAGAGAGCACTGTTAAGTACTCCCCCGCTAAAACTCACGCTGATATTACTGAAGCAGTTTCAGTACAGCGGATGGCAGCTGGTTAGCCTGAGCCAGAACAGAGGTGGAAGCCTGTTGCAGAGTCTGTTGCTTGGTCAGCTGTGCAGTTTCAGCAGCGAAGTCGGTATCCTGGATACGACCCAGTGCAGCACTGGCGTTTTCGTTGATGTTCTGCAGGTTGGAGATGGTGCTGGTCAGACGGTTTTGTGCAGCACCGAGATCAGAACGCGTGTTGTTGATGGTCTGCAGAGCCGAGTCGATAGCGGCCATTGCAGCAGAGAAGTTAGTCTCTGCAGCAGCACTGTCGGAACCGACGATGGTGATTGCCGAACCGACACCCAGGGTGTTTGCGTCAAAGCTGGCGCTCAGAGTCAGAGTGATCTGGTTCGAGGCGCCGGAGTTGGAGCCAACCTGGAAAGTCATGGTGCTGGCAGAACCGTCGATCAGGTTTTTGCCGTTCAGGTTGGTACTGTTGGCGATACGGGTCAGTTCCGAACTCATCTGGGTGAATTCTTTGTTCAGCGCAACGCGGTCAGTAGCGCTGTTGCTGTCGTTTCGCGACTGAACAGCCAGTTCACGCATACGTTGCAGAATGTTGGTCGACTCTTGCAGCGCGCCTTCAGCGGTCTGAGCAATGGACATACCGTCGTTGGCGTTTTTGATCGCCATGGTCTGACCTTTGATCTGCGAGTTGATCTTGGTGGCGATGTTCAGGCCAGCAGCGTCGTCTTTGGCGCTGTTGATTTTCAGACCGGAAGACAGACGAGTCATCGAGGTCGAAAGGGCGTCGGAAGCGCGACCCAGGTTCTTCTGGACGTTCAACGATGCTACGTTGGTGTTTACTGTTAAAGCCATGATGAATTCCTCGTTGGTTTGGTACTACGTGGCTTCCGGCCCCTGCAAGCGCCGGGTGTGCCTAGAGAACCTTCGTAATAGTTATCGTCGCGATGGCAGGTTGCTTGAGTGTTTTTTTTTAATATTTTGCCATCATCGTGACACCCCTTATAAAACAAGGGTTTGGGGCGTAAACCCACGGCGGGAAAGAGGGGAATTCACGGCAGTCAGAAGTGGCGGCAGGCGAGCGCATTGCACCACGAAGTTCAAAGTGTGACGCAGATCACTATTTAATTTAAAAGCGCCTGGGGTTTTATCCGCAGGCGTTCTTTGTAAGGCGAGGTGAACTCAGTCTTTATAGATAATTGCAGAGCCCCAGGACAACCCCACACCAAAACCACTCAAGGCAACCCGCTTCCATGAAGAACCGAGCACATGCTTTTCGATCAGCAGCGGAATGCTGGATGACACGGTGTTGCCGGTTTCGACCATGTCCTTGAGAAACTTCTCGGGTTTGTCTTCGAAGCGCCGCGCGACCGCATCGACGATCGCCGCACTGCCCTGGTGAATACAGAAGGCATCGATATCGTCCGGGGTCAGATCCGACTCGGCCAGTAGCTCATGCAAATGCGCCGGGACTTTCAACAGTGCAAAGTTGAACACCTGGCGACCGTTCATGAAGAAAACGCCGTTGCTGACCTTCAGATGTGGCGCACCGGAACCATCGGTACCGAACTTCGCCTTGCCCAATTGCCATTCGGCACCCTCGCCCATCCAGGTGGCTGTCGCCGCGTCACCGAACAGCATGGTGGTGTTGCGGTCTTCCTGATCGACAATTTTCGAATACGGATCGGCAGTGATCAACAGGCCATTTTTCAAGCCTGCCGCCTCCATGAAGCCCTTGATCGCATAAATGCCGTACACATAGCCGGAACAGCCCAGCGAAATGTCGAATGCGGCAACGTTGGTCGACAGCCCCAGCTTGTCCTGAACGATGGCTGCGGTATGCGGCAGCCCTTCCTCGTCGCCATTCTGGGTGACGACGATCAGCACATCGATGCTTTCGCGCTTGAGCTGCGGGTTATTGGCAAACAGCGTGTTGGCCGCCTCAACGCACAGATCCGAGGTTTCCTGGCCGGCGTCTTTGCGCGGCAGGAAGGTGGAGCCGATTTTCCCAAGGATGAATTCTTCATCCTTGCCGAATCTGGCGCCTTGAGCGTAGTTATCAACACCTGCAACAGGCACGTAACTCGCTATGCTTTTAATGCCAATCATCATGGCTTCCCGATGAGTAAACAGGTCATTTTTCGTCCCGACGAAATCGGGGCGCTACCGAATAGGGGTGATTTACGGACATTTTCAGGGCGCTTGGCAGGTTAAAGCAAGTCAGGCGCATGTCGCTCCCTGTAAAACAATACAGTGGAGATGCACTTTATGACCCGCAGGTCACTCCCGTGTGCATGCTTTAGGATAATTTGCGTCGAGGGAACATGCACTTGATGCTTGCCGGCAGCTTCCTGCGAAGAAGCCTTCAAAGTGACTAACCGGCCGCGAAGCAGCCGGTTTTACGGGGGTGAACGACTCAAACGGCCAGAGTGAAGCCTTTGCCGTGGAGATCCAGATTGACGCTGTAGGCTTCATCCTGCGCGAACTGCGCTGACCACTTGTCCATCAATGCTTCGCGCGCCTGCTGCGGGGCATGCAGCACACCGGAATGCACCACCTGCACATGCGGCGTCCATACGGTCAGGTAGCCGGCCTGCGCAGCCTTGAGGCACAGGTCGACATCGCCCAGCGCTTCGGCGAATGCCTCCTCATCAAGACCACCCACTGTGTTGTATAGCTCCTTGGCAATCATCAGGCAGGCCGATGACACGGCAGAGTAGTTTTGCTCGACCACCAGACGCTGCATGTAGCCGGTGGCGGTCTTGGGCTCACCGACAAACCCCGAACCCACACCGCCATTGAGGCCCAGCACCAGACCGGCCTGAGTCACTGCGCCTTCGCCATCCACCAGCTTGGCGCCTACCACGCCCACTTCCGGGCGCTGCGCCTGGTTGAGCAGTGATTCGATCCAGCCGACATTGACGATCTGACTTTCAGCATCCAGCAGGATCAGGTATTCGCCACCGGCTTCCTGGCTGATCAGATTGCGCAGGGTCGCGGGACTCATGCGTTGTTCGGTACGGAATACCCGCACGCGACCCGACACCTGCTCCTGCCGGTCAAGCCAGGTCGACAGTTCGGCAGAAGTGCTGGCGTTGTCACCGATCAGCACTTCATAACGCTGATAGCGGGTGCGTTGCAGAATGCTTTGCAGGCAGCGCTGCAATTCGGGGAGGTTGTCCTGGCTGTGCAGCAGGATCGAAACCACCGGCCGGTGGGCGTGGCGATAATCGATCTTGTAGGTGCCAGGCTGCGCCGAGCTGACTTCAGCCTGATAACCGCGCTTGCCAAGGTGGCGCTTGAGCGCTTTCTGTTCGTCCGGATTGTCTTTCAGCTCGGGCGCCTCACAGATCAGCAACGGTTCGCTCAAATGGGCCAGGCCGCTCATGCCGCCCTGCTCGATCAGGCGCAGCAACAGATCGAATTCCAGCGCCTCGGGAAACTCGCGCGAGTATCCACCCGCCTCGACCAGCAACTCACGGCGCACCAGCCAGTGACGAGCCATCAGTGCTGGCAGGCTTTGCAGCAGATCAAGGTTGAAGCCGGGACGGAACACCGGCGTGAGCGTGCCATTGGCTTGACGCTGAATCTCGTCCACGGCAACAGCCCGGCACTGCGCGGCATCGATCAGCTCGGCGCTGGCCAGCAACAGACCGCTGCGGGTGAACTCTTCGCCGGCCTGCGCGAGCATCAGCCAGTCGCTGGGCGACTGTTTGACGACCTGGTTGATCTTGTCAACGTAGTTGCTTTCGGTGACTTTCACAAAGTGCAGGGTATTGTGCAGCGTAGTCACGGCTGGCAATTCTCCGGTGGTGAACACCACCACCCTGAAGGCCTTGTAATGACTGTTGATCAGGCTGTCGAACGTGGCCTGCAGCTTGAATACATCCGCTTCCAGGTCCAGCAACAGGATACCGATCTGCGACCCGCCCGGTTTGCTGGCGAGCCTGTCGCTGATCTGCTTGAGGGCCTCAGGCGCCGGATCGCGCGAATCGAGCCAGTTGAGCAGTTGACCGGAAGCCATGCCATCGAGCAGCCGACCATTGTCGAAAGCGGATGCCGCCTGCAGACGCTGGCTCCAGGCCGAAACCTGTTCGATCTGCTTTTCGCTGTCCTTGCCTTTGCCGCTGATCAATTCCGCGATCAGGCTCTTCACGACGCCCAGGTTGAAAGCGTAGGTTTCGTAGGCGTACCACAGGCGGCTGATGCGCGCTTCAGCGTCCGGGTTGCTCTGCTCGCGCAACAACTCGGCCTGCTTGAGCAGCGCCGCTTCCAGCCCTTCCAGCTGCAAACGGCCCGCTGGCATCAGATGGATGAGGAATTCGATTCTGGCCAGCTCATCGAACAGTGCCTGGTTGTAAAACGGCATTTCGACGAACTGGCGAGGCTCGAAGAGCGCGTCCGATTGCTCAAGGCCGACATTCCACACCGCGCTGATGATTTTCTCATCGCCCTGGAAGCCCTGGGTCTTGAGGCACTCACCCATGGCGGCAAGGCCGGCCTGAATCTTCTGTTCGCCATGCGCACCTTCGAAGCCCGAACCTTCACCGAGCAGCGCGACCAGTTTCTTGGCGAACGCATCACGGGCGGCCCTGGCTTTGGGATCGGTGTGCCTGACGGCGGCGGCAATGGCCGCGCCATGACGTAGCTCGGCCTGCTTGCCCGAGGTGAAGTGCAGTGCATAAGCGATTGGCAGGATGCGCAGGCGGGCCGCCGCAACCAGATAGTTCATATGGCCGATTTCCTGCCAGTGCGGCTCGGTGTCATCGGTAACCGAAGTGAACCACTGCTGCGCCAGCTCCGTGCGCGTCACTGCGCTGAGCAGCGACAGGCCTTCACTCATGAAACCCAGAACCCGCTCACCCGCGTCATCCGCGGCATAGTCTTCGCAGGTTTTGCGATCGCGACGGAAATAGTCCACCTGACCGACCTGCGCCTGATAGCTCAGGCTGTAGCCCTGACAGGCGCCGTAGGTGGGGTTGGCCTCAAGAAAGCTCAGCGCTGCGCTCAGTGCATCAGGCAGCAGAAAACTGTCGACCGGAGCCTGAACCACGAAGGGCGTGGTCACCTGCTTGAGCCCCTCGGCGATCCTGACGCCAAGGCTGGCACTGGCCAGCGCGTCACTGTGCAGGTAATGCAGGCCGGCTGTGCCGGCAATCTCCGCATCAGGCTGGGCTGACGCATCGACCACTATGAGGGTGCACGGAAACTGGCTGTAATACTTCAAGGCGCGGCGCAGGAAGTCTGGCTGGTCCCTGGCCATCAACAGCAGGGTCAGACGCTGATTCAAAGCGGTGTGTTCATTTCCCGAATGGCTTTGCATGATCTTTCCTTATAACGAATCGATTGCGCCTTCAACCGCAGCGGGCGTTGAAGCAAGAGCGTAGCGTGACCGTGCCAGCGGGCAACCCGCTGGTGCGTGTTCAAACGGATCGGATCAGTCCGGCAACCAGCCGTTGGCCCAATACTGCAGGTTTTCGCCGCGCAACATGAAGTCACGCAGTACTGTCTCGCGCAACTCGTCGCCCATGCGGTAGCTGGCATTGGGGTCGGACAAGTGCATGCGGATCGCCTGCAACCATTCTTCGGAGCTGTTGGTGTACACCCGGGTCGCCGGCAGATGGCCGCGATACGCCTCGGTGTCGGAACAGATCACCGGATAGCCGCAGGCGCCGTACTCCAGCAACCTGAGGTTGCTTTTGCAGTCATTGAAAATATGGAATTCCAGCGGTGCCAAGGCCAGATCAAGGTTCAGGCTGGCGAGCTTGGCCGGGTAGGTTTTCAGGCTGACCCCTGGATGGAACTCATGGATGTAGGGCTTGAGCAGATCCGGGCACATGCCGAAGAACACCCACTCGACTTCATCAGCCAGTTCGCGCACCACATCGGCAATCAGCTCCAGGTCCCCCCGATGGCTGGTGCCGCCGCCCCAGCCGATACGCGGCTTGTCCGAGCTGCGACGCTGGGTCCTGAGGTTACTCCACAAGTGGGTCGCCAGCATGTTCGGCACGACGCGAATGTCGCTGTGCATGCTCGACAGCGCCTCGGCCAGCGGGTGAGTCGATACCACCACACGGTCACACAGGCCTATACCCTTGCGCAGCATGGCGCCGATGTTGTCCGGCATGTTGCGCTTGTGCTCGTTGCGCTCGGGGACATCGGCGATGTAGTCATCAAGCTCGAAAATACGCATGGCATTGGAGTAGTTCTTTGCCAGCTCGATGTCCGGGACCTTGGCTTCTGTGTAACGCCCCTGGAAAACGATGACATCTGGCGACTGGCGCTCTATTTCGACCGGCGTTGCGGTCTCGTAAGTCATCCGGCCAACCACCCGCCCGGCCGCCATCAACTCCAGGAGTGGCTGGCTGACCCGGTAGTGACCCACCGCCGAGGAGTTGACCGCCATACCGAAAATGGACGGCAGATGCCGGGTGCAGAACGGGCTCCAGCCCGCCAGCAGACCAGGGTCCAGGGTGAACGACAGCGCCTCGTTGAGGTACAGGTTGGGGTTGTAGGCCTGATCCCTGGCCATCTTCGGCAGCCACTTCTGGAAGAATGATTTCTGCTCGTTGTCGAGTACCTGACGAGACGTCTCGTTACGTTCGGCGGCAGCAGGCTCGGCCAGTACCAGCGATGAATCCGGGGTACCGACGATCAGGTAACCCTCGTGCCCGACACGCATGCACAGGTCCAGATCCTGCAGCCCCTGCGTGAAGGTCGCCGCCTCCAGTGCGCCGACGGCGTCGAACACGTCCTTGCGCACCATCAGGCAATTGCCGCTGACCGCACTCCAGTTCTGGGTCAATTGCAGGCGCTGCATGTAGCCACTGGCACCTGCAGGGAAATTGATGAACGGCCGACCGGCCAGACCATCCATGCCCATGACCATGCCTGCGTACAGAATATTGCCTTGTGGATTGAGGATACGTGGACCGACGATCCCGACCTCGGGGCGCTGGGCATGGTGCATCAGCCCCTGCAGCCAGTCCGCCTGATGGATCAGCGCATAGGCGCTGAGCATCAGCAGATAATCGCCACGCGCCTGACCGGCGGCATGATTCTGGGCGGCTGCCTCGCTGCCTGTTGCGGACAGGGAAAAAATCCGCAACTTGTCGCTGCCCAGCTCACTCATCGCCGTGAACCATGCCCGCGCTTCGGCGCTTTCGCTGGCGTTGTCGACGATCAGGACTTCGTAATTCGGGTAGGTGGTGTTGCTGAGCAGACTGTCTATGCAGCGCTCCAGGGCGCCCAGTTGATCCCTGGCGGTGATGATGATCGAGACCAGAGGCAGTGATGGGTGAACGTACTCGATGCGATTGAGCAACGGCAACTGATCGTGATGAATCACGTGTTCTCTGCCGATCCGTGACAGGTGGGCTGCAACCAGAGGCTCGCTGTGCTCGATAACACCAGGCAGCGACAGCCAGCCCGCGAATGCCAGACGCGACTCGACCTGAACTTCGGCAATGTGCTCGATGCTCTGTGGCCCGGCCCCTTCGACCAGACGCCAGATCACATCGTGCGGGGCGAGTTCATCGAAGGCCGGATCGAAACCGCCCATGTCGAGCAGATTTCGACGTTCGAACGCCAGCGTGCGCCCGACATAAGGATAGGCACGCAGCAGGTCCAGGTTGAAGCCGGGTTTGAATATCGGCTCTCTGGACTCGTCCTCGACCAGCGCGCCTTCGTCGCTGTAGACACACAGCAGCCCGGGGATCTGGGCGATACGCTCGGCCAGAATCAACAACGCTGGCTGCGTCAGCCGGTCACCAGCGCGCAACAGGTAGACCCAGTCGGCACTGTCCAGCAGTGGCAATACTTCGTTCAGTTGCCGAGCCCAGTCCGGCTGCAGAGAAAAACGCAGCACCTGCGGATCGTCGACACTGGCGTTGGTCAGCACCACCACCGAGTCTGCGGCATAGTCCTGTTCGGCCAGGCTGCGCAAGGTGATATCGAGGGCCTCGGCATCGCCATCCGCATCGATGATCACCGGCACGATACGTGGCTGCCAGGCCCAACTGACGATGCGCTGTTCCAGCAGTTTTTTTTGCGGCTCGGAAAACCGGCGGCAGGACAGCCATTCGGCGTAAAGCTCTGCATAGCTGTCACTGCTACTGCCGACGCGGCTCATCATGATGCCCTGGCGACCAGCCATCACCCCGTAAAGGCCGACCTCATCCCACTCGCGCGGCTCTTCGTGCGCGCGGCGCAGAGGCAGAAAACGCACCCAGCCCTGAGCCGGTGCGTCTTCGCCGCTACGCGCCTTGAGCATTTCGTTCAGCCAGCCCCATTCGGTGGTGGCTTTCTGGTGCATATCGCCCTGACTGCTGAAGCGCCCCGGGTGCAGGCGTTCGGTGCTCTGGATGCTGTGCAGCACCACGAGATTGCCGCGTCGCAGCAGGCAGATAAACAACGTGAAATCCAGCAGCGCAACGAAACCCTGCGGCAGCGCAATGGACGGCAGGTATTCCTGGACATCGGCGCGACGCATCAGCGCGCCACTGAAACCGCCCAGATAATTGCGCGGCGTGCGCTCGAAAATCGCCAGCATGTCCTCGCCCTTGAACACGGCGTCGTAGGGCACGAGGCCGACGTTTTCCATGCGGGCCGGCAAGACATAATCATCGACATCCACCAGATGGCGCTTGCTGACGACGAGTTGGACGTCCTGGTAGGTATCAAGGGTTTGCGCCTGATGCGCAATGCAGTAGTTATAGAGGCGGTCGTCATCACAGAGAAACTTGATGTACTCGCCGCTCGCCTGCTCCAGCCCCTTGAGCAGGTTGCCCTGAAACCCCAGGCGCTGAGGATTGCGCAGGTAACGGGCCCGGTCGCTGTCGGGAGCCACCAGTTCGTCGAAAATCGCCTTGATCTCGTCGCTACGGCAATCGTCACAGACGATGATTTCGAGATTGTCGTAGACCTGGTCGAGCGCACTTTGCAGCGCTGCGCGGAAAAAACGCGGATTGAAGGCGGGAATGACGATACTGACGAGGGGGACTGAATTCACTATGACTGACTCGCGAGCGGCTGGGGACCCATCAGTCGAGTGGCCCCCCTCACCGCTGAAAAAAGACGGCGGATGCTCAACGTCAGAACTCAAAGCTGACTGAACAGGTTCAACTTGGATAGCATGGTAAACACCTGCTGAGAAGCGTCCAGCATGGTTTTCTGTAATGTCAGGCGGGTGGTCGCCTCGACGATGTCGGCGTTTACGTAAGTGCCTTGCTCAGTGGTGTTGTTGCCTTTGAGCAGATCGTTGGTCGTGCCTTGGGCGGTTGCCGCCAGCTGACGCGCACCGCCGTTGGAGCGTGCCGTAGAGGCCTGCTCGATGGCGCTGCTCATGTTGCCCAGCGCAGAGTTCAGCGCTGCCGTCATATTCTGCGAGGCCACCAGGTTGCCATCGGTGGGCGTCGACAGGGCTTTGATCGCCGCTGTCAGCGTATTGAGAATGTTCTCGGTCTGGTGCGTGCCAGACTCGACGATGAACTGGTCGCCGGCAGCCGGCGTGCCGCTGATATTGAAGTTCACCCCTGAAGCATTGGCCGTCGAACCAGTCATGGTGCCACTGGACACTGGCTTGCTGCTGCTGGTCAGTGGCGCGGCGTACAGGTCGTAATCGGTCGGGCTGGTGAACTTGAGGATTGCGCCGTCTGTCGGGAAGGTATTGTTGAAAGCAGTCCGGTCCGCAGCGGTATTGCCCACGACAGAGCTACTGACGGTCGCCGTTGACGTATTGCCGGCGCTGCGCGAGGTGGAAACACTGTCCGGTGTCGACGCCAACTGGTAGCTGCGATTGGCCAGCGCCGCATCTGCGGTAGCGTCCGAAACCCGGTCAGCGGCTGGCAGGTTGACGTTGAGGGTCATTTCCACGCCGCGGAAGGTGAACGTCTGGGCATCGAACGAGCCGTGGGAAAACTTGCCGCCAGACGACGTATCGGAACTCACGTCAGTGCCACTGGCGTCAGTGATCTTGAACTGCGTACCGCTGAGAAAGGTCAGCGTGTAGGGCTCACCGGCCTGGTAGCTGGCGTTATAGGTCGGAGTGGACGTCACCAGGCCACTGCTGAGGCCGATCTTGCCGTCATCGGTTGCAGGCGAGAGCAGTGTGGCAGACGTACGGGTTGTGTTGACCGACTGTTCGAAGGCCTCGAAACCTGACGTGTTGCTGGCCATCACCAGACCATCGCCTACCGCCAGATTGACGCTGGTCTGATCGCCCTTGTAGCTGTAGGAGCCGTCGGCGTTCAGCGAGTACGGTGGCGTAGAGGCCTTGGAACCGGAAAATATGTACTGACCGTTCGGGTCCTGGCTGTTCATCAGGCCCAGAATCTGACTCTGGTACTGCTTGAGGGCCGAAGCCTTGGCGAGCCGGTCCGAGTCGGTAAAGGCGCCACTGCCTGCCGAGACGATCTGCTCACGCGCGGCCTGCATCGTGTCGATGATGCTGGTCAGCGTCGTTTCGGTGGTCACCGCATTGGTATTGATCGTGCCGATATTGGTTTCGTACTGGGTCAGCATGGAGTTCTGCTGGGTCAGTTGCAGTACGCGCGCCGCACCCACCGGATCATCGCCCGCAGTATTGAGCTTGATGCCGCTGGAAACCTCTTCGCTGGTCTTGTTCAGGTTCGAATAGTTACGCTGATAATTGGTGTTCGTGGATTCGAAGAACTGGGTAGTCGAGATACGCATGGCTCACGATTCCTTAAAGACTGTTGATCAGCGTGCTGAAAATGGTTTGTGCCGCCTTGATGATCTGCGAAGAGGCGGTGTAGTACTGCTGGTACTTGATCAGGTTGGACGCTTCTTCATCGAGCGATACACCCGAGACCGAATCGCGTGACGACTTCGCCTGGCTGACAACGGCCGCTGTGGCGGTCACATCGTTCTTGCTCTGGCTCGCCAGCGTACCCACAACAGACACCGTATCTGCATACGAACCGGACAGGCTGGTACCCACACCACCGTTGACGACGCCGACAGTCTTGGCAGTCTGCAGGCCGACCACCGCCAACGCATTGCGGTTATCGGACGAGCCGCCGCCGGTCATGCCGATGCTGAACGTGTCATTGGCAACCGGCGAGCCGGAAATGGTCATTTGCAGTTCAAAAGCGGTTTTGCTGCTCGGCGTTGTCGTGGTGTCGGTATAGCCAACGTTCAATTTGACGGTGTTGGCCTGACCCTGAATGATCGAACCACTGACGGCGTTGCCATTCTGGTCAAGCACCGCCCCGCCACTCGCATTGATCAGGGTATAACTCTGCACGCCGGTGCTGCTGACCGCACCCATTACCAGTTTCATCGGGGTGGAGTCTTTGAGCGCATTGCGCAGGTCAGCGGTCTGGGTGCTGTCGTAGATATCGGACTTGGTGTTCAGCACCGGCTGAGTGAAGCCGCCGGTGCCGGAGTTGCTGCTACCCGCGGTTGCCGTCAACGGCGCGGCAGCTGCAATGTCCTTGGCATCGGTCAGCACCACCGAAATCCCCGAGGCGCCAGTACGGGTAGGGATGACCTTGAAACTGTCACCGGCGGCCAGCGTATTGCCGTTGAGGCTCACACTGAAGCCATCGAACTGCTTTGGCGGATTGTCAGCCAGCGAACCGGCACCCACGCTCTCGCCATTGGGCAGACGGCGCACGCTGAAATTCGATGAATCGCTGAACGTCACTTCATAATCGTTGGCGGTCAGCTTGCTGGTGTCGCCGATCGTCACGTTGAGGTTGCCGGAGCCGACACTGTTGGTGGTTTTGCCGACGCTGCGCTGGGTGATGGCATCCGCACTGTTGATGCTGGAGAACAGGTTCGAACCGAAGTTGCCCTTGCTGTCGATACCCTGGCTCATCTGGCTGTTGACCTGATCGGACAGCACCATCGCGGTACGGCCCAGTTCATTGGTC
Organism: Pseudomonas sp. P129; assembly: GCF_020312195.1. NCBI lineage: Bacteria > Pseudomonadati > Pseudomonadota > Gammaproteobacteria > Pseudomonadales > Pseudomonadaceae > Pseudomonas > Pseudomonas sp. P129. Next base: position 1,287,355 of record NZ_JAGPYS010000001.1, on the reverse strand, counting down.
GCGGGCACCAGCACTTCGTTGCGATAACGCAACAGACCACCAATCGAGCCGCCAGTAAGCACCGAGGTCACATCGGTCTGGGTCTGGCCGTAGGCAATCTGCACGTTGTACTGCAACGGATCGGACGGGCTCGGGCTGGCCGACATCTTGTAGGACGTGCCGCCACTGACCAGCGATTGTCCGGTGCCGGTATAAATGTCGAAGTTGCCGTTGTTCTCGACCACTTTCACGCCAACCAGCTCGTTGAGCTGACGAACCGCTTCACTGCGCGAGTCAAGCAGGGTGTTAGGCGTGGCATTGCCCGCCGACGCTTGTGTAATCTGCTTGTTCAGGCTCGCCAGCGTGGTGGTCAGTTCGTTGACCTGTTTGGTGAAGGTGTTGAGCTGCGTGTTGACGTTATCGTTCTGCGTGGACAACTGCGACGACACCGAGTTGAAGCGTGCGCTCAACGCGCCAGCCTGGGTCAGGAACGACGAGCGTTCTGCCGACTGCGTGGCGCTGGTGGCGATGCCCTGCATCTTGGTGAAGAAATCCGCCAGCTGCACGGAGATCCCCGTCGCACTGTCGGACAGCAATGTATCGGTCTTGCTGGCCTGACCGGAATAAGCCACTGCATCCGCGCTGAGGGCGGTGCTCGATTGCAATTGGGTGTCCAGATAGCTGTTGTAGATGCGACGTACGTCGGACAGCGTGGTGCCGGTACCGATGTAGCCCACACCCTGACCAAGAGCGATCTGCGCCGAAGCCGTGGTCAGCACCTGCTGACGCGAGTAACCCGCGGTATCCACGTTGGCCGTGTTGTTACCGATGGTGTTGATCGCGGCACTGCTGGCATTGATACCTGAGAGCCCAATTGAAATCAGCGACATGAGTCAAACCTTATAAAGTCGTGGAAGAGCCCGCTGCAGCGGCGTAAGTCTGGTAACTCTTCATCTGCTTGGCAATCTGCGAAATCTTGCTGGCATAGTCCGGGTCAGTGGCGTAACCGGCTTTCTGCAATTCTTTTACAAACTGTTCCGGTTTATCGGCCGAATTGACCACTTCTTTATAGCGACTGTTGTTCTGCAACAGACTGACCAGGTCGTGGAAGCTGTCGGCATAGGAATCGTAGGAACGGAAGTCCGCGGTTTCCTTGACCATCTTGCCGTCGCGGAACTCGCTGGTGATCGCGCGCGCTTCGGCACCCTTCCAGCTGCCTGCCGCCTTGATGCCGAACAGGTTGTGACTACTGCTGCCGTCCTGCTGACGCATGATCGATTTGCCCCAACCGGTTTCCAGTGCCGCCTGCGCCACCAGCATGACCGGGTCAACGCCGATACGTGCTGCGGCTTCCTTGGCCAATGGCAGCATGGTTTCGACGAACTGATCGGCGTTGCTGAACGCACGCTTGGCCGGTGCCAGCGGTGGCTGGGCCATGGAACGCACGTACTCGGGCGCTGGCGCCAGGTTCGGATCGAGTGTCCAGTCGCCGTTGTTGCCTGTGCTGCCGGCTGTCGCGCGAGCGGGTACCGGGCTGTTGCTGACGGCGGTTGTAGCGGACGGCACGATGCCAGCCAGCAGACGATCGGTGAGCTTGGCGGGCAGGGACAGACGGCGGGCGTTGAGCAGCGCCATGTCATTGCGCCCTTCTCCGGACGCCGATGCCGCAGCCGCCGCCTGATCGGCAGCCGCCGAGCGCGTGGCCCACAATGGACGCTGGTAGACACTGGTCGCCAGACCGGTCTTGGCCGGCGCAGCGTCAGTAGCGGCCGTTGCAGCGTCGGTCGTATTGACCGGCGCGGCATGGTTTATCCCCTTGTCTTTCGACAATTGGCGCATCAGCACATCCTGCAGACCGATACCGTTGCCACGCGTGGAGAGTGTGACCGCCAGCTGCTGGTCATACATATCCTGATACTGCCGCGTGGCAGGGGTGTTCATCGGATTGTCCTTGGCCAGCACTTCGTTGGCCGAGCGCATGGCCTTGAGCATCTGGCTGACGAACAGCGACTCGAACTCGCGGGCCACTTTCTTCTGGTTTTCCACACTGTCCTTGTCGCCATGCTTCAGCGACGCCAGACGGTTGACGTCGGTGTACGCACCCGAGTCGACCGCCGACGAAATTCCGCTCTTGGGCATATCCATGCTCGAATCCTCAGATCACGATCAGGTCGGCTTGCAACGCGCCGGCCTGTTTAAGCGCTTCGAGAATGGCCATCAGGTCACCGGGCGCAGCGCCCACCTGATTGACCGCGCGAACGATCTCATCCAGCGTGGTGCCTGGACCGAACTTGAACATCGGGTGCAGCTCCTGCTGGGCATTGACCCGCGAGCGAGGCACTACCGCAGTCTGACCGCCGGACAATGCGCCCGGCTGGCTGACGATCGGGTCTTCGGTGATGGTCACGGTCAGGCTGCCGTGGGTTACGGCAGCAGGCGACACCTTGACGTTCTGACCGATGACAATCGTGCCGGTACGCGAATTGATGATGACCTTGGCAGCGGTCTGGCCGGGATCGACTTCCAGGTTTTCCAGAATCGACAGGTAGTCGACACGCTGACCCGGATCAAGCGGCGCGGTCACACGCACCGAACCACCGTCCAAGGCCTGAGCGACGCCCGGGCCCAACAATTCGTTGATCTTGTCGACTATCCGCTTGGCCGTAGTGAAGTCGGAACGGTTCAGGTTCAGGGTCAGGGTATTGCCCTGATTGAAGCCGCTCGGCACCGAGCGCTCGACCGAAGCGCCGCCAGGAATGCGTCCCGACGACGGGACGTTGACGGTAATCTTCGAACCGTCACGGCCTTCCGCATCGAAACCACCGACCACCAGGTTGCCTTGAGCGATGGCGTAAACGTTGCCGTCGACACCTTTCATCGGTGTCATCAACAGCGCACCGCCGCGCAGACTCTTGGAGTTACCGATCGAGGAAACGGTGATATCGACCGTCTGCCCCGGCTTGGCGAAGGCAGGCAGATCCGCATACACAGCGACCGCCGCGACGTTTTTCAGCTGCACGGTGCCCGAACCCGACGGCACCTTGATGCCGAACTGCGACAGCATGTTGTTGAAGGTCTGCAGGGTGAACGGGGTCTGGGTGGTCTGGTCACCTGTACCATTGAGACCCACGACCAGACCGTAACCGATCAACTGGTTGGCCCGTACGCCAGAGATGCTCGCGATGTCCTTCAGACGCTCGGCGTGGACGCCGAACGCTGTGGACAACAACAAGGTCGCCGCTATCAGTTGCTTGAGCTTGATCATGTCTATCCCGCTATCAGAAAGGGAACAACGGGCTGAGGAAGAACCGGTCGAACCAGCCTGGCTGGCTGGTATCGGCAAAGGCTCCGGTCCCCGAATAGGTAATACGTGCATCAGCGATACGGGTAGATGACACAGTGTTGTCGGTGGCGATATCGTCAGCCCGGACCAGGCCGGCAATCCGCACCAGTTCATCACCGGTATTGAGGGTCATCCACTTTTCACCACGTACCGCCAGAATGCCGTTGGGCAGCACATCCGCAACCGTCACGGTGACCGAACCGGTCAGACTGTTGCTCTGTGCAGCCTTGCCATCACCCTTGGTGGTCCGCGCACCGTTGTAACCGGCGTTCAGACTCAGGTCGTTGCCGCCAATCGGGTTGTTGGTGGTCAGACCCGAACCGAACAGCGAGGTCAGACCAATGCTGTTGGTGCTGTCCTTAGACATCGCCGAAGTGGCCGCCTTGCTCGCCGCCATACGCTCGGAAAGCGTGATGGTGATGATGTCGCCAATACGGAAGGCCTTGCGGTCGCCGTACAGGTTCTGCTCGAAACCGGCCTGATAGATGGCGCCATTGTTGGCAGCCGCCGACATGGGCGTACGCGGTAACACCGGAGCGTAATAAGGGTCATTGGGCTTGGCCGTCGGCGCAACACAGCCGGACAGCAGGGTGATCCCGCACAATGAAGCGATCAACACTGAAAAACGCGGAACACTAAGGCGGTTCATGACACTTGAAACCTCGCGGTGTAACAGGCGCTTATCAGGCGCCCCATCGGATTGAGCGGTTCTACGAGCAGCGACATCAAGGCCTTACAGGTTCTGCGTCAGGTTTTGCAGCATCTGGTCAGCGGTCGAGATCACTTTGGAGTTCATCTCGTAGGCGCGCTGGGTAGTGATCATGTTGACCAGTTCCTCAACGGTGCTGACGTTGGAGTTTTCCAGGGTGTTCTGCAGGGTCGGACCCAGGCCGTTAAGGCCAGGGGTGCCGATCTGCGGCGCGCCGCTCGAACCGGTTTCCAGGTACAGGTTGCCACCGATGGCCTGCAGGCCGGCCGGGTTGATGAAGTCGGCGGTCTGGATATTGCCGATGATCTGCGGCGTAGCGGTTGCGCCTGCCAGCGTGACGGAAACAGTACCGTCCTGACCGACCGTGAAGGTCTGGGCGTTCTGCGGAACGACAATCGCAGGCTCAAGGGCATAACCGTTGGCCGTGACGATCTGGCCGTTGGCGTCGAGGTGGAACGTACCGTCACGGCTGTAGGCAATGGTGCCGTCCGGCTGGGTCACCTGAAAGAAACCACGACCGTTGACCGCCAGGTCCAGCGGGTTGTTGGTGGTCTGCAGGCTACCGGCAGTGAAGTTCTTCTGCGTGCCGACAATGCGCACACCGGTACCCAGTTGCAGGCCGGAAGGCAGTTCGCTGTCCTGAGTGGACTGGGCACCCGGCTGGCGTTTGATCTGATACAGCAGGTCCTGGAACTCGGCCCGGTCACTTTTGAAACCGGTGGTCGAGACGTTCGCCAGGTTGTTGGAGATGGTGGTCAGGTTGGTATCCTGAGCGGCAAGGCCGGTTTTGGCGACGTATAGAGCAGGAAGCATGTGTGTTCTCCTCGAGCGCCGGTTTGTCGGCGCAAGCTGTCATTGATTAGCCAAGTTGCAAGACGCGAGCCATAGACTGATCGTCTTCTTCGGCGGTCTTCATCATCTTGACGTGCAATTCGAATTGACGGGACAAGGCCAGTACCGAGGTCATTTCCTCGACCGCATTGACGTTGCTCGCCTGCAGAAAGCCGGACTCGACCTGAACGGTGGCATCTGCGTCGGCAGGCCGGCCGGTCTTGGTATGGATCAGACCGTCAGGGCCCTTCTCCATGGTCTTCAGGTCAGGCCTGACCAGTTTGATGCGGTCGACCTGCGCCATCACCTGCGGACTCTCGCCCAGCGAACGAATGCTGATCGTGCCGTCGGCGCCGATCTCGATCTGCTGCTGAGGCGGCACGGCAATCGGACCGCCGTTGCCCATAACCGGCAAACCGCTGCCGTCGCGCAACACGCCCAGGGCATCGATGTTCATGCCGGAACTGCGGGTGTAGGCTTCACCGCCGTCAGGCGTCTGCACCGCGATCCAGCCATCACCCTTGACAGCGATGTCCAGCTCACGACCGGTCTGCACCATGGCGCCGGCGGAAAAGTCGGTCCCGGGACGCTCGCTCATGGCGTAGGCACGCGATGGCATGACCTCGCCAAACACCGGCATCGAGCGGGCCTGTTCAAGGTCACGCATGAAACCGTTGGTCGAGACGTTTGCCAGGTTGTTGGCATGAGCCTTTTGCGCGATCGCGTTTTCGGATGCACCGCTCATTGCGACGTAAAGCAACTTGTCCACAGTCTTCCTCCTCCGACAGACGCTTGCCGCCTGTAGCTGTTCTGAAAGGGTTAAAGCAATTTTTGAACCAACTTGTCAGGCTCGATACAAATGCCTGATTAGCCAGTAAAAACCGGCATTCGCCGACGGCCTGAGGAGCGCGCGTCAGCCAATAGCGGCGGTGGACTGCCGCCTGCCGCTTGCCAGACCGGAAACACCGCCAAAAAAACTTCATCGAACTGCGCCGAGAACCGGATCGACAGTGATAACCTTGCCGACACCGCAACCCTGAACGGGAACCGTCATGCCTTTTCGTGCGTGCATCATCGGTATCGCGAGCGCGAGCTTGATGACCCTTGCCCTGCTCTCTCAGGCCGATCCCGCCCACTATTACAAATGGCAGGGCGACAGCCGTATCGTCTGCGCCCAGGCCAGCCCGGGCCCAGGCTGGAAACGCCTGAAAGGCCACTTCATCAAAGCCGACTGCTCGATCTGATCAGGTCGACTGAATCAGCGTCTGCATCAACGTCACTTCGGTGGATATCGCCTTGGAGTTGGCCTGATAGGCCGTCTGGGCCTGGATCAGCGCAATCAGCTCATCGGCCAGCACGACGTTCGAACCCTCCAGCGCGCCACTGACGATACTGCCCAGCGTACCGACGCCCGGCACATCATATTCAGCCACTCCGGAATCAGCGGTGGCGGCCCAGCGTGTATCGCTACGCGGCTGCAAGCCATGGGGATTGGCGAAACTGGCGAGCATCACCTGACCGATATCTTTAGTCATGCCATTGGTAAACCCGGCACGCAGAATGCCGTCCCGGCCAACGTCGAGACTTTTCAACTCCCCTGCCGAATGGCCATCCACGTAGGCGGCGGAGCGCGAACTGGCAGCGTTGTGCTGAAGCAGATGGGTGAAGTCGATGGTGATGCCGTCAGCGCTGCCGGCCGCCCCGTTGGCTATCCAGCGCTCACGACTGGTGCCAGGATCAACCGCCATCACCGGCGACCAGCCCGTGAGTTTCAGCTGATTGCCATTGCTGCTGCTCAGACCCGGACTGCCGGTCAACGACGCAACAGTGCCATGCGAATCGAAGACGATATTCGCTGTCAGCGGCGTGGTGGAAGCGGAGTTCTGCGGGTTTCGATCGTCGATCAGCACGTGCATGCGCCAGCTGTTGGTGCCGTCCTTCACGAAATACTGTTTCAGCTCATGGGTGTTGCCCTGACTGTCAAAGATCTGGTTACCGAACATCCTGCTGTAAGTGTTCAGATCTGCGGGATTGAAGTGCGGAACCGGCCGATGCATGACCGTATCGCCCGGGTCGAGCAGACTGGTCCCGGCATCGCTCAACGGCAACGAAACAGCCCCGCCGTTCAGCGAGCCGTTCGCCGCCCACGCGCCATTGATCTGCGTGGCAGGTACCCAACCCTGCAAGGCAAATTCGGTGTCCGAGACTTTGCTCAGGTGCTGATCATTGCCGCTGTACGACAGGGAGCCGTCAGGCTTGAGCTCAAGGCTCACCTGCAACGGCGCTACGCTGTCGGGATCCACCGGATTGCGCCCGTCCACCAGCACATACATGGACCATTGATTAGCCTCGGTCTTGACGAAATACTGCTTGAGCTCATGATCGGCTGCGGGCACCGGAGTGATGCCCACATCCTGGATGGTCCGGGTGGCGACCCGTGTGTAGGTCGCGGGGTCGGCCGGGTCAAAGGTCGGCAAGCGGGCGAGCGAAGGCAGCGAGGCATCCAGATTGATAGTTTCAGCCACCGTGGTCGTGGCCCTGGCACCGACGTTGGACGTATCGATCTGCAGGTCCGTGCGGATACCACTGGCAATCTCGCCCTTGTCGTTTGCGGCGTAACCCTGCAAGCGCCCGCCATCGCTGTCGACGACAAAGTTGGCAGCATCCTTCAAAAAGGCGCCGGCCCGCGTATAGGCCAACGAACCCTGATCACTGACCACAAAAAAACCGTTGCCCTGAATACGCATATCCAGCGCATTGCCGGAACTGATCACGGTTTCACCCTGATTGAAATTCTGCTGCACCGAAGCAAGTCGTACGCCATCGCCGACAGCGTGCTGTCCGGCCCCCAACTGTGCGGACGCATATAAAGCAGAAAACTGCGCACGAGACGACTTGAACCCCAGGGTACCGACGTTGGCAATATTATTGCCCGCCACTTCCAGTCGTTTATTGGCAGCATGAATACCGCTGATCGCTGTATTGAATGACATGAGAACTCCCTTGCCGCACAGGCAATTCATAGAGGAGTTTTATTCTCACATCATCGTGCGTAGGAAGTTTCCAAGTAGGATGCGGGAGTCATCCGTAACTTTCAGTACTAAAAAAGACATAACAAAATACTTTGCAGACACCCATAAAAAAGCCCCTTTTTACAGGGGCTCTTTCAACACGCATCCAACAACACGTGTTACGTCATCTGAATAGTGGTCTGCATGATGGTGCTTTGTGTGGAAATGGTCTTGGCGTTAGCCTGATAGTTGCTCTGCGCCTTGATCAGGTTAACCAGTTCCATGGTCAGGTCGACGTTGGATTCTTCCAGCGCCTGACCGGTGATGTAACCCAGCGTACCCGACTGTGGAGCGCCGCTCACCGGGACGCCGGAAGCGAACGTTTCACGCCAGTTGGTGCCGCCGGCCTGCGCCAGACCCTGCACGTTGGCAAAGCTGGTCAGCGAAGTCTGACCGATCACCTGCGACTTGCCGTTGGTGTAAGTGGCGAACAGGTTGCCGCTCGAGTCAACGTTCATGCCGCTCAGCTGGCCAGTGGCGTAGCCATTCTGATCCTGCTTGAGCAGACCGGATACCGAAGCGGTCTGGGTAGTGCTCGACATGTCCAGCTTGATCGAAGCAGCGCCCGTCGCACCGTTGGCTGCCCAGGTAGCTGTCGTGCCAGTACCGACCTGCACGCCAGGCACCCAGTTGCTCACGGCGAATGTACCGTCAGCGTTGAACTTGATGTTGGCGCTGTCGGTAGGAACAGAGCCGCCGGCAGTGGTCACCAGATTGCCCGAGGAGTCGAATGTCAGGTCATTCTTGTCCGGCGCGGTGGACGTCGGATCGGAAATGCTGCGCCCGTCCATCAGGGAATACATCGACCAGGTATTGGTGCCGGTCTTGACGAAATACTGATCCAGGGTGTGCGCATTACCCTGAGTGTCGTAAGTCGGGGTGCTGTACTTGACGTTGTAGCTATTGGTATCGGTCGCATCGAACGTCGCAACGGTCGGCAGCGCAGTTGTCGAGTTCAGGTTGGCGGAGTTGGTGATCGTGGTCGTCGCCTTGGGCTCCAGGTTGGACGCATTCACACGCAGATCGCTGAGCGCGCCGGTCACCACAGCGCCATTGGCGTCAACGTTGTAACCCTGCAGCTTCATGTTGCTGCTATTGACGACGTAGCCTTCCTTGTCGGTGTGGAATGCACCGGCACGGGTGTACAGCTTCTCGCCGTTATTGCTCATCATGAAGAACCCGTCGCCATTGATGGCCAGGTCCAGACTGTTGGCTGTTCCGGTGGTCAGGCTGCCCTGGGAGAACTGCTGGGAAACTGCCGCAGTTCTCACGCCACTGCCGACACTGGTATTGCCGGAAGTACCGCGAATCGACTGAGCATACTGATCAGCGAACTCGGCACGTGACGATTTGAAACCGGTTGTCGCGACGTTGGCAATGTTGTTGCCGGTAACGTCGAGACTTTTGTTTGCAGCATAGAGCCCACTAAGGCCGATATTGAAAGACATGTTTCACTCCTGCGCCGTAGCGGCTCTACAATCCGATAGTTTGAACTTTGGACAGGGCAACACTGCCGCTGGCCAGGTTAAGCGTTGTTTCTGCGCCATTGACACCCAGCGTGACACTGTTGACCGTGGCGGGCAGGTAAGTTGAAAACTGTGTGTTCTTGCCTTCGACCGAGCCTTCAGCCTTGAAGCTGTAAGTGCCCGATGGCAGCTGGGTACCGCTTGAGTCCGTACCGTCCCAGGCAAAGCTGGTGGTACCGGCTTTTTGCGTGCCCAGGTCGACACTGTCGACCAGATTCGATTGCGCGTCGTACACCTTGACCGTCGTTAGCGAGCTTTCGCTCGGCACCACGATCGACCCGGTCAGGCCTTTGGTGGTATCGACCGAGGTGCTGCTCGCATCGATGATCACTGAGCGACCGACCAGTGACGAGGCCTGCAAGGCCTGCGACGACTTGTAGCTGCTGGCGATCGTGTCCACCGTCGACGTCAGGTTCTGCATGCTTTCAAGGCTGCTGAACTGCGCCAGTTGCGCCACGAACTGCGTGTTGTCCTGTGGATCCAGCGGGTTCTGGTTCTTCATCTGCGTCACGAGCAACTGCAGAAAAGAGTCCTTGCCCAGCGTGCCGGTAGAATTCGTCGCGGTCGGCGTCGGATTCTGCAGCGTATTCAAAAATGTCGATGAAACGCTGTTTGCTGCGGTGCTATCAACGGCCATAACGTTCGCCTTCTATCACTGACCGAGGGTCAGAACCTTCTGCATCATGGATTTAGCGGTGTTCATGATTTCTGCGTTGGTCTGGAAAGACCGGCTGGCAGAAATCATGTCGGCCATTTCTTCCACGACATTGACGTTGGGGTAGTAGACATACCCGTCCTTGTCAGCGGAAGGATGATTGGGCTCGTAACGTGCTTCCAGGTTCGAGCTGTCTTCGATGATGCCGTTGACCTGAACACCCTGCCCGGCTTCGCCCTGGTCCTGGAACAGCGAACCACCTGTGGACTGCTGACCCTGCATCACGGTGGCGAACACCGGGTGACGGGCGCGATAGGTCTGGTCCATGCTCGAAGACACGGTCTCGGCGTTGGCGATGTTACTGGCCGTGGTGTTCAGACGCGTGGTCTGGGCACTCATGGCGCTACCGGCAATGTTGAACACATTGGCTAGTGACATGAATTATTCTCCGCGAAGGGCTGCAACCAGCCCCTTGAACTTGCTGTTGAGCAATGTGAAGCTGGCCTGGAAGCCCATGGCGTTCTCGGTGTAGCTGGCCTGCTCGACCTGGGAATCAACGGTGTTCTGGTCCAGCGAAGGCTGCGACGGCGTGCGATACATCAGCGTCCCGTCGTCATTGCCCATGCCCTCGGCTTCGATATGGCGGCTGTTGGTCTTGTTCAGCGCGAAGTGACCGTTCTGGACCTTGTCGTTTTCGGCAGCCAGCACCGAAGAGAAGTCCAGATCGCGAGCCTTGAAATTCGGGGTGTCGGCGTTGGAGATGTTGTTGGCCAACACCTCTGCACGCTGAGCCCGGAAGTTCAGAGCCTTTTCATGTATGCCTAGCGCTTTATCGAAGCTGATGCTCATTTCGGGAAACCTTTGCCGGTTGACCTGATTCTGTTGTTACTGACAAAGCAATCGGCGTGCCATGTTGTAAAAGCCAATGTTTGCAGGGTCCACAGGCGGCGGCGAGGCGGCAATGCCAGAAAAGCGGCAAGGCATTTCCGCTGTGGAGGGGTAAAGCGGCAAGGTGGGTGCCGTTTTTTTGCCAGTACCGGCTTGCCGCCTGGCAATCGTGGCCCTTCATCATTGCCTCAACCGGACACCCAATAAAAAAGAGACCCGAAGGTCCCTTTGACGATTGATCAGAGGCCAAGCTCGCTCAACCCCGGGTGATCATCCGGTCGGCGCCCCAGCGGCCAATGGTATTTGCGCTCGGACTCGGCGATCGGCAAATCATTGATGCAGGCAAAGCGCCGTTGCATGAGGCCGTTTGCAGCGAACTCCCAGTTTTCATTGCCATACGAACGGAACCAGTTGCCGGAGTCGTCATGCCATTCGTAGGCATAGCGCACGGCGATGCGGTTATCGGTGAATGCCCAGAGCTCCTTGATCAGCCGGTAGTCCAGTTCCTTACGCCACTTGCGTTCCAGAAAGGCCTGGGCCTCTGCGCGACCATTGACGAACTCGCTGCGGTTACGCCAGTAGGTGTCTTCGGTGTAAGCCAGTGCGACTTTCGCCGCATCGCGTGAATTCCAGCCATCCTCGGCGCCACGGACTTTCTGGACTGCAGTCTCCAGGGTGAAGGGTGGCAATGGCGGTCTTCCTTTATCACTCATCTCAGCGTCCTCAGAACGGTTTGTAGGGCAGGAATTTTCCATCGAGGGTGATCACGGCTCGCTCTCCCCCTTCCGGATCGTCGACTTTCTTGATGTCGAGCTTGAAGTTGATTGCGCTGATGATGCCGTCGCCGAACTGCTCATGCACCAGTGCTTTCAGCGTTGTGCCGTAGACCTGAACCATTTCATGGAAGCGGTAGATGGTCGGGTCGCTGGAGACGTCTTCGACATTGCCGCGCAACGGGATGGTTTGCAGTTCGGCGACCGCGTCCCGGTCCAGTCCGAGACGCTCGGCGACCACCTCGGCCACCGCTTGCGGCAAAGGGTGCTGCCCGAGCAATGCAGCGGTGACATACACCACGCTCAACCCCGTACCTTCTGCAAGTCCCGCCCAGGTCAGGTTCTTCGCAGTCTTGGCCTGCAGCACACGTTCAGTCAGATGCTGGCGCGGCGCTCGGGAAATATTGCTGTGCGGCATAGGTAACCCTCCGGAATGAATTCACATCACTCACAGGATCGGCAACTATCACCATAAGATCCAAGACTGATTTATGATCATCGCCATAACCCTGACTTATGGTGATGCTGTGCTGTTACGCCATATACGTTATTTGCTGGCAGTCGCCGACCATGGCAATTTCACCCGGGCGGCCGAGGCCCTGCATGTCTCGCAACCGGCGTTGTCGCAACAGATCAGGCAGCTGGAAAGCAGTCTGGGTGTGCAACTGTTCGACCGCACCCGCCGCAGCGTCGTGCCGACCGATGCCGGCCGCGTGTATCTGGACCACGCGCGTCGCTGCCTGCTTGAGCTGGATGCCGGGAAGCGTGCGCTCAACGATGTCAGCGACCTGTCACGCGGACAATTGCGCCTCGGCGTCACGCCTACCTTCAGTGAATACCTGATAGCGCCGCTGATCGACCGCTTCAGCGCGCTGTATCCGGGAGTGGCAATCATCCTCACGGAGCTGCCTCTGGAGCAGATTACCGAGGCACTGATCAGTGACGCGCTCGATCTGGCCATCGGTTTTGCCGGCAGTCACGCTGTCGAGATAGACAGCCAGCCGCTGTTCGATGAACAACTGTGCCTGGTCATGGCCAAACCTGCCTCCGAGAAGCAGGCCGCGCTGACACTTGAGGACCTGCAAGCGCTTCGCTTCGCCTTGCTGGCCCCCGGATTTGCCACTCGCCAGCTGCTGGATGCCTGGTGCCAGATGCAGAACTTCAAGCCGATCGTTGGCCTGGAAGCGAACTCGATTGCCATTTTGCTCAAGGTCGTCGCTCAGGGCCGCATGGCGACCATTCTTCCCGATGCCATCGTTCGCAAGCAGCCCGGGTTGTGCGAAGTCCAGACGATCCCTGCCCTGCCTGGGCGAACGGTTGCGCTGCTGCGGCGTAAAAACGGCTACCAGAGCGCCGCCGCCAAGGCTTTTGCAAAACTGGTGAGCGATATCAGAACGAAAATATGAACCCGATGGGCAGACAATCAGAGCTGTTTTCAGCCGCGCACAAAAAAAGAGACCCGAAAGTCTCTTTTTTCATGACAGGCCACTGACAGATCGTCACTTGGCCTTGTAGATGATCCCGGGGCTGCACTGAACCATCTGATAGTGATCCGGCAAACCATTGAGCGCTTCGGAAGCCCCGAGAAACAGGTAGCCGCCTGGCTTGAGCGTGCCGTGGATGCGCAGCAGGATGTCTTTCTTCACTTCGGCGGAGAAGTAGATCAATACGTTACGGCAGAAAACGATGTCGAACTTGCCCAGCGAGGCGTAGCTGTCGAGCAGGTTGAACGAGCGGAACTCCACACGACTCTTGATCGGCGCCTTGACCACCCAGCGGCCCGGACTTTTTACGTCAAAAAAGCGCTGCAGACGGTCCGGCGACAGGCCGCGACCGATGGCCAGGCTGTCGTACTCGCCGGTCTTGCAGTTATTGAGCATCAAGCCCGACAGATCGGTTGCGACGATCTGCACGCCCGATTTGAGCTGTCCCTGATTGGCTCGCTCGAACTCATCGATGGACATCGACAGCGAATACGGTTCCTGACCCGACGAACAGGCGGCCGACCAGATGCGCAGACGCTGACCAGGACTGGCCTTGATCTGCTCGGGCAACACCTTGTTCTTCAACACTTCGAACGGATAGGTGTCGCGAAACCACAGGGTTTCGTTGGTGGTCATCGCATCGACCACCTGCTCGCGCAAACCACTGCGCGGCTGGGTCTGAATGCGCTGGACCAACTCGCCAAGCGACTTGATGCTTTGCTGCTCCATCAATTTGTTGAGGCGGCTGGACACCAGGTACTGCTTGTTTTCCCCAAGCAGAATGCCACAGGCTTTTTCCAGAAATACCCGGAACTGATCAAAATCCAAATTACCCGTAGACAAAGTGCCGCCTCTCAAATCATGTGAATCACCGGGGACGACGCCCCCGGCTGGTTATTCTGCTGCCTTGATCCGCGCAACGACCCTGGCCGCCAGATCATCAGGCCTGAATTTCGCGAGAAAATCATCCGCGCCGACTTTCTTGACCATCGCCTGGTTGAATACCCCTGACAGCGAGGTATGCAAAGTGATGTGCATCTTCTGCATGCGTGGATCATTGCGTATTGCTGCGGTAAGGGTATAGCCATCCATCTCCGGCATTTCAATGTCGGAGATCATCATCAGGAACTCTTCTTCAGGTTTTTTGCCTTCTGCAACCATCTTGAGCAGGTAATCCAGCGCCTGACGACCATCGTTGAGCGCTACGACTTCCACCCCGACGGTTTCCAGGCAGCGGCTCACCTGCTTACGGGCCACCGACGAGTCGTCGACCGTCAGCACACGCAGGGAGACAGCCTTGTGCTGAACCTCGGCGTCAATGACACCGACCGAGATTTCTTCGGACACTGGCGCGACTTCGGCGAGAATTTTCTCGACGTCGATGATTTCCACCAGCTGGTTATCAACCCGGGTCACGGCGGTCAGGTAATGATCGCGCCCGGTGCCCTTGGGTGGTGGATGAATCTCTTCCCAGTTCATGTTGACGATGCGTTCGACAGAATGCACCAGAAAGCCCTGAACCTTGGTGTTGTACTCGGTAATGATGACGAAGGAATTAACCAGCGAAATCATCCCCGTGGAACCTGTCGCCATTGCCAGATCCATGATCGGGATCGTGCCGCCACGAATATTGGCCACGCCCCGAACGATCTTGCTCGATTTGGGCATGATGGTGAGTTTCGGGCATTGCAGTACTTCTTTTACCTTGAAGACGTTGATCCCATAGAGCTGCTTGCCGTCGAGACGGAACAAGAGCAGCTCCAGGCGATTCTGACCCACCAGCTGAGTTCGCTGGTTTACCGAATCCATTACACCTGCCATGCCGAACCCCCTTACAAAATGACCGCCGCCCAGACACCAGATCAACAAGCGGCACGGGCTTTGCTATTTATTACTTCATGAACGCAAAGACGACAATTTCTCGACACCTCGCATTAGAAACCCGCAGGCTTCTGTGCGCAATCGCCCTGCTGTGCCTTTCCAGCACGGTGACCCTCGCTCGTGCCGAGAATTTCACACTGCCTGAGCAGCTTATCGGCGTCACCCAAGGGTTTCTTGAGTTCACAGTAGAAGACTATTTGGCAACCAACCAGATTGACGGGCGTCATGAGATACAGGTCAAGCAGCTCGACCCGCGTTTAAGGATGGGTGCCTGCGACAAGGATTTGACAGCCACACTGGAAAGTCCTCGCCCGGTTGGCCGGGTTACCGTGCGGGTACGCTGCGAAGGTTCTTCGCCCTGGACGGTGTTTGTGCCCGCCCAGGTGTTGCTGTATCGCAACGTCGTGACCGTGATGCGCCCGCTCAAACGTGACGCGATCGTCACCGAAGAAGACGTCGCGATGCGCGAGCGGGATGTCAGCAGCCTGGGTCAGGGTTTCCTGGCATCGCTGGATCAGGCAGTCGGTCAGAAGGTTGTCCGACAGATGGTCATCGACCAGGTCATCACCCCGGTGGCGCTTGAGCAGCCACAAATGATTCACAAGGGCGATCAGGTGGTGATCATCGCCCGCAGCGGCTCGCTGGCGGTGCGCATGCCCGGCGAAGCGATGTCCGATGGAGGCTTCAACGAACAGATACGGGTGAAAAACCTCAATTCCCAGCGGGTGATCAAGGCAAGTGTCACCGGCCCAGGGCAGGTGGAAGTCGCTATGTAGTGCATTGATGGTGGCGCGAAGGGTGTGTTTTTTTTAGACTGCGGGGAATGCCCGACGGCAAATGTCGTCTATTGGGAAGCTTTCTCACAATCAGCCTAA
The DNA here is from genome assembly GCF_020312195.1 of Pseudomonas sp. P129. Classification (NCBI taxonomy): domain Bacteria; kingdom Pseudomonadati; phylum Pseudomonadota; class Gammaproteobacteria; order Pseudomonadales; family Pseudomonadaceae; genus Pseudomonas; species Pseudomonas sp. P129. The sequence goes on along the minus strand of NZ_JAGPYS010000001.1, from coordinate 1,271,340 downwards.
AGTTTGATGGGGGTTGGCCGAAAACAAGGCAAGCGTCCAAACACCCAGAGGTTTTTTCAATCATGGTCATAGATTTCAGTCGCCTTAACAACTCACAGTCTGTTGCCGGTGCTTCACGTACCAGCGCCAGTAAAGACACCGCCAAAACCGATGCTCCAGCCCCTGCCGTCACCGCAGGTGTCAAAAGCACCGGGGAAACTTTTTCCTTGAGCAGTGAGGCTCAACAGTTGCAGAAAATCACGGACAAGCTGACCGATCTGCCAACCGTCAACAGTGCTCGGGTTGCCGAGCTCAAACAGGCCATCGCCGACGGTAGTTACACAGTGGACAGCAACCGTGTCGCCAGCAAACTGTTGAATTTCGAAACCCAACGCTAAGCCAAGGCTGGCGCTGGATATTCTGGACGCTTAAAAACCAGAGCATGCGATGCAAGACACTACTTTGCTGCAGATGATCACTGACGACATGGTTTCGGCCCGACAGCTTCTTGAGCTGTTGCAGGCCGAATCACTGATTCTTCACGGCCGCGACATGGGCGAGATGGAGCAGGTGCTGGCGCAGAAACAGGCGCTGGTCATTCTTCTCGACCAGCATGGTCGCAAACGTAGCCAGGTGCTTGCGGGCATGGGGCTGCCTGCCAATCGCAGTGGTCTCCAGCAACTGGCCAGCCAGTCGGATATCGGTGAGCAATTGCTGCTGGCCGCCGACGAACTGAATACGTTGATCAACGAATGCCAGACGCTCAACGAGCGCAATGGTAGTCTGATCCAGTTGCAACAGGTCAGTACCGCTCACCAGCTTCGCATCCTGAACGGTGGCGATACGCCTACACTCTATGACAGCCGCGGATCGACTGCGCTTAGAGCAAAACCACGCCCTCTGAGCCAGGCGTAACTTCCTGTATCAAGGTTTCGTGCATAGTGGCAGAATGCCTGCTGTTGCGTTGCCGTAGTATTTTGCCTGGAGATTCAAGAACGTGAATGGCTCAAGCGCGGACGATGCTCCGCAGCCCCCGAAGGTTCTCAATACACCTTTGGAAATTGCCGCTAACCTGCGGCTGCTACTCGAGAGTCATGATCCTCTGATCATTACCTTTCACGAGCGTCCCCAGCGCTTTCAGAGTTATCTGCTTGAAGTCGACCGTGACAACAACGTCATGGCCCTCGACGAAATGATCCCCCGCGATGGCGAACGCTTTCTGAGCAACGGCGAATCCTTCCGTGTCGAAGGCTTTCATGACGGCGTGCGGATTGCCTGGGAAAGTACTGCGCAGATGGACATCCTCAGCACCGACGGTCAACGCATGTACCGCGGCCCGATGCCTGAGGAAGTGGTTTATCACCAGCGCCGCAACGCCTTCCGGGCCGCGCTGAAGCTGGCGCAGCTGGTCGACGTCGAAATCGGCGGTGACCGCCTGAAATTCACACTGGCTGGCAAGCTGCTGGATATTTCTGCCACCGGTTGCAAGTTGCGCTTCGAGGGCGACGTGTCCGATCGCATGCAATTGGGCCAGGTATACGAGCGTTTCGTTGCCAAGCTGCCTTTCGGCGCCATGACAGCACCTGTCGAGTTGCGCCACCTGCATTTCGAAGAACGATTCAACACCACCTTTGCCGGCGTGCGCTTCCACAACATGAGTGGGCTGGTGCAGCGTCAGGTCGAACGTTTCGTCTATCAGTTACAGCGCGAAGCACGGCGCTTCGACAAAGACGACGACTTCTGACACTCACCTGAATCCCCCGGCGATTGCGGCATTGCTGCCGCAATCGTGTACTGCCCTACCCCTCAGGCCTTCCAGGTCTCGCTTTCACGCTCGCGTTCATGCTCATCGGCTTCGGTTGTTTCCGCTCCGGCAGCCGGCTCGCTCTGCGCCAGAACCTCGCTTTCTGCCTCGGCCTCTGCTTCAGAAACCGCCTCGGGATCCGCCTCTGGCTCAGGCTCAGGCTCAACGGTTGCCTGCATCTGCTCCTGAACCACCTGCTCATCGACACGCGGGTCAAGTGCAACCACCAGTGGCGAACTGGACATACTGTCCGGCATCGCAACGTGGTGCAGCGGTGCGTTTTCGACCTGGTGCAGGTGAGTGACCGCCTTGGGCCTGATCAGCAACACCAGAATCACACCCGCGCCACAGACAAACGCATAGAGCATGTGCCCGCCAAACAGCTTCATCACCACACCTGCGGCCAACGGACCGATACTGGCGCCAATGCCATAGGTCATGAGCAACATGGCCGTCAGCGACACCCGGCGCTCGGCCTCGACGTGGTCATTGGCGAAGGCCACTGCCAGTGGATAGAGGCAGAACTGCATCAGCGAAGCCAGAAACCCGACACCGAACAGCACCTCGACTGGCACGCTGGGAAACACCGCCAGCGGTAACGACGCCACCACCAGGGCGGCGGCAAAGATACGCATCAGTACGGAACGGTCATAGCGGTCGGACAGCAGGCCCAACGGCCACTGCACCAGAAACCCGGCCAGAATGCAGCAGCCCATGAACAGACCGACCTGCTCGGTGGACAGCCCCTGCTCGGCGGCGTAGACCGGCGCCAGGCCGTAGAACGAACCGATGATCAGACCGGCGCCCAGTACCGCCGTCAACGACTGCGGCACACGTTTCATGAAGAAGCGCGGCTCCAGTGGTGCCGGATGCAGAGGCGCCGGGTGAATCGCCCGGGTCATGGCGACGGGCACCAGGCACAGTGCGAAACACAGCGCTACCAGCATCAGCAGCTCAGGCCCCAGTTGCGGGTGAACCACCAGCACCAGCTGACCCAGTACCAGCCCCAGGTAGGATGCAATCATGTAGCCGCTGAAGACCATGCCGCGCTGTTTGGCGGCCGCCTGCTCGTTCAGCCAGCTCTCGATGACCATGTATTGGCACATCATGCCCAGACCGACGATCACCCTCAGCACCAGCCAGGCGGGCAACCAGCTGATCAGGCCATGCCCCAGCACCGCCGCACCGACAATGCCGGCACAGGTGGCGTAGGCGCGAATATGTCCGACACGGCCGATCAGGCGGTGACCGATCTTGCCGCCCAGCACCAGACCGAAATAGTTGGCGGCCATCAACGCACCGACCCACAGGCTGTCAACCTGATCGGCCGCCAGGCGCAGGGCCAGATAAGTGCTCAGCAGACCCGAGCCGATCAACATCATCAACGAGGCAAAATAAAGCGCTCGAAAGGACTTCCAGATTTGGCGCATCAACTTTCCAAAAATAGGGAGTCGCCCGACTGGGCGAGCCCGACACTGCGATTCTTAAACCTGAGCAGCCAGCACGCGCCGTTCCCAGGGGGTTATCTCGTCGAAAAAACTGGTCAGTTCCAGGGCCTTCGACGCAATGTAGCCTTCGATGAATTCATGACCAAACAGTTCCTTGGCCAACTGACTGCTTTTCAGACGCTCCAGAGCAGCGTGCAAGGTACACGGCAGTAACAATTCTTCCGGCACCTCCAGTTCGCCCTGCAGCGGCGGCGTCGGTTCCAGTCGCTGCTCGATGCCGTGCAACCCGGCCGCCAGACTTGCAGCGATGGCCAGATAGGGATTGGCGTCAGCGCCCGGCAGACGATTCTCCACCCTTCTGGCCGCCGCTGCACTCGACGGAATACGTAATCCGGCAGCGCGATTGTCGTAGGACCAGCAAGCGTTGTTGGGCGATGCATAAGGATGGCACAGGCGCTGGTAGGAATTCACATTGGGCGCGAACAGCGCGGTGAAGTCCGCCATGCAGGCTTGCTGGCCGGCAATGAAATGACCAAACGTGTCGCTCGGCTCACCCTGCGCATCACTGAATACATTCACTGCGCCCTCTGCTGCCACCACGCTCTGATGGATATGCATCGAACTGCCCGCCGTATGGGCGAGCGGTTTGGCCATGCACACCACGATGAGCCCGTGTTTGAGCGCAACCTCCTTGAGCAGGTGCTTGAACAGAAAAGTCTGATCGGCCAGCAGCAGCGGATCGCCATGCAGCAGGTTTATCTCGAACTGGCTGACACCCATCTCGTGCATCACCGTGTCACGCGGCAGCCCCAGCGCTGCCATGCAGGCATACACCTCGGCAAAAAAAGTCCGCAAGCCGTTGTTGGAGCTGACGCTGAATGCCGAGTGCCCCTGTTCGCGTCGCCCGTCCAGCCCGGTCGGCGGCTCGAATGGATAAAGCGGCTCGGGATTGGGCGCGAAGACAAAAAACTCGAGTTCGGTGGCCACCACTGGCACCAGGCCCCGCTCGGCATAACGGCCAATAACTGCCTTGAGCTGATTGCGGGTGGAGAGCATGCACGGCTGGCCATCGAGGTCCTGCGCATCACAGATGGCCAAGGCACGCGGCGAGGTGCTCCAGGGCAGCCGGTGGAGCTGCTGCGGATCACTGATCAGTGCCAGATCGCCGTCGTCACTGCCGTAAAAGCGCGCCGGCGGATACCCGCCCATGATGCATTGCAGCAACACGCCGCGCGCCAGCTGCAAACGGCGACCTTCGAGAAAACCTTCAGCCGTCATTACCTTGCCGCGCGGTACACCGTTCAAATCCGGGGTTACACACTCCACTTCATCAATGCCCATCAGCATTTCTTTCTGCGAATGGGGGTCATTGCCTGTCATGGGTCAGTCCTTTTAGTTGAGCAGCAGACGCCAAGCTTCAACCTTCAGACTGCAATCTTCAAGCACCGCGCTCCAGGCTGCCGGCCTGCCGCTAAGCGTGTCAGAGAACCGGGTTATGGAAAGGTGTCCCGGTCACTTCGATGAACTCCTTCCGGTAGTCTTCGTTTTCCGGGTCGACCACAAGGGCCTGGCGCAGGAATTCGACGCCTTCGGCCACATTGCCCAACTGACGACTCAGGGCGCCGGCGAGGTGCAGCCTGGTGGCATCGAAAAAATTGAATGACAGCATTATCTTGGTCAGCGTCAACGCGTTCTCGAGCTTGCCCGCCATCAACAACTGGTTGAACTGGGTGTTGAAGTCGCCGAGATCCTGCCACTTTTCGGCAGACAACCCTTCGACTTTGCGGAGCACGACGGTGTGGCCGTTGCCCACTTTCGAATCGGTCTCTTCGACGCACTCGATGTACCAGCAACCCAGGCCTGACGAGTTAACGTAATTGACCGCGCGGAGCATGCTTTGCAGGGAAAAGACCTGATAGTGACCGCGCCATTCACCTTCCGTGACGGTGGTCATGTCGACCTTGTTTTCATAGTCCTCGATCATCTGCGTCAGCGTCGTCAAACGACGCGCCCGATCAGTCTTGGCTGCCGTGCGCTTGGGAAAGATGCAGAAGAATACCCCGCCGTTCTTCAGCACTCTGAAGGATTCGACGTAGGCAGAAAACAGATTGGGGACGTGCTCGATGACGTGCGAACTGATCAGATAGTCAACCGACGAGTCCGGCGTATGGATGCATTGAAAATCGCCCAGCATGTCGACCTTCGAAACGTCGCCCGACACTTTCATCTGCTCGACGAAGTACTGCTGATAGTCTTCCATGTCGCGGGGGTGCAGAAAATCGACACCGTTGCACGGCGCAACGTTGAGGCAATTGGCAAGGTTGAACGCGTTGTGAGCCGCTGCGCCCAACTCTATACCGTGCCCCTGGCAGTACTTTTTAGCTAACAGCATCACCCACCCACCGCTCATCGTGATATCGAATACAGCCTTTCAACGATTTCGGCGGTGTCCGCTAAAACTTTAACCAGCACCGCTCCAGGCCTTTGGCGTGCCAGCAACTGGCGCAAATATTGCAGTCCACCGCGTACATACATCGATTTACGTCAGCGCAGGCCTGAACCACCCGCCACGCTGCGACGCCAATCAACGAACAATCACGCTAACGCCCGAGAGAACAGAGGATCACCATGATCAATGGTCAAAAGGTTGGCTGCGGAATCGTCACCTACAACCGTCCTGCGCTGCTGAAAAAGCTTTACGATTCCCTGCCTGCCGAGATCATCGACTGCGTTGTCATCATCAATGACGGCGATGTATATCCGGAGTTTTCCGCATATGACAGCGAGGTCTTCTTCAACAACGAAACCAACCTCGGCGTTGGAAAATCCAAGAACAGAGCCTTGTCGCGACTCATGAATGCCGGGTGCGAGCACCTGTTCCTGATCGAAGACGACATCTATATAAAAAGTCCGGAAGTATTCGAGCTTTATATTCTGACCTCGACGCTGACCGGCATTCAGCACCTCAACTACAGCCAGCATGGTCTGATGAACAAGACGCCGTCCGGCGAGGCCAACGCGGTGTACCGGATTGACTACGGCAATGGCATCAACCTGCCCTTGTACCGCCATTGCGTCGGTGCGTTTTCCTACTACTCCAGACGCAGTCTGGAAGCCGCCGGCCTGATGGACGAGACGTATCACAACGCCTTTGAACACGTCGATCACACACTGGCCATCATCAACCAGAACATGCACCCGCCTTTCTGGTTTTTTGCCGACATCGATAATTCGCAACTGTACCTGGGGGACGAGCCCTGGACGCTCGAAGGCTCAACGATTTCGTCCGACACCCTGCACCGCAAAAACGCCCTCGCGGCCATTGCACACTTCACGCTCAAGCACGGCTGCGAACCGGTCAGACATCCGTTGGCGTCTGATCAGGAACTGATGGACAGCCTGAACAGCATCAAACAGAACTTCGGATTGAATATCTAAACGCCGAACCAGCCCCGCAATCCTGACAAGGCGTTGCGGGGTACTCGTTGCAAGGCCGCTGCCTCAGGGCAGGGTCATACTGAACATCGCCCCGCCCAGCACCCCGCCGTTGGCGATTTCAATGCGTCCGCGCATGCCGTTGCGTACATGCAACTGGGCAATGTGCGCAGCGAAGTACAAGCCCAGGCCAGTACTGCCGCTGCCCTGGTTGATGCCCTGCACGTATTCGGTCTGGCGCTCGATCAGATACGCCGGGTAACCGGGGCCGTCGTCATTGATGGTGATCTTCAACTGACCGCCTTCATCACCAACACTGACAACGATCTGCTCACGGGCGAAACCGATGGCGTTGACGATGATATTGCCCACCACCGAGCCGATCAGTTCGCGGTCGAAAAAGCCCAGGGGGCTTGCCACATCGATCGCATGACGGGCGGCAATGCCGCGGCTGCCCAGCACGTCCTGATGATGGGCCAGTTGCGCTTCGATGAAATCGTCCAGTTCGTGGTAATCCGGACGCAATGGCATCTGGTTGACACCCAGTTTATAGAGGCCGAGCAACTGCACGAGCATGCCATTGAGGTTGGCAAACTCATAGTCGATGACGCCGTGCTCCGGCGTGTCACGCTGCTGAACCGAAAGCTTCGCCTGCCATTGGCTGTGCGCCTGGGTCAGGGTCGCCAGCGAGTTCTTCATGTCGTGCACCGTGGAGGCGATCACCATGGAAAAGTCGAGGCCCTGCTCTGTCTCTTCATTCATGCGCTGAACGCCCTCTCCCTGAGTTTTTGGTAGCGCTCATAGCGTGGATCGCTTTCCGGGATCTTGCCCAGCATGGTCAGGCTGGCACGACACTCGTCAATTCCGGCCTGGCCCAGATTCTGGCCAGGGTGAAGCAGCGACTGCACCATGTTCAGCGCAATACTGATGTTCTTTGGCTGCAAGCCAAGCGCACTGCGGAAAAATGCCTGTGCTTCGGTGAGGTTGCCGGCCTTGTAGCTGCGCACGCCTTGCAGGTTGAAATCGACAGCCGCCTTGCTGGCCCCCAGAATCGCCGGATCATCGGTCATGCTGGCAATGCTTTTCATCACCGCAGGATCGTCGCCATAGGCTCCCGCACAGCTCTTCAAGACGCCGGCACCGGCCTCTTCCTGACCGAGCTGCTTCAGTTGCGCAGCCACCATCAGTGCGGCGTCGGCACTGAGCACCTGCTCCATGCCATCCAGTCTGGCCATTGCCTGCTCGGTGAGTTTGGCTGCGGCTTCCGGGTCCGAATGCTGCAGGCTGGCCGCCTTCATCAGCCGGGTGCGCACTTGCAGACCTTGATCGTCGCCATGCTCCTTGGCAACGTCGACGAGGGCGTTGTTGATCTCGACGCGGGTGCGCGCATCAAGACCCTGATCGCCGCCCTTGCTGATCAACGCGTGAGCCAGCCCCAGATTGGTTTCCGGATCCTTGAAACGCGAATGCTGACCTTGGGAGACGGCCTGACGATAGGCCTTGGAGGCACTTTCGAAGTCCTCGTTGCCCAGCGCCAGCTTGCCCAGCAGCTTCTGTCGACGCACCGCCAGCGGCGACAGGCGCACTGCGCTTTCCAGCACAGACTGCGCGCGTTTGCCATCGCCAAGCGCCACCAGCACATCAGCCAGGCCATCGAACAGCGCAGGCATGGTCGGAAACGCCTTGATCGCCTGCTCGTAGACAGCCTGTGCCTCGGCGGTCTTGCCGCGCTTGAGCAGCAGGCTGCCCAATGCACCGTAAGCCCACGGCGTGGCCCGATCAGCCAGAATGGTCTTGAGGAACGCTTCCAGGGGCTCGTTCTGCTTCAGATCACGCAAGGCATCGGCCTTGTAACGCAGGCACAACGGCGCATAACGCGGGTCCTGCTCGATCAGCTTGTCGCACGCGGCCAGCACCTCGGCCGGCTTGCGACGGTCGAGGGCCTGCAGAATCGGCTTGAGCAAGGTCTTGCGCTGCACCAGCTTTTCCAACCGCTGGGCCAGCCCGGCGCGGTTGAACGGCTTGGTCAGGTAACCATCCGGCTCCCACTCAAGCGCACTCATGACCATCGCCTGACTGTTTTCGGCAGTGACCATGATGAATACGCTTTCGTAACTCAGCAGCCGCTCGATCATCAGGTCTTCCAGCACCTGCTGACCGTTCTTGCGGCCATCACCCAGGTTGAAATCGTGCAGCACGAAGTCATAACGCTTTTGCGAGCACATGCGCAGAGCCTGCTCACCGGTATCGGCGGTGTCCACTTCCTTGACGCCCAGCTCACGCAGCATCGATCTCACTGAACTGCGAAAGTCAGAGAAATCATCAACGATAAGAAAGCTTTTTTGGTTGTACGCCAGCATCCGGATTCCTGCACAGGAGAGGGGTGAAAATATGAGACCCGTGGCCTGAAAACGATTCAGGCCCGACTCGGCAGCCCATTTTTCAGGACGCACATAATAACTGATGGCAAAGAGCCACAATACGACTTGCCGGTACCCTCCCCCTATGCGTCAAAGCGCGAGGGTGAGGGCAACACTCAGTTTTTCGACCATCCACGCAGAAACTGTAGAACGAACATCAACTTCGCACACGGACTCTGTGCCAGGCAGGCATGAAGAGTGTGGGCTGGATCGTGATTGCAGCAGGGGAAAGGCATTTTCGGAGAGGTTTGTCACACATCGGCTGTGCATTCGATACAACGCACAGCGTGGCGGAACGGCATGCCAGCGCGGCGCGCTGGCATGCGAGGTTGCCCAGGTGGTTTACACCCAGCCGTCGTTCTTCTTGCGGCCCTTGGTCAGCGCCGGAAGGATCAGGCCGACCAGCAAGCCAGCACCGGCAATGCTGCCGCCGTAGACCATGTAACGCATCATCACCTGCTTGTTCTCGTCGCCAAGTCGCGCCTGAGTCGCACGCAACTCAGCCTGAGAGTCGGCCAGTTGATCGTTGAGGGTCTTGGTGCGCGCCTCCAGTTCGTCGACCAGCTTCTTGCGCGCGTCCAGCGTTTCCTGCATGCCTTGCACGCGGGTCTTCCAGGTGTTGTCGATGCCCGCCAGCTGCTCGGTCAGGTCGGCAACCTGCTGAGTCAGCTGCGGCACACGCTCGGCCTGGCCAGGGACTTCCTGCAAGTCGCTGCTGGGGATCCACACGGTGGAACCGCCTTCGCCACGCACCTGGCTGAACTTGCCCGAAGCGCTGAGCAGCTCGACCTTCTGCCCGGATTTCAGCGTCCCCACAATCCGATGATCATCGGTTGGTCCGCTGCGTACGTAGGTAGTGAGGCTGTCGCTGACCCAGCGATCGCTGCCGGCGGCCTGTGCGCTGCCAGGCATGACAACGGTCAATGCAGCGCCAACCAGGCCTGCGCCGAGCAAGCGACGCGAAACGGCGAACAGGCCAGGGGCTCGGGAAAGAAGTGCGGAAAAATGACGAGACATGGCGATAATTATCTTTATCTGAAATGAAAATAAAGCCTCGTTTAACGGGCCGGCTAAGGATGGGAGCGGCAAGTGATCAACGGTTTTGCAACTCCTGCCCGGACGGAATGTCTGCCTATCAGGCGCGTTGAAAAAGCACCTGATGATCCCTTTCATGCAGGCCGTCCAGAAAGTCCATCAGCTAACAGACTCCGTTAAAGGGGTCAGGTTCACTATTGCCCGTTGTCCGCGTCAAAATTCAGCCGCACGGTCATGCGAAGCAAGTGCCTGCTTTCAAAAGCATTCGCCTGCCGATTCAATCCTGCGATGACGCACAAGGGCTCAAACGAGGGACGTCGGCGTTCCGGCGTTTGCTTTCCCGGCCAAGTGCTGTAGAAAAGGCCCCACAGGGGTGAATCTTCTCGATATTCACCATCCTGATGCTCGACTGCATCGCTCTAATGGAAAATAGAATGATCCCAAGACAAGTGATTAACGCCACCGTAAGCCCGAAAGGCAGCCTTGAAACCCTGTCCCAACGTGAAGTGCAGCAGCTCAGCGCGGCCGGTTCAGGCAGCACCTATACCCTGTTTCGCCAGTGCGCCCTGGCCATTCTCAATACCGGCGCCCACGTCGATAACGCCAAGACCATTCTTGAAGCGTACGAGAGTTTTGAAGTCCGCATTCATCAACAGGACCGCGGCGTTCGCCTGGAGCTGCTCAACGCTCCGGCTGATGCCTTCGTCGACGGCGAGATGATCGCCAGCACCCGCGAAATGCTGTTCAGCGCCTTGCGCGACATCGTCTATACCGAAAGCGAGCTGGACAGCCAGCGCATCGACCTGAGCAATTCCCAGGGCATCACCGACTACGTGTTCCACCTGCTGCGCAATGCTCGTACCCTGCGCGCCGGTGTCGAGCCGAAGATGGTGGTGTGCTGGGGCGGCCATTCGATCAATACCGAAGAATACAAATACACCAAGAAAGTCGGCCATGAACTGGGCCTGCGCAGCCTGGATATCTGCACCGGCTGCGGCCCCGGCGTGATGAAAGGCCCGATGAAAGGCGCGACCATCGCGCACGCCAAGCAGCGCATCGTCGGCGGTCGCTACCTGGGCCTGACCGAGCCGGGCATCATCGCCGCCGAAGCGCCCAACCCGATCGTCAATGAGCTGGTGATCCTGCCGGACATCGAAAAGCGTCTCGAAGCCTTCGTGCGCGTCGGCCACGGCATCATCATCTTCCCCGGTGGCGCAGGCACTGCCGAAGAGTTCCTGTATCTGCTGGGCATTCTGATGCATCCGGACAACAAGGATGTGCCGTTCCCGGTGATCCTGACCGGCCCGAAAAACACCGAACCGTACCTGCAGCAGTTGCACGCGTTTGTCGGTGCCACGCTGGGTGAAGAGGCGCAGCGTCACTATCAGATCATCATCGACAACCCGGCAGACGTTGCCCGGCAGATGACCCAGGGCCTGAAGGAAGTGAAGCAGTTCCGCCGCGAGCGTAACGACGCGTTTCACTTCAACTGGCTGCTGAAGATCGAGGAAAGCTTCCAGCACCCTTTCGATCCAACCCACGAGAACATGTCGAAGCTGCAGTTGAACCACGATGTGCCGACTCACGAACTGGCCGCCAACCTGCGCCGGGCGTTTTCCGGCATCGTCGCCGGCAACGTCAAGGACAAGGGCATTCGCCTGATCGAACAGCACGGTCCGTATCAGATCCACGGCGACCCATCGATCATGGGCCCGCTGGACAAACTGTTGCAGGCCTTCGTCGATCAGCACCGCATGAAGCTGCCAGGCGGCGCGGCGTACGTGCCGTGCTATCAGGTCGTAACCTGACCGCATAGCGACGTACGGCAAGCCGACGGGGTGCTCTTGAGCACCCCGTTTCTATTTTTGCTGGCGAAATGCCTTGGGCGACTGCCCGGTAGCGCGCTTGAAGAAGCGCGAAAAATACGCCGGCTCGGAAAACCCAAGGCTGTCTGAGACCTGATTGATGGTCAGGGTGGTGTAGATCAGGTTGCGCTTGGCCTCCAGCAACAAGCGCTCACTGATGATCTGCAAGGCCGACTGGTTGCACAGCCGCCGACACAGTGCATTCAAATGCGCGGCGCTGATACCCATCGCCTGAGCATGCTGGTCGATCGACCAGTGCTCGCGAAAACTCGCTTCCAGCTGATGCATGAACACTTGCAAATGCTCGCGGCCGCGATCCATCGCATGAGTTTCTTCGCCTGCATGTTCACTGCTGCGCCGACTGAGCCACACCGCCAGCACATTGACCAGCGAGTGCAGCATCAGATCGCGGCCCGCTCTGGGCTGCCGGTATTCATTGGCAATGGCATTGAACAGCGTGTCCACATAATCGCCATCCGCCCCGAGCGCATAGCAGCGTGCCGCGCTGAGGGCTGAGACGTCGAGCGCAGCCTCGAGTTGCTCCACCAAGGGTCTGGCCAGGCTGAGAATATGGCCCTGAATATCTCTGGAGAACCTGAAGGTGTGCACGCTCAGTGCGGGAACGACCTGCAACGAAGGCATCTCGACCTCGCTGACCCGGTCCTCGACCTTGAGCATCGCCTTGCCCGACTGCACGTAAAGCAACTGGACCAGATCGCCATGCCGATGCGGCTTGATCTCCCATTCGTGAATCCTGCTGCGCTCGGGGATCGACTCGCAGTGGATCAGGTCCGGGGTCGGCCAGGCCGTGGTTTCCCCATAGAGCTTGAACACCGGTATCGCTGCTGTGGCAGGTCTGGCCATGTCGCCCTCTCTCGTCCGGACCCTCGGAAAGTCCAGATAATGCAGCGGATATTGCCTTCTTATCTCGACGGCATCCATTAAAAATGCAGGAGACAAAAACAAACACGTCCCGCTGATTAAACCTGGCAGGGATCAAAAGACAGGACTATCGCCATGAAGACCAAGGTTGCCATTATCGGTTCAGGCCCTTCCGGGCTGCTGCTGGGCCAACTGCTGCAGCGTGCCGGCATCGACAACGTCATCGTCGAGCGCAAGGACCCCGATTACATCCTTTCGCGCATCCGCGCCGGCGTGCTGGAACAAGGCATGACCGACCTGTTGCGTGAAGCGGGGGTCAGTGAACGCATGGACGCAGAGGGCATGATCCATGACGGTTTCGAGCTGGCGTTCGCCGGTCGCTGCGAGCGTATCGACCTCAAGAGTCTTGCCGATGGCAGGACGGTGATGGTCTACGGCCAGACCGAGGTCACCCGCGACCTGATGGCCGCGCGCGCCGCGACCGGAGCAATGACGATCTACAACGCTACGGACGTCAAAACGCACGAGCTCAAGAGCGATAGTCCGTACCTGACGTTCGTGAAAGACGGCGAGACCGTGCGCCTGGACTGCGATTACATTGCCGGCTGTGACGGCTTTCACGGGGTCTCACGGCAATCGATTCCCGCTGACGCCCTCAAGGTATTCGAACGCGTCTATCCGTTCGGCTGGCTCGGCGTACTGGCTGACACGCCGCCGGTCAACGAAGAGCTGGTCTACGCCAATCACCCGCGCGGCTTTGCCTTGTGCAGCATGCGCTCGGCCATTCGCACCCGCTATTACGTGCAGGTCAGTGCCGACGAGAAGGTCGAAGACTGGTCGGACGAGCGCTTCTGGGATGAACTCAAATCCCGTCTGCCCGAGCATCTGGCAGAGCGACTGGTCACCGGCCCGTCCATCGAGAAAAGCATCGCGCCGCTGCGCAGCTTTGTGGTCGAACCGATGCAGTACGGCCGCCTGTTCCTGCTCGGCGACGCCGCGCACATCGTCCCGCCGACCGGAGCCAAGGGCCTGAACCTGGCGGCCAGCGATGTCAGCACGCTGTACCGCATCCTGCTCAAGGTCTATCAGGAAGGCCGCACTGACCTGCTGGAAAAGTATTCACAGATCTGCCTGCGCCGAGTGTGGAAAGCCGAGCGCTTCTCCTGGTGGATGACGTCGGTGCTGCATAATTTCCCCGACACCGACGCCTTCAGCCAGCGCATCCAGCAGACTGAACTCGACTACTACGTCGGCTCGGAAGCCGGGCGCAGGACCATTGCCGAGAATTATGTGGGCTTGCCGTATGAGGCGGTCGAGTAGAGCGTTGGCCCCGGCGCTGTGATTGCGCTGCGTACTCACAAGCCATAGGCTGCCCGTCGACATGCGTTGTGCAATCACACAACGCATGCTCCCCGCCGCCGTGCAAAACCCCAAAGCGTTTTCGACACTGCCCACCTATGATCAGACGTGCGTCCAATAGCTATCTGGCTATATAAAAACAACAAGCACAGAGGAACACCCGCCATGACACCTGTTTCGACCCACGAGGTGGGCGACGCCGAAGGCAATCATGTCTACCGTCGCATCACCCTGCGCCTTATCCCGTTTATCTTCATTTGTTACCTGTTCAATTACCTCGACCGCGTGAACGTCGGCTTTGCCAAGCTGCAGATGCTCGATGCCCTGAGTTTCAGCGAGACGGTCTATGGCCTGGGCGCCGGTATCTTCTTCATTGGCTACGTGCTGTGTGGCCTGCCCAGCAATCTGGCGCTGAACCGCTTCGGGCCGCGTCGCTGGATCGGTCTGATGATGATTACCTGGGGAATCTTTTCGACCTGCCTGATGTTCGTCACCACGCCGGTCGAGTTCTACGTGCTGCGCTTTCTGACCGGTATGGCAGAGGCCGGTTTCTTCCCAGGCATCGTGCTGTACCTCTCGCGCTGGTATCCGAATCAGCGTCGCGGGCGGATCATGGCACTGTTCATGTCGGCCATCCCGGTCTCCGGCCTGCTGGGCGGCCCGTTTTCCGGATGGATTCTCAATCATTTCGCTGCGGGCCAGGGCGGCATGGCCGGCTGGCAATGGATGTTCCTGATTCAGGGCGTGCCGACGGTGGCGCTGGGTGTGCTGGCCTTCGTTCTGCTGTGCGACAAGGTCGAGGATGCCCGCTGGCTGACGCCCGGGCAGCGTCAGCGGGTCAAGACCGATATCACCAACGATGAACTGAGCCGTCCGGTGCACGGCAAAAGCTCGGTGGCTTCCGTGCTGAGCATGCCGTTCATATGGATCCTGGGCTTTATCTACTTCTGCATTCAAAGCGGCGTCTACGCGATCAATTTCTGGCTGCCGTCGATCATCAAGAACCTCGGTTTCAGCGATGCACTCGTGATCGGCTGGATCAGCGCCGTGCCGTACCTGATGGCAGGCGTGTTCATGCTGCTGGTCGGCCGCTCCGCCGACATGCGCAATGAGCGCCGCTGGCATCTGGTGGTCCCGATGCTGATGGGCGCGACCGGCCTGATCATCGCCGCCAATTTCGCGACGCTGCCCATCGTTGCCATCATCGGGCTGACTATCGCGACCATGGGTGCGCTGACCAGCCTGCCGATGTTCTGGCCATTACCGACCGCCCTGCTGAGTGCCAGCGTCGCCGCAGGCGGGCTGGCGCTGATCAACTCGATTGGGCAGATGGCAGGCTTTCTCAGCCCTTACCTGGTGGGCTGGATCAAGGATCAGACCGGCTCGACTACCCTGGCGCTGTATTCACTGGCCGCGCTGACCATCGTCGGCAGTCTGGTGGCACTGCGGGTCAGTCGGTCGTCGGCAGTCAAGGTGGCAGGGCCCGCCTGATCGCCATGGCCGAAGTCAGCGTGATCCTGCGCAGCTGGCGTGGAGCGGGATGCGCAGATTTTTGCGCACCCAATACCCGCATAAAACTGATCAAGGCTCGTATTTAAAGCGCTGCAGCACACAAGTATGAGTCAGCGCATGTGCGCAGACGTTTGCGCACTATTTCATGCTTTTTTTGCTCGATGTCTTTGCTTTAAATCTCTATCTCTTTGTTTTATATCGATAAATAGACAGTCGGCACATATCTTGGAATGCACCTCTGCATACAGCGGGCGATATCGCCCGTTTCTGCGCAGAGATTCCATGCATGACCGACAAATCCGGCACCCATACTCAACGACGTGCTGCAACGTTCGCCAAAACTCCCGCCACGGCCACCAGCCTGTGTCCCTTCCGCGGACCTGACATCGCCATCGTGCCAGTGCGCTACGCGCTGGATCGCTCCCGCTACGATGCCGCGCCCGAGAAGCTCAAGCCGCTGCTCAAGGGCAGCCGCTGGGCGGTGATGCCGAAGCTGAAAACACGCAGCTATACCCTTCGCCAACTGTATGACGGTTACGTGTATGTCTATGACGAAACGGCCGGGACCTTTCATGAGTACGTCTCGTCAGCTGCCGATGGTCATCTGAGCCGCATCATCTGGGCAGACGCACAGATCGGCAGTAACCGGCGAAGCGGTGCCGACGATGGCAAACCCTTCCTGCTTTATCCGCGAAACAACCGGCTTCACATCGCTTTTTCAGCGCAGCAGTGGACGTGGCGAATCTGCGAACACCTGCGCTCCAGTCCGGAAAGCCGCGCTTCATGGATGAAAGCGCTAGATCTGAAACGCTACTGCACGACCATGGCCGAGCCGGATACCTTGCCATTGAACCGTATCGCCGAGGCGGTGGCGGACATCGACAAGGAGTATGTGGTTGACGATGACCGCTTTGCAGACTCGGCGATCCCCACATCCAGGGCCTCCAGCGAGGAAGCCGATCCGCTGTTTTCGCCAATCGGCGCCGACGTTTTCTGGCAGGGCAGCGTTGAAGATCAGGACAGCTCCCTGCTCATCGCCCTTGATGATCCGCTGGCCATTTTCAACGATCTGGGCATGCAACTGGCCGCCGATCAGGCCGCATACCGCAACTGGCAAGCCGAGCACGAACACAAGATTCAGATTGCCCAGACCGTCGCCACGCTATGTGGCGCTGAAAGTGAACCGGAGAAACTGCCTGCATCGGTACGCGGCAATGCGGCGCTCACCCATCAGTACCTGAGCGACGTCGAAGCCTATTTTGAACAATGCATTTTTGAACAAGAGCAGATCGGCAACAACACCGCTCCCGGAGGCGTGCTATTGCTACCGGATAGTTTCAAGAGTCCGGAGATGCGCAGATCGCTTGAAATGCGTTACGGCAGCGCGCCCTCCGACGAGGCCCTGCAAGCCTGGAAAGATCGCCACAAATGGCGGCGCGAGGTCGATCTGAGCGGTGCGCGTGCGTACCTTCAGCAGCACCTGCCAACCGGCGACACACTGCTGCAACAGGTGCGTGACACGCAAAGCGACTTTCGGCAATGGTCGACCCATCTGGGCACGGAACCGCTCAAGCTGTTTGTCGACACCACCCACCCTGAAAGTCTGCTGTACCTGCAAACGGTCATGCTCAATCTGCAGATCATTTACGCTCAGGACAGCGCCGCCAGCGCCTGGCTCGCCGAGCAGGAAGCCAACGACAACAGCCTGTTTGGCACGTTGCGCTACGGCTTCTCACCGGCGCTCAAACACGCGCTGCATCAGGAGGCCAACGCGCTGCTGAACGGCCTCGGCGACATCACCAACCTGGCCACCCGCATCGGCGAACTCAACGGCACGCTCAATCACCAGGGTTTTGCCGACAAGCCGTGGATGAAGGCGCTGAAACAACCCGTTCAGGACACCTTCAAAGCCCTCGGCCAACTGGCCAGCAGCGCAGGCAAGGCGACGTTTGAAAGCATCCTGCTGGCCTGGGTGCCCATCGACAGCCGCATGGCGGTGGGCAAGCAGCAGAACATCGTTGCACTGATTCGCACGCTATTGATCGGCCAGATCCTGCTCGACTCGAAGGCGCGTATCGCGATCGATAACAACATGCTCGCGAAGCTGAAAAATTGGATCAGTGAGTGGCAGGTGCTCAACAAACAGATCAGCGACACCCGTCGCAGCTGGCTCTACCCAACCGCTTACAACCCCCGCAAAAGCATCGCCAGCCACCTGCGCGTGCTCGAGCAAAAACTTCGCCTGCACGAACTGAGCATGCCCGCCCTTCTGGACTATCAGAACAACCAATACGCCAAGCAGTTGCAGGACGAAATTCGCCTGCACGTCCAGTCCGGCAAAGCCATCACCAAAGACTGGCTGACCAGCGCCAGGCGCTGGCTCGATGGACTGGGAGGCATTGCCGGCTCGATCACCTGGGGCGTGATCATGCTCAACTTCATCAACACCGCCTTTACCTATCGCGACCTTACTCGAGACGGAAACTTCAGCACCAAGGACATTGGCAAGGTGACGTATGGGTTGGGGTATAGCTTTAACCTGTTGATGGCAGTGTTTGTTGAAGCACCGTGGGCGGTTATCAGTACGGCCAAGCCACTTGTCATTGGCGGCTATAACATAGGCATTCTCGATAAGTCGGCGGCTTACTGGAAAGCACGGGGTAATGCGGTTTGGGGGGATGCGATACGTGGGTTTAGAGGTTCGATGGTGGCGATGGGGGCATTTGGGATAGCGGCGGCCATGCTGGAAACTCTGGATATAGGAAATGATCTAAACAAAGTCAAAACAAGCGAAGAGCGGATAGCGAGCGAGATAAAAATTGCGTCGGTCGCCATGATGCTACTCGGCAGCGCCATTCAGCTCAGCGCTGGTCTCTTCCCGACAACTTTTCTCGCTGCGTTCGCAATGGCTTCATGGTTCAGTGCTGTACTGCTGCTGACTGGTGTCGTGTATCTGCTCGCCACAATGGCGTTGAACCACTTAAAACAAGACAGTATAGGACGGTGGCTAAGAAAATGTTGCTGGTCAAAGTCAATCGAATATCGATACTCTATAAATAGAGAAGGCCAACTTGAAGAAAAGCTTGCTCTACTCACGATACAGCTCAGTCCTCAAGTTTATGTGAAGAGCACCACACGTGATGCAACCCGCTACCTCGGCAAAGGTGATTACTACAGCACCCCGGAGCAGTATGGTGCTGGTGTTCAAATCCTCTTGCCCAAAGTGGTGCGCGGTCAGTCAGTGCATTTCAACGTCATCAGTAGTAAACGTCCCTGGGGCGTGCTTCCCGTGAAAAAAATTGATTCTTCAATACATGAATCATTTCTTAGTAGGGGTCAATTCAAAAAGACTGATCAGTTTGGAAAACTTGCTAATCTACCCGCTCGCAATGCTGAGGAAGACTTTACATTTCCTCGCATGCCTCCAGAAAGTGAGGATCTGGTTTGGGAAACCTGGGTGCCACTCGAGAAAGAAGCAGCATACCTAGAACTACAAATATGGTATTCAAACAACCTACTGAACTCAGATCCACAGGATATTGGCTACCTGTTTCAGCTTGAGCTAAGCGGTAAGGGCGAAACCGCTATCAATGGGGTAGACGCCACCGAGCTTGAAGTAAAATCAGCAAGTTTAATCAACGCGCTGACTCTTGAGATTGCGAATTAATAACATGACCGAACAAAAGACATCCGTCACTTACACACACAAAAGCGAAACACCTGTGAGCGACGTGCTAAAGACTCAAAATAAAAACCCGCCCCATAATAGTAAAGACCTATTGAATTGGACAATAAAAACCATTGCAAGATCACCAAAAGAAACCCTAATATCTGAGCTAAGTGTTATTTGCTTATGCGCTCTTGTACTGAGCTTTACTTTATGGATAAGCTGGGATCACTACATAGAAAACCCAATGGACTCGAGCTACCAAGTAATTACGTTAACTGGAACTGCGATCTATATCATCGCGCTAGGTGTCCGCCAAAAAACCATCTTCAACTACACCCTGAAAACCGATGGAGCCACGGTCGAGTATTACCTCCACTACCCCGACTTCGCTTCAAGTTTCTTCAAAGGCATCGCCATTTTCGTCATGCTGGTATTCGGATTCGTCGCCATCCTGACCGGATCGTTGCTCTTTCTGGTCGGTCCGGTGGCGATGGCCTTCATCGCCGCCATCAAACTGCTGAATTGGGAAAACCCTGTCCACCATCGACAAACCGCCCCTTGGCAACTGCACGAATTTGTCACGGTCGATCACAAACGCCTGATGGTCATTATCCATTGCGACGATATCACCACCGGCTTCGCCGCGCGCTTTCCCAGCAAGGCGTTGATGGACAAGTACCTCGCCTTCCTGCGCGAGGTACTTCCAGCGAACGTTGAATACATCGAAAAGGCCACCCACTGGTATCAGGGCTGATGCGACTCAGGCTTGAGCTGAAACTCACTGCAAGCCTGAGCAAGCGATCAAACCGCCATGGGCACCGTGAAGCGGAACTCGCTGCCCTCGCCCACCCGGCTTTGCGCTACCAGTTCTCCACCATGGGCCTTGACGATGCCCTGGGAGATGTAAAGGCCCAGGCCGGTGCCGGTCGGGTTGCCTTCCTTGACGGTCCAGTAGCGCTCGAAGATGTGTGGCAACTGCTCGGGAGGGATGCCCTCGCCGGAGTCCCGTACGGTGAATACGATTTCAGTGCCGTTGGACATTGCCGCCACACCGATCGTACCCATTTTCGGGGTGAACTTGATGGCGTTGCCGATCAGGTTGGACAGCACCTGGAAAAGACGCTCCGGGTCGGCCTGCACCTTGAGGTCAGGCTCG
Organism: Pseudomonas sp. P129; assembly: GCF_020312195.1. Classification (NCBI taxonomy): domain Bacteria; kingdom Pseudomonadati; phylum Pseudomonadota; class Gammaproteobacteria; order Pseudomonadales; family Pseudomonadaceae; genus Pseudomonas; species Pseudomonas sp. P129. The sequence goes on along the minus strand of NZ_JAGPYS010000001.1, from coordinate 1,250,775 downwards.
GCGTTGAAGGAGATCTCGATGGATTTGTCCATCGCCAGCGGGGCCAGCAAGGTATAGGCCTCCTCGAATATCTGGCTGACTTCCAGTGGCTGCGGCGTAATCGTGTAGCGGCCCGCTTCGATTTTCGAGGTGTCGAGCAGGTCTTCGAGTAACACATTCATGCGGCTGGCCGCTTGCTGCATGGTATCGATTGCCGTGGAAATACGTCGCGACGTATGCGGCCCATCGGAGCTGAACGACTTCTGCATCATCCCGCAGAGCATGGAAATGACCGTCATCGGGTTACGCAAGTCATGGGACACGACCGCTACCAGCTCGTCACGCGCGCGAACAGCCTGTTGCTCCCTGCGCACCTGACGGGCGAGGTCATTTTCCAGGGCGGAGCGGCGCAGGTCATTGGCGGCGAACACATCGCCGTAGCTCCACTTCGTAGCGATCCCGGTCATCTCGACCTTCCAGATCTCAAACGAGGTACGCGGCCGAAGACGCATGCCGCCCGCCGAGCTTTCCATGTTCAATGGCTTTTTAGGATCACCGCTCCACTGGACCGTTTCCTTGACCTCGGGACGAAACCAGATAACGCCATTGTCGACCGGCTTTGGCAGGCTCATCGCCAATACGCCGCTGGCGACTGGCTGATAAGCCTCGGCAGGCGCATAGACACTGGATAGATGATGACTGGCATACACTGGTTCGCCACCAGCGATCATCCAGGCATGCAATGCACGTATGTCGGACGGCTCAGGGCAGATGCCGAAACAATGCGTTTGCCGGTCTTCGATGATGGCGACGCCGGTCGCGCCGACCAGATCCATCAACAACTGGGGTTGCTGCGCCAGGCCATCGAAGACGTTTTCTTCGGACCCGGCCATGGCCAGATTCAATTGCTCGAGCGCCCTGACCTTCGCCTCTCGCTGACGGCTTATTTCCAGCGCTTCCATGGCGCTGATCTGCAGCGACAGCACCTGGCCTATCGCCTGGCAGGCACTGCGCAATTCGTGAGACACGTACAGCGGCGTGCGGTTGCCGCAACTGATCAATCCCCACAACTTGCCGCCCTGAATCAGCGACACACTCATGGACGACAGCACGCCCATGTTCTTCATGTACTGGCAGTGGATCGGTGAAACACTGCGCAACGTCGAAAAACTCAGATCAAGCTGCTGCTGAGTGTCCGGGCGCAGTTGAGGCACCAGGGGCACCGGGATGTAATCGGCATCGGGAATAATGCGCAGCCAGTTGCGGCGATACAGTTCGCGCGCCTGCTCGGGAATGTCCGATGCCGGGAAAAACAGACCGTTGAAAAGCTCCATGGACGGCGCCGACGCTTCGGCGATCACCTGGCCATGGCCCTCCTCTTCGAAGCGGTAGATCAGCACCCGGTCGTAACCGGTCATTTTCTGGATCTCGCGGACACTGACTTCATACAGGGTCTGCAGATCACTCGCAGCGTGCAGTTGACGCAACATGCGCCCCATGTTGCCGGTGCGCTCGGAATAACTCACCGACTGCGCATCCTTGCCCTGAATTTCGAGTTCCAGCACCAGAACGCCCTGATGACGGTGTAACAAGGCTTCGAACTCGATGCCGTTGATCGACATCAGCAGGCGTTGCGCGTCGATGAACGAATCATGGGCACTGGCGCTTCTGATCACCTCGGCCCAGCCAGCGCCCAGCACACAGTCCAGCCCCTTGCCGAGCAACTGCTCGGGCACATGACCCAGCACAGTCTGCACGTTGGCGCTGACTTGCAGGATCGTCAGCTCGGGCTCTGCAAGGGTAAACAGCAGGCCATGGGGTTGAATGGCGCCGGGAAACTGAATGGGCTCATCCGCACAATTGGCCAGAAGGACTTCAAAGGCGTCTTTGTCGAGTTGGCTCATAACAGTACCTTTTGACCCTCGAGCCAGTGCTCGAAACATGCAAATGTGGAGTGCGCTGCAAACGCGGCAGCATCATTAAAAGCAACTTCCCGCGACACTTCATCCAGATGGTTCAGAAACGCCTTCCAGCGAGGTCCGGTGCGGGCACCATACACATCGAGAAAGGCCGTTCCACTTTGCCCATCCAGACCCAGACGCTTGTTTATTTCGCGTCGCAACACCTGCCCGCCCAATGTCGCCCCTTCCAGTACATACATCACACCCAGGCAGGCGCCGGGAGAATCAATGGCGGGCAACTGTTGGCAGCGGGGCAATTGCCCGATGTCGTGATCGGACATCCCCAGCGCACGAAGATCCTCGACCAGCACAGGTGTTTTGACCCTCTCGGCCGGGACAAGCTCCGCAGGTACCAAGGCACTGCCGTGCAATACCGCTTCAAGCGGTGCATAAAAGCCGTAATAGGCCTGAAGCAGGCGCAGGTAAAGAGCGTGATCGAGAGCGGATGAAAAAAACGGCATGCGTTTTTCAAGCCTGACGTGCAACTGACTGGTTTCAGCACGCAGTGCATCAAGCAGTTTCGGCGGGGTAACACGTGGAAAACTTGCCGGCATCCAGGAAGGCTCTTGAGTGTGCAATGGGCAGAAAACGCATCCGAGCGAAAACAGGCCGCCAAAATACAGATTCAGAGCAAAATCTGACAGGTTTTTCCTGCGTTTGCGATGAAATACCACAATCCATAAAGAAAAACAGTCAGCGAAATAAGACGACGGTTTGCCACCGCCCGAAAATCCGCTATCGACCAAATAACGATAGTTGAAAACCGAACCCTATACGCGCCAGGTGCGCGAGCGGTTCACAGAGGCAAGCACTTTAACATCATCCAATAACGATGCCATCCTCACGCAAGCCCCTGACTCGACCAGCGGCTTGCGTGACAATGCTGAAAAGGCCAGCTCGCGTGGTCATCGCACGTTCTGATACAGCATCATTCGCGAGGTTTCATGCAGACCGCGGGTCAGGTCGCGCAGCCGCTCGAACTCTTGCGGATTCTGTTCGGCGACGTTGTCCAGCGGCGTGGGGGAAGACAGGTCGTGGAGCGTTGGCGAACTGCCGTCGTGTTCCATTTGCAGCAGGTAGTTGCGCGTGACACCGCCGATCAGCGGGAACGTACCTTCGCGCAGTACCAGCGGCACTACGCGTTCACCTTCAGGAGCCGCCTGCTGAATGTCGCGGCCCATGGTGCCGCTGGTGAAGTCCATTCCGGCCATCCCCGCCAGTGTCGGCAGCAGGTCGGCAAGGCCGACCGCTTCGTCGACGACCCGTGTGCCCAGCAGGCCAGGGGCGTGAATCAACAGCGGAACGTTGTTGCTCTCCAGGCCCAATTGCTCGAACGCTGGCGCCATGTGCGGGATCTGGCTGATGCGCGTGTTGTGATCGCCAAACAGCACGAAGATGGTGTTTTCGTAGTAACCGCCCGCCTTGGCCAGCTCCATCAACCGCCCGATATTGAAATCCAGCAGGCGCACCGCGTTGTACTGCTCCACGCTGCGCGAACCGGCGGCCTGGACCTGCTCCACGGTCTTGTCGCTGACCTGAAAACCGTCGTTGTCTTTGGGAATGGTAAACGGCCGGTGATTGCCCGCAGTCTGCACGTAGGCAAAGAACGGTTTGTCGGCTGGCAACGCACGCAGGATCCGGTCACTCTCCTTGAACAGGTCCAGGTCGGAAATCCCCCACACATCCACCTGCGGTGACTTCCAGTCGCGCTCGTCATACAGCCGTACGTCGTCGATACTGCGACGGATCAGGGCGTTCATATTGGCCCAGCCGGAATTGCCGCCAATCATGTACAGCTTCTCGTACCCTTTGAAGTCGTTGATGATGGTGTTTTGCCGGGTGAGCAGCGGATGACGTGTAGCCGTTTCCTGCCGGGTCACGTCGGGTACCCCGGTGATGCTCGCCCAGACCGTTTTCGCAGTGCCGGTAACCGGCACGTAAAAGTGCTTGAAGAACCAGCTTTGGGTGGCCAGATGGTCCAGGTTCGGCGTCGGGTTCAGCGGGTTGCCGTAGGCGCCGACGGCACTGGTGCCCAGCGATTCGAGCATGACGAACATGACATTCGGCGGCCGCTCGCCCGGCAGCCGGTAAGGCTGCACGGGCTGATGACGCTTGAAACTCAACCCCTGCACGTCTGGCTGGCGGACGCCCAGATAACGCGCGACTTTTTCATAATGCTTGCGCACCTGAGGCTCATCGAAGTTCGACTGCGAGACCTTGAGCGTGTCGTACAGAAACAGCGCCGGATTAAGCCCCAGCGCCGCCACCTGACTGTTGCCGGAGAAGAACGCATCGCTCCAGCGCAGCGGTACCGGGTTTTCCAGATTGAGATTCTCCACCCGGCCCAACAGGCCGAGGAAGGTTGCACAGATCATCAGTGCCGAACCCCAGACCGCGGACCAGCGTTTGATCGGTCTGGCCTCACGGTCCAGGGTGACACGCTCAAGCCTGATCAATACCCAGCCGAGCACTGCGACCGTGAGCAGCCAACCGACAGTGATCCACACCACTGGATAGGTCTGCCAGAGCATGTCCCGGGAAATCTGCGCATCCTCCAGATAGCGCAGCACACTGGCGTTGAGCCTGACGCCGAGATAGGCGTAATGACCGAAATCGACGATGTAGATCATCGTCAGAATCGCCAGCGTCACGATCAGATAACCTCGCGCCAGCCAGCGCAAGGCACGCACGCTGATCAGGTTCCAGCCCGGCAACCAGAGCAGCACCGCGACTGGCAGCAGTATCAGCAGCGCCAGGCGCAAGTCGAAACGCAAACCGATGCCCAGCGTCTGGGCGACCTCGCCATGCGTGAACAGCGTGCCCGGTTCGATGCCGGAAAACCCGTAGAAGAACACGCCCCTCAGCAACGCCGACAGCAGGAACACCACCATGACCGCGCCCAGCCAATAATGCAGGCGTCGCGATTGCAACCAACTCATCGTCATTCCTCTAGACATTGCCGACAGACAAAGCGGCCGGACGGCGCGTCTGCATTGCCCGGCGATAAACAAAACGGATAGCCAGAATCAGCAAGGCCCCACAACAGTAAAGGCCAAGCAGCGGATCAATCAGGTAATCCCAATAATTTTCCGATGGCTTGATGCGAAAAGTGAAGGCCAGCGTCGCCGCGCTGAGCATCACGGCGGCCAGCGCATTGCGCATAAAGACCAGCCCCAGTGCGATGACAGCGACAATCATGATCATCGGCCGCGGGTTGTAGCCCCAGCGGTACGGATCGAAATACGTCAGGCCCAGCGTGGCCGGGTACAGGGTCAGTGCCAGCGCAGCGAACACCACCAGCGTCACCCCGCGTCTGGGCGCTGCCAGCGGCTGGAGCACACCGAGTCGCTGCAGGGTCAGCCAGCCTAGGAGCACCAGGCTGCTGATGGCCAGGTCATCGGTCAGGCTACGGGCATAGGACGCCATCGACAGCCCGTCGATCGAGATCACACTCAATAGCGAGGCGGCGGCCAGCAAGCCGCAGCGCCACCATAACGATGCGGTCAAGGGTGCCAACAGCACAAACAGGGTCCAGGCAAACGCCAGATGAGCCAATCCCAAAGCGATCATAAAAGTTGCTCCGCCAGCCAGGCCTCGTTGAAGCTGACATGCTTGATGAAGGTGTTATTCCATGAGTAGACCAGGTGATACAGGCCGTCCGGACTGCGGATGAAGTACGGGTATTCGTATTCGAAATCGCAGCCCTGAGGCGAGCAGACGCGTTGGTCCAGATTGCTCAGAAACGCCTCTTCCATCGGTTGACGCAGGGCACCACTGGAGCTGCGGAAGCCCTCGCCGATCACCTCCTTGTACGCCTCAAGGGTAAACGGCGTGCCCAGCGGATCGGGCGACTTGTCGAAATCCATCAATGGCCGCCAGACGTTCATCTCCTCGTCAGTCCCGTACAGACTGAGTTTGAAGCGCCCCTCGCGCAAGTCATTGAGCGCCACCAGCAGGCCCTTGCCCGGCACACCGACCGCAGCCAGCGAAGAATTGGGGTTGCTCGGGGTCAACGGATACGGCTCGCTCCAGCTCTGCCCGCCGTCTTCGGTGCGGCTGGCCAGCACCCGGTGGAACGTCTCGCCGGCATAGCGCAGCAAGGCCACGGCACGCTGCCCATCCAAAGGCACGACGGTGGGCTGCAGGGAATTGTTGCCACGGCTGAGGCGAAACTTGTCGATGACCTCACCGTCGGCGCTCAGGTACAGGTATTCGGCAAACTTGCCGAGAAACTCGTGGTAGACCGGCAGGCCGATCGAACCGTCGGCATGAAACACCGGCGCACCGCGTACCAGCGTACTGATGTTCAGAAACGGTGTTGTCACCAGTTGCCACGGCGGCGACCAGCTGGCGCCCATGTCGCTGGAGACCATGGCGTTGACCGTGCTGCCCGCCCAGCCGCCGACCGAGACTGAAACGTAGAACAGCCACAGGCGATTGTCCGGAGCCAGGGCGATCACCGGATTGCCCAGTTTGCGGATGTATTTGCCGGTGCCCGCCTGGGTGGACTCGCGGGTTGCCAGCACCTGCTCGCCGCCCCACTCGCCACTGGCCGCATCGAAGCGCGAGGTGCGTATTTCGACGTCCCCCGCTCCTTCGCGAGAGCCGGCGAACCATACCGACATCAGGTCGCCGCCGGGCAACGCCGTCACGGCTGAAGAATGCACGAAATCGTCCAGGTCGGAAGACGCGAAGCGCGACATATAGGACGCCTTGGGCGCCACGCTCTCAGCGCCAACTGGCGCCGGGCTGACCGCAAAGGGCGCAATACGGTGCTGTGGATGGCTGAGCCACGCACTGAGAAAAATCGCCACAACAATCAGGCCTGCGCTCCATGCAGCCACGTTTCGGGAAATAACACGCATCGGGAGGCATCACTGTAAAGAGGAACAAAGGTGTGGTTTCAGCGATGGCGATCTTCGGGCAACGGACGTCGCTTGCCTGTCAGCATCGACAAGGGCAGGTTGTCACGTACCTGAACGCTTTCGAAGATGGCGGCGGCCATGTGCAGCACCACCAGGGCACACAATGTGTTGGCGAGAATTTCATGGATGTCCTGCGGCCAGTCGGCGCCCCACAAGGCATCGACCTCTTCCATCAGAAAACCGGTCAGGCCCATGCCGAAGATCAGCACCATCATGAGTACCATGACCAGCGCGCCGAGCGGGGAATGGCCGAGCCGATGCATCGGCCGCCGCTCGATCAGCGAGCGGATGTGCGTACGCAGGCGCGCCGGATGTGGCCAGAAATCACTCCAGCATGCGCTGCGTGGCCCGATGAATCCCCACACCACTCGCACCGCCAGCCAGGCAACCGCGTAATAGCCCAGCCAGATATGCCAGTCGCCACCGGCTTCATTGAAGAAATAATTGGCAACAAAAACACCCGCGATCGAGACATGAAACAGCCTGACCAGCGGGTCCCACAGGCGCAGGGAACCACGGTTCATTACTTGATCTCGGTCTTAACCGCTTTACCCGTCACCGGATCGTGATAGATCTCGACCTTGCGCTTGTCCTTGTCGAAGCCATAGATTTCGTAGCAGTTGCCATCGGTCACTTTGAACTTGCTGATCTCGTAACCCTGAGCCTTGAGCTGCTCCTGGAATTTGGCCTGATCCTGCCATTGGGACTTGTCAGCCGTGGTGCATTGCGGGCCGGCAAGTGCCAGCGGGCTGGCCAGACACAGGGAAATCAGCAGGACTTTACGCATGACAGAGACTCGCAAGCAGTTAAGGAGCGCCTACTGTGCGAAACGAATCTTAGGAAAAGCTTAATACGTAACAGCTCGTAACATCTTCCCGGACACACGGCACTTCGCGCTGCTGCCTGCTGACGGCATCATGGCGCCCTTCTCCCCACACTCACCGGTCAAACCCTATGCGCCTGCTTCTCGTCGAGGATGATCGAGCCATTGGTCAGGGCATCCGCGTGGCCCTGAATACCGAGGGCTATACCCTCGACTGGCTGGAGGACGGACTGAGCGCGCTGCACGCTTTGCGCAGCGAGCCATTCGACCTGTTGCTGCTCGACCTCGGCCTGCCGCGCCTGGATGGCCTGGACCTGCTGCGCCAGTTGCGCGCCGAAGCACTCACCCTGCCGGTGCTGATCCTGACCGCGCGCGACGGGACTGCCGACCGTATTGCCGGTCTGGATGCCGGCGCGGACGATTACCTGATCAAGCCATTCGACGTCGATGAACTGAAAGCCCGGGTCCGCGCCCTGCTCAGGCGCAGCCAGGGCCGTGCGCAACCGCTGCTGGAACATGCCGGCATCAGCCTCGACCCGGCGTCGCAACAGGTCAGTTTCCAGGGCAGCGAAGTACCGATGACGCCCATGGAATACCAGTTGCTGCATCAACTGATGATCCGCCCCGGCAAGGTGGTCACCCGCGAGCGCTTGTCCAACACCCTGTACGGTTGGCAGGACAAGGTCGAAAGCAACACGCTGGAGGTACTGATTCACAACCTGCGCAAGAAACTGTCCACCGAGCTGATCCGCACCGTGCGCGGCGTCGGTTACCTGCTGGAGCTCAAGGCATGACCTCGGTACGCGCGCGCATTCTGGTCCCGGTGCTGATGCTGTTGCTGCTCGGCGACCTGACCATCAGCCTGCTCGCCCTGCGCGACAGCCATCACGAAATCGAAGAAGTCTACGACGCACAGCTGGCCCAAAGCGCGCGCCTGCTGCAAGGCGTGCTGCATCAGCGCGCAGCGGGTGAACAGGACCTCGACAAGCTGTATCAGGCGTTCGATCAGGCCATGAGCCGGGTCGGCACCAGTGGCGTGGCCCATCCCTACGAAACCCGGCTGACCTTTCAGGTCTGGCGAACCTCGGGCGAGCTGCTGGTGCGCTCGGCCGAAGCGCCGCTGCTCAGCGCACCTCCGGCAACCGAAGGCTCCCATGATCTGGTCGAGAACGGCCACGAGTGGTGCGGCTTTCTCCTCGCCGATCCACAGCAAGGTTTTCTCATTTGGGTGGGTGAGCGCGATGACGTGCGCCAGGACCTGATTCAGCGCATTGTCAGTCACACGCTGTGGCCGACGCTGATCGGTGTGCCGCTGCTGGTGGTGGCGATCTGGCTGGCCATCGGCTGGGGCCTGCGCCCGCTGCAAGCGATGGCCAGAGTCATCCGCAAGCGCGATGCCGAAAGCCTCGAACCGCTTGCTGTAACGCCCCTGCCCAAAGAGCTGGAGCCCATGCAGTACGCGCTCAACCGCCTGCTGACCCAGATCGAGAGTGTGCTGGAACGCGAGCGACGCTTCATCGCTGACGCGGCGCACGAACTGCGCACACCACTGACCATCCTGCGCATCCACGCGCAGAACGCGCGCCAGGCCGAAACCCCGGAGCAACGCCTGGAAGCACTGGATTTCCTTGTGCATGGCGTCGACCGCGCCGCCCGCCTGGCCAGTCAGTTATTGACCATGGCACGCCTGGAACCGCGCCTTGAAGTCAGCCAGTTACAGACCTTCGAGCTGAACACGCTGGTACGCGAGGAAATGGCCGAACTCACGCCGCTGGCCCTGGAGAAGCGCGTCGATCTGGTGTTCGAGGAAGGCGAGAATTGCGTGATCCGCAGCGACCCGGCAGCCATCACCATTGCCCTGCAGAACCTGCTGACCAATGCGCTGAATTTCGCCCCGACCGCCAGCGAGATACGCGTCGCTCTGCACACACAGGAAGATGGCAGCGCGCACCTTTCAGTCGAAGACGCAGGGCCGGGTATCGACGAACAACAGAAGGCGCGCCTCTTCGAACGCTTTTACAGTCAGGGTCACAGCAATGGCGCAGGACTGGGGCTGGCGATCGTCGACATGATCGTGCGCAAACTGGAAAGCAGCCTGCACCTGCGCAACTCGGCGCAGGGCGGACTGTGTGCAGAGCTGCGCATCAAGAGCAGGACGAGCTGAACCCGCTCGGTTCAAAGCACCACGCGCAGGCATTGCCCGGCGTGATACAGGGTGAAACCCGTGTCGTAGGCGAGGCTGCGCAGCGAACTGCCGGAGACCTTTTTGCCGCTTGAAAAACTCATCGGCAACGCGGTCGCATCGTTGCTCAGCAGGTAATCGGCAAAGCACTTGCCCACCAGTGTCCCGGTGGTCACCCCCCGACCATTGAAACCGGTCGCCGCCAGCAAGCCTGGCGCGGGTTCGAAAAGGCGCAACAAGTGGTCCGGCGTAAAGCCGATGCGCCCGGTCCAGGTGCTCTGCCACTCGACCCGGCCCAGTTGCGGGAAGTAATGCTGCTGGACGCGATCCGCCCACTGACGAATGAACCACAGCGGATAATTGCCGGCGTTACCCAGGCTGCCCAGCAGCAGGCGCCCGTGAGCGTCGCGACGAATGTTGCTGAGCACCGTGCGCGTATCCCACGAACCCTGACCGCCAGGCAGAATCTGCGCCTGCTCGACACCGCTGAGTGGCTGCGAAGCGACCTGATAGTAGTACCCCGCGAAGATGTGATCCTTGATATCGGTCCACTCGCCTTCGGTGTAGGCATTGGACGCGATGATCACTTTCTCGGCACGTACACTGCCCGCGGCAGTAGAGACCTTCCAGCCATCAGCGGTGCGTTGCAAGCCGTTGACAGGAGAATCGCCGAACACTTGCCCACCCTGCGCCACCACGTTGAGCGCCATGCCCGAGACATAGGCCATCGGGTTCACCGTGCCGGCGCGGTGATCGAGCAAGGCACCGCTGACCTTGTCGGTGCCACAAGCGTCTTCGCAGGGTTTGCCGGTCAGCAATTCGACGTTGGCACCGCGCCGTTGCCACTGTTCGGCACGGCTGCGCAGGTCAGCCAGACCCTTGGCGTTATGCGCCATGTGCAGGTTGCCGGTGCGCGTGTCCTGGCAATCGATGCGGTACTGGTCGATGGTCGCGAACACCAGAGCCGGCGCCGCGCCCAATGCGCTATTCAGTCGGCTGGCCTCGACGCTGCCCAGTACCTTGTCCAGTTGATCGGGCGCCACCCAGGTCCCGGCATTCACCAGACCGACGTTGCGTCCGGAACCGCCATGGCCGACCTGGTGCGCTTCGACCACGCACACCGACTTGCCGCCTTCCAGCAAGCGCAACGCCGCCGACAGACCGGTGAACCCGGCGCCAATGATGCACACGTCGGCGCTCCGCTCACCGCTCAGGGCCGGGCTGACCGGACGTTGCGGAGTCAATTGTTCCCACAGACAGCCTTGAGCAAACTGCACCATCGAAAAACTCCAGCAATGTCGGTAATAAGTGCCCGGTTCACATCAGTCGAAAACAATGCCCTGAGCCAGCGGCAACTCGCGGGAGTAGTTGACGGTGTTGGTCTGCCGGCGCATGTAGGCGCGCCACGAATCGGAGCCGGACTCGCGACCGCCACCGGTTTCCTTCTCGCCGCCAAATGCCCCGCCGATTTCGGCACCGCTGGTGCCGATATTGACGTTGGCAATCCCGCAATCGCTGCCCGCGGCACTCTGGAAAGCCTCGGCCTCACGCAGATCAGTGGTGAAAATGCACGACGACAGGCCCTGCGGTACTTCGTTGTTCAGGCGCAGGGCCTCTTCGAAGTCGTCGTAGGCCAGCACGTAGAGAATCGGCGCGAAGGTTTCGTGACGCACGACTTCGCTCTGCCCAGGCATTTCGGCAATGGCCGGCGTGACGTAATAGCCGTTCGGGTATTTGTCCTGCAACTGACGCTCGCCACCGAACACTTGCCCGCCTTCGTCGCGGGCCTTGGTCAGCGCGTTCTGCATGGCCGAAAACGCTTGCTGGTCGATCAGCGGACCGATCAGATTGCCTTCGCGCGGATCACCGACGCGCACCTTGGCGTAGGCGGCCTTGACGCGGGCGACCACTTCGTCCTTGATCGAACGGTGCACAATCAGGCGGCGCAACGTGGTGCAACGCTGACCGGCGGTGCCTACCGCACTGAACAGAATGCCGCGCACGGCCAGGTCCAGATCGGCGCTGGGGGCCAGAATCATCGCGTTGTTGCCGCCCAGTTCCAGAATGCTGCGCCCGAAACGCGCGGCGACACGCGGCCCGACTTCACGGCCCATGCGAGTGCTGCCGGTGGCGCTGATCAGTGGCACGCGCGGGTCATCGACCAGCGATTCACCGGCATCACGATCACCGATGACCAATTGCGCCAGTGCTGCGGGTGCATCACCGAAAATCTTCAGCGCCTTGTCAAACAGTGCCTGACAGGCCAGTGCCGTCAGCGGAGTCTTTTCCGAAGGCTTCCAGATCACCGGGTTGCCACAGACCAGCGCCAGCGTGGTGTTCCAGGCCCAGACTGCGACCGGGAAGTTGAACGCGCTGATCACGCCGACCACACCCAGCGGGTGCCAGGTTTCGCGCATGTGATGACCGGGACGCTCGGAGGCAATGGTCAGACCGTACAGCTGACGCGACAGACCGACGGCGAAGTCGCAGATGTCGATCATTTCCTGCACTTCACCCAGACCTTCCTGAGTGATCTTGCCAGCCTCAACCGACACCAGTTCGCCCAGATCAGCCTTATGCTCACGCAGTACTTCACCAAAGATCCGCACCAGCTCGCCACGCCGTGGGGCCGGTACTGTGCGCCACTTCAGAAACGCGCTGTGGGCGCTGTCGATACGCGCTACGACCTGTGCCTTGCCTTCAAGCGTGACCGAGGCAATCCGGCTGCCATCAATCGGGGTGTAAACCGGATAGTCCCCTTGGGTGTGGGCACTGTTCGCCACGCCCAGACGTGCTAGTAACTCGGCAACCATGTTGATTCTCCTGTCATGAAACCACGGTGGAAATCATCGATGAGCTCAGTATCAAGCCACTCGGGGCTGACCTACAAACGACGTTTTTGAAAAACATGATTCCTTTTAGGAATGAACTTTTGATCATTAGCAGCCAGAAAGGCCACTACATTGGGAATTATTGGAATGACCCGGTGATTTTATTTCGTTTGCGAGCGGTGCCCGATGTTTGTTTGGATAAGGCCATCATGATCACCCGGAGTCGGGGCCAGACCGATGAGCGAACACATCAGCGAATCCATTTCGTTTGTCCACAACATGACGCTGTCCCACGGCCGCAACGCTGAAGTCTGGGACACCGCCGGCAAGCGCTACATCGACTTTGTCGGCGGCATCGGGGTGCTCAATCTGGGGCATTGCAACCCGCAAGTGGTCACGGCCATTCAGGACCAGGCGGCAAAACTGACCCACTATTGCTTCAACGCCACGCCTCACGACCCGTACATCCGCTTCATGCAGCAGCTCACGCAGTTCGTACCGGTCAGTTATCCCCTCAGCGGCATGCTCACCAACAGCGGTGCCGAAGCAGCCGAAAATGCCCTGAAGATCGTACGCGGCGCCACAGGGCGCACGGCGGTCATCGCCTTCGACGGTGGCTTTCATGGCCGCACGCTGGCGACCCTCAACCTCAACGGCAAGGTGGCACCCTATAAACAGAAAGTCGGCGTGCTGCCCGGCCCGGTCTTTCACGTTCCGTTCCCCAGCAAGGACAACGGCGTGTCCACCGAGCAGGCGCTCAAGGCCATGGACCGGCTGTTCAGCGTCGAGATCGACGTCAACGACGTGGGCTGCATCATCTTCGAGCCGGTGCAGGGCGAAGGCGGTTTTCTGGCCATGCAGCCGGACTTTGCCCAGGCATTGCGAGCGTTCTGCGATAAACACGGCATCGTACTGATCGCCGATGAGATCCAGTCCGGCTTCGGCCGTACCGGGCAGCGTTTTGCGTTCAGCCGTCTGGGCATCGAACCGGATCTGATTCTGCTGGGCAAAAGCATTGCGGGCGGCATCCCGCTGGGCGCGGTGGTGGGTCGCAAGCCGTTGCTGGACAACCTGCCCAAGGGCGGCCTGGGCGGCACCTATTCCGGCAACCCGATTGGCTGCGCAGCGGGCCTCGCGTCACTGGCGCAGATGACCGATGCCAACCTTTCCAGCTGGGGCGAGCAGCAGGAGCGCGCCATCGTTTCACGCTATGAAGCCTGGCGGGCGAGCAAACTGTCGCCGTATCTGGGCAGGCTGACCGGGGTCGGCTGCATGCGCGGTATCGAACTGATCACGCCGGAGGGCGAGCCCGGCACCCGACCGCTCGCCGAACTGCTGAGCTCAGCGAGGAACGCCGGGCTGCTGCTGATGCCCAGTGGCAAATCGCGGCACATTATCCGCCTGCTGATCCCGCTGACCATCGAACCCGACGTGCTGCACGAAGGGCTGGATATTTTCGAGCGCTGCCTGGCAGCGCTGGCTTGAACCCGTACGGAGAAAACACCCTGATGAGCACAGCACGCTTTGCCGACCCGGACCAGATCCGCGCGGGCTTTTCTCGCGCCATGTCGCAGATGTACAAGCACGAAGTGCCGCTGTACGGCACGCTGATGGCGCTGGTGAGTGAAGTCAACGAACAGGTCATGAGCCATGACAGCAGTGTGCTGGACAGCCTGCGCCAGACCGGTGAAATCCAGCGCCTGGACATGGAACGGCACGGTGCGATCCGCGTCGGCACGGCACAGGAACTGGCCACCCTCGCCCGCCTGTTCGCGGTCATGGGCATGCAGCCGGTGGGTTACTACGACCTGAGCGCGGCCGGCGTGCCGGTTCACTCCACCGCCTTTCGCGCCGTGCATGAGCAGGCGCTGCAGGTCAGTCCGTTTCGGGTGTTCACCTCGTTGCTGCGTCTGGAACTGATCGAAAGCGACAGCCTGCGTGAGTTCGCCAGTCAGGTGCTGGGCAAACGCAGTATCTTCACGCCCGGCGCCCTGGCGTTGATCGAGAAGCATGAAGCAGACGGCGGCTTGAGCGAAGCCGATGCGGCCGAGTTCATTCAGCAGGCGCTGGAAACCTTTCGCTGGCACAACACGGCGACCGTTTCGCTGGACGACTATCAGAAGCTGAACACTCAGCATCGCCTGATCGCTGATGTGGTGGCGTTTCGCGGCCCGCACATCAACCACCTGACGCCTCGCACGCTGGACATCGATGCGGTTCAGGCCGGCATGCCCGGCAAGGGCATCACCCCCAAAGCGGTGGTTGAAGGGCCGCCACGTCGCCAGTGCCCGATTCTGCTGCGCCAGACCAGCTTCAAGGCGCTGGAAGAACCGATTGCCTTCATCGGCCAAGGTGGCAGTCGGTCGGGCAGCCACTCGGCACGCTTCGGCGAGATCGAACAGCGTGGCGCCGCACTGACGCCCAAAGGCCGCGAGCTGTATGACCGGCTGCTGAACGAAGCTCGCGACGCGCTGGGCGAGTTCCCCAATGAGGCCAATGCCGTGCGCTATGCCGGGCTGCTGGAAGAGACGTTCAAGGCGTTCCCGGACAGCCACGCTGAAATGCGCAGGCAGGGTCTGGCCTACTTCCGCTATTTCCCGACCGAATCAGGCATCGCAGTGCGCGCATCAGGCAGTCTGGAGCAGCTTGTCGAAGCCGGTCATGTGCGCTTCGAGCCACTGGTGTACGAAGACTTTTTGCCGGTCAGCGCGGCGGGTATCTTCCAGTCCAATCTGGGCGATAACGCACAGGCGCATTACGCGACGAATTCGAATCAGCAGGATTTCGAGCGGGCGCTGGGACGCGGGACGCTTAACGAACTGGACCTGTATGCCGATACCCAGCGTCGCTCCCTGGAGGAATGCGCCAAGGCGCTGGAGCTGAGCAGTCCCGCCTACTAATTAGTGAGAGCGAGCTTGCTCGCGAAGACGATGTTTCAGGCGATGCATTTTGGCGCCCATACCGACTTTTTCGCGAACAAGTTCGCTCCTACGGCCTTCGGCCAGAATCAAACGCGGACTTGTGTATAACGATGAGCGCTCTGCGTCACATTCCCGGTTCGCTACCCCTTTGGCAAAAGGCCGTTTTGATTCTGCCCAACGGGCGTAGGAGCGGACTTGTCCGCGAAGGGGCCGCAAGCCTTCCCGAGAATGTATCGCCTGAAACATCGTCTTCGCGAACGAGTTCGCTCCTACGGCCTTCGGCCAGAATCAAAAGCGGACTTGTGCATAACGATGAGCGCTCTGCGTCACATTCCCGGTTCGCTCCCCCTTGGGCAAAAGGCCGTTTTGATTCTGCCCAACGGGCGTAGGAGCGGACTTGTCCGCGAAGGGGCCGCAAGCCTTCCCGAAAATATATCGCCTGAAAAATCGTCTTCGCGAACAAGTTCGCTCCTACGGCCTTCGGCCAGAATTAAAAGCGCACTTGCGCATAATGATGAGCGCGCTGCGTCACATTCCCGGTTCGCTCCCCCTTGGGCAAAAGGCCGTTTTGATTCTGCCCAACGGGCGTAGGAGCGGACTTGTCCGCGAAGGGGCCGCAAGCCTTCCCGAGAATGTATCGCCTGAAACATCGTCTTCGCGAACGAGTTCGCTCCTACGGCCTTCGGCCAGAATCAAAAGCGGACTTGTGCATAACGATGAGCGCTCTGCGTCACATTCCCGGTTCGCTCCCCCTTGGGCAAAAGGCCGTTTTGATTCTGCCCAACGGGCGTAGGAGCGGACTTGTCCGCGAAGGGGCCGCAAGCCTTCCCGAGAATGTATCGCCTGACACATCGTCTTCGCGAACGAGTTCGCTCCTACGGCCTTCGGCCAGAATCAAAAGCGGACTTGTGCATAACGATGAGCGCTCTGCGTCACATTCCCGGTTCGCTCCCCCTTGGGCAAAAGGCCGTTTTGATTCTGCCCAACGGGCGTAGGAGCGGACTTGTCCGCGAAGGGGCCGCAAGCCTTCCCGAGAATGTATCGCCTGAAACATCGTCTTCGCGAACGAGTTCGCTCCTACGGCCTCCGGCCAGAATCAAAAGCGGACTTGTGCATAATGATGAGCGCTCTGCGTCACATTCCGGGGCGTTCTGTGTTCTGTTTAAAGCAACGATAAATAAAATTCGCAATATTGGTGTGCAACCTCGCGCTATGCATACTGCGATGGCGTGTGGACAGCAAAGTGCCGTATTCAAAGGCTCATCCCTTCAAATAGCGCACCCTGTGATCCCCTTGCGAAGGCTCGAAGCAGCCTGGGTCTGGATCACATTCAGACCTCATAAAAATACCTGGCCGGATAACGGTCTCCATGACTTCATGGACTTTCCAACGCTGCCCTGGCGCTTCACCGCGCCGACCTGAAAAACAGAATAACGATTGATAAGGCCTGAAAAAGGTCATTCAGCAGGCAAGGGGATCATCATGCAAAACTCACACGCTGCAGTGTCGGGTGACAATCAGGCCGTTTCATCGACGGTGAAACTGTATGTCTGGGCCGCCATTATCCTCACCATTGCTGAAATGATCGGTGCAGTCAGTATTCCGCTGGGCCCCGGCAAGGTGGTGCTGTTGCCGATGGTCTGGGCGCTGCTGCTGGGCGCGATGATCGGCCTTGCCAGCCGTCGTATGCCGGGCACCATTGGCATCGACCACGGCACGCAATTGCGCTCGGCCTCCATCCTGCAACCTGCCCTGCTGCTGTTCATCGCCAAGCTCGGTCTGGTGGTCGGTGGCTCGCTGCCGGTGGTGTTCGCTTCCGGGTGGGCGCTGATGTTTCAGGAGTTCGGCCACTTCGTCGGTACCGTGATGCTCGGTCTGCCGGTGGCGTTGATGCTCGGTATCAAGCGCGAAGCCATTGGTGCGACCTTCTCGGTCGGCCGTGAGCCGAGCCTGGCAATCATCGGCGAACGCTATGGCATGGACTCACCGGAAGGTCGCGGCGTATTGGCCGAATACCTGACGGGCACCCTGTTCGGCGCGCTGTTCATTGCGATTGTCGCCGGGTTTATCGCCAGCCTGGGAATCTTCCATCCCAACTCGCTGGCGATGGGCTCAGGCATCGGCTCGGG
Source organism: Pseudomonas sp. P129 (assembly GCF_020312195.1). Classification (NCBI taxonomy): domain Bacteria; kingdom Pseudomonadati; phylum Pseudomonadota; class Gammaproteobacteria; order Pseudomonadales; family Pseudomonadaceae; genus Pseudomonas; species Pseudomonas sp. P129. The sequence goes on along the minus strand of NZ_JAGPYS010000001.1, from coordinate 1,233,024 downwards.
CAGCATGATGGCCGCCGCTGCCGGGGCGATTGCCGCGCAACAGACACCGGAAGTCGCCAAGGAAGTCATGACCCTGGCGGCAGCCTCGAACCTGATCACCACCACCATCGGCACCTACTTCACCCTGTTCATCTCCCTGCCACTGGCGGTCTGGGGCTATCGTGTGCTCGAGCCGCTGATCGGCCGCACCACCAAAGCCTCCATGAGCGAGGAAGGCCTGCGCCACAGCGACGTGTCGCTGGAGGTGCCGGAACTGGGCTGGTCGGGCAAGATCAGTGCCTGGCTGGCGGCGGGGGCACTGGCGCTGATTGCCAACTATGTCGGCTACAAGACACTGTCAGGCGATGCCTTCACCGGCATGGGCATTATGATTTTCTGTGCCTTCGTGGGTGAGGTGCTGTGCAACCTGCTGCGCCGCAAGATCCCGGCGGTGTGCATGGTGTCGCTGGTAGCGATGTTCCTGACGTCGCCGGCCTGCCCCTGGGCCGCCGAGATTGCACGGATCACCGGCTCGATCAACCTGCTGGCGGTCATCACCCCGATGCTGACCTTCGCCGGCCTGTCGATTGCCAAGGACCTCCCGGCCTTCCGCCGCCTGGGCTGGCGGATTGTGCTGGTGTCATTCCTGGCCAACTTCGGTACGTTCATCGGCGCAGTATTGATCGCCGAGCTGTTCCATTGATCCGCACCGCCTGATTCGGCGCGAGTCAGCCCTGCGCCTCGTTCACCAGCCAGTCATGCACTGCGCGACGTGACGGGGTGCTGAGCGCCCCTTCACGATAGGCCAGCACGTATTTCTTTCTGGCCTTGATCGGATGACCGAACGGCACGATCAACAAGCCCTGCTCCAGCTCATCGGTGATCAGCGCCTTGCGCGCAATAGCCACACCCATGCCCATGCGCGCGGCGTCGATGGTCAGGTGATTACGGTTGAACGTGTGGCCGCGACGCACGTCGATGCCATCGGCACCGATGGCCGTCAGGTAGAACTCCCACTCCGCATACTCATAGCTGCCGCGCCAGGCAGTGATGTCGTGCAACAACGGAAAGTGCACCAGCTGACTGGGCGTATCCAGCGGCGGCTTGCCCACCAGCAGGTCTGGCGAGCAGACTGCGAACAGCTCCTCTTCCAGCAAGGGCGTAGTCGACAATCCCGGATAGCTGCCGTCGTTCAGGTCGATGGCCAGATCGAAATCGTCATCACGCAACGAGCCGCTGCTGTCCTCGGCAATGATCCGCAACTGGATGTCCGGAAACGCCGCCTGCAAGCGTGGCAGGCGCGGCATCAGCCATTTGCTCAGGAATGATGGAATGCAGCGCAGCTTGAACACCCCGCCGATACGCCCGGAATACAGCAGGCGCAGTTCTTCGCTGATACGGCTCTGCACTTCGTTGGCGACCACCGCCAGACGCTGACCTTCAGCGGTCAGCTCAAGCCCGCGCCCGACCCGGTGAAACAGCGCAAAGCCCAGGCGCTCTTCGAGCTGGCGCATCTGCTGGCTGATCGCGCCGGGGGTGACGTGCAATTCTTCCGCGCAGCGGGTGAAGGACAGGTGACGGGCCGCGCAGGCGAACACCTGTAGCCAGGCGTGCATCTGTGCGTTGAAGATTCTGCTCATTGAAGAGTTCCGCTAAAGCGTTGCATAGCAACAATCGTTTGTCGTTTCGACAGCCGAAGCCAAAGATGAGTAACAGAAAAAGGGGAATACCAAATTCCCGTGCATCATCTCACCTGAAGGACCTTCGTGATGGCTATCAGCGTCTTCGACATGTTCAAAATCGGCATCGGGCCGTCCAGTTCCCACACCGTCGGGCCAATGCGCGCCGGTGCGCTGTTCGTGACCGAGCTGCGCAACCACAACCGGTTGCACAGCGTAGAACGGATCGAGGTGCGATTGTACGGTTCTCTGTCGGCCACGGGCATCGGTCACGGCAGCGATCGCGCAACGGTCATGGGCCTGATGGGCGAATGGCCGGACCAGATCGACCCTAGCCAGGTCAACCAGCGCATCGACGCGCTGCGTGGCGATAACCAGCTGATGCTGGCGGGCGAACAGGCCATCACCTTCGTCTGGGAGCGGGACATGTGCCTGCTCGATGAAAGCCTCCCCTACCATCCCAACGGCATGACCCTGTGTGCCTACGGCAAGAACGGCGAACTCCACGAGCAGACCTACTATTCGGTGGGCGGCGGATTTGTGATCGACGCTGAACAGGCCGCCAGCGGCGTGCTGGACAACGACACAACCGTCCTGCCCTATGATTTTTTCAGTGGCGCGCAGTTGCTCAAGCTGTGCAAGACCCACGGCATGAGCATTTCCGAGCTGATGATGGCCAATGAAAAGGTCTGGCGCAGCGAGGAGGAAATCCGCGAGAAAATCATGGTGATCTGGGCCGCAATGCGCGCCTGCGTCGACAAGGGCCTGGTGGAAACCGGCATCCTGCCCGGTGGCCTGAACGTGCGGCGGCGTGCCTACCGCCTGCATCAGAACCTGCAGAACCTGGATAACCCCAACGTAATCGGCTCGACCCTGAGCGCCATGGAATGGGTCAACCTGTTCGCCCTCGCAGTCAACGAAGAAAACGCCGCAGGCGGGCGCATGGTGACCGCGCCCACCAACGGCGCAGCTGGCATCGTGCCCGCCGTGCTGCATTACTTCATGAAATTCAAACCCACGGCCAATGACGATGACGTGGTGCGCTTTTTCCTGAGCGCCGCCGCGGTCGGCATTCTGTGCAAGAAAAACGCTTCGATTTCCGGTGCCGAGGTTGGTTGTCAGGGCGAGGTAGGATCGGCCTGCGCAATGGCCGCCGCCGGTCTGGCGGAGATCCTCGGCGCGACGCCCGAGCAGGTAGAGAACGCTGCCGAGATTGGCCTGGAGCATAATCTGGGGCTGACCTGCGACCCGGTCGGCGGGCTGGTGCAGATCCCCTGCATCGAACGCAATGCGATTGCTGCCGTAAAGGCCATCAATGCCGCCCAGATGGCCCTGCGCGGCGACGGCGAGCACCACATCTCGCTGGACCACGCCATCCGCACCATGCGTGACACCGGCGCCGACATGCACGACAAATACAAGGAAACCTCACGCGGCGGGCTGGCGGTCAACCTGATCGAGTGCTGACAGACATCCACCGGCGTCGCGACGTATTCGAGAGCGTCCGGGACGGTACATCCCCTGCGGAGGTACCGTCCTTTTCGCGAACCGCGTCGCTCCTATGACCTACGGCCAGCATCAAAGGCAGGCGTAAGCGCGAGAGCCATTCAAGCCACCGGCAAACACTGCTCCACCAGCGAGGTCCAGACCGCAACGCCGGGCTCAATCACCTGGTCGTTGAAGTCGTAGTAAGGGTTGTGCAACGCCGCTGACGGCTTCTCGCCGTCGACGCCCATCCAGATGTAAGCACCGGGACAGGCATGCAGCATGAAGGCGAAGTCTTCAGAGGCCATCGACGGGTTGCAGCCCCACTGCACGTTGGCCTCGCCGACTGCGGCGACTGCTGCACGACGGATCGTGGCAGCCGCTTCGACGTGGTTTTCGGTCACCGGGTAGCCGACGTTGTAAACCAGCTCGCCGCGCACGCCGAAGGCCGTCGGCAAACGCTCGACGAACTCGCCGATCAGTTGCTGAACCTTTTCGCGCACAGGGGTTTGCAGGCAACGCACGGTGCCACGCAGCGTGGCGGTTTCCGGGATCACGTTGATCGCCTCGCCGGCATTGAACTGAGTGATGCTGACCACCGCCGAATCGAGCGGCGACAGGCGCCGGGAGACAATGGTTTGCAGCCCCAGCACCAGCTCGGCCGCGGCCACGATCGGATCATTGCCCTTGTCCGGCATGGCCGCGTGGCTGCCTTTGCCGGTCAGGGTGATTTCAAAGGTGTCGAGCGACGCCATCATCGGCCCCGGATTGATCACCACCTTGCCCGCAGGCACGCCCGGCCAGTTGTGCAGGCCGTAGATGGCTTCCATCGGAAAGCGTTCGAACAGCCCGTCTTCGATCATTCGCTGTGCGCCGCCGAGGTTCTCTTCGGCAGGCTGGAAGACGAAATGCACCGTGCCGCGAAAGCGCCGAGTCTCGGCCAGATGCCTGGCGGTGGCCAGCAGGATCGCGGTGTGGCCATCATGGCCGCAGGCGTGCATGCAACCCTTGTGGGTCGACTTGTGAACGCTGTCGCCCAGTTCCTGAATCGGCAAGGCATCCATGTCGGCACGCAGGCCGATGGTCGGACCGTCACCATTACGCAGGGTGCCAACCACACCAGTGCCGCCCAGCCCACGGTGGATCTCGATGCCGAAACCGCTCAGCAACTCAGCCACCTTGTCAGAGGTTTTCAGCTCCTGAAACCCCAGTTCCGGCGCGGCATGGAGGGTGCGGCGCCACACAGTTGCTTCGTCAATCAACGTCTTTGAAATGGACATGTGCTTACTCCAGACTCGCGCCGTAGCCAAAGCTGGCGGCTGGCTTGGCGGCGGTTTCGACCCAGACGCTTTTCACTTCACTGTACTCGCGCAGGGCATCCAGACCGGAAGACCGGCCATAACCACTCTCACCATAGCCGCCGAACGGCGAACTGACGTGAATAGTCTTGTAACCGTTGACCCAGAAGGTCCCGGCTCGCACTTGTCTGGCAACGCGGTGAGCACGACCGACATCGCGGGTCCAGACACCACCGGCCAGGCCGAAACGGCTGTCGTTGGCGATGCGGATCGCGTCCTCTTCGTCTTTGAATGGAATCGCCACCACCACCGGGCCGAAGATTTCTTCCTGCGCGCAGTACAGCGCGTTGGTGCCTGCCAGGACGGTCGGATTGATGTAGTAACCGGGTTTTTCCGGGATCGGATCAGCGTGCTCGCCCACCAGCTTCGCGCCGTCTTTGAGCGCCTGCTCGACCATGTTTTTCACGTGGTTGTATTGCTTGGCGTTGTTGATCGGGCCGATCTGGGTTTCCGGATCGCTCGGATCACCGACCTTGAACTGCGTCGCAGCCACCGCCAGGGCATTGGTGAACTTCTCGAAGATCGATTCCTGCACCAGCAGCCGCGAACCGGACACACAGCTCTGCCCGGCACCGGAAAAGATCGCGGCCTGGGCACCGCGCAAGGCGACTTCCAGGTCGGCGTCGTCGAACACGATGTTGGCCGACTTGCCGCCCAGCTCCAGCACCGCAGGAATGCAACGCTGCGCCGCTGCCACGGCGATATGCCGGCCAGTGGCTGGCGAGCCGACGAACACCACCTTGCGAATGTCAGCCTTGGCGATGAACGCCTGGCCGATGGAATGACCGAAACCGGCAATCACGTTGACCAGCCCTTTCGGCACGCCGGCCCGCTCTATCAGCACGCCGACCATCAGCGAGCTGAGCGGGGTCAGTTCCGACGGTTTGAGAATGACCGCGTTGCCCGCTGCAATCGCCGGGGCGATCTGCCAGCCACAGGTGAAGATCGGCGCATTCCAGGGCGTAATCTGCAACACCGTGCCCAGCGGTTCGTAGGTCACATAGTTCAGATGCGTGGTCGGCACCGGGATGATCTCGCCGTGCAGCTTGTCCGCCCAACCAGCGTAATACTCGAACATCTCGGCCACTTTGAGCACTTCGACGCGGGCGTCACGGATCGGCTTGTTGGCGGTCAGGGATTCGATCTGCGCGAGGTTTTCCAGCTCGTCACGAATCAGATTGCCCACCTGATACATGGCACGGCCACGCGCCTGAGCAGTCAGCGCCCACCATTGTTGTTGCGCAGCCCTGGCAGCCTTGTCGGCCACTTCAACCAACGACTCGTCGGCGTCCGGGAAACTCAGCAGCAGGCTGTCGTCATGGGCATTGCGCACTTCGACGGGCGCGCCGTGACCTTCGATGAACTGGCCGCCGACGTAGCTGGCGATGACACTGCGATCGCCCCAGTAAGGACGCATCAGTTCGAGGATTCTTGCAGTGCTCATCGCTTATTCTCCATGACCGTAAAGTTTGCCATCGGTGCGTTGCACGATGGCGCAGAAGTCTTCGTTGTCCGCCAGGGTTTCACTGCTGGCCTGCCACAACTGCGCGACGACGCGCGACAGCGGCAGGTCCATGTCCAGGCTGTCCGCCAGATCGCTGGCCAGGCCGACGTCCTTGCGCATCAGGCCCATGGTGAAGCCGGAGTCATAGGCCTTGTTGAGTACCCAGGTCGGGAACATCACTTGCGTGGCACCGCTGCGTCCGGAACCGGCATTCAGACCCTGCAGAAGTTTTTCCGGATCGACCCCTGCACGCGCGGCCATCGCCACGGCTTCGGCAGTGCTGATCAGGTGACAGGCGGCGAGCATGTTGTTGGCGATCTTGGCCACGTTCCCTGCGCCACATTGCCCGACGTGCACGCGTGTCCCGCTCATGCCTTCCAGGACCGGCATGGCGCGCGCCAGGTCAGCATCCTCGGCACCGATCACCATCGACATGCTGCCGGTGGCAGCGCCTTTCGGGCCGCCAGACACCGGCGCGTCGATGAAGGCGATGCCGTTCTTCGCCAGCTCGGCGGCGACCTTACGGCTCATTTCCGGCGTCGACGTCGTGGTATCGACGACGATAAGGCCCTTGCGACCCACCTCGTTGATGCCACCCGCGCTGAGGCACACCGACTCCACGTGCTCGGCCTTGGGCAGCGAGAGGATCAGAATGTCCACGCCTTGAATCAGTTGCGTGCGATCGGCAACCGGCTTGACGCCCTTGCTTTCGGCCTGGGCCAGCGCGGCCTGCGACAGGTCGAAGCCGCTGACATCAAAGCCCTTGCCGGCCAGCGTGGCCGCCATGCCGCCGCCCATGTTGCCCAGTCCGATCACACCTGCTTTCAAAGTCATGTCTGCATCCCGATCAAAGATTTTGTACGAATTAGAGGATGACGCTGCGGGCCCCTGCGGCCGGCAATGTGCTGGTGATTCGAGTATGGACAGCGCTCTCCCCTCTCAGCAATAATCCAAAAATCGAATTTATGTTGCCTTTAGCGCAACACTGGAAGCCCATGAGCCTCGTTCAAGATCGACGCATCCTGTACTTTTTCGAAGCCGTACGATTGGGCAGCGTCCGGGCTGCCGCCGACTTCCTCAACGTTGCGCCTTCGGCGGTCAGCCGCCAGATCGCGCAACTGGAACAGGAGCTGGGTTCCCCCCTGCTGGAGCGCCATCGACGCGGCGTCAAACCGACCGAGGCGGGCGACAAGGTGCTGGCCTATTACCGCCAGCGACTGACGCAGCAGGAGGTCCTGCTGGATTCGATTCAGGCGCTGAAAGGCTTGCACAGCGGCTCGGTGACGCTGGTCTCCGGGGAGGGGTTTCTGGAAAGTCTCGCGCAGCCGCTGGCCCGGTTTTCCGAGCTGTACCCCAGGATCGAACTGATCGTGAACGTCTGCGGCAGCAACGAAGTGATTCGCCAGGTGGTCGAGGATGAAGCGCACATCGGCCTGGTCTTCAATCCGGCTGCCGACCCGAAAATCCGCTCGCATGCGCATCAGCGTCAACCGGTCTGTGTGATCACCGCGCCTGATCACCCGCTGACCGACGAACCAGGCCCGATACAGCTGCGGGCACTTGAAGACTACCGTGTCGCCCTGCCTGCGGTGTCTTACGGTATCCGCCAGATTCTGCTGCAAGCCGAGCACCAGCTGGGCATCACCGTGCAGCCGACGCTGACCTGCAGCACCTTCGCCATGCTCAAGCACTTCGCCATGCAAGGGGGCGTCACGCTGCTGCCGACCTTTGTCGTGGAGGAAGAAATAAGGGCCGGAAGATTGCGTGCCCTGCCCTTGCAGCATGAGGTGTTCAGCAGCCCGCAAACCCACCTGATCAGCCGCCTGGGCCGTCAACTGAGCGTTGGTGCCAACCGCCTGATGGGCATGCTGTTGCAGGATATGACAGCGTTCCGCAACTGACCTACCGTTAGTCCGCGCGTCAAGCAATCGCGCTGAACCAACAAAAAGCTCATGGTTCATCTTCAGTAACGGAGCGGAATTCCTGCTGCCACTGAGGATTGATCATGAGAGCTTTGACTTACCACGGCGCGAACAGTGTAAAGGTCGATACGGTGCCGGACCCTGTGATCGAGCAAGCGGATGACATCATTCTGCGCGTAACGGCGACCGCTATCTGCGGTTCCGACCTGCACTTGTATCGCGGCAAAATCCCTACGGTTGAACACGGCGACATCTTCGGTCACGAGTTCATGGGCGTCGTGGAAGAGACCGGCTCGGCCGTCACGGCTGTAGCCAAAGGCGATCGCGTGGTGATCCCGTTCGTCATCGCCTGCGGCAGCTGCTTTTTCTGCAACCTCGACCAGTTCGCGGCCTGCGAAACCACCAACACCGGACGTGGCGCGATTCTCAACAAAAAGTCGATTCCACCAGGGGCGGCGCTGTTCGGCTTCAGCCATCTGTATGGCGGCGTTCCGGGCGGTCAGGCTGAATACGTGCGAGTACCCAAGGCCAACGTTGGTCCGTTCAAGGTGCCAGGCACGCTGGCTGACGAGAAGGTTCTGTTCCTCTCCGATATTCTCCCCACCGCCTGGCAGGCTGTACTCAACGCCGGGATTGGCCAGGGTTCGACGGTTGCCATTTACGGTGCTGGCCCGGTCGGCCTGATGAGCGCGGCGTGCGCAAAAATGCTCGGTGCGGAAAAGATCTTCATGGTCGATCACCATCCGTATCGTCTGGCCTATGCGCAGAAAACCTACGGCGTGATCCCGATCAATTTCGATGAAGACGATGATCCGGCTGACACGATCATTCGCCAGACCGCCGGCATGCGCGGCGTGGATGGCGTAATCGACGCAGTGGGTTTCGAGGCCAAAGGCAGCACCACGGAAACCATCCTTGCCACGCTGAAGCTGGAAGGCAGCAGCGGCAAGGCATTGCGTCAGTGCATCGCAGCAGTACGACGCGGCGGCGTGGTCAGTGTGCCAGGGGTATATGCCGGGTTCATCCATGGCTTCATGTTCGGCGATGCGTTCGACAAGGGCCTGACCTTCAAAATGGGCCAGACCCACGTGCATCGCTTCATGCCTGAATTGCTGGAACACATCGAGGCCGGCCGCCTGGAACCCGAAGCCATCATCACGCACCGGATGTCACTGGAGGATGCGGCGAAGGGCTACAAGCTGTTCGACAAGAAGGAAGAAGATTGCCGCAAGGTCATCCTGACGCCTGGCAACAACACGATTGTGGTGCCGGACGACACGACTGAAGCCCTGGTCGGGGGTGGCGTGCCGGCTATGTAAGGTACGGGTTCGCCTTTGATTCTGGCCTAAGGCCGCAGGAGCGAACGTGTTCGGGAACGGTATTGCAGACGATGTATGTTCATCGTTCATGCCACCCCTTTCGCGAACAAGTTCGCTCCTACGCCCTGCGGGCAGAAGCTTGAAAACGGTGTTTCAGACGATGTATGTTCATCGTTCATACCGCTCCCTTCGCGAACACGTTCGCTCCTACGCCCTCCGGGCAGAAGCCTGAAAACGGTGTTTCAGACGATGTATGTTCATCGTTCATGCCGCCCCTTTCGCGAACAAGTTCGCTCCTACGCCCTCCGGGCAGAAGCCTGAGAACATTTCAGACGATGTATGTTCATCGTTCATGCCGCCCCTTTCGCGAACACGTTCGCTCCTACGCCCTGCGGGCAGAGGTCTGAGAACAGTATTTCAGACGATGTATGTTCATCGTTCATGCCGCCCCTTTCGCGAACACGTTTGCTCCTACGCCCTCCGGGCAGAAGCCTGAGAACATTTCAGACGATGTATGTTCATCGTTCATGCCGCCCCTTTCGCGAACACGTTCGCTCCTACGCCCTGCGGGCAGAAGCTTGAAAATGTCACTACCACGCAGAGCGCTCATCGTTATGCGCACGTTCGCTTTTGACTCTGGCCGTAGGCCGTAGGAGCGAACGTGTTCGCGAACGGTATTGCAGACGGTGTATGTTCATCGTTCATGCCGCCCCTTTCGCGAACACGTTCGCTCCTGCGCCCTGCGGGCAAACGCCATCACCGGCTCAGGTAGGCAAACCGGCCTTTGAACGGTTTGCCGATGGGGTCGGCCAGGTCGCCGTGTTTGCTGGTGGTCAGGCCCAGATCCACCAGCGATTCGGCCAGTTTCACCGCCGCTGCCACGCCGTCGATGACCGGCAGGCCAATCGCTTCGCTCAGTTGCCTGCCCAGATCCGCCATCCCGCCGCAACCCAGCACAATGGCTCCCGCCCCTTCTTCGTCACGGGCGCGACGGGCCTGTTCGGCCATGCATTCGATGAGCTCCGGCCCGCTTTCCTCCAGCGCCAGCACCGGCAGATCGATACAGCGCACCGATGTGCATAACTCACTGAAGCCATAACGCTGCAGCAAGTGCTCGGCGATGATCCGCGTGCGGGTCAGCGTCGTGACCACGGCGAAACGGGTAGAAATCAGGCTGGCCATATGAAAGGCCGCTTCGGCGATGCCGATCACCGGGGCGCTGGCGTACTCGCGTGCCGCCAGCAGGCCGGGGTCGCCGAAACAGGCGATGATGTGCGCGTCGACCTGTTGCTCGCGGCCCTTGCGCACTTCTTCCAGCACGCCCAGCGTTGCTATCGCCTCATCGAAATGGCCTTCGATGGACACCGGGCCATCCGCCGGACTGCAGGCGATGATCTGTGTGCCTGGGCGCGCCACGGCTTGCGCGGCCAGACCGATCTTGTGGGTCATGGCTTCGCTGGTATTGGGGTTGATCACTTGAATACGCACCGGAACTCCTTCAGCGCCGTTTGAAAATGCTATGAAAATCCACTGTCTCGCTGAGCGGCGCATCCACATTCAGGCTGGCGCGGATGCGGCGCAAATGCTCGGCCATCCATTCGCGCGCCTGTTCGCCCTGCCCGCTTTCGAGCAAGGCCAGCAAGTCGACATGCTGGCCACAATCACACCCGACACTGCGTCGCGAACCGTACACCGCCACAATCAACGAGGACCGCGTGGTGAGCTGCGCGACCTGTTCGGTCAACACCTGATTGCCCGCCAGCGCGCTCAACTGCACATGAAAGCGCGCCGACAGTTGAATCGCTTCGCTGTGGCGCCCGGCGTGTTGCGCCTCATGCTCCTGATCGCAAAGCGCACGCAGTGCATCCAGACGCCGGCCGCCGACTCGCGTGGCGATCTCGGCCATCAGCGCGGGCTCGATCAGTTGCCTGGCACCCAATACATCCTGTGCTTCCTGAGCCGACGGTTGCGCGACCTCCGCGCCGCGCTTGGGGCGCAGGGTCACCAGCCGTTCCAGCGCCAGACGCTGCAAGACCTTGCGAATGCCGGTGCGGCTGATCTCGAACACTTCGGCCAGTGCGTCCTCGGGCAAGCGCGTTCCCGGAGCGAGCCGGTGTTCGACGATGGCTTCCAGAACATGCTGGTAAATCTGTTCATCACGGCCCTTTTCAGCGGCAGAAGGCGTGAGAAACAACGGGGCACTGTCAGGTCGGATCATGGCTTCACATCACATTGGCATTACAGATCGTATACAAGAATAGTGCCTGATACGGAACATGATGAGTAGCGCGATTTGAATAACTGGCCAGAGAGCCACTCAATTGAAAACGAATAAATCGCACCGTAAATGAGCAAAAGCGCCCTGTTTACGTGCACTTCAAATCACTGCTCGGACTTGCCCGATTTACCCGCCTGTCTCAGTAAAAACGCCCTAAAACAAGACTCGCGGCCATTCCCTACCAACGAGAAATCGTATGGCACATGTTTTGCGTACACGATCGTATACAAAAAAATCATCGATCGTACTCCGATCCCGTCACGACACACCGAGGGAGTCACGCAATGACAGATCAACGCCCGGCCGGGTACAGCCCGCGCCTGCACAACCACGATCTGGGGCCGGTGCCGCAGAAGTGGACCTGGTACAACATTCTGGCGTTCTGGATGAGCGATGTGCACAGCGTCGGCGGCTACGTTTTTGCCGCCAGTCTGTTCGCCCTGGGCCTGGCCAGTTGGCAGGTGCTGATCGCCCTGCTGGTGGGGATCTGCATCATTCAGGTGATTGCCAATCTGGTCGCCAAACCCAGTCAGCAAGCCGCCGTGCCCTACCCGGTCATTTGCCGCCTGGCTTTCGGCGTGTTCGGTGCCAACATTCCCGCCATCATTCGCGGGCTCATCGCCGTGGCGTGGTACGGCATTCAAACCTACCTGGCGTCCAGCGCACTGGTGATCGTGGTGCTGCGTTTCTTCCCGGAACTGGCCGTCTATCAAAGCGTGACATTTCTCGGACTGTCCTGGCTCGGCTGGTTCGGCTTTCTGGCGTTGTGGGTGGTGCAAGCCGCGGTGTTCTGGACGGGTATGGAGTCGATCAGGCGCTTCATCGACTGGGCCGGCCCTGCCGTTTATGCGGTGATGTTCGCTCTGGCAGGCTGGATTGTCTGGCGCGCCGGCTGGGACAACATCAGTTTTACTCTGGCTGAAAAGGAGTTGTCCGGCTGGGCAGCGTTCGGCCAGGTGGTCATGGCCATTGCGCTGGTGGTCTCGTATTTCTCCGGGCCGACGCTGAACTTCGGTGATTTCAGCCGCTATTGCCGCAGCATGGCCGACGTGCGCCGCGGCAATTTCTGGGGCTTACCGGTGAATTTTCTGGCGTTTTCACTGGTAACAGTGGTGATCGTCTCGGGCACGTTGCCGATTTTCGGTGAGATGATCCACGACCCGATTGCGACCGTCGCGCGCATCGACAACACCACGGCCGTGCTGCTCGGCGCCTTTACCTTCGTCACCGCCACGGTCGGCATCAATATCGTCGCCAACTTCGTTTCCCCCGCCTTCGACTTCGCCAACGTGGCGCCCAGCCGCATCAGCTGGCGGGCAGGCGGCATGATCGCAGCGGTAGCGTCGATCTTCATTACGCCCTGGAACCTGTTCAACAACCCTGAAGTGATTCACTACACCCTCGACGTGCTGGCGGCCTGTATCGGCCCACTGTTCGGCATCCTGCTGGTGGATTACTACCTGATCAAGAAGCAGCAGATCGATGTGGATGCCCTGTTCGATGACACGCCAAGCGGTCGCTACTGGTACACCAACGGCGTGAACTGGATCGCGGTCAAGGCATTGCTGCTCACCGCACTGGTCGGTCTGTGCTTCACCTTTGTCGAGTGGTTCAAGCCGATTGCCAACTTCGCCTGGTTTACCGGCTGCATCCTGGGCGGCGCAGTGTTTTACGCGTTGACCCGCTGGTCGCCCGTACAGGCTGCCAACCTTCCTGCGCCTGTCGGCCAGCATTGAGACGTCGCAAGACGCCAATACCTGAATGAAACCAGCGCTTTCAGAGGATTCGCCAAGCCCGGCATGACCTGAAAGCGCTGCCCCGCCTGCTCCGCCGAAAATAACGCACGCCCCGATGATATTAATTTAATATCACCCACTCCAGAATCATTGAATGATCGAGTGTCACTCATCGTTTGTGAGGCCTGAAGCACAAAATAGAATAAATTTTGTACAACTTTCAGGCCGCTGCGCTGCCCTATGACTGAGTCTTTGTGAACCAGGCGTTCAAGTGGGTCGATAGTGATGAGCAATGATGTTTTTGGCGGCAGGCCATTCGCCCCCCAGCCACCCGTTCCCTCGGCGCAGGAAGCAGCCGAGCGGCTGCAACTTGCCCTGGAGTCAGGGGCGGTTGTCGGTACCTGGGTGTGGGACATCATTGCCGATCAGTTGACCGGCGATGAGCGTTTTGCCCGGACCTTCGGCTTGTGCCCGAAGCTGTGCGCCAAAGGTTTGCCACTGGAACTGGTGATTGCCTCCATTCATCCTGACGATTCGGCCAGAGTCGACAAGTCAATCGAGGAAGCGCTGCAGAGTAGCGAAACCTATCGATGCGAATACCGGGTTCTCCATGAAGACGGTATTTATCGCTGGATCGAAGCCAGCGGAAGAATCGAACGCGACAGTCGTGGCAAACCCATTCGCAGTCCAGGTGTATTGCTTGATATAGACGGCCGTCGCACTGCCGAATACGAGCGCGACCGCCTCAACGAGTTGCTGAGAATATTCACAGCTGCCGTTCCCGGAGTTGTCTACGCCAAGGATCTCGAAGGTCGAATGCTGGTCGCCAATCGTGGCACCGCTGACCTGATCGGCAAGCCGCCCGAGTTTTTCATTGGCAAGACGGACCTGGAATTTCTGGATGATCAGGAACAGGCGCGGACGCTTATGGAAACCGACCGCCGGATCATGCAGAGCAATGTCAGCGAACAGATCGAAGAACAGGTAAACCTGGCTGACGGCTCTGCAGCGATATGGCTCTCGACCAAAGCGCCGCTGCTCGATGCCAGCGGTGAAGTGATCGGTCTGATCGGCTCCTCTATCGATGTAACCGCCAGAAAAAAAGCCGAAGAAGCGGTCAGAGAACTCAACCAGACACTAGAACAGCGCATCGAACAAGCCGTTTTCGAACGCGAGCAGATCGAAGACGCCCTGCGTCACTCGCAGAAGATGGATGCCGTCGGACAACTGACGGGGGGCATCGCCCATGATTTCAACAACTTGCTGGCCGGCATTTCCGGCAGCCTGGAACTGATCACCAAACGCCTGGCCCAGGGCCGCGTCGGTGACGTCGACCGTTACGTGTCGGTCGCCCAGGGCGCAGTACGCCGCGCCGCATCGCTGACCCACCGCCTGCTGGCGTTCTCAAGACGCCAGACACTGTCGCCAAGAGTCACCGACGTGAACGGGTTGATTCATGACATGGAAGAGTTGATCGCGCGCACGGTCGGCCCGGAGATAGACATCAAGGTCGTCGCCCATGATGACCTGTGGCCCGCGCTGATCGATCATGCCCAGCTGGAAAGCTCGCTGCTTAACCTGTGCCTGAACGCCCGTGACGCAATGCCCAACGGCGGGCGCATTATCATCGAGACCGCCAATGCGTCCCTCGAAGAGTGCACCGACCCGGATCACGGCATTCCTGCCGGCGAGCACCTGAGCATCCGCGTGACCGACACGGGCATCGGCATGAGTCCGGACATTGCCGCCAAAGCCTTTGAACCATTCTTCACCACCAAGGCCATCGGTGCCGGCACCGGTCTCGGGCTGTCGATGGTGTATGGCTTTGTGCGCCAGTCCGGCGGGCAGATTCGCGTCGAGTCGGTCGAAGGCCAGGGCACCAGCGTGGTCATGCACCTGCCACGCCACACCGCTGACAACGCTCCCCGCGCCGTTGAACCGGAAGTCATCGAAGAGCCGCCGCATCACACCGGCGAAACCGTTCTGGTCGTAGACGACGAACCCTCGGTGAGGATGCTCGTCGCCGAAGTCATCAGCGGTCTGGGCTACAACTGCCTGGAGGCGGCAGACGCACAATCAGGCTTGCAGATCCTGCAGTCGGACACACGCATCGACCTGCTGATCAGTGACATAGGCTTGCCAGGCGGCATGAATGGCCGAGAAATGGCCGATGCGGCCGGTGACTGTCGACCAGGCTTGCCGACCCTGTTCATCACCGGTTACGCCAAGACATCCGTGCTGGACGATTGCCACCTGCGGCCTTGCACGCAAGTGCTGACCAAGCCGTTCGGGCTGGACGCCCTGGCCGGGCGGGTGACAGGTCTGATCGGCGCTGACGCGGTCGCCCGCGGGTATTCGTGAGGTGAACCCGACCACGCCTGATGGTCGGTATTTCGTGGTCAAGGGGCAACTCTGGCGGTGCTCCAATCCCTCCTTGAGCGACGACGTCCGCCAGCACCTTGTGGATGAGCTGATGGCTGCACGTCGTGCAGTGAAAGCCGCCAAGGCATCCGAAGAACCCGCAGCCCTGAAGGCGGCTCGGGCCAGTGTCGACAAGGCCAAAGTTGCACTGGGCGAGCGCGGTGAAGTCTGGTGGACCGATGGCACCGAGGATTTCAATCGGCGCAAGGTGATAAACACGCCCTATGCCCAGTGGTACCTCGACCTGAATCACCCTGCCATCTGAAGCTGCCAGCCTGATTGGGGCCTGAAAGATGAAAAAATCAGGCCTTTTGTCATTTATATGACACATGACATTCATAAACACCGATTCCCGCCGATAACCACCCCTGCTCCACCCACTACCTATGACCCCTTGCGCAATACCCCTCTAAAGGCTCATATCGGCATGAGAAAATCTTTAAAATTCAGCCATAAAATTCTCTTGGCGGCGTCCCTTGTGGTGATCGCCGCATTCACGCTATTCACGTTCTATAACGACTATCTGCAGCGCAATGCGTTGCACGTGCAGCTCAAGGAGAACCTTAACCAGACGAGCGAAAGTACCGCCGGCAATATCCGTAACTGGCTTTCAGGGCGAATTCTTCTGGTAGAGAACCTGGCGGAAAACGCGTCTTCGCCTCAGTCCCCGCAAGAGCAGAATCGGGTACTCGGGCAACCCACGCTGATCGCCACCTTCATGAGCATTTACCAGGGCAGAAGCGATGGCTCCTTCGTCACCCAGCCGCCTGATGACATGTCGGCCGACTACGACCCAAGAACCCGACCGTGGTATGTCGATGCCCTTCGCGCCGGCAAAACCATCCTGACCGAGCCGTATCTGGACGCCGTGACCAAGGGCCTGGTCGTGACCCTTGCCACACCGATCAAGGGAGACTCCGGCGTGTCCGGTGTAATTGGCGGCGACCTGAGCCTGGAAATCCTGGTGAAGATGATCAGCTCGCTGCGGCTGCACGGCGACGGATACGCGTTTCTGGTCGACGCGAATGGCCGCATCCTGGTCCATCCGGACACCTCACTGGTGATGAAGACGCTGGCCGAAGTCTACCCGGCGAACACGCCCAGGCTGTCGCAAGACCTGAGTGAAAGCGAGTATGCCGGCAAGACCCAGATCCTGACCTTCGCTCACGTAGACGGCCTGCCCTCGGTCAACTGGTACGTCGGCGTAGCAATGGATAAGGACATCGCCTACGCGGCCCTGGGCGAGTTCAGAAACTCGGCCATCGTGGCCACTGTGATTGCTGTGGTGCTGATCATCCTGCTGCTGGGCATGCTCCTGAGTGTCCTGCTGCGCCCACTGAACCTGATGGGCCGCGCCATGCACGATATCGCTGCCGGCGAAGGTGACCTGACCAAGCGCCTGGTCATCGAGAGCCAGGACGAGTTCGGGCATCTGGGCAATGGTTTCAACCTCTTTGTAGAGCGAATCCATGACTCGATGCGTGAAGTCGCCTCCTCCACCGTGCAGCTCAATGAAGTTGCCCTGCGGGTACTGAATGCATCCAACTCGTCGATGCTTAACTCCGATCAACAGTCACACCGCACCAACAGCGTCGCCGCAGCCATCAATGAGCTGGGCGCCGCAACGCAGGAGATCGCCCAGAATGCCGCGCGCGCCTCGGGTCACTCCAGCGATGCACGAACGCTGGCGTCGGACGGGCAGGACGTGGTCGGGCAGAACATCGAGGCCATGAGCCGTCTTTCCAAGCGCATCAGCAGCGCAAGCGGGCAGATCGAAACGCTGAACACCAAGACAGCCAACATCGGCCAGATCCTCGACGTGATTACCGGCATCTCGCAGCAGACCAATCTACTGGCCCTGAATGCGGCCATCGAGGCCGCGCGTGCAGGTGAAGCCGGCAGAGGGTTTGCCGTGGTTGCCGACGAAGTCCGCAGCCTGGCGCACCGAACGCAGGAATCGGCGAGTCAGGTGCAGGAGATGATCGAGCAACTGCAATCCGGTGCCCGTGAAGCCGTGTCGATCATGAACGACAGCCAGCGCGAGAGCGTTGAAACGGTCGGCATTGCCAACAAGGCCGTTGCAAGCCTTGAGCACGTGACCGAACGCATTGGCGAAATCGATGGCATGAACCAGTCGGTCGCTGCCGCCACCGAAGAGCAGACCGCCGTCGTGGAAGCGATCAACGTGGACATCACCGAGATCAATACGCTGAACCAGCAAGGCGTAGAGAACCTGAACGCGACCCTGCGCGCGTGCACTGACCTTGAACAGCAGTCCACCCGACTGACGCAGTTGGTGGGCAGTTTCAGGATCTGATGTGCCAAGGCCGCTGCCGGGAAGCGTTCGGCAGCGGCCTGCCTTGCATAAATATCGGGGAATAGCGCCAATCTCTCGTTTTGGCGGTATGGTTACGCTTTCGTACGAGGGTGATCCATGGCCGTCCAAAACCCCAACAGTTCTCAAAAGCACCTGGCGGTGCTGATCGATGCCGACAATGCGCCAGCAGCTATCGTAGAAGGTCTTTTCGAAGAGATCGCCAAATATGGCGTGGCCAGCGTCAAGCGCATCTATGGTGACTGGACCGGCCCGCAGCTCGGCGGCTGGAAGAAAGTTCTGCTCGACTACTCCATCCAGCCCATCCAGCAATTCGCCTACACCAAAGGCAAGAATGCGACTGACAGCTCATTGATCATCGACGCGATGGACTTGCTCTACACGCGTCGTTTCGACGGGTTCTGCCTGGTGTCCAGCGACAGTGACTTCACACGCCTGGCCTCGCGCCTGCGTGAGGAAGGTCTGACCGTTTATGGCTTTGGCGAAGAAAAGACACCCAAACCCTTCGTGGCGGCCTGCGACAAGTTCATCTACATCGAATTGCTTCGTGAAGAGATCACCACACCGGCCACCGGAGACTCTACGCCGGATGCAGCTGCAACACCGAGCAACGTGAAATCGGTGGCAACCGAGCCGAGCAAGAAACCCAAAGCCCCTGTGGGCTTCATTGCAAAGATAATGGACGATATTGCTGATGAAGACGGCTGGGCACCCTTGGGCGCCATTGGCACGAACATCACCAAACTGCGGCCGGAGTTCGATCCTCGTACCCATGGCTACAAGAAACTGAGCGATTTGATCAAAGGCTATCCACAAACGTTCGAGCTACAGGCCCGTGCGGCCTCTGGCGGAACGGCGGTGCTTTATGCGCGGCATAAGCTGCAGGGCAAGTGAGGTTCGTCAGTCCTGGGCTGACAGTTGCGACTGTCAGTTCTTTCCTGACGCTGTAGCTGGGACGGCACCGTCGAACACATGTAAAAAAGGTCAGCCTGAAAACGCCGGTCTTCCAGTACGGCCGCACCTGTTTCGGTAACACCAAGAACAATGTGCTGGACATAGGGAAACGAGATGTCGTGATCCAGCACAGCGGCTGAAACCAGCAGTCCCTCTTTGACCAGCTCATCAATCATGGCCATAAAATCCCCGGCCGCCGGAACGTCTGATTGAAGACGTATCAGCGCGAGATAAATTTGCCCAGACGTCAACTTTCCAGGGCGAACGAAGTTGGCGCTGCGGACGATTTCAAGCACCGCCAATTCATCGGAAAAATTATTAAAACCCATAGCGGCCTCCAGCTTCTGAAGACGCTGACCCGCCTGTCCGGCTACGTCAGGACTTTTAAAAGAAGCTCAGCTCGTGATGAGCGGAAACGCATCTGGCTTCCGTTATTCATCTTGCAATTAAACGAGCCAGGTCCAACTGGCACATACGGATTTCATGAAGCTGCGTGTAGACGCTTTAGAGTGGAATCGTTGGAAAGGCCATCCGTTGCGGATGCCGTTAACGATGATCCGGTTTCAGAAACTTCATCACTTCGTCTATCACCGATGGATGATCAATCAACCGATTGTGGCCAAGCCCTTCAGTGGTAAACAGACGCGCCCCCGGCCATAGTTCTGCAAAACGAGCGCCCTTTTCCCACGGTGTTTCGCGGTCACGGCGGTCATGAATGATCAGGGCGGGACGATCAAGCAGCGGCAGTCGCGAAGTGGCGTCGTAGTCTGCAAAGCGGCGACCGGTCAGCGAATGCAGGACGGCCTCGAAAGGTTTGAATACTTTGTGGGCAACACCGACTGAATCGAACTGTTGAAATACGCTGTCCGTAGGTGCCAGGAGCGGCGCAATCAGGATAAAACGCTCGGGGCGCCACGACTGTTCCTGAGCGAAAACAATCGATGAAGCGCCGAGTGAATGCGCTATCACCGCCGAAGGCTTTCCGAAATGGCGTCCCACGTGCTGCTGCACAGCCACGAACTGGGTCATATGACTGATGCTGCCCGCGCTCAACCCGTGCGCGGGCTGATCGAACCCCACCACGGCGTAGCCCATGGAGCGCAGTAACGGCACCCATCCGATAAACCGCATCGCGTAACTTGACCAGCCGTGGGCCAGCAACACATACGGCTGGCTGGAGGGATCGCCCCAGACATAGGTGGCAATTCTGATGCCGTCCAGTTCAAGGCTACCGGTTTGCACATCCGTCGCTGTACTCAGAATTTCAGCAGCCTTGGCACGTCCGGACGCCTGCGGAGTCACAAAACGTCGAGCGAGATATCTTCCAGTGATGCCCGGTAGAATACGGCTGATCAGCGTGAACGTGCCGCGCAGCGTCAATAGTCGAAGCCTCTTGATGATGTCGCTCATCGGTATTCCCCACACCCGTCAGATGATCTGGCACCATTAGAACAGCCTATCTTGTCACTGACAAGATAGGCTGAGCCGACGGGAATATAACTTTTGTTTCATGATAGGGAGCCTTACATGTCGACTTCAGACACCCCGCGGACCTACCACCACGGCAATCTGCCTGCCGTTCTGCGTCAGGCCGCCTGGGATATCGTGGGTGAATCGGGAGTGCGCGGGATGTCACTGCGCGAGTGCGCCAGACGGGCGAATGTCTCTCACGCCGCTCCCGCTCACCATTTCGGCTCTCTGGAAAATCTGCTGGCAGAGGTGGTGGCCGATGGATATGAGCGCATGGCCGACGTCATCATTGCCGTCCAACAGGAACTTGACGACACCCTCCTGGGTTGCGGCATTGGTTATGTAAGTTTCGCCAAAAGTTACCCGGAGCACTTCCGATTGATGTTTGGCGCGGGTGTAAACCGCACGTTACCAAGGCTGCTTAAATCGGGTGAACGTACGCTGCAAGTGCTCCGCCAGTCGATACGCAACGCCTGGGTAGCGAAATACGGTAGCGAGCCCGAGCCGGAACTGCTTGAACAGCGCACCTTCCTCGCCTGGAGCACCGCACATGGTTACGCGTCCCTGATAATCGACAGAAAGGCGGATCAATTCCCTATTCCCTCTGCGGAGTCGATATTCCAGTTGGTGAAACGCTCCGTGCTTACGCCGTCAGACTGAAAACAGGCGTACTGACTCCACCTGATCGACACACAACCGCCGTCGTGACTGCGCTTGCGCAGAAGCGGTTTCGACGGTGTGCATGCAATTTGCCAGGACGTCTTCCGATGATGCTCTCCACATCCCCTTCCGAAAACTGCGCTCGATCGGCATCGAGCGTTTTTGATGTCGATCAACATCAATACGTTGACATTTTAGATTTCGATCGTAATCATAAGTGCGACTTCCTCAACGCACTTTACGAGTACATCCTCCATGACAACGCCATCCACTGTTCTCATTACCGGTGCCTCCAGCGGCATCGGCGCGGTATATGCCGAACGATTTGCCCGTCGCGGTCACAATCTCGTGACAGTCGCTCGTGACAAGGCACGTCTTGATGCCCTGGCGGCGCGCCTTCGTGAAGAAAACGGCGTTGCCGTTGAAGTCATTCAGGCTGACTTGACTCGATCTGCCGACCTCACGGCTCTGGAAACCCGTCTGCGTGAGGACACCAACATCGATGTGCTGATCAACAACGCTGGCATTGCTCAATCCGGAGGGTTCGTTCAACAGAACGCCGAGTCCATCGACAAGCTTGTCGCACTCAATATCGTCGCCCTGACACGCCTTGCGGCCGCCGTGGCCCCGCGTTTCGCGCAGTCCGGCTCAGGCTCGATCGTCAACCTCGGATCGGTGGTGGGCCTTGCGCCAGAGTTCGGCATGTCGGTCTACGGTGCGACCAAGGCCTATGTGCTGTTCCTTTCCCAGGGAATGAACGTGGAACTGGCGCCCAAGGGCGTATACGTCCAGGCGGTGCTCCCGGCGGCCACCCGTACCGAAATCTGGGAGCGCGCGGGAATCGATCTGAACACTATTGCAGAGGTGATGGACGTCGACGAACTGGTTGATGCGGCACTGGTGGGCTACGACCGCCGCGAACAGGTGACCATTCCGCCGCTGCATGTGGCGGGTCGTTGGGACTCGCTGGATGAGGCGCGACAAGGGCTGTTGTCGGACATTCGACAGGCCCAGGCAGCCGAGCGCTATCGCCCGCAAGCCTGAAGCGGATCAAGCCGTGGCAGGCGTCCATCCTTGTTCGACGACACTGGAATCAGAGCGTCATGAAAGCACTGACATTCGAGAACTACGGCAAATCGCCGGAGATTGCGATTACCCACGTTCCCATACCGGCCATCAAACCTGATGAACTGTTGGTGGAAGTTCACGCGGCCGGGTTGAACCCGATCGACAACATGATCACTACGGGTGCTTTCAAGACTGTGGTGAAGCTGCAACTACCGGCCATCATGGGCAGCGATCTGGCAGGCGTGGTCATTCAGGTGGGCAGCGCAGTCACTCGATTCAAGGCAGGCGACACGGTATTCGCGAGCCTGTTCGAGCTGGGTGGCGGCGCAATCGCCGAGTTCGCCGCCGTGCCGGAACACGCTGCCGCCCGGAAGCCCGCCAATCTGGACTTTGTTCAGGCAGCCTCCATTCCGATGGTCGGGCTTACGTCGTGGCAGGCATTCAAGGAGCGCGCCTCTCTTCAATCGGGCCAGAAAGTGTTCATACCGGCCGGGGCTGGAGGTATCGGCACCTTCGCCATCCAGCTGGCCAAACACCTGGGCGCCGAAGTGGCCACGACCACCAGCACAGGAAATATGGCGCTGGTTCGCAGCCTGGGCGCAGATGAAGTCGTGAATTACCAAGAGCAGGCATTCGAACAGTTGCTGCACGACGTTGACCTGGTCCTCGGCACCACCCGGGGAGACGACCTTGCAAGAGCTGTCGGCATCCTCAAGCCCGGCGGCAGGATCGTATCACTGGTCGGTCCGCTGGATGCGTCATTCGCCAAGGCTCGGCGGATGAATGCGTTCTTCACCTTCGTATTCGGGTTGATGAGCCGCAGGATCACGCGTCTGGCCAGAAAGAAGAATGTGTCGTACTCGTTTCTGTTTGTTCGCGCGGATGGCGCTCAACTTGGCGAGATTGCCAGGTTGCTTGAACGTGGCCAGATAACACCGGTGATTGACAGGGTCTTTGCGTTTGAACAGGCCCGCGAAGGGCTTGAATACCTGGGTCAGGGCCGCGCCAAAGGCAAGGTCGTCGTGAAGATCAAGTAAGCGCTTATTAAAGCCCCGCCCAGCCACCCTTCAGGCACGCGCCTGTTGAGCATTGGAGTATCGAATGAACACCTCTTCCAAAAGAACCGCCATCGTCACGGGTGCATCATCGGGCATCGGTCGCGCCACCGCCGAGGCGCTGGCGCGCGCCGGGTATACCGTGTTTGGCACGAGCCGCAAAATCGGTGACAGTGATGCACAGGTCTCCATGCTGACCTGCAATGTCACGGCTGACGATTCTGTCCGCGCGCTCGTTGCTGCCGTCCTCGCGCAAACCGGGCGTATCGACCTGCTGGTCAATAATGCCGGCATCGGCATGCTGGGCGGCGCCGAGGAGTTCTCGATCCCGCAAGTGCAGGCCCTGTTCGACGTCAATCTGTTTGGCGTCATGCGCATGACCAACGCGGTATTGCCGTCGATGCGCCAACGAGGTCAGGGGCGCATTATCAATATCGGCTCGGTTCTGGGGCTGATACCGGCGCCCTACTCGGCGCATTATTCGGCGGTCAAACACGCCCTGGAAGGCTATTCGGAATCGCTCGATCACGAAATTCGCGCCTTCAACGTCCGGGTCTCGGTCATTGAGCCGGCCTACGTACGCACCGTCTTCGATCAAAATGGCATCGAGCCGGACTCGCAGTTGCAGGCGTACGATCAGGCGCGAGCCGGGGTCCGTGCATTGCTCGCCGATGTCATGCCGACAGCCGACTTGCCCGAGGTTGTCGCAGCGGTGGTGCTGAAAGCGGCGAGCGATGTTCGTCCCCGGCATCGATACACCGCCGGCAAGACCGCCCGACAAATCAGCCTGCTACGGCGCTTCGCACCTGCCGGGGCGTTCGATAAGAGCTTGCGCAAGCAGTTTCGCTTGCCGGAGTAAATGGCATGGGTCGGGATGGAATGGTAAGTTGCCAAAGCGCCCTCTCCGGTCCATGCGCATCCTTGGTTCAACCGATAGCGTCAGTAACCGACGCCCCTGACCCCGCCCGAAGCGCGGATGGATTCGCCGGTGACCCAGTGCGAGTCCTGCGACGCCAGAAACACAGCCAAGGGGGCGATATCTTCGGGCTCTCCAAAACGACCCAAGGGTGTTCCAGCCAGAATCTTCTCACCTAACTCACCGGCAAAATGCCCATGGGTTGCCGGGGTGTTGGTGTGCCCCGGCAGGATCGAGTTGACCCTGATGCCCCGCGCGCCCAGCTCTCTGGCCAGCGCGAAGGTCAAGGTATCGACCGCGCCCTTGGTCGCCGCGTACACGCTCGACGCCAGGTAAGGGTCGGTGCTGAGAATCGAGCTGATATTGATGATGCTGCCGGTCGGCCCCAACAATTTGACGGCCTCTCGCACTGCAAGCAGGTAGCCCAGCACGTTCAGGTTGAATTGCGTGTGGAAAGCCTCTTCAGTCAGGTCGTCGATCATCTGGAACACAGCGACACCCGCATTGTTGACCAGAATGTCCAGAGCGCCGTACTTCGTGCCGACCGTTTCGAACAGGCGTATCACGTCTGCTGACTGGCTCATGTCTGCCTGTACCGCAAACGCGGAGCCGCCGTGCTCTGCGATCCAGGCGACGACGGCGTCCGCATCCGCCTTGCCGGAAGCGTAGTTGACGATGACGGTCGCGCCCTCGGCGCCCAGTGCTTTGGCGATCCCGGCACCTATGCCTTTGGACGCCCCCGTGACAACCGCTATCTTTCCTTCGAGTTTCATAAACCGGCCTTCTTCAAGTGATGTGGTATGAGGCCTCGTTGCAATCGGATCATGAATGACCGCCAGGCAACCAGCCGCGTGTCATCAGTATTCGGCCATCGAGGAGCACAACGTTTGCCGGTTAGTCGCAGATCCTTGCCTGTTCCTCTCAAGTTGCTTGCCATGCCTCGGGATATGGCCCACGGTGGCCTGTATGGAGAAATCATTGGCAGAACTGCGCTGCATCGTGATGCGCGCACAGGACAAGTGGACCGACACCGGGTTGCCTCGTGTGTCCATGGTCCGGGCCGAGGCCTGTGCGGATCAGGTCTATCAGCCGATGCTGCACTTGGTGCTTCAAGGCACCAAGACCCTGTCGATCGGCGAAGATGCGTCCAGATACACCGCGGGGAACTACTTTCTGGTGCCTGTCGATGTGCCTGCGACGGGGCAGATTCACGCCGACACGCCGGACAAACCTTATCTTGCGGTCAGCCTGACCCTCGATCCGGAAGTAATCGCCACGCTGCTGATGGCCGAAGGCAGAGCACCTGAAGCGCCCCAGAACGCCTGCTTCGAGGGCGTCATCGCGCCAGATGAAATGATCGATGCGTGGTTGCGCATGCTGCGACTCATGGACCGCCCGCACGAAGCCGCAATCCTCGCGCCCATGATCGAACGGGAGATTCTGTTCCGGGCCTTGCAGGGACCACTGGGTGGCATTCTTCGTGACGTTGCACGCCCGGATGGCCGACTGACGCAGATCCGCCGCGTCACCCAGTGGATTGGTGAGCACTACACCGAGCCCTTTCGCGTCGAACCGCTCGCGCAGATGGCCGACATGAGTGTTGCTGCCTTTTACAGGCACTTCAAATCCGTCACAGCGATGAGCCCGATTCAATATCAGAAGCGCCTGCGCCTGTTGAAGGCGCGCTGGTTGCTGCTCTTCGACACACTGGATGCGACCTCCATCGCTTATGCCGTAGGGTACGAAAGCGCTTCGCAATTCAACCGGGAGTACGCGCGGCTGTTCGGCCTGCCTCCGGCGCGGGACGCTGCAAGATTCAGGACGCCCGCAGATGAATTGACGGCCGTGTCGTGAGCCGTCGCCCCAGTTGTTACATGTCAGTCACGAGCGTACCGGCAATGCTCTCGGCGAACCCGCCACCGAAGACCTTGGCCGGTGTGACAAAACCCGGCAGCCGTTCGCCGTCGAGCACGCGACGCGCAGCCTCTACGGCCGCCAGCGGCGTATAGGTATAGCCGTTCACGGTCTCGATCATGGAACGTGCGATCGCGCCCTTCGCATCGGTCACTTCAACCACTGCACGCGCCCGATGCGCCTCCCTTTGCTCGGGCGTCGGGCCATCAGGCAGTTGTGACAGATCGCCTTGCGGGAACGCGTCCCCGGCGATATGCACGAACATTGCAATGTTGCGGATGCCGGTCGAATGCCAGGCGGTGACCAGATCACCGAATGACAACGGTACGCAAAGGACCGGGCCCTGACCAAAATCAAAATGACGCGGCTCGGCATCCGGCATTGCAACAAGTTCGCCATCGATTCTGGCGAGCACGCCTGCACCGATGATTTCGCTGACACTCATGGCAGACCCGCGGGACATCGACCCTGGCACCTGCAGCGCCATGTTCAGCGCCGTTGGCCCCTGCACGCGCCCGGCAACCTGCACGGCCAGCGAATCGGTAGGCACGACATCCCAACCGACACCCGGCAACAGCATGACCTGACTTGCCGCCGCTTCAGCGCCCAGCCTTTCGGCCAGCCGGTAAACGTTGATCTCGGCGGTGATGTCGAGGTAGTCGACACCGGCCTTGATACAGGCGCGCATCAACGGCTCGGCGGTCTGCACAAATGGCCCTGCGAAGTTGAGCAACACCGAGATGCCGGACAAAAAACCCTCGGCCTGGTCGGCATCGAAAACCCGGTATTTCACGTCCAGCTGCGCAGCGAGGGAGGCGAGGCGCTGCTGATTGCGTCCGGCGATTTCTACCTTCAGGCCGAGCGTCCTGGCCCGTTCTGCGGCCATACGCCCGGTGTAGCCCGTAGCGCCATAAATCAGAAGTGTGCTCATTGGACGTGCTGCCTTTTTTTCGAGACGAAGTCGGGGCTGTAGCCATCGGGGTACAGAACGGCTGGTGCGCGTAGAACGCTATGATCGAGCATGGGGTGGCCCTCAGATGTTGTAGCCGCCTGCGACTTCGATAGTCTGCGCATTGATCCAGCCGCCTTCTTCGGACAGCAGCATGGCGATGACGCGTGCCACATCCTGCGGCTCGCCAACCCGGCCCAGGGCCGTCTGCGCCGCCAGCATCGCCTCGAACTCATCATTGAGCCCACCGCCCAGTTCGGTACGAATGGCGCCGGGCGACACAGCGTTGGCCCGGATGCGTCGACCGGCAAACTCGGCCGCCATATAGCGGGTCAAGACTTCAAGCCCGCCCTTGAACGCCGCATAGGGAGCGACACCGGCAGTGGCCACGCGAGTGGTGGCACTGGTCAGGTTGACGATGCTGGCGTTTTCCGCCATCAGCGGCAGCAATGTCTGGGTGAGGAAAAAAGGGCCTTTGAGATGCACGTTGAGCAGGCCATCGAACTGCGCTTCGCTGACCGTCTCCAACGGATTGAACAGCCCGTAACCAGCGTTGTTGACCAGACCGCTCAGTGTTGCGACGCCCCAGACGTCTTGCAGGACGGAGCGCACCGACGCTCGAAACGCCTCGAAGCTGCCGACGTCAGCGACATCCAGCCTGAGCGCAACTGCCTTGCCACCGGCCTGCGCGATACGCTCGACCACCGTTGCGGCGGCCTCCGGGTTGGCGTTGTAGGTAAGGATGACCCCCATCCCGCGTCGAGCCACGTGTTCGGCTGCACTTGCGCCGATGCCACGGCTGCCGCCAGTGATTACGATGACGCCCATGTGATGTTCCTCTGTGGTTTGAATGTGTCTCCACAGTACCCAGCGCCATCACCGGGAGCGTACCCGTTCCTGCTCGAAACCTGCCTGTTTCTGCTTTTCGCTTGCACGGCGCCATGCCCAGCCCTCAGCATGCGAAGCATGGACAATCAACTCGATGAACTGCGGCTGCTCGCGGCCAAGGCTGAAAATCGCCGTACTGAAACAGGCATACCTCGTGTGGCCATGGTTCAAGGCAAAATCCCCGAGCATATGCTGGCAGCGGTCTACGACCCGATGATTAATGTGATCCTGCAAGGCAGCAAGCACATGACCGTCGGTGACAGCACGCTCGAATATGACCCGGCGACCTACTTCGTCATGTCCATCGACCTGCCTGCCGTGGGCTCGGTACACCCCGCCAGGTCCGGAGAACCCTATCTGGCGGTCAGCCTGACGCTGGATCCTGCGGTGTTATCCACACTGTTCGCCGACTTGCCCAAACCTGCCAGCCGCCTCGAGAACAGGCCCGGGTTTTCAGTGGCGCCGATGACCACCGAACTGATGGATGCGTGGGTGCGAATGCTGCGCCTGATGGGCGACCCGGACGCCATCGCCGCGCTGGCGCCGGTCTACGAACGGGAGATTATCTTCCGGGTACTTCAAGGGCCTCATGGCTGGATGCTCCGCGAGATCGCCGCACCGGATACTGCGATGGCCAGAGTCAACATGTCGATCCAGTGGATCCGCCGCGACTTCGCTGAGCCGTTAGGCGTGGAGCGCCTGGCGGAACGCGCGTCGATGAGCGTTTCGGCGTTTCATCGCCACTTCAAGGCCGTGACCAACCTGAGCCCTTTGCAGTACCAGAAGCGGGTACGTCTGCTGCACGCCAGAACGCTGATGGTGGCCAACGCCAAAAGTGTCATGGCGGCAGCCTTCGAGGTGGGCTATGAAAGCGCCACGCAATTCAGTCGGGATTATTCGAGGGTGTTCGGACTTCCGCCGGCCCAGGATGCCGGGCGGATCCTCGAGGCTACGAGGGGCGCGGCAGTTAATCAGCCTCTCGCCTGATGCACGCAGAGCGGCGGGCCTCTAGGCCGGAAGCGGCCCACAGGCACGATAGGTGTCGATCAACGTGTCAAAAAGGGAAATATCCGACCTGCTTCTGGCCACCAGTTGAGCGCCCGCCACAGCGGAAAAAATGGCCTGCGCCCGCACCTCGCTGTCCGAGGGCGCGCAAACCTTCGCAGCCACCAGAAGCTTGCTCAGCCAGGCAATGTTGACCTGGGCGAATAGCTGCATTTCCTCGGTCATCTCCGGCGGCAGGTTGTCGGTTTCAGCACCGACGAAAGTGCCCAGGCAAAGGCGGTTTTCAACTTCCAGCGAACGCCGGAAAATTTCCGGGAAACGCTGTAACGCTTCGCCGGGATCGGGGGTTTCTTCGCAGATCGTCTCGAGTGCAGCGGCACCGTCCTGCCAGTATCGCCTGGCAACCGCGACACCCAGATCAGCCTTGCTGGGGAAGTGGTAGTAAATACTGGCCGGCTTGATTCCGACCTGGGCGGCCAGATCGCGAAAGTTCAGGCCGTTGTAGCCCTGGGACTGGGCAATGTTTCTTGCAGCAAGCAGAATCGCCTCACGGGCGTTGATGGTCATCGTAGTGCCTTGTACTTCGGACGCGTTTCTGGAAACCAACACATGCTAATTCAAAAACCTGCCTTTTGTTAGGTAGAAAGACGGTGTGGGCATGGCAGCGGTCATACGCTGCTAAAGGGCCATCGTCGGTTTCTCCCAAGCTGCAACGGCTATCGCCGGGAACATCCTGCTTGACGTTCCCGGCGATAAGGTGCGCGTACAACCGCTCAATCATTCGGCCGGCGAGTTCAGCTCAGGAATTCCACTGCTGCGATCAGCATAAGCGGCCTGGAAAGCCGGACGCTTCTGCCAGCGCTGCCAGTACAGATCCAGGAACTCGAAACGCTCATCCAGTGGCGTGGCGTTGACCGGGAACTTGGAGAAGGCAATGGCGGTTGCAAGCGTGATGTCCGCGAACGTTGGCGCATCGCCGCCCAGCAGCCACTCGCGGCCATCGGACAGATGACGATTGACCAATGCCGCATGGCTCAGCGCCTCTTTGCGGCAATGCTCGCCCCATGCTTCGTTCTTGGTCAGTTCAAGCTTGAAGCCGAGGCCGGTGTGCAGCACGTGAAAGGCCGTAACGATCCGGTAGAGGATATGCACCCAGATGCGGTTATCCCACATGTTATCGAGGCCCTGCTCCAGGGCGCCCTCGCCCATGATCTTGCGGCCCGGATAAGCCTGATCCAGATAGCGAGCGATAGCGGCCGTCTCGGAAATGAAGCTGCCGTCTGCCAGTTCCAGGGTCGGTGTTTCACCCCACGGGTTCATGTTCAGGTGACGCCAGCCACGCTGCTCTCCACCCGGCGTCATGTCATAAATGGTTTCGTCGAACTGATCGGCAATGCCTTTTTCGTGGATGAACAAACGCAGGCGTTGAGGATTCGGAAATGCCGAAGGAGAGGTGAAAAGTCGCAATTTGGAGGTCATGGTCGGGCCTGTGAGGTAGGGTAAAAAACCTACCTAACTATCGTTAGGTAGCCATACCGTAGCGGTACTTTTGCACCGAGTCAATGTCTACCTAACATTTGTTAGGTAGACAATATCTGGCTCGGCTGACCAGCAAGCCTAGCAACCGGACAGGATTGTGCTGAAAATGC
Organism: Pseudomonas sp. P129; assembly: GCF_020312195.1. NCBI lineage: Bacteria > Pseudomonadati > Pseudomonadota > Gammaproteobacteria > Pseudomonadales > Pseudomonadaceae > Pseudomonas > Pseudomonas sp. P129. The sequence continues at coordinate 1,202,480 of NZ_JAGPYS010000001.1, read as the reverse complement.
AGCCCTCAGGCATGGGTTGGCCCGCATTGACAGCGCTCAAACGTGAGCGCCTTGATATCCTGTCCGCTGATCTCGGGCGGCCAGTGCATGCCGCTCAAACACAAGACCCCGGCTCGAACCACAGGCCTCGCCAGGCCGCATCGCGCAGAGAAAGAAGGAAAAAGAATGCAGCACGCTTCGCTGAACCGTTTTCGTACCGGGTTGCTCGCCTTGCTTTTGCTGTGCGTGACCTTGCCGACCCTGGCCCAGAATGCCCCCGCTCCCCAGGCCGATAGTGCCAGCAACGCAGCACCTGCCGTGGAAGCCCCGAGCCTGGATGATCTGAACCAACAGCTCGATCAGATCCGTCAGAAAGTGACGGTCAGCGCCAACGATGACCTGCTTTCAAGCCTGCGCCAGGCGGCTTTGCAGGTCCAGAAACAAGCCGACAATCTGGTTGCTCAGCAGGCTGTCGACATCGAACACCTGAATGATCAGCTCAACATTCTCGGGCCGGTGCAACCAGACGAAGCACAAAGCCTGACCAGTCAGCGCAAGACGTTGACCGCGCAGAAAAACGCGCTGGTCAATGATGAACGGCAGACCAATGAGCTAAGCCAGTCAGCCCGGGATCTGGCTACGCAGATATTCAACCTGCGCCGCAGCCTCTTCGATTCACAGATCAGCACGCGCACCGCTAGCCCGCTCAGTTCGGCATTCTGGTCCACGCTGATTCGCCCGACCGATGACGACCTGGGACGCCTGAACAGGCTTCTGGTGGACGTGCGCCAGGTACTCAACAACGCGATGGCACCGGAAAACCGTGTGCAATTCATCAGCGTGGTGCTGGGCGCGTTGTTCATCTGGGTGGCTGTCCGGCGCCTGCTGGAGCGCCTGCTGATCTGGGCAATGATTCGCTGGCTGCCCGAAGGCCGCCTGCGCCGCAGTGCTCTGGCCCTGGCTGTCGGGCTGTCGACCATTCTCACCATCACCATTGCCACTTCCTTGCTGCGCTGGGGGATCGTCCACAACGCGGTACTCAGCAACGACGTAGTCAATCTGCTCGATCAGGTGCAGACGCTGATTACCTTCTGCGCCTTCATCGTCGGTCTGGGCCGTGCGCTGTTGATGCTGGCACACGCCTCGTGGCGCCTGCCGCAAATTCCTGACCAGATCGCCACCGCATTGGGTCGCTTCCCCCCTGCCCTGGCGCTGGCACTGATGGTCATCGGCACGCAGGAACGAATCAACAGCGTGATTGCCAGCAGCCTGGCCCTGACGGTTGCGGTCAATGGCCTGACGGCACTGGCGGTTTCGCTGGTGTTCTTCTACGCCCTGTTGCGCTACCGCCGCACCCGCCGACGCTTTGAGCTGGAGCGCCCGGCGGGCTTCGCCGGGCTGATTCCGTTTATCGTTGCGGTGTGGGTCGGCCTGAGTTTGCTGGCGTTGTTGAGCGGCTACCTGACGCTGGCGTACTTTCTGGCAGTGAAACTGCTCTGGGTGAGCGTAGTGGCGTCCACTGCGTACCTGCTGATCGCCTGCTTCGGTGACATCTGCGAAACCCTCTTGTCGCCCAAGCAACCCGGCGGCCTGGCGCTGGGGTCGGCGCTGGGCTTGTCCACTCGCCATCAGGCGCAGGCAAGTACCGTACTGGCCGGCATAGGCCGTACCTTACTGCTGCTCACCGCTGTACTGCTGGCCTTCCTGCCTTCGGGGTCGAGCCCGGGCGACCTGCTCGCCAGCTTTACTCAGCTGGATGTCACGTCCAAATCCATGGGCAACCTGAACATCGTCCCCGGCGACATTCTGGTAGCACTGGTGTGCCTGGTCGTCGGCCTGCTGAGCGTGCGTGTCCTCAAGGAGTGGTTTGGAGAACGCCTGCTGCCCGAAACCAACATGGACGCGGGCATGCAGGCCTCGCTGGTGACCCTGATCGGTTACATCGGCTTTGTGCTGGTGGTGGCCGTGGTGATGTCCACACTCAACATCAGCCTCACCAATCTGACCTGGGTGGTCAGTGCGCTGTCGGTGGGGATAGGTTTCGGCCTGCAAGCCATTGTGCAGAACTTCATCTCCGGCCTGATTCTGCTGACCGAGCGTCCGGTCAAAGTCGGCGACTGGGTAAGCCTGGCGGGGGTCGAAGGCGATATTCGCCGGATCAACGTCCGCGCGACCGAAATCCAGATGGGCGACCGCTCGACAGTGATCGTGCCGAACTCGCAATTCATCACGCAGAACGTGCGCAACGTGACCATGGGCAACGCGCTGGGGGTGGTCGGAATCACCCTTACCCTGCCCCTGGAAACAGACGTCCTGCAAATACGCGAACTGCTGTTGCAAGCCTTCACCGAGCATGAAGCCATACTCGATGCGCCAGCGCCTTCAGTCACCTTCAAGGACTTGACCAATACCGGCTTGATCATCAGCGCCAGCGGCTACGTGAACAGCCCACGCTCTGTGGGTGGCGCACGGAGTGATCTGTTGTTTACCGTTCTGGGGCGTCTGAGGGAATTGGGTGTTGCGCTGTCTGCACCGCAGAGCATGGTGTTGATCAATGAGGGGGCTGGGAAGGAGGCGGCGGCGGAGGAGAGTCAGTGATGCTTGTTTATATGGTGTCCCAGGCGGGGTTCGAACCTGCAACCTTCCCCTTAGGAGGGGGATGCTCTATCCAATTGAGCTACTGAGACACTGCGTGCCGACACACCGATCGGTGCCAGCGAGGACGGCGTGCATCTTAGCGGCATGTGGCGCTTTTGTCATGTCGTCATTGCCCTTCGACCCTGTAGCCGATGTCGCCTGGAAACACGGCCCGATAAACCGATCATGCAATTTGCAATACCCCAAAAAGCCATCATTGCAAAACGCACTGTAGAGCACTTTTTTTAATTTAATAAACCATTGATTTAAAAGGATTTTTTATCATTTTCTGATTGGCATGCAGACTGCATTATTGATATCTGTGGAACACATCTCATCCCAAACGGTCGGGCACAGGTACTGGAAAATGAACAAGACTCTCTCAGCGTTGAATGCGGCAGCTCTGGTGGCTCTGGTGGCATTTCATTTCCAGGATTCTGGTATCAAGGACGCTCAGGCCATCACGCCTGCTCCTGTGCACCACCAGATCAGTCAGGCGCCAAAGCTGGCAATCATGACTGACCGCGTTGCAAGCGCGGCGATGCTGGCTAATGACGATGATGAGTCACTTCAGTTTCCACGCGCCGAACAGCGCTGGGTTTTCTGATAACGCCCGCAACGAGCCTTTCAAGAGAGAGTAGCCATGTCAAAATCCGCGTTGTCATTTCTGGTCCTGACGATCATGGCTGTCGTTGCCGACCTTTTGCTTCCTGTTAATGCACAAGCCATGAGTATCGCTGCAAATATCGCCGCCGGCGTATTCGCCAGTCTCTTCGTGGTTGCGCTGTTCGTCGGTCGTCGCTTCAAATTCGACCCGGTGCTTCGCTGACAGCGAAGCTACCTGCGCCAATTTGCCCGGTCGTCTGACCGTTCGCATCCAGAATCCCCCCTCCTCCAAAAGAACCTTCCTGCACCGCAGCCAACCCTTTGTCGGCTAACCTCGCTCACGCTGAATTTAGACGCATACTCAGAGTCAAATGGCCATGATCGCTAAAAAGGCTCGGTGGCGTGCCCTTTTATCCGGGGACAAATGCGATGACTTTGCAAATTCGCTCGCATTTCTGATAATTGGTGCTGGCAATACGCCGCTACCTGAGTCAATATTTGTCACAGAATTGACGCCAAGGATTCGACGTAATACGGCATGATGTCGGCCCCTTGGAACCCCGGTTGAACATTTGGCCAAAATGATTGTCAGACTGTGACAATCTTGCGGCCACTTGCTAGAACCGCTTCCCCTGAACTAACCGGTTAAATATATGAGCCCTATGAAACAGGCTACTTATTCCAGCCGCACGGCTGACAAGTTCGTCGTTCGCCTACCAGACGGCATGCGTAATCGCGTGCAAGAGGTAGCCAAGAATCATCACCGCAGCATGAACTCGGAGATCATTGCTCGTCTCGAACAAAGCCTGATTCAGGAAGGTGCTCTTGGTGATGAACCAAGCCTGCGTCTCGATAGTCCTGAGCTGTCCTTGCACGAACGCGAGCTGCTGCAACGCTTTCGTCAGCTTTCACATCGTCAACAGAACGCCCTTGTTTCGCTGATTGCTCATGACACGGAACTCGCTTCCGAAGAGTCCTGAGATTTGACGTAACAGACAAAGGCCAGCGAAAGCTGGCCTTTTTCGTTATAGCCTTTTTGTAGTCTTTTTCTTTATTAGTCGTCGGCTTATTGTGTTACACAGCGACATGAAGACTTGGCCGAAGCATAAAAAAACCGCCTGATCACGGCGGTTTTTTATTTCAAAAGACTGTAAGAGTCGCGAGACTTAGAGCAGAAAAATCGTCGCCAGCCCTAGAAAGATGAAGAAGCCGCCGCTGTCGGTCATCGCCGTAATCATGACGCTTGCCCCCATCGCCGGATCTCGTCCCAGGCGGGAAAGCGCCATGGGAATGGAAACGCCCATCAGCGCTGCCAGCAACAGGTTGAGCGTCATGGCTGCGGTCATGACCACACCCAGCGACCAGCTGTCATAAAGCAGGTAGGCGACCACGCCGATCACACCCCCCCAGATCAGGCCGTTGATCAGGCCGACAGCGAGCTCCTTGCGCAGCAATCGCGCGGTATTACCGGTATTGACCTGGTCCAGCGCCATCGCGCGCACGATCATGGTGATGGTCTGATTACCGGAGTTGCCACCGATCCCGGCCACGATAGGCATCAGCGCAGCGAGCGCCACCAGCTTCTCGATGGAGCCTTCGAACAGGCCGATCACACGCGAGGCCAGAAACGCGGTTACCAGGTTGACTGCCAGCCAGGCCCAGCGGTTGCGCAGCGAACGCCATACCGACGCGAAGATGTCTTCTTCTTCACGCAGACCCGCCATGTTGAGGACTTCGCTTTCGCTTTCCTCACGGATCAGGTCGACCATTTCATCGATGGTCAGACGGCCGATCAGCTTGCCGTTCTTGTCCACCACCGGCGTGGAGATAAGGTCGTAACGCTCGAACGCCTGTGCCGCATCGTAGGCATCGTCTTCCGGGTGAAAGCTGACCGGATCGTTGGCCATGACTTCGCCAACCTGCTTCTCCGGATCATTGACCAGCAGACGCTTGATCGGCAGCACGCCCTTGAGCACGCCCTCGGAATCGACTACGAACAGTTTGTCGGTGTGACCGGGCAGCTCTTTGAGCCTGCGCAGGTAGCGCAGCACGACTTCAAGGCTGACGTCCTCACGGATCGTCACCATCTCGAAGTCCATCAGCGCACCGACCTGATCCTCGTCATAGGACAGGGCCGACCGCACGCGCTCACGCTGCTGTGAATCCAGTGTTTCCATGAGCTCGTGAACGACGTCGCGGGGCAACTCGGGAGCAAGGTCGGCAAGTTCGTCGGCGTCCATGTCCCGTGCCGCCGCGAGCAACTCATGATCGTCCATGTCGGCGATCAGGGTTTCACGAACGGAATCGGATACTTCAAGAAGAATGTCGCCGTCGCGATCGGCCTTGACCAGCTGCCAGACGGTCAGACGGTCTTCCAAGGGCAAGGCTTCAAGGATATAAGCGACGTCGGCAGAGTGAAGGTCTTCGAGCTTGCGTTGCAACTCGACGAGGTTCTGCCGGTGAACCAGGTTTTCTACACGGTCCTGATGCTGACCTTCCTGACGGTGGGTCAGGTCTTCAACAATACGCTGGCGCTGCAGCAGATCGACGACCTGAGCCAGGCGATCCTGCAAGCTTTCCTGCGTCTTTTTTACTTCTCTTTCGGTCATAGGCGAACTCCACTCCCAGCAGCGGAGCACGCCGGGAGATCAATCAGTTAATTCATGATTGTTGAAAAACATTATCGAGTAACGACTGGGTATGTCCATGGAGGTGTTCCACAAGCCCCGGCGGAGCTGACGGGCGCAATGATACACCGCTTTGAGCGAAGCGCACGCGAGAAAATTCAGCTCAGAACAACCGTTTGCAGTGCAAACCTGCACAACTCCGTAAGCCAGCCAGGGTTCGACGTCACATTCAGCCAATAAAACACGCTCGCCCCGTCCAAAGGCGGGAGTTAGCCTTTGCTGACACCCGTCACGGAGGACCCTGGGCATGCGACCTGCCAATCATCTACTGCTGTGGAGCGCCCTGCTCTGCATTTCTGCAACTGCAACCGCCAGCAGCGTGCATCGCTGCGAGGATGCATCCGGAAAGATTACGTTTACCACCCTGGGATGCCCGGATGGGCACAGCAGCCGTCTGCAGAAAGCCTTCAATGCGCCGCCGGGAACCCGTATCGATGTGCTTCCGCCCGCCGACACTGCGCATACTGTGCGTGAAAAACCGGCAGACCGGACAGTTGTCGTGGTCGGCACACGCGATGATGGCTGCGGCAACCGCCTGAGCGCCGAACAGCGCCGGACTGCGATCATCAACCAGCGCACCCCTCCCGGTATGACGCAGCGTGATGTCGAGAGCCTGCTGGGGCGCCCCGACAAAGTCACCCACCGCAACGGAGAATTGCATTACGTGTACAACCAGAAAAAAGGCCGCAGCCATAAGGTGACATTTGACGAGCACGGATGCGTTAAAGGAAAACGCTAGAAAGCAAAAAGCCCACATCTTTCGATGTGGGCTTTTCGTTTGTATGGTGCACTCGACAGGATTCGAACCTGTGACCGCTCGGTTCGTAGCCGAGTACTCTATCCAGCTGAGCTACGAGTGCATTGGTGTTTTTAGACCAGATCACCTCTGGTTGGAGCCAGTTATCGGAAACCTTGTAATTGCTTACAACACTTCAAACAACTTTAAATGGTGCACTCGACAGGATTCGAACCTGTGACCGCTCGGTTCGTAGCCGAGTACTCTATCCAGCTGAGCTACGAGTGCATGTGTTGGTGCCGCGCATTATAGGTCGTAAGATTGTTTAGTCAAGCACTTTTTCTAGTAAATTCAACAACTTACAGATCAAGCCCAATCTTACGCACTACATAAATAATGGCGGAGAACGGGGGATTCGAACCCCCGACACCCTTTTGAGGTGTACTCCCTTAGCAGGGGAGCGCCTTCGGCCACTCGGCCAGCTCTCCGCAACACGGGGCGTATAATAACCACCCTTTTCCCCGTTTGCAAACCAAAAATTCAATAAAAATTAATGGCTTGGTTCTTCGTCCTTCTCTTTCTTGATACGCAGGTAAATCTCTTCACGGTGGACAGCGACTTCCTTGGGCGCATTGACACCAATACGCACCTGATTACCCTTCACTCCGAGCACGGTGACGGTGATTTCACCATCCCCAATGATCAGGCTTTCCGCGCACCGACGAGTCAGAATCAGCATACTTTTCTCCTTACGCCTTTATTCAGGGACAACAGTCTGCAACCTATAGGCAGTGACACTAGCAAAACGCCATGACCACTACCTGTATATCGACTAACGCAAAGAAAACAAAAGCCCTTCTGCGCAGCACCCGAAAGACGCGGTCACGCCGCGCCCTTCGATGACAGGGTCATTCACCCTGCCGCGGAGCATCCAGCTCAAAGGCCGTGTGCAATGCGCGCACAGCCAACTCCAGGTATTTCTCTTCGATGACCACGGAAACCTTGATTTCCGATGTGGAGATCATCTGGATATTGATGCTCTCCTTGGCCAGCGCTTCGAACATGCGACTCGCAACGCCGGCATGCGAGCGCATGCCGACGCCGACGATGGACACCTTGGCGATCTTGGTATCGCCGGACACTTCACGCGCGCTGATTTCACGCGCGGTGGCTTCGAGCACCTGCAAGGCCGCCTGATAATCGTTGCGATGGATCGTGAAGGTGAAATCGGTGGTGTTATCGTGCGAGACGTTCTGCACGATCATGTCCACTTCGATATTGGCCGCGCTGATCGGGCCGAGAATCTTGAACGCCACGCCGGGGGTGTCTGGCACACCACGGATGGTCAGCTTGGCTTCATCGCGGTTGAAGGCGATGCCGGAAATGATCGGCTGTTCCATGGATTCCTCTTCATCGATTGTAATAAGGGTGCCCGGCCCCTCTTTGAAGCTGTGCAGAACGCGCAGCGGGACATTGTATTTGCCGGCGAATTCGACCGCACGGATCTGCAGCACCTTGGAACCGAGGCTGGCCATTTCCAGCATCTCTTCGAAGGTGATCTTGTCGAGGCGCTGGGCCTGCGACACGACACGCGGATCGGTGGTGTAGACGCCATCGACGTCGGTGTAGATCTGGCACTCGTCCGCTTTCAGCGCCGCCGCCAGGGCAACACCGGTCGTGTCCGAGCCACCACGGCCGAGGGTGGTGATATTGCCGTGTTCGTCGACACCCTGGAAACCGGCGACCACCACCACACGACCCGCTTTCAGGTCGGAGCGGATCTTCTGGTCGTCGATCTGCAGAATGCGCGCCTTGTTGTGCGCGCTGTCGGTGAGAATACGCACCTGATTGCCGGTGTAGGACACCGCCGGAACGCCACGCTTCATCAAGGCCATCGCCAGCAGCGCGATGGTCACCTGCTCGCCCGTGGAGACAATGACATCCAGCTCACGGGGAACCGGCTGATCACTGATCTGCCTGGCCAACTCGATCAGACGATTGGTTTCACCGCTCATGGCCGACAGCACGACCACCAGATCGTCACCCGCCTCACGGAATTTCTTGACCTTGTCGGCCACCTGCTCGATGCGCTCTACAGAGCCCACGGAAGTGCCGCCAAATTTCTGTACGATTAAAGCCATCTCAAAGCCGCCTCAAATCCCGTTAAGAGCACCCATTAACATTCGAGCCCAGGTGCGGCCTGCCGGTGTGTGGCAGGCCCGCTGACCCGACTCAGATACCCTGCTCTACAAAAGGAACGGCCAGTGCCAGCGCTGAATCCAGCGCACCGGCATCGACACCACCGCCTTGAGCCATATCAGGACGGCCACCACCTTTACCACCTACGGCGGCAGCTGCCTGCTTCATCAAATCACCGGCTTTGAGTTGGCCAGTCAGGTCCTTGGTCACGCCTGCGACCAAGACAACCTTGTCCTCATGAACACTGCCGAGCAGGATCACTGCGCGGCCGAGCTTGTTCTTCAACTGATCGACAAGCGCCAACAGCGCCTTGCCGTCCTGACCATCCAGGCGCGTGGCCAGAACCTTGACCCCTTTGACATCCAGCGCCGCTGACGACAGGTCGTCACCGGCGGCACTGGCTGCCTTGGCTTGCAGTTGTTCCAGTTGTTTTTCCAGCAGACGGTTGCGTTCAATCACCGCCGTCAGCTTGTCCAGCAGGTTGTCGCGATTGCCTTTGACCAGCGTCGCGGCTTCCTTGAGTTGATCCTCGGCCGAATTCAGCCAGGCCAGCGCCGCAGCGCCGGTGACGGCCTCGATACGGCGCACGCCTGCTGCAACACCGCCCTCACTGACGATCTTGAACAGCGCGATGTCACCGGTACGGCTGGCGTGAATGCCACCGCACAGCTCGACGGAGAACTCGCCGCCCATGCTCAGCACACGAACGCTGTCACCGTACTTCTCGCCGAACAGCGCCATGGCGCCCTTCTTCTTCGCCGTGTCGATATCGGTTTCTTCGGTCATTACCTCGGTGTTCTTGCGAATCTCGGCGTTGACGATATCTTCCAGCGCGCGCAGTTGCTCGGCCTTGATCGCTTCGAAGTGGCTGAAGTCGAAGCGCAGGCGCTGACTGTCAACCAGCGAGCCTTTCTGCTGAACGTGCTCACCCAGCACCTGACGCAATGCGGCGTGCAGCAAGTGAGTGGCCGAATGGTTCAATTTGGTTGCATCGCGAACTTCATCAGCCACTTGTGTTTCAACCTGTGCGCCCACGCTCAGGCTGCCGGAAGCGACGACACCGTGGTGCAGGAAGGCACCGCCGGTCTTGGTGGTATCACTGACGTCAAAGCGCGCGTCACCGGCCTGCAGGAAACCGCTGTCACCGATCTGACCGCCCGACTCGGCGTAGAACGGGGTGATGTCGAGAATCACCACGCCCTCTTCGCCTTCATTCAGGTGAGAAACCGACTGGCCTTCCTTATAGAGGGCCACGACGCTGGCGCTGCCAGTGGTCGCCGAGTAACCGGTAAACTGCGTGGCCACATCGACCTTGACCAGGCTGTTGTAATCCATGCCGAACGAGCTGGCCGAACGGGCGCGCACGCGCTGGGCGTCCATTTCACGCTCGAAGCCTGCTTCGTCGAGGGTCAGGTTACGCTCGCGGGCGATGTCACCGGTCAGGTCCATCGGGAAACCGTAGGTGTCGTACAGCTTGAACACCACTTCGCCCGGAACCACCGTGCCTTTGAGGTCGGCCAGATCCTGCTCGAGAATTTTCAGACCTTGCTCGAGGGTCTTGGCGAACTGCTCTTCTTCGCCTTTCAGAACGCGTTCGATGTGCGACTGCTGTTGCACCAGCTCAGGGAACGCAGACCCCATCTCGGCAACCAGCGCGGCAACGATCTGGTAGAAGAAGCTGCCCTTGGCGCCCAGCTTGTTGCCGTGACGGCAGGCGCGACGAATGATGCGGCGCAGTACATAACCACGCCCTTCGTTGGACGGCAGCACGCCGTCGGCGATCAGGAAGCCGCACGAGCGAATGTGGTCAGCCACGACTTTCAGCGAAGCCTGGTTGTCATTGCTGCAACCAATGGCCTTCGCCGACGCAGCCAGCAGGCTCTGGAACAGGTCGATTTCATAGTTGGAATGCACGTGCTGCAGCACCGCACTGACACGCTCCAGGCCCATGCCGGTATCGACCGACGGTGCCGGCAGCGGGTGCAGCACGCCATCCGCAGTCCGGTTGAACTGCATGAATACGTTGTTCCAGATTTCGATGTAACGGTCGCCGTCTTCTTCCGGCGAGCCTGGCGGGCCGCCCCAGATTTCCGGGCCGTGATCGAAGAAAATCTCGCTGCAAGGACCGCACGGGCCGGTATCACCCATGGTCCAGAAGTTATCGGAGGCGTACGGTGCGCCTTTGTTGTCGCCAATACGGACCATGCGCTCGGCGGGCACGCCGATCTCCTTGGTCCAGATGTCGTAGGCTTCGTCGTCAGTGGCGTACACCGTGACCCAGAGTTTTTCCTTGGGCAGGTTGAGCCATTTTTCGGAGGTCAGGAAGGTCCAGGCGTAGGTGATGGCATCACGCTTGAAATAGTCACCGAAGCTGAAGTTGCCCAGCATTTCGAAAAAAGTATGGTGACGAGCGGTATAGCCGACGTTTTCCAGGTCGTTGTGCTTGCCACCTGCACGCACGCATTTCTGACTGGTAACGGCGCGGGTGTAGGCACGCTTTTCCTGGCCCAGGAAGCAATCCTTGAACTGGTTCATGCCTGCGTTGGTGAACAGCAGGGTTGGGTCATTGCCCGGAATCAAGGAGCTTGAAGCGACACGGGTGTGGCCTTGCTCTTCGAAGAAGCCAAGGAAGGCTTCACGGATTTCTGCGCTTTTCATAGGTTCTTCCACGGAGACTGCGGCCAGAGGCAAGTGCAAAACGTCAAATGACGTAGCGACGGCAAAGGGCCGCATTATATAGGCGTTGCGCCCTCGGTACAGTGTGTTTGTGCGATAGAAACAAGTAACTGGATTATCGGCATGTCATGAATGTTCAAAGGCTGCGAATGCGGCGATGACCTGTTCGACCTGAGCGCGCGACACGTTCAGGTGGGTCACCATGCGTAGCCGCGACGCGGCCGTGAGTACGATGCCCCGCTCGGCGCAGAACGCTTTGAGCGATGCCGCGCGTTCGCCGATCTGCACATAGACCATATTGGTCTGTACCGGCTCGACAGGGTAGCCGAGCCCGCTCAGGCCTTCAGCCAGAAACGCCGCGTTGGCATGATCATCTGCCAACCGCTCGACCTGATGATCCAGCGCATAGAGCCCTGCCGCAGCCAGCCCTCCAGCCTGACGCATGCCACCGCCAAGCATCTTGCGCAAGCGGCGGGCCTTGGCGATCAACGGCTGCGAACCGCACAGCACCGAGCCGATCGGCGCGCCCAGCCCCTTGGAAAGGCAGACCGAAACCGAATCGAAGTGCCGGGTGATCTCATGGACATCGACACCCAGCCTGACCGCGGCGTTGTACAGCCTCGCGCCGTCCAGATGCAGGGCGAGCCCCTTTTCCAGGGTCAGGGTACGCGCGGCAGCCAGGTAGTCCAAGGGCAGCACCTTGCCCTGCATGGTGTTTTCCAGGGCCAGCAGGCGCGTGCGGGCGAAGTGAAAGTCATCGGGTTTGATGGCGTCGAGCACCTGCTGCAGGTCCAGGGAGCCGTCGGCCTGCACCTCCAGCGGCTGCGGCTGAATGGAGCCCAGCACTGCCGCACCACCACCCTCGTACTTATAGGTGTGGGCCTGCTGACCGACGATGTACTCATCGCCACGCTCACAGTGCGCCATCAGTGCCAGCAGATTGCTCATGGTGCCCGACGGCACGAGCAGCGCGGCATCGAACCCGAGGCGTCCGGCAAGCGTCGCTTCGAGCAGATTGACGGTAGGGTCCTCGCCGTAGACATCATCGCCAACGGGCGCACGTGCCATGGCATCGAGCATGCCGGCCGTGGGCAGAGTCACTGTGTCGCTGCGCAGATCGATGACAGTCACGAAAAAGCTCCCTGAAGTTGAAGATCGATAATGCATGCAACCTTTGGCTTGCAACAAGGCATTACTGAGGCTGCAGTACATGATAATCAAGCGCCGCCGCTCTCGATACTCCGAGCCCTTATAAGAAAAAGGCAGGTATACCGTACGAAAGTGTCCATGCATGATCCAGCGAACTATGATAAAAATCTCGCGCCGGCCACGTAAAGTGACGGCAACGTTCTCAGGGCGGGGTGCAATTCCCCACCGGCGGTAATGACGCGCAATGCGTCTAGCCCGCGAGCGCTTGGGGGTCGTGGCGTAGGCCGCGATCTGCAAGGTCAGCAGACCCGGTGTGATTCCGGGGCCGACGGTCATAGTCCGGATGAAGAGAGAGCGGGATTGGTGTCAGCAAGAACGTCTGTAAAACCTATCCATGAACGACATCGTTCAGGAGGCTTTCCTACGCAGCTTGAATCCCTTTCGATCCAAATGCCCTGTTTTTTCCATAAACAGGAGTCAGAACACGTGCAACCAACTGCAATCGACAGCAAAAGCAAAAGCCACGCAAACGAGCGTGTCGCGTTCATCCAGGCCTGTTGGCACAAGGATATCGTCGACCAGAGCCGTAAAGGTTTTATCGCCGAGATGGCCAATCAGGGCTACGCCGAAAGCGATATCGACATCTTTGAAGTGGGCGGCGCCTTTGAAATCCCGCTGCATGCAAAACTGCTGGCCAATACCGGCCGCTACGCTGGCATCGTCGGCGCCGCACTGGTAGTGGACGGCGGCATCTATCGTCACGAATTCGTCGCGCAGTCAGTGGTCAGCGCATTGATGCAGGTTCAGCTGGAAACCGAAGTACCGGTGTTCTCCGTGGTCCTGACACCGCATCATTTCCATGCGGGCGAAGAGCATCAGAAGTTCTTCTTCGATCACTTCGTGCACAAGGGCGAAGAAGCGGCCAAGACCTGCGCTGACACCCTGACCAAGGTACGCAGTCTGCGCCGTCTGGATGCACAGCAGAAAGCGGCCTGCTGAGACGCAGCATCGGTAGGTGTCCTCCCGGACACCTATCGTTCCTCACGCTCCAGCGTGGGAATGCCGTTCTGGACGCTCTGCGTCCGGTCCTGAGGGTGCCGAGCGATCAGCCGAGGCTATCCGCATCAGTGGGTACGATCAGAATTCCCGCACGCAGGCCGTTTTTGACCCTGGGGTTGGGGAAGATGATCCTCGCGCCCTCCTCTTCCACTACCCAGCGTGAACCACCCGCGTCTTCGGCCAGCACGTAGCCTTTTTCCAGCGGGGAGAAGTTCTCGACGTCATCGGCCAGGTTGAACGTGAACGCATCGGTGCGCTTGATCACTTCCCGCGCCACGCTGAACAGTTGCAACCCTTCAAGATCGTCATCCCGCTCGGGCTCGGTGCCTTCGATGAGCTGCTCGAGACACACGCGCAGTGGCCCAAGATTGACCTGCTGGTTCTGCCCGAACGGCCGCGCCTTGCCCAGTTCCAGAGTGAAAGCCTCGGCCCCCAATTGATCATAGGTGTAGGCGCTGAACACAATGGACGGCTTGTTCTGCAGCAGCACCGCACTCATGCCCGCCGCCCGCAGCCGGGCCAGCTCGAGCCGGGAATGCTGACGTCCTTCCTTCCACGGGTACAGCGCGAACTGCTCGATCGTCGAGCCGCGAATGGCGGTGTGCAGATCGTAGTGCAGCCGATAGCGCTCCGGCAGGCTGAAAAAGCTGGCGGCCAGTCGTTCCAGCTCGCAGGCCCGCAAGGCCTCGGCACCACCGCTTTGCAGATGGCGGCCATTGAACAGCCGGTTGACATCCTGCTCGACAAAACGCGCCCCGCGTCGCATCGCATCGGGATTGCCGAACAGGAACAGAATACGTGCGCGCGGTTTCAGGTCGCCGCGCGCGATGCTGCGGATCAATTCATCCAGCAGCTCGATGGGTGCAGTCTCGTTGCCGTGGATGCCGGCAGACAGCAGCAGGTCAGTGCCATTGTCACGAGCCTCTGGCGGGCGGACTTCCAGTGCGCCCTCGCCCATCCAGCGCATGCGCACGCCTTCGACGGTCAGTTGAGTCTTCTCCGCCGGCTCACGTCCAGCCAGGGTCAGTTCAAGCAGTTTGCCGAGGGCGAGCATGGCGCGCTTCCTTAGTGGTTGCAGTCAGGGCCGTGAACGTGACCGTCTTCCTCGACGCCCATGTCGGCCGGCTCCATTTCCAGTTGCAGGCTGACCAGGTTGGTCGCCAGCGGACGCAGCAGCAGGTTGGCGTATTCGGCATCGTCTTCTTCGACGTCAACGCCGATCAGCAACTGGCCACGGCCATCCTGCTGAATCCACAATTCCTTGCCCTGCCAGATGACGGCAACGCGGGTGCAGGACGTTTCCAGCTGGGTGCCATCAGTGTCTTCAAGGATCAGTTGCAGGGCGTCGCTCATATAAAAATGCTCTCTATAAAGGAAATAGTGCGCCGGACAGTGGCCCGACGCGCAGGATGCTTCAATTCAGTTGAAACGGATAAACCGCGCCCAGTTTAAGGATTTGCGTCAGTTCATCCAATGCCGTGCGGCATTCGTTGAGCAATCGGGGGTCGGCCAGATCGCTTTCACTCATGCGGTCCCGGTAGTGCCTGTCGACCCACTGCGTCAACGTTTCGTACAACGGCGCAGTCATGATCACCCCCGGATTCACCGCCGCCAGCTCGGTGTCATTGAGCGCCACCCGCAAGCGCAGGCAGGCCGGGCCGCCGCCGTTCTGCATACTTTGCTTGAGGTCGAACACCTTGACCTCGGCAACCGGGCTGTCATCGACGATCAGTCGTTGCAGGTAAGCCCAGACGCTCGCATTAGCCTGGCACTCCTGCGGCACGATCAGCAGCATCGAGCCATCGGGACGCGACAACAGCTGGCTATTGAACAGGTAGGAGCGCACGGCATCCTGAACCGAGACCTCGGCACGCGGTACGCAAATCGCGCGCAACTGCCCGCCGACACGACCGAGTTTGTCGCGCAGCTCATTGAGCATCGGTTCGGTATTGAGGAACGCGTCCTGGTGATAGAACAAGACCTCACCGTTGCCGACCGCAATCACATCGTTATGGAACACCCCCTGATCAATGACCGCCGGGTTCTGCTGACCATAAACCACGCCGGCCTCGCTCAGACCGTGCAGCCGCGCAACAGCGCGTGACGCCTCCAGGGTCTGACGGGCCGGGTACTTCTGCGGTGCCGGGTAGCGCGTGTCGAACGCACTGCGGCCAAACACGAAAAACTCCACACCGGCCTCGCCGTAATCACGACAGAAACGGGTGTGGTTGGCAGCGCCTTCATCGCCAAACTGCGCGACAGCCGGTAACGCAGGGTGATGAGCGAAATGTTTTGCATCAGCGAACATGGCGCCGAGCACGCGAGTGGTGGTCGGATGCTCGATGCTACGGTGGTATTTGCAGTTGAGGTTGGCCGCCGTGAAATGCACACGCCCATCGGCAGTGTCGGCACTGGGGCTGACCGTGGCCGCGTTGGCCACCCACATGCTGGAAGCCGAGCAACTGGCGACCAGCAGCGGCATGTCCTGCCGGGCCGCTTTTTCAATGACCTGCTCATCGCTGCCGGTGAAGCCCAGACGGCGCAGGCCGGACACATCAGGACGCTCCTGCGGTGCCAGCACGCCCTGGGTAAAACCCAGGTCCATCAGCGCCTTCATTTTTGCCAGGCCTTGCAGCGCCGCCTCACGCGGGTTGGCGCTTTGCTGGCTGTTACTCTGGGAGGCAACGTTACCGTAGGACAACCCGCCGTAGTTGTGGGTTGGCCCGACCAGACCGTCAAAATTCACTTCACAGGACTTCATCGGCAAGGCTCCGTGGATCTGTTTTTATAAGCAATCGTGCGCACACTGTCAGCTCAGCCTGATACCGGGAGTCAGTGTCGCAGGCAGCGTCAGGCTGCCGGCCTCCAGCGAAGCCACCGGATAGGCGCAGTAATCGGCCGCGTAATAGGCGCTGGCGCGGTGGTTGCCCGAGGCACCTACCCCGCCGAAAGGCGCGCTGCTGGCGGCTCCGGTCAACGGCTTGTTCCAGTTGACGATCCCGGCACGGCTGTGCAGCCAGAACTGCTGATAACGGGCTTCGGAGTCCGAGAGCAGACCTGCCGCCAGGCCATAACGGGTGGCGTTGGCTTCGGCGATGGCGGCGTCGAAACCGGCGTAGCGGATGACCTGCAGCAGCGGGCCGAACAGCTCTTCGTCGGGGCGCTCGGGCACCGCACTGACATCGATAATGCCTGGCGTCAGCAACGCCGCGCCGGGCTGCGGCTGGCGCATTTCCAGCAGGGTCAGCGCGCCGTTGGCGAGCAGATTGCGCTGCGCGTCGAGCAAGGCGCGTGCAGCCTCCAGCGAAATCACCGAGCCCATAAACGGCGCAGGCTGCTGATCGAACGCCCCGGCTTCGATAGTAGCGCTGACCCCAACCAGTCGTGCCAGCAGGGCATCACCCCAGTCGCCTTCGGGCACCAGCAGACGACGCGCACAGGTGCAGCGCTGGCCTGCGGAAATGAAGGCCGACTGAATGATGGTGTACACTGCGGCATCGATGTCCTGAACCTGATCGACGATCAACGGATTGTTACCGCCCATTTCCAGCGCAAGGATCTTGTCCGGCCGACCGGCGAACTGCTGGTGCAGCGCATTGCCGGTGCGGCTCGACCCGGTGAAGAACAGGCCGTCGATACCCGGATTGGCGGCCAGCGCGATACCGGTTTCGCGACCGCCCTGCAGCAGGTTCAGAACCCCGGCAGGCAGTCCGGCTTCGATCCAGCACTTGACGGTCAGCTCAGCGACTTTCGGTGTCAGTTCGCTGGGTTTGAACAGCACCACGTTGCCCGCCAGCAAGGCCGGGACGATATGCCCGTTGGGCAGATGCCCGGGAAAGTTGTACGGGCCGAACACGGCGACCACGCCGTGCGGCTTGTGGCGCAGTACCGCAGTGGCGTCGCCCAGTGGCCCGCTCTTTTCACCGGTTCGTTCGCGATAGCTCTGCACCGAGATGGCAATCTTGTTGACCATGCTGGTCACTTCGGTCGCCGACTCCCACAACGGTTTGCCGGTTTCTTCACCGATGCACTGCGCCAGCGCGTCGGCGTGATGCTTGAGACGTGCAGCGAAGGCCTCCAGTACCGCGATGCGCTGATCCAGAGACAGCAGTGCCCAGCCGGGAAATGCCTGACGCGCCGCCTGCACCGCCTGCTCGACCTGCGCGGCGCTCGCGCCACGCCCGGACCACAGCACCTGCTGGGTCACCGGGTTCAGCGAATTGACCACCTCACCCTGCCCGTCCTGCCACACACCTGCGATGTAAAGGCTATTCATCAAACGCCCTCCCGCGCCGCAGACAAGGGCACCGCGCGCACATTGTCGCCCGCACTCATGCGCAGCCGCCTGGCAGTCTGCGGAGCGACGACCAGCGTGCCGGCAGCAAAACGCGCAGCGCCTACCGTGATGCGGCAGTCTTCACGCTTGCGGTTGTAGATCAGGAACTGTGGAGCGTCGTCACCTGGCGTGCCGATGGCCAGCACCAGCGCCTGGCTGTCCTTGATTGCGCGAATCTTGCCGGTCTCGCACTCGATGGCCGGGCCGGCATCGAAGATGTCGACATAACCCTGGTACGAAAAGCCTTCGCTCTTGAGCATGGTCAGCGCAGGCTCGGTGTCGGCATGCACCCGACCGATCACGTTGCGTGCGTCTTCGGAAAGAAAGCAGCTGTACAACGGAAACTTGGGCATCAGCTCGGCGATGAATGCCTTGTTGCCCACGCCGGTCAGGTAATCGGCCTGGCTGAATTCCATCTTGAAGAAGTGCCGCCCCAGACTTTCCCAGAACGGCGAACGGCCCTGCTCATCGGACATGCCGCGCATTTCGGCAATGATCTTGTTGCCGAACAGCTTGGGAAATTCGGCGATAAACAGCATCCGCGCCTTGGACAGCAGGCGGCCGTTGAGGCCGTTACGCGAATCACTGTGCAGGAACAGCGAGCACAGCTCGGAATTGCCGGTCAGGTCGTTGGCCAGGAACAGGGTCGGAATTTCCCGATAGATGTTCAGTTCCTGTGAAGCGCTGACGGTCAGGCCGACCCGGTAGTTGTACCAGGGCTCACGCAGACCGACCGCTCCGGCGATGGCGGAAATGCCCACCACCCGGCCGTCATCATCTTCCAGCACGAACAGGTAATCGGCATCGCCGCGCTCGGCTTCGCCGCGAAAGGTCTTTTCAGCCCAGCCTACCCGGTGCGCCAGACGCTGCTCATTGGCGGGCAGGGTCGTCAGACCGGCGCCGGTGCTGCGCGCCAGCTCGATCAACGCGGGCA
The DNA here is from genome assembly GCF_020312195.1 of Pseudomonas sp. P129. Taxonomy (NCBI): domain Bacteria; kingdom Pseudomonadati; phylum Pseudomonadota; class Gammaproteobacteria; order Pseudomonadales; family Pseudomonadaceae; genus Pseudomonas; species Pseudomonas sp. P129. Next base: position 1,183,482 of record NZ_JAGPYS010000001.1, on the reverse strand, counting down.
GGTCGCTGCTGCGTACAGGACGAACGATCATGTTATCTCCTCAGCGGCTCATCGAGAGCCTTGAAACTCGCTAATCGGCTATCGAACGTCCGGTTCAGACCGCGACAATCCGCACACTGGCACCTTCACCAACACCCAGGGCATCGGCAGCCTGGAGGCTCAACACCACCGGCCTGCCGGGCGCCCAGTCCAGTTCCAGCAGCACCGCGCGGTAGTCCTGCAACAGGCCATTGGCGATCAGATACAGACGCCCGCCCTTGCCGACATCGCTGCTTTGCCCGGCCTCGACCTTGACCGGAACCAGACGGCTCTGGGCAATCGAGCGAATCCCGGACACCCGCGCATGCAGCGTCGGCCCACCGTCGAAAATGTCGATGTAGTGATCGGTTTCAAAGCCCTCGCGCATGAGGATGTCGAAGGTGATCTGCGCACGCGGATGCACCTGCCCCATGGCTTCCTGCGCCGCGTCGGGCAGCAGTGGCACGTAGATCGGGTAATGCGGCATCAGCTCGGCGAGGAAGGTCCGGCTTTTCAGCCCGCACAGGCGTTCGGCAGCGGCGTAATTGATATCGAAGAAGTTGCGCCCGATGGCATCCCAGAACGGTGAGTCGCCCTGCTCATCGCTGTAACCGACGATCTCGGTGACCACCGAATCGGCAAAGCGCTCGGGGTGACTGGCGACAAACAGCAGGCGGCCGCGCGAATTGAGCTCCGACCATGCCGTGCCGACCAGCTCCGGGACCACGTAGAAACTGGTCAACAGACTGTTGCCGGTCAGGTCATGACACTGCGACAGCACGTGAATCTTGTTATGAATCTTCAGTTCGCGGGAAGCATGCACGAAGGTTTCGTTACGAAAACTGTAGAACGGCTCGGAGTAGCCCGCCGAGGCCACGATGCCCGAGCAGCCCACCAGCTTGCCGCTTTCGCTGTCTTCGAGCACGAAGAAGTAGGTTTCTTCGCCGTTGAAGCTGACCTCGGCGGCAAACGACGCCTCCGACGAGCCGATCTTGTCGGTCAGGCGGCCAGCATCGTCGGGCAAGGACGTGACACCGATAGGGCTGTCGGCAGCGAGGCGTTGAACCTCGGCCAGATCAGCCATTTGCGCAGGGCGCATTACCAGCATGGTGCCACTCCTTGTAGATCGACCAGCCTTTACGACCGGCGCTAGTAAAAGCACCACACGGCGTCAGGCCGCATGGCGCAGGAAACAGGTGCGGCACCCGCCATCAGGCGGACGCCGCAAGGCTGCAAGCGAGTCAGGATGTCAGTTTGGCGATGGCGCGCTCAAAGCGGTTCAGGCCCTCTTCGATGTCCGCGTCTTCAATCACCAGGCTCGGCGCGAAACGAATCACGTCAGGGCCGGCCTGCAGGATCATCAGGTCCTGAGCCTCGGCCGCATTGAAGATATCCTTGGCCTTGCCTTTCCAGGCATCGGACAACACGCAACCGATCAGCAGCCCCAGACCGCGCACTTCGCTGAACACGCCGTATTGCTGGCCGATGCTTTGCAGACGGGTCTTGAACTGCTGATGCTTGCGCTGTACGCCAGCCAGCACTTCAGGCGTATTGATCACGTCGATCACCGCCTCACCGACCGCACATGCCAGCGGGTTGCCGCCATAGGTGGTGCCGTGAACGCCGACCGCAAAGTGCCTGGCGAGCTTTTCAGTGGTCAACATCGCCGCCAGCGGGAAACCGCCGCCGATGCTCTTGGCGCTGGAAAGGATGTCCGGGGTCACGCCGTAATGCATGTAGGCGAACAGATGACCGCTACGGCCCATGCCGCTCTGCACTTCATCGAACACCAGCAGGGCGTTGTGCTCGTCACACAGTTTGCGCGCACCTTGCAGGTATTCCAGCTGACCCGGCAGAACACCGCCCTCGCCCTGAATCGGCTCCAGCACCACGGCACAGGTCTTGTCGGTCACAGCGGCCTTCAGTGCGTCGAGGTCGTTGTACGGCACATGGCTGATGCCGGTGATCTTCGGCCCGAAACCATCGGAGTACTTCGGCTGCCCACCGACGCTGACGGTGAACAGGGTACGGCCATGGAAACTGTTCAGCGCCGCAATGATTTCGTACTTTTCCGGGCCGTACTGGTCATGCGCCACACGACGTGCCAGCTTGAAGGCGGCTTCGTTGGCTTCCGCACCGGAGTTACAGAAGAACACGCGCTCGGCGAACGTCGCATCCACCAGTTTTTTCGCCAGACGCAGGGTCGGCTCGTTGGTGAAGACGTTGGACACATGCCAGAGGTTATTGGCCTGCTCGGTCAAGGCACCGACCAGCGCCGGGTGGCAGTGGCCCAATACGTTGACGGCGATCCCGCCCGAGAAATCCACCAGTTCGCGCCCCGCCTGATCCCAGACCCGGGAGCCCGAACCGCGCACAGGGATGAACCCGGCCGGGGCGTAATTGGGGACCATTACCTGGTCGAAATCGGCGCGTTGCACCGCAGCATGCTCAACGGACATCGGAGTCTCCTGATGAGGAACGCCTGCCTGAAACTGGCGAGCGATGGAAAGATTGTAAGGACTGAATTGTGTTCGGCCTTGCCGCCAGGCGACAACTTGTTACAGCGCAAAACCGGGTTTTTTCAAGGTTTTCGGCAATGCGACAATTTGCGTCACAAAGGCGCAGTTTAAACGGATTGAAGCCGGCCTGTCTGGACCTGAGCTGTCGCGGCAGCACTTCTATAGCGACAAGACAATCAACCGCGTTCGGCAGGCACAGGGGAAAGTTCGAACGGGCTGCTGCTGCGTCGCTGATTGCGGTCTTCACGCGGCGTGGCACCGAAGAAATTGCGGTAGGCGCTGGAGAAGTGCGGCCCCGAGGAAAAACCGCACGAAAGGCCGATCTGAATGATCGACTTGCTGGTCTGCATCAGCATCTGGCGCGCCTTGTTCAGGCGCAGTTCCAGGTAATACTGGCTGGGTACACGGTTGAGGTACTGCTTGAAGATCCGCTCCAGTTGGCGACGAGACACGCACACGTGCTGGGCGATTTCGTCGGTGGTCAAGGGCTCTTCGATGTTGGCTTCCATCAACAGCACCGCCTGGGTCAGCTTGGGATGGCTGGAGCCCAGACGGTTCTGCAGCGGAATGCGCTGACGCTCGCCGCCTTCGCGAATACGCTCGACCACCAGCTCTTCGGACACCGCCCCGGCCAGTTCGGCCCCATGATCACGGGACAGCACCGCCAGCAGCAGGTCGAGCACCGACATGCCACCACAGGCGGTCAGGCGATCCCGATCCCAATCGAACAAATGGCTGGTGGCGATGACCTTGGGGAAGCGCTCGGCGAAGTCGTCCTGCCAGCGCCAGTGCACGGCGGCACGGTAGCCATCCAGCAGGCCCAGTTGCGCAAGCGGATAGACGCCCGCCGACAGCCCGCCAATCGAACAACCGGCACGCACCAGTTGCTTGAGCGCACTGCCCAGCGCCGGGGCCACGCCTGCCGGAGGTTCGTCAGCCAGTAAAAACAGCTTCTGAAAGCCCTCCAGTCGCCCGGCCCAGGGCTCACCCGGCAACTGCCACGCACCGGCAAGCGCCGCTGGCTCCGCCGCCTCGGCCTGCAGAAACGACAGCTCATAGACCACTTCAGGGTGAACGCGCTGCGCAACGCGCAAGGCTTCCTCGGCCAGTGCCAGGGTCAGGGCTCTGGTGCCAGGCCAGACGAGGAAACCTATTCGATGGGCAGTCATTGGGAGATCCGATACGTATTGCCGCAAAAGCCGAGCCTTGGAAGATAGCTCGATCTGGAACATCCAGGTCGTGTCGCGCGTCGCGCAGCATGCCCTGTTCTGCCATAAAAAGGCATCGTCATGCGCTGCCGATCGTCACTTCAGGCTGCCGGACAGGAATTGCTGCAAACGCTCGGTCTGCGGATTGGCCAGCACTTCGCGCGGATTGCCACGTTCCAGAACGACGCCCTGATGCAGGAAAACCAGCTGGTTGGAGACCTCACGGGCAAAACCCATTTCGTGAGTCACCACAACCATGGTGCGGCCTTCCTGAGCCAGGCCCTGCATGACCTTTAGCACATCACCGACCAGCTCCGGGTCCAGCGCCGAGGTCGGCTCATCGAACAGCATGACCTCGGGCTCCATCGCCAGTGCGCGGGCAATCGCCACACGCTGCTGCTCACCGCCGGACATGTGCCCAGGGTAAGCGTCCTTGCGATGGGACACACCGACCTTGGCCAGATAGTGTTCGGCCTTTTCCAGCGCTTCCTTTTTCGACACACCCAGCACATGGACCGGCGCTTCGATGATGTTCTGCAGTGCAGTCATGTGCGACCACAGGTTGAAGTGCTGAAACACCATCGACAGGCGTGAACGCATGCGCTGCAACTGCTTGGCATCGGCAGCTTTCAGGCCGCCTTCCTTGTTTGGCACCAGCTTCAACTCTTCGTTGTTGAGCAGGATCTTGCCGGCATGGGGCTGTTCGAGCAGGTTGATGCAGCGCAGAAAGGTGCTTTTGCCCGAGCCGCTGGAGCCGATGATGCTGATGACATCGCCGGCCTTGGCGGTCAGGGACACGCCCTTGATCACTTCGTGACTGCCATAGCGCTTGTGCAGATCCTGCACTTCCAGTTTGTTCATGCTTTGGGTTTCCACAGTACGGTCAATCACTGAGCAGACGTCCGTGACGCAGCGCCGTGCGCCCCGCCACCTTGGCCAGCCAGAAACCGGGTTGAGCGTAACGAAGCCGCTCGATGGCGAACAACACCCCGGCAGTATTCGCACAAATGGTACTGACCTGATCGGACAGCGGGTCGATCACTTCGAACAGCGGATCGCCCACCTCGACCCTGTCGCCTGCAGCGCGCAGGAACGTCACCACACCAGGGTGCGGCGCATAGAGCAATTCGGTGCCTTCGAACGGCAAGCCTTCGCAGGCTTGGTGCACCGGCTGCGGCCAATCACCACTGATGAAGCCCTGCTTGGCGAGGAACGCCAGAATACCTTCGGCGTGCGCGATTGCCTGCGGCTTGCCGGTGTCGGCCTGACCGCCCAGTTCAAGGGTGGTGGCGAGGCAGGCCAGCGGGATCTGCGCCTGCGGAAAAATCCGCGAAAGACGCAACCACGGCAGCGAGCAGGCCTCATCGAAGGAGCTGCCACCGGAATCTTCGGCGAGCAGCGCCACCTGGATATTCAGATGTGCCGACAGCGACCGCCATTGTGGCCAGTGCTGCGGCAAGGCGTACATGTGCAGCGCAGCATCGGCATCACAATGCAGATCGAGCACCACATCAGCTACGCAGGCATGACGGAGCAGGATGCGCTGCATGCCTTGCAATTCGCTCTGCGGCGCGGGCAGCCCTTCGAGCGCAGCGCTCATCGCCTGGCGAATCAGCCGGGTATTGGCGCGCGGGTCATCGCCCAGCTGACCTTCCAGCAACTCGGCGACCGGCTCGCTCAGTTCGGTGAAGTCACGGTTGAAGTTCTTGCCACTGCCGAACTCGAAACGGCCCTGATGCGCGCCTTGCAGCAACTGCCCCAGGCCCAGCGGATTGGCCACCGGGACCAGTTCGACGACACCTTTGAGGAGGCCTTGCTGCTCCAGCTCGGTCAGGCGTTTTTTCAGCTCCCAGGCCGTGCGCATGCCGGGCAGTTCGTCGGCATGCAGGCTGGCCTGGATGTAAGCCTTGCGCTCGCCGGTGCCGAAGCGAAAGACACTCAGCGTGCGCTCGGTGCCGAGGGTGCTCCACGGCAATACATGATCGGTTCTTTGCATTTCAGACCTTCCGTGGGGCGAGGTAGCCCAGCCAGCGGCGTTCGGCGATCTTGAACAGCCGGACCAGAATGAATGTCAGGCCCAGATAGAAAACACCTGCGGTGATATAAGCCTCGAAAGGCAGGTAGAACTGCGCGTTGACCGTACGGGCCGCGCCCGTGATGTCGATCAGGGTCACGATGGACGCCAGACTGGTAGTCTGCAGCATCATGATGACCTCGTTGCTGTACTGCGGCAGTGCCCGGCGCAAGGCCGAGGGCAGCAGAATGCGCCGGTACATCTTGGCTTTCGACATGCCCATGGCCCGCGCGGCCTCGATTTCACCCGCTGGTGTGGCCTTGAGGCTGCCGGCGATGATTTCCGCCGTGTAGGCGCTGGTATTGATGGTGAATGCCAGGCACGCACAGAAGGTGGCGCTGGACAGCCAGGGCCACAAAAAGCTTTCGCGCACCGCGTCGAACTGGGCCAGCCCGTAGTAGATCAGGAACAGCTGCACCAGCATCGGCGTGCCGCGAATCACGTAGGTGTACAGCCAGGCCGGCATGTTCACCCAAGGGTTTTTCGAGACCCGCATCAAGCCCAGCGGCAATGCCGCCAGCAGCCCGAAAGCGAGCGAAATCGCCAGCAGCTTCAGGGTGGTCAGCAGCCCGCCGAAGTACAGCGGCAGACTGTCCCAGATCACGTTGTAGTCAAAGATCATAGGTCAGCCGCCCTCACGCCTACCGAGTAGCGTTTTTCGAGGTAACGCAAGGCGAGCAGCGACACACTGGTGATCACCAGGTACATCGCCGCAACCGCCAGAAAGAAGGTGAAAGGCTCGCGGGTGGCATCGGCCGCCTGCTTGGCCTTGAACATCATGTCCTGCAGACCGACCACGGAGATCAGCGCAGTCGCCTTGGTCAGCACCAGCCAGTTGTTGGTGAAACCGGGAATCGCCAGACGAATCATCTGCGGCACCAGAATGCGGAAGAACACCTTGCCACTGCTCAGGCCATACGCCATGCCCGCCTCGGCCTGCCCCTTGGGGATGGCCATGAACGCACCGCGAAAGGTTTCCGAGAGATACGCGCCGAAGATGAAGCCCAGCGTGCAGATGCCGGCCATCAACGGATCGAGGTCGATGTAGTCGTCAAACCCCAGCAAAGGGGCGACGCGATTGAGCAGGTCCTGGCCGCCGTAGAAAATCAGCAGAATCAGGACCAGATCGGGAATGCCACGAATCACCGTGCTGTACAGATCGCCCAGCCAGGCGATCCAGCGTACCGGAGACAGTCTCAGCGCCACGCCGATCAGACCGAGAACGATCGCCAGAGCCATCGACGACAGGGCCAGCTGCAACGTCAGCCAGGCACCTTCGAGGATGACAGCTCCGTAACCTTTCAACATGATGTGCGGTCCTCAAGCGTGGAATAAAAATGGCGCAAGCCAGGCAACCCTGTTTGCGCCATCTCGTTGCGACGACTTATTTGCCGAAGATATCGAAGTCGAAATACTTGTCCTGGATAGCCTTGTACTTGCCGTTGGCGCGGATCGCGGCGATGGCGGCGTTGAGACGGTCAAGGTTTGCCTTGTCGCCCTTGCGCACGGCAATGCCGATGCCGTCACCGAAGTATTTCGGATCGAAGAACGACGGGCCTACGAACGCATAGCCTTTGCCAGCGTCGGTTTTCAGGAAGCCGTCCTGCAACAGCGTGGCGTCGGCGATAGTACCGTCAAGGCGCCCTGCACTGATGTCCAGATAGATTTCGTTCTGCGAACCGTACGGCGTCACTTCGACACCCTGCGGGGCCAGCACTTCACGGGCGAAACGCTCGTGAATCGTGCCACGCTGTACGCCGATCTTCTTGCCCTTGAGCTCAGCCAGGCTGTCGCTGACCGTAGTGCCGTCCTTCATCACCAGACGCGCCGGTGAATTGTAATACTTGCCGGTGAAGTCCACGGACTTCTTGCGGTCGTCGGTGATGGACATCGACGACAGGATCGCATCGATCTTGCGCACTTTCAGCGCCGGGATAAGCCCGTCGAATTCCTGCTCGACCCAGGTGCACTTGACCTTCATTTCTTCACACAGCGCATTGCCGATGTCGTAGTCAAAGCCGACGATGCTGCCATCCGGGGCCTTGGACGCGAACGGAGGGTAAGCCGCTTCGATACCGATTTTCAGTGGTTTTTCATCAGCAAAGATCGGCTGGGCGAGCACGGACAACGCCATCGCGCCAATAAGCATGAGCTTTTTCATTTCCAGGGACTCCATCGGTAAAGCACGACAAATGGCAAAGTGAGCAAGCGCCCAATGTGCGAAAGGACAATCTCGGGGAGGAGCGACGCCGGATGCGTGACACCGCGCTGGCGGTTCACAGCCCTCCGGCGAATGAGAGGCATTTTAACGACAGGCTCAAAGTCGATATTTCTTCAATGCGACAACTAGTTACAGAAGCACCTGAAAACCCGCTACACGGTATTGACGGGACCTGTTTCTGCTGATCCAGCAGCGCAGACTTAACCTGTCATAACAGCAAAAAGTGCGCCCATTATTGGCAAACCCTTTTAATCCGGCAAGCCCGGCGTGCCACATGGCGGTTTTAAAGCCCTGCTGCGTCGTACTTTCCTACACAGAAAGCCCGGACATGTCCCACAACGAAGCACCGCGCGCCACACCGTGTAAACCGGTAACAACCCGATATATATCCCGTTTCTCGCTTCAGCCCCTGGAAACAAAAGCGCCCCGATCGGCTCTCACCGAACGGGGCGCTTCAGTCACAGGATCGCTCAGGCAGCGTTCATGGTCTTGTGCGTATCGATCAGATGCTGCACCACGCCCGGGTCGGCCAGGGTGGAGATGTCACCCAGCGCATCGTACTCGGCAGTCGCAATCTTGCGCAGGATACGGCGCATGATCTTGCCTGAACGGGTCTTCGGCAGGCCGGGCGCCCACTGAATGAAGTCAGGCGAGGCAATCGGGCCGATCTCCTTGCGTACCCAGTTGCGCAATTCAGTGCGCAGCGCGTCACTCGGCTCTTCACCGCCGTTGAGGGTCACATAGACGTAGATGCCCTGCCCCTTCAGGTCATGCGGCACACCGACCACAGCAGCCTCGGCGACTTTCGGGTGCGCAACCATCGCGCTTTCGATTTCAGCCGTGCCCATGCGGTGGCCGGAAACGTTGAGCACGTCGTCCACACGCCCGGTGATCCAGAAATAACCGTCCTCGTCACGACGGGCACCGTCACCGGTGAAGTACATGCCGCGGAACGTCTTGAAGTAGGTGTCGACGAAACGGTCGTGATCGCCGTACAGCGAGCGCGACTGGCCCGGCCACGAATCGAGGATCACCAGGTTGCCCTCGGCAGCGCCCTCGATGAGGTTGCCCAGGTTGTCCACCAGCGCCGGAATCACGCCGAAGAACGGACGTGTCGCCGAGCCCGGCTTAAGGGCGGTCGCACCTGGCAACGGGCTGATCAGAATGCCACCGGTTTCGGTCTGCCACCAGGTATCGACGATCGGGCAGCTCTGCTTGCCGACTGTGTTGTAGTACCAGGCCCAGGCTTCCGGGTTGATCGGCTCGCCCACCGAACCCAGCAGGCGCAGGCTGGAACCGTCGGCACCTTCAACGGACTTGGTGCCTTCAGCCATCATGGCGCGAATCGCGGTCGGCGCGGTATAGAGGATATTGACCTTGTGCTTGTCGATGATCTTCGACACGCGGGTGATGTCCGGATAGTTCGGCACGCCTTCGAACAGCAGCGTGGTCGCACCGTTGGCCAGAGGCCCGTAGACAATGTAACTATGCCCGGTGACCCAGCCGACGTCGGCGGTGCACCAGTAAACTTCACCCGGCCGGTAGTCGAACACGCGTTCGTGGGTCAGCGCGGCATACAGCAGGTAACCTGCGGTGGTGTGCAACACGCCCTTGGGTTTACCGGTCGAGCCCGAGGTGTAGAGAATGAACAGCGACTCTTCGGCGCCCATCTCTTTCGGCGCGCAGGTGCTGGACGCCACTTCCAGCAGCGAGTGGTACCAGATATCACGGTGACGGTTCCATTCGATCTCGCCCCCGGTGCGCTTGCAGACGATAACCTTCTGCACGCTGCTGGTTTCCGGGTTGGTCAGGGCGCGGTCGACGTTGGCCTTGAGCGCAGTCTTCTTGCCGCCACGCAGACCTTCGTCAGCAGTGATGACCACTTTGGAACTGCAATCGATGATCCGGCCAGCCAGTGCTTCGGGCGAGAAACCGCCGAACACCACCGAGTGAATCGCACCGATCCGGGCGCATGCCAGCATGGCGACCACAGCTTCGGGGATCATCGGCATGTAGATCGTCACGACGTCGCCACGGTGCACATCCTGGCCACGCAGGGCGTTGGCGAACTTGCACACTTCGGCGTGCAGTTCGCGGTAGGTGATTTCCCGATGCTCGGAAGGGTCGTCGCCCTCCCAGATAATGGCGATGCTGTCGCCGCGTTCTTCCAGATGGCGATCCAGGCAGTTGTAGGCAACGTTCAGCGTGCCGTCGGCGAACCATTTGATATCGACACGGTGATCATCGAACGAGGTCTGTTTGACCACACTGAAAGGTTTGATCCAGTCGAGGCGCTGAGCCTGTTCACGCCAGAAACCATCAGGGTTGACCACCGACTGCTGGTACATGGCCTTGTAGGTCGCTTCATCCGTCAGCGTAGTCGCTGCGACTTCTGGGCGGACGGGGTACAGGGAAGCTGCACTCATCTTGGTTACCTCGGTGGATAGTTGTTGTTTTATGCCCCTGTTGTATCCCGCCCCACCCGCAGGGGCCATTCGACGTTGGTATTACCGGGCGGGGCCGGGGCCGGGGCCGGAGCCGCAAGCCGCAAGCATGAAGCTTGAAGCTTGAAGCTTGAAGCTTGCAGCTTGCAGCTTGCAGCTTGCAGCTGCCCTCAAGATTATTACCATTTTGATAAAAGCGCTTATCCAAAGTCTTTATATATGCGCTGTCACAACAGGCATAGAATTCGATCCGCCAACAAGGCAGACATCAACTGCCCCCACGCAGTGTTGTTCCAACTCGAAAAACGTATCAGACCGCCTGAGCCCATGACGTCAAAAACGTGATGCGACGGCGCTCACTTTCAAAAAGGTAAACGACAATGAAAGTCTTATTAGTGGCATTGGCCCTGTGCGGCGTCAGTAGTCTGGCCATGGCCGAAGAATCGCAGACCAAAGTGGCTGCGCAACAGGCGCGTGTCGAGCAATATACCTACGGCACTCATCTGGATATCGCTCGGGTTATTTCCATCAGCCAGATACCCAATGTCTGCGAAGTGGTCCCGGCGCGGATGGTGTATGAAGATTCGCAGGGCGCACGCCACACCATGGGCTATCAGGTGATGGGCAACGGCTGCAGCAACGGTTGAGGCTTCTTGCCGTTGCAACCTGTGCACGACGCCTCGCCGCTATAGCCTCGCCGCTATATAAGGTGCGAGGCGCATGCACGAAGTGGGTGACGGAACTATCAATGAGCGAGTTATTTATCCGTTGAATGCGGATCTGATTCGCGCCCCACTTCATAGTCGCGCAACTTGTTGGCAATTGTTGTATGAGACACTCCCAGGCGTTTGCCTAATTGGCGACTGCTGGGATATTGCGCATAGAGTTGTTCCAGCACCGACTTTTCAAAGCGCCCGATAATAGCGCCCAGCCCGCCCTCCAGCGACACCTCACTCAACCCCTGTCGCATGCCGTAGTCCGGCAAACGAATATGCTCGGCCTGCACCTTGCCGCCGTCACACAGCGATACGGCCTGAAACAATACATTTTCCAATTGCCGCACATTACCGGGCCAGTGGTACTGACCAAGGCGTTTGATGGCCGCAGGTGATATGCCGGGCAGCGCACAGCCGATCTGCCGGCTGGCCTGATCGAGGAAATGCTCCACCAGCGGCTCAAGACCGTCCAGACAGTCGCGCAGTGGGGGTATATGCAGTGAAAGCACGTTAAGGCGATGATAAAGGTCCTGCCTGAACATGCCCTTGGCGCACAGCTCCGAGAGATCGACCTGGGTCGAACACATCACCCGCACATCGAGAAACATGTCCTCGTCGCTGCCGACCCGGCGAAAACTGCCGTCCTGAATGAAGCGCAGCAGCTTGGCCTGCATGCGGGCACTCAGCTCGCCCACGCCATCGAGAAACAGCGTGCCGCCCGCGGTCAGCTCCAATAGCCCCAGCCGCCCTTCCGCACGCGCACCTTCGAACGCGCCGGGGTCATAGCCGAACAGCTCGATCTCGGCCATCGACTCCGACAACCCGGCGCAGTTGAGCGCCATCAGCGGTGACTGGCCGCGCGGGCTGGCCAGGTGGCAGGCGCGGGCCAGCAATTCCTTGCCGGTGCCGGTCTCACCCTCGATCAGCAGCGGCGCATCGAGGGGCGCCATGCGCCGCGCCTCGCGAACCACAGCGGCCATGACCTTCGAGCTCTGAAAGATACTGTCGAAGCCGCGCAACTCCTGCTTGCGCACATGGTAGATGCGCTCGCCGACCCGATCAGCGCGGTGCAGCGTCAGCACGGCCCCGGCCATGGCCTCGCTGTCGTCATGCTCCGATTGCAGGGGCGCGATATCGGCAAGAAACACATCGCCGCACACCTTGACCCGCAGGCCGTTGATCCGCGACTGGCTGGCGCGCACCAGTTCAGGCAGGTCGAAATCTTCGGCGTAACGCGACAAGGGCATGCCCGGCACTTCATCGACCCGCACACCCAGCAATTGCGCAGCGGCACGATTGGCCGCAACGATAGCCCCGCCCATGTCGATGGACAACACCGGAAATTCCAGCGCGCCGAGCAAGGCATTGAGCTCCATGTGCCGGCGCTCGCTGGGCATCAGCCCGACACGCTTGACGCCGAATACCCCGGTGATCGCCTCGAACTTCGGGCGCAGGGCCTGGAACTGCAGGTTGATCAGGTTCGGGCAATGCAGATAGATCGCGTCACCGTGCTCACCCCCCACTTCACCGCGCGCCACGTTGACGCCGTAAGCCACCAGCAGATCGAGAATGTCGCGAAGAATGCCGATGCGGTTCTGGCAGTGCACCTTGATGCGCATGAGTCGTTGCCCCTGTGAGGGTAGTTTTTTATGAGGCGGCAAAATTAATGTCAACAATACGTTACGCACGCACGCTTCGCGAGCGGCAGGAGGACTGATTTCAGGCCTCACCCATCGCAAGCGTAAACTTTTCGTTACGAACCAGTGATCAAACCCTCGCACGGCCCTGCTCACCGCCGCTGACGCGCCCTCGAAACCGGGTTATTCCTGAACACAGGCTTTTACAAGAACACTTTAAAAACAGCAGCCTTTCGAGGACATCAGCATGGCCCAGACGCTTTACGTGGCACGCGAGCCGGACGCTTCGGGTTTCATCGATTACACGGCGGACGAACATGCGGTATGGAACACCCTGATCACCCGGCAGATGGAGATCGTCGACGGGCGTGCCTGCCAGGAGTATCTGGACGGCATCGAGCAACTGGGCCTGCCGCTTGATCGCATTCCTCAGTTAGGCGAAATCAACAAGGTTCTGGGCGCGACCACGGGCTGGCAGGTCGAGCGAGTGCCTGCGCTGATCCCCTTCCAGACGTTTTTTGAACTGCTGGCCAGCAAGCGCTTCCCGGTGGCCACGTTCATCCGTAGCGCAGAAGAACTGGACTACCTGCAGGAACCGGACATCTTTCATGAAATATTTGGCCACTGCCCGCTGCTGACCAATCCGTGGTTTGCCGAATTTACCCACACCTACGGCAAACTCGGCCTGAGCGCGAGCAAGGAACAACGCGTGTACCTGGCCCGGCTGTACTGGATGACCATCGAGTTCGGCCTGGTCGATACCCCGCAGGGGCGGAAAATCTACGGCGGCGGTATTCTTTCTTCGCCGAAGGAAGCGCTGTACAGCTTGTCGTCAGCCCCCGAACACCAGCCTTTCGATGCGCTTGAAGCGATGCGCACGCCTTATCGCATCGACATTCTGCAACCGCTGTACTTTGTCCTGCCGGATCTGAAGTGCCTGTTCGACCTGGCGCAGCAGGACATCATGGCGCTGGTCGGGCAAGGCATGCAGTTGGGCTTGCACGCGCCCAAGTTTCCACCTAAAACCAAAAGCCACGCCGCCTGACATTCGGCCCGCTCTCCGAAAAGGACCCTCTGCTTATGACCACCTTGAATCAAGCTCACTGTGAAGCCTGCCGTGCCGATGCGCCGCAGGTCAGCGAAGCCGAATTGCCGGAACTGCTCAGGCAGATCCCGGACTGGAACATCGAGGTCCGCGACGCGGTGATGCAGCTGGAAAAAGTCTTTCTGTTCAAGAATTTCAAATGGGCGCTGGCGTTCACCAACGCAGTGGGTGAGATTGCCGAAGCGGAGGGCCATCATCCCGGCCTGCTGACTGAGTGGGGCAAGGTGACCGTGACCTGGTGGAGCCACTCGATCAAGGGCCTGCACCGCAACGACTTCATCATGGCGGCGCGCACTGACAAAGTGGCCAAGGGCGCAGAAGGCCGAAAATAAAATGATTGGCGGGCCATGGACCTTGCCAGAGCGGTCCGGCCCAATGAAATCAAGCTGCTCAGCACCTCGCAAGGTGAAAAGCCGGACAGTAAAAACGCGATTTTGTTTCACGATCAGGGCAATCAGGGTAAAAAAATATCCTGATTGTCATTTTCAGTGGGTTATCCTGCGCAGGCTTTTTAAAGCACGGTTCTATCTGCAACCCCTTGCGAGGAGCGACGACGATGCATGAAATCCCTAACTTCCCACCAGGCCAACAGGAACCACAACAGTCGACTCTGGCTCAGCAAGAGCTTGGTCAACCTGTCGCAATGAAAGCAGCACCCTCGGCTCAAGACAGCCAGAAAGCCGGAAGCAAAGACTGAAGGCGATTGTTTTCAGGCGTATCGAAAAACGGTTTTGCCGGTTTTCAATACGCCTGGAAAACCAGCAACAGGCAAACAGCAGATTTTTATGAGCGACTTCACTGAAACCCAAGCCAGCGCCCTGATTGGCACCGCCGAGAAAATGATCGAGATCTGGTCACGCCTCAGCCCGGAAAAACAGAGCGCCCTGCTCGCCCGTTTCGGTACTCAGGAAAACGCCTTGGCCGCTCTCGTGACCACACACCTTGTGGCCCCCAGGGACAAATAGCCCCTCCATTCAGGTTTATTTCAATCTGTTGCACCTGCATCGCCCGATGCATCGGTATGATGAGCACTTCGAGAGCTTGCTAAGGGTTTTCCCTGCCCGCTCGAACGCCATGCCCGCAAAAGAACGAAAGCCCGCCCCATGTCCGAGACACAGCAAAACACACCGCAAACCCCGATGGCCGTTACCCTGACCGTCGTGTCCATCGTGATGTTCACCTTTATCGGCTACCTGAACATCGGCATTCCCCTCGCCGTTCTGCCCGGCTATGTCCACAGTGATCTGGGCTTTGGTGCAGTCATCGCCGGGCTGGTCATCAGCGTGCAATACCTGGCCACGCTGATCAGTCGGCCCTGGTCGAGTCGCATCATCGACAATCTGGGCAGCAAGAAAGCTGTGCAGATCGGGCTGACCGGTTGCGGGCTGAGCGGTGTGTTCATGCTGGTGCCGGTGTGGCTGGACAGCTGGCCGATGGCGAGCCTGGTGATTCTGCTGATTGGCCGGGTGATCCTCGGTGCTGCGGAAAGCCTGGTCGGTTCTGGTTCGATTGGCTGGGGCATCGGCCGGGTCGGCGCACAGAACACCGCCAAGGTCATTTCCTGGAATGGCATCGCCAGCTACGGCGCGCTGGCCATCGGTGCGCCACTGGGCGTGTGGATGGTTGACGAACTCGGCCTGTGGACAGTGGGCGTGAGCATCATGCTGCTGTGCGGGCTGGGCCTGTACCTGACCTGGCATAAAGAGCCGGCGCCTATTGTGCAGGGTGAGCGACTGCCATTCATGCATGTGCTGGGGCGAGTGTTTCCGCATGGCATGGGCCTGGCATTGGGCGGTATCGGTTTCGGCACTATCGCGACGTTCATCACCCTGTACTACGCGAGCAACCACTGGCCGAATGCCGCGCTGTGCCTGACGCTGTTTGGTGGCAGTTTCATCGCCGCGCGCCTGCTGTTCGGCAACCTGATCAATCGCCTGGGCGGCTTTCGAGTGGCGATTGTCTGCATGTCCGTGGAAAGCCTGGGGCTGTTGCTGCTGTGGCTGGCACCCACTCCGGACCTGGCGCTGGCTGGCGCGGCGCTGACCGGCTTCGGATTCTCGCTGGTATTCCCGGCGCTGGGCGTGGAAGCGGTCAATCTGGTCCCGGCGTCGAGCCGGGGCGCGGCAGTGGGCGCCTACTCGCTGTTCATCGACCTGTCACTGGGCATCACCGGGCCACTGGCAGGCGCCATTGCCGCCGGTTTCGGCTTCGTCTCGATCTTCCTGTTCGCGGCACTGGCGTCACTCACCGGGCTGGCGTTGAGCGTTTATCTGTACAAACAGGCGCAGGTGCTGCGCCAGTAATGATCGGTGCTCATAGTCATACAGGTCCTGAAGAGCCCGGAAAGCAGAGTTTTCAGGCTGCTGCCCGCAGGGCGTAGGAGCGAACTTGTTCGCGAAGACATTGTTTTGAACGCAAAATCTTCCGCGACGGTACGGGCCCTTTCGCGAACAAGTTCGCTCCTACGTTCGAGCGTGGGAACGGGGCTTTTGTAGGAGCGAACTTGTTCGCGAAGGCATTGTTTTGAACGCCAGATCTTCCGCGACGGTACGAGCCCTTTCGCGAACAAGTTCGCTCCTACATTCGAGCGTGGGAACGGGGCTTTTGTAGGAGCGACCTTGTTCGCGAAGACATTGTTTTGAACGCTAAATCTTCTGCGACTGTACGGGCCCTTTCGCGAACAAGTTCGCTCCTACGTTCGAGCTTGGGAACGGGGCTTTTGTAGGAGCGAACTTGTTCGCGAAGGCATTGTTTTGAACGCCAGATCTTCCGCGACGGTACGAGCCCTTTCGCGAACAAGTTCGCTCCTACGTTCGAGCGTGGGAACGGGGCTTTTGTAGGAGCGAACTTGTTCGCGAAGACATTGTTTTGAACGCCAGATCTTCCGCGACGGTACGAGCCCTTTCGCGAACAAGTTCGCTCCTACGTTCGAGCGTGGGAACGGGGCTTTTGTAGGAGCGAACTTGTTCGCGAAGACATTGTTTTGAACGCCAAATCTTCCGCGACTGTACGGCCCCTTTCGCGAACAAGTTCGCTCCTACGTTCGAGCGTGGGAACGGGGCTTTTGTAGGAGCGAACTTGTTCGCGAAGACATTGTTTTGAACGCCAAAATTTCTGCGACTGTACGGGCCCTTTCGCGAACAAGTTCGCTCCCACGGCCTGCGGCCAGAATCAAGCGTAGACTTTTGTATAGCGCTGAGCACTGCGTGGCACGAGACTGAAAAACACCTCAGAAATCCACTTTCCCGCGTCCGGCCTTGATCGAGCCGCGCTTGCTCTTGGACTCCAGGCGCCGGGTCTTGGAGCCGAGGGTCGGGCGTGTCGGGCGGCGTTTCTTTTCGACCTTGGCCGCGTTGACGATCAGCTCGCTCAGGCGCAGCAAGGCATCGGCACGGTTCTGCTCCTGGGTTCGATACTGCTGAGCCTTGAGCACGATCACGCCGTCGCTGGTGATCCGGCTGTCACTCAACGCCAGCAGCCGCTCCTTGTAGAACGGCGGCAGCGACGAGGCGTTGATGTCGAAACGCAAATGCACGGCGCTGGAGACCTTGTTGACGTTCTGCCCACCCGCGCCCTGGGCACGGATAGCGGTCAACTCGATCTCGGCGTCGGGCAGATGAACGTTGTTGGAAATCACCAGCATCGGGGTCTCTTCTTCTCGGAAACAGACAAGGCTATTTGCCAGACTCGGCAGGCACGACAACGCTACGCCTGTTTTTGGCCCGGTAACAGACCCACATCACCGCCAGCCACACCGGGATCGCATACACCGAGATCTGGATGCCGGGGATCATCAGCATGATGCCGAGGATGAACACCACGAAGGCCAGGCACACATAGTTGCCATAGGGATACCACAGCGCCTTGAACAGCGGCACTTGTGCGGTGCGGTTCATGTGCTGGCGGAATTTCAGGTGCGAGTAGCTGATCATCGCCCAGTTGATCACCAGCGTGGCCACCACCAGCGACATCAACAGTTCCAGCGCCTGCTGCGGCACGAAATAATTGAGCAGCACCGCGACCAGTGTCACGGCGGCAGAGGCGAAGATCGCCTTGACCGGCACCCCGCGTTTGTCGACCTGGGCCAGCGCCCTGGGTGCATCACCCTGCTCGGCCATACCCACCAGCATGCGGCTGTTGCAGTAGGTGCCGCTGTTGTAGACCGACAGCGCTGCCGTCAGCACCACAAAGTTGAGGATGTGCGCCGCCGTGTCGCTACCCAGCATCGAGAACACCTGCACGAACGGGCTGCCGCTGTAGGAATCGCCAGACGCATTGAGGCTGGCCAGCAGGCTGTCCCACGGCGTCAGTGACAACAGGACCACCAGCGCGCCGATGTAGAAAATCAGGATGCGGTAGATGACCTGGTTGATCGCCTTGGGAATTACGGTCTTCGGCTGTTCGGCTTCGGCAGCAGTGAAACCGAGCATTTCCAGGCCGCCGAAGGAGAACATGATGATTGCCAGCGCCATCACCAAACCGCTGACACCATTGGGAAAGAATCCGCCATGCTCCCAGAGGTTGCTGACCGAGGCCTGCGGGCCACCGCTGCCACTGACCAGCATGTAACTGCCCAACGCAATCATGCCGATGATCGCCACCACCTTGATGATCGCGAACCAGAATTCGGTCTCGCCGAAGACCTTGACGTTGGTCAGGTTGATGGCATTGATCAGCACGAAGAAGGCTGCCGCGGATACCCAGCCCGGGATGTCCGGCAACCAGTAATGGATGTATTTGCCGACGGCAGTCAGCTCGGACATGCCGACCAGGATGTACAGCAGCCAGCAATTCCAGCCCGACAGAAACCCGGCGAAACCGCCCCAGTAGTTGTGGGCGAAGTGGCTGAACGACCCGGCGACCGGTTCTTCGACGATCATCTCGCCCAGCTGGCGCATGATCATGAAGGCGATGAAGCCACAGATGGCATAACCGAGAATCATCGACGGCCCGGCTGATTTCAGCACGCCCGCCGAGCCGAGAAACAGGCCCGTTCCGATAGCACCGCCCAGGGCGATCAACTGGATGTGTCGATTCTTCAGGCCACGTTTCAGTTCGCCCGAGGGTGAGGTTGTTTCACTCATTCAATAGCCACCTGATCGATCGTGTTCTGTGACGGAATAGAACCTGTTGCGCTCGTGGCGCAACAGAATTGCAGCGTTCGAGGCGGATGGCCCGGAGCGTTGAACAGCACTGTTTCACAGAAAAAAGCGCAGCATTGTACACGTGCATCCCGGCTGAGGTTCAAAACAGGGGGGTCGAGGTGCCGCGGCTGTGTGACCGCACTTTTCAGAGCGCCGAAAACGACAACGCCAGCCCTGTGGACTGGCGCTGCCATTCATTCACACCGCGCGATCACTCGGGCTTGCGACGACCGAAGCCCGGACGCTGACCTGAACCTGCCGGTGGGCCACGACGCTTGCCTGACGGCGCATCATCGTTGACCAGCTTGATGCCGACACGCTTGGGGCCCGGCTTGGCCGGACGCTTGTTCATGTCGCTCGGACGCTCGGCGACCGGCGTGCCACGGCTGTTGTCGGCCGGACGCGGCGCGCGCGAACCGGGCTTGCCCGAATCCTTGCGCGGCGAAGGACGCTGAGTCGAATCGCCACCGCGCGGGCGATCACGCTCGCTGCCGGTGATTTGTGGCTGACGCGGTGCGCGCTCGCCGCCGGTCGCCGGAGCACCAGCAGCCGGACGCAAGGTGCGAACGCGCTCGCCTTTGCCCAGAGGGCGCGACGATTGACGCTGCAGACGCTCCATCTTGTCCTTGGTCTTGGCATTCATCTGCGGCTGGGCCACAGGTTGCAGACCGACTTCAGCGGCCAGAATATCGACTTCGTACTGGCTCATTTCGCGCCAGCGACCCATCGGCAGGTCGGAGTTGAGGAACACCGGCCCGTAACGCACGCGCTTCAGGCGGCTGACCACCAGCCCCTGGGATTCCCAGAGACGACGTACTTCGCGGTTGCGGCCTTCCATCACCACGCAGTGATACCAGTGGTTGAAGCCTTCGCCGCCCGGTGCCTGCTGGATATCGGTGAAGCGCGCAGGACCGTCTTCGAGAATCACACCGTTCTTGAGGCGCAGCAGCATGTCGTCATCGACTTCGCCACGCACGCGAACCGCGTATTCACGGTCCATTTCAAACGACGGGTGCATCAGGCGGTTGGCGAGTTCACCGTCGGTGGTGAACATCAGCAGGCCGGTGGTGTTGATGTCGAGACGACCGATGTTGATCCAGCGGCCTTCTTTCGGGCGCGGCAGACGATCAAACACGGTCGGACGGCCTTCAGGGTCGTCACGGGTGCAGATTTCACCATCGGGCTTGTTGTACATGATGACGCGACGGACCGTTTCGGCCGCTTCTTCGCGCTTGATGACGCGACCATCGACACTGATGGCGTCATGCAGGTCGACGCGTTGACCGAGGGTCGCGTCCTTGCCGTTGACCTTGATACGGCCTTGGGTAATCCAGGCTTCCACGTCACGGCGTGAACCCACGCCAATGCGCGCCAGAACCTTCTGCAGCTTTTCGCCTGCGGGTCCGATTTCCTGGCTGTCCTGCTTGTCTTTTTCACTCATCTGGGCACCTCCCGGTGTGTCGAATCAGGGCTGGCCGAGAACCGGCAAGACCTGTGCCCGGCGCGCTGTGGATAGCGGCAAGGCGAAATACTTGAAAGCCCGGGCGACACTTGATCGCCGAGGGTCGGCCATCATACGCCCCTGCGCCGGTTTACGCATCCGGCGTCAGCGGCAAATGCCCGGATCACTTCTTCTTTTTGCGACCGGCGGTCTTGAGCTTCGCCAGCCGCTTGGCAGACTCATCGAGCACCATGCGTTTGTCGTCCTTGTCGAGCTTCTTCCAGGACTTGATTTCGCGCTTGCTGCGGCCGCATCCCAGACAAATGTCATCATCGAACTTGCACAGGCTGATGCAGGGGTTCTTGGTCGAACTCATGGGCAGCGAATCTCGTGGCGAGTGGTATCAGATGTGACCCTGGGCTGGCGTATGAATTCGACCGAAGTGCATCGGGCGTTGGCAGGGCAGTTCTGATTGTCGTTCCGCACGCTCCAGGACGAGGTATCAAGAGGACGCAGAGCGCTCATGGCTACATACAGGTCTTGTGGGAGCGAGCTTGCTCGCGAAAGGGCCCTTACAGAATCCGAAAATAGCGAGCCTGCACCATCGCCTTCGCGAGCAAGCTCGCTCCCACGAGACTTGTGTATCACGCTGAACGCTTCAGCGTGGGAGCGCTAGTCAATCAGACCTCATCGTCGCCTTTGTCGTCTTCAGGCTCTGGCTCCGCGCGTAGCAGGTCATCGAAGTCGGTCTTGAGGCCCTGCTCCATCGAGTCCAGTTCCACCAGCAGGCTGCGGAAGCTGGTTTCGTCACGCGGGGCTTCGGGCTCTGCGTCCGGGTCGAGGCTGGCGTCGGCCAGGGCTTGCAGGTGCGCAGGCACCGGCGCCTCTTCGAAATCCAGCACTGGCTCGGTTTCCATTTCGCGCAGGTCGGCCAGCGGCGGAAGTTCGTCGAGGCTTTTGAGGTTGAAGTGGTCGAGAAAGCCCTTGGTGGTCGCGAACATGGCCGGTTTGCCGGGCACATCACGGTAGCCCACCACGCGAATCCACTCGCGCTCGAGCAGGGTCTTGACGATGTGGCTGTTGACCGCGACACCGCGCACATCTTCGATCTCGCCCCGCGTGATCGGCTGGCGGTAGGCGATCAGCGCGAGGGTTTCCAGCATGGCCCGGGAGTAACGCTGCGGCCGCTCTTCCCACAACCGCCCGACCCACGGCGAAAAGCGGTCACTAATCTGCAGACGATAACCCGACGCCACTTCCTTGAGCTCGAAGGCGCGCCCCTCACAGGACTTGCGCAGCACCTCGAGTGCCTTTTTGAACACCGGAGGTTCAGGGCGCTCGCCTTCCTCGAACAGCTCATACAGCCGCTCCAGCGTCTGCGGTTTTCCGGAGGCCAGCAGAAATGCTTCAAGCAACGGGGCCAGTTCGCGAGGTTCGTTGAGATTCATGGGTGTGTTTTAGCTCTACTCGGCTCGCGCCCGGACATGGATCGCCGCAAAGGGCTCGTTTTGGACCAGCTCGACAAGGGACTCCTTGACCAGCTCAAGCACCGCCATAAACGTCACGACCACACCCAGACGCCCTTCTTCGGCAGTGAACAGCTCGGCGAACGGCACAAAACCGCCGCCCTTGAGACGTTCCAGCACATCGCTCATGCGCTCGCGGGTGGACAGTGCCTCGCGGCTGACCTGGTGGCTTTCGAACATGTCGCCGCGGTGCAGCACTTCGGCCATCGACATCAGCACTTCTTCGAGACTGACATCCGGCAGCAACTTGCGTGCACGGGCTTCTGGAGCGTCCAGTTTTGGCACGATGACATCGCGCCCCACCCGGCTCAGGCCATCGATGCCCTCGGCGGCGGCCTTGAAGCGCTCGTACTCCTGCAAGCGGCGAATCAGCTCGGCGCGCGGATCGCCTTCTTCCTCTTCGACTTCCGCCGAACGCGGCAACAGCATGCGCGATTTGATCTCGGCCAGCATGGCGGCCATGACCAGATACTCGGCAGCCAGCTCCAGCCGCACGGTTTTCATCAGCTCGACGTAACCCATGTACTGCTTGGTGATCTCGGCCACGGGAATATCGAGGATGTCGATGTTCTGTTTACGGATCAGGTACAGCAGCAGGTCGAGCGGCCCTTCGAACGCTTCGAGAAAAACCTCCAGCGCGTCGGGCGGGATGTACAGGTCCAGCGGCATCTGCGTGACAGCACGCCCGTAGACCAGCGCGAACGGCAGTTCCTGCTGGGCGTCTGCCTGGCTGTCCACCGACTCGACGGCTGTCATCAGGCGCGTTCACCGAAAGGCGTCGGATCACCGCAACCAACCCGAACGATCTGGGGTTCACCCTCAGCCAGGTTAATGACCGTGGACGCCGAAATACCGCCGATCCCGCCATCGATGATCAGGTCGACCTGATGCTCGAGAACCTGGCGCATCTCATAGGGGTCGCTGAGCGGCACGCTGTCGCCCGGCATGATCAGGCTGACGCTCATCAGCGGCTCGCCCAATTGCTCCAGCAGGGCTTGGGCGATGGGATGGCTTGGCACACGCAGGCCGATGGTGCGGCGCTTGGGGTGCAGCACCAGACGCGGCACCTCGCGGGTGGCGTTGAGAATGAAGGTGTATGGCCCTGGCGTGTGCGCCTTCAGTGCGCGGAACGCGCCGGTGTCGACCTTGGCAAACAGCCCCAGTTGCGACAGATCACAGCACATCAGGGTGAAGTTGTGCTTGTCGTCCAGCTGGCGCAGGCGGCGGATACGCTCGATGGCGCTCTTGTCACCGATCTGGCAACCCAGTGCATAGGACGAATCTGTCGGGTACACCACCAGCCCGCCGGCCTTGATGATTTCAGCGGCCTGTTTGATCAGGCGCGGCTGCGGGTTTTCCGGATGGACCTGGAAAAATTGACTCACGATTACTTCCTGTTCAGACGGAGGCAGTAGGCTGTTCATGTTTGAATCTGCACCACAAAGGCGGTAGATCTTCAGGCACGGGGCGATAAGTGCCGATTTCGCCCCAGGTGCCAGGACCGTGGAAGTCGCTGCCGGCGGAAACCAGCAGACCGAACTCGCGGGCAAGGATGGCCAGGGTGCCGACCTGATCGGCAGGCTGCATGCCATTGACCACTTCTATGGCGTGCCCACCGGCCTGGACGAAATCGCCGACCAGTTTACGCCGTTTACTGCGGGTAAAGTCATAATGTGAAGGATGTGCGAGGCTGACCCATGCACCCGACGCCCGCAAGGTGGCGACCGTGTCTTCCAGCGTCGGCCAGTGCTGTTTCACATCGCCCAGTTTGCCCGCGCCCAGCCATTTGCGAAATGCCTCGGCGCGATCCTTGACGAAGCCCGAGCGCACCATGAAGTCGGCAAAGTGCGGACGCGCAGGCGCATTACCGCTGTCACCCAGCTCCTGCTGAATCGCGCGCGCGCCTTCCAGCGCCCCTGGCATACCTTTGATCGCCAGTTTGCGGCTGATTTCTTCCGCACGCAGCCAGCGTCCTTCGTGCAAACGGCTGATGGCTTCGGTCAGCGCCGGGGCCCGGGTATCGAATCCGTACCCCAGAATATGAATGGTCGCCCCGCCCCAAGTGCAGGACAGCTCCACCCCGTTGACCAGTTGCATACCCAATGAATGCGCGGCCGCACGGGCCTCTTCAAGCCCTTCGAGGGTGTCATGGTCGGTCAGCGAAAGGACGCGCACGCCGTTTTCATGAGCACGCGCAACCAGTGCCGTGGGCGAGAGCGCCCCGTCGGAAGCGGTGCTGTGGCAGTGCAGGTCTACATTCATAGTGATGCTTTCGTGTTCATTGATGTTTGTTATTATGCCGCCACATCCTGCTTCTGGCTGCCATTGTGAAACAATTCATCGACTTCATCCCGCTGCTGCTGTTCTTCATCGTTTACAAAACCGAGCCGCGTGCCGTGGATATCCTCGGCAATACCTATATGGTAGGCGGCATTTTCAGTGCAACGGCGATGCTGATCATCAGTTCGGTGGTGGTCTACGGCATTCTCTACGTCAAACAGCGCAAGCTGGAAAAAAGCCAGTGGCTCACCCTGGTGGCGTGCCTGGTGTTCGGCAGCCTGACCCTGGCCTTCCACAGCGAAACCTTCCTTAAATGGAAAGCGCCGGTGGTCAACTGGCTGTTTGCAGTCGCCTTCGCCGGCAGTCATTTCATCGGCGACCGTCCGCTTATCCAGCGCATCATGGGTCATGCACTGACCCTGCCGGCGGCGATCTGGACGCGGCTCAACATCGCCTGGATCATATTCTTCCTGTTCTGTGGCGCAGCCAACCTGTATGTGGCGTTCACTTATCAGGAATTCTGGGTCGACTTCAAAGTATTCGGCAGTCTGGGCATGACCCTGATCTTCCTGGTCGGCCAGGGGATCTACCTGTCACGCCACCTGCATGACACCACTCCCAATACGCCCAAATCCGAGGACTGACATGCTCTACGCAATCATCGCCACCGACGTCGAAAACTCGCTGGAAAAACGCCTCAGCGTTCGCCCGGCACACCTGGAGCGCCTCAACGCGCTCAAGGATGAAGGCCGTCTGGTGCTGGCCGGTCCACACCCGGCAGTCGACAGTAACGACCCGGGCGCTGCCGGTTTCAGCGGCAGCCTGATCGTTGCGGAGTTCGAATCGCAAAGCGCCGCCAAGGCGTGGGCCGAAGCCGATCCGTTCGTGGCCGCAGGCGTCTACGCCAACGTCGTGGTCAAGCCGTTCAAGCAGGTTATGCCCTGAGCCTGCCCGACCGACTTCTTAACAGCTCTGCTTTCTGATCGAGGCAGAGTCACGCTGCACCCCGGTAGTGGCCAATTGAGTGAGTCATGAGCGAGCTGTTACTAATTGATGATGATCAGGAGCTGTGCGAACTGCTGAGCAGTTGGCTGAGCCAGGAAGGCTTTCAGGTACGCGCCTGTCACGACGGGAACAGCGCGCGCAAGGCATTGGCCGACGCTGCCCCGGCGGCCGTGGTGCTGGACGTGATGCTGCCCGATGGCAGTGGTCTGGAATTGCTCAAGCAATTACGCGCCGAACACCCTGACCTGCCGGTGGTCATGCTCTCGGCACGCGGCGAGCCGCTGGACCGTATTCTGGGTCTGGAGCTGGGCGCTGACGACTACCTGGCAAAGCCCTGCGACCCTCGCGAACTCACCGCCCGCCTGCGCGCCGTGCTGCGCCGCAGCCATCCGGTGGCGTCGTCCAGCCAGCTCGAACTGGGCGACCTGACTTTCAGCCCGATGCGCGGCGTGGTCAGTGTCGACGAGAAGGAACTGACCCTCACCGTGTCCGAAAGCCGTTTGCTGGAAGCGCTGATGCGCCAGCCCGGCGAGCCGTTGGACAAGCAGGAACTGGCGCAACTGGCCCTGGGCCGCAAACTGACCCTGTACGACCGCAGTCTGGACATGCACGTCAGCAACCTGCGCAAGAAAATCGGCCCGCACGCCGACGGCCGCCCGCGCATCGTCGCACTGCGCAGCCGCGGCTATTATTATGCTCTTTGAGCAGCTACAAGCTGCAAGCTACAAGCAGAGCGCTTCTGGCTTGAAGCTTGAAGCTGACAACTTGCAGCTGCCCTTACACAAGCTTTACCAAGCGCTGACTGCGCTTGACCTTGATCTCCCTAAACTGGGCTCATCGGCATCGAGCCGCACTAGAGACAAGGAGATACACAATGCGCAAGACCCTGATCGCTTTGATGTTTGCCACTGCCCTGCCGACCATTGCCATGGCTGCACCACCAGCACCACCTGCCGGTGGCCCGGATGCTGACGGACCTGCCATGCACATGGATCGCGATGACCGCGGCCCAGGCCCTGGCCCACGTATGGATCGCGGCCCTGGCCCGATGGGACCGATGGCTGAGCTGGACCTGACACGTGAACAGCGTCAGCAGATCGAACGCCTGATGCGCGAGCAAAAGCATGAGCGCCGCGAAATCACTCAAAGCTACCTGGAAAAAATGCCTGCTGCCGACCAGAAAGCAATGCACGACGAAATCGAAGCCAAACGCTCCAAGACCGACAGCGAAGTTCGTGCACTGCTGAGGCCTGACCAGCAGAAGCTGTTTGACGAAATCAAGAAGAAAGAAGATGAGCGTCGCGCCGAATGGGCCGAGTTCAAGGCCTGGAAAGCGGCAAAAGCAGCAAAAACGCTGTAACCATCAGGCCTCGCGGCCCGGTGAGTTGAACACAACCCGGCATGCGCGCGCATGCCGGGCTTTTTTACTGAGACCGAGGAAATCCCGTGCGTTCATTGTTCTGGCGAATCCTGGCCAGCTTCTGGCTGGCCATCGCTCTGGTAGGCGGCCTGTCGGTGCTCATGGGGCATATGCTCAATCAGGATGCGTGGATCCTCAGTCGTCATCCGGTGCTCAACTCGTTGCCCGAACAGTGGACGCAACGCTTCGAGGACAAGGGCGCGGATAACGCTCAGGAATTTCTTCAGGACATCAAACGACGCAATCGTATCGACACGCAAGTGCTCAGCGACAGCGGCGAGCCGATGGTGCGCGGCACCTTCCCGCCCCGCGCCGCAGCCCTGGAAGCGCGGCAGCGGGAAGACGACGATCAGGGGCGCAAACTGCCCTGGCGCCGCCTGGCCACCGAGTACAGCAGCCCGAAGACCGGCGAAACCTACCTGTTTATCTACCGCGTTCCGCACCCGGAGCTCGACGAGTGGCACCGTCAGAGTCTGATGTGGCCGTTGAGCGCGCTGGGCATTGCCCTGGTGGTGCTGACCCTGTTCAGCCTGTTCGTGACGCTGTCGATTACCCGACCGCTGAGCCGCCTGCGCGGCGCAGTGTACGACCTGGGGCAAACCAGCTATCAACAGCACAGCCTCGGACAGCTGGCCAACCGCCGTGACGAATTCGGCGTGCTGGCCAAGGACTTCAACCGCATGGGTGCGCGCCTGCAAAGCCTGATTGGCAGCCAGCGCCAGTTGCTGCGCGATGTGTCTCATGAACTGCGCTCACCGCTGGCCCGGTTGCGCATCGCTCTGGCGCTGGCGGAACGCGCGGAGCCTGCCGAGCGTGAAAAGCTCTGGCCACGGCTGGGTCGTGAATGTGACCGGCTGGAGGCGTTGATCAGCGAGATTCTGGCCCTCGCACGCCTCGACGCCGAGCTTCGTGGCCCTGAGCCCGTCGACATCGAAGCCCTGCTGCAGCGCCTGAAGAGTGACACACAGCTGGACGGTGTCGACCAGAATATTCGCGTCGAGGTGCAGGACAACCTGCAGTTCAAAGGCTGGCCGGACATGATCGAACGTGCGCTGGACAACCTGCTGCGCAACGCGTTGCGCTTCAACCCGAGCGGCCAGAGCATCGATCTGCAGGCAACGCTGGTGGGCGATCACATCCGTCTGAGCGTTCGTGATCATGGCCCGGGGGTTGCCGACGAACACCTGACACAACTGGGAGAGCCGTTTTACCGCGCCCCCGGCCAGACCACGCCGGGTCACGGTCTGGGGCTGGCGATCGCCAAACGCGCAGCGGAACGACATGGCGGCACTCTGATGTTGGGCAATCACCCGGACGGCGGGTTTATCGCCACGCTGGATCTGCCCAGAGAGCCGCTCGGTTCATCGTCGGTCTGATCAGCCCTGCCACTCGCTGACAAACCCGCCCGTATCGACTTTTGGTGCTTCGCGCGGCGGGTTCAGCGGGGTGCCCAGATACAGAAAGCCGAGCACTTCTTCGCCGGCTTCAAGGCCGAAGCCTTTGGCTACCTGCGGCGCATAGGACAGCTCGCCAGTCCTCCAGACCGCACCGATACCCAGTGCATAAGCTG
This sequence comes from Pseudomonas sp. P129, assembly GCF_020312195.1. Taxonomy (NCBI): domain Bacteria; kingdom Pseudomonadati; phylum Pseudomonadota; class Gammaproteobacteria; order Pseudomonadales; family Pseudomonadaceae; genus Pseudomonas; species Pseudomonas sp. P129. The sequence continues at coordinate 1,155,154 of NZ_JAGPYS010000001.1, read as the reverse complement.
CCAGCAACACACCATGGGCGGCGCATCCGGCGGTGATCCGTTGTTCTGAGTGCGGGACTTTGAAGTGGTCCTGCAAGCGCGCGATCACGACCACCACCAAGGGTGCGCGAAACGGGCCAAGACGGGCCTTTTCCAGCGCCTGCGGGGTAACTTCTGCGCCACTCTCCTGCAGCGCCTGCGCCAGCATCTCGCCCATGCGCTCACGGGCCGCGCCTTCGACCGTCAGAAAACGATACGGCTTGAGCTGTCCATGATCCGGGGCGCGCAATGCGGCACCGAACAGGATTTCCCGCTGCGCAGCGTCCGGGGCCGGGTCGACCAGTCGTGGAACCGATACACGATTGAGCAAAACGTCGAGCGCCTGCATGGACTGTCTCCTTGAAAAGTGATCGAGCATTCTAGAGCCTGTTTAGCGTCAATAACGAGTGCGACGGACAATTCGTTACCTCTGCGCTTGCAGCCGGTCCTCGGCCGCGCCGGTTTACATGCCCTCAAGCGCAGGTAGAATGGCGCCTTTCCTCACACCAGCCAGAGCCTGTCATGTCGTTGCCGACCTTGCGTATCATCGGTTTCATTATCGGCATCTTCCTGATCACCCTGGCTGTTGCCATGATCGTACCCATGGCCACGCTGGTCATCTACGACCGTTTCGAAGACCTGCGCGAGTTTCTCTGGGCCAGCGCCATCACCTTTATCGCCGGCCTGGCGCTGGTGGTGCCCGGACGTCCCGACAACGTTCAGTTGCGCCCGCGGGACATGTACATGCTGACCGTCTCCAGCTGGATCGTGGTATGCATTTTTGCCGCCCTGCCCTTTCTGCTGACCCAGCACATCAGTTACACCGACTCGTTCTTCGAGAGCATGTCCGGCATCACGGCCACCGGCTCGACAGTACTCAGCAACCTGGACAGCATGTCACCGGGCATTCTGATCTGGCGTTCGATGTTGCACTGGCTGGGCGGTATCGGCTTCATCGGTATGGCCGTGGCGATTCTGCCCTTGCTGCGCATCGGCGGCATGCGTCTGTTTCAGACCGAGTCCTCGGACCGCTCGGAAAAGGTCATGCCCCGCTCGCACATGGTGGCCAAGTTCATCGTGCTCGCCTACGTGGGCTTTACCGCGCTGGGCAGCCTGGCTTTCTGGGCGGCGGGCATGAGTCTGTTCGACGCGATCAACCATGCGATGTCGGCGATTTCCACCGGCGGGTTCTCTACCTCCGACCAGTCGCTGGCCAAATGGCCGCAACCGGCGGTGCACTGGGTGGCGATCGTGGTGATGATCCTCGGCAGCCTGCCCTTTACCCTGTATGTCGCGACCCTGCGCGGCAACCGCAAGGCGTTGATCAAGGATGAGCAGGTTCAGGGCCTGATCGGGTTGCTGTTGATTACCTGGCTGGTCATGACCGTCTGGTACGCCAACACCACGGACCTGCCGTGGACCGAGGCGCTGCGCCATGTCGCGCTGAACGTGACTTCGGTGGTGACGACGACGGGTTTTGCACTCGGTGACTACAGCCTGTGGGGCAACTTCTCGCTGATGTTGTTCTTTTATCTGGGCTTTATCGGCGGCTGTTCCGGCTCGACAGCGGGCGGAGTGAAGATCTTCCGCTTTCAGGTGGCCTACATTCTGCTCAAGACCAACCTCAATCAACTGATCCATCCGCGCGCGGTGATGAAGCAGAAATACAACGGCCATCGGCTGGACGACGAGATCGTGCGCTCGATCCTGACCTTTTCGTTTTTCTTCACGATCACTATCTGTCTGATCGCGCTGATGCTGTCGCTGCTCGGGCTGGACTGGATGACTGCGCTGACTGGCGCTGCCAGTACGGTATCGGGTGTGGGACCAGGGCTGGGTGAGGTCATCGGGCCGGCGGGCAATTTCTCTACCCTGCCGGATGCGGCCAAATGGATTCTGTCCGGCGGTATGCTGCTTGGCCGTCTGGAAATCATTACTGTGCTGGTGCTCTGTGTACCGGCATTCTGGCGGCATTGAGGCCTGGCAGAGGCCGCGGGTAAGGCATTATTTATCGTCCCCATGCTGCGCGTGGGCATGCAGTTCGTGACGCTCCGCGTCACACCCCGGCTCTGCGATGTCAGGTGGATTGGGGCTCGACTCAGGTCACCTTTTCGCCCCTCGGCGACTCACTTTGAGGGACCAAAGTGAGCAACGTCAGTGCCATCGTGTTCGAAAAGCACTTTAGAGTAGTTTTGCTAGAGGCACGGTTCGGAAACTGATGACTATCGTCCCCACGCTCCGCGTGGGAATGCAGTTCGTGACGCTCCGCGTCACACCCCGGCTCTGCGATGTCAGCTGGATTGACGTTCGGCTCAGGTCACCTTTTCGCCCCTAGGCGACTCACTTTGAGGGACCAAGTGAGCAACGTCAGTGCCATCGTGTTCGAAAAGCGTTTCGATGGCAGTGGCTGTGGGTAAGGCATGACGGTGTTTCGCATCGTAGATTTGTGACGCGGAGCGTCACGAACTGCATGCCAACGCGGAGCATTGGCACGATAGTCGTAAGCATGAGCGCGAAGATCTGGCACGATAATCGTAAACATGAGCACGACTCGAATGCTCCACATCGGCACGACAGTCGGCTAAATTTGTGTATAACAACAAGAGCCCACACGAGGACAGGCACCGTGGATACCATCAGGCGTTTTTCGAGCTTTGCCGAGTTCTATCCGTTTTATCTTGCCGAGCACAGCAGCGCTACCAGCCGACGCTTGCATTTTGTCGGTACGTCTCTGGTGATTTTCCTGTTGGCGTTTGGTGTGGGCAGCGGTCGGTGGGGGTTGTTATGGTTATTGCCGGTCGCGGGTTACGGCTTCGCGTGGGCCGGGCATTTCTTTTTTGAGAAGAATCGTCCGGCCACGTTCAAGCATCCGTTTTACAGCCTGCTGGGCGACTTCGTGATGTATCGCGACATGCTCTTGGGCAAGGTGCCGTTCTAGGCCGGTTGCTTCAGGCAAGCGTTTCGCTGACGGGTTCCTCGAGCGCAACCTGTTGCGCCTTCAAATGCGCATCCGCCAGGCGGAACAGTTCGATGTTGCCGTCCAGGTGTTCGATCAGGGCGGTACAGGATTCGACCCAGTCACCGCAGTTGAGGTATTCCACGCCGCCCACCTGGCGAATTTCCGCATGGTGGATGTGCCCGCAGACCACCCCGTCCAGCCCGCGCTTCACGCATTCGTGGGCGATGGCTTCCTCGAAATCGCTGATGAAGTTCACTGCACTCTTGACCTTGTGCTTGAGGTACGCCGACAGCGACCAGTAGCCATAGCCGTATTTGGCGCGCCAGTGGTTGAGCCAGCGGTTGAGGGTCAGGGTGAATTCATAGGCCGAGTCGCCCAGAAAGGCCAGCCAGCGGTGGTAGCGGGTGATCACGTCGAACTGGTCGCCGTGAATGACCAGAAAGCGACGTCCATCGGCCGTGACGTGCTCGACTTCGTCGACCAGCTGGATGTTGCCCAGCACCAGCTTGGAGTAACGGCGCAGGAATTCATCGTGATTGCCGGTGACATAAATGACTTCGGTGCCGCGCTTGCTCATGGTCAGCAAGCGGCGAATCACGTTGCTGTGTGCTTGTGGCCAGTACATGCCGCCGCGCAGTTTCCAGCCATCGATGATGTCGCCGACCAGGTACACCTTGTCAGCCTGATAGCGCTTGAGAAAAGCGGAAAGGTGCTCGGCCTGGCAATCACGTGTGCCCAGATGAACGTCGGAAATCCACAAGGTGCGCACGCGCTGTTTGCGGCTGGGTGTGGCGAGCTGAGCACTGGTCATGTAACGACCTCCGGCAGGGTTTCCAGAAGAGTGGAGCATGCCGGTTAACCGAATGTGACACGTGCGTGGCGATGTCGTGACAGCGGCCCTGTATTACTGAGGGCTTGCCGGAGTATGACGGTCGTTATGGCCCAGATCGCGGGCCGGGTCGATCTGGTCCCGCAGCCGTTGCTTGAGCACTTTGGCTTCGGGAAAGCCGCCGTCGGCCTTGCGCTCCCAGAGTTGTACGCCGTCGCAGGTAATGCGGAACACGCCGCCGGTGCCTGGCTGCAGCGAGACTTTACCCAGATCGTCACTGAAGGTGCTCAGCAGTTCCTGGGCCAGCCAGGCAGCGCGCAACAGCCACTGGCATTGAATGCAATAGGTGATGATGACTTCAGGCTTTTCGGCAGGCATGGGCGTCCCCTTCGGAAATTCAGACGACCATGATACGCAGCGTGCGCCGAATCAACGAGCGTTGGCGAAGCGGCGCAATGCGCTGAGGGTCACGTCCTGTTCTGGCGCTTGCGGTGCGCTATCGACAGCCGCGTGCACCTTGACGCCCAGCAAGCCCAGCAAGCGGCTGCGAATCAGCTGAAACCCGGCCTGCCCGCTGTCGCGCTGGCGCGGCAGGTCGACGCGGATGTCGTCGGCAATCCTGCCGTCGGCCAGCACGATGACCCGGTCAGCGAGCAGGATCGCCTCATCGACATCGTGTGTCACCAGCAGCACCGCCGGGGTGTGTTTGCGCCACAGGTCGATGATCAGTTGATGCATGCGAATGCGCGTCAACGCATCGAGTGCGGCAAAAGGCTCGTCGAGCAGCAACAGTTTTGGCTCACGGACCAGCCCCCGCGCCAGTGCCACACGCTGCGCTTCGCCGCCGGACAAGGTGGCCGGAAAGGCATTCAGCCGATGCGCCAGGCCAACCTCGGTCAACGCCGCTTCGGCCCGAGCCTTGGCATCGTTGATACGCAAGCCGAGAACCACGTTCTTCCAGGCGCTTTTCCACGGCATCAGGCGCGGTTCCTGAAACACCGCCGCACGTGCCACCGGCACACGCAGTTCGCCGCTGTCGATCTTGTCCAGCCCGGCCAGGGTGCGCAGCAAGGTGGTCTTGCCGGAGCCACTGGCGCCGAGCAAGGCGACAAATTCGCCAGAAGCAATGTCCAGATTCAGCCCGTCGATGACCCGTTGCCGGCCAAACTGGCGCACCACGTTGCGCAGTTGTACAGGCGCCTGCCCCGCCTCGGGAGACACGGATGGAGTGTTGCGCAGATCGGGAGTCGCCATGTGTTCAATGCCTCACGAAGGTCGGTCGCCAGGCCAGCGCATAGCGCTCCAGCGTGCGAATGATGGCGTCGATCACCAGGCCAAGGACGCTGTAGATCAACAGGCAGATAACGATCACATCAGTGCGCATGAAGTCCCGTGCATCACTGGCCAGATAACCGATGCCAGCGGTGGTGTTGATTTGCTCGACAAAGACCAGGGCCAGCCACGAAATACCCAGTGAATAGCGCAGCCCGACAAAAAACGCAGGCAGCGAACCGGGCAGGATGACGTGCCAGATCAGTTCGCGGCGGCTCAAGCCGAGCGTATTGGCAGCCTCGATCAGTTTCGGGTCGATATTGCGGATGCCGGAAAACAGGTTCAGGTACACCGGAAAGGTGGTGCCCATGACGATCAGCGCCACTTTGGTGAACTCGCCAATGCCGAACCAGAGGATGAACAGTGGCACCAATGCCAGCGAGGGAATGGTGCGCAACATCTGCATGGGCGAGTCGAGAACGATTTCGCCGCGCCGGGAAAGCCCGGTCACCAGCGCAGCGACCACGCCGATGCTGACGCCAATGCTCAAGCCCAACAGTGCCCGTTGCAACGAGACCCACAAGTGGTGGGCCAGTTCGCCCGAAACGATCATCGACCAGAGCGTACCGCCGATCTGCGATGGCGCGGCAATCACGCGGACGGGCAGCAGGCCGGTTTGTGAGGCCAGTTCCCAGAGCAGCAACAGCACCAGCGGGCTGAGCAGACGCAAGACAAAGCCCGGCACTTGCCAGCGTGGGCGACCCGATTGCGAGACGCGCCCCTGTTCGGGTTTGTTCACCACCAGAAAACCGGGTTCTGCGGGGTTGAGCGTTGTGTCAGACATGGGTACATCCTTCCTGGACAAACCGGGCAGGACGCACCCGATGCATTATGAAGGCCATGTTATGAGCATAAGAACGCTGCGTGAAATTCGATTTAGACCTAAGCTAATAGTTAAAATATTTGATCACGACAAATATATATAATGCATATTTTTTATAATTAACTTAGACCGAAATCGAATTTCACAGCGTCTGCCCCTTGCCTTTATGGTGCCTCTCGACAAGGTCGAACGGACCTCAACCATTGGCAGGAGTTTTCATGAGCATCGAATTCATTGGCTATATCGCCACGCAACCCGGTTCTGAAATTCACCCGCGCAGCGGCGCGACCATCCAGCCCGACTACGTGAAGACCGTCGCCAAGGCTCATGAAGATGCCGGTTTTGATCGTGCACTGATCGCCTACCACTCCAACAGCCCGGACAGCACGCTGGTCGCAGCGCATGCCGCCAGCGTCACCACCAAGCTGAAGTTTCTGGTCGCCCATCGCCCTGGCTTCATCGCCCCTACTGTAGCGGCACGCCAGTTCGCGACGCTGGACGTGTTCAATGGCGGGCGCACCGCCGTGCATATCATCACCGGTGGTGACGACAAGGAACTGCGCGCCGACGGCAGCCACATCGGCAAGGACGAACGCTACGCACGCAGCGACGAGTACCTCAGCGTAGTGCGTCAGGAATGGACCAGCGACAAGCCGTTCGATCATAACGGCACCTACTACCAGCTCGAGGGTGCGCATTCACTGGTCAAATCCCCTCAGCAGCCACATATCCCTCTGTACTTCGGCGGCTCCTCGGCAGCGGCGATTGCGGTGGCCGGCAAGCACGCCGATGTTTATGCGTTGTGGGGCGAGACATACGAACAGGTGCGTGACGTGGTGAAGCAGGTTCGCGCCGAAGCCGCCAGACATGGGCGGACCATTCGTTTCAGCCTGTCACTGCGCCCGATTCTGGCCGAGACCGAGGAACAGGCCTGGGCACGTGCCGACAGTATTCTGGAAAAGGCCAAGGCCCTGGCAGACCGCAACGGCTTCGTACGTCGCGAACCACCGAATGAAGGATCACGCCGCCTGCTCGCCGCCGCTGCACAAGGATCGCGCCTGGACAAGCGCCTGTGGACCGGCATCGCCGGCCTGCTCGGCGCACAGGGCAATTCGACCTCGCTGGTCGGCACCCCGGAACAGGTCGCCGAAGCGCTGCTGGATTACTACGATCTGGGGATTACTACCTTCCTGATTCGCGGCTTCGATCCACTGGAAGATGCCATCGACTACGGCAAGAAGCTGATCCCGCTGACCCGCGCATTGGTGGCGCAGCGTGAACAGCAGGCTCGCGAACAGGTCGCCTGATTCAACTCATACCCTGCGGGCCGGTCTGACGCCCGGCGCCGGACTGCCTGCCCGCGATGCGGTATTCAGGCGGCTGCCGAGACCGGCTTGAGCGACCGCGCCACCAGTGCGCCAAAGGCGTCGACCGGCGCTTGCAGGTTACCCAGAAAGCGCGGGTAGAACAGCCACAGATCCATCACCGGCTTGAAGTCCCTGAGCGGCAGCGCCACCAACTGCTCGCGGTGCGCGCTGCGTTCCAGCAACGGCCTGGGCACCAGGCCAAGCCCCATGCCATCAGCCACCAGCCCCAGTTGCAGCTCGGTGCCGAAGGTTTCCAGATTGACCTTCATGCTCAGGCCCTGATCGGTCAGCGTGCGCTGCAAGCCTGCACGAAAGCCGCAGCCGTCCGGATTCAGCACCCAGCCCTGCTCATAACAGTCCGCCAGCTTGCCGGGCTTTTTCGGGGCCAGCCCCCTGGCGCAGACCACCACCAGCTCCATCTTGCCAATCGACTGACCGATGATGTTGTCTGGAAATATCTTGCCCGCCGGAAACAGCGCAGCCGCCGCATCCAGCTCGCCGTTTTCGATCTTGCCGATCAGGTGGCTGCCCCAACCGGTGCTGACCTGCGCACGCAGATCGGGAAATTCCCCACGCAACTGCTTGAGCGCATCGAGCAGCACCACGTCACCGATGGTTTGCGGCACGCCCAGACGCAACAGACCGCTGGGCGGCGTGTCACTCGCCACCAGCTCGCGCAACGAATCCATCTCGCGCAGGATCGCCAGGCACTTCTGGTACACCTGAAGCCCCATCGGAGTCGGCTTGAGCGGCTTGGTATTGCGGTCGAACAGCTCGACTCCGAGGGCTTGCTCGAAATTCTGCACCCGCCGCGTGATGGCTGGCTGGGTCAGATCCAGCGATTCAGCAGCGTGGCTGATCGACTGGCAGCGGATGACTGCAACGAACGCATCGATATCATCAATTTTCATTCGGACCGCACATAAAAAATGGATTAAACATAGGCAAAAAGCATAGTACCAGCCGGCGCTCATGAATAGCCCGAGCGTAGATTTCGCGGATTACGACAAAGAAGTAAAAGACGTTTTCGTTATAACCTAATCATTAAAAAATAGCATATTAAATATCCATATTATGCTTATATCGAACCATTCCCCGACTTTGATCTGGAAATGGACATGACTCAGAACCGACACCCGGAACGACTCGGGGCGTTTATCGATGCCCTCACCGAACTGCTTGGCAGCGAGCCGCACGAAGGCGATCTGTTGCGTCGCGGCGGCAAGCTGCTGGCGCAGCTGGTCAGCCACGATGACTGGCTGGCAGAAGAATTCACCGTACCCGACGCCAGTCGCTATCAGCAATTTCTGCTGCATGCCGATCCGCAGCAGCGCTTTTCGGTAGTCAGTTTCGTCTGGGGGCCGGGGCAGCGCACGCCGATTCACGACCACCGCGTCTGGGGGCTGATCGGCATGCTGCGCGGCGCGGAAGACGCCCAGGGCTACCGTCGCAACGCGCAAGGGCGCCTGGAAACCAGCGGCCCGGCGATTCGCCTGCAACCCGGGCAGGTCGAGGCGCTGTCACCGCACAGCAACGATGTCCATCAGGTCAGCAACGCCTTCAACGATCAGGTGTCGATCAGCATCCACGTTTACGGCGCCGATATCGGCACCGTCAAGCGTGCGGTCTATGACCTCGACGGCAGCGAAAAACTGTTCATCTCCGGCTATTCGAACGCCGCCACTGCCCATCAGGATCAGCCAACAGGGAGCCCCACCCCATGACCACACCTGCCACCCGATCATTCGCCGACATTCGCCAGGCCTTGCTGGACCGTCAGGAGCTGGCCCTGGTAGACGTCCGCGAAGAGGCACCCTTTGCCCAGGCTCATCCGCTGTTTGCCGTGAACATCCCGTTGTCGAAGCTGGAGCTGGAGGTTTTCTCCCGCATCCCGCGACGCGACACGGCCGTGACGCTGTACGACGATGGCGAAGGCTTGGCCCAGATCGCCCTGCAACGCCTGCAGACACTGGGCTACAGCGACGTGAAACTGCTCGACGGCGGCCTGCAGGGCTGGCGCGCGGCTGGCGGCGAGCTGTTCATCGACGTGAATGTGCCGAGCAAGGCGTTTGGCGAGCTGGTGGAGCATCACCGCGCCACCCCGTCGCTGGCCGCAGAAGAGGTCAAGCGCCTGCTCGACAGCAATGCCGACGTGGTGGTGCTCGATGCCCGGCGCTATGACGAATACCAGACCATGAGCATTCCCGGCGGCATCAGCGTGCCGGGTGCCGAACTGGTGCTGCGGGCACGTGAGCTGGCACCGGATCCCACTACTCGAATCATCGTCAATTGTGCCGGTCGCACGCGCAGCATCATCGGCACCCAGTCGCTGGTCAACGCGGGTCTGCCCAACCCGATCAACGCACTGCGCAACGGCACCATTGGCTGGCTGCTGGCCGGCCAGACGCTGGACCATGGCCAGAACCGGCGTTTTGCGGCAGTCAGTGAAGAGACCCGCGAAACCGCCAGTGCCGATGCCCGCAAGGTGGCCGATCGCGCCAGCGTCAAACGTGCCAGCCGTGCCGATCTGCAACGCTGGCAAGCCGAGGCTTCACGCACCACTTACCTGTTCGATGTACGCACCCCGGAAGAGTTTGCCAAAGGCCACCTGCCCGGCGCGCGCTCTACACCGGGCGGGCAACTGGTGCAGGAAACCGATCATTTCGCCAGCGTACGCGGTGCGCGAATCGCTCTGCTGGACGACGACGGCGTACGCGCCAACATGTCGGCCTCCTGGCTGGCACAGTTGGGCTGGGACGTGGCGGTGATCGATGACCTGGATGCGGCCGACTTCAGCGAACAGGGCGACTGGGACGCGCCCTTCCCGACGCCGCCGCAGGTGGAGGCGATCAGCGTCGAGACTCTCACCCAGTGGCAGACACAGGTAAAGGTGGCGGTGCTGGATTTCACCGCCAGCGCCAACTATGTCAAACAGCATATTCCCGGCGCCTGGTGGACCTTGCGTGCCGACCTGAAACAGGCGCTGAACAAGCTGCCGGCTGCTGACCGCTATGTCTTGACCTGCGGCAGCAGCCGTCTGGCGCGCTTCGCCGTAGCCGACCTCGAAGCGTTGACCGACAAGCCGGTGTTCCTGCTCGAAGGCGGCACCGCCAGCTGGATCAAGGCAGGTCTGCCGCTGGAGCACGGCGAAAGCCGACTGGCCTCGCCACGCATCGATCGCTACCGCCGCCCGTACGAAGGCACCGACGCACCGCGCGAGGCCATGCAGGCGTATCTGGACTGGGAATTTGGCCTCGTAGAACAGCTGGGACGTGACGGGACACATGGGTTTTACGTGATTTGATGCCGTTGAGTACACCGCGCAGCGCATTGGCACAAGCGCCAAGTGGGAGCGAGCTTGCTCGCGAAGAGGGCGCTACATTCAGTGCATTTTCTGCGTCTGGAACAGGGTCTTCGCGAGCAAGCTCGCTCCCACAAGGCTGCGTCCGACTCTAAAGGTGAGGCGTATTGGCACAAGCGTCAAAGGCTCATCAGGACTATTCATCACCCTATTGGAGACACACTTAAATGCTGCCTTTTTTCAAATCCCCCCTGCCCTTCAAAAGCCTGTTGCTGGGCGCGCTGTTGAGCGGCATGGCAGGTCAGCAGGTTCTGGCCGCTGAGCTGGCACCGTTGCTGGTGGCCAACCAGAAGTCACTGCTCAAAGTGCTGTTGCAGGTCTCCGGCGAACTCAAGGGTGTGCCGTACGAAATCAAGTTCTCCGAGTTCCCTTCGGCCGCGCCTTTGGGTGAAGCGCTGAATGCCGAGGCAGTGGATATCGGTGCGCTGGGTGATGCGCCCTATGTGTTCGCTCTGGGGGCGGGTGCGCCATTGAAAGTGGTCAGCATCACCCACGCCCAGGGCCGCTTCACCACCGCCGTGCTGGTGCCGAAAGACTCGCCGATCAAAACCGTTGCCGACCTCAAGGGCAAGCGCATCGTCACCGGACGCGGCTCCATCGGCCACTATCTGGCGATCCGCGCCTTGCATGAGGCCGGGCTGAAAACCAGTGATGTTACCTTCATCAATCTGCTGCCCAGCGAATCGCGCCTGCTGCTGGACAGTGGCGATGCCGACGCCTGGGCGACCTGGGACCCGTACACCACGATTTCCATCACGCAAAGCGACGCGCGGGTGCTGGTCAGTGGCAGCGAGCTGCTGAGCAACCATCTCTACCTTGCCGCAACCAGCAAGGCCATCGAAGGCAAGCGCGCGCAACTGGACGATTTCGTTGCCCGTGTGGAGCGCGCCTTCAATTGGTCCAACGCCCATCCCGAGGAGTACGCGGCGGCCCAGGCGAAAGTCACCGGCCTGCCCCTGGCGGTGCACCTCGCAGTGGCCAACGCAACGAAAATGCAGCGCACGCCGATTGACGATCAGATTGTCCAGGGCCTGCAAAACACTGCCGACACTTACCTGGCTGAAGGCATCCTGAGCAAACGCATCGACGTTTCGACAGGCTTCGACAAAAGCTTCAACGCATCGCGCGCACAGATCGCGCAGGCCGCCGCTCAATAAACGCTGCGAAAAGGACCCCGCATGACACTCTCGACCCTGCGCCCTACCCCGCGCCAACTGCATGACGCGCCCGAGTCCGCCGAGGACTTCAGTAAACGGCTGGCAGAACTGACCGCAGCGCTGGCCGAAACTGCCGAGCAATACGACATCAGCGCGCAATTTCCGCATGCCAACTTCCAGCGGCTGCACGCTCACGGCCTGCTTGGCCTGACCGTTCCGACCGAACTGGGCGGCGGCGGTGCCGACTTGCCCCGTGCTCAACAGGTAATCAGCGCGGTGGCCAGGGGAGAGCCGTCGACGGCGTTGGTTCTGGTCATGCAATACCTGCAGCATTCAAGGCTGCAGGAGAACCGCAACTGGCCGAGCCATCTGCGCGTGCAGGTTGCCGAACAGGCCGTGCGTGAGGGCGCCTTGATCAACGCCCTGCGCGTAGAGCCCGATCTGGGAACGCCCGCGCGCGGCGGCCTGCCAGGCACCATCGCGCGCCGCACCGCTCAAGGCTGGCGCATCAGCGGCAGCAAGATCTACTCCACCGGCAGCCAGGGTCTGACCTGGTTTGCCGTGTGGGCGCGCAGCGATGACGATGACCCGCTGGTGGGCAGCTGGCTGGTTCACAAGGACACGCCGGGCATCACCATCATTGAGGACTGGGACCATCTGGGCATGCGCGCGACCAGCAGCCACGAAGTCAGATTCGACAACGTGCTGGTGCCACTCGATCACGCGGTCAGCGTCAGCCCGTGGAGCGCTCCGCAATCCGAACTGGATGGGTCGGGCATGCTGTGGATGGCGGTGCTGCTATCGTCGGTCTACGACGGCATCGCTCAATCCGCCCGCGATTGGCTGGTGCACTGGCTGGAACAGCGCACGCCCTCCAACCTTGGCGCGGCGCTGTCGACCCTGCCGCGCTTTCAGGAAACCGTCGGGCAGATCGATACCCTGCTGTTCGCCAATCGCAGCCTGCTGCACTCGGCTGCCCACGGGCACACACCTGCACAACACGCTGGGCAGATCAAATACCTGGTGACCGGCAATGCCATCCGTGCGGTGGAACTGGCCATCGAGGCTTCGGGAAATCCGGGACTGTCACGCAGCAACCCGTTGCAGCGCCACTACCGCAACGTCCTGTGCGGCCGGGTGCATACCCCACAGAACGACGCAGTGCTGGTGAGCGCGGGCAAGGCGGCGTTTGCGGCGCGCAGCACAGACCAATAATCCCCCGTCAGAGCAGTGACGGCGGTTCGAACGCCGTCACCGGCGGCAGGTCCTGATCCCATTTGACGATGTCCACCGATGCCGTCTGCGCTGCACAACCCTGCGACAGGCTGGAGGCACCCGCATCTTCGGTGATCACATTCGGGTTACCGTGCTTTTCCAGGCTGCCCCGCTCGCCGTGCACCAGCGGATCGAACCAGGCCCCGGTGGCGATCTGCACTACGCCAGGGCGAATACCGTCCGACACGATCACTCCGGCCAGAAACGCGCCCCGCTCGTTGAACACCTTGACCACATCGCCATCGACCAGTCCACGGACGCGAGCATCCAGCGGGTTGAGGGTCAGCGGCTCGCGCGCCTGAATTTTCGAAGAGCGACTGTAACTGCCGTGATCATACTGACTGTGCAAACGGGTTTTCGGTTGGTTGGACAACAGGTGCAGCGCGTGGGTCGGCGCAGGCTTTTCCAGCCACACCGGGTGACCGGGACAATCGGCATAGCCAAAGCCTGCGATGCGCTCGGAGAAAATTTCGATGCGTCCGGACGGCGTCGGCAACGGATGCGCGTCAGGGTCATGACGAAAGGATTCGAGCAACACGTTGTCGGTGTGCGGGTAGTCTATTTCCAGTACACCGTCACGCCAGAACTGCTCGAACTCCGGCAGGGTGATGCCAAACGTTTCGGCCCGTTGCCGAGACTCGTCATAGATAAAGCGCAGCCATTCCCCCGCATCCCGACCTTCGGTAAACGCCTGTGCCACCCCCAGCCGTTCGGCCAGCGCAGCCAGAATCGAGTAGTCATCACGCGCCTCTCCCACGGGCTCGATGGCCTGCTGCATGGCGATCATGAAACGGTCGGAGGCCGAACTGCCGATGTCATTGCGCTCCAGGGCCGTGGTGGCCGGAAGCACGATGTCGGCATAGCGTGCCTGGGCGGTCCAGAACTGCTCGTGGACGATGATGGTTTGCGGCCGCTGCCACGCCTCCAGCAGCCGGTTGAGGTCCTGATGGTGGTGAAAGATATTGCCACCCGCCCAGTACACCAGGCGAATGTCCGGGTACCTGCGTGGCTGCCCGTTGTAATCGAAGGGCGTCCCGGGGTTGAGCAACATGTCCGTCACCCGCGCGACCGGAATGAACGCCTTGACCGGGTTGCTGCCCTGGGAAAAGCGCGGCCCCGAGAACGCCTTGCGGCCACTGCCGGTGTTGTTCATGCAGCCATACCCCAGACCGAAACCGGCACCGGGCAAACCGATCTGTCCCAACAGCGCGGCCAGAGTCACGGTCATCCAGAACGGTTGCTCGCCATGTAGCGAACGCTGCAATGAATAGGCGACGTTGATCATGGTGCGCTTGCTGGCCATGCGTCGGGCCAGCTCGACAATCTGCTGTGCAGGAATATCGGTCAGCGCCTCGGCCCAGTGCGGGTCTTTCGGCCGGCCATCGGTGTGGCCCAGCAGGTAATCGCGAAAACGCGCATAGCCCACGGTATAGCGCTGGACGAAATCCTCGTTGTGCAGCCCTTCACTGATCAATACCCAGGACAGCGCCATCATCAACGCCGTGTCGCTGCCGGGACGTACCGCCAGCCACTGGTTATGCGTCGGGCCAACCAGATCGTCACGCAGCGGGCTGACATTGACGAACTGCACGCCCGCGTCGGACATACGCTGTAGCGCGTCGCCCAGCAGATGGTCGCTGGCACCACCGGGGCTGGTCTGCGCATTCTTGGCGGGCAAGCCACCGAACGCGACGAACAGCTCGCAATGCTCGGCCAGGTTTTTCCAGGAGGTATGCGCCGCCAGCAACCAGTCCATGTTGCCGACGATGTGCGGCATCAGCACCCGTCCGGCACCCAGACTGTAGCTGTCGGTGCTGAACACATAACCGCCGATGCAGTTAAGGAAGCGATGCAACTGGCTTTGCGCATGATGAAAACGCCCCGCGCTGCCCCAGCCATAGCTGCCGCCGAAAATAGCCTGATTGCCATGCTCGTGTCGGACTCGCTGCAACTCGCTGGCGACCAGATCCAGCGCGACCTCCCAGGAAACCTCGATGAACGGCTCCTGACCACGCAGATCCGGCCGTCCACCGGCCTGCTGAAGAAAACTGCGGCGTATCGCCGGGCGCCTGATGCGGGTCGGTGAGGTAATGGCCTCGGCAACCGAATCGCCGATCGGAGACGGGTCCTTGTCCCATTCTGCTGGCAGCAGCCCGGTCAGCTTGCCGTCCTCGACCTGTGGACGGTAAGCGCCCCAGTGCAATGATGTGAAACTCATGGTGATGGCTCCCGGATAGCGCAGTGGCAGACGGTCAGCGCACTGCCTGCGCCTGATCGGCCAGCGCGGCACTGAACGACTCGTCAAACACGCTGGCGGCAGGATAACGCTTGGTCAGCCCCGCGTTGTTGAAAAAATCGATGGTCTGCTGCGCACCGGCCACCACTTGCGCAGTGATCGGCACGACCACCACCTGGGCGCGGGAGAACCAGCGGCGTGCTACCTCGGCATCGGCCTTGGTCAGCGCGGCCCACGCGTTGGCATAGCGTTCATTGTGCTGCGGATCGCTGACCGACCAGGCGCGAGCGGCCTGCAGGCGTTGCAGGAAATCGCTGATCTGTGCACGCTTGTCCTTGATCGCCTGATCGTTGGCGACGATGAAGCTTTGCGCCGGAATCAAGCCCTCGGCAGTCGCGATAATCCGCGCGCCCTGCCGTTCCTGTTGAGTGACGTAGGGTTCCCAGGTAGCAATCGCATCCACCGAACCGCCGTCCAGCGCGTGGGAGGAATCCAGTGCGCTGAGGTAGCGATAGTCAACGGCATCGCGGGCGATACCGGCCTTGTCCAGTGCAGTGAGCACCAGTTGCTGGCTGAACGAACCTTTCCAGATGGCGACCTTCTTGCCCGCCAGATCCGCCACGGTCTTGATTGGCGAGTCCTTACGCACAACGATGGCAACGCCGTCGAGGTTCTGTCGCGACACACCGATGACCTTGATCGGAGCCCCCAGCGCGCCCATGAACAGCGCAGGCGAATCACCCAGCAAGCCAATATCCAGGCTGCCGACGTTCAAGGCCTCGGCGACCGGCGAGCCTGCGGTGAACTGCTTCCATTCCAGTTCGTAAGGCAGATCCTTGAGCACCCCGGCGGCTTCCATCACGGTGCGGGCGCTGTAACTCTGATCGCCGACGATCAGATTGGCCGCCTGGGTATTGAGCGAGGCCACAAGGCTCAGCGCCAGCCCCTTCAGCAAGCGTTGGCTCCAGCGGACGAGGGTCGTTGGCACAGGTAGGTTCTCCACAGGCATTGGGCAAATCGAAATGATCGGCAACGACCCTAACACCCGAACAAAAATTAGCTAAATTCATTTTTGTTCTAGCCTAAGATGCAAATTAATCATCAATGAATCGGCCGCCAGCCTGCTTCAAGCTTGCCGATCATTCAGTTCGAGACCTGATTCCAGACGCTCGCGCAGGAACTCGATGAATGCCTGCACCGGTCGCGACGCCTGTCGGTGTTGCGGATAAACCGCGGACAGCGTCAATGGCTCGGGACGCAGGTCATCCAGCACCCGGACCAGGCTGCCCTCGCGCAACGCCGCGCCGACAATGAAAGTCGGCAAATAGGTGATGCCCAGCCCGGCAATGGCTGATTCCCTCAGCAGCTCGCCATTATTGGCGCGCATACGCCCGCTGACATTGAGGGTCAACGGCTTGTCCTGCCCTTGAAAACGCCACTGCGCCTGACGGCTGTGGCCATAGGGCAGGCAATCATGGGTGTGCAGGTCATCGGGCTTTTGTGGTGTGCCACGCTCGGCCAGGTACGCCGGGCTGGCGCAGTACACCCGGTCGATAGAAGCAATGCGCCGGGCGATCAGACTGGAGTCTTCCAGCACCCCGATACGCAGCACCACGTCGTAGCCTTCGCTGATCACATCCACCGGACGATCACTCAGGTCCACTTCCACCGCCACCTCGCGATAGCGCTGCAAAAACAGCGGCAGCAGGCACGCCAGGTGCGTAACGGCAAACGACAGCGGCGCACTCACGCGCAGGGTGCCGCGCGGTTCGTTGTTCTGTCCGGTGATGCCCTGTTCCACCTGCTCAAGCTCGGCGAGCAGACGCAGGGCCGATTCGTAGTAACTCTGCCCCAACGGCGTGACATCCAGACGTCGCGTCGAGCGGTTGAGCAGGCGTACGCCCAGACGCTCCTCCAGTTGCATCAGGCGACGACTGACAAACTGCTTGGACAGGCCCAGCTTGTCGGACGCAGCGGTCAGGCTGCCGGACTCCATTACCTGGCAGAACATGCGCATGTCTTCAAAAGGGTTCATGTGTTGCGACCTGATCAAGCGCTAATGGCGTTCGACAGAGCGTAACGCAGCATTGAACACTGTCAACCTCAGAGAGACAGTCATTCATATTTCAGCTACTTATTGCGACAGTCGATAAGCCGTACTCTTCGTCCTACGTGATCGACTGCTGAATGTGCAGCGTCGATAGATGGAGAAAGAATCATGCTGACTCTTCGCAAAGCCTCCGATCGTGGTGCAGCCGATCATGGCTGGTTGAAATCCTTTCACACCTTTTCCTTTGCCGGCTATCGCAACCCGCAGGAACAGGGCTTTTCCGACCTGCTGGTGATCAACGATGACCGTGTCAGTGCAGGCAAAGGCTTCGGCCAGCATCCTCACCGGGACATGGAGATCTTTTCCTACGTGCTGGAAGGCGCGCTGGAACACAAGGATACGCTGGGCACCGGCTCGGTGATTCGCCCTGGCGACGTGCAGTTGATGAGCGCCGGCACCGGTGTAGCGCACAGCGAGTTCAACCACTCGCACACCGAGGGCGTGCATTTTCTGCAGATCTGGATCGTGCCGAATGTTGCAGGCGCGACGCCCAACTACCAGGAAAAGCATTTCAGCCCCGAGCAGAAACGCGGTCGCTTGCAGTTGATCATTTCGCCGGAAGGCGAGAACGGTGCGCTCAAAGTGCGCCAGGACGCTCGCGTGTATGCCGGCCTGTTCGATGGCGATGAAACCGCCACCCTGGAGCTGGCAGCCAACCGCTATGCCTACGTGCACGTTGCCCGTGGCAGTGTGGTGCTCAATGGCGAGCAACTGGGCGAAGGGGATGGCGTGCGTGTTCGCGACGAACAGATTCTGAGCCTGAGCGCAGGGGTTGACGCAGAGGTGTTGGTGTTCGACATGCGGCCAAATGAATTGCCGCAGATGCCTTGAGCCTGAAACGAAAAAACGCCGCTCTTAATAGAGCGGCGTTCCTTTATATAACGTTAAAAACCCGTGACGTTAAAATATCTGGCTTAAAACGCACAAACAAAAACGCCGCTCTGTTGAGCGGCGTTTTTGTGAATTTGGAGCGGGAAACGAGACTCGAACTCGCGACCCCGACCTTGGCAAGGTCGTGCTCTACCAACTGAGCTATTCCCGCAATATGGCGTCCCCTAGGGGACTCGAACCCCTGTTACCGCCGTGAAAGGGCGGTGTCCTAGGCCACTAGACGAAGGGGACACTGCCTGAAACACAATGGTGTGTGTTTCAGTTCCAGACATCATCCGAAGACGTGTTCTGGTTTCACTCAACCCTGCCCAAAGGCAAAGCTGCTTAAAATTGGAGCGGGAAACGAGACTCGAACTCGCGACCCCGACCTTGGCAAGGTCGTGCTCTACCAACTGAGCTATTCCCGCAATGGCGTCCCCTAGGGGACTCGAACCCCTGTTACCGCCGTGAAAGGGCGGTGTCCTAGGCCACTAGACGAAGGGGACACACGTACAACATTCACTACTTATTGGCGCTACGCTGTGTGCTTTACGCTGTAAGTGGCGCGCATTCTATGGATGGATTGAGGGGTCGTCAACCCCCATGTGAAAATTTATTGAAATCAATAACTTCGATGCCGTTCGGACGCTGACCGACTGTCGCCAGGCGCGCGGCTGATCAATCTCCCCTCATCTATATAGAAGAGATGCCGACAAACTCCGAGAGGGACATCTATGCGCAGTAGTGCTTAGCCACTACACTCGCACTAAAACTAATTGAACGAATGAGGTTTGCACAGTGACTCCACTCATGATCACGCTGATGGTAGTAGCAGGTATCGCACTGCTCATCGCGATCGGCTACCTGAATCACGTCGCTGAAAACGGCAAACTGGAGAAGGCTCGCACCAAGGTCGAACTGGGCGATCGCCTGCGTCGCTGCAGCGAGATCACCGAAGTGTTCCCGGGCCAGCTGATGTCCCCCGCCTTGAAGCTGTTGCTCGCGCGGCTGGAGCTGAACGTCGTGCAGCGCATGCTGAACATGGAGAAAGGCAACGCTCAGCTCAAGCACCGTATTGGCGAACTGGAAGAGCAGATTGCCAAGGGCGAAGGCATCGACATACCCAACCCGGTCACACCGATCCAGACCGAAGCCAAGGCCAAGGACGTGCGTTTTCTGCTGGAAGCCCTGCATGGTCAGGTGACGCGTGCTGCACATGACGGCTTTCTGCAGACCAGCGAAGCGAAACACTGGATCCGTGAAATCCGCACGATCCTGGTCAACCTGCACATCGAATTCTTCAACAACCTTGGCCAGACTGCACTTTCTCAGGATCAGCCAGGTCAGGCACGTCTGGCATTCGAGCGCGGCGTACAGTATTTGCGCAACCAGCCGGACCCGGTCACTTATCAACAGCAACTGCTGGCGATGGAAAAACAACTGGCCCGTGCCAACTCCGTAGTGCTGACCAACACCGCGCCGACCGAAGACGACGACAACGCACTGACCGAAGGCCTCAAGCAGGACGACACCGAATCGGAATGGAAGAAGAAAGTCATCTACGATTGATGACTGCCCCGCCGCTGCCGGGCTTGTGCTCCGGGCAGCGGCAGGCCGACCGGCTCAGCAGTCGGTCGATGCCAGAAAGATCGCCGCAAGACGCTCGATCCCTGCCTGATCCTCTTCGTTGAAACGCCCCACACTCGGACTGTCCAGGTCCAGCACACCGATCAGACGTCCCTCCTTGATCAATGGCACCACCAACTCGCTGTTCGATGCGCTGTCGCAGGCAATGTGCCCGGGAAACTCGTGAACGTCCTGCACACGCTGGGTTTGTCGGCTCTGCGCCGCCGCCCCGCAAACGCCCCGGCCGAAAGGAATGCGTACGCAGGCGATCTGCCCTTGAAACGGCCCCAGCACCAGTTCTTCGTTGCGATTGAGGTAAAAGCCCGCCCAGTTCAGATCATCGAGCTGGGTGTAGAGAAACGCCGAAAACTGCGCCGCATTGGCGATGAAATCGCGCTCGTCGGCCAATAGTGCTTCCAGTTGTGCGGCCAGCAAACCATAGCCGTCCAGGCCCGCGCCGGTGTTTTGCAAATCAATCATGTGTGTTGCTCCAACAATTCAAGTCCTACCCAGTAACGTGCAAATTGATAGGCGCAGCGGCCATTGCGATTGCCGCGCGCGGTTGCCCAGCGAATCGCGGCTTTTTCCAGGTTTTCGTCGCGCTGCCACTGCAATCCGGCTTTTTGCGCCAATTGCGTGATCCAGTGCTCGACCACGTTCAGATAATGTTCCTGAGTGAACGGATAGAACGACAGCCATAGCCCGAACCGGTCAGACAAGGCGATTTTGTCTTCGACGGCCTCACTGGGGTGCAGTTCACCGTCAACGTGCTTCCAGTCAACGTTGTCACTTTCCTTCTCGGGCACCAGGTGACGACGATTGGAGGTCGCGTACAGCAGCACGTTGTCTGGCGCCTGCTCCAGCGAGCCGTCGAGTACACTCTTCAGGACGCGATAATCACCCTCGCCCGACTCGAACGACAGGTCATCGCAGAACAGCACGAAACGCTGCGGCAGCTTGTGCAGTTGTTCGACCACACGCGGCAAGTCGCCCAGGTGATCGCGTTCGATCTCGATCAGACGCAGCCCGGCCGGGGCGTACTCGGCCAGCAGCGCGCGGATCAAGGATGACTTGCCGGTGCCGCGCGAACCCCAGAGCAAAGCGTGGTTGGCAGGCAGCCCGTCGATGAACTGGCGGGTATTGCGCCCCAACTGATCGCGCTGCAAGTCGACGCCGATCAGATCGGTCAGGCGTGTATCCAGGCTTACTTGCAACGGCATCAGGTAACCGCTGCGGCCTTCTTGCACCCAGCGCGCGGCCAGTGCCTGCGACCAGTCGACCGGCTCGCGCAGCGCTGGCAGCAACGGCTCCAGCCGGGCCAGCACGGCGTCGGCACGCTGCAGAAAAGCATCCAACCGAGAATCCACGGGATCTCCTTATATTTAACTGATTAGTCAGCAGTGCCGATCGGCTATGCTTGGCCGGCACCGGGCACCAGAAGTGGCAGTACTCATGGATATATCGCTCAAAAACAGGCTGTCGTTCAAGCAGGCGCGCCTGGCTGTATCGATCGGCTTCGTGCTGGGGACCCTGCTGAGCCTGTTCCAGATTGCGATCGATTATGCCAGCGAAGACGCTTCCATCAATCGTGAAATCAAGTCACTGCTGGAAATCATCCAGAACCCGGCGTCGCGCATCGCTTATAACATCGACTCGGAGCTGGCCCAGGAACTCACGCTCGGCCTGCTGCGCTCGCCTGCCGTGGTCAGCGCCAGGCTTACCGATAACAACGACGCCGTGCTCTCCAGCGTCGAGCGCCCCATGGCCACCGGGCGTTATCGGGTGTTCAGCGACTGGCTGTTCGGCGAAAGCCGGCAGTTTCAGGAAAAGCTGCACCTCAATCACCTGCCCAATGAAACCATCGGCACACTGTACCTGACCGTGGACACCTTCGCGTTCGGCAGCCACTTTCTGCAGCGCGCCGAAATCACCCTGCTCAACGGCTTTGTGCGCAGCCTGGCGCTGGCCGGGATTCTGACCATTCTGTTTTACGCGACCCTGACCAAGCCGCTGGTGAGGGTAATCCGCGAACTGAGCAGTCGCGATCCGCGCAACCCTGACCAGGGCAAAATAACCTGCCCGCCCTACCATGCCCAGGATGAAATCGGCGTGCTGGTCGAGACGTTCAACCGTCAGTTTGAAACCATGAGCAGCGAGTTTTCCAGGCGACGCGCGGCCGAGGACCGGCTGACCGACCACCTCAATGAACTGGAAAACATCGTCTCGGCGCGCACCAACGAGCTCAAGGCCAGCAACCTGCGCCTGCGCGAATCCAACGAGGAACTGCAGATAGCACGCAGCACGGCGCTGGACATGGCCCATGCGCGCTCGGCATTTCTGGCGCACATGAGCCATGAGATTCGTACACCGCTCAACGGTCTGCTGGGCATGCTGGCGCTGTCGCTGGACAGTCCGCTGGGTGCCGAACAACGCCAGCAGCTAATGATCGCCCACGACTCAGGCAAGGTGCTGGTCGAGCTGCTCAACGATATTCTCGACATGTCCAAGTTCGATGCCGGTCACCTGGAGATCGAGCGCATTCCTTTCGACCTTGGGATGTTGATCGAGGACACCGCCAATCTGCTGTCGCAGAACGCAGCGCCCAGCGTGGAGCTGACCTGCCTGATCGCGCCGGACTTCCCGGCCATGGTCACCGGCGATCCGACCAGGGTGCGTCAGATCGTCAGCAACCTGCTGTCCAACGCCCTCAAGTTCACCCGTTTCGGGCGCGTCGATGTGCGTCTGACTCACCATCGGGACGCCAGCTCCGGTGAACACCGGGTGCGCATCGAAGTCCGCGACACCGGCATCGGCATTGCGCAGGACGCCCAGACCCGAATCTTCCAGCCGTTCACCCAGGCTGAGACGGCCATCACCCGCCAGTACGGCGGCACCGGACTGGGCCTGGCGCTGACCAACAACCTCTGCGAGGCCATGAATGGCACGTTGAGCATCCAGTCGCAGTCCGGTTTCGGCAGCCAGTTCTGCGCCGAGCTGCCGCTGCCGGTCCACGTGCCTGCGGTTACTCAGACGCCGCTCAAGGGCCGGGTGACGGTGGTCAGCTCGGCAGGCAGCGGACTGGTGGAGCTGCTGGGCAGTCTGCTGCCGTTCTGGGGGGTCGACCTCAAGCGACGCAGCATCGACGATCGCGCACAAGCAGTGGACCTCGACGGCAGTTCCGATCTGGTCATCACCGACTGTCCCGAATGCCTGTTTACGATTCGCCCCACCACACCCGTGCCGATCCTGCTGGTGACCGCCTATGGCAACTTCATGCCCGGCGAACAGGTTGCCGCCCTGGCCCCGCTGCAACAGCAGGCCCGGCCACTGGCGCGCAACGCGCTTTACCACACGCTGCGGCGCATACTGGGTCAGGAAGAAACGGGGCTCAAGGACACACAGGCGCTCGAACATACGGCGCCACGTCTGGCGCGGGTGTTATTGGTCGAGGACAATCCGGTCAATCAACTGGTCGCCAAGGGCATCCTCGGCAAACTGGGTTGCGAAGTGATCATCAGCAGCCATGGCGGCGAAGCCCTGGAACAGCTGGAGCAAGGCCATTTCGATCTGGTATTGATGGACTGCAACATGCCGGTCATGGACGGCTATGAAGCCAGCCGCCAGATCCGCAGCAGCGGCCGCTGGCCGAACCTGCCGATCGTTGCCCTTACCGCCAACGCCATGCCCGATGAGCGCGAGCGCTGCAAGGCGGCGGGCATGAATGACTATCTGGCCAAGCCGTTCCGGCGTGCCGAACTGGTCAGCATTCTCGATCAGTGGATACCCATTACCGGCATCGACTGAAGACTCAGCGCAGCAGCGCCTCGATCTCGCCCGTCAGTTCCTCAGGCTTGGTCAATGGCGCAAAACGCTTGACCAGCCGACCGTCCTGGCCAATCAGGAACTTGGTGAAATTCCACTTGATGCGCTCCGTGCCCAACAACCCCGGCGCCTGCTGCTTGAGCTGCACGAACAGCGGATGGGCCTGCTCGCCGTTCACATCGATCTTCTTGAACAACGGGAAGCTGACGCCATAGTTCAGCTCGCAAAAGCCGGAAATCGCCCCCTCGTCGCCTGGCTCCTGCTTGCCGAACTGGTTGCAGGGGAAACCCAGCACCACCAAGCCCTGATCCCTATAGTCCTGCCAGAGCTTTTCCAGGCCCTTGTATTGAGGGGTAAAGCCACACTTGCTGGCGGTGTTAACCACCAGCAGCGCCTTGCCGGAGAAATCGGCGAGGGTTTTCTGTTCGCCCTTGATCGTCGTGACCGGGATGCTCAGCAGGTTTTCACTCATCAAAGGAGGCCTCGATACTGGAATTGGGACAGGGCGTTGGCTGAATCTGCGCAGCGCTTAGGCGCGCGGCACCAGATCCAGGCAGACCGAATTGATGCAATAACGCAGGCCGGTGGGTGGCGGTCCATCCGGGAACACATGCCCCAGGTGCGCATCACATTTGGCGCAAACCACTTCGGTACGAATCATGCCGTGGCTCATATCGCGAACCTCGATCACTGCACTGTTCTCGAGTGGCGCATAGAAGCTGGGCCAGCCGCAGCCTGAATCGAACTTGGTGGTGGAATCGAACAGTGGCTCCTCGCAGCAGATACAGCGATAAATGCCGTCTGTCTTGACCTTGTCGTACTTGCCGGAAAACGGCCGCTCGGTGCCTTTCAGACGGCAGACGTTGTACTGCTCCGGGTCGAGCATCTGCTTCCACTCTTCCAGCGTTTTCTGCAACTTGTCCACAGGTACACCTCCGAATTCGAAAAACCCTGATCTGTACCTTTTCCGCAGATCAGGTGGCACGTATCATTGCGCCAGGTCAGACGTCAGTCTGGCACCCGCGTTTGTCGTACACAAACCCATTTTCATGGCGAATGTAGCGACCTTCATTGCAAGCCGGCGACAGCTCGTCCATTTTCGGGATCATCACCATGCAGTTCAACAAATCGAACAAGCTCGCAAACGTCTGCTATGACATTCGCGGGCCGGTGCTCAAGCACGCCAAACGCCTGGAAGAGGAAGGACACCGCATCCTCAAGCTGAACATCGGCAACCCGGCACCGTTTGGTTTCGAGGCGCCGGACGAAATTCTGCAGGACGTGATCCGCAACTTGCCGACTGCGCAGGGCTACAGCGACTCCAAGGGCCTGTTCAGCGCCCGCAAGGCGGTGATGCAGTATTACCAGCAGAAGCAGGTCGAAGGCGTCGGCATCGAAGACATCTACCTGGGCAACGGCGTGTCCGAGCTGATCGTGATGTCGATGCAGGCGCTGCTCAACAATGGCGACGAAGTGCTGGTTCCGGCCCCCGACTACCCGCTGTGGACCGCTGCTGTCGCGTTGTCCGGTGGCAGCCCGGTGCATTACCTGTGCGACGAGCAGGCCAACTGGTGGCCTGATCTTGAAGACATCAAGGCCAAGATCACCCCGAACACCAAAGCGATGGTCATCATCAACCCGAACAACCCGACAGGTACGGTGTATTCGCGCGAAGTACTGCTGGGCATGCTGGAGCTGGCTCGCCAGCATAATCTGGTGGTGTTCTCCGACGAAATCTACGACAAGATCCTCTATGACGACGCGGTACACATCTGCACCGCCTCGCTGGCGCCGGACCTGCTGTGCCTGACCTTCAACGGCCTGTCCAAGTCGTATCGGGTCGCAGGCTTCCGCTCCGGCTGGATCGCCATTTCCGGGCCGAAACACAACGCGCAGAGCTACATCGAAGGCATCGACATTCTGGCCAACATGCGCCTGTGTGCCAACGTACCGAGCCAGCACGCCATCCAGACCGCGCTGGGCGGCTACCAGAGCATCAATGACCTGATTCTTCCCCCCGGCCGTCTGCTGGAACAGCGCAACCGCACTTGGGAGCTGCTCAACGACATTCCCGGTGTCAGCTGCGTGAAGCCGATGGGCGCGCTGTATGCGTTCCCGCGCATTGACCCGAAAGTCTGCCCGATCCTCAACGACGAGAAGTTCGTCCTCGACCTGCTGCTTTCCGAAAAACTGCTGGTGGTTCAGGGTACAGCGTTCAATTGGCCATACCCCGACCACTTCCGCGTCGTGACCCTGCCCCGCGTCGATGAACTGGAGCAGGCCATTGGCCGCATCGGTAACTTCCTCAAGGGTTATCGGCAGTAAACAGCCACAGCGCTCTAGCCCGATCTCTCTGCCCCGACCCGCTCGGGGCAGTTTATTTCTGTGCGCCCGAAACATCATGGACGCCCTGCCCCAAACGCTTCAGGCATCGACCACTCTGGCTCAGGCGCCGTTCAGCCTTGCAGGATTACCATTGATTGCGACAAGAGGACACAGTTTGAAATAGTCCCTCTGTTGAATAGCAGCAAGCATCACCTTATATACCCGGCATCGAGTTACATATTTACCTGAGGAGAACGTTTCGACCATGATGCGCATTTTGCTGTTTTTGGCCACTAACCTTGCGGTCGTGCTGATTGCCAGCATCACCCTGAGCCTTTTTGGCTTCAATGGGTTCATGGCGGCCAACGGGGTTGATCTGAACCTCAATCAGCTGCTGGTCTTCTGCGCTGTGTTCGGCTTCGCGGGCTCGCTGTTCTCGCTGTTCATCTCCAAGTGGATGGCGAAGATGAGCACCGGTACTCAGATCATCAGCCAGCCTCGCACTCGCCATGAGCAATGGTTGCTGCAGACCGTCGAACAACTGTCCCGCGACGCGGGCATCAAGATGCCGGAAGTCGGTATTTTCCCGGCGTACGAAGCCAACGCGTTCGCTACGGGCTGGAACAAGAACGATGCACTGGTTGCGGTCAGCCAGGGCCTGCTCGAGCGCTTTTCGCCGGATGAGGTGAAAGCCGTCCTGGCGCACGAGATCGGCCACGTTGCCAACGGCGACATGGTGACGCTGGCGCTGGTGCAGGGTGTGGTGAACACCTTCGTGATGTTCTTCGCCCGCATCATCGGCAACTTCGTCGACAAGGTGATCTTCAAGACTGAAAACGGTCAGGGCATCGCCTACTACATCACGACGATCTTCGCCGAGCTGGTACTGGGCTTTCTGGCCAGCGCCATCGTCATGTGGTTCTCGCGCAAACGCGAATTCCGCGCTGACGATGCCGGTGCACGACTGGCGGGTACGGGTGCAATGATCGGCGCGCTGCAACGCCTGCGTTCCGAACAGGGCGTCCCGGTGAACATGCCCGACAGTCTGACCGCCTTCGGTATCAACGCCGGTCTCAAGAAAGGCCTCGCCGGCCTGTTCATGAGCCACCCGCCGCTGGAGCAACGCATCGAGGCCCTGCGCCGCCGCGGTTGAACCACGAACGCGATAGCCTCAGCCCCGCGCATGGCAATGAGAGGTGTTCTTCCGGACACCTCTCGTTCCTTACGCTCCGCGTGGGAATGCAGTTCGTGACGCAGGGCGTCAAACGGTTCTGCGATTCAGAGAGATTCAGGACCAACTCAGCGCGATTGACGCTCCAACACATAAACATGCTCATCCATACGCTCCAACCCGGCCTTCAACGCCTTGGGACTGCTGTGCAGCGTATCCTGCCTGCCTACCTTCGTTACCTCCCAGTTTCCCGACATGACGCTCTGCAGCCATGTGTGCGGCACGGAGAATGGCGGGCCTTCGAGCAGGGTCTGATCGTATTCCAGGGTGATCAGTAAACCGCTACACGCTTGCGGCATCAGCGCTTCAAGCTGCCGCACATAGCGTTCGCGCATATCCGCTGGCAAGGCGATCATAGCGGCGCGGTCGTAAAACGCCGCGCAATGACCGATATCGCGCACAGTCAGCGCGAAGAAATCACCGCACCAGATTTCGATACCGGGCGCTGCGTAGACCTTGAAGTCGCCCTGCGACGTAATCTTCGGCTGCTCACCACGCTCGGTGAAATAGCTCCCCACCGCTGCCTCGGAAAGCTCGGCGCCCACCACGTGATACCCCTGCCCCCTCAGCCAGCTCATGTCCTGGCTCTTGCCACACAACGGCACCAGAACCCGCGCCCCTGGCGCAACCCTCAACGAGGACCAATATTGCTGCAGGTCCTGATTGACCTCGGACTGATGAAAGCCGATCTGCCCGGCACTCCAGCGCTGCAGCCAAAAATCCGTCTTCATGAAAACCTCCTGAAAATTCGATAAAAAAGCGCCAGAACTTATATTAGATTTAGATCATAAAAATGACCGACTATGAGTCATCTCTCTATTCTGGAGCTTTAAATGTTCCCCAGCCTGTTTATTTCCCATGGCTCCCCCATGCTGGCGCTGGAGCCCGGTGAAAGCGGCCCTGCCTTGAAGCGACTGGCTGCCAGCCTGCCCCGGCCTCGCGCCATCGTGATGGTCTCTGCCCATTGGGAAAGCCATGAACTGATCGTCAACGGCAACCCACAACCCGAGACATGGCATGACTTCGGCGGCTTTCCGCCCGAACTGTTTGCAGTGCAGTACCCGGCGCAAGGGCTGCCGGAACTGACGCGCACGGTGATTGATCTGCTTGCCGTCAGCGACCTGCCTGCACGCATCGACAGCAGACGTCCCTTCGACCACGGCGTCTGGGTGCCGTTGTCGCTGATGTACCCGAACGCCGACATTCCGGTGGTGCAGGTTTCACTGCCCAGCCGCCAAGGACCTGAACTGCAGACCCGCGTGGGCCGGGCACTGGCCAGCTTGCGTGAACAGGGTGTACTGATCATCGGTTCAGGCAGCATCACGCATAACCTGCGTGACCTTGACTGGAACGCCGGACCCGACAGCATCGAGCCTTGGGCTGCCGCGTTTCGTGACTGGATGATCGATAAGCTGCAAAACGACGACGAAGCCGCACTGCACCACTACCGCAGCCTTGCTCCTCACGCAGCCCGTGCGCACCCCAGTGACGAGCACCTGCTGCCGCTGTATTTTGCGCGCGGCGCTGGCGGTGGCTTCGGCATTGCCCATCAGGGCTTCACCATGGGCGCGCTCGGGATGGATATCTATCGGTTCGGGTGAAGCCAATAGCGCCAACCTGCCTGAATCCAAAGCAAAAAAATCCCCGAACCAGTCGGGGATTTTTTATTGGCCGATCAGCTCAAGAGCCGATCAGTCTTCGCGATAGCGACGCAGCTTGAGCTGCTTGCCAGCAACACGGGTGTCCTTGAGCTTGGTCAGCAGACGCTCAAGACCATCTTCCGGCAGTTCGACCAGACTGAAGCTGTCACGGACCTGGATACGGCCGATCGCTTCGCGGGCCAGGCCGCCTTCGTTGAGAATGGCACCCAGCAGGTTCTTGGCAGCGATACCATCACGCGCACCCAGCGCGGTACGGCAACGAGCACGGCCTTCGGCCAATGGAACCGGCGCACGACGCTCACGCTCAGGACGATCACCACGGTCGCTGCTGCGCTCTGGACGATCACCGCGCGGGGCGTTGTTCGGAACCAGTGGACGCTCGCGCTCGATGGCTGCCAGGGTCAGTGCCTGACCGTTGGTAGCCTTGCGCAGCAGTGCAGCGGCAAGCGCGCGAGGGCTGCAGCCGATGTCGGCAGTCAGACGATCGAGCAGATCACCGTGAGTCGATTCGGCATCAGCGACCAGCGGCGAAAGGCTGTTGGTCAGTTTCTTGATGCGCGCATCCAGAACGGCCTGGGCATCCGGCAGGCGGACTTCCGCAACCTTCTGACCGGTAACACGCTCGATCACTTGCAGCATGCGGCGCTCACGAGGCGTCACCAGCAGCAGTGCGCGACCTTCGCGACCGGCACGGCCGGTACGGCCGATACGGTGAACGTAGGACTCTGGATCGTAAGGCATGTCCACGTTGAAGACGTGGGTGATACGCGGAACGTCAAGACCACGGGCAGCAACGTCGGTCGCCACAACGATGTCCAGACGGCCATCCTTGAGGGATTCGATAACGCGCTCGCGCTGGTTCTGGGCGATGTCGCCGTTCAGTGCGGCAGCCTTGTAGCCTTTGGCTTCAAGAGCACTGGCCAGATCCAGAGTCGCCTGCTTGGTGCGGACGAACATGATCAGGGCGTCGAAGTCTTCGACTTCCAGCAGGCTCAGTACGGCCGAGGTCTTCTGGTCAGCGTGAACCAGCAGGTGAGCCTGCTCGATCGCGGTAACGGTCTGGGTCTTGGTCTGGATCTTGACGTGCTTCGGATCGCGCAGATGGCGTTCGGCGATGGCACGGATCGACTGTGGCAGCGTGGCCGAGAACAGTACGGTCTGGCGGGTTTCAGGCATGGCCTTGAAGATGACTTCGAGGTCGTCCATGAAGCCCAGCTTGAGCATTTCGTCCGCTTCGTCGAGAACCAGGTGGTTCACGGTCGCCAGGACTTTCTCGTCACGACGCAGGTGGTCGCAGAGACGGCCCGGGGTAGCGACGACGATTTGTGCGCCGTTGCGGATAGCCTTGAGCTGAGGGCCCATCGGCGCGCCGCCGTAGACCGCTACAACGGTCACGCCCGGCATTTGTTTTGCGTAGGTCTCGAACGCGGTGGCAACCTGAAGTGCCAGTTCGCGGGTCGGGGCCAGGATCAGTGCTTGCGGCTCGCGCTTGCTCGGGTCGATCCGATGCAGGATAGGCAGTGCGAACGCGGCGGTTTTACCCGTACCGGTTTGCGCCTGACCAATCATGTCGTGACCGGCGAGAATAATCGGGATCGATTGCTGCTGAATGGCCGAAGGCTCTTCGTAGCCAGTGGCGACGACTGCTGCAACGATATTTGGATGAAGTTCGAGAGCGGCGAAGCCGCCGATTTCCTGGGTCATGGGTCTGCCTCTAGTGCATCCGCAAAGACCCATGCTTCAAAGCTGCGCGTGCCGTGTACGACCTTGAGGTCACCCTGGCTGCTTTGTCGGCGGGGATTTGCGAAAACGTTTGATGAATGGATCGTCCAGGCTAGTCCGTTGTGCGAACAAGCAACCGAAGCTGGCTTCGGGGAACTGCAATACCTTGACGAGGGCCGTGTTAAGGCCGGCGCGCACTATACCGGAAATACGCACCTTAGTGAGTCTTTTTTTACGAAACGTTGCGCCATTTTTGAGCGGCAGCAGCCCCTGAGTCCGGGCAGAAGGCCGCCTGATCAAGGCGCGGGCCCGAGATTGCGGGCATTGCCGCTTAAACGTTTAATCCATTCTTGCACATGACCGGCATTCTGGCCTTCGAGGTGTGGCGAATTGTCCCACCCCGTTTTCAGCACAATCGACTCACCTGTCGCCTGCTCAGGTGGCGGAACGAATAGCCTTGATCAGCGACGCAAGCGAGTAACCCAGATGCGGCGCAAGTGCCTCGGCTCGCCCGTTCAACGCGTCGATATCCAGCGTCTGCTCCAGGTCGGCCGGGACGAGCAGGATGACGTTGCCCTCCTTCACCGGCAGCTCCCAGTAATGGCGGTGGTAAAGGCCACGCAGCAGCGCCGCTCCCAGCGGCTTGCCGTCGTCGGTCGCCCACTGATTGATGATCAGCCAGCCGCCCGGATTCAGCCGCTGCTGACAGCTCTGCAGGAAATTCCAGGCCAGGTGCCCGACCCCAGGCCCGACATCGGTGTACAGGTCGACAAAGATCAGGTCGGCAGGCTCGGCACTGTCCAGCAGGTCCAGCGCATCGCCGATGCGGATATACAGTCGCGGATCGTCGTCGAGCCCCATGAACTCCATGGCCAGACGTGGCACATCCGGGCGCAGCTCGATGACTTCCACATCCTCGAGGGGCAGGAATTTCATGCAGGCCTGGGTCAGCGTGCCGGCTCCCAGGCCCAGAAACAGCGCGCTTTCCGGCGCGTCATGGCACAGCGCGCCGATCAGCATCGCGCGGGTGTAGTCGTACTCCAGCCAGCTCGGATCGGCTGTAAAGGTGCAGCTTTGCTCGATGGCATCGCCAAACTCCAGAAAGCGGTAATCCTCCACTTCCAGCACGCGAATCATGCCGAAGTCGTCGTGCACCTCGGCCAGGATTCGCTCTACGCGCTCACGCTCTTCCGTCATCACCGTTCCTGGTTGTCTGCGCCGAGCGCAAAATACGAATTGTCGGGCAAGCGCACGGCTTTGTCACACGTTGTGGCGTACGGCGTCGCTCCAATGCTCCGCACCGCACTGGCAGAGCAACGACGAACTGCTAACATGCCGATCCGATTGCACAACTCTAGAGCCAATAATGAGCCAACCCTGGAGCCCCGACAGCTGGCGGGCACTGCCGATTCAGCAGCAACCTCACTACCCTGATGCCGAGCACCTGCACAGGGTCGAACAGACACTGGCCAGTTACCCGCCGCTGGTGTTCGCCGGCGAAGCACGTGAGTTGCGCCGTCAGTTTGCCGAAGTGACCCAGGGACGTGCGTTCTTGCTGCAGGGCGGTGACTGCGCGGAAAGCTTCATGGAGTTTTCCGCCGCCAAGATTCGCGATACGTTCAAGGTCCTGCTGCAGATGGCAATCGTGATGACGTTTGCCGCCGGTTGCCCGGTGGTGAAAGTCGGACGCATGGCCGGACAATTTGCCAAGCCACGCTCGGCCAACGACGAAATCATCGACGGCGTGACGCTCCCGGCTTATCGGGGTGACATCGTCAACGGCATCGGTTTCGACGAGAAAAGCCGAGTGCCGGACCCGGAACGCCTGATCCAGGCTTACAACCAGTCCACCGCCACCCTGAACCTGCTGCGCGCCTTCGCACAGGGCGGGTTTGCCGACCTGCATCAGGTGCACAAGTGGAACCTGGACTTCATCGCCAACTCGGCGCTGGCCGACAAGTACAGCCAGTTGGCCGGGCGCATCGATGAAACCCTGGCGTTCATGCGCGCCTGCGGCATGGACAGCTCGCCGCAGTTGCGCGAAACCAGCTTCTTCACCGCCCACGAAGCGTTGTTGCTCAATTACGAAGAAGCCTTCGTACGACGCGACAGCCTGACCAACGATTACTACGATTGCTCGGCGCACATGCTGTGGATCGGCGACCGTACCCGCCAGCTCGATGGCGCGCACGTCGAGTTCCTGCGCGGGGTCAACAACCCGATCGGCGTCAAGGTCGGCCCGAGCATGAACACCGACGACCTGATCCGCCTGATCGATATCCTCAACCCGGACAACGACCCGGGGCGCCTGAACCTGATCGCGCGCATGGGTGCCAACAAGGTCGGTGATCACTTGCCGCAGCTGATCCGCGCCGTCGAGCGCGAAGGCCGCAAGGTGCTGTGGAGCTCGGACCCGATGCACGGCAACACGATCAAGGCCAGCAGTGGCTACAAGACCCGCGACTTTGCGCAGATCCTTGGCGAAGTGAAGCAGTTCTTCCAGGTGCACCAGGCTGAGGGCACTTACGCGGGCGGCATCCACATTGAAATGACCGGACAGAACGTCACCGAATGCATCGGTGGTGCCCGCCCGATCACTGAAGACGGCCTTTCGGATCGCTATCACACGCATTGCGACCCACGCATGAACGCCGATCAGTCACTGGAACTGGCCTTCCTGATTGCCGAGACCCTCAAGCAGGTCAGGCGCTAAACAGGAAAACCCGGAGCAACTGCCCGCTCAATGCTTGAGCGGGTCGTCCCAGAACGGGCGCTCGGCTTCCTGCTGAATATCGGCACGGCTCAAGCCCAGGTCCTTCAGTGCTCCGTCACTCATCTGCGCCAGCAAGCGGCGCTGGCGGTGCAGCTCCAGCCAGCGCTGCAGATGACGCTTCAGCGCTGTGAATACCGTGCCCGCCTGCAAACACCCATCGACCCCTTCTACCTCTGCGCATTGTTTTTGACCTTTCATCATCTTGCCCTCCATGTGGGATGACTGAAGTCTCGCTTCGGGCGTAGGATCAATCCAACGAATGTTCGTTATACCTTCCATCTGGGAGTTTGATGTATTGGCCACCTACCCGAGCATTGATACCGAACTGTTGCGCACCTTCGTAGCGATTGCCGATCACGGCGGTTTCACCCGCGCAGGTGAAGCCGTCAACCGTACCCAGTCGGCGGTCAGCATGCAGATGAAGCGTCTGGAAGAAGACGTCGTGCAGCGCCCGCTGTTTCAGCGTGAAGGTCGGGTTCTGAACCTGACCGCAGAGGGCCAGGTACTGCTCGGTTACGCGCGGCGAATCCTCAAGCTGCACAGCGAGGTGTTCAACACCTTGCGCGAGCCGCACATGATCGGCGTGGTGAGAATCGGCTCGCCGGACGATTACGTGATGCGCTTCCTGCCCGGCATTCTGGCGCAGTTCGCCCAGGCCTATCCGCTGGTTCAAGTGGAAGTGCATTGCGAGCCATCGGATCTTCTGCTGCAACGTCACGACCTGGATCTCACCATTGTCACGCGCAAGCCCGGTACCGAGATCGGCACACTGCTGCGTCAGGAACGTCTGATGTGGATGGAGGCCGTCGGCTTTGCCCCGCATGAGCAAACACCCATTCCGCTGGCGATGTTCAATACCCACTGCTTCTGTCGTGACTGGGCGTGCAATGCGCTGGACGGCATGGGGCGTGATTACCGCATCGCCTACAGCAGCTCGAGCATGGCGGCGATCACTGCAGTGGTCAGCGCGGGCCTGGCAGTCACCGCGCAGTTCCAGAGCTTGGCCACAGCGGGTTTGCGTATCCTCGGCGAGGCGGAACAATTGCCACAGCTGCCAACCGCCAGCATCGTCCTCCTGCGCAACCCTGAAAATCCCTCGCCCATCACCGAATGCATGGCCGATTACATCATCGCCGGCTTCAAACCTTGAGCGCGAGAATGACCGCACAAAGCACCAGAAACACGCAGAACATCAGGCGCAGGGTTCGCTCCGGCAACGAATGCGCCAGCTTGACGCCCCAGCTGATGCTGGCCAGGCCGCCGATGGCCAGCGGAATGCCCATCGACCAGTTGACGTGATCGTGCAGTGCATAGGTGACCAGCGTTATGCCGGTGCTCGGTGCCGCCAGGGACAGCGCCAGCCCTTGGGCCACGACCTGAGTCGTGCCGAAGACACTGGTAAGGATCGGCGTCGCCACGACCCCGCCGCCGACGCCAAACAGACCACCGGTCACGCCGGAGCCGACGCCCAGCAGCCATAACCACTTTTCATGACGCAACCCGCCAGTGGCCTGCTTGCTGCGCCAATACATCTGCGCGACATTGAACACCGTCAGCACCACCAGAAAACCGACGAAGCCCAGGCGCATGCCTTGCGGGTCGATGCGAACCGCGAGCAGCGAGGTCAGCCAGGCAAAAATGAAACTGGGGATGATCAACATCAGCGCATTACGCAGCAGAATCCGGTTGCGCTGGTTGTAACGCCACAAGGCCAGCAACACATTGGGCAGCACCATCAGCAAGGCGGTCCCTTGAGCCAGTTGCTGATCCAGACCGAACAGCACCCCGAGCGCGGGAATTGCCACAAGACCACCACCGATGCCGAACAACCCTCCCAGGGTACCCATCGCTGCACCCAGCAACACAAACATCACAATTTCAATCACACTGCGTCCCCACCCGGTCAATGACCAAATGCTACGCAGTCCTGCCCTGGACCGACAGCCGATGACGCCGTTTTTTTCGCGCATCACGCACGATGCCAGCGCTTTGAGCGCTGCATGAGCGAAATTATCTGGCGCATTAAAGAGTGCAACACTAAGTTAAACTCATTCACCGAGTTTGAGGACCTGATATGAGTGCCGACCAAAGCCCGACCCGCTCCGCACCTGCCGATTGCGATTCGCTGCTGCTGGATAACCAATTGTGTTTCGCCCTGTATTCCACCTCGTTGATGATGACCAAGGTTTACAAGCCGCTGTTGCAGGCGCTCGGGCTGACCTATCCGCAGTATCTGGCGATGATGGTGCTGTGGGAAAGGGACGGGCTCACTGTGGGCGACGTCAGCACGCGCCTGCTCACCGATCCGGGTTCATTGACGCCGTTGCTCAAACGACTCGAAGGCGAGGGCTTCATCAGCCGTACGCGCAGCAAGGAAGACGAGCGGGTGGTGTTGCTTCACCTGACCGTACAGGGACGCGACTTGCAGCAAAAGGCCTTGACCGTACCTGGCTGCATTCTCTCGTCGAGCGGGCTGACCATGGAAAAGCTTCGCGACCTGCAAGCGCAGTTGCTGGAGCTGCGCGAGCACCTGCACCAGAGCCTCTAGGAAAAGGCCTCACCTCAGCTCGTCATGCCCGGCCACCCTGCGTGAGGTCTGGCAGGCCCTCCAACGATCATCCTCGACCTTTTTTGCAGAATTATCTTGCGCGCAAACTATCCTTGGGCTACCTTTGCTTTGCGATTAGTTAGCGCGCAAGTATTTAGCGCAACAAAACCTTCATTGAACGAGGCAAGATCATGGACACTCTTTACACCGCAGTTGCAACCGCCACCGGCGGCCGTGATGGTCGCGCTGTTTCCGACGACAAGATTCTCGACGTCAAGCTGGCGACCCCGAAAGAACTCGGCGGTGCTGGCGGCGCAGCCACTAACCCTGAGCAGCTGTTCGCTGCCGGTTATTCGGCCTGCTTCATCGGTGCATTGAAGTTCGTGGCCGGCCAGAGCAAACGCAGCATTCCGGCAGATACCTCGATCACCGCCCACGTAGGCATCGGTCAGATCCCGGGCGGTTTCGGTCTGGACATCGACCTGCATGTCAGCCTGCCAGGCCTGGAGCAAGCCGACGCTCAGCAACTGGTCGATGCCGCTCACGTGGTCTGCCCTTACTCGAACGCCACTCGCGGTAACGTCGATGTGCGCCTGCATGTAACGGTCTGATCCTGTCTGACGCCTGGGCAACGGCTGCCCGGCAAGAGTCTCAGGCACAAAAAAACCCGCAGCGATGCGGGTTTTTTGCGTAACGGGGTTACAAAGCCATGCTTACTTCGCACGGCCTTTGTAGGAACCGCCTTCACGGGTATCGATCTCGATCATGTCGCCGATTTCGATGAAGTCGGCAACGCTCAGCTCGGTGCCGTTTTTCAGTTTGGCAGGCTTCATGACCTTGCCCGACGTGTCGCCACGAGCGGAGCCTTCGGTGTAGTCAACCTGACGCACGATAGTGGTCGGCAGCTCTACGGAAACCAGACGGTCTTCGAAGAACACGGCTTCGCAAACGTCAGTCATGCCTTCTTCGACGAAAGGCAGAACGCTTTCGATGTCTTCGGCGTTCAGCTCGTACATGGTGTAGTCAGAGGTGTCCATGAACGTGTAGGTGTCACCGCTGATGAAAGACAGGGTGGCTTCCTTGCGATCCAGGATCACGTCGTCCAGCTTGTCGTCGGCGCTGTAAACGATCTCGGTCTTGTAACCGGTCAGCAGGTTTTTCAGCTTGGTCTTCATGATCGCGCTGTTACGACCGGACTTGGTGAACTCAGCTTTCTGAACCAGCCATGGATCGTTCTCGAGACGGATCACGGTACCGGGTTTCAGCTCTTTACCAGTTTTCATTGCATATA
This sequence comes from Pseudomonas sp. P129, assembly GCF_020312195.1. NCBI lineage: Bacteria > Pseudomonadati > Pseudomonadota > Gammaproteobacteria > Pseudomonadales > Pseudomonadaceae > Pseudomonas > Pseudomonas sp. P129. Next base: position 1,117,818 of record NZ_JAGPYS010000001.1, on the reverse strand, counting down.
TCCGAATTTGGATGGAATTAACCAAAGGCTCTGTACGAGAAACAACCTGCGCAGGCCTTTTTCGTACAGAGCCTTGTATCAAGGCCGCGTATCATAGCGAATTTACATAAAACTGCACCAGCGCCGTGGCAAGATCAGTCTGTGCGGCTTGTTGCTGGCACCAGCGTTCGGCATTGCGCTCGATCTGCGGCCAGTGTTCTGCCAGCGCCGTCCAGCATTCGCCAAGCTCGCCGCCGACATTCCAGCGCTGCCAGAACTGATTCACCGCCTGCGCGGCGGCCGGAGAAAGACCCGCGAGATAGAGCGTTAAAAACGCATCGAGCTTGGGCAGATGCGCGTCGTCTTCCTGCTGGTAGATGTGCCAGAGCATGGGCCGCCCCGACCACTGCGCACGCACGAACGAGTCCTCGCCGCGCACGATATTGAAATCGCAGCTCCAGAGCAGCTGGTCGTAAAGCTCCTGACGGATGAACGGCAGGACCTGAACCGTCAGCCCGCCGCTGACCTGAGTGAACCCGGCGCGCAGCGGATCGTCGACACCCAGCCAGCGCTGCAGGTCGCCGAGGATGCGTCCCTCCGGCACTAGAAGATGCGTCGGCCGGCTGTCGCTGGCCAGGGCATCGAGCCACCTGCCGAGCGCGGGATTTTCATAGGCAAATACCGAGATCAGACGCGCACCGGCCAACGCGTCGATACCCAATCCGCTCAGGAACGCTTGCCTTGCCGCGCTGTTTTGCTGAAACGCCTGGCGCTGTTCGATCAGGTTTTTTTCGCGCAACAGGCCACCGGTGGCCTCGGAAAAACCCGGAAAGAAAAAGAACTTCTTCAAACCGTTCGATTGTGGCGAAGGCAGGCCGTGGCAGCCAGACACCCAGTCCTCGGCGCTGAGGTAATCCAGATTCAGCCACAACGGCCTTGGCGAACGCTGCAGCATCGATTCGGTGTAGCGCGTCGGCAGGCGGCAGGCGAACGCTTCGATGACCACATCAGGAATATCGGTGTTCACCCATTCGCTCGGCCACTGGCAAACGCTCACGCCCTCTTGCCATTGTTGCCGGGCCTGGAGATCGGCACCGGGGCACAAGCGAACGAAGGCCGACAGGTCATCGATCCATAAACGCACCTGCAGGCCATGCTCGGCGACCAGCTGGCGCGCCAGACGCCAGGTCACGCCCGCATCACCGTAGTTGTCGACTACGCTGCAAAAAATATCCCACGAGGCTTTCATCCTGGCTCCCTGAGGCTGGATGGCAAAAACGCTGATTGTCGTTCACAAAGGTCTGTTGTCACCAGCCTGATGCTGCCGGGCAAACATGCAGCACCGTTTCCATGCCTGACCATCAGGCATGGCACAATCACATCTGTTGGCCTGCAAGGAGTTCAGCCATGTCATTCCCTACCCGCCGTCGCGACCTGTACGTGTCGTTGAAATTGATCGTGTGCATTGCGCTGGGCATCTGGCTGGGCGCCCTGGCGGTGTTTCTGACCGCCCTGCTCTATTACAAAAGCCTGCCACCGGCCCAGACCCAGGCGCTGGAAAACGCCGCCGCACAGCTGACCGCCCCGCCTGCGCAAAAAGCCGCCTCCCCGTCTGCGCTGGAGACCGAGATGTTTCGCAAATATGAGCAAAGCCTGCGTGAAAGCGAGGCCCGTCAGGCACGCGAGCAGGCTCAGGAGCAACAACAGCGCACCTTCAACCGCTCGAAATGTGATTTCTGGATACAGCAGGATCGCACCGCGCCGAGCGAAAAAAGCCGTGCCAGCATCAATCAGTACTGCGGATAAACCATGAACAAACAGGATGTACTGCAACGGATCATCGACAAGCTGAACATCGATCTGGATATCGCCGAACGAGCGGCGCAAACCGCCTACGAAACGGCTACCCACGAAGAGAACATCGCTGAGAACAAGTACGACACGCTAGGACTGGAGGCGTCTTATCTGGCAGCTGGCCAGGCACGCCGCGTCGAGGAGATTCGTCAGTCGCTGACGCTTTATCGGAAATGGTCGCTCAAGCCATTCGATGAATCGCGCGGTATTCAGACCGGTGATCTGGTGGTTGTCGAAGATGCGAGCGGGCAGACGCACTATCTGTTCCTCGGCCCCGATGCTGCCGGCCTGAAGGTCAGTGCAGGGGATCATCTGGTCACCGTCATTACCGCCAGAGCCCCGCTCGGGCAGAACCTGCTGGGCAAATTCGAAGACGATGCTGTACAGATTGTCATCAACGGCAGCGGACAATCCTACGAGATAACGCAAACGTTGTGACACACCCGGCATCTGCAGGGTTGATCGCATCAAGTTTTTGTGGGTAAGGTGAACCGTCGCCATCACCACCGCAACCGGGGCAACATCAAAGCAAACAAGGACTAAAACCCAAGGAGATTTTTCATGACGAACGTCATCGCATTCCCTGACGCCCATGAACGTGATCGCCTGAAGTCCAGCCAAGATCCGGCGTTGAGATACTTGAACAAGAAAGAACGACAACTGATCGACCAACTGCGTTCGACCAGCCATGCGGGACGGCAGTACGTTTACGACTATGCGAGCATCATGCACTTGTCCAGGCCGTTGTATCCCGAGCCAGTGGACTGATCACGATCGCATGACCTCCTCGCAGTCTGCGCCGCTGGATTGGCGCAGACTGCGAGGTTTCGCTTGCCGGCTTCAGCGGATCAGCGAAAAGATCAATGCTGAAATTGCCACCACACCGGCGGCAACCACAAAGTAGTTGGACCACGCGCCAGCGTATTTACGCATGGCTGGTACCTTGTGGATGGCGTACATCGGCATCAGGAACAGCAAAGCCGAAATCACCGGCCCGCCCAGGGTTTCGATCATGCCCAGGATGCTCGGGTTGAGCGTTGCCACCAGCCAGCACACCACCAGCATGAACGCCGCGGTCATGCGGTCCAGGGCCTTGGGTGCAGGACGACGACCCGCCTTCAGAACCAGGCCTTTCAAACCCTCGCTCGCACCGATGTAGTGGCCAAGAAACGATTTGGAAATAGCCACGAACGCGATCAGTGGCGCGACAAAGGCGATGGTCGGGTTGTTGAAGTGGTTGGCCAGGTAAGACAGGATCGAGATGTTCTGCGCCTTGGCCTCGGCCAGTTGGGCAGGCGACAGGGTCAACACGCAACTGAACACGAAGAACAGCACCATCACGACCATCAGACCGTGGGCGCGGGCCAGAATCTGCGAACTGCGCACCTCGGCGTTTTCGCCATACTGACGCTTCTGATCGACGGCAAAGGCCGAGATGATCGGTGTGTGGTTGAAAGAGAACACCATCACCGGAATGGCCAGCCACAACGTGGGTATGAACGCCGATAGCTCAGGGAACGTGGTAGCGGTGCTCAGAATGCCGCCGGTCCAGTGCGGGATGAGGAATATTGCCAGAAACAACAGCGCGACGATGAACGGATAAACCATCAGGCTCATGGCCTTGACGATGAACCGCTCGCCACAACGCACCACGGCCAGCAGCCCCATGATCAGCACAAACGCCAGTGCGGCGCGCGGCGGTGGCGTGATGTGCAACTGGTGCTCAAGAAAACTGCCGACGGTGTTGGTGAGGGCCACGCTGTAGATCAGCAGGATCGGGAAAATTGCGAAGAAATACAGCAAGGTGATCATCGCACCGGCACTCTTGCCGAAATGCTCTTCGACCACATCGGTGATGTCGGCACCTTCACGCCCTGAGAGCACGAAGCGCGTCAACCCACGGTGGGCGTAGAAGGTCATGGGAAACGCCAGCAGTGCCAGCGCCATCAATGGCCAGAAACCACCGATACCCGCGTTGATTGGCAAAAACAGGGTACCCGCACCGATGGCGGTACCGAACAATCCGAGCATCCAGGTGGTGTCATTACGATTCCATGACGCGATGCTCTCGGGAGCTACATCCAGACGTTCTACGACGCCATTAGCCTGATCATTCATCCGGTCGACTCTCCGTGGCCGGTTTATCAAAAAGGGAAACGCGTCGAAAAAACCGGCAGTTCAGCGCCCCCCTCGAAAACAGCGGGCGAGATTCTCCGGGATTGTCGGCAGAAGTCAAAGGCTTGTAGGACAATAGTTTCTGCAGCGCATGCTGGCATTCGAGCGCACGCCCTTTATACAAAGGGCTGGAGGACGGTCGACCTCTTGTCGAGGAATTAGTGTTTCAACAGCTTACGGGCTCAATCCAGCCGCCCACGCGGCCTAACATCCGGGAACAGTTCTGCATTTTTCCTGGAGGGGCAGCAGCGATACCATGCCGCCCCTGTGCAGTACGCCCGGCAAAAAACCTTCAAGGACCAAAACGATGTTGAGCATCAACGCCGGGCCGTTCGCCCTCGCGATATCCCACCTGTTGTTGTTGGGCGCCTTGATAACGGCCACCTTGGTAGAAGCACGGCTTGTCCGGCATACCCTGTCCAGAAAGACCGCGGTATTCGGACTCTTCATTCTGGGTATCGCTACTGCACGTATCGCATTCGTCCTGACCTATTTCCCGCAGTACAGCGAAGCCCCCTGGAAGACACTGGACATCCGTGACGGCGGCTTTCTGGTCTGGGCCGGGGTTATCTGCGCCCTGCTGGGCGGCCTGATCATCGGCTGGCGCCGCCCCGAACAGCGTCGCGCCCTGACATTCGGATTCAGCATCGGACTGGCGATCTGGGTATCAGGCGGGTTTATTCTGGACCATTATCAAAAGGGCAATTCACTGCCTGATACAACCCTTCGGACGCTGACTGGCGAGCCGGTCAGGGTCTCCGACTACCGGGGCAAACCAGTGGTCATCAACCTGTGGGCCACCTGGTGCCCTCCGTGTCGCCGCGAAATGCCAGTGCTGCGCGATATGCAACGGGAACGCAAGGACATTACATTTTTGTTCGTCAATCAGGCCGAAAGCGCCGGGGAAGTCAGCGACTACCTGTCGAAACAGCAACTGGTGCTGAGCAACAGCTTTCTGGATCCGGACGGCGAGTTCGCCCGACAGGTGGGTTCGGCGGCGCTGCCCACCACTCTCTTCTATTCGCCGGATGGGCGCCTGATCGGCAGTCATCTGGGCGAATTGTCCAGCGCCAGCCTCACTCATTATCTGGATAAATAGTCAGGTATTCACCTGCCTGATTGAGATGAAGTTGTCATTGCGAGCGAAAGCCTGCTGCATCGTTTCACCTATCCATGTATAAATGCGCTTACACATTGGCCCTCTCGGAGACTCAGCGCATGCGTTACGCGCTTGATCATAAGGCCCAAACGCACCAACGCATTGTCAAGGAAGCGTCCATGCGCTTCCGTCGTGACGGCATTGGTGCTACGGGCTTGCAACCTTTGATGAAGGCACTTGGCTTGACCCATGGCGGGTTCTACGCGCATTTCAAATCCAAGGATGATCTTGTTGAACAGGCATTGAGTCACGCCCTCGACAATGTAAAAGGAATCACCAGCGACGTGTTCGCCAGACAGGACTCGCTTAGTGAATTCATTGATCTCTACCTATCGATAGCCAGCCGCGATGCGGAAGACGGCGGGTGTCCATTACCGACTATGTGCCTGGAACTGGGCCAGCGAGATCAGCCCAGCATGACGACGGATAAAATCATCCTTCACCTGCTGGAGAAGTTCGACAAGCCCCTGGCGGAGAATGGACTGGAGTCCAAAAGCCTGCCGGTGCTGTCCGCACTGGTGGGTGGTCTGGCACTCGCACGCAGCGCTTTTGACAAGGAGCTGTCACAGCGCATTCTGGACACGACCCGCGAATATCTCAAAAAGGAGATAAAAAAGAGCACCAACTGACCCTCTGGAACAGATACTTTCCCGGGAAGCTTCCCGGCGAGAGTTTATAAACACACAGGCCGATCATTGATCGGCCTGTGTGTTTAACGGATGAAACGCTGATCAGTCGATTGCAAGCTTTTCGCGATTCCTCTCCAGAATGGCCTTGCCGATTCCCTTTACCTCGATCAGTTCATCAATCGACGTAAAATCGCCGTTGGCTTCCCGGTAAGCCACAATGGCATCAGCCTTGTTCTTGCCGATTCCCGCCAGTTCTTTCTGCAGTGTCTGCGCATCGGCAGTATTGAGATTGACCCTGTCCTTGCGTTGCTCATGCGCCATAGCGGGCGCTGTGCCTTCCAGCATCGGCGAATGGGATACCGCGGGCTCTGACATGGCGGGCTGAGACGCAGGGGCGGCGTTGACCGCAACCGAGGCACTGGTGAGCAAGGCAAAGATCAAGGCACTGAAGATAGGGGTTCGCATAGATAAAGCTCCATAGCAGTTCAAGGCAGCATTCCACATGCTGTGCCTGAAACTTAGACCAGCGTCCCCCCTTGGAAAAGCAGTCGAGCGTTGCTGCCTGTTGCCGGATCGTTCAACGTATTTCCGCCTCTGCCCGGCACCCCGACAGCACGGATGAAATCACGTTTCGCCGCTGCGTTCCTGATACATCCAGTCAACGATTTCACCCTCTGGCGTATATCCGTTTACCGTTTCACGCAGCAACTGACGCACGCTGGTGTAATCGTCGCGGTCGACCGCATCCAGCAGTTTTGTCAGGCGGCCTTTCAATACATCCCACGGCAGGCAATCTTCGTTTGCACTCATGATCATCGGGTGCTCGGTGGCAACCACGTTGTCGCCGATCAACAGCTCTTCATAGAGTTTTTCGCCAGGACGCAGCCCGGTGAACTCGATGGAAATATCACCGTGTGGGTTTTTCTCCGAGCGAATGGCCAGACCGGACAGGTGGATCATCTTCTCGGCCAGTTCGACAATCTTGACCGGCTCACCCATATCGAGAACGAAAACGTCGCCGCCATGCCCCATGGAGCCCGCCTGAATGACCAACTGAGCGGCTTCGGGGATGGTCATGAAATAGCGGGTGATCTTGGGATGCGTCACCGTCAGCGGCCCGCCTGACTGGATCTGCTTGTGGAACAGCGGAATCACCGAACCGGACGAGCCCAGCACGTTGCCGAAGCGAACCATGGTAAAGCGGGTCTTGTTGACCTGATAGACATTGGCCTTGTCACCGAAGATCACTGGCGCGGTTTCGCGGCTCAGTGCCTGCAATATCAATTCGGCGAGGCGTTTGGTGCTGCCCATCACATTGGTCGGGCGGACCGCCTTGTCTGTAGAGATCAGGACAAAGTTGGACACCCCTGCCTGCAACGCGGCCTGGGCGGTATTGAGCGTACCCACGACATTGTTGATGACGCCTTCGGCAATATTGTGCTCGACCATCGGCACATGCTTGTAGGCCGCAGCGTGATAGACCGTGTCGACTTTCCAGGTTTTCATGATCGACAGCAGTTTGGGGTGGTTGCGCACCGAACCGAGTATGGGCAGCAATTTAACCGAGAGTGACTCGCGAGCCGAGCGCTGTTCAAGCTCGGAGAGAATGCTGTAGAGATTGAACTCGCTATGGTCCAGCAACAGTAACTGGGTAGGTTTCAGCAGCAGTATCTGTCGGCACAGTTCAGAACCGATCGAGCCGCCTGCGCCGGTCACCAGCACCGTTTTGCCCTTGATGCAGTGCTCAAGCAGGTTATCGCGGGCCGGGACTGCATCGCGCCCCAGAAGGTCTGCGATGTCGACTTCCTGAAGGTCGTCGACCTTGACCCTGCCAGCGGCCAGGTCCATGAAACCCGGAACGCTTCGTACGTGCAGCGGAAAGCCTTCCAGAAAACCGAGGATTTCCCGACGTCGCCCACGCGACGATGACGGGATTGCCAACAGGATTTCCTGAGCCCCCGTGGAATCTATCATTCGCTGGATGTTTCGCGGTTTGTAGACCTGAAGGCCGGAAATGACCCGGTTGGAAATCGACTCATCATCATCGATGAACGCCACCGGATGCATCAGACGCCCCATGCGCAATGCAGCGACCAACTGGTTTCCCGCAGCACCAGCGCCGTAAATGGCGACCTTTTGCAAACCGTTGTCGCTCTTGGCGAAGGGCACGTGCTGCGCTGCAGCGAACCAGTCGCCGAGAAAGTACTGCCGCATGGCCAGTCGCAGACCGCCAATCATGACCATGCTCAGCCACCAGTAATTGAAGATCACCGAGCGCGGGACCAATTGCTGGTGATTACTGTAAACGTAAACCATGCAACCAAGGATCAACGACGACATCGTGACGGCCTTGATGATGGCAATCAGCGCATCATTGCCGAAATAGCGCATCACTGCACGGTACATGCCGAACCGGATGAACAGCGGGATAGCCGCAACAGGCGCACTGATGAACAGCCAGGTGTGCTTCTCGAGAGGATTGATCAGCTCATCGATACCCAGTCGTACGACAAACGCCATCCACAGAGCCAGCCAGACCAGAATAACGTCGGCAGCAACCTGAATTATTCGTTTTTTGCGGCGTGGTAGAGCCAGTAACCTGGCCCGCAACCTGCTCATCAATTTTTTTATGCTCCGTTATGCTACCGGTTGCAACATGACCTGAAATCGGTATCAGTGAAACAGCTACGTGTCTGAGACAACCAGAAAAACACTTCGTTACCTTATTCTGCCTTGCCGGCGTGGAACTTCAACGCCAGTAGAATCAGCGGGCTGTAGGCAACTACCGCCCATATAAGCCCTTCTCCATCGCCCAGCGCAACCCATAGTGCAATGGGCAGCAACCAGACAAGATTGATCAGCCCCACTGCAAGCGTAACCGGCACATGCCTGCCGTAATGACGCGACGCAAACTGATACGCGTGGCTGCGATGCGCCTCGTAGAGCCTTTCTCTGCGTAACAGGCGCCGCACAAGGGTTACGGTCGCGTCGACGATGAACACTCCAAGCAGAATCAACCAGGACCAGAATAACTGAGGTGAGGCCCAGGAACCCTGAATGGATAGCACACCGAGCGCTATGCCGAGGAAACCGCTGCCCGCATCGCCCATGAATATCTTCGCCGGAGGGAAGTTCCAGTAGAGGAATCCCGCCGCGGCAGCGCCCAGCATGAGTACCTCCCAGGACAGTCCGGCGTGGCCGCTCAACGCATAGATAATGCTCATGCCCAGACATACCGTGACCGCCTCGATACCGGCGATACCGTCTATTCCGTCCATGAAGTTGTATAGGTTGAGCATCCACACCAGATAGAACGCCGCGAGCACCTGCCAGAGCGGCCCTGTGTCGAACGTCCAGCCCATGAACTCAAGCGGAGCGAGCCCGCCCAGCCAGAACAAGGCCCAGGCAGCCGCAGCAAAGTGTCCCAGCAGGCGCCATCGTGCGGCGATATGCCCGTGATCGTCCATGAAACCGATCACAGCCACCAGGCCTCCCGAGCCAACGATTGCGACAAGCGCAGAGGGCGGCAGATGACCGGCCCACCCCAGGACAGCCATCGCCATGATGAAAGTGATGACGATGGCAACGCCGCCGCCTCTGGGCGTGGGCATGGAATGCGAACTTCGGGCGTTTGGAATGTCGATCAGACTTTTGGCAAGCGCATACTTGCGCAGCAACGCCGTTAGAATCAGAGACAGAAAGGCAATAGCGATTACCGACAGCCACTCAATCATGCTTGTCGTGTTCCAGATAATATCGAGCAGTGTCCTGCATGGCGTGTTCAATACTCACAGGTGGATGCCAATCCAGCATCGTACAGGTTTTACTGATATCGACCTGCAGCGAGTTGCACAGCCGTTGTGAAAAAGCTTTCTTGCCCAACAGTGCTGCAGCCGCTTTCAACAGCGAGGCCGGCACCGGCAGCAGCCGGGCAGGTTTGCCCAAGGCCTTGCCCATTTCGCGCAGCAGCCTGGACGTCGACAGATCGTCCCCGTCACTGACCAGAAACGTCTGGTCAGCCGCAGCAGGATGATCGACACAGACCGTCACCAGATCTGCCAGATTATCCACCGCCACCAGGCTTCTGCGATTATCGATGGACCCGAGCGGCAACGGCAGCCCCTTGTCCAGCCAGCGCATCATGCTTCTGAAATTAGCCTTGACCCCCGGACCGTAGACCAGCACCGGTCGAATGATCACCACCTGCATACCGGTGCGGGCAGACAACTCGCGCAAGCCCTCCTCAGCCCTGTGTTTTGACACGCCGTAGGCATCCAGCGGAGTGCACGGGTCGCTGGCCGTGAATGGCGCACCCGCAAGCGTAGACTCGCCATTGGCCTTGATGGAACTGATAAAGATGAAGCGCTTGACGCCTGCCGCTGCGGCCTGCTCGGCCAGATTCAGCGTTGCGGTGACATTGGCGCGAAAGTACTCCTGATCCGGTGCGTCGGCGGTCTCATTGAGCACATGAACTCGCGCAGCACAATGAATCACCACATCCACGCCGGTTACAAAGCTTGCCCATTGATTATCCGGTGCCAGTGATTGTGCACTGACCACATCGATGCGCGGGCTGGAAACGACATAAGCGCCCCGGACTGCAACCCTCACAGAACAGCCTGTGCGCTCGATCAGCCGACGAACCACGGCACTGCCCACGAAACCTGTCGCACCTGTTATTGCAACCAATGCAACATCACCGCTCATGCAAACACGTCCTTCCAAATCGGCCAAATATTGCTCAAGTAACGCTTTTTGACAACTGAAATATCGTTAATCCATTTTATAACTTTCATGATGACGCTCAACGTGCACCAGGAACAATTCACAATAATCAGGCCCGGGCACTCACTTGCAAACATTCGATTATCGCGTCAGCCGACAACTAAGGTGCTCATCGTGCTTTTCAAGGGATGAGCAGTTCCAACGGGCGTTTTTCGAGCGAGTACTTACGACTCAGAATATTACCCAGCACCTTTTTCGCCGCCGCCTCGCCATGCACCAAGCGAATCTGCGTCGGCCACTCTTTCATCCCCGTGACGAACTCGACCAGTTCGACCTGATCGGCGTGGGCAGAATAGCCTTTTGCGGTATGGACCCCCGCTTTTATATCAAAGCGCTCGCGATCCAGCTCTACATAGCCACCCGACGGGCCGTGCAACTGAATGGCCTCGCCCGGTGTTCCCTTGCCCTGATAGCCGACAAATACCACGTTATGTCGCGTGTCGCCGAGCATGGCTTTCAGGTAATTGACGATTCTGCCTCCGGCACACATACCGTTACCGGCAATCACGATGGCCGGACGCGCCGTGCTGGCCAGGTAGTTGACCGTGCGCAGGTGCTCCTCATGAGTATCGACGGTAACCAGTTGTTCGAAACCCAACGGCTTTCTGCCGACGTCGAGCCTTAGCCGGGCATCCTCATCCCAATAGTCTTCGAACGACTGATAGACCCTGGTAAAACGACTCGCCAGAGGCGAATCAAGGATGATCGGCAACCTCGACCAGTCTGCGCACGGTACGTCACCATCATTCAGGTGCTCACTGTTCCCGGCGCAATGATCCAACGGCATCTTGTGTCGCAGTATGTCTTCCAGCTCGTAGAGCAATTCCTGGGTTCGGCCGATGCTGAACGCTGGTATCAGGACGGTGCCGTTATCCTCCAGCGCCTTGTCTATGATGCGCTCCAGCCCTTGCTGACGAATGCTGCGATCTTCGTGAATACGATTGCCATAGGTGCTTTCCAGGACCAGCACATCCGCGCGCTCGGGCGGCTTCGGCGCAGGCAGAAACGGTGTATGGCTTGCCCCCAGGTCACCGGAAAATACCACCCGCACAGAACGCCCTTGTGCAGGGTATTGAAGATCACACTCTATATAGGCCGAACCCAGTATGTGTCCGGCACGCTGCAAGCGGACCCGGCAATGCAGGGATTCGTTGTCGACCAGACTGAACCATTCATTGAATGGCAAAGCGATGATTCTCTTGTTGATGACGTCCAGGTAGCGCGCGACTTGCCCGGGGTCGTGTGCAAATTCAATTTTCAGGAGATCTTCCATGACCAGTGGCAACAGATGGGCACTGGGCTCACTGCACAGTATCGGCCCCTTGTAACCGGATGCCAGCAACTCGGGAATACGCCCGACATGGTCATTGTGTACGTGGCTGATCAACAGCGCCCTGATAGCCTCGGGATCGAATCCGAATGAAGCCGTCCCGGACCGCCTGCCGCGCTCCTGCACCGACCCACAGTCAATCAGCAGGCTGCTCGATGCATTCATGTGCAGTTGATGACACGAGCCCGTTACTGTATCGACAGCGCCGTGATGAATGATTTGCGGGTAGGACATGCAGTCACCTTTTCTTGCCAGCCTGCTCTGACTATGCGGAACATCCGGTAGCAGGTCTGAACATTAAGTTTCGGCGCATTCTGCACTTGAACGATTCATTTTCAAGCCTTGACACAAGGCGGTCAGGGCAGCAGTAAACGACGCTGAAAATGAATATAACCCGCACCCCCTTTAAAATGGGTGCGCGAATTAAAAAAGCGAATATTCCTACACGGCGAAGTAACTACTCTTCATATAAGCGAAGAATAAACCGACAGAATTATAAGGCTATTTTTTCGAAAAAAATCGTTTGAAGACACAACGAAGCGCGCCAACTCAGCGGCAGCGCATGTTGCTTCATGAACAAAAGGGAGTAAAAGACGCGCGCTATCGTGTCGCCAGATCGATCTCCGACGACGAATATCATCAACGCTGCTCAGACAGAGCGAGGGGAAGGTGTGCGCTTTTTACGAAGGCTGGCTATCCACGCCAGTACCGGGCCGATGACCATGCCCACGAGCAAGGCAAGGACAACAGGCAATGCCAGAGGAAGCTGAGGCGCCGACCAACCGAAAAACGTCACGGCGACAGACTGCCGATTTTCAAGTACAAACACGGTCGTTGCCAAAACAACGAGCAACACGGCGACGATCAAAATGACTCGTTTGAAGATACGCATCTGGTGATCCTGTGGTGAATGGCTTTAAAAGCCCTCTTCTTCATCCTCGTTGACCCGATCCCGCAGCTCTTTGCCCGGCTTGAAATGCGGGACAAACTTGCCATCGAGACTGACCGACTGACCGGTCTTCGGGTTGCGCCCTACCCGCGGTGCGCGGTAATGCAGCGAGAAGCTGCCAAAGCCCCGAATCTCGATTCGGTCTCCGGTTGCCAGGCACTGGGACATTTGTTCAAGCATGGTCTTGATGGCCAGCTCGACATCCTTGGATGAGAGCAGCCCTTGATGGGTGACAATTCGTTCGATCAACTCCGACTTCGTCATATTTTTCCCTTCTTTTTCAAGCAGCTAGATCAGCGCTTGGAAGGTTTTAGCATGACCGGATGAATTTGAACAGCCCATCTATTGACTTATGTTCAACACCGTCTAACCAGGCATGAACAGATTACAGCGACATGACAGGAGAGCGGTACCGGAAGGGAGCTGGAGCAATAGACGAATAAGACGGCCTGAGAGGCCACTGGAGACGTTTAGTGGCTCGGACTGTGCGTGAGAGCAAGCAAGAAGCATCCGAACCCGTAGGGCCTGAACGGCATAAACAAAAAAGGACGACCGAAGTCGTCCTTTTTTTGGTCAAGTAGAACTTAGTTCTGTTTTTCCATTTGCGCGCGCAGCAGGTCACCAATAGTGGTAGGACCAGTGCTTTCAGCGACTTCAGGCTTGCTACGCAGGCTCTGGATCGCTTCTTTCTCGTCTTCAACGTCTTTCGACTTGATGGACAAGCTGATTACGCGGCTCTTGCGGTCAACGCTGATGATCTTGGCTTCGATCTCTTCCCCTTCCTTCAGAACGTTACGCGCGTCTTCAACGCGGTCACGGCTGATTTCGGAAGCCTTGAGGGTCGCTTCGATGTCGTCGGCCAGAGTGATGATGGCGCCTTTGGCGTCAACTTCTTTAACGATACCGCGAACGATGGCGCCCTTGTCATTGACAGTGACGTACTCGGAGAACGGATCGCTTTCCAGCTGCTTGATACCCAGCGAGATGCGCTCACGCTCAGGATCAACCGACAGGATCACAGTGTCGAGCTCGTCGCCTTTCTTGAAGCGACGTACGGCTTCTTCGCCCACTTCGTTCCAGGAGATGTCGGACAGGTGAACCAGACCGTCGATGCCGCCGTCCAGACCAATGAAGATACCGAAATCGGTGATCGACTTGATGGTGCCGGAGATTTTATCGCCCTTGTTGAACTGGCCAGAGAAATCTTCCCATGGGTTGGATTTGCACTGTTTGATGCCGAGGGAGATACGACGACGCTCTTCGTCGATGTCCAGAACCATGACTTCCACTTCGTCGCCAACCTGAACGACTTTCGAAGGGTGGATGTTCTTGTTGGTCCAGTCCATTTCGGAAACGTGTACCAGGCCTTCCACGCCTTCTTCCAGCTCTGCGAAGCAGCCGTAGTCGGTCAGGTTGGTCACACGCGCGGTAACGCGGGTGCTTTCCGGGTAGCGAGCCTTGATAGCAACCCATGGGTCTTCACCCAGTTGCTTCAGACCCAGGGAAACACGATTGCGCTCACGATCGTACTTCAGGACCTTGACATCGATCTCGTCGCCAACGTTGACGATTTCCGATGGATGCTTGATACGCTTCCAGGCCATGTCGGTAATGTGCAGCAGGCCATCGACGCCACCCAGATCGACGAATGCGCCGTAATCGGTGAGGTTCTTGACGATACCCTTGACTTGCTGACCTTCCTGCAGGGACTCGAGCAGAGCTTCGCGCTCGGCACTGTTCTCGGCTTCCAGGACACTGCGACGGGAAACGACAACGTTGTTGCGCTTCTGGTCCAGCTTGATGACCTTGAACTCGAGCTCTTTGCCTTCCAGGTGAGTCGTGTCACGCACAGGGCGGACGTCAACCAGAGAACCAGGCAGGAACGCACGGATGCCGTTAACGTCGACAGTGAAGCCGCCTTTAACCTTACCGTTGATAACGCCCTTGACCACTTCTTCAGCTGCGAAAGCCGCTTCCAGAACGATCCAGCACTCGGCACGCTTGGCTTTTTCGCGGGACAGCTTGGTTTCGCCAAAGCCATCTTCGACCGCGTCCAGCGCAACGTGAACTTCATCACCGATCTTGATGGTCAGCTCGCCAGCGTCGTTGTGGAACTGTTCCAGCGGGATGAGGCCTTCAGATTTCAGACCGGCGTGAACCGTAACCCAACCTGCCTGGTAGTCGATATCAACGATGATTGCGGTGATGATCGAACCGGCCTGAAGGTTGAGGGTCTTTAGGCTTTCTTCAAAAAGTTCTGCAAAGCTTTCGCTCATTTTAATTCCTGTTGATCAAGGGCGAAGGATACGCCCATCTGCCACGCTCCAGACAACGTGGGTTTCGTTCAAGTAAAAGAAAGCCTGCGGGACTATGACTGGTCTCCCACACGCCTCTTCGTCATCCGGCAATACCGCGAAGCGCGATTTCACTCAGAATGCGTTCCAGCACCTGTTCGATGGACAATTCAGTGGAATCCAGCTGTATGGCGTCGTGCGCCGGCTTCAACGGTGCTACCGCTCGCTGGGTGTCACGCTCGTCGCGTGCACATATCTCATCTAGCAGACTCGACAGACTAACATCATCGCCCTTGGCCTTCAACTGTAAGTAACGTCGACGCGCACGCTCCTCGGCACTGGCGGTGAGGAATATCTTCAGCGGTGCATCCGGGAAGACCACGGTGCCCATGTCTCGACCGTCCGCGACCAGGCCCGGCTCTTCCTGAAACGCGCGCTGGCGCAACAGCAACGCATCGCGCACCGCCGGCAGCGAGGCCACCTGCGATGCGCCGCTGCCGACCTGTTCGTTGCGAATGGCGTGGGTGACGTCCTCGCCTTCCAGAATGATGCGCTGCCCCTGCCCTGCCGCAGTCGCCTCGAACTGAACATCCAGATGAGCGGCCAGGAGCTTGAGCGCTTCTTCATTGGTCAGGTCGACACCGTGATTGCGCGCCGCGAAAGCCAGCAGGCGATACAACGCGCCGGAGTCAAGCAGGCACCAGCCGAGCTTTCTGGCCAGCAACCCGGCGACCGTGCCCTTTCCGGAACCGCTGGGTCCGTCGATGGTAATAACAGGAGCTTTGATTTTCACTTTTTGTCCTCTTGCGCTACACGCATGCCAACTTGAGCGCACAGCGCCAGAAAATGGGGAAACAATGCGGCGGCATCCGCGCACGCCTGAATACGGATGGGCGCCGAAGCCCTCAACGATGCAACGCGAAACGCCATGACGATACGCTGATCACCGCGAGCATCAACCTCGCCGCCACCCGGCACACCGCCTTCGATAATGATGCCATCCAGCACGGATTCGACCTCGATGCCGACAGCCAGCAAACCGTCAGCCATCAGCCTGACGCACTCTGCCTCATCGGCTTGCAGGGCCTGCGCGCCGCGCAGAATGGTACGCCCTTCTGCGCAGGCTGCGGCAACAAGAAGCACCGGAAATGCATTCAGCGCCAGAGACACCAGCGCTTCGGGGATGTCAGCGCCTTTGAGCCGGGCCGAGCGAACGTGCAGGTCAGCGACCGTTTCATCCGCCAGCTTGCGGACGTTCTGCAGCACGATATCGCCGCCCATCAGGCGCAAGATATCGATCGCCCCCTCGCACGAGGAACTGACGGAAACGTCCTCCAGCAGCAGGTCACAGCCTTCACTGATCGACGTCGCGACCATGAACAGCACCGCCGACGTCACATCCACCGGCCCTTTGATGCGATGACTGACACCCTCCGCAGCCCCGCCGTGAATCGCACGAGGCTCGCCAGCTGAGCTATCGACACGGGCACGGCTGGCGAGGATTCTGCCAAAGTGCTCTCTCGCTGCGCGCGCGCGGGTAAATACGTCCATCAACTGCGCGCCGTCACCGGCATCCACTGCGTCGCGCAAGGCGTCGAGATCGGTGCGAAAGCTGTCCAGAGTGCGCAGTACAGCATCACGGTTGGCCATGAAAATGTCATGCCACATGGTCGGATCGCTGCCTGCGATGCGCGTGAAATCACGAAACCCGCCTGCGGCATACCTGAATATGTCCAGGTTTTCGTTGCGCTTGGCCAGCGAATCGACCAGACCGAATGCCAACAGGTGCGGCAGATGGCTGGTGGCAGCCAGCACCTCATCGTGGCGCTCGACCTGCATGCGCTCTACGTCAGCCCCCAGGGCAGACCACAACTGGTCGACAATCGCCACCGCATGAGGATCGGTTTCAGCCAGCGGCGTGAGAATGACCTTATGGCGACGAAACAGCGCCGCATTGGACGCCTCGACGCCGCTCTGCTCGGAACCGGCAATCGGATGGCCGGGCACGAAGCGCGACGGCATGTGCCCGAACGCCTGACGTGCAGCCCTCACCACATTGCCTTTGGCGCTGCCGACATCGGTCAGGATTGCCTGCCCCAGATCGATAGGCGCCAGCAGCGCAAGCAGCTTTTCCATGGCCAGTATCGGCACTGCCAGCTGAATCACGTCAGCGCCACGGCAGGCTACAGCAAGATCGGCCTCACAACGGTCCACGACCCCCAGCTCGACCGCAAGCCGTCGCGACTGTGGATCAAGATCGACACCGACCACCTCGCGACACAGCCCGCTTTCGCGTACGCCCTTGGCAAAGGAACCGCCAATCAGCCCAAGCCCGACGACCACCAGTCGACCGATCAGCGGCCGTACTGAATGTTCTGCAATCACATCAACCACGCGAACATACCTGACAGCCCGGCAAGGTAAAAAACAAATGCATCATGGAGCGCGCCCTCAGAGAACCGCCTTCGGGTAAGAACCCAACACCTTCAAGGCCACCGCCTCACTGCTGATTTGCTCCAGCACGGCCTTGACCAGCGGATCCTTGTGATGCCCGACGAAGTCGATGAAGAACACGTAGGTCCACTTGCCACTGCGCGAAGGACGGGTCTCGATCCGTGTCAGGTCCAGGCCATTCTCGTGGAACGGCACCAGCAGCTCGTGCAGCGCGCCCGGCTTGTTGCTCATCGACACAATGATCGAGGTCTTGTCATCCCCGGTCGGCGGGACTTCCTGATTGCCGATAATGAGAAAGCGCGTGGAATTGTCCGGACGATCTTCGATCTTTTCCGCCAGCCGGGTCAGGCCATACAGACCTGCCGCCATATCGCCGGCGATGGCCGCCGAGTTCCACTCGCCCTTGACCCGTTTGGCAGCCTCGGCGTTGCTGGCAACGGCGACGCGCTCGACATTCGGGTAATGGGCATCCAGCCATTTACGGCACTGGGCCAGTGACTGAGCATGGGAATAGATGCGCGTGATGCTTTCGGTCTTGGTGCTTTCGCCCACCAGCAGATGGTGGTGAATGCGCAGTTCGACTTCGCCGCAGATCACCATGTCGTGCTCAAGAAAGCTGTCGAGGGTGTGATTGACCGCGCCCTCGGTGGAGTTTTCCACCGGAACCACGCCGAAATTCACGGCACCGGCGACCACTTCGCGAAACACTTCGTCAATTGCGGCCATCGGCAGACTGATGACTGCGTGCCCGAAATGCTTCATCGCGGCGGCCTGGGTGAACGTCCCCTCAGGGCCAAGATAGGCGACCTTGAGCGGCTGTTCCAGCGCCAGGCAGGAAGACATGATTTCGCGGAACAGACGCGCCATTTCTTCGTTGCTCAACGGTCCGCGATTGCGTTCCATGACTCGCCTGAGCACCGCAGCTTCTCGCTCCGGACGATAGAATACAGGCACCTCGCCTTCAGCCAGCGAGGACATCTTGACCCTGGCCACTTCCTGGGCACAGCGGGCACGCTCGCTGATCAGTTCCAGAACCTTCTCATCGAGGCTGTCGATACGGACGCGAAGCGCCTTGAGTTCTTGCTCGGACATCAGCCGTGCTCCTTCTCGAAGTCTTTCATGTAGGCCACCAGCGCATTGATGGCGTTGATATCGATCGCGTTGTAGATGGATGCACGCATGCCGCCTACCGAACGATGGCCCTTGAGGTTGAGCAGGCCGTTTGCATCGGCACCGGCCAGGAACGACTTGTCGAGACGATCGTCAGCCAGACGGAACGGGACGTTCATCCACGAACGATCAGGCTTGTTGATCGGGTTGCTGTACAGCTCGCTGGCGTCGATGAAGTCATACAGCGTGCGCTGCTTGATTTCGTTGCGCTTGCCGATCGCTTCGACACCGCCCTGCTCTTTCAGCCATTCGAAGACCAGCCCGGACAGATACCAGGCCAGGGTCGGCGGCGTGTTGTACATCGAACCATTGTCGGCCGCGACCTTGTAGTCGAGCATGGTCGGGCACAGCGAGCGAGCGCGGCCCAGCAGGTCTTCGCGAATGATCACCACCA
The DNA here is from genome assembly GCF_020312195.1 of Pseudomonas sp. P129. NCBI lineage: Bacteria > Pseudomonadati > Pseudomonadota > Gammaproteobacteria > Pseudomonadales > Pseudomonadaceae > Pseudomonas > Pseudomonas sp. P129. The sequence goes on along the minus strand of NZ_JAGPYS010000001.1, from coordinate 1,098,646 downwards.
CGATACCGCTGGGGCCGATGTTCTTCTGGGCGCCGGCGTAAATCATGCCGAAACGCGAGATATCCAGCGGACGCGAGAGGATGTCCGAAGACATGTCGGCCACCAGGGGCACGTCGCCGGTTTCCGGAATCCAGTTGAATTCCAGGCCGCCAATGGTTTCGTTCGGCGCGTAGTGGACGTAGGCAGCGTCCTTGGACAGCTTCCACTCGTTCTGGCCGGGAATGGCGAAGTAATCGTAGGCCTTGGCGCTGGCCGCGACGTTGATTGCGCCGTAGCGCGAAGCCTCGTCGATAGCCTTCTGCGACCAGATGCCGGTGTCGATGTAATCGGCCTTGCCATTTTCAGGCAGCAGGTTCAGCGCAATCTGGGCGAACTGCTGGCTGGCACCGCCTTGCAGGAACAACACTTTGTAATTCGAAGGAATGGACAGCAGATCACGCAGATCCTGCTCGGCCTTGGTGGCAATGGAGACGAACTCATCACTGCGGTGGCTCATTTCCATGACGGAAAGGCCTTTGCCATGCCAGTCGAGGAGTTCCGCCTGGGCACGCAGCAGAACAGCTTCAGGAAGCGCAGCAGGACCTGCGCAGAAGTTAAAGGCTCGCTTGCTCATATCCACTCTCGTCAAATACGTTGGGTCTGTACGCGCTTGTTTCTGGTTACTTGCCACGAGCAGACAGACGCCGCAGCGACTGGCAGCTCCTTGCGGGAATCTTGATCCGGCCGCCGGGCTGGCCGAATGCCGCAAGGGCTGGACTTGCCTGGAATGCAGATGCATGCACAGACGAGCCAGCCCTTACCTGATTTACGTTAGCGCTTAGTTCTGTGGTTCGTCTTCGTCTGACGCAGCATCCGCCTGCAGGTCTTCACCGGCATCGTCCACTTCAGCGGCATCGACGATCACGCCGTCGACAAGCTCACCCTCAAGCTCTTCGCCTTCGACTTCCGACGGCTCCTGAACACGCTCCAGACCAACCAGCTTCTCGTCGCTGGCCAGCTTGATCAGGGTAACGCCCTGGGTGTTACGACCCAGACTGGACACTTCACCAACGCGGGTACGAACCAGCGTGCCCTGGTCGGAAATCAGCATGATTTCTTCGCCATCAAGCACCTGAACCGCGCCGACCAGACGGCCGTTACGCTCGTTGCTGACCATGGCGATAACACCCTGACCACCACGCTTGTACTCGGGGAACTCGGAAATCGCCGTACGCTTGCCGTAGCCGCGCTCGGAAGCGGTCAGAATCTGGCTGCCTTCTTCCGGGATCAGCATCGAAATCAGCTTTTGCCCTTCCGGCAGACGCATACCGCGAACACCGCGGGCGGTACGGCCCATGGCGCGGACGTCGGATTCCTTGAAGCGGGTCACCTTGCCGCCGTCGGAGAACAGCATGATTTCCTGCTCGCCATCGGTAATGGCTGCGGAGATCAGGATGTCGCCCTCGTCCAGCTCAAGGGCGATGAGGCCCGAGCTGCGCTGACGGCTGAATGCGACCAGCGGGGTCTTCTTGACAGTACCGTTGGCGGTGGACATGAAGATGAACGGCGCCTTCTTCTTGTCGGCAGCCTTGATACGGGCCTTGCGCTCTTCTTCGGTCTCGCTGCTGTTTTCCGCGTCGTCCAGCTCGCCTTCCAGGGCCTCGCCTTCTTCATCGGCACGCTTGCGCATGGCTTCGAGGTCGACCGGCAGCATGGTGGTGATGTATTCGCCATCGCTCAACGGCAACAGGTTGACCAGCGGACGACCACGAGCAGCGCGGGACGCTTCCGGAATCTCGTAGGTCTTGAGCCAGTAGACCTTGCCCTTGCTGGAGAACATCAGCAGCGTGGTGTGGCTGTTGGCGACCAGCAGGTGAGCGATGTAGTCCTCATCCTTGATGCCGGTGGCCGACTTGCCCTTGCCGCCGCGGCGCTGAGCCTGATAGACCGCCAAAGGCTGAGTCTTGGCATAACCGCCGTGGGAAATGGTGACCACACGCTCTTCTTCGGTGATCAGGTCACCCAGCGTCAGGTCCAGGCGCGCATCGAGAATTTCGGTGCGACGGGCATCGCCGTATTCGGAGCGGATCAGTTCCAGTTCTTCGCGGATCACTTCCATCAGGCGCGTTGCGCTGTTGAGGATGCGGATCAGCTCGCCGATCTGGTTGAGGATTTCCTGGTACTCGCCCAGCAGCTTCTCGTGCTCCAGACCGGTCAGGCGGTGCAGACGCAATTCCAGAATGGCCTGAGCCTGTTCCGGCGACAGGAAATATTTGCCTTCACGCAGACCGTATTGCGGATCGAGGTTCTCGGGGCGGCACGAATCGGCACCGGCACGCTCGACCATCTCGACCACTGCGCTCGACTCCCAAGGCGTCTTGATCAGCGCTTCCTTGGCTTCGGCAGGTGTCGGAGAGGCCTTGATGAGGGCGATGACCGGGTCGATGTTGGACAGCGCAACAGCCTGACCCTCAAGGATATGGCCACGCTCGCGCGCCTTGCGCAGTTCGAACACGGTACGGCGGGTCACCACTTCGCGGCGATGACGAACGAAGGCTTCCAGCAGGTCCTTGAGGTTCAGGATGCGCGGACGACCGTCGATCAGGGCAACGATGTTGATACCGAAAACGCTTTGCAGCTGGGTCTGGGCATAAAGGTTGTTGAGGATAACCTCAGGCACTTCGCCACGACGCAGCTCGATGACCACGCGCATACCGTCCTTGTCGGACTCGTCGCGCAGCTCGGTGATGCCTTCGAGTTTCTTTTCCTTGACCAGCTCGGCGATCTTCTCGATCAGACGTGCCTTGTTCAGCTGGTAAGGCAACTCGGTGATGACGATCTGCTGGCGACCGCCAACCTTGTCGATGTCTTCGACGATGGAGCGGGCACGCATGTAAATGCGTCCGCGGCCCGTGCGATAGGCTTCGATGATGCCGGCGCGACCGTTGATGATTGCCGCAGTCGGGAAATCCGGGCCGGGGATGTATTGCATCAACTCGTCGACCGTCAACTCGGGGTTGTCGATCAGCGCCAGGCAACCGTCGATGACTTCACCGAGGTTGTGCGGCGGAATGTTGGTCGCCATGCCCACGGCGATACCGCTGGAACCGTTGACCAGCAGATTGGGAATACGGGTCGGCATGACCGCCGGGATCATCTCGGTGCCGTCGTAGTTCGGCACCCAGTCCACGGTTTCCTTGTGCAGGTCGGCCAGCAGCTCGTGCGCCAGCTTGGTCATGCGCACTTCGGTGTATCGCATGGCGGCGGCGTTGTCGCCGTCGACCGAACCGAAGTTGCCCTGACCGTCTACCAGCAGGTAGCGCAGCGAGAATGGCTGAGCCATACGAACGATGGTGTCGTACACGGCGGTGTCGCCGTGCGGGTGATACTTACCGATCACGTCACCAACCACACGGGCGGATTTCTTGTACGGCTTGTTCCAGTCGTTACCCAGCTCGCTCATTGCGAACAACACGCGCCGGTGCACGGGCTTCAAGCCGTCGCGTGCATCGGGCAGTGCGCGACCGACGATTACGCTCATCGCGTAGTCGAGGTAGGACTGCTTCAGCTCGTCTTCGATATTGACCGGGAGGATTTCTTTGGCCAGTTCGCCCATGAGAAGCCTGATTCCTTTTTCTGGTGAAACCTCGCAAACCCATTCGGGGTATACGAAGCTCGCCGCTGCCAGCATGTGCGGGGCAGCGACTTACGACAAATCAACGAGTTATGCCATGAATCTACGCAGCGTGGGCGACCACAATCAGTGTCCCCGATAACCGCCGGATATTACCACAATCGCCGAGGCGCTCACATCCTTTGCAGGCGCTGAAAGCGAGCCGCAGACGCATAACACGCCTGAGAAACGCTTACAGGCCCGTCCAGCCGCATTGCACAACGGCGAAGGGTCGGGCCTGTCAGCCTCAGTGAAGGTGTTTACGGCTCATCAATTGAGCCATGCGCGCGGTATCGGGACGCTCGACAATGCCCTTTTCAGTCACGATGGCGTCGATCAGGTCTGCCGGCGTCACATCGAACACCGGGTTGAAAGCCTCGACCTCGGCGCCGACTCGCTGACCGCCTACTTCAAGCAGTTCGCGACCGTCACGCTCTTCGATGACGATGTCGTCGCCACTGGCCATTTCCATGTCGATGGTCGAACTCGGCGCGACCACCATGAAGCGCACCCCGTGGTGCATGGCGGCAACGGCGAGCTGATAGGTACCGATCTTGTTCGCCACATCACCGTTGGCGGTGATGCGGTCGGCACCGACGATGACCCAGGTGATGCCCTTGGTACGCATCAGGTGCGCCGCGGCGGAATCTGCGTTCAGGGTCACCGGGATGCCCTCGTTGGCCAGCTCCCAGGCGGTCAGACGCGAGCCCTGCAGCCAAGGCCGGGTTTCGTCGGCGTAGACCCGCTCGATCATGCCTTCCAGATGCGCCGCGCGAATCACCCCCAGCGCCGTGCCAAAGCCCCCAGTGGCCAGCGCCCCGGTATTGCAGTGGGTGAGCACCGTCTGCAGATTGCCCTGGTGCTTGCGGATCAGGTCGGCGCCCAGCTGCGCCATGGTCAGATTGGCCTCGCGGTCGCTCAGGTGAATCGCCACGGCTTCGGCCTCGAGGGCTGCCAGTGGGTCATCGCCATCCTTGACGCGCATCAGCCGATCACGCATCCGGTTAAGCGCCCAGAACAGGTTCACTGCAGTCGGGCGCGAATCGGCCAGCAACTGCATGTCCTCTTCCAGCGCCGGATACCAGTCTGCACCCTGCGCGATACGCGCACGTGCGGCCAGCACAGCACCATAAGCGGCACTGATGCCGATAGCCGGCGCCCCGCGCACGACCATCGTGCGAATCGCTTCGGCGACTCCCTCGGCGGTGGTATAGCGGTGCCAGACTTCCTCGAACGGCAGTACCCGCTGGTCCAGCAGGTACAGAGCGTCGTCCCGCCAATCGATGGCCTTAACTTTCTCCGCAGCCAACAGTCGATCGCGCATCGCCAACTCCATCTTGAACATCCGAAACCCAGCATCAAAAGCCGCTGATTATAGCGAGCCGCCTGCGAAGACGCTCGGGTATACTTCGTCATCAACGTAATAAACGATGGAAACCTTCTCATGCCGAACGCTACAGCACCGCTCGACCTTTTGCTCCTGCCCGCCTGGCTGGTGCCGGTCGAGCCCGCAGGCGTCGTGCTCAAGGACCACGGCATCGGCATTCGCGATGGCTGTATCGTCTATATCGGTCCCCGTGCCGAAGCGCTGCGGCAGAACGCCGTGCAGGTGCAGGAACTGCCCGGCATGCTGCTCAGCCCCGGCCTGATCAACGCCCACGGCCATGCGGCGATGACCCTGTTTCGCGGGCTGGCCGACGATCTGCCGCTGATGACCTGGCTGCAGGACCACATCTGGCCTGCCGAAGGCAAGTGGGTCGATGAAGACTTCGTGCGTGACGGCACCGATCTGGCCATCGCCGAGCAGCTCAAGGGCGGCATCACATGTTTTTCCGACATGTATTTCTACCCCAAGGTGGCCGCCGAACGCGTCCATGCCAGCGGCATGCGCGCGCAGATCACCGTCCCGGTGCTGGATTTTCCGATCCCAGGTGCCCACACCACGGCTGAAGCCCTGCACAACGGCATCGAACTGTTCAACGACCTCGCTCACCATCCTCGCATCAAGATCGCCTTCGGCCCGCATGCGCCCTATACCGTGAGCGATGAGAACCTGGAGAAGGTCCGGGTGATCGCCGACGAACTGGACGCCACGATCCAGATGCACGTGCACGAGACCGCATTTGAAGTCGAGCAGGCTGTCGAGCAGCGCCGGGAGCGCCCCCTCGCCCGCCTCAACCGGCTGGGCATGCTCGGGCCGCGCTTCCAGGCCGTGCACATGACGCAGATCAGCGACGACGATCTGGCCCTGCTGGTGGGAAGCAACACCAACGTCATTCATTGCCCGGAATCCAATCTCAAGCTGGCCAGCGGTTTCTGCCCGGTCGAACGACTGTGGCAGGCGGGTGTGAACGTTGCGGTGGGCACCGACGGTGCCGCCAGCAACAATGACCTGGACCTGCTCGGCGAAACCCGCACCGCCGCCTTGCTGGCCAAGGCTGTCGCCGGCTCGGCCACGGCGCTGGATGCACACCGCGCGCTGCGCATGGCAACGCTCAATGGCGCTCGCGCCCTGGGTATTCAGGCCGAGACCGGCTCGCTGGAGATCGGCAAGGCGGCGGACATGGTCGCTTTCGACCTGTCGGGCCTGGCCCAGCAACCGATTTACGACCCGGTGTCGCAGCTTATATATGCCACTGGCCGCGATTGCGTGAGTCATGTCTGGGTGGCCGGCAAGCAATTGCTCGACGCTCGCCGGCTGACCCGCATGGATGAGCCCGCACTGCGCGACACCGCGATTGCGTGGGGCCAGCGTATTTCCGGTAAAGCCGAATAATTCGATTCGGACCGAACACATGTCAGTCAGGCTTATCTATAAGCCTGACTGACGAAAAAGAATTTTGAGTTCAAGAGGGACACCCATGAGCAACGTCGACCGCGCAGAAATCGCCAAATTCGAGGCCCTGGCCCATCGCTGGTGGGACCGCGAAAGCGAATTCAAGCCGCTGCATGACATCAACCCGCTGCGCGTCAACTGGATCGACGAGCGCGTCGGTCTGGCGGGCAAGAAGGTGCTGGACGTCGGTTGCGGCGGCGGCATCCTCAGCGAGGCGATGGCCCTGCGCGGCGCAACGGTGACCGGCATCGACATGGGCGAAGCGCCGCTGGCAGTCGCACAGCTGCACCAGCTCGAATCGGGTGTCAGCGTCGAGTACCGGCAGATCACTGCCGAGGACATGGCCGAAGAAATGCCCGAGCAGTACGATGTGGTGACTTGCCTGGAAATGCTCGAGCACGTGCCGGACCCGTCCTCGGTGATCCGCGCCTGCTACCGCATGGTCAAGCCTGGCGGTCAGGTATTCTTCTCGACCATCAACCGTAATCCGAAAGCCTATCTGTTCGCTGTGGTCGGCGCCGAATACATCCTCAACCTACTGCCGCGCGGCACCCACGACTTCAAGAAATTCATCCGCCCTTCCGAGCTGGGCGCCTGGAGCCGTGACGCCGGCCTGCAGGTCAAGGACGTCATCGGCCTGACCTACAACCCGCTGACCAAGCATTACAAGTTGACCTCCGATGTCGGCGTCAACTACATGATCCAGACCCTGCGGGAGGCATGACAGATGCGCCTGAGAGCGGTTTTATTCGACATGGACGGCACTCTGCTCGACACCGCACCGGACTTCATCGCCATTGCCCAGGCGATGCTTGCCGATCGCAACCTGCCGGCGGTGCCGGACAAACTGATCCGCGACGAAGTTTCCGGTGGCGCCAGAGCCATGGTCGCGGCCACCTTTGCGATGTCCCCCGAAGATCCACAATTCGAGGCGTTGCGTCTGGAGTTTCTGGAACGCTATCAGCGTGACTGCGCCGTCCACAGCAAACTGTTCGACGGCATGGACGAATTGCTGGCCGACATCGAGAAGGCCGGCCTGATCTGGGGGGTGGTGACCAACAAGCCGGTGCGCTTCGCTCAGCCCATCATGGAGCGGCTCGGCCTGGCGGAACGCTCGGCGCTGCTGATCTGCCCTGATCACGTCACACACAGCAAGCCACACCCGGAACCGATGATCCTGGCCTGCCGGATGCTCGACCTGGACCCGGCCAGCGTTCTGTTCGTAGGCGACGATCTGCGCGACATCGAGTCCGGGCGCGACGCCGGCACAAAAACCGCCGCCGTGCGCTACGGCTACATCCACCCCGACGACAATCCCGATCACTGGGGTGCCGACGTGGTGGTCGATCATCCGCTGGAATTGCGCAAGGTGCTGGATAACGCACTGTGCAGCTGCTAAACGAGGCTTTACATGTTTGATTACTCCGCGCACCCGGAACTGCTCAAGGGCCGGATCATTCTGGTCACCGGTGCCGCTCGCGGCATCGGTGCCGCAGCCGCCAAAGCCTATGCAGCACATGGCGCCACCGTCTTGCTGCTGGGCAGGACCGACGCCAGCCTGGCTCAGGTTCATGACGAGATAAAGGCAGCAGGTCAGTTGCCGCCACTGGTCATACCCTTCGATCTGCAAAGCGCCGACCCGGCGCAGTACCACGCGCTGGCGGCCATGATCGAGCGCACAGTCGGCCGTCTAGACGGGCTGCTGCATAACGCCTCGATCATCGGCCCGCGTACTTCGGTGGAACACCTGCCCGGCGAAGACTTCATGCAGGTCATGCACGTCAACGTCAATGCCACCTTCATGCTCACCCAGGCACTGCTGCCGCTGCTTCAGCGTTCGGCGGATGCGTCGATAGCCTTCACCTCCAGCAGCGTAGGTCGCAAGGGGCGCGCACAATGGGGCGCTTACGGCGTGTCGAAGTTTGCCACCGAAGGCCTGATGCAAACCCTTGCTGACGAGCTGGAGGGCGTCAGCACGGTCCGCGCCAATAGCATCAACCCTGGCGCAACCCGCACAGGCATGCGCGCGCAGGCCTATCCGGATGAAAATCCACAGAACAATCCGGCGCCTGAAGAGATCATGCCGGTCTATCTGTACCTGATGGGGCCGGACAGCAAAGGCATCAATGGGCAGGCATTGAATGCCCAGTGACAGGGACAGGCTGTTGTGACGAAAAACCGTCACAACGGCCGTTCAAAACGGCTTTTTAAGTCAAGGAATTGCCGATTTTTCGCCACTGTCAGAGAGATGGCGTCAGCTAAACCACTGATTTTAATAAGTCTGGCCAAAAATGAACCGAATGGCACCGCGTCCCCTCTAACCCAGCCAAGCCAGCAATATGTGCTGAGGAGCGAAGAGATGAATTTTCCTACCCAGACCCATGCAATCGACTTCGATACGGCTGAACTGCAACGCCTCGGGTTTAGAAATCGACCTGACGCCGTGCTTCCACCCCCGTCACTGCCCGAGCTGATCTACCAGCTTGGGCGACAATTGCAGACCAGTCTTGAAGCCGAGCGGATACTGACCCTGTTTTTTCAGGGTGTACAACGCTTCCTGCCATTGAGCGGTCTGATGTATCGACATATCGAAAGCGACTTGCAGCTGCGTCTGGGCGAGATGTCATCCGACAGCGCCAGTTTTCACCTGCGTCATGAAGGCAAATGCATCGGCGAACTGGAGTTTCAAGGCGCCAGGCCATTCGACACGCGGCAATTGAGCGACCTTGAATCGCTGCTGGTCTGCCTGGTGTACCCGCTGCTGAATGCGCTGCTATACCGCATTGCCACGCAAACTGCCCTGCGTGATCCGCTGACCAGCACCGGCAACCGCATCGCCATGGATCAGGGCCTGGCCCGAGAAATCGAAATTTCACGGCGCCACAAGCAACCGCTGTCACTGCTGATGCTGGATATCGACCACTTCAAGAAAGTGAATGATGAATACGGTCATCATACCGGCGACGATGTGCTGAAAACCGTTGCGCAGAGCCTGAAGGCGCAACTGCGCAATATTGATCGGGTGTTCCGCTATGGCGGTGAAGAGTTCGTTGTGATTCTGTCCAACACCGGCGCCGACTCTGCCGAACTGATTGGTCAGCGTCTGTGCCAGGCGGTGCGCAATCTCGAGTTTCGCGAACTCAGCCCGGCGTTGACCATGACCGTGAGCCTGGGTTGCTCGACACTGCTGCCGACGGAAACAGCCGACAGCCTGCTGCGCCGTGCCGATAATGCGCTGTACGTCGCCAAACGCGAAGGCCGTAACCGTATCGCCATGGCCAGCTAGCCCTCTCTCCCGCCTTTTCGCCCGCCCCTACGCCTCCAGCGCGGCAACACGTCCTCGCGGCTTGACCCTGTCCAGTTGCATGCAACGCTCAAGAAACAGGTACATGTAGTCGTAGCTTTTGGTAACGGCCTGACGCAGCTCGGTCTGCAATTGCACACTCGGCTTGTTGCCCACCAACGTACAAATGATCTCGAGCGCCTCCCAAGGGTGAGCATCGTCGTATTGCGCATGCATCTTGAGCCACTTCATGGCCTTCTTGCGGGTCTCTTCAGGAAACGCTTCAGCGTACGCACCAGTGGAACAGACCACAGCCGACCATTCGCCCGTCGCCCCTTCAATAGCGTAGTTGGTAGCCGCCATCGCCACGGCCAGCGAATCCGACGAGCTGGTCTGCCAGCACCAGTGGCTCAGCGCGTGCAACTCGGGCGCTACCCGCTGATCGTGCAAGTCCTCAAGCGTCACATCATGCGCCGCGCACCAGTTGACCCAGTAGTCGGCATGATTGAGTTCGACGCGAATATTGCGCATCAGCCAGCGGCGCGCCATGTCTTCACCCGGGTGACGACCGAAACGGGTCTTGGTGAGGTTCTTGGCCATGTACACCGCGAATTGTTCGACGACTGGCCATCCGCCGATCAGGTAGTGGCGCATGATCTGCGGACTCAGCGTCGCGTCACGCATCTGCTGGTACAACTCGTGCTCGACCACCCGTGCTTTTGCAGCGCTGCAATCCTTGATCAACTGCTGCGCCCAGGCCGGATAACTGCTGGCTTCCATGAGCGGACCGGTTCTATCGAAAGCATCGATCACTGGGGTATCTCCTTATGAGGGTTTCAACTGATTAACGTAGCGTTCCTGGCGCGCCGAACATCAGGGGGTCAGGCCGTACGGGCTGAATATAAAGACTCTCGCAAGTGAACAATTCAGGGCGGGAAATCAGATAGCCTTGTGCAAAATCCACGCCCATTTCCTGCAACGCAGATTCGATCTGCGGCGTTTCAACGTATTCAGCAATAGTGCGCTTGCCCATGACATGACCGATATTATTGATCACCTCGACCATAGCCTTGTTGATCGGGTTGTCGAGCATGTCCTTTACAAAACTGCCATCGATCTTCAGGAAATCCACCGGCAAGTGCTTGAGGTAGGCAAAAGACGACATACCCGAGCAGAAATCATCAAGGGAAAACTGACACCCCAATGCCTTCAACTCGTTAATGAATCTGATCGCACTTTGCAGGTCGGCAATCGCACTGGTCTCGGTGATCTCGAAGCAGATCATCCCGGGCGATACGTCAAACGTCTTGAACTGCTGTTTCAGGTATTCGAGGAACGTATCATCCCCGATACTCGATCCAGACAAATTTATAGCACATAGTGCCTGCGGCACCTGATGCCGATCATCACTCTGGCACTGGGCAATGACTTTGAACACATTGTGTACCACCCAGCGATCGAGGGTGGTCATGAGGCCGTAGCGTTCGGCGGCCGGAATGAAATTGTCCGGTACGACCATTCGTCCAGACTCGTCGCGCAGGCGCAAGAGGATCTCAATGTGTCGTACTTCGCCCACTTCGCCCTTTATTGAGGCGATTTCCTGCGCATAAAGGCAAAAGCGATTCTCGTCCATTGCCATGTGCAGCCGCTGTATCCAGGCCATCTCGCCGAAACGCATCGACAGCGTCAGGTCATCCACACTGTAGGCCTGGACTCGGTTGCGACCTCTTTCCTTGGCCATATAACAGGCCATGTCTGCAGCAGACAATGATCCTTCCAGAGACGCAGGTGTATCGCCGAGGTGTACCAGGCCAATACTGACGGTAGTCATGAATGGCCGACCTTTCCACATGAAATGCAGACGCTGCACCACTTCGCGCAACGCCTCGGCCATATCGAGCGCCGTTTCGGCAGGACAATCGACCAGCAACACACCGAACTCGTCGCCTCCCAGCCGGGCCAGCGTATCCCCGTCACGCAAGCCCTGCGGCAAGGCCCGGCACAGCTGGCGCAGCAGTTCATCACCCGCCGCATGGCCACCGGTATCATTGACCAGCTTGAACTGATCCAGATCGAGAAACATCAGGCAATGGCTTCGACCCTGACCGCAGTCTTCGTCGAGCACGCGCTGCAAACGGCGTTCGAACTCGCTGCGGTTGACCAGGCCGGTCAGCGGATCATGGGCAGCCTGCCACGACAGATCGGCGATGTACTGCTGCTCCTGGGTCATGTCATGCAGCACCAGCACCGCGCCACTGATCACGCCTTCGGTGTAGATCGGCGTGCCGACCAGCGCCACCGACACGGTGCTGCCATCAAGCCGCTGGATCAGCTTGCTGTTGGCACTGCCGCCCTTGAGCTTGCCGGTGATGATCTGCTCGACCAGCGTTGACTGATCCTTCTGATCGTTTTCATCCAGCAGATTGAACAGCGCAGCCAGCGGAAGTCCGCTGGCCTGAGTGCTTTTCCAGTGGGCCAGGCCCTCGGCGGCCGGGTTCATGTAGACGATGGCGCCGGCCACATCGATGGTGATCACCCCGTCGCCGATGGACTCCAGCGTGATCTGCGCCCGCTCCTTCTCCAGTTGCAGGGCGTCGGCAAACACGCGGCGCTGGACGATCAGACGGCGCACCCGCAGCAGTGCCAGAAGAATCAATACCACGGCGGTGATCAGATTGACCGCTATCAACAGGTTGAGGATCAGCCTTGAGCCTTCGCCCAGCGCATCACTGAACGCACGCGCAGCAGGCGTGACGCCCTCATTGATGACATTGATCTGCTCGCGCCATTGATCGACCTCGGCGGCGCTCACAGCACCCTGACCGACCCGGTCGTGGATGTGCCGGGCAAGTTCGTCGAGCTGCATGAGGTAGCCATCACCCACTTCCCAGAAATGAATGGCCTGTTTCATGAAACTGAAGTTGTGGAAGTTCAGGTACATCCAGATGATGCCATTCACATCATCCGGGTGATTGCCGCCCTGAATGATTCCGCCTCTGGCATCCGCCAGGGACGGGATGGGCTGATCGAGCGCCTTGCGCAGCGCATGGCCGCCCTGAGGTACGGAAAAGGCTTTTTGATACTTGAGGTAGTCACGCTCATCATGCCGGTTGGCGTACAGGCTCAGGTAGTGGATAGCGTCCTTCTGCCCCTTGGACCAGAGACTCTCCCCCGCCACATAGCTGCGCACGGCAGACATGGTGTAGAGACTGACGCATCCCAGCAACGCCTGAAACAGCGCGACGGCAATGAAAGGCCATACGATGCCCAACAGACGGGGCTTGGAGAAGGTCCATGGTTGCTTCATGGGTTTCACGTCACCACATGCCTGAATAAACGTCTAGCGCAGAGACTAGGCTAAATTCGCCCATGATGGCAGGTGAATCTCCCGCAATCGAGCCAACCTGTGCGCTGATCAAGGCTTGGCACATCAGATTTGTTGTAAATGTCCGTACAGTTTTGCGTACAGACCTCCATCGGCAATCAACTGCTGATGGTCACCGTCCTCCGCAATACGCCCGCCATCAAATACCAGTACCCGGTCAGCCTGCTTCACGGCCGACAGGCGGTGGGCAATGATCAACGTCGTGCGGCTGCGCAGAAAACGTGCGAGTGCCTGATGCAGGTTGTACTCGGTGGCAGCGTCCAGCGCCGAGGTGGCCTCATCGAGGATCACCACCTTGGGGTCGGACAGGACCATGCGCGCGATTGCCATGCGCTGGCGCTGGCCACCCGACATTCTGACTCCGGAGCGTCCGACCACGCTGTCCAGACCCTGTGGCAGATCGCGGATCGCGGAATCGAGCTGCGCAACTTCCAGTGCACGCCAGCAGGCTTCATCGCTGCAGTCGCGGCCCATGGTCAGGTTGGCGCGTACGGTGTCGTTGAACAGGGCCGGATGCTGCAGTACCACGGCGACGTTTTCGCGCACGGTCTCCAGGCCAATATCCTGCTGGCTGACGCCGCCAAAACGGATCACGCCGGTGCGCGCCGTATAGAGCCCCAGCAGCAACTGCACCAAGGTGCTCTTGCCACCCCCGCTGGCACCGACGATGGCGACTTTTTCTCCCGGCGCAATGTTCAGGTTCAACTGGTCCAGCACCAGGTCTTCGCCATAGCCAAAGGTCAGGCCACGGACCTCGACCCCTACGGTTTCCTTGCCCTCGAACGGGTCGGTGCCGCCGGCATATTGCGGCTCGTCGGCGCGCGCCAGCAACTCGTTGATGCGCGTCAGCGCCCCGCCTGCCGCGTAGTAGGCGTATTGCAGGTTCAGCAGTTGCTCAACCGGCGTCATCATGAACCACAGGTAACTGAACACCGCGAGCATCTGCCCGATGGACAGGTCCGAGAACAGCACGGTAAGCATTGCCGCGGCGCGAAAGATATCGATACCGAACTGGAACAGCAGCCCGCTGGCACGGCCCGAGGCGTCGCTTTTCCACTGTGAATTGATTGCGTAGTCACGCACTTCCTGCGCGCGTACGCCCAGGCGTCCCAGAAAGAAGCCTTGTCTGTTCCCGGCCCGAACTTCCTGAATCGCATCCAGCGTTTCACTCAGTGCCTGGGTAAACCGCGACGTACTGTCGTTCTCCAGCTTCTTGAGGTGCTTGACGCGCTTGCCCAGTTTCACCGTGAGCAGGATGACCAGCGGGTTGAACAGCATGATCAGCAGCGCCAGTTTCCAGTGCATCCACATCAGAATGCCTGCAGTGCCGGCCAGGGTCAGCGTGGCCACCAGCAGGCGGCTGAGGGTTTCACCGACGAACTTGTCCAGCGTATCCAGATCGGTCACCAGGTGCGTGGTCACCGTACCGCTGCCCAGGCTTTCGTATTCACGCAGGGAAATGCGCTTGAGCCGCTCGATCAGCCGCAGCCGGATACGATAGACGATGTCCTTGGCCAGCCCGGCGAACAGCCGCGCCTGCAACACATTGAACACCAGCGCCCCGACCCGCAGCACCAGCGTTAACGACAGCATCAGGCCAATGTAGCCCGCTGCCTTTTGCCAGTTGCCAGGCAGCAGGTGATCCATGACCTTGAGCGCAGCATCGCCACGGCCCAGCAACACCTCGTCGACCAGCAACGGCAGCAGCAACGGGATAGGCACACTGCACAGCGTGGCCAGCACCGCGACACCGTTGGCCAGCCACAAGGATTTTTTATGCCGCAAGGCAAGACGACGGATCTCGGCCCAGCTCAATGCGTCGCTGCGTGTGGCGTGCGGCTGTCGGGCAGCCTCAGGCACTTCATCATGCACTGGCTGCACGCTCCAGCCATCGACCCAGCAAGGGCGAAAGGCTGCTCAATGGCTGATAACCGTTGGTCAGCAGCGCCAGCTGACCGTTGCGCTCTGCCAGCAGGGTCGGGAAGCCGGCAATCCCCAGATCCTGTGCCCAGGCGAAATCGGCGGCGGTGGCCGCCTGGCGCTGCGGACTTTCGAACTCATCGGCAAATGCCTGACGCGACAGCCCTGTCTGCTCCGCGAGCTCAGCCAGCACCGACGGACGCGTCACGTCCCGCGCCTCGTTGTAGAACGCCCGCTGGATGAGCCCGACCAGTTCCCAGGCGCGGTCCGGGTCCAGCTGCCGTGCCGCAGTGACCGCCAGACAGGCAGGCGTAGTGTCGTAGACAAACCCTTCCGGCAGCGCCCCTTCGCGAAGAAACGGCTGGCCGGTAGCCTCTTCGACCGCCTGCCAGTGCTCAAGAATGTAACGACGCTTGGCAGGCTCCAGCGCAGCACCTTCGGAGCGCAGACCGCCCATGACCAGATGCAGCGGCACGCCCGCCGCCCGAGCCTGTTGCACCAACGCGTCGGCAACCGGAGCAAAGCCCCAGCACCAGGAGCACATCGGGTCCATGACATAGATCAGGCGGGCAGACATGGCTCAGGCCTCGGAGGGTAAACGGTAGTTGCGACCGATCGGATGCGGCTGATTACGTGCCTTGGCCAGTTCGATCTGCTTTTGCCGGTCGATGGCGCTGCGACGCGTCTTCTCGCTCAGCGAATCCCAGCAATGCGGGCAGCTGACGCCAGGCGAGTAATGCTCGCTGGCGCGGTCCTCGGCACTGATGGGCGTGCGGCAGGCGTGACACTGATCATAATCGCCTTCGGTCAGGTCGTGGCGCACCGTGACCCGATTGTCGAACACGAAACACTCGCCGCGCCAGTGACTTTCCTGCTCGGGGACTTCTTCCAGATACTTGAGAATGCCGCCCTTGAGGTGATAGACCTCTTCGAAGCCCTCGCCGAGCATGTAGCTCGAGGCTTTTTCGCAACGGATGCCACCGGTGCAGAACATGGCGACTTTCTTGTGCACTGCCGGGTCGAAATGCGCCTTGATGTATTCCGGAAACTCTCGAAACGACGTGGTCTTCGGATCGATGGCGCCCTCGAAGGTGCCGATCGACACTTCGTAATCGTTGCGGGTATCGATCAGCAGCACTTCAGGATCGCTGATCAGGTCGTTCCAGTCCTTGGGCTCGACGTACGTACCGACGCTCTTGTTCGGGTCGACGCCTTCGACGCCAAGGGTCACGATCTCTTTCTTGAGCTTGACCTTGGTGCGATAGAACGGCTGCTCGTCGCAGTAGGATTCCTTATGGTCGATATCGATCAGGCGCGGGTCGCTCTTCAACCACGCCATCAGGCCATCGATGCCTTCGCGACTGCCGGACACCGTACCGTTGATGCCCTCGTCGGCAATCAACAGCGTGCCCTTGATGCCGTTGTCGACCATCGCCTGCAACAGCGGCTCGCGCAGTTCCACGAAATCGCTGAGGGTGACGAACTTGTACAGCGCAGCCACGACGATCGGCTGAGTCATCGGCTCTTGAGTCATGTATCTCTCCAGTGGCGACCCTCGCAAAGGGCCTACCGGGTAAAAAAATGCGGACCAAAAAAACGCACCGGCCAGGCGGCGCGGTGCGGATTCTAGCAAAAACCGGAGTGCAGCAGACAGCTCGGCGGGGCAATCGCCCCCGGCAAGGGGGCAGGATCAGTAAAAAGCCCTGATCAATGCCCGCCGGCGCAGGTCGGTGAAGCAGGCGCTGTACCGACCTTCGACCATTCTTCAGGCGTGTAGGTGTGCAACGCCAGTGCATGAAACTCGCCCATGAGCGGTCCCAGCGTGGCGTAAACCTTCTGGTGCCGCTTGACCGAGTTCAGGCCCTGAAACTGATCACTGACCAGAACCGCCTTGTAATGGGTCTGCTGACCACGACTGTGCATATGACTCTCGTCGAGTACTTGCAGGTGGTGCGGTTGCAGCAGCGCAAGCGCCGACTCGATTCGTTGTTGCATGGTCATGATGGAAATCGCCTGTCAGGGCTTTTTGGCCGGAGCCGGAGCAGCTGCCTTGGCAGGTTCCAGTTCGGCAGTCATGTCAGCCAGCAGCTTGTTGACCACCGGAACAGCGCTTTCCAGCTTGCTCTGGGTCAGCTGGGCCGACTGCTGAGCCAGCTCAGGCATCTTGGTCATCACTTTCTTGCCCAGTGGCGACTGGTAGAACGCGACCAGATCCTTCAGCTCGCTTTCGGTGAAGTTTGCGGTGTACAGCTTGACCATCTCGGGCTTGAGCTTGTTCCAGCCAATGGCTTGGTCCAGAGCGGTGTTGGCCTTGGCCTGATAGGTTTCAAGCAGGGCTTTCTTCGATGCAGGTGCCTTGGTTTCAGCGAAACGCTGAGCGAACATCTGCTGAACCTGAGCGTAGACCGGAGCGCCCAGGCGATCGGCGTTGGCAAGCTTCAGGAACGTTTCGGCGCTCGCGTTGTGACTGGCGGTGTCGGCGAAGACCTGGCCGCTGGCACAGACCAGGGCTACCGCGGTACAAATGGCACGAAGACGGGTCATCGAGTTTCCTTATCTAGCAAACGAGGCATTACCCCAGGGCCGACCATTCTGCGCTTATCTGGGCTTTTGGCTCAACCCCCGGTTCACCCAGCGGTTAAAAAGCACTGCGCGGGAACCCTGTGGGCATATGGACACCTAACCCTGCAACGCACTTAAAGGAGTAAGACCAGTGAGCCGCACCGAAACCGATAGCATTGGCCCGATCGAAGTCCCCGAAGATGCCTACTGGGGCGCGCAGACCCAACGCTCACTGATCAATTTTGCGATTGGCGACCAGCGAATGCCGCTGCCCGTCCTGCACGCACTGACCCTGATCAAGAAAGCTGCCGCACGGGTCAACGATCGAAATGGCGACTTGCCTGCCGACATCGCCCGCCTGATCGAACAGGCCGCCGACGAAGTGCTCGACGGTCAGCATGACGCGCAATTTCCGCTGGTGGTCTGGCAGACCGGCAGTGGCACACAGAGCAACATGAACGTCAACGAAGTGATCGCAGGCCGCGCCAACGAACTGGCTGGCCAGGGGCGTGGCGGCAAGTCACCGGTTCACCCCAACGATCATGTCAACCGCTCGCAAAGCTCCAACGACTGCTTCCCGACGGCCATGCACATTGCCACTGCCCAGGCGGTCAAGGCGCAGCTGCTGCCGGCCATCGCCGAACTGTCCAGCGGGCTGGCCGAACAGGCCGCGCGGCACATGAAGCTGGTCAAGACCGGGCGCACACACATGATGGACGCGACGCCGATCACCTTCGGCCAGGAGCTGTCCGGGTTTGTCGCGCAACTCGATTATGCGGAAAAAGCCATTCGCGCCGCCCTGCCCGCCGTCTACGAGCTGGCTCAGGGCGGGACGGCAGTCGGCACCGGGCTCAATGCGCCCAAGGGCTTTGCCGAGGCCATTGCCGCAGAACTGGCGGCCCTGTCCGGACTGCCATTCGTCACCGCACCCAACAAGTTCGCCGCGCTGGCCGGTCACGAGCCACTTGCAGCGCTGTCCGGCGCACTGAAGACGCTGGCCGGCACACTGATGAAAATTGCCAACGACCTGCGTCTGCTGGGCTCAGGC
Source organism: Pseudomonas sp. P129 (assembly GCF_020312195.1). Classification (NCBI taxonomy): domain Bacteria; kingdom Pseudomonadati; phylum Pseudomonadota; class Gammaproteobacteria; order Pseudomonadales; family Pseudomonadaceae; genus Pseudomonas; species Pseudomonas sp. P129. The sequence continues at coordinate 1,079,960 of NZ_JAGPYS010000001.1, read as the reverse complement.
CCGCGTGCCGGTCTGGCAGAAGTCAGACTGCCTGCCAATGAGCCCGGCAGTTCGATCATGCCCGGCAAGGTCAACCCGACCCAGTGCGAGGCCTTGTCGATGCTCGCCTGCCAGGTCATGGGCAACGACGTGACCATCGGTTTCGCCGCCAGTCAGGGCCACCTGCAACTGAACGTGTACAAGCCGGTGATCATCCATAACGTTCTGCAGTCGATTCGCCTCTTGGCCGACGGCTGCAGCAATTTCAACGAACACTGCATCGCGGGCATGGAGCCGGATGGCGAAAAAATGGCCGAACACCTGGAGCGCGGCCTGATGCTGGTCACCGCACTCAATCCGCATATCGGCTATGACAAGTCGGCGCAGATTGCCAAGAAAGCCTACACCGAAGGTCTGACCCTGCGCGAAGCGGCATTGGCGCTGGGTTACCTGACCGATAAAGAGTTCGATGCCTGGGTGCGGCCGGACAAAATGCTCGAGGCAGGCAGTAATGGCTGATGCCAGAAGCGGCGCAACGCCACTGGAAGGCAATGGCAAACGAATCCTGATGGTCTACGGCACGCCGAAGGCCATCAGTTTCTGCCACGCCCTGGGTGACGCCTACGCGCAAACGGCGCGTGGCGAAGGGCATGTGGTGCGGGTCATCAAGCTGGGCGAACTGGACTTCGATCCGATTCTGCATAACGGCTACGATCAGACTCAGACACTTGAGCCCGACCTGCTCGAAGCCCAGCGCCAGATTCACTGGGCCGAGCATCTGGTCTTCGTCTATCCGGTCTGGTGGGGCGGCTTGCCGGCGTTGTTGACGGGCTTTTTCGACCGGGTGTTGACGCCCGGTTTTGCGTTCAAGGTCCACGGCCGCAAGCACTCATCCAATGAACTGCTTCGCGGCCGGACAGCTGAGCTGCTGGTCGCCATGGACACGCCGCCACGCTACTTTCACTGGATCTACGGCGCGCCGGCTCACCGGCAGATGGTTAGGACCATACTCGGCTTTTGCGGGATAAAGACCAAACGCCTGACCGAGTTTGCTCCGGTACACAGCGCCAGCGAACAGCAGCGCCAGGAATGGATTATTCAGGCGCAGGGGCTGGGCAGACGCTGATCTGCCCCGCCACCCGCCAGTCAGGCCTGCGCCAGCCGGGCCTTGCGTGCCCTGAGGCCGGCGACCAGCGAAGGGCCAAGCGCAGTCAGCGCCGACCCGGCCACCACCAGCAGCGCACCGCCATAACCCAGCACGTTCAACTCTTCAGCCTGCACGTAATCCGGCCATAGCCAGGCGGCAAGCGCCACGGCGGTCAGCGTCACCAATGGCGTCAGCGCAAGCGTCGCACTGACCCGCGAGGCCTCCCAGTGCGCCAGCGCCTCGGCAAAGGCGCCGTAGGCCACCAGCGTGTTCAGGCAGCAGGCCAGCAGCAGCCAGCCTTGCAACGGGCTCAACAGCAATGCCTCGGCAGGATGCGCCCACGGCGTCAGCAACAGGGCGCAAAACAGGTAGATGACCATCATCACCTGCAGCGAATTCCATACTGTCAGAAGCTGCTTCTGACTCAGCCCGTAGAACGTCCAGATGGTCGAGGCCAGGAGCACCACCAGCACACCCAGGGTGTAGTCGCCCAACGAGGTGAAAAGCTCCACCAGACGCTGATTGAAAAAGAATCCGAAGCCCACCAGCAGCACCATCAGGCCGATGCCCTGCCCCAGACTGAAACGCTCCTTGAACAGAAAGATGCTGCTGATCAGCAGAAAAATCGGACCGACCTGAACCAGCAATTGCGTGGTGCCCGGGCTCAGCAGGCGCAAGCCAATGAGGTACAGCACATAGTTGCCGACCAGACCGAACACGGCCAGCCCGACCAGCACCCTGCCCTTGCGCCCCAGCACCTTGAAGCTGGGCAGGCGCTTGACCGAGGCCAGCCAGATGAACAACAGCGCCCCGGACACAGCCAGGCGGAACCAGGTCACGGTCACCGGATCCATCACCTGCAGCACCTGCTTGAGCTTGATCGGCAAAATGCCCCACAGCAGTGCGGTCAACAGTGACAGGCAGAGGCCATAGACCCAACGACCAGACGAGATGTGCATTGCAACTTCCGCGAGAGATAGAACAGAACACCCATTCTAGGCGCTGATCGGCAAAGCAACAGTTACAGCTGGATGCAGTTAACGACGCGAATTGTGCTCCTTACCCCTGGCCGCCGTGGTTGCGCTGGTAGGTCTCACTGCCCATGGCCTGAATCTGACCTTCGATCAACGCATCGAACGGCTTGAGCAACGCCTCGAACGAGGCAGGTGCTTCCAGCGTCTGCAAGGTGTGCACGATGGCCTCGAGCGTCGACAAGGCCTCAGGGCCCGGCGCCCTGCGCAAGCGATAACGCGAAACAGGCGCGGGGCCCGGCGTCACCCTTGGCAGCTCGGCGAGCAAAGGGTTGAGGTGCAGCAATTTGCGCGCCTTGCGCCAAGTGCCATCCGGCACGACCAGCAGCATGGGCAGCGAATCCTGTGCATAAGAAGTCAACGTCTGCGCAGTGTCCCCCGGAAACAGCAATCGCGCTTGATAGCCAGGCGGATTCAAAAGCGCTTGCAGATCGTCGAACACTTCACCCACCAACAACTGCGCATTGACCAGACCGAGCGAGGCCAGTCGGGCGGTGTTCAAGGCATGACCGACTTCATCCGGATGCTGCAGGATCAACACCCGCGTGCGGCTGTCCAACTGCGGAATCAGGGCGCACAGACAATGCGTGGCAGGACGCAGGCAACGTTCACAACGGGCACGGGGCATCGATGGGTACTCGATCAATCTCACATGGTCAAAAAGGCTGCGCTGCGCGACGAATCAGCGTTGCCGCAAACCGCCTGTCGAACAGCCGTGCATTTTAAACAAATCAGCACCGCAACGGCGCGGCAATCCACAGCCGCAACGGCGATTTGAGCTAGCCTCATGGGTCTGGGCTGGAGAAATGAAGTACGCCTGCTGTATCTGACAAGATCCACATCAGGGGCTTTCATGAATCGCGAAGAGATCAGGCAAAAGGTGTTCGACGCCCTAGGCATCATTCTAGTGGACAAGAGCGCCATTCAGGATGACGCCACCTTCGTCGATCTGACCCTTGATGACGATGATATCGAGCTGTTTTTCCTCGCGCTGGAGGAAGCCTTCGATTTCACCCTCCCTGAAGCCATCAGAACACAGGCAATCACCAGACCAGAGCAGTTTGCGCTGCACAGGATCATCGAGCTGATTTTTTTATTGCAGGAGGCGAAAAAGGGATCGGCAAAGCCGGGGGAAGAGACAGGACACCAGCATTGAACGCAGGCCCTTGTATCGGGACGCCCTGTGCGCCCCGACGAAACTCAACATGCGCATTACCCTGTGGCGAGGGTCAGGCGAGAAGCTTACCGGCGTTGGCGGCGACGATCATCGTCGGCACGAACCGGAATGGGTTGCAGTTTTGGGCGTTCTATCAAACCCAATGCAACGCCTACATCGTGGAGCCATTCTTGCAGTTTGCTATTCATAGAGCCCCCTTGAGGGAAATACTCGGCAGTCGATCAGTACTCATCACTCACTAGAGATCATAGAAGCAAATGAACTGTTAGCCGAGTGCAACGGGAAACAATTTTCCCGATGGAGTCAATGTGACATTTGTGCAGCGTAGCTTCTAGTCTTTGCGACGGACGGCCTGTTACTGAACATTACGCCGGGCAGTCGTACGGCTCAGTCAGGCGGGCTGATCAGGCCATCATTATCGGTCATCGCCCGCTCCAGCAAATCGGCAGGCAGACTCTTGCTCGCGCGCGCACCCAGCAGTTTGAGCTGTTCGCTGCGGCTGATCAGGTTGCCGCGCCCTTCCGTCAGCTTGTTGCGCGCCGCCGAATAGGCCTTGTCCAGCTGTTGCAGGCGGTTGCCGACCTCATCCAGATCCTGAATGAACAACACGAACTTGTCGTACAGCCAGCCTGCCCGCTCAGCGATCTCACGGGCGTTCTGGCTCTGACGCTCCTGCTTCCACAGGCTGTCAATCACCCGCAAGGTGGCCAGCAGGGTCGTAGGGCTGACAATCACGATGTTGCGGTCGAAGGCTTCCTGGAACAAATTCGGCTCGGCCTGCAGGGCGGCGGAAAAGGCGGCCTCGATAGGCACGAAAAGCAGAACGAAATCCAGACTGTGCAGCCCTTCGAGACGCTTGTAATCCTTGCCCGACAAGCCTTTGACATGGTTACGCAACGACAGTACGTGCTGCTTCAGCGCAGCCTGACCAATGACTTCATCATCGGCAGACACATATTGCTGGTAGGCCGTCAGGCTGACCTTGGCGTCGACCACCACCTGTTTGTCGCCCGGCAACATGATCAACACGTCAGGCTGAAAGCGTTCGCCGTCCGGCCCCTTGAGGCTGATTTGCGTCTGATACTCACGACCCTTTTCAAGCCCGGCATGCTCAAGCACACGCTCCAGGATCAGCTCGCCCCAGTTGCCCTGGGTCTTCTGCCCCTTCAAGGCGCGTGTCAGGTTGGTCGCCTCATCACTCAACCGCTGATTCAACTGCTGCAGACGTTCAAGTTCCTTGGCCAGGGAAAAGCGTTCGCGCGCTTCGTTCTGGTAACTCTCCTCGACACGCTTTTCGAACGACTGGATACGCTCCTTGAGCGGCGTGAGCAATTGGCCCAACTGCTGCTGGCTGGTTTCGGCGAAGCGCTGCTCGCGCTCATCGAAAATCTTGCCCGCCAATTCGGCGAACTGTGCACGCAGCTCATCACGGGAACCCTGCAGATCGTTCAGGCGCTGCTGATGGCCATCCTGCTGTTCACGCAGCTCAGCGTTAAGCGCCGCACACTGCGCATCAAGACGACGCAGTTCTGCCTCTCTGGCGGCACGCTCATGATTCCAGTCCTGGGCCGTTTCGCGCGCGTTATCGCTTTCCTGACGCAGCAACTCGACCTCGCGGCGTAACGCGGCAAGATCAGCCTGCTTGGCCGCATTGGCCTGACTGAGGTCGCTGACCTCGTCACGACACGCATCCAACTGGGCATTGAGACCTTCCTGCGCCATTTGCGCCATGCTCAGACGCTCATCGAGCAGCGCGCTCTCGGCCTGACGAGCGGCCAGACGGCGCTGCAGATGCCAGAGCAGAGCCAGCAAGGGCAGCGCTGCTGCGGCGAGCCCCAGTAACAGGCTGTTCAGGTCCAGTGCCATAAAGACTCCATGCGGGCTGAATAATAACGGCCAGCGGCAGTTTGGGTAGGGCGTGCGGATAGTGCAGCAGAAACACCGTCTCGGGCGAGACGAAATCAACAGGCGGGCATAAATCGGGGGAACGGATTGTACGCGTTTTCAGCGCAGCGCACAGCCCCTATTAGGGGGACATTTTCCTCGGGACAATCCACAGAAGCTGTGGATAACTCAGTGGACAACCCCCCTTTAACTTGCGCAAACGCAAGCAGCATGGGGCCTGCGCTCAAACTGACGATTTTTTCACCAGCTAAAAAAAACGATGTTTTTCATTGACTTAATAATTCACCATCATAAATCAAACCCTTAGCTTCGCTTGTGACAGTGATGTGGCAGCTTGTGCCGCTAATGTGCACAACTCCTCATCAAGGCCGTTTTTGGTCATTTCATGCATCATATTTTGCGTTCCCGAACGCATCGCATTCTCAATGAATACAAGGCTTTCAGCAGGTTTTCAGGTGCTGGACCGACATGACTGACGACCCATTTCGCGCATTATTCAGGGCAATGAAAGCGACGCAGGCGACAAATTGCACAAGTTGCGGTCCAAGCACTGGCAAAAATGCACCTCACTCTAATTTACCAACGATTCAGTGAAGGGACCCATGAAGGAGATCGCCAAGTTCTTCCTGCTGTTGTTGGCCGTTTGCCTCGTCGCCCTGGCAGTCAGTATCGTCCTGCCACCCCCGGACGGCGGCGTGTTCGCCTACAGCGTGCTGCTGTCAGCGATCGCCCTGATGCTGATCATCTGCGGTGACCTGAGCAACGGGCGTATCAACGCGACAGGCGATATCATGCGCGCCATCGAAAGCCGCAGGTCGCTGCGGCTTACCGTCGCCGCCTATCTGCTGGGCTGCTCGATGGTGGCGTCAGTCACCGTACTGATTTATCGGCTGGCCGGACACTGGTGAAGATTTGTTCACTGCCACTTGCAATGTTCTGATGGGGCGAGTAATATATCCGCCGTTAGTACCAAGCTGAAAATCAATTCCGGTCGACAAGTCCCCCGACAGACACTCCTCCATGCGACGAGAATGTTGGCAACAAGGGATCGACCACCTCGATGGTTTCCAGACATGAACCTTTCGCGCTGATTCACCATTTGGGGTGACAGTGCAGTCATGGCTCTCATGCTCTGCTTCAACCAGCCTGCAATTGATCAGGATCTTCACCCGGAGCGTAGAACCTTTGCTCCTGTTGTGTTGCCTGCCCTCCTAAGTACCTACCGGTCAGCCAGAGCGCCATACGATTAAGCGCGCTTCAACTGCCTGTCTTTGTTCCAGTCAGGTTCTCCGCCCAGCCAGGCTTTTGTATCAAATGTCGGCCCGCGTTTACTGGAATCTTTATTTTTGCACGGTATTGTTCCGTGTTGCTTCAGGAAACACCTTGAATATGAATACTCAGACTCAACATGCAATTCACACATTGACCAACGCTTTTGCCCCGATGAACTGCCTGATCATGGCCGCTCGCAAAGGCTGCTTCAGTTTCACCATCGTCAATGAACACGGCATCGCCCGCCACAGCGAACGCCTGTACCCCGATCAGTACGCCAGCGCCGAACCGCTGCAGGCCGTGATCGAGCGTACCCGTCAGGCCCTCATCGCCTGACGAAAACGCTGCACCGCAAGCCGAAAGCCCCGCACTGCAAAGGCGGGGCTTTTTTTATGCGCGCTTTATAACGCCGGCATTACGCAAGGATAAGGCTCTGGGCCTGCGCTAATTCGCAGGTCCTACTCCTGCGGCGGGATTGTCCTACAAGAATAGCTCTAAATCGGGCTCCTCAGCCTATAGCGCGCCATCGAAAATGTTGGTAATTTTCGAGCGGTGAACAACAAGGAGTTCTAATAATGAAAATAATGACAAAAGCACTGAACCGGACAACGCTTGGACTCGCACTGGGTCTGGCTTCTTCTCAACTGCTCGCTGCCGGCTTTGCCCTCAACGAACAAAGCATCAGCGGCATGGGCACCGGCTTTGCAGGTCGCTCCTCGTCAGCCGATGACGCAAGCACCGTATTCGGCAACCCTGCCGGTATGTCCCGCCTCAAACGCGAACAAATCAGCGTCGGTGCAGCTGCCGTGATCGCCAAGACCGATATCGACAATGGTCGTGGCACATTTGGCGGCAGCAACGACGGCGATATGGTTCCGGTGGTCGGCGTACCCATGGGCTATTACGTCAAACCAATCGATGATCACTGGGCATTTGGTCTGGGCGTGTACGTACCGTTCGGCCTGGTCACCGATTACGAAAAAGGCTTCGCTGGCCGCTACTGGGGTGACAAGAGTCACGTCCAGGTCGTGACCTTCCAGCCGACCGTCAGCTATGCATTCAACGACAAGGTGTCCATCGGTTTCGGCCCGACGATCAACCGTATCGACGGTGAACTGACCTCGGCAACATTGAACGCCGCAACACCGGGCCGTAACGACGGCAAAGTGAAGATCGAAGGCGATGACACCGCAATCGGCTTCAATGCCGGTATTTTGGTGCAGGCTACCGACACCACTCGCCTGGGCCTGACTTACCACTCCAAGGTCGATTACAAGCTCAAGGGCAAGACCAAGATCGAAGGTTCGGGTTTCGGTCCTTTCGGCGGCCAGAAGTATGACGCTTCGCTGGATATCTCCACACCCGAGTCCGTGGACTTCTCCATCACCCAGCAGATCGACGAAAACTGGACGGTCTATGCCGGCAGCACCTGGACTCGCTGGAGCCGCCTGCAAGACATCACCGTCAACAACGATGGCGTCCCTGCCTTACTGGGCGGTTCTGCCGGCCCAATCGGCACCATTACTGAAGAGCAGAACTGGCACGACACCTGGGCGCACGCCATCGGCGCCTCGTACAAGGTCAATAAAGAGTGGACGCTGCGCACCGGCTTCTCCGTTGATCAGTCGCCGACCAACAACGTCAACCGCTCCCCTCGCATCCCGACCGGCGATCGCAAGATCATCAGCTTCGGTGCAGGCTGGAGCCCGACCGACGACCTGACCATCGACGTGGCGTACTCGTACCTGCGTGAAGACGAAACCAAGATCCGCGATTCCAGCGCGACCAAAGGTTCGTACAGCGCCGACTACCGTAACACCGCTCACGGCCTGGGCACTTCGGTTACCTATCGCTTCTGATAAGCAACTGCCAGGCTGAAAAAAAGCCCGCAACCCGTAATGGTTGCGGGCTTTTTATTGCGCGCCTTGAGCTCTCAGACCTGCATTGACTGACTACCGCACAGATACTCCGCGTCATTGACTGACTATCGTGCCGACGCTCCGCGGCATTAACTGACTATCGTGCCGACGCTCCGCGTCGGCATGCAGTTCTGGACGCTCTGCGTCCTCTATGTGGCGCTCTGCGTCACACAAGGGTTCTGCGATGCCAGGTCGATTCAGACAAGACTCAAGCCGCCCTTTTTTGCCCCCTAAGGCTTAGACGCAATCGCCTTCTCAATGGCTGCGATCAGCTCCGGATCATCCGGCTTGGTCATGCTGGAGAAGTTGGCGATGACCTTGCCCTGACGATCAACCACGTACTTGTAAAAGTTCCAGCGCGGCGCACTGCTCTGCTCGGCCAGTACCTTGAACAGATGGGTCGCATCATCACCGCGTACTGCCTGCGGCTCGGTCATGGTGAAGGTCACGCCATAGTTGACGTAACAGACCTTGGCGGTCTCCTCACCATCCTTGGCTTCCTGTTTGAAGTCATTGGACGGCACGCCCAACACCTCCAGCCCCTGCCCCTTGTAGCGCTGACTCAGCGCTTCAAGGCCTTTGAACTGCGGGGCAAAGCCGCAGAAACTGGCAGTATTGACCACCACCAGCGGCTTGCCGGCGAAGCGCTTGCACAGGTCGATGTTTTCCTTGGCGCGCAGCTTGGGCAACTCGCCTTGCAGCAACGGCGGGCAGTCGGCAGCCATGGCAGCACCGCTCATGGCCAGCAGCAAAAGAGGGATCGAAAAAAAGCGAAGTTTCATCATGGCGGCCCTGGATATTGTTGTCGTCTGCCGACACGCTACCGCATGCCGGAGCGTCTGCCTAGCAAGCGCCCATTCCCAGTTGCAATGCGGCCAGCCCGACATGCTGCCAGGCCCACAAGAGCAATCCCAGCACCACCGCGCCCACCAGCAGCGCCGCCAGCAACGGCCAGCGCCGACTCATGCCAGACTGCCCTGCGCCTGCAAGCGTTCCACCGGGCGCTCGCGCACCGGCCAGTTGAGTGCCGCGGCGAGCAGACTCAGGAGTATCGAGACTTGCCAGATCAGGTCGTAGCTGCCGGTACGGTCATATACCAGCCCGCCCAGCCAGCCACCGAGGAAGGCGCCTAACTGGTGAAACAAAAAGACAATGCCGCCCAGCATCGACAGGTTGCGCACACCGAACAGTGTCGCGACCGTACCGTTGGTCAGCGGCACGGTGGACAGCCACAGCAAGCCCATCGCCACGCCGAACAGATACGCCGTGGTCTGGCTCAAGGGTATCCACAGAAACAATACGATTACTACCGCGCGCAACAGGTAAAGCACGGTCAGCAGCCGGGGCTTGGACATGCGCCCGCCCAGCCAGCCTGCGGTGTAGGTGCCGAAGATATTGAACAGGCCGATCAGGGCCAGCACTGTAGTGCCGACCTTGGCGGGCAGGTGCTGATCCACCAGATACGCCGGTAAGTGCACGCCAATGAATACCACTTGAAAGCCGCAGACGAAGAACCCCAGTGCCAGCAGCCAGAACCCCGAATGCGAGCACGCTTCACGCAGCGCCTCGCCGAGGGTCAGCTCGACGCCGGTGGATACGCTCGGCGTATCCTTGAGCATGCCCACCAGAGGCAGGATCAACGCCACCATCACGCCCAGCACCAGCAAGGCGCCGGACCAGCCCAGCCAGCTGATCAGGCCCAATGTACCGGGCAGCATGGCGAACTGACCGAATGAGCCGGCTGCGCTGGCGATACCCATGCCCATTCTGCGTTTTTCCGCAGGCAGCGCACGCCCCACGACCCCCAGGATGACCGAAAACGATGTGCCGGACAGACCGATACCGATCAGCAGACCGGCGCTCAATGAAAGGCTGAGGGAAGAATCGGCGGTACTCATGCACAACAGACCTGCGGCATACAGCACACCGCCGACGAAGACGACTTTCGCCGCCCCGAATCGATCTGCCAGCGCCCCGGCGAAGGGCTGTGCCAGGCCCCACATCAGATTCTGCAGAGCGATGGCAAAGGCAAAGACTTCGCGTCCCCAGCCAAACTCGGCGCTCATGGGCGCCAGAAACAGACCGAAGCCGTGCCGCGTACCCAACGAAAGCGCAAGAATCAGCGCACTCCCCAGCAGAACCCAGCCACTGGTACGCCAGATCGATGTCATGGTTGAGCTCCCTGCGCTGTGTGTTACATGGTTTTACCCGCGATTGGCGAAGCTACGCGCTGCCGGTAAAAGCTGTCAACAAAGCGTTGCGCAGGGTCTCAAAGCAGCGCCAGCGTCAGCAGCACCGCCAACTCCAGCAGCTCGAGCAATGCCCCGGCTGTATCACCGGTGCATCCGCCCAGACGGCGCATCATCAGTTGCCGCAGCCAGAAGAAACAGACGGCGCAGACCAGCAATACGGCTACCCCCGACCAGCCGGCGAGCAGCACGCACGCAATGGCGGTGGCGAGCAAAACCTTGCGTCCAGGGCCGCGCGGCAGGTGATCGGCCAACGCCTGCCCCAGCCCGCCGGAACGCACATACGGCGTCCCCAGAAACAGCCCAAGCATGGCCGCGCGCCCGATCACCGGTGCCAACAGCAGCCAGACGCTGGCATGGCTCTCGATCAGCGCCAGAATCGCAGCAAACTTGAGCAGCAGCACCAGGACCAGCGTGACCAAGGCGATAGGCCCGCTGCGTGGGTCTTTCATGATCTTCAAGGTGCGTTCACGGTCACCGAAGCCGCCCAGCCAGGCGTCAGCACTGTCGGCCAGACCGTCCAGATGCAGGCCGCCGCTGAGCAACACCCAGGTAGTGAGTACCAGCGCGGCGTGCAGCATCAGCGGCGCACCACTGAGCAGCGTGTTGAAGCCCAGCAGCAGCGTGCCGAACACCGCCCCCACCAACGGGTAAAACAGCAAGGAACGCCCCAGCTCCTCGGGGCTCGGCATGCCGGGCAGCCTGATCGGCAGGCTGCCGAGAAATTGCAGGGCGATCCAGAACGGCAGCATCTCAGACCTCCGTGAGTACGCGATCAGCAGCGACCTGAATCGACAACAGCGCGCCATGCCCGACCACCACCTGCAACAGTTGCTCACGCGGCAAACCACGCGCCTGCGCCAACAGCAGGCGCATGACACCGCCATGACTGACCAGCAACACGCGCTCACCGGCATAAGCCTGATGCAGACGCTCAACGGCACTCAATACCCGGTTCGAGAAATCCACTACCGGCTCGCCATTGGGAGGTGTGAAGGCATAAGGATCCGCCCAGAACAGACCCAGGCCCTCAGCATCGGTTTCCATGAGTTGCGCAGGGCTGTGCCCTTCCCAGTCGCCGAAATGCAGCTCCTGCAAGCCGGGCTCCAGGTGCAGGGGCAACGACAAGCGCTGCGCCAGCTCTTCGGAGAAACGTGCGCAACGTTGCAGCGGCGAGCTGACAATCCGCGTCCATGGGCCGCCACCGACCACTGCCGCACGCATCTGCTGCCAGCCAGGCTCGGTCAGCGCGTCGTCGATGCTGCCACGCAGGCCGCCGCCCCGTTCGGTTTCGCCGTGCCGCAACAGGTCCAGGTGCAAGGTCATGCGGGGCGATCCGCCACAGCCGCTTCGCCAAACGTCGCCATGCCGTTGTGCAGCTCGCACGCCAGGCGCACCAGCGGCACTGCCAGTGCAGCACCGCTGCCCTCGCCCAGACGCAAACCGAGGTCCAGCAACGGTTCGGCCTGCAGCGTTTCCAGCAGATGCCGATGGCCCGGTTCGGCGCCCCGATGACCGAACAGCAGCCAGTTACGGCAGGAAGGGTTCAGGCGTACCGCCACCAGCGCGGCCACGCTGCAAATGAAACCGTCGACCAGTACCGCGATACCTTCCTGCGCGCAGGCCAGGTACGCACCCGTCAGCGCAGCGATTTCGAAGCCGCCCAGGCAGAACAGGCTGCTTAACGGGTCACAGGCCTGCTCGGCGTGCAAGGCCAGTGCGCGCTCGATGACACGCGTCTTGTGCTGAATGCCCTCGGCGTTCAGCCCGGTGCCCGGCCCGACCAGCAACGGCGCGGCGCAATCCAGCAGCGAGCAGGCAACTGCGCTGGCGGCGGTGGTGTTGCCGATGCCCATCTCGCCACCGATGAACAGTTCAGCGCCGACAGCCTTGGCGCGCAATACGCTGTCACGCCCGGCCTGCAGGGCGGCGAGTCCCTGCTCTACACTCATGGCCGGCCCCTGTACAAAATTGGCAGTGCCCGCGCCAATGCGCAGATGGCGCACCCCGGGCAGATCCATTGGCGACACGGTGCCCAGATCGACCACGTCCAGTTGTGCGGAGAGCTGACGCGCCAGCACGCTGATCGCGGCGCCGCCATTGACGAAGTTGTGCAGCATCTGCCCGGTGACTTCCTGTGGGTACGCCGACACGCCTTCTGCGACGACCCCATGATCAGCGGCAAAAATCGCGATCCACAGTTGATCGACGGCCGGACGCTCACGCCCCTGCAGACCGGCCAGTTGCACCGCCAGGCGCTCCAGTTGCGCCAGTGATCCGGCGGGTTTGGTCAGTTGCTGCTGACGGGCCAGTGCCGCCTCGCGCATCGGCACATCAATAGCCTGTGCAGGCTTGAGCCACCAGGAATTACTCATAGCGCGGTTCCTTTCAACGTCAGGGGCAAGCCGGCAACGGTCAACACGACACGCTGGCAACGCTCGGCCAGCGCTTGATGCAACAGGCCGGCTTCATCGACATAGCGACGGGTCAGTTCGCCGAGCGGCACGACGCCAAGCCCGGTTTCGTTGCTGACAAAAATGATTTCACCCGGCAGCCCGGCGAGGCTGTCGAGCAGGGATTCACGCTCTTGAAGCAAGCGCTCGGGGTTGTCGAGCATCAGCAGATTGGTCAGCCAGAGAGTCAGGCAATCGACCAGCAGGCAGCAATCGGGCGCCGCCTTTTCGCGCAGCACCCGCGCCAGCTCGATCGGTTCTTCGACCAATCCCCAGTGCTCGGGACGGCGTGCGCGATGGCTGGCAACACGCTGATTCATTTCGCCGTCCAGCGGCTGACTGGTAGCGATGTAGGTCACCTTCAGCGCACTGTCGGCGGCCAGTTTTTCCGCCAGGCGACTCTTGCCGGAACGCGCGCCGCCGAGGATCAATTGCAGCATTCAGTTCGCCTCCAGGCCACACAGTTCGCGAAGCAATGGGCCGTCCAGATGCTTTTCCACCAGGTCCGCCAGACGTTCGATGTCACGCTCGCGCAGGGCGTGATAATCGACGGACTGCACGTTCGCCAACCCCGCCCAGCGCAGCAACGCGCTACACGCAGCAGGTGATTCGAACAGGCCGTGCAGGTAAGTCCCCAGCACCTGCCCGTCGGCACTCTGCGCGCCATCGCAACGCCCATCGTCCAGTTGCACGGCAGCCTGCTCCAGCGCCGGCCCTGTCGTTACGCCGGCATGAATTTCGTAACCGCTGACCTCGGCATCTTCCAGGGTCAGACGACCGCGCACATTGCGCAGTTGCTTTTCCGCTTCCAGCACCGTGCTCATGGCCAGCAAGCCGAACCCGGCACTGGACCCGGCTGCGCCTTCCAGCCCGAGTGGATCGTGTACCTGCTCACCGAGCATTTGCAGGCCGCCGCAGATGCCCATCAGCTTGCCGCCGTAACGCAAATGCCGAGCGATGGCGGTGTCCCAGCCATTGCTGCGCAGGTAGTTCAGATCGCTGCGCACGCTCTTGGAGCCGGGCAGAATGATCAGGTCCGCAGGAGGAATCGCCTGGCCGGGGCCGATGAATTGCAGATTGACCTGAGGGTGCAGGCGCAACGGGTCGAAGTCGGTGTGATTACTGATGCGAGGCAGGACCGGGACCACCACGTTCAGCACATGCTCGACCTTGTCGGCCTGACGCTGGTCCAGGCCGTCTTCGGCCTCCAGGTGCAGATCCATCACATAGGGCAGCACGCCAACCACCGGCTTGCCGGTGCGTGCTTCCAGCCAGTCCAGGCCCGGCTGCAACAAGGCGATGTCGCCGCGAAAACGGTTGATGATGAAGCCCTTGACCCGCGCCTGCTCGCTGGGCGACAGCAACTCAAGCGTGCCTACCAGATGGGCAAACACCCCGCCACGATTGATGTCGGCAATCAGCAGCACCGGGCAGTCGACCGCCTCGGCAAATCCCATGTTGGCGATATCGTTGGCACGCAGGTTGATCTCGGCCGGTGAACCCGCGCCCTCGACCACGATCACCGGATAGCTTTCACCCAGGCGCCGATGCGATTCCAGCACCGCCTGCATGGCGATCTCTTTATAGCCGTGATACGCCACCGCGTTCATGGTGGTCACGGCGCGGCCGTGAATGATCACCTGCGCGCCGGTGTCACTGTTGGGCTTGAGCAGCACCGGGTTCATGTCGGTGTGCGGTTCGAGGTAGCACGCCTGCGCCTGCACGGCCTGTGCGCGGCCGATCTCGCCGCCGTCTGCGGTCACCGCGCTGTTGAGCGCCATGTTCTGCGGCTTGAACGGCACGACCTTGACGCCCTGGCGGGTCAGCCAGCGGCACAGGGCCGTCACCAGGGTGCTTTTGCCGGCATCGGAGGTGGTGCCTTGTACCATCAGCGTGCTCATGGGTATTCCTTGCGGTATTCAAGCAGAACATCGTGCAGCCGCAGCCAGTCGGCCTCGTCGCAGGGCAGGCCAAAACGCAGACTCGACGACTCGGAGGAATCACCCTTGAACAGGCGCAGCAGCACGCCACGCAGCGCACAAAACTCATAGAGCGTCTGCGCTTCAGGGGTCACCAGCCATTGAAACAGCGCACAGCCGCCTTGCGGGGTCAGGGCGTACTGGTCGAGCAGCGCCACCAGCCGGTCGCGGGCCTGCTCACAGCGCTCACGCTGACGCGCCTGCCCCTGCTGATCGCTGAGGCACACCTGACCGATGATCCGGGTTGGCCCACTGACCGACCAGGGGCCGATTTCCTGCGCCAGCATCCTCAACAGCAGAGGTTCGGCCATGACAAAACCGAGCCTGACGCCGGCCAGGCCGAAAAACTTGCCAAACGAACGCAGGACGATCAACCCGGTGCGCCACGTCTCGGCCGCCAGGCTCATGCCCGGCGTGTTATCCATGAACGCTTCATCGACGACCAGCCAGCCACCGCGCTCGGCCAGTCGCGCATGCCACTCCAGCAGGCGCTCGGCGCTCAGGTGCAGGCCGGTCGGGTTGTTGGGGTTGACCACCACCAGCACGTCCAGGCTGTCGAGGAAGTATTCGACCTCCTGCTCACCCACCTCACGCACCACGAAACCGTTCTTGCGCCAGGCATGCGCGTGCTCTGCGTAGCAGGGCGACAGAACGCCGACCCGCCCTCCGCTGCGCACCCGCGGCAGCGCCTGAATCGCAGCCTGCGAACCGGACACCGGCAATAGCCGGGTCACGCCGTAATAAGTGCAGGCCGCCGCTTCCAGACCATCGTCGGTCTCGGGCAACCGCGCCCAGGCACGCGTCGGGATCTCCGGGATGGGCCACGACCAGGGTGCGATCCCGGTGGACAGGTCCAGCCAGTCGGCCAGATGGATACCGTAATGCTGCGCCGCCGCGCGCAACCGCCCGCCGTGCTCAAGCATAAAATTCAGCTATCACGCAGATGACCAGCAGCCATAACCACACGCCGCGCTGCACCAGGTGCCAGCCGCGATCGATCGAGTCCGCATCGGCAGGCGCCCCCTCGCCCAGTTGCGGACGCTGATGCAGCTCGCCGTGATAGATCGCCGCACCACCCAGTTCGACACCCAGCGCGCCTGCGCCAGCGGCCATCACCGGACCGGCATTCGGACTGTCCCAGGCCGGAGCCTGTGTGCGCCAGCAACGCAGCGCCAGTCGGGTCTTGCCCAGCAAGGCGTAAGTCAATGCCACAAGACGTGCGGGAATATAGTTGAGCAGATCGTCGATCTTCGCCGCAGCCCAGCCAAAACGCTCAAAGCGCTCGTTGCGATAGCCCCACATGGCGTCCAGCGTATTGCTCAGCCGGTACAGCACTACGCCGGGCGCACCGGCCACCACGAACCAGAACAGCGCAGCGAACACCGCATCGCTGCCGTTCTCCAGCACCGACTCGGTGGCTGCGCGGGCGACTTCGGTAGCGTCCAGCTCAGTGGTCTGGCGACTGACCAGATAACCGACGCGCTGACGTGCTTCGATCAGATCATCACTGCGCAGCGCTTGCGCCACCGGCTGAACGTGCTCGCCCAGGCTGCGCATGCCCAGCGCGCAATACAGCGCCAGAATCTCGAACAGCCAGCCCACGCCAGGCAACCAGCTCAGCAGCGTGGCCAGCAACGTCAGCGGCACAACAGTGATGACCCAGGCGGTAACGCCGTGACTGCGCCAGCCACGGCCGCCACTGTTGAAACGCTGCTCGACCCGACTGGCGAAGTTGCCGAACGCCACCAGCGGATGCCATCGTTTTGGCTCACCGAGCAGCGCATCCAGCGCGACCCCGGCGACGCTCAACAGCGCCATGCTCATTGACTCACTCCCCATTGATTCTCGTACAGCAACTCATGCAGCGGACGCGCCTGCGCCCAGCCTTCCATCACCAGCATTGGCGCAGGATAAAATTCCTTGACCGGGCCCAGGCAAATGATCGCCAGCGGCTTGGCGCCGTCGGGCATGCCCAGCAGTTCGGCCAGTGCCTCGGGGTCGAACAGCGACACCCAGCCCATGCCCAGGCCTTCTGCTCGCGAGGCCAGCCACAGGTTCTGGATCGCGCAGGACAGCGAAGCCATGTCCATTTCCGGCAAGGTGCGCCGGCCGAAAATGTGTTGCTCACGCCCTTCCATCAGCGCGGCGACCAGCACTTCTGCACAGTCGTTGATGCCTTCGACCTTGAGCTTCATGAATTCGTCGGTGCGCTCACCCAGCGCCTCGGCGGTCCGGATACGCTCTTGCTCTACCTGCGCCTGCATCCTGCCGCGCAATAGCGGGTCGCTGATGCGGATGAAGCGCCACGGTTGCATCAGCCCGACGCTGGGGGCCTGATGCGCGGCCTCCAGCACACGTGCCAGCAGCTCGGGCGCGACCGTGCCGCCGATGAAGTGGCGCATGTCGCGACGTTCGGCGATGGCGCGGTACACCGCAGCCCGCTCTTCGGGGCTGAACGCTTGCTCGGTCATGGTTTGAACAGCGCCGCGATCGCCTGAGGGCAGGAAGGAAAATAGAAATGCACGTAGGACGCGGTCAGGCGACCCAGGCGATAGACCGCTTCTGCGCCGCGCCCGCCATTGGGGCTGACGCCACGCGCAATCGGCTGCAGCTCGGTGCTGGTCAGCGAATGGTGATAAGTGTGACCGTGCAGCGTGCCCTCGGGCAGCTCGACGGCTTGCAAGGCCAGCGCGGCCAGACGCTTCTGCATGACCGCTTCACCGGACAGCAAGCCGACCAGTTCGGCGCGCACGCCCTCGACATCGGTCAAGGCTTCGAGCAAATAGAGCATGCCGCCGCACTCGGCGAGAATCGGCTTGCCGGCAATATGGTGAGCCCTGATCGAAGCCTGCATCGTGCCATTGGCGGCCAGCGCGACGTGGTGCAGCTCCGGGTAGCCGCCTGGCAGGTACAGGCTGTCGGCGTCGGGCAGCTCGCGATCATGGATCGGCGAGAAGAAGCTCAGCTCGGCGCCCATGTTCCTCAGCAGGTCCAGGCTCGCGCCGTACAGAAAGGCAAAGGCTTCGTCGCGCGCGATGGCGATGCGGATGCCGCGCAGCAGCGGCTCGACCTGCACCGGGTCGGGCGCAGTAAAGGTCACGGCCGGCGGCAAGGCCACTTCGCAGGTGCTGGCCAGCGCCGCAGCCGCCATGTCCAGACGCACGTCCAGATCATTGAGCTCACTGGCCTGGACCAGCCCCAGATGGCGGCTGGGCAATTCGAAGCCGACCTCCCGGGACAGGGCGCCGTACCAGCGCAGGCCTTCGGTCAGGCTGTTCTCCAGCAACTGCGCATGGCGTACCGTGCCGACGCGATTGGCCAGCACGCCGGCGAACGGCAGATCAGGCTGATAGCGCGCCAGGCCCAGCGCCAGTGCGCCAAACGTCTGCGCCATGGCCGTGCCGTCGATCACACCGAGTACCGGCACGCCAAAATGCCGGGCCAGGTCGGCGCTCGACGGCGTGCCATCGAACAGGCCCATGACCCCTTCGATCAGAATCAGGTCGGCCTCGTCAGCCGCTTCCCACAACAGGCGACGGCTTTCATCGGCACCGACCATCCACATGTCGAGTTGATAGACCGGCGCGCCACTGGCCCGCTCGAGAATCATCGGGTCGAGAAAGTCCGGGCCGCACTTGAACACCCGGACCTTGCGCCCCTGGTTGCGGTGCAGGCGTGCCAGTGCAGCGGTCACCGTGGTTTTGCCTTGCCCGGAGGCAGGCGCAGCGATCAGTACCGCCGGGCAATCACGCGGGGCTCTCATTGCAATGCGCTCAATGATGAAGGGTTCACAGCTCGATACCTTTCTGCGCACGAATACCGGCCTGAAACGCGTGCTTGACCACGCCGATCTCGGAAACAGTATCGGCCAGGTCGATCAATTCGGCTTTGGCACCGCGGCCAGTCACCAATACGTGCTGCATCGGCGGACGTGCCTGCAGATCGCTCAGCACCTGTTCGAGGTCGAGGTAGCCATGTTTGAGGGCGATATTCAGTTCGTCGAGCACCACCAGACCAATGGCCGGATCGCGAAGCATTTCCTGAGACACGGCCCAGGCGGCCTCAGCGGCGGCGATGTCACGCTGGCGATCCTGGGTTTCCCAGGTGAAGCCCTCGCCCATCACGTGATAGCGCACCTGCTCGGGGAAACGGCGGAAAAACATTTCTTCGCCCGTGCTGTTGCGGCCCTTGATGAACTGCACCACGCCACACTGCATGTCGTGGCCCATGGCCCGGGCGAGCATACCGAACGCCGAGCTGCTCTTGCCCTTGCCATTGCCGGTCAACACCAGCAGCAGGCCGCACTCGTTGGGCGAGCTGGCAATACGCTGGTCCATGAAGGCTTTCTTGCGCTGCATGCGCGCCAGATGGCGTTCGTCGCGTTCGGGGGATTCGTTCATCTGGGCTCTCCGCTCGGGGCAGGCGACAACAGACGGAAGGACAGCACTGGACAGCACGGCAACGCCCTGCACAGAACATCACCCTCCGTGATGTCATTGAGTGATTCAGGCCGGTCTCCGGGCTCATGAGCGGGTCACCCCGGCTGCGCGCCTTCCCATGTCGAAACACAGTGGCGTCAGGCACAGCCTTGACTCATTTACCGTTGCGGGGGCAGCGCCGGGATCGGATCTGTCGACCCACACCGGCTTCCCTGTTTCACTCTGCCAATCGAGGATTGCAGAGCACCTGAAACAAACCGCGAAGGGTAGAGGGTTGGACCGGGAGCGTCAATCGACACCGTCGCTGCGGAACGTGATTGAACCTAGCGGGTTGGCGGCGCCTCTATCAGTTACTGGACCACGCCCTTGTTAATGGAGATCGACAATGTTCAAACTCAGACCCCACTACGCAGTGTTGCTGCTGGTCGCCGGCGGCCTCGCTGCCTGCGGCGAGTCGTCGAGCCTGCAAGTCTCGGATGGAACAGGCCCCTCGCCCAAGCTGCCGGAGCCCAACAAGACGCTGATTCCGACCGTCAACATCGCCCCTGCCGTAGGCTGGGAAAAAGGCGCCAGGCCGGTCGCCGCGCCGGGCACACAAGTGGCTGCGTTCGCCGAGAACCTCGACCACCCGCGCTGGCTGTATGTGTTGCCCAACGGTGACGTGCTGGTAGCAGAAACCAATTCCCCCGCCAAACCGGATGATTCCAAAGGCATTCGCGGCTGGGTGATGGAAAAAGTCATGGGCCGCGCCGGTGCCGGTGTGCCCAGCGCCAACCGCATCACCTTGCTGCGTGACGTGGACAAGGACGGTGTGGCAGAGACCCGCACGGTTTTCCTGCAAAACCTCAATTCGCCGTTCGGCATGACCCTGGTGGGCAACAAGCTGTATGTCGCCGACACTGACCGCCTGATCAGCTTCCCGTATGAATCCGGGCAGACCTCGATCAGCGCGCAAGCGACCAAAGTGGTCGACCTGCCGGGCGGTACGCTCAATCACCACTGGACCAAGAACGTCATCGCCAGCAAGGATGGCAGCAAGCTGTACGTGACCGTGGGCTCCAACAGTAACGTGGCCGAGAACGGCATGGACAAGGAAGAAGGTCGTGCGGCGATCTGGGAAGTGGACGCGGCCACCGGCAACCACCGGATCTTCGCGTCCGGCCTGCGCAACCCCAACGGCATGGATTGGGAACCGAAGACCGGCAAGCTGTGGACGGCGGTCAACGAGCGCGACGAGATCGGCAGCGATCTGGTGCCTGACTACGTGACCTCGGTGCAGGACGGCGCATTCTACGGCTGGCCTTACAGCTATTACGGCCAGCACGTCGACGAGCGCGTCAAGCCGCAGAACCCGGCACTGGTCGCCAAGGCGATTGCCCCGGATTACGCAGTCGGTCCGCACACCGCTTCGCTGGGCTTGGTGTTCGCCGACGGCAAGACACTGGCTGCGCCGTTCAACGAGGGCCTGTTCATCGGCCAGCACGGCTCCTGGAACCGCAAACCGCACAGCGGCTACAAGGTGGTGTTCATTCCATTCAGCGGCGGCAAACCCAACGGCACACCGGTCGATGTGTTGACCGGCTTCCTCAACAAGGATGAAAAAGCCATGGGTCGCCCGGTTGGCGTGGTCAATGACCAGCGCGGCGGATTGCTGGTGGCCGACGATGTCGGCAACAAGATCTGGCGCGTGACATCCGCCAAGGCTGCTCAGTAACGCCGAGCGTAGAGGTTTGACGCAGAGCGTCGCACGATAGTTGAGATCATCGCTCCCTACGCTCCAGCACTCGGCGTTACACACAAGTCCTGGAGAGCCCGGAATACGTGCCTTTCAGGGTTCTGCCCGAAGGGCGTAGGAGCGAACTTGTTCGCGAAGGCGGTGTTTCAGAAGATGCATTTTCGGCGATCATACCGGCCCTTTCGCGAACAAGTTCGCTCCTACGGCCTACGGCCAGAATCTAAAGTAACGTTGAGCGCTCCGCGTGGGCGTGGGCATGCAGTTCTGGACGCTCTTGAGTGCGCGCAGAGCAATCAGCGCGAAGCGCTTAAGGCCGATTCTGCGCCAGGCTGGACGGCTGAATCACGCGTTTGGCGTTGAGATAGGCTCTCTGCCAGTAAGGCTTGTCGAGGCTGTCGAGCTTGACCGTGCCGCCGGTGGCCGGCGCATGCACGAAGCGGCCTTCGCCGACATAGATCCCGGCGTGGGACACCTGAGAACCGCCCGATGTGGCGAAGAACACCAGATCACCTGACTGCAATTGCTCGCGACGAATATTCGGTGCGCCCATCACGATCATCTCGCGTGTGGAACGCGGCAGGGAAATGCCCGCCGCATCACGATAGACATAGCCTATAAGACCGCTGCAATCGAAACCGGAGTCAGGCGTGTTGCCGCCCCAGCGATAAGGCGTGCCAACCAGCCCCAACGCACGAAACAGCACGTCTTCGGCAGCCGGAGAAAGAATCTGGGGAGGTGCAGTGACCACCGGACGCTGAACGATCCGGGGCGCTTTGGGCGGAGGCGGCGCGCTGGCGCAGGCACCGAGCAACGCAGCAACAGAGATGACTAACAGGCGCAACGCAATCGACATAACCACAACAACCTATCCGGATGCGGCTTACGCTGCCGAGAAGCTCAAAAACGCATAAAGACCCGAAGGTCTTGTGCTGCGCGTTCTATTTATTTACGCCGCTTGGGCGCGGTCTTGACTGTAGTCGAAGTCATCGCCGTTGTCTGCGTGACTTCAGGTGTCGATTTTACTGCAACAGTACCCGGGGCCATCGCCAGAGGCCGCTTGGCCTCGATGAAGGTCTTGCTCCAGTAGGCGTCATCGAGGCTGTCGATGCGCACACCGCCGCTGCGGCGACTGCTGGAGTGGATGAACTGCCGATTACCGGCGTAAATCGCTGCGTGGCTGACCTGACCACGACCGCGAGTACTGAAGAACAGCACATCACCCGGCTGAAGCTTGTTGCGCGCTACCAGAGGTGCGTTGACGTTGATCATTTCACGCGTGGAACGTGGCAGGCTCATGCCGGCCTCTTCGCGAAACAGATAACCGATGAAGCCGCTGCAATCGAAACCCGAAGAAGTCGACGTGCCGCCGAACTTGTAGCGGGTGCCGATCAGCGACTTGCCACGCTCCAGGATGCTGTCGGCCAGGGCCGGCAGTTGGTAAGACTTGTTATCAGCGAACTGGGACAGTTCGTCTTCGGTAGCGAGCTCGTCCTGCAGGACTGCCGCGTCGGCGCGACGGGCTGCGGACTGGGCATTGGCATTGATTGCACTCTGATAGCGTGGAACTGGCTGGGCCTGTTCCTGCTGTGCGACCGGCATATTGGCCGAGCAACCGAAGAGAAATGTAACGAGTGCGAGAGGCACGAGGGGTGCGAAGCGAACAACTTGCATGGGCACAACCGTGGCTGACTAGTTAAGATGGCGAGACTATGCCTTTTATGAAGGTGATTTGCAAATTCAATCGAACTAGATGTGACTTATGAGTTCGGCCATGACATGTGCCGCGCGGTACGGCAAAAAGACGTCCATCTGCGCGCTGTGATCCGTCGGCTGTGGATTGATTTCTGCGGTAAAACCCCCGGAAACCCTGGTGCGAATGACCGGTTCGTGAATGTAGGGGAAGCTTGCGGTGGTGCCAATACTCAACACTGCGTCATAGCCTTTAGCCAGCTGTTCATGCAGTGTTTCCAGCGCTTTTTCGGGAAGCATTTCCTGAAAAAGAACGACGGACGGTCGCAAAATGCCACTACATGCCGGGCATAAGGGGGGCAAAGGGCGCCGCAAGTGCTCACTCAATTGCGAATCCTCAGCACCGCAGGATTGGCAAAACAGTGGCGAGAGTTGCCCGTGAATTTCGATCAGGCGCTCCGGCGGACTGCCTGCCGCGCGATGGTAACCGTCGACGTTCTGGGTCAGTACCCAGCACTCGGGTTTGATGCGCTGCAACTGGGCGATGGCGTAATGCGCGACATTCGGCTCGCCACCCAGGCACGCCTTGCCCAGTTCGGCGATGTATTTCCAGCACAGCTCAGGATCACGACGCAGCATGGGCCCGGACAGGGCCATTTCGATAGGCAGGCCATCGTCGGTCTTGCCATTGTAGAGCCCGCCCACGCCACGGTAGGTCGGCAGCCCCGAATCGGCAGACAGCCCCGCCCCGGTGATCACCAGAATCCGTTTTGCATGGCGCAAGGCAGCCGCCGTCTGCATCAACAGCGCCTGATCTACCACCCGAGGGTCTCTTTAAGGAAGGGAATGGTCAGCTTGCGCTTTTCCTGGAGTGACGCCTGATCGAGGCGCTCGAGCAATTCGAACAACGCGCTCATGCTGCGTGTACCGCGCGTCAGGATGAAATGCCCGACATCGTCGGTCAGGTGCAGGCCGCGCCGTGAAGCACGCAGTTGCAGGGCACGCAGCTTGTCCTCGTCGGACAGCCCGCGCATCTGGAACACCAGCGCCATGGTCAGGCGTGATTTCAGGTCGGGAAGCTTTACCGGCAGTTCGCGGGGCGATTTGGACGCGGCAATCAGCAGACGACGGCCGCTGTCACGCAGGCGATTGAACAGATGAAACAGCGCTTCTTCCCAGTCCGGCTTGCCGACGATCGCCTGCAGGTCGTCCAGACACACCAGTTCGTACTGCTCCAGATGATCGAACAGCTCGATGCCTTCATCTATGACTTCGGCCAGCGGCAGATACACCGCAGGCTCGCCCAACTGTTCGAAACGCAGGCAGGCAGCCTGCAGCAGGTGCGTGCGCCCTACCCCGTCCTTGCCCCACAGGTAGATGAGGCTTTCGGTCCAGCCAGCGTCGGCTTCGCACAGCCGCTCGACATAGCCGAGTGCAGCGGCGTTGGCGCCTGGATAGTAATTGACGAAAGTGGCGTCATCACGCAGACGCACACTCAGGGGCAGCTGAATCGGTTTCATGCTGACTAACGGCTCATGCAAACCGTCAAGGGCCTCTGTGTAAAGAGCGCAAAGTTTATACCCGTGACGCTGGTCGCACAATGCGACAGACCTCAAGCAAAATCAAAGGTTTGCGTCAGGGTGAGTAAAGCGCCGCCCAGCACAGGGCGTTTGAAGGGGCGCATGCCCTCAAGGCATGAGCCTCTTCACCGGGCGGCGAAGAGGCTTGCGTCGACCTTACAGCTCCGGATCTTCCGCGCCTGCGTAGATTTCCGAGTCCTTGTACAAATCATGCATGTGCCGCACCAGCACCATGATCACCGCCGCCACCGGCAGGGCCAGCAGAATGCCGGTAAAACCGAACAGCTCGCCACCCGCCAGAATCGCGAAGATCACTGCGACCGGGTGCAGGCCGATGCGATCACCGACCAGCAAGGGCGTCAGCACCATCCCCTCGAGGGCCTGACCGATCATGAACACCGCCACGATCCCCATCATCGGGTACAGGTCACCGCCAAACTGGAACAGCCCGGCCACCAGCGCCGAACCGATACCGATCACGAACCCCATATAAGGCACGATGGCCGCCAGACCGGCAATCACGCCGATCAGCAGGCCCAGCTCCAGCCCGACCAGCATCAGACCGGCCGCGTAGATCACGCCAAGGCCGACCATCACCAGCAACTGACCGCGTATGAACGCGCCGAGCACTTCGTGGCACTCGCCCGCCAGCTTGACGATCTGAGCTTCACGCTGACGCGGCAGCAGGCCACGGATCTTGCCGGTCATGATGTCCCAGTCACGCAGCAGGTAGAAACACACCACGGGAATCAGTACCAGGTTGGTCAGCCAGCCGATCAGCGCCAGGCTGGAAGCCGTCGCCTGGGACAGCACGATAGAGACGATGTCCCCGGCCTGGCCCATATGCTCGGAGATGGCGGCCTTGATCTTGTCGAACTTCCAGAACCCGTCTGCCAGCCCGAACTTGGCCTGGACCCATGGCAACGCCGCGTGTTGCAGCCAGTCGAGAATCTGCGGCGCCAGCTCGTAGAGCCGGAACAACTGCTTGGCCAGCATCGGCACCAGAATCAGCAGTAACGCCATCAGCACCAGCGTGAACAGCCCGAACACGACTACGACGCTCAGGGTTCTGGACAGTCCTGCGCGCTCCAGGCGATCCACCAGCGGATCGCCCATATAGGCCAGTAGCAGCGCCACCAGAAAAGGAGTGAGGATCGGGTGCAACAGCACCACGAATGCGACCAGCAAGGCCAGGCCGCCGATCCAGAACCAACGCCGCATATCAGTCATCAACATCCCTCAAGCCAATGGAAAAGCGTTCTTGCCGGGTTACCAGCGGAAATAAAGTTGTGGCGCGGACGCCGGAACAATCATCGGTGCGGGCGCAGGTGCCGGAACAGCAGCGGCTCCATTGGCTGGCGCAACCGGCGCAGTCGCATCGACAGGCGCAGCAGGCGGCGTTGCGGTAGCGGCTGCTTCGGCTGCAGGCACTTCCTGCAGCTTGGCCAGCGACAACTGCGAGCGTAGCTGATCGGTGCTGCCACTGACCTCAAACACCACTTTATCGCCTTCGACAGAACTCAGACGCACGCCGAACGGTTCGAGTAACTGAAGCAGTTGCGCATAGCGCTCCAGCGTCATGCCCTGAACCTGGATCAGCATCCCGGTCGACGCTCCCGGCTTGGCAACGAAGCGCGGCGCCAGACGCTCGCTTACCGACAGCAGCACCGCATCGGCCAGCGCCTCGGAGCTGGCGCCGGTCGCGCTGCCCTGTTCACGCTGATCACCCAGCCACAAGCGCCATTTGCCCTGCCACTGACCGCCATCTTCCTTAGCATGCACAGCCAGTATCGCGTCGGCGCCATAGCGCTCGGAGGCTTCCTTGAGCGGTGCAGGGTCAGTGCCCTCCAGGGTCTTCGCATTACCGATGCCCTGCTCGCTCAAATCAGCCAGCGGCAGACGCAGCGGCAGTCCGCGGTGCTGAGCGGCCTGGCGCAAGGGTTCGGCGGCGGCCTGACCGTCGCCGACCAGATTCGAGCCTTCCACCGAATCATTCAGCCACCAGCCGAGAATCGACGGACGATTGCTGCCCCAGATCGACAGACCCGCATCGCGCAACGCGCGTTCGGTGGTTGCCGGATCGAAGTCCACCAGCAGGGTCTCCGGCGGTCCGGCCTCGTAACCGTACTGGCTGATGATCTGCTGCGGGTCCTTGCGCAGCGCGGCGATGGCCGAACCCTGCACGGCCTTGGCGTCGCCGGTCAGGCGCAGCACCAGAGTGTCGACGGCGGCCTGCGTGGCCCGCGTGCGCTCATCGGGCGACTGGCCATTGACCGGTTCGCGGACCTGATAAAGATTGCTGACCGTCTCGGCAAGGCTGGGAAGGCTGATCAGGGACAGACAGCCGATTAGAAGAATTCTGGAAAAACGCATGGACAGTTCCCGAACGGAAAAAAGTGAAAAGAAGCTGTTTCAGCAGGTATGCAAGTCTGGGACAGACGTGAGCCACCCATCATTCAGTTCGCGCATAAAGTACACCCTAAACGTCCAGGCTCGCACTCACAGGCCGCCGGGTTGAGTTTATTTGGTGCAACACCGCCCTGTTGTCGGCGCAAGGATGGCCCCTGATGAGCAAGCCTGATAAAATCGCGCGCCTTCGCAGACCGGCAATCGCCATGGCCCCAACATTACCACCGCATGACAGCGCGGTGCTGAACGGGCCCTAACGCAGCGGTCGATACCTCCGAATCCCCCCTAAAGGCCTGGATTTTCTATGAGCAAGCAACCCTCCCTGAGCTATAAAGACGCCGGTGTAGACATCGACGCCGGTGAAGCATTGGTCGAACGCATCAAGAGCGTCGCCAAGCGCACCAAGCGTCCGGAAGTCATGGGCGGCCTGGGAGGCTTCGGCGCCCTCTGCGAAATCCCGGCCGGCTACAAGCAACCGGTTCTGGTTTCCGGCACTGACGGCGTGGGCACCAAGCTGCGTCTGGCGCTGAACCTGAACAAGCACGACACCATCGGCATCGATCTGGTCGCCATGTGCGTCAATGACCTGGTGGTCTGTGGTGCAGAACCGCTGTTCTTCCTCGATTACTACGCCACCGGCAAGCTCAACGTCGACACCGCTGCTCAGGTCGTCACCGGCATCGGCGCCGGCTGCGAACTGGCCGGTTGCTCGCTGGTGGGTGGTGAAACCGCTGAAATGCCGGGCATGTACGAAGGCGAAGACTACGACCTGGCAGGCTTCTGCGTCGGCGTGGTGGAAAAGGCCGAGATCATCGACGGCTCGAAAGTCGCTGCCGGTGATGCCCTGCTCGCCCTGCCATCGTCCGGCCCGCACTCCAACGGCTACTCGCTGATCCGCAAGATCATCGAGGTGGCAGGTGCCGATATCGAAAACATCCAGCTGGACGGCAAACCGCTGACCGAACTGCTGATGGCACCGACCCGCATCTACGTGAAGCCGCTGCTCAAGCTGATCAAGGAAACCGGCGCGGTCAAGGCCATGGCCCACATCACCGGTGGCGGCCTGCTCGACAACATTCCACGCGTACTGCCTGAAGGCGCTCAGGCCGTTGTCGACGTCGCCAGCTGGCAGCGTCCGGCCGTGTTCGACTGGCTGCAGCAGCAAGGCAACGTTGCGGAAAACGAGATGCACCGCGTGCTGAACTGCGGCGTGGGCATGGTGATCTGCGTCGCTCAGGAGCACGTTGAAGCGGCACTCAAGGTGCTGCGTGAAGCGGGCGAGCAGCCTTGGGTGATCGGCCAGATCGCCACCGCTGCCGAAGGCGCAGCACAGGTCGAGCTGAAAAACCTCAAGGCGCATTGATGCCAGCCATCTGCGACGTCGTGGTGCTGCTGTCCGGCACCGGCGGCAACCTGCAAGCGATGATCGACAGCTTCAAGGACGAGGCCAGCCCCGTCCGCATCCGCGCGGTGATATCCAACCGCGCAGATGCGTTCGGCCTGCAACGCGCCCGAGACGCAGGCATCGAAACCTGCGTACTGGATCACACCGCGTACGAAGGTCGCGAGGCCTTCGATGCAGCGCTGATCGAACGGATCGACGCCTTCCAGCCACAGTTGGTCGTACTGGCCGGGTTCATGCGCATTCTCAGCGCAGGGTTCGTTCGCCACTATCACGGCCGTCTGCTGAATATTCACCCTTCCCTGCTGCCGCGTTACAAAGGCTTGCACACGCACAAGCGTGCGCTGGAAGCCGGCGACACCGAGCATGGCTGCAGCGTGC
Organism: Pseudomonas sp. P129; assembly: GCF_020312195.1. Classification (NCBI taxonomy): domain Bacteria; kingdom Pseudomonadati; phylum Pseudomonadota; class Gammaproteobacteria; order Pseudomonadales; family Pseudomonadaceae; genus Pseudomonas; species Pseudomonas sp. P129. Next base: position 1,051,214 of record NZ_JAGPYS010000001.1, on the reverse strand, counting down.
ATTTTGTTACCGAGGAACTCGATGGCGGCCCACTGGTCGTACAGGCAGTTATTTCGGTACAGTTGCACGACACGCCCGCAACGCTCGCGCAACGGGTCCATGTTCAAGAGCACCGTATTTACCCACTGGCCATTCGCTGGTTTGCCGAAGGCCGACTGAGCCTTGGTGAACAAGGTGCGTTACTCGATAGCCAGTTACTCCCGGCCAGCGGCCATCTGATTCGACATTAGGAGATACTATGCGTCGCGCTCTGCTCTTCGCTTTCGCTCTGCTCGCATTGCCTGCCGTACAGGCCGCAGACCTTCAACCCTTCTCCGCCAGCTACACCGCCGACTGGAAACAACTGCCCATGAGCGGCACGGCTGAACGCAGCCTGGAAGCCGGCGCAAATGGCACCTGGACCCTGAGCTTCAAGGCCTCGATGATGATCGCCAGCCTGACTGAAGTCAGCACGCTGAAGGTCGACAAGGACACCCTGCTGCCACAGACCTACAACTTCGAGCGCAGCGGCCTGGGCAAATCCAAGAAGGTCGATCTGGCGTTCGACTGGAACACCAAGTTCGTCACCGGCACCGACCGTGGCGATGCGATCAAGCTGCCGCTCAACCGTGGCATTCTCGACAAGTCCACCTATCAGCTGGCGTTGCAACATGACATCGCTGAGGGCAAGAAGAGCATGAGCTATCAGGTTGTCGACGGTGATGAAGTGGACACCTACGACTTCCGCGTGCTGGGTTCGGAAAAAGTCACCACCAAGACAGGCCAGGTCGATGCGATCAAGGTCGAGCGCGTACGTGACCCGACGCAAAGCAAGCGCACCACCGTGCTGTGGTTCGCCAAGGATTGGGATTACCTGCTGGTCCGCCTGCAACAGGTCGAAACCGACGGCAAGGAATACAACATCGTCTTGCTGGACGGCACCGTCAACGGCAAGGCCGTCAAAGGCAGCTGATTGCCCTGACCGCCCGCACCACAGAGCCCCGCTTTTCAGCGGGGCTTTTTATTGGCCGAAGGCATGCGACGCACGATAGTTACGATCATCGTTCCTCACGCTCCTGCGTGGGAATGCAGGTCTCGACGCTCTGCGTCGTCAATGAGGACGCGGAGCGTCTGGAACGGCGTTTTCACGTGCGTTCGGACAGCCTCGAAGCACATGAAACATCCTTCATTTTGCCTCCACCGCGCTGTAAGCCTCGTCATGCAAGGGCTGCAGAAGATCGATCAGTTTCTGACCACTGGGGAACCTGAACAGGCTATTTACTTAGGCAGCTAACAAATCCTATAAAAGAGTCCTGCGACACATCGCCGCAGTATCCAGAGGCCTGACCATCAAGGCCATCAAAGTCAGGAGCTTACTACTATGACTGTCAGAGTTACTGAACGCGACGACGCCCACCTCTCTCACGAAGCCGTTGCCGACGGCATCCAGATCTGGGATGTGCACCAACAGGACCAACTGGTCGGCATGTTCCACGTTGAGTCCGATGCCCTTCGCTACAAGGAAGAGCTGGAAGCGCTGGAAAGCCAGGGCAACCACTGAACAATTCTCAGAACAGAAAAAGACAAAACCCGCTGAATGCGGGTTTTGTTTTGACAACTCAATGACCGCGCCGTGGGCTTACCACATCAGATCGTCAGGCACCTGATACGCCGCGTACGGGTCGTCTGCATCCGGCGCTTCGGTCGGGGTGTTGAGCAGCACGATACGACGCGGGTCACGCTCCTGAATCTTCAGCGCAGCCTCACGCGGAATGATCTCGTAACCGCCACCGTGGTGAACGATGGCCAGTGAACCGCTGCTGAGCTTGTTGCGCACCATGGCGTTGACCGGGATGCGCTTGACCTTCTTGTCGTCAACGAAGTTGTAGTAATCCTCGGTGATCAGCTTGGGCAGGCGCGACACTTCGATCAGTTGCTTGACCTGAGCGGTACGGGCTTTCTGCTCGACCTTCTCCTGCTGCTGACGGTTCAGCTCCTGGTCACGCCTGGCCTTCTCGGCCATGGCCTCCTGGGCCGCACGCTTTTGCGAGTCATCGGCCTGAGCCTGACCCTTGTGCACCAGACGCTGCTCTTTCTGCTTTTCTTTGCCGACCTGCTTGGCCTGCTTTTGGTTGACCAGACCTGCCTTGAGCAACTGATCGCGAAGGGAAAGGCTCATTGTCTACTCACTTATACCGTTACCGCACACTCAGCCGCAGCCGGGTGTGCTCTTTTCCTGACGTTTGGCTTCGCCCCACAACGCGTCCATTTCTTCGAGCGAGCACGCTTCGATAGGACGCTGCAGGTGGCGCAAAGCCTGTTCAATGAATCGGAAGCGTCTGTCGAATTTGCTATTGGCCGAGCGTAGCGCAGTTTCCGGGTCGACCTTGAGGTGTCGGGCCAGGTTGACGACGCTGAACAGCAGGTCGCCGACTTCCTCGGCGATGCCCTCGGCGTCATTGTCGACCATGGCCTCGAGAATTTCATCGAGTTCTTCACGCACCTTGTCGACCACCGGCAATGCCGCAGGCCAGTCGAAACCCACCTGCGCTGCACGCTTCTGCAGTTTGGCCGCACGACTCAACGCGGGCAAGGCCCTCGGCACGTCGTCGAGCAACGACAACTGCTCGGGAACGCCGGCCTTTTCGGCACGCTCCTCGGCCTTGATTTCGTCCCAACGACGATTGACCTGCTCGTCGGTCAGGCGCGGCGTTTCTGCCGGCGCGTACAGCTCGCCAGTCGGAAACACGTGCGGATGGCGACGCAGCAACTTGCGGGTAATACCGTCGATCACATCGTCGAATTCAAACCGGCCTTCCTCTTTGGCCAACTGCGCATAGAAGACCACCTGAAACAGCAGGTCTCCCAGCTCGCCCTTCAGATGATCGAGGTCGCCCTGTTCGATGGCATCAGCCACTTCATAGGCTTCTTCCAGCGTGTGCGGCACGATGCTGGCGTAGGTCTGCTTCAGGTCCCACGGACAGCCGAACTGCGGATCACGCAGCCGGGCCATGAGGTGCAGCAGGTCTTGAACTGTGTACATAGGCTTCCTTCGGTCGCAGCGGTTTAGCTTCAAGCTTCAAGCTGCAAGCCACCGCAATCCGCTTTAGCTTATAGCTTATAGCTTATAGCTGCCCCTAGGGCGTCCTGTTCCTGCGCGTTTCAATGATGTTCGGCAACTGGGAAATGCGCCCCAGCAACCGCCCCAGCGCGTCCAGACCCGGAATCTCGATGGTCAGGGACATCAGCGCTGTGTTGTCTTCCTTGTTCGAACGGGTATTGACCGCCAGCACGTTGATCCGCTCGTTGAGCAGCACCTGGGTGACGTCTCGCAGCAAGCCGGAACGGTCGTAGGCACGGATGATGATGTCCACCGGATAGGTGAGTACCGGCACCGGCCCCCAACTGACCTGAATGATCCGCTCGGGCTCGCGACCGCCCAGCTGCAGCACCGAAGCGCAATCCTGACGGTGAATGCTGACGCCACGCCCCTGAGTGATATAACCGACGATCGCATCGCCCGGCAGCGGCTGGCAGCAGCCGGCCATCTGCGTCATCAGGTTGCCGACGCCCTGAATCTGAATATCGCCACGCTTGCCGGGCTTGTAGCCGGTGGCCTTGCGCGGGATCAGCTCCAGCTGTTCATTGACGCGATCAGGCTCAACCTGCTGCTGAGCCAGATTGACCAGTTGCGCCAGACGCAGATCGCCCGCGCCCAATGCCGCAAACATGTCGTCGGCGGTCTTGTGATTGGCCTTGTCCGCCAGCTTGTCGAAATCGACCTGCGGTAACGCCAGGCGCGCCAGTTCGCGTTCGATCAGGGTTCTGCCGGCGGCGACGTTCTGGTCGCGAGCCTGCAACTTGAACCAGTGAACGATCTTGGCCCGCGCACGCGAGGTGGTGATGTAGCCCAGGTTCGAGTTCAGCCAGTCGCGGCTCGGCGTACCGTGCTTGCTGGTGATGATCTCGACCTGCTCGCCGGTCTGCAGGCTGTAGTTGAGCGGTACGATGCGGCCATTGATCTTCGCACCCCGGCAGTTATGGCCGATTTCGGTGTGCACCCGATAGGCGAAGTCCAGCGGTGTCGCGCCCTTGGGCAGGTCGATGGCGTGGCCATCCGGGGTGAAGACGTAGACGCGGTCAGGCTCGATATCAACCCGCAACTGATCGGCCAGACCGCCGATGTCGCCCAGCTCTTCATGCCATTCGAGCACCTGACGCAGCCAGGAAATCTTCTCTTCGTAATGATTGGAGCCGGATTTGACGTCGGTGCCTTTATAGCGCCAGTGCGCACAAACGCCCAGCTCGGCCTCTTCATGCATGGCGTGGGTGCGAATCTGCACTTCCAGCACCTTGCCTTCCGGCCCGATCACCGCGGTGTGCAGCGAGCGATAGCCGTTTTCCTTGGGGTTGGCGATGTAATCGTCGAACTCTTTGGGAATATGCCGCCACAAGGTGTGCACGATACCCAGCGCGGTGTAGCAGTCGCGCATTTCCGGGACCAGCACACGCAACGCACGCACGTCATAGATCTGGCTGAACGCCAGGCCCTTGCGCTGCATTTTGCGCCAGATGGAGTAGATATGCTTGGCACGGCCGCTGATGTCAGCGGTCACGCCGGTGGCCTGCAGCTCGTTATCGAGTTGAGACATGACGTCGCTGATGAAGCGCTCGCGGTCCAGCCTGCGTTCATGCAGCAGCTTGGCGATCTGCTTGTATTGATCGGGCTCCAGGTAGCGGAAGGACAGGTCTTCCAGCTCCCACTTGATGTGACCGATGCCCAGGCGGTGGGCCAGCGGTGCATAGATGTCGAAGACTTCGCGGGCCACACGGTTGCGTTTTTCGTCGTCGGCGTTCTTCACCGCACGAATCGCGCAGGTACGTTCGGCCAGCTTGATCAGCGCAACGCGAACGTCGTCGACCATCGCCACCAGCATCTTGCGCAGGTTTTCCACCTGCGCCTGACTGCCGAGCACCAATGACTGACGAGGGCTGAGACTGGCGCTGATCGCGGCCATGCGCAGCACGCCGTCGATGAGTTTGGCGACCGTTGCGCCAAAGCGCTGCTCGACGTCCGGCAGCGCAATGAGACCTTCACGCACGCCACGGTAAATGACCGCAGCGACCAGCGAATCCTGATCCAGCTTGAGGTCAGCCAGGATCTCCGCGATTTCCAGACCGGTCTGGAAACTGGAGGTGCCCTCTGCCCAATGATTCTTGTGAGCCTTGTCGGTCTGCTCGGCTTCCCGGGCAAATTCACAGGCCTTTTTCATGACTTCCCGGTCCAGGACCAGGTCGACGCTGACAATATGATCGAGCCACGCGTCGAGATTGATACTGCCGTCTGTGTTTATCGGCTGGCTCGCTCTCACCTGTACCATGCTGCTTACCTTCCCTACGGCGCGATGAATAGCGCCATCAGTCGCCAGCCTTCTGAGCGAATGCCACTTGCCGGGCAAGCAAGGACCGGCATTCGCGGGCCAGTCGGATTAAATGAGATTCCTTGTCAGCAACGAACTCGTTCCAGTGAACGCCGCTCACTTACTCATTTCAAATAAAGCCATCGCCTCGACATGCGCCGTCTGAGGAAACATATCGAGGATTCCGGCACGTTTTAATCGGTAGCCCTGACGGATCAGTTCGACCGCGTCACGAGCCAAAGTTGCCGGGTTGCATGAAACATAAAGCAGTCGCCGGGCCCCCGTCTTTCTGATCTGGCGGACCACTTCAAAGGCCCCGTCACGCGGTGGGTCCAAGAGTACCGCAGAAAACCCCTCTGCCGCCCAGTCGGCCTGTGTCAGCGGCTGGGAAAGATCCGCCTGAAAAAACCGCACATTGTGCAGATCATTACTCATTGCGTTGACGGCTGCACGCTCGACCATGGTCGCAACGCCTTCGACCGCCACCACGTCCCTGGCCAGCCCCGCCAGTGGCAAGGCGAAATTGCCCAGACCACAGAACAGATCCATGACACGCTCATCTTTTGCAGGCGCCAGCCATTGCAGGGCCTGTTCGATCATCGCGGTATTGACCGCCGCGTTGACCTGAATGAAATCTCCCGGTCGCCAGGCCAGTTGCAGGTTCCACGGCTCCAGCCGGTAGCCCAGCGTATCGCCGGAGCTGGCCGGTTGCGGCTCGCCTTCGCCGTGCAGCCACAGCTGCGCGTCGTGCCTGGAGCAAAACGCCTGCAACAGCGCCAGGTCGGCCTCGGCAAGCGACGCGGTGTGGCGCAACAACACGGCAGTCGCAACCCCACTGAACAGCTCGACGTGACCCAGCACCTGTGGCTTGCTGAAACTTTTCAGCATGCCAGGCAACTCATTCATGATCGGTTGCAAGGCTTGTACCAGCACTGGACAGTGTTCGATGCTGACGATGTCCTGGCTGGCGGCTGCGCGGAACCCCACATCCAGCCTTTTGGCCTTGGCATCCCAGCGAACCGCGACCCGCGCGCGTCGGCGATAGGCCAGCTCGGCACCACTCAAAGGTGCCGCCCATTCATCCGGCACCACGTTCGCCACGCGCAGCAACTGCTCGGCGAGCATGCGCTGTTTCAGGGCAAGCTGTTCTTCATGGGGCACATGCTGAACACTGCAGCCGCCGCAGCGACCGAAATACTCACAGGCCGGAGCGCGACGCATGGCGCTGGCAGTGAACACCCGCTCGGTGCGCGCCTCGACGACCTTGCCGCGCGCATTAAGTACGCGCGCCTCGACCTCTTCGCCCGCCAGACTGCCGGCGACAAACCAGGTTTTACCCTCGAGAAAGGCGATACCGCGACCGTCGTCGGACAGCCGCTCAATGGTCAGCCGCTGCTTTTTACCGGCAGGAATCTGTACGGTTTTAACGCCGCCCGCAGGCTGAAAGCGCAAACCTCTTTCATGCTTGGCCATCAGTTGGGCGAATCATAGACGCCGGTCGACAGGTAACGGTCGCCTCGGTCACAGATGATCGCCACAATCACGGCGTTTTCGACTTCACGGGAAATACGCAATGCCCCGGCGACCGAGCCACCGGACGACACGCCACAGAAGATGCCTTCTTCGCGAGCGAGGCGGCGCATGGTGTCTTCGGCTTCGCTCTGGCCCATGTCGATGATGCGGTCGACACGGTCCGACTGATAGATTTTCGGCAGGTATTCCTGCGGCCAGCGGCGAATACCGGGGATCGAAGCGCCCTCCATCGGTTGCAGACCGACGATCTGCACGTCGGGGTTCTGCTCCTTGAGGTAGCGCGAGGTGCCCATGATGGTGCCGGTGGTGCCCATCGAGCTGACGAAATGGGTCACGGTACCGCCCGTCTGCCGCCAGATTTCCGGACCGGTGGACGTGTAATGCGCCTCGGGGTTGTCGCCATTGGCAAACTGATCGAGCACCTTGCCACGGCCTTCGGCCTGCATGCGCTCGGCCAGATCACGGGCACCTTCCATGCCGTCATCCTTGCTGACCGAAATCAGTTCGGCGCCATAGGCGGTCATCGCGGCCTTGCGTTCGGCACTGGAGTTGTCCGGCATGATCAGAATCATACGGTAGCCCTTGATCGCCGCAGCCATGGCCAGCGCGATTCCGGTATTGCCGGAGGTGGCTTCGATCAGCGTGTCACCCGGATGGATCTGGCCGCGCAGCTCGGCGCGGGTGATCATCGACAAGGCCGGGCGGTCTTTTACCGAGCCAGCGGGGTTGTTACCTTCGAGTTTCAACAGGAGGGTATTGCTGGTATTACCCGCCATGCGTTGCAGACGCACCAGCGGGGTGTTGCCGACGCAATCGGCAATGGTTTGATACTGCAGGGTCATGGCGTCTTCGCAATCCAGACTGCGGGGGGTGCCTATCATAACGGCAAACGGCCAAAGCCCATATCACGCAAAGTGCGCTGCTTATTCCCAAAAAGAATAACCACCGATTTTTCCGCAGCCACCCCGCCCTGCATAGAGAGTTAGGTGCCCATGCCGACGGTAAATGGCTAAACTCATCCCCTTGTGCCGATACAGCAAGGCAGCCGATGCCTGATATCGACGGACTGATACGTGTTGCCGGAGGAAGAGCGTGCTGACCAAGCTGGGTATAAAAGGCCGTGTGCTGCTACTGACTATTTTGCCTGCCAGCCTGATGGCGGCGATGCTCGGTGGCTATTTCACCTGGATGCAGTTGAGCGAACTGCAAAGCCAGCTGCTGCAACGCGGCGAAATGATCGCCCAGGATCTGGCGCCCCTTGCCGCCAATGCACTGGGGCGCAAGGACAAAGTACTGCTCAGTCGCATCGCCACCCAGACGCTGGAGCAGACCGACGTGCGCGCCGTGTCGTTTCTCGACACCGATCGCACGGTACTGGCCCACGCCGGGCCGACCATGATCAGCCCGTCGCCAATTGGCAGCGGGTCGCAGTTGCTCAGCTCGACCGGCACCGACGCCACGCGCTACCTGCTGCCGGTATTCGGCAGTCAACGCCACCTGACCAGCCCGATCATTCCTGCCGAAGCCGACACCCTGCTGGGCTGGGTCGAGCTTGAAATATCCCATAATGGTACGCTGCTGCGCGGCTACCGAAGCCTGTTTGCCAGCCTGCTGCTGATCCTCACCGGGCTGGCGTTCACCGCAACCCTCGCGGTACGCATGAGCCGCACCATCAACGGGCCGATGAGCCAGATCAAGCAGGCCGTGTCGCAACTCAAGGACGGCAATCTGGAAACCCGTCTGCCACCGCTGGGCAGCCGCGAGCTGGACGAACTGGCGTCGGGCATCAACCGCATGGCGGCGACGCTGCAGAACGCGCAGGAAGAACTGCAACTGAGCATCGATCAGGCGACCGAGGATGTCCGGCAGAATCTGGAGACCATCGAAATCCAGAACATCGAACTGGACCTGGCCCGTAAGGAAGCGCTTGAAGCAAGCCGGATCAAGTCGGAATTCCTGGCCAACATGAGCCATGAAATTCGCACGCCGCTCAATGGCATTCTGGGCTTCACCCATTTGCTGCAGAAAAGCGAACTGACGCCGCGCCAGTTCGACTACCTGGGCACCATCGAGAAGTCCGCCGACAACCTGTTGAGCATCATCAACGAGATTCTCGACTTCTCGAAGATCGAGGCCGGCAAGCTGGTGCTCGACAATATCCCGTTCAACCTGCGCGACCTGTTGCAGGACACCCTGACCATCCTCGCCCCGGCGGCGCACGCCAAGCAGCTGGAACTGGTCAGTCTGGTGTACCGCGATACGCCACTGGCGCTGTCCGGCGACCCGCTGCGTCTGCGGCAGATCCTGACCAATCTGGTCAGCAACGCGATCAAGTTCACCCGCGAAGGCACGATCGTCGCGCGCGCCATGCTCGAAGATGAAACCGAAGAGCACGCGCAACTGCGCATTAGCGTGCAGGACACCGGGATCGGCCTGTCCAGCCAGGATGTGCGAGCGCTGTTCCAGGCCTTCAGCCAGGCCGACAACTCGCTCTCGCGCCAACCGGGCGGTACCGGACTGGGTCTGGTGATCTCCAAGCGCCTGATCGAACAGATGGGCGGTGAAATCGGTGTCGACAGCACACCGGGCGAAGGTTCGGAATTCTGGATCAGCCTGAAACTGCCCAAGGCCCGCGAAGACAAGGAAGAATCACTCAATATTCCGCTCGGCGGCCTGCGCGCCGCAGTGCTTGAACATCATGACCTGGCGCGTCAGGCGCTGGAGCATCAACTGGAAGACTGCGGCCTGCAGACCATCGTGTTCAATAACCTGGAAAACCTGCTCAACGGCGTGACGGCAGCGCACGAGACGCCAGCGGCCATCGATCTGGCGGTACTTGGCGTGACGGCGCTGGAAATCTCTCCGGAACGGTTGCGCCAGCACATCTGGGACTTGGAAAACCTCAATTGCAAGGTCATGGTGCTGTGCCCGACCACCGAGCACGCGCTGTTCCAGTTGGCCGTCCACGATGTCTACACGCAACTGCAGGCCAAGCCCGCCTGCACGCGCAAACTGCAAAAAGCCCTGTCCGAGCTGATCGCGCCGCGAGCGGTGCGTGCCGACATCGGCCCGCCATTGTCGAGCCGTGCACCGCGAGTGCTGTGTGTGGACGACAACCCGGCCAACCTGCTGCTGGTGCAGACCCTGCTCGAAGACATGGGCGCTGAAGTGGTCGCTGTCGAGGGCGGCTACGCAGCGGTCAATGCCGTGCAACAGGAAGCGTTCGACCTGGTGTTGATGGACGTGCAGATGCCCGGCATGGACGGTCGGCAGGCTACCGAGGCGATCCGCGCCTGGGAGGCCGAACGCAACCAGAGCTCGCTGCCGATCGTGGCCCTTACCGCGCATGCGATGGCCAATGAAAAACGTTCACTGCTGCAAAGCGGTATGGACGACTACCTGACCAAGCCGATCAGCGAACGGCAGCTGGCGCAGGTGGTGCTCAAGTGGACCGGGCTGGCGCTGCGCAACCCTGCGCCGGAACGCCAGAATGAAGCGCTCGAGGTGCACGTCGGGCCGCTGGTGCTGGATCATGAAGAAGGGTTGCGCCTGGCTGCGGGCAAGGCGGATCTCGCCGCCGACATGCTGGCCATGCTGCTGGCCTCCCTGGACGCCGACCGCGAAGCCATTCGTGTGGCGCGTGCCAACCAGGATGTACACGCCTTGATCGAACGCATCCACCGGCTGCACGGCGCAACGCGTTATTGCGGCGTTCCCCAGCTGCGCAGTGCCTGCCAACGCGCCGAAACCCTGCTCAAGCAGAACGCCCCGCACACCGAAGAGGCCCTTAACGATCTGGACAGGGCCATCATTCGCCTGGAAGCAGAGGCGCGGGTCATGGCTTGAGCGTGCGGCGCGACACCTTTCGTGCCTGACGCTCCAGCGTGGGCGGAGCATGTTAGGATGCGCGCAATTTTGGAGGACCCATGGTCGAACACGATTTTCGCTACAGCATGCTCAACCCCCAGCACACACTGACCGAATGCCGCACGCTGGCGCCCGGTCGCTACCAGGTCACCGGCAACGGCGGCTCGATTCACGACAACGACCAGTTGCTGGTGACTATCAAAGGCAGCAAAAGCCTGCACATGCGCCTCACCGTCGAGAAAGTCCGGCACCTGATCAACCCGCCCGGCCAGTGGATTGCGGTGGCTAAAGGCCCGGTATTCGACGAGTTGGCGATTCATCAGTGGAAAGTGAATTGCGACAGCTGCGCCGCCGAACTGAACTTCGAGTTCATGGTAGAGAGCAAGCTGGGCGTCAAGGCGCAGAAACCGGCCGCTACCGCGCGCATTGCGGAGTTGGGCTGGAAAACCGATAGCGAGAAGCACTTCTGCAAGAAGTGCCAGGAGAAAGCGGCATGAAACAGTTTGCGCTCCTGAGCCTGATCGGCGGCGCGCTGCTGGTTGGTTGTACTGCTGACCCGCTGCCGATCCAGCAGGATCACAGCTATGTAACCGAGTGGATCGGCGAACGTCCGCTGATCGATAACAGTCGCTTGACCATGACGCTGGGTGCCGATGGCCGGGCGTATGGCAATGCGGGCTGCAACCATTGGTTCGCGCCCTATACGCTGAACGATCACAGCATCAGTTTCGGTCCGGTGGGCAGGACGCGCAAGATGTGTGCGCCGGCGTTGATGGAGCAGGAGCAGCGTTTTATCAAGGCGATGAGCAGTGTGCAGCGCTGGGATATCTCGCCCATCGAGCAGTTGCGTCTGTGGCCAACGCAGGGCAAGCCGTTGCGTTTCTGGCTGGAAGATAGCTGATTGTAACTATCGTGCCGAAGCTCAGCGTAACTTGCGACGCAGAGCGTCTAGAACTGCATTCCCACGCTGGAGCGCAGGGAACGATCACTATCGTGCGACGCTCCGCGTCGCATGCCGTTCTGGACGCTCCGCGTCCTCGTTGCTACGCCAAGCGTCGAAAATCGATCCGATCAGCCCTCGCCGCGCAGTGTCTTGAGCTTCTGGATCACGGTCGCGGCTGATTGTTCGCCGAGCAGTTGTTCGCGCATTTTGCCCTTGTCGTCGATGATGTAGGTCACCGGCAGCGCCTCGGAGGGCGGCAGGCTGTATTGCTCGGCTGGGTCCTGAGCGAGCACGGTGAATTTGATGCCCAGTGCATTGGCAGCGTTTTTCAGTTCGTCGCCCTGCAGGTTGTCGAAGTTGACCCCCAGCACGGTGACTTTCTGGTCCTTGAGCTGTTCGGACAATGCATTGAACTCCGGAACCTCTGTACGGCAGGGGCCACACCATTCGGCCCAGTAGTTGACTACCAGCCAGTGCCCCTTGATGCGTTCGCTGGCGACCTTCTGGCCATTCTGATCATTGCCCAGGTCCACGCCACATCCGCTGAGCAGCAAGCTGCCGAAAAGTATCACCGCTGCTGTTAATCGCCTTGCCATTTGCTTGTTTCCTCGCCCCGTTCAACCTGCAATTACTTATACCCACGCCACGACTATTGACCATTCGATATGTCGGACAGTGCCATCGCTGGTTAGAATACGCCACCCCACACAAGATGCGACGAGCAAATGACCGATCTGACGCTGTATCACAACCCGCGCTGCAGCAAGTCCCGCGGCGCGCTGGAACTGCTTCAGGCCCGCGGCCTGACGCCGGACATCGTCCTGTACCTGGAAACCCCGCCCGACGCCGACCGTGTGCGCGACCTGCTCGGCAAGCTGGGCATCGGTGCCCGGCAACTGCTGCGTACCGGCGAGGACGATTACAAGCAACTCAATCTGGCCGACCCGAGCCTGAGCGACGAGCAGCTGATCGCCGCCATGGCCGCTCACCCCAAACTCATCGAACGACCGATTCTGGTCGCTGGCGACAAGGCTGTCATTGGCCGCCCACCCGAGAACATTCTGGAGCTGCTGCCGTGAGCACACCCTACATTCTGGTCCTTTATTACAGCCGCAACGGCTCCACCAGCGAAATGGCCCGGCAGGTTGCCCGCGGCATCGAACTGGGCGGCATGGAAGCGCGGTTGCGCACCGTGCCCGCCGTTTCCGCCGACTGCGAAGCGACCGCCCCCGAGATTCCGGAAAGCGGCGCGCTGTACGCGACCCTCGACGACCTGAAAAACTGCTCCGGCCTGGCACTGGGCAGCCCGACGCGCTTCGGCAACATGGCCGCGCCGCTGAAATACTTCCTCGACGGCACCAGCAACCTGTGGCTGACCGGCGCACTGGTCGGCAAACCGGCTGGCGTCTTTACCTCCACTGCCAGCCTGCACGGCGGTCAGGAAACCACGCTGATGTCGATGCTGCTGCCCCTGCTCCACCACGGCATGCTGATCATGGGCCTGCCCTATAGCGAATCGGCGCTGCTGGAAACCACCGGGGGTGGCACGCCCTACGGTCCCAGCCATCACGCAGGTGCCGACGGCAAGCGCGCGCTGGACCGTCATGAAACCGACCTGTGCCGCGCACTGGGCCAGCGTCTGGCCAGGACCGCGGTGCAACTGGACGCGCCGCGCAGTTGAACCGGCAGAACGCCGGGGGCTTTCAGTTAAATCGTAAACTTGCAGGGCAAGGGTCGGTCTGACCCCTTGTCCTGCCTGTTGAATTTCTTTGGAGAACCGATGCACGACTACAAATGGCTGAACGAGTATTGCCTGAATCGATTCGGCTCCGCCAAAGCTCTGGAAGCTCATCTGCCCTCCCCCAAGACACCCAGACAACTGCAAGCCATCAGCGCCGACCGCTACCTGTCGACCATGGCCCTGCGGGTTTTCCGCGCAGGCCTGAAACACAGCCTGGTAGACGCCAAATGGCCAGCGTTCGAGGAAGTGTTCTTTCGCTTCGACCCGGAGAAAGTCGTGCTGATGGGCGCCGATCATCTGGAGCGACTGATGCAGGACGCGCGCATCATTCGTCACCTGGGCAAGCTCAAGAGCGTGCCGCGCAACGCGCAGCTGATTCTGGACATCGAGCAGGAGCATGGCAGTTTCGGCAAGTTCATCGCCGAATGGCCGGTCGATAACATTACCGGCCTGTGGCAGTACATCGCCAAACACGGCAACCAGATGGGCGGCCTGTCAGCGCCGCGCTTTCTGCGCATGATCGGCAAGGACACCTTCATTCCGACCTGGGATGTGGTTGCCGCCCTGAACGCGCAGGATATCGTCGACCGTGTGCCGAGCAGCAAACGCGATCAGGCGATCGTGCAGGACGTCTTCAACCAGTGGCATGCAGAAAGCGGTCGGCCGATGTGCCAGCTGTCAGCCATGCTGGCGTTCACCGTCAACCACTGAGCATTGTCAGATATTCACCACATTGACGAACCGTGATGCTGCGGTTTCGTCGATGCGCAGATTGGTGAAGTCGAACAGGTTGCGATCGGCCAGCTGCGAGGGCTGCACGTTCTGCAGGGCGCGGAAGATGCTCTCCGTGCGGCCCGGTGTCTTGCGCTCCCAGTCCTGCAGCATCTCCTTGACCACCTGACGCTGAAGGTTTTCCTGCGAGCCGCAGAGGTTGCACGGGATGATCGGAAACTGCTTGAGGTCCGAGTAGGCCTGGATGTCCTTCTCGTGGCAGTACGCCAACGGACGAATCACCACGTTGCGGCCGTCATCGGCACGCAGCTTGGGCGGCATGGCCTTGAGCGAGCCATTGAAGAACATGTTGAGAAAGAATGTCTCGACGATGTCGTCACGGTGGTGCCCGAGCGCCATCTTGGTGGCGCCGATCTCGTCAGCGAAGGTGTACAGCGTGCCGCGACGCAGCCGTGAACACAGGGAGCAGGTGGTCTTGCCTTCCGGGATCAATTCCTTGACCACTGAATACGTGTCTTTCTCGACGATGTGGTACTCGATACCCAGTTCTTTCAGATAGGCAGGCAGCACGTGTTCAGGAAAGCCGGGCTGCTTCTGGTCCATGTTGACCGCCACGATGTCGAACTTGATCGGCGCGACCTTCTGCAAGTGCATCAGCACGTCGAGCATGGTGTAACTGTCCTTGCCGCCGGACAGGCAAACCATGACCTTGTCACCCTCTTCGATCATGTTGAAGTCGGCAACCGCTTCGCCGGCCAGCCGACGCAGACGTTTCTGCAGTTTGTTCTGATTGACTGAAAGGGTGCCCATGTATGGAAATATCCGCTGACGATAGCTTGAGAAAAGCCGGGCATTTTACCCGTAACCGACCATTCGTTAAATATGCTGCGATCGTGCTGTTCAGACAGGCGAACATACTGGAGCAAAAATGACCACCGGGCGGCTGGCGTGTTCAGAGCTTAGCCACATTGCGGCATACTTGGCGCACTGGAGAACCCTAAAGCATGCCCGACCAACTCAATTCACGCGTCGAAACCTGTTACCAACAAGCCGAAGCCTTCTTCAAGCGCACCTTCAAACGCCCGGTGGTCAGTTTCCAGTTGCGCGGTCAGAAGGCCGGTGTCGCTCACCTGCATGAAAATCTCCTGCGCTTCAACCCGCAGCTTTACAAGGAAAACGCCGAAGACTTCCTGCGCCAGACCGTGCCCCACGAAGTCGCGCACCTGATCGCCCATCAGCTGTTCGGTGGCAGCATCCAGCCACATGGCGAAGAATGGCAATTGATCATGCGCGGCGTCTATGAACTGCCGCCCAATCGCTGCCACACCTATGCGGTCAAGCGGCGCAGTGTGATCCGTTACATCTACCGCTGCCCGTGCCCCGACAGCGACTTCCCGTTCACCGCGCAGCGTCACGGCATGGTTCGCAAGGGACGGCGCTACCTGTGCCGCCGCTGCCGCGAGCCGCTGGTGTTCAGCGGCGAGACGCGCACGGAATAGTCCTCCGATAAACAGCAGGCATAAAAAAACCCATCCGAAGATGGGTTTTTTATGGCCTGAAGGGTGTCAGACGGTTTTGGTGGTGTTCACTGCAGCGCCTGGAGTCGGGCCTTCGGCAACGCCGAGGTCGTCTTCAGGGCGGGTTTCCAGAATGGCGGAGCCACCGGAAGCCAGCTCGGACTGCAGCTTGTCGGTGTCCAGCTCGCCGACCCACTTGGCAACCACAACGGTGGCAACAGCGTTACCGACCAGGTTGGTCAGGGCGCGGGCTTCGGACATGAAGCGGTCGATACCCAGAATCAGCGCCAGACCGGCTACCGGCAGATGGCCTACAGCCGACAGGGTCGCAGCCAGTACGATAAAGCCGCTACCGGTTACGCCGGCAGCACCTTTGGACGACAGCAGCAGTACCAGCAGCAGGGTGATCTGATGCGTGATGTCCATGTGCGTGTTGGTCGCCTGAGCGATGAACACGGCGGCCATGGTCAGGTAGATCGACGTACCGTCCAGGTTGAACGAGTAGCCCGTCGGGATAACCAGACCGACCACAGACTTCTTGGCACCCAGGCGCTCCATCTTGATCAGCATGCGCGGCAGGGCCGATTCCGAAGAAGACGTACCCAGTACGATCAGCAGCTCTTCACGGATGTAGCGAATCAGCTTGAAGATGCTGAAGCCGTGAGCGCGGGCGATCGCGCCCAGTACAAACACGACGAACAGTGCGCAGGTGATGTAGAAGCAGATCATCAACTGACCCAGTTGCACCAGCGAGCTCACGCCGTAGGCACCGATGGTGAAGGCCATGGCACCGAACGCACCCAGCGGGGCCAGTTTCATGATCATGTTGATGATGTTGAACATCACGTGGGCGAAGCGATCGATGAAGTCCAGAACCGGCTTGCCGTAGGCACCCAGGCGATGCAGCGCGAAGCCGAAGATCACCGAGAACATCAGGACTTGCAGGATATCGCCGTTGGCAAACGCGCCGACGATGGTGTTCGGAATCACGTTAAGGATGAAGCCGACGATACTCTGGTCCTGACCGGCAGTGACGTAGGCAGCGATCTTCGAAGCGTCGAGCGTGCTGACGTCGATATTCATGCCGGCACCCGGCTGAACCACGTTGACCACGATCAGACCGATCAGCAGGGCGATGGTCGAAACGATCTCGAAATACAGCAGCGCATAACCGCCGGTCTTGCCGACCGACTTCATGCTCTGCATGCCAGCGATACCACTGACGACGGTACAGAAGATGATCGGGGCAATAACCATCTTGATCAGTTTGATGAACCCGTCACCCAGCGGTTTTAACGCCTTGCCGGTGTCCGGGTAGAAATGACCGATCAGGATACCGATGACAATCGCAACGATTACCTGAAAATAGAGGGATTTGTAGATGGGCTGACGAGTCGTCATTGCAGTTTTCCTCAAGGGCGTCGTCGGGCATCTTCACCTGATGCACGCGAGCCTATAAAGCGCTAACCCTCCTGCACTGGAGGGATTTGTTTTGTCGAGCTGCGCAAGGCAGGTCTCTGCCATGTAGATAGCAATACGCGTGCCATGGAGTCATTTTGATATCAAACCCCCGCATTACAAGGCGCACACTGGTAACGGTAGTCGGGATTCAACAGGAGAGGTGGCGGTTTTCCGCCGTATGATGGGAAAAATGGGCACACAGTGGCGGGTATCCGCCTTCTTTCGCCGGTGACGGTAGCGCTCGGTGACGCGCAGAGGTGTGACGCAGAGCTTCACGAACGGCATTCCCACGCCGGAGCGTGAGGAAGGATAGGTGTCCGGGTGAACACGATCGTCACTGCGCCAGAAAATGAATCCTGAACGCCGCGCCGCCCAATGGGGAATCGCCCAGCGTCAGTTGCGCGCCGTAGCTTTCGATGATGTCCTTGACCACCGCCAGGCCGATGCCTTGCCCGGGGTTCTGGCGGTCCAGCCGTTCGCCGCGTTCGAGAATGCGGGCACGCTGGCTCTGCGGGACGCCGGGGCCATCGTCTTCGACGCACAGTTCATCGCCGGTCGTTGAACGCGTGAAGCTGACGCGTACTTCGCTCAGGCACAGCCGATAAGCGTTTTCCAGCAGGTTGCCGAGCATTTCCAGCAACGCGCCCTCTTCCATATGCACCTGGCAGTGCTCGGGCAGGTCCAGCGTGGCCTTCACCTGTTTGTCGCGATACACCTTGTCCAGCGTGTTGCACAGGCTTTCGACCACGGGTCGCAGCATCACGTGATGCCGCACCAGACCGCTCTTGCGCAGGCTGGCCCGCTGCAGTTGATAGCCGATCTGCTGGCTCATGCGTTCGATCTGCGATTGCAGCACCCACGCCTGCTCGACATCCTCGGGGCGCTTGGCGATGTTCTCGCTTACGCCCTGCAAGACCGCCAGCGGGGTTTTCAGGCTATGCGCCAGGTCGTCCAGAGAGTCGCGGTAACGAATCCGCTGCTCGCGCTCGCTGCGCAACAGGCGGTTGAGCGAGTCGGTCAGGCGCAGCAGTTCGCTGGGGTGTTCTTCGCTGAGGCTGTCGCGCACACCGGCTTCCACCTGATCGAGTTCCTGGCTCAAGCCGCGCAAGGCCCGCAGCCCCCAGGTCAGGCCCATCCACAGCAACCCGAGCAGCACCGCCAGTGCTGCGCCAAAGCCCAGATAAAGCTTGCGGCGCAGACCGTCGATGGTTTCCTGATAGACGCGCAACGGTTGCACGGCAACGATACTGAATGCGGCATTGCGCCCGCCGAGCAGCCGGATCTCGACGTCATAGACGAAATACTCATCGCCATTGATTTCCTTGATCTTGGTGAACTCGCTGCCCTGCCCGTCGTATTGCGGGCGGTAGTCGATGTTCTCGCCTTCGGTCGACAACGAGCGCCAGACCATCTGCCCCTGGCGGTTATAGATGTAACCCAGCAGACGGCTACCGGGCAGATTGAATTGTTCGCCCGGCAGTACAGACGGCATCAACAGATGACCATCTTCGACGCGCGCGGCCGAAATCATGGTGGTGACATCGGAAGCCAGGCGTTGCTCGATCGCTCCGCGCAGCGCCAGGCTGAACGCCCCCTGCAGAGCAGGCAGCATCAGCAGCATGAAGATTACCGCCAGCGTGGCGGCGCCCAGCATCAGGCGCAGGCGAAGCGAACGAATCACGTACAGCGCTCATTGAACAGATAGCCCATGCCGCGCACGGTTTCGATAGGTTTGAAGGCCACGCTGCTGTCCAGTTTGCGACGCAGACGACCGACCAGCACTTCGATCACGTTCGGGTCGCGCTCGTCGTCATCAGGGTACAGCTGCTCCATCAGGCGCTCCTTGGGCACCACTTGCTGATGATGGAGCATCAGGTACTCAAGAATGCGGTATTCATAGGCCGTCAGCGCCAAGGGTTGCTCGGCCAGGGCGGCGTGCTTGCGATTGAGGTCCAGCAACAGCGGGCCAGCGGTGATGGTTGACTGGATGAAGCCGCTGGAACGCCGTAACAAAGCGTTCAGCCGTGCCTCCAGCTCTTCGAACTGGAAGGGCTTGACTACGTAGTCGTCAGCCCCGGCCGCCAGGCCTTCGACCTTGTCCTGCCAATTGCCGCGCGCGGTCAGGATCAGGATCGGAAACGCCTTGCCTAGTGCGCGCAGCTGGCGAATCAGGTCCAGGCCGCCAATGCCCGGCAGGCCCAGGTCGATCACCGCCAGGTCGTGATTGAATTGCGCGACCTGATACAACGCTTCTTCAGCGTTGGCCACCGCTTCCACCACATGCCCGGCTTCGGTCAGACGGGTTCGCAAGTGGTGGCGCAGCAGCGCTTCATCCTCAACTACCAACAACTTCATGCAGCTCTCCCAGGCACAATCGCAGCCTCAAGACAAAGAATGAAACGACATCGTCGCATCAGTACTCAACAGGCGGGCGCTGACGGGCACGTGTTGTGTCACATCATAGCTGCCCAGCAGGATTTCGCGGCTGACAGGCGCACCATTGTGAGTGCCCGTCAGACTGCCGTAAACCGGTGGCGAATAAAGCGTCCCCACCGAGACGTTGGAATGCGCCTGCTCCCCGAGCGCGTGCCCCCAGCTGTTGGTATCGTCAAGCCTTTCGCTGGTCTTGCTGAACTCGATACGGGCCACGTCAAGCCGACCATCACCCGCCTGCACCGCAGCACTGCCACCCAGAAAAGCCAGGGCCAGGAAAAACTTGTTGAGATTCAACATATCGACTCCTTTTGCGCTCGGGGACGCTGTCAAGGTATGGGCCAACAGTAATCGCGCCGGGCTGAACCCCGACTGAACACTGCATGAACCGGCGCTGAACAGTCATCCACACCCTGTGCAGCAGAATCGGCTATGGTTATTTGCCAACTCAAACATCAACAAGGAGCTGACCATGCGTGTGTGGATTGCAATGATCATGATGGGCCTGACCGGCCTCGCCCAGGCGGCGATCAAGACCGAGCAGATCGATTATAAAAGTGCCGACGGCACCAAGCTGGTGGGCTATTACGCGTACGACGACGCGGTAAAAGGCCCGCGCCCTGGCGTCCTGGTGGTCCACGAATGGTGGGGCCTGAACGACTACGCCAAGCGCCGCGCCCGCGATCTGGCTGCACTGGGTTACAGCGCAATGGCCATCGACATGTACGGCGAAGGCAAAAACACCGAGCACCCGAAAGACGCGATGGCCTTCATGCAGGCCGCGCTGAAGGACAGCGATGCCGCCGACAAGCGCTTTGACGCCGGGCTGGAGCAATTGAAGAAGCAGCCACAGACCGATCCGAAGAAGATCGCAGCGATCGGTTACTGCTTCGGCGGCAAGATCGTGCTCGATGCGGCACGCCGCGGTGAACCGCTGCTGGGCGTGGTGAGCTTCCACGGCGCACTGGTCACCAACACCCCGGCGAAACCGGGCATCAAGGTGCCAATGCTGGTCGAACACGGCGCCAAGGACAGCATGGTCACCCCTGAAAACGTCACCGCCTTCAAGAAGGAAATGGACGACGCCAAGGCCGACTACAAGTTCGTCAGCATCGACGGCGCCAAACACGGCTTCACCAACCCCGACGCCGACCGCCTGAGCCACGGCGAACACGGCGGCCCGGACATCGGCTACAGCAAATCCGCCGATGAGAGCTCCTGGGCGGACATGAAAGAGTTCTTCAAGAAGATATTTGGTTGACTGTCAGATGTTCCTTCTACACGGAGCGTCGGCACGATAGTCGGGATCATCGTTCCTCACGCTCCAGCGTGGGAATGCAGTGCTCGACGCTCTGCGTCGCAAAAGAGGACGCAGAGCGTCCAGAAAGGCATGCGACGCGGAGCGCCGCACGATAATTACGATCATCGTTCCTCACGCTCCAGCGTGGGGATGCAGGTCTCGACGCTCTGCGTCGCAAAAGAGGACGCAGAGCGTCCGGAACGGCATGACGACGCGGAGCGCCGCACGATAGTTGCGATCATCGTTCCTCACGCTCCAGCGTGGGAATGCAGGTCTCGACGCTCTGCGTCGCAAAAGAGGACGCAGAGCGTCCAGAAAGGCATGCGACGCGGAGCGCCGCACGATAGTTGCGATCATCGTTCCGCACGCTCCAGCGTGGGAATGCAGTGCTCGACGCTCTGCGTCGCAACAATGCGTTAATACCAGCGCTGAATATCGATCAAACCGCGCTGCCCCTCATAATCGCGGGCGCTGGAGTATCTCCAGTGCTCACCGACATCCACATAACCTCTCTTTACCGGGTTATGGTGAATGTAATCGAGCTTCTGCCGCATCACCTTTTCATTCCACACAAGCTCGGCATGGGCTCCTTCCTGCCAGACCTGATAAACCCTGTCACTCTTGTGCAGGCGCTTGACGAACCGCAGACGCTCCAATGTGCTGTCGGCATTGGCGTTCTCAAGTGCTGCGATTATCTGTCGAGCCGTAAAAGACTTGAAACTACTCACACACTTGTCCAGAGCGGGCGCTTGGGCCACGAAGTGCAAATGGTTTTCCAGTACGACATACCCGAATAGCTGCAGTCCCTGATGAGCCTGTTGATAGCGCCAGGCATTGAACAGAATGTCTACCAGAGCAGGCCGGGTAAAAAGCGGTAACCACTCCACCACTGTGCAGGTCAGGAAGTGAGGCTTTTCAGGTTCGGTGATGGTGTATCTGCTTCGACCCATGTGTTCATCCTTGAATCATCAGAGGCGCGAAAGGTACCTTCCGACCGAGTACGTGGAAATAATGAAAGTGTGACCAGTTTTTTTGCTCTGAATCGCCAAGAGGACGCAGAGCGTCCGGAAAGGCATGCGACGCGGAGCGACGCACGATAGTTGAGATGATCGTTCCGCACGCTCCAGCGTGGGAATGCAGGTCTCGACGCTCTGCGTCGCCGAGAGGACGCAGAGCGTCCAGAAAGGCCTGCGACGCGGAGCGCCGCACGATAGTTACTGCTAGTGCCCTTCCCTCCAACCCGTTCCCCCGGCAAAATGCCGCCCATGACTGAACTATCCCACCTCCCCATCTGCTGCCCGGAACTGATCCGGCATTGGCCGCTGCCACAAGCCTTGCCGGGAGCAGTACTGGTGAGTGGACATTTTGATCCGCTCAAGCTGGCAGACGGCGACTTTCAGCGTTGTGAGCTGCAAATGCCGGCGAGCATTCAGCGCTCGGTGGCCAAGCGTCAGACTGAATTTCTCGCCGGTCGTCTCTGCGCACGCGAAGCCATGCGTCAGCTCGATGGCCGTCTGCACGTTCCTGCAGTGGGCAAAGACCGCGCGCCGGTGTGGCCCTCGGATGTCTGCGGTTCGATCACTCACAGCACCGGCTGGGCCGCTGCCGTGGTTGCGCACAAGCAGCAGTGGCGCGGGTTGGGGCTGGACACGGAAAACCTGCTGAGCCATGACCGCGCCTCGCGGCTGGCCGGGGAAATTCTGACGGCGGCCGAGCTGGCAGAGATGGCGGCGGGTCCGGAAGATCAGATCGCACTGCGCGTGACCCTGACTTTTTCGATCAAGGAAGCGCTGTTCAAGGCGCTCTACCCCATCGTGCACAAGCGTTTCTATTTCGAAGACGCACAACTGCTGGAATGGTCCGCCGATGGCCACGCCCGGCTACAACTGCTGATCGACCTGTCCAGCGAGTGGCATGCGGGCAAGGAGCTGGACGGTCAGTTCAGTGTGCAGGACGATCACCTGTTGAGCCTGGTCGCCGTCGAAGGCTGATCAGCCGGGCAGCGGACAATGCTCGCAACGCCCAACCCACTCGACCCGATGACTCAAACAGCACACACGCCGTTGCCTGCGTGGTTCACCACCTCGCGCCTGCGGCACATAACGCACGGTCTGAAACAGAGGATTGGTGCGCCCGTCCGGCCTTTTCTTCTCGCTTAACAGCGCCAGCCCCGCAGCCAGCGACGCATCACTGCAGGTAGCCAGCTGCGCAAGGCAGCCTTCCAGATAATCCCCGGCGCTGCTCCACAACACAGCAGCCGACAGTCCGCCATAAGCGCTCAGAGAAGTAATGAAGGGCTGCAGATTGTCATCGAGCAATCCGGCAAAGCGCTGAAACGGATCAACCGCAATACCCCGCCAGACGCTTCCCTCCCCTGCCAGCCTGATGCCGCTCGGCACCCCACGCTCATCCAGCGCCAACGCCACTTGCTCCAGCTGTAACGGCCAATGCCAGTCATGCACCAGGCTGGCCACCAGCACCGGCGGAATCAGTTGCATGAAGTAAAACTTGGCCCACTGCGACACCAGCACCGGCAATTGATCGGGCATCAGTTGCGGCCCGTAAACAGTCAGCAGTATCTGATCAAGACGCTCGGGGCGCAGCAGATCAGGCAACGTCATCACCGGACGCGGATCATCCGCCGTCAGCAAGGTCCGCCCGAACCGCGCAAATGGCCCGGCAAACAAAGGCAAGCTCAACGCGGCACCTGCGTGCGCGGCCAGGTCAGGCTGAAGCATGCTCCGCCCAGGCTGACGCTGTGTCCGATCAGCGCGCGGCCTTCATGCCAATGGATGATCCGCCGCACGATCGACAGACCCAGCCCATGCCCGCCCGAGGCACGGGTGCGGCTGTCATCGATGCGCATGAACGGCGTGAAAATCTGTTCCCAAGCCTGCTCCGGCACGCCAGGACCATCGTCGTCCACGTCGATACGGCACTGCTGCGCTTCCAGCCGATAACTGATACGCACCTCGTTGTCGGCATGGCGCAGCGCATTGCTCACCAGGTTCTGCACGGCGCGATGCAGGTAGCGCGGCTCACCCTCGACCCAGGCAGCCTCGCCCTCTTCGGCCCTCAGGCATTCGCCCCGCGAAACCCGCACATCGGCACGCAATGGCGCCAGTTCGGCGATCACCTGATCGATCAGCGCATCCAGATCGACACGCTGGAAGTTCAAGGTCGGCGCGCCCTGCTCAAGACGCGCGTAGGTGAGCATTTCATCGACCAGCTTGTCGAGGTCCTGAATATCGCTGTCCATGCCACGCATGTATTTGCGCCGCGCCTCGGGAGTGGCGGCGTCGCTGACCATCTCCAGACCGAAACGCAGACGCGCCACCGGCGTGCGCAATTCGTGGGACACCGCGCGCACCAGTTCACGCTGGATCATCAGTGAGCGCTGCAGGTGTTCGGCCATGCTGTTGAACGCCGCCGCCACACGCCCCACCGAGTCGGAGCCTTCGGTCGGCACGCGGCTGTGCAGGCTGCCTTGGGCAATCTGCGTGGCCGCCGCTTCCAGCTCCAGCACCCGTCGCTCCAGACGCCGCACCAGCAAGTACACCACCAGACCGATCAGACACAGGCCCATCAAGGCGATCAGCAGCAGCCAATGCAGCGGATAGGGGTTCATCTGGTACAGCGGGCCGATTTCCAGCACCCAGTTGGTGTCGACGATCCCGGCCAGCACGCGGATCGAATCGCCGCCCTTGCCCAGCGCCATGACCGTATCGCCCTCATAGACGCGGCGGCGCTGGTCATCGTCCAGATCCGCCTGATCCAGCGCCAGCAGGTGCAGGTCGAAACCGAACCCCTTGTCGCTGCGCAGGGCCTGCAGGCGCGCCGGTTGCTCGTCGACTGGAAAGCGCACCAGTTCATCGATCAGCAGGTAAATAGTGGCTCTCGCCAGTTGTTCGGTGATCTGCTGCACTTCGCCGGTCAGCAACAGTGGCTCCTTGTCGCTCAACTGACGATAAACCCTGGCAGCGTGCGGCCCGATCTGTTCGACCACTACCTTGCCGCGCGCCAGTTGCCCCAGTGCGCTGCTGTCGAGGTGAGCCTGTTCAAGGGTTTGCAGACTCAGGGGAATGCCCAGCAGGCGCTCCCAGACTGCCAGGGCGCGGCGCCGTTCGATGCCGTCGAGGGGCAGCAGATTGTCGGCCATGATCGTAAAGGTGCCATGGGCCAGGCGCTCGCGGTACTGCTCGCCGCGCGACTGGTTGAGCACATGCAGGGCCAGCACGCCGAGCAGCGCGACCAGCACCAACACGCCCAGCACGCCACCGTAGATGCGCAGAAAGATCGAATTCATCAGGTCAGCCGCTGAACACGTGGCCGCTCATGTCCTGCGCCGCTTCGGGCACAAACAGATAGCCCTTGCTGCGCACGGTCTTGATCAGACGCGGATGAATGGGATCGTCGCCGATCTTCGGGCGGATACGCGAGATACGCACATCGATGGAGCGATCCTGCCCGTCGTACCCCACACCGCGCAGCGCGGTGAAAATCTCTTCGCGGGACAGCGTGCGCCCGGCGTTGGCCACCAGCAGCCACAGCAGGTCGAACTCGGCACCGGTCAGCTCGATGCTCTGCTCGCGCAGCCAGGCCTCACGCAGTGCGTTGTCCACCACCAACGGCCCGAACACCAGACGGCGCAGCTCGGCAGCCGGCACCTGCGGCGCTTCACTGCGGCGCAGCAGAGCTTTGATACGCGCCAGCAGCACGCGCGGATGCACCGGTTTGCAGACGAAATCGTCGGCGCCGGTGTCGAGTCCTTCTATATGGTCGGTGTCGTCAGTGCGCGCGGTGAGCATCAGAATCGGCCCGTCGTAGCGGTCACGCACGCTGCGGCAGATGCTGAAACCGTCCTCGCCGGGCAGCATCAGGTCGAGAATCACCAGATCCGGCTGCTCGGCGATGATCCGCGCTGCCGCCAGCGCGCCGTCGCCTTCGATGCTCACGCGCAGGCCGTGGTTCTGCAGGTAATCGCTGGTCAGTTCGGCCAGTCGCTGGTCATCCTCGACGATCAATACGTGCCAGGTGTGTGGTTCCACAGCCATCTTTCCTTGTCGTTATCGACCGCTTTTTGTTTTTGCAACGCAGGGGTTGCGGCATCGCGTCGCAGGCGAGTGTAGCAACCCTTGCGCGGATCACACGACACCGCAGGTGGCATAGCACATGACATGCCAGAACGGCCTTGCAGCTGCGTTTTTTTGTGATAGGGTTCGCGCCCTCAAAAATCAGCAGTGCATCGCCGGTGCCTACAGAAATCGGTGACAAACGGTCACGATCCAGTAGTTATGCGGCCTACACGCACGGTGTGCGATTCATACACAAACTACACACACTTTATCCACAAGCGGTGCGTTGCAATTCATGTCCAAAACGCATTATCTTGTAGCCCGGCGACCAGACACACCCTACATGTGGGGTTTTGAATAGAAACACCAGCACAACTCAAATGGGAAATTCAAGCATTTTTGTTGCGTCTGAGGGGTTGAACTTCAAGCCAGTTTAGGTACCAAGACCCTCGTGTGTGAGCCAGAGCTATCCCGTACACGTTTTGCAACATCGAACACGCACTCTTGATCAGATTTTCGAAGGATCGGGCATAGCCCGGTCCTTTTTGGCTTCAAAACCTGGAAGCGGCGACAGACCCCGCTTTCACCTTCGTTTTGGAGCCCTTTGGTCGCCTTTTGCGACTGACTGCTCTAAACGAAATGGTGGGCAGCAATGCCCGAACAAACTTAAAGAACGTGGAGTCACACATGCAAACAGACACAACTCGCGAGAACTCGCCGACCGGCGCGCCGCAGCCAAGCCAGACCCAGCAGGATCTGTCTGCCACTGCCCCCGGTCAACTGCGCGTGATCAAGCGTAACGGTACTGTCGTTCCTTACACCGACGACAAGATCACCGTTGCCATCACCAAGGCGTTTCTTGCAGTTGAAGGCGGCAATGCTGCTGCCTCGTCGCGCATCCATGACACCGTTGCGCGCCTGACCGAACAGGTCAGCGCCACGTTCAAGCGTCGCATGCCTTCGGGCGGCACCATCCACATCGAAGAAATCCAGGATCAGGTCGAACTGGCGCTGATGCGTGCCGGCGAGCAGAAAGTAGCTCGCGACTACGTCATCTACCGTGACTCGCGCGCCAAAGAGCGTGCCGTTCGTACACCCGAGGAGCAGGTCCAGGCTCACCCGTCGATCCGCATCACCCGCGCCGACGGCAGCTTTGCGCCGCTGGACATGGGTCGTCTGAACACCATCGTTACCGAAGCGTGCGAAGGCCTGGCTGAAGTCGACGCCGACCTGATCCAGACCGAAACCCTGAAAAACCTGTACGACGGCGTGGCGCTGAAAGACGTCAACACCGCACTGGTGATGACCGCCCGTACCCTGGTCGAGCGCGAGCCGAACTACTCGTTCGTCACCGCCCGCCTGCTGATGGACACCCTGCGCGCCGAAGGCCTGGGTTTCCTCGGTGTCGCCGACAGCGCCACCCACCACGAAATGGCCGACCTGTACGCCAAGGCGCTGCCTGCCTACGTCACCGCCGGTATCAAGTTCGAACTGCTCAACCCTGTGCTGGCCGAATTCGACCTCGAAAAACTCGGCAAGGCGATCAACCACGAGCGCGATCAGCAGTTCACTTACCTGGGCCTGCAAACCCTGTACGACCGTTACTTCATCCACAAGGATGGCGTGCGTTTCGAGCTGCCGCAGATCTTCTTCATGCGCGTGGCCATGGGCCTGGCAATCGAAGAGAAAGCCCGTGAAGACCGCGCCATCGAGTTCTACAACCTGCTGTCGTCGTTCGACTACATGTCGTCGACTCCGACCCTGTTCAACGCCGGTACCCTGCGTCCACAGCTGTCCAGCTGCTACCTGACCACCGTGCCGGATGACCTGTCGGGCATCTACCACGCGATCCACGACAACGCCATGCTGTCCAAATTCGCCGGCGGCCTGGGCAACGACTGGACACCGGTTCGTGCGCTGGGCTCGTACATCAAGGGCACCAACGGCAAGTCGCAGGGCGTCGTACCGTTCCTGAAAGTGGTCAACGACACCGCCGTTGCGGTCAACCAGGGCGGCAAGCGCAAAGGCGCTGTCTGTGCCTACCTGGAAACCTGGCACATGGACATCGAAGAGTTCATCGAGCTGCGCAAGAACACCGGTGATGACCGTCGTCGTACCCACGACATGAACACCGCCAACTGGATCCCTGACCTGTTCATGAAGCGTGTCTTCGATGACGGCCCGTGGACCCTGTTCTCGCCCTCCGAAGTACC
Source organism: Pseudomonas sp. P129 (assembly GCF_020312195.1). NCBI lineage: Bacteria > Pseudomonadati > Pseudomonadota > Gammaproteobacteria > Pseudomonadales > Pseudomonadaceae > Pseudomonas > Pseudomonas sp. P129. The sequence continues at coordinate 1,023,000 of NZ_JAGPYS010000001.1, read as the reverse complement.
GGACCTGCACGACCTGACCGGCAAGGCCTTCCAGGAGCGTTACGAGCACTACGAAGCGCTGACCGAATACCCAGGCAAGATCAAACTGTTCAAGACCATCCAGGCCAAGGATCTGTGGCGCAAGATGCTCTCGATGCTGTTCGAAACCGGCCACCCCTGGCTGACCTTCAAGGACCCGTGCAACCTGCGCAGCCCGCAGCAGCACGTGGGCGTGGTTCACAGCTCGAACCTGTGCACCGAGATCACCCTGAACACCAATAAGGACGAGATCGCGGTCTGCAACCTGGGCTCGATCAACCTGCCGAACCACATCGTCGACGGCAAGCTGGATACCGACAAGCTCAAGCGCACCGTCGATGTAGCCGTGCGCATGCTCGATAACGTGATCGACATCAACTACTACTCGGTACCCCAGGCCAAGAACTCCAACCTGCGCCACCGTCCGGTCGGCCTGGGCATCATGGGCTTCCAGGATGCGCTGTACCTGCAACACATCCCGTACGGTTCCGATGCTGCCGTGCAGTTCGCCGACACCTCCATGGAAGCGGTCAGCTACTACGCAATCCAGGCGTCCTGCGACCTGGCCGACGAGCGCGGTGCCTACGAGACGTTCCAGGGTTCGCTGTGGTCCAAGGGCATCCTGCCGCTGGATTCGCAACAGATCCTGATCGAACAGCGTGGCGAGAAGTACATCAGCGTCGACCTGAAGGAAACTCTGGACTGGGCGCCGGTACGTGCCCGTGTGCAGAAAGGTATCCGTAACTCGAACATCATGGCCATCGCACCGACCGCCACCATCGCCAACATCACCGGCGTGTCGCAGTCGATCGAACCGACCTACCAGAACCTGTACGTGAAATCGAACCTGTCCGGCGAATTCACCGTGATCAACCCGTACCTGGTTCGCGACCTCAAGGCCCGCGACCTGTGGGACTCGGTCATGATCAACGACCTGAAGTACTACGACGGTTCGGTACAGCAGATCGAGCGCATCCCGCAGGAGCTCAAGGAGCTTTACGCGACTGCCTTCGAAGTGGACACCAAGTGGATCGTCGACGCGGCAAGCCGTCGTCAGAAGTGGATCGACCAGGCTCAGTCGCTGAACCTGTACATCGCTGGCGCTTCGGGCAAGAAGCTGGACGTGACCTACCGCATGGCCTGGTACCGTGGTCTGAAAACCACTTACTACCTCCGTGCCCTGGCCGCGACCAGCACCGAGAAGTCCACCGTCAACACCGGCAAGCTCAACGCAGTATCGAGCGGCGGCCATGGCCCGGACGACTCGGCGATCACCGCCCCGCGCCCAACCGAAGCAGCACCGGCCGGCCCGGCCCCAGTGCCAAAGGCTTGCGCAATCGACGAGCCGGATTGTGAGGCTTGCCAGTAAGGCAACCCGCCTCGCCCCCACAGGAGAAACACAACCCTGTGGGAGCGAGAGGCCAACAAGCCTGACGCTGTACCTGTAGGAGCGGACTTGTCCGCGAAGAGGCCGGCAAGGATACACATCCCCTTGCCACCCTCCTCCTCACCCAAAGGCCCCGAAAGCCAAAAATTCATGTTCCTTGCGCGCCACACCTGAAAAGCAAGCAACACACCCTCTGGATCCAACAGGCCAGTCCACCCGACTGACCCTCAAGCAGGAGACGTACACCATGCTGAGCTGGGACGAATTCGATAAAGAAGACGGCGAAGTAGTCGCCAAAGCGACCAACGCCGGTCATGCCAACGAAGCCAACATGGACCGCCTCGACAGCGCCGGCGGCCTGGCTGCACAGGAAGCCCGTGCAGTGACCGCCGCCGACTCCGCTGCCCTGATCCGCGCCAAGAAAGCGCTGGACGCACTGGACGTCGCTGAAGGCCTGGCCGAACTCGAAGGCGCCAGCGCCCGCGTCGCCGTTGACGAAAAAATGATGATCAACTGCCGCGCCGACCTCAACCAGCTCGTGCCTTTCAAGTACGACTGGGCCTGGCAGAAGTACCTGGACGGTTGCGCAAACCACTGGATGCCGCAAGAAGTCAACATGACCGCCGACATCGCCCTCTGGAAAAACCCGGAAGGCCTGACCGACGACGAGCGCCGCATCGTCATGCGCAACCTGGGCTTCTTCTCCACTGCCGACTCGCTGGTTGCCAACAACCTGGTATTGGCCGTGTACCGCCTGATCACCAACCCGGAGTGCCGCCAGTACATCCTGCGCCAGGCCTTCGAAGAGGCGATCCACACCCACGCCTACCAGTACTGCATCGAATCGCTGGCCATGGATGAAGGCGAGATCTTCAACATGTACCACGAGATCCCGTCGGTCGCTAAAAAAGCAGCCTGGGGCCTGAAGTACACCCGTTCGATCTCCGATCCGAAGTTCGAAACCGGCACCGTCGAAACCGACAAAGAGCTGCTGCGCAACCTGATCGCTTACTACTGCGTACTGGAAGGCATCTTCTTCTACTGCGGCTTCACCCAGATCCTCTCCATGGGCCGCCGCAACAAGATGACCGGCGTTGCCGAGCAGTTCCAGTACATCCTGCGCGACGAGTCCATGCACCTGAACTTCGGCATCGACGTGATCAACCAGATCAAAATCGAAAACCCGCACCTGTGGGATGCCGAGATGAAAGAAGAAGCCACGCAGATGATCCTGCAAGGCACCCAGCTGGAAATCGAATACGCCCGCGACACCATGCCCCGCGGCGTGCTGGGCATGAACGCTGCGATGATGGAAGACTATCTGAAATTCATCGCTAACCGCCGCCTGAGCCAGATTGGCTTGAAGGAAGAATATCCAGGGACGACCAACCCGTTCCCCTGGATGAGCGAGATCATGGACTTGAAGAAAGAGAAGAATTTCTTTGAGACTCGGGTTATTGAGTATCAGACAGGTGGGGCGTTGAGCTGGGATTGATTTGCATCCCGCGGAGTTGCAATAAAAGCTGAACCCATCTCATCAAAAATGAAACGGGTTCTGAGAAAAGGGCTGCCAACTGGCAGCCTTTTTTATTTTTGTTTCGGCAGAAACGTGAGGTTTGACTCGGTTAATTCCGGTCGAACGCGACTCCGGCCGGGCCTCGCCTGTTTTTGCCTTGCCTGACCTTCCTCTCGGCCATCATCCCAGACGGCAAAGACCAGGACGACGGGTGATGACAAAGGGAAGGTCAAACGAAACTAAACGGTTTCCAAAGACAATCTGGTTTGGCTGGCCCTCCCCTTATTGGTAACTGCCTCAAGGATCGCCCGCCCCAGCTCGCGAATGTCGGGCTCTTTCACAATGGAGTGATGAGTCCCCATGATGGAGATGACTTGCAACTGCTCCTTGGGCATCAGCGCCTCCCAACCCATGCTGATATCACTACGGTTTTCTCCCATTGCTGAGAATAAAGTGACACGCACCGGTAGCGCGGGCGGCCTGTAACGGTAGAGCGCCAGACCGATACTGCGGATCAGTGCCAGGTATCTTTTTGCAAGATCACTCTCTATACCTTCAGGAAGCAGACCTTGAACTTGCGTATAAGCCAACAAGGCCTCGAAATCCCGAGCAGCAGCCAAGTGTCTGACAGGCCCCTGGCGTACATCAGGCGGCAGAAGTCTCAACAAGGCTTCGATCTCGTCGAAATCCGGCCTCTCATCGAGATGAGCGTACCCACCCTCCTGCGCATCAAACAAATGCCGATAGTCGCTGGTGGTGTCGACAAGCCCGAGGAATTCTACCGTAGCACCGGCCCCTATCAGTTGGTGGGCAATTTCATAGGCGATCGTTCCCCCGGCAGACCAGCCGGCCACGCGATACGGCCCCTGTGGCTGTATATGGCGGATACCCTCAATGTAGCGTGAGGCCATTGCCTCGATAGTGGTGAGGTGTTCCTCTCCACTTTGCAGTCCGCTCGCCGAAAATCCATACACCGGAATGTCAGAGGGAATTTGCTTTGCCAACTGTTGGGCATAGCCGATATCCCCTGAGCCTTCATGAATGAGGAACAAAGGATGTTGAGCCCCCTCTTTGCGAAGGGTGGTTAGATTCGGATGCAGAGCCTTGTTCAAACCGCTATGGCAAGACGCGGCAAGTTCACAGATTGTCGGGTGCATGAACAGATCGCCTAACGCCACTTCGACCTCGAAGCGCTGACGCAGGCACGAAACCAGTTGCACTGCCAGCAGCGAATGCCCGCCCAGTTCGAAGAAGTGGTCATGGCGACCCACCCGCTCCAGCCCCAGCAATGCCTGCCAGATCTCCGCCAGCGCATGTTCGATTTCACCTACCGGCGCCTCGTAACCACGACTGGCATAAGCGTCATCCTCCGGTGCTGGCAATGCCCGTCGATCCAGCTTGCCGTTCGGCGTTAGCGGGAAACGCGCCAGCGTTACAAAGGCGCTCGGGATCATGTACTCCGCCAGCCCTTGCGACAGTTGCTCGCGCAACTGTGCCGCCGACAACACGGCGCCTTCCTGCGCCGTCAAATACGCCACCAGGCGTTTGTCTCCGGGACAGTGCTCGCGCGCCAGTACCACCGCCTCCCTGACCCCGGGGCAACCCGCAAGCTGCGACTCGATCTCGCCCAGTTCGATACGGTAGCCCCGGAGCTTGACCTGATCGTCGTTACGCCCCAGGTACTCGATATTGCCGTCTGCCAGCCAGCGCCCCAGATCGCCGCTCCTGTACATCCGCGCCGCCGGCTGGGCACTGAACGGATCCTCCAGGAAACGCTCCGCCGTCAATTCCGGCCGATTCAGATAACCACGGGCAACCCCAATACCGCCGATATGGATCTCGCCGCTGACCCCGATGGGTACCGGCTGGCCGTGCGCATCCAACAGGTAAATCTGTGTATTTGCTATCGGACGGCCGATCGGAACGATACCGATATCCTGCTCTGCCACGTAATGCCATGCAGTAACGTCAATGGCTGCTTCGGTGGGGCCGTAAAGATTGTGCAACTCGCTTTTCGGGAAATGTGCCTGGCCTTGCAATAGCAAAGCATGCGGCAGCGCTTCACCACTGCAAAGTACTCGCTTGAGCGTCGAACACCGGCCTGCTGGCGTCTGATTGACGAAGGCCTGCAGCATGGAAGGAACAAAGTGCAGCATGCTGATGCTTCGGCGCTCGATCACCTCCATCAGGTAGTGAGGGTCTTGATGCCCGCCGGGGCGGGCCATGACCAGTTGTGCCCCGGCCAGCAGAGGCAGGAAGATCTCCCAGACCGATACATCGAAGCCGAAGGGCGTCTTCTGCAAGACACGATCGTCGGCTCCAATCCGGTATTCGCTCTGCGCCCACCACAACCGGTTGACGACGCCGTCATGCTGGTTGGCCACGCCTTTGGGTTTACCAGTGGAACCCGAGGTATAGATCACATAGGCCAGGTGCTGCGGCGTGATGGCCGGTACCACGGGATTGTGGTCAGCCTCAACCTCCCAGTCGGCATCTTGCAGATCGAACGTCGGCACTGCCAACTCGCCCAGCAACGTCCGGGTCTCGCCCTGCACCAGCACCGCCACCGGCGCGCTGTCCTCCAGCATGTAGCGCAACCGCTCCGACGGATACCCAGGATCCAGCGGCACATACGCACCGCCCGCCTTCAGAATACCCAGCAAGCCCACCACCATTTCCAGGCTGCGCTGCGCACAAATCGCTACCCGATCATCCGGCTGGACACCCAGGCCGATCAGATAATGTGCCAGTCGATTCGCCCGGGCATTGAGTTCGCCATAGGTCAGGCTTGCGGTTTCATCGACCACCGCCAGGGCATCCGGCTGTTGTGCCACCTGCTCCTCGAACAGTTGATGGAGCAACGTGTCCGCCGGGTAGGCCGCTGCCGTATCGTTGAACGACTCCAGTACCTGCCGACGTTGCTCGCAGGACAGCAGCGGCAGTTGTCCGACTGCTTGCTGGTCATCCGCCACCATGCCTTCCAAGAGCACTTGCAGGTGCCCCGCCATCCGCTCGATCGTCGCACGCTCGAACAGATCGCTCGCGTATTCCAGAGAGCCGATCAACCCGCCATCCGCCTCGACCAGCGCAAGCGACAGGTCGAACTGGGCCGTCGTGTGCGGCGCTTGCAGCGGCTCCAGGCTCAGCTCTGGCAGACTGAGTTCGCCGCCGCCCGGGGTGTTGTTCAGCGCCAGCATGACCTGGAAGATCGGGCTATGGCCCAGGCTGCGCGGTGGTTGCAGCGCCTCGACCACCTGCTCGAACGGCAGGTCCTGATGTGCATGCGCCGCCAGCATGACCGCCTTGACCTGCTCCAGCAACGCCGCCACGCTCAGGTGCCCTTGCGGCCTGATTCGCAGCGCCAGTGTGTTGACGAAGAAGCCGATCAGCGACTCCAGTTCGCTGCGCGGACGATTCGCCACCGGCGTGCCGATCACCACATCGTCCTGTCCGCTGAAACGGCTCAACAGACTCGACCAGCCCACCAGCAAGGTCATGAACAGCGTCGCACCGTGACGCTGGCCCAACTGTCGCAACCCTGCCGTCAATGCAGGGCTCAGGGCCAGGCTCACCCTTCCGCCTGCGTAACTGCGCAACGGTGGGCGGCGGTGGTCGGTTGGCAGCTCCAGCAAGGCCGGTGCGCCGCTCAGGTGCTGCCGCCAGAAGTCGACCTGCGTTTGCAGCGTCTCGCCCTGCAAACACTGCCGCTGCCACGCGGCGTAGTCGACATACTGGAAGGCCAGTGCCGGCAGAGGGTCGGCCAGCCCCTGGCTGAAGGCCCGGTACAACGTACCGATTTCGTGCAGCAGAACGCCCGTCGACCAACCGTCCGAAACGATATGGTGCTGCGTCACCAGCAGGATGTGCTCCGTCTCCGACAGTTGCACAAGCCGTCCGCGAATCAGCGGACCGCTCGACAAATCGAATGGCGCCAGCGCCTCCTCGCCAGCGAGCTGCTGCACCGCCTCGTGTTGCGCTGCGCTGTCCAGAGCGCGCAGGTCATGAGTGACCAAGGCGAACCCCTGGGTTGCCGGCGCGATCACCTGGATCGCCTGGCCCTCGTGCAAGGCAAAATGGGTGCGCAGTGCTTCGTGGCGCGCCACGATCCGGTCCAGCGTGGCCTGCAAGGCCTCGCTGTCCAAACGGCCGCGCAAGCGCAGTCCCGCCGGGATGTGATAGGCCGCCCCCGCCGCCCGATCCAGTTGATCGAGGAACCACAAGCGTTGTTGCGCCCACGACAGCGGCAATGGCAGATTGCGATCCACCGGCGTCAACGACGTCTGCGCCGATAGCCGGGCGTTCGCCACCTGACGTGCCAGACCTTGCAGCGTCGGCTCGGCGAACACATCCCGCAGTGCCACTTCGACTTCGAAGCGCTGACGCAGGCGCGAAACCAGCTGCACCGCCAGCAACGAATGGCCGCCCAGTTCGAAGAAGTGGTCATGGCGACCCACCCGCTCCAGCCCCAGCAACGTCTGCCAGATCTCCGCCAGCGCATGCTCGATTTCACCAGCAGGCGCCTCGTAACCGCGACTGGCATAAGCGTCGTCCTTAGGCGTCGGCAATGCCCGACGATCCAGCTTGCCGCTAGGCGTTTGCGGGAAACCCGCCAGCGTTACGAAGGCACTCGGAATCATGTATTCCGCCAGCCCTTGCGACAGCTGCTCGCGCAACTGCGCCGCCGACAACACGGCACCTTCCTGCGCCGTCAGGTACGCCACCAGGCGTTTGTCGCCGGGACGGTGCTCGCGCGCCACTACCACCGCCTCCCTGACCCCGGGGCAAGCCGCCAGCTGCGACTCAATCTCGCCCAGCTCGATACGGAAACCCCGGAGCTTGACCTGATCGTCGTTGCGCCCCAGGTACTCGATATTGCCGTCCGCCAGCCAGCGCCCCAGATCGCCGCTCCTGTACATCCGCGCTGTCGGCTCGGCACTGAATGGGTCGTCCAGGAACCGCTCCGCCGTCAGTTCCGGCATATTCAGATAGCCACGGGCAACCCCCGCACCGCCGATATGGATCTCGCCAATGACCCCGATCGGTACCGGCTGGCCATGTGCATCCAGCAGGTAAATCCGTGTATTCGCGATCGGACGGCCTATCGGAAGTGAATGACCCGCTTGAACAGCGCTGTCGCACAGGTAAAAAGTAGAGTCACCCGCCGCTTCCGACGAACCGTAGAAATTCAGTATCGTGGCCGAAGGTAACCAGGCGCGAGTGCGAGCAAGCAGGGAGGACGAAAACACCTCGCCACTGCAAACGATCAGCCGCTTTTCTGGCGAAACTTGTCGGTTCTCTATTCTCGACAGTTCTTCCAGCAGTGAAGGGACAAGAACCAGACGGGTCAACTGATGCTCTGTAACCGCCTGCCATAGCTGTAGCGGATCCCTGGAGGCCAGCGGCGACACGATATGCAGTTGCGCGCCAAACAGTAAGGGCATCAGCGTTTCAGTCACCGAATCGAGAAAACTGATCGACGTTTTTTGTGCATGCTTTTCGAGTCGCTCACCACCGAAAGTGTTATGCATCCAGTAAAGACGGTTAACCATGGCCTGATGTGGACCGCCCACCCCTTTGGGTTTACCGGAGGAACCCGAGGTATAAATCACATAGGCCAGGTGCTGCGGCGTGATGGCCGGCACCACGGGATTGTGTTCAGGTTCAACCTCCCAGTCGCCCTCTTGCAGATCGAGGGTCCGCACCGCCAACTCACCCAGCAACGTCCGGGTCTCGCCCTGCACCAGCACCGCCACCGGCGCGCTGTCCTCCAGCATGTAGCGCAACCGCTCCGACGGATACCCAGGATCCAGCGGCACATACGCACCGCCCGCCTTCAGAATACCCAACAAGCCCACCACCATTTCCAGGCTGCGCTGCGCACAGATCGCGACCCGATCATCCGGCTGGACACCCAGGCCGATCAGATAATGTGCCAGTCGATTCGCCCGCGCGTTGAGTTCGCCATAGGTCAGGCTTCCGGTTTCATCGACCACCGCGGGGGCATCCGGTTGTTGTGCCACCTGTTCCTCGAACAGTTGATGGATCAACTTGTCCGCCGGGTAGGCCGCTACCGTATCGTTGAACGACTCCAACACCTGCCGACGTTGCTCGCAGGACAGCAGCGGCAGTTCTCCGACCGACTGTTGATCATCCGCCACCATGCCTTCCAGAAGTACCTGCAGGTGCCCCGCCATCCGCTCGATCGTCGCACGTTCGAACAGATCGCTCGCGTATTCCAGAGAGCCGATCAACCCGCCATCCGCCTCGACCAGCGCAAGCGACAGGTCGAACTGGGCCGTCGTGTGCGGTGCTTGCAGCGGCTCCAGGCTCAGCTCCGGCAGGCTGAGTTCGCCGCCGCCCGGGGTGTTGTTCAGCGCCAGCATGACCTGGAAGATCGGGCTATGGCCTAGGCTGCGCGGGGGTTGCAGCGCCTCGACCACCTGCTCGAACGGCAGGTCCTGATGCGCATGCGCCGCCAGCATGACCGCCTTGACCTGCTCCAGCAACGCCGCCACGCTCAGGCGCCCTTCCGGCCTGATGCGCAGCGCCAGTGTGTTGACGAAGAAGCCGATCAGCGACTCCAGTTCGCTGCGCGGACGATTCGCCACCGGCGTGCCGATCACCACATCATCCTGCCCGCTGAAGCGGCTCAACAGACTCGACCAGCCCACCAGCAAGGTCATGAACAGCGTCGCACCGTGACGCTGGCCCAACTGTCGCAACCCCGCCGTCAATGCCGGGCTCAGGGCCAGGCTCACCCTTCCACCTGCGTAACTGCGCAACGGTGGGCGGCGATGGTCGGTTGGCAGCTCCAGCAAGGCCGGTGCGCCGCTCAGGTGCTGCCGCCAGAAATCGACCTGCGTTTGCAGGGTTTCGCCCTGCAACCATTGCCGCTGCCACGCCGCGTAGTCGACATACTGGAAGGCCAGTGCCGGCAGAGGGTCGGCCAGCCCCTGGCTGAAGGCGCGGTACAACATGCCGATTTCGTGCAGCAGAACGCCCGTTGACCAACCGTCCGAAACGATATGGTGCTGTGTCACCAGCAGGATGTGCTCCGTCTGCGACAGTTGCACAAGTCGTCCGCGAATCAGCGGGCCGCTCGACAAGTCGAACGGCGCCAGCGCCTCCTCGCGAGCGAGCCGCTCCACCGCCTCGTGTTGCGCTGCGCTGTCCAGAGCGCGCAGGTCATGAGTGACCAGGGCGAACCCTTGAGTTGCCGGCGCGATCACCTGAATCGCCTGGCCCTCGTGCAAGGCAAAATGGGTGCGCAGTGCTTCGTGGCGCGCCACGATCCGCTCCAGCGTGGCCTGCAAGGCCTCGCTGTCCAATCGGCCGCGCAAGCGCAGCCCCGCCGGGATGTGATAAGCGGCTCCCGCCGCCCGGTCCAGTTGATCGAGGAACCACAAGCGTTGTTGCGCCCACGACAGCGGCAATGGCAGATCGCGGTCGACCGGCGTCAACGGCGTCTGCGCCGAGAGCCGGGCGTTCGCCACCTGACGTGCCAGACCTTGCAGTGTCGGCTCGGCAAACACATCCCGCAGCGCCACCTCGACTTCGAAGCGCTGACGCAGACGCGAAACCAGCTGCACCGCCAGCAACGAATGGCCGCCCAGTTCGAAGAAGTGGTCATGACGCCCTACCCGCTCCAGCCCCAGCAACGCCTGCCAGATCTCTGCCAGCGCATGCTCGATTTCACCAGCAGGCGCCTCGTAGCCACGGCTGGCATAAGCGTCGTCCTCCGGCGCCGGCAATGCCCGACGATCCAGCTTGCCGTTCGGCGTTAGCGGGAAACGCGCCAGCGTTACAAAGGCACTCGGGATCATGTACTCCGCCAGCCCTTGCGACAGTTGCTCGCGCAACTGTGCCGCCGACAACTCGACACTTTCCTGCGCCGTCAGGTACGCCACCAGGCGTTTGTCGCCGGGACGGTGCTCGCGTACCAGCACCACCGCCTCCCTGACACCGGGGCAAGCCGCCAGCTGTGACTCGATCTCGCCCAGCTCGATACGGAAGCCGCGGAGCTTGACCTGATCGTCGTTGCGCCCCAGGTACTCGATATTGCCGTCCGCCAGCCAGCGTCCCAGATCGCCGCTTCTGTACATCCGCGCCGCCGGCTCGGCACTGAACGGGTCGTCCAGGAAACGCTCCGCCGTCAATTCCGGCAGATTCAGATAACCCCGGGCAACCCCCGCACCGCCGATATGAATCTCGCCGCTGACCCCGATGGGCACCGGCTGGCCGTGTGCATCCAATAGGTAAATGCGTGTGTTGCCGATGGGGCGGCCAATAGGAATCGAGCGCGAATTGTCGGACAGCGCATGGATCTCATAGGTGCTGGCAAAGGTCGTTGTTTCCGTTGGTCCATAGCCATTGATCAGATGCCTCGGGCGATGGGCGCGGGACAAAACCTTCGCAACGCTCACTGGATCGAGCACATCGCCACCGACCAGGAGATATCGCAGCTTTGAGAAGGCGACGGCGAGTACATCGACATATTCATTGAACAATCCAGCAGTCAACCATAAAGCGGTCACGCCACCTTCAATCAATACATGGTTCAAGCGCGCGGGATTGAGCAGCGTCGCCTGAGACACAACCAACAGTTTCGCCCCATTGAGCAGCGCACTCCAGATTTCCCAGGTCGAAGCGTCGAAGGCCGTATTGGCGCCATGCGCAACGCAATCCTCTGTGGTGATCCTGGCATAATGATTATTGATAACCAGACGCAACACACTGCGGTGCTCAATCAGCACGCCCTTCGGCACTCCCGAGGAGCCGGATGTATACATCACATAAGCCGGCATTCTCGACGTCAGCTCCAGGGCATCAAGATCCGGATTGCCACACGGCAGCCCACCGGTCCCTGAGGACAGGTCCACGCTGTCCAACACGACCTGCGGCACATTCACCGCCGGCAGGCATTCCTGCAGAGCCTCTTGCACCAGCACTGCTACCGGCGCGCTGTCTTCCAGCATGTAGCGCAATCGCTCAGGCGGATACCCAGGGTCCAGCGGCACGTACGCACCGCCCGCCTTCAGAATACCCAGCAAGCCCACCACCATTTCCAGGCTGCGCTGCGCACAGATCGCAACCCGATCATCCGGCTGGATACCCAGGCCGATCAGATAATGTGCCAGTCGATTCGCCCGGGCGTTGAGTTCGCCATAAGTCAGGCTTGCGGTTTCATCAACCACCGCCAAGGCATCCGGTTGTTGCGCCGCCTGCTCCTCGAACAGTTGATGGAGCAATTTTTCCGCCGGGTAGGCCGCTGCCGTATCGTTGAACGACTCCAGTACCTGCCGACGTTGCTCGCAGGACAGCAGCGGCAGTTCTGCGACCGCTTGCTGGTCATCCGCCACCATGCCTTCCAGAAGTACCTGCAGGTGCCCCGCCATCCGCTCGATCGTCGCAAGTTCGAACAGATCGCTCGCGTATTCCAGAGAGCCGATCAACCCGCCATCCGCCTCGACCAGCGCAAGCGACAGGTCGAACTGGGCCGTCGTGTGCGGTGCTTGCAGCGGCTCCAGGCTCAGCTCCGGCAGGCTGAGTTCGCCGCCGCCCGGGGTGTTGTTCAGCGCCAGCATGACCTGGAAGATCGGGCTATGGCCCAGGCTGCGCGGGGGCTGCAACGCCTCCACCACCTGCTCGAACGGCAGGTCCTGATGCGCATGCGCCGCCAGCATGACCGCCTTGACCTGCTCGAGCAACGCCGCCACGCTCAGGTGCCCTTGCGGCCGGATGCGCAGCGCCAGTGTGTTGACGAAGAAGCCGATCAGCGACTCCAGTTCGCTGCGCGGACGATTTGCCACCGGCGTGCCGATCACCACGTCGTCCTGTCCGCTGAAGCGGCTCAGCAGACTCGACCAGCCCACCAGCAAGGTCATGAACAGCGTCGCACCGTGACGCTGACCCAACTGTCGCAACCCTGCCGTCAATGCCGGGCTCAGGGCCAGGCTCACCCGTCCGCCGGAATAACTGCGCAACGGTGGGCGGCGATGGTCGGTTGGCAGCTCCAGCAAGGCCGGTGCGCCGCTCAGGTGCTGCCGCCAGAAATCGACCTGCGTTTGCAGGGTTTCGCCCTGCAGCCACCGCCGCTGCCACGCCGCGTAGTCGACATACTGGAAGGCCAGTGCCGGCAGAGGGTCGGCCAGCCCTTGGCTGAAGGCGCGGTACAACGTACCGATTTCGTGCAGCAGAACGCCCGTCGACCAACCGTCCGAAACGATATGGTGCTGCGTCACCAGCAGGATGTGCTCCGTCTCCGACAGTTGCACAAGCCGCCCGCGAATCAGCGGACCACTCGACAAGTCGAACGGCGCCAGCGCCTCCTCGCCAGCGAGCCGCTCTACGGCCTCGTGTTGTGCCGCGCTGTCCAGAGCGCGCAGGTCATGGCTCGCCAGGGCGAAACCCTGGGTCTCCGGCGCGATCACCTGGATCGCCTGGCCCTCGTGCAAGGCAAAATGGGTGCGCAGGGTTTCGTGGCGCGCCACGATCCGGTCCAGCGTGGCCTGCAAGGCGTCTCTGTTCAATCGGCCGCGCAAGCGCAGTCCCGCCGGAATGTGATAAGCAGCCCCCGCGGCCCGGTCCAGTTGATCGAGGAACCACAAGCGCTGCTGCGCCCACGACAGCGGCAATGGCAGATTGCGATCCACCAGCGTCAATGGCGTCTGCGCCGATAGCCGGGCGTTCGCCACCTGACGTGCCAGACCTTGCAGTGTCGGCTCGGCAAACACATCCCGCAGTGCTACCTCGACTTCGAAGCGCTGACGCAGACGCGAAACCAGTTGCACCGCCAGTAAAGAATGGCCGCCCAGTTCAAAGAAGTGGTCATGACGCCCTACCCGCTCCAGCCCCAGCAACGCCTGCCAGATCTCTGCCAGCGCATGCTCGACTTCACCTGCTGGCGCCTCGTAATCACGACTGGCATAAGCGTCGTCCTCCGGCGCCGGCAATGCCCGACGATCCAGCTTGCCGTTCGGCGTTAGCGGGAAACGCGCCAGCGTTACAAAGGCACTCGGGATCATGTACTCCGCCAGCCCTTGCGACAGTTGCTCACGCAACTGTGCCGCCGACAACACGGCGCCTTCCCGCGCCGTCAGGTACGCCACCAGGCGTTTGTCGCCGGGGCGGTGCTCGCGCACCAACACCACCGCCTCCCTGACCCCAGGGCAAGCCGCCAGCTGCGACTCGATCTCGCCCAGCTCGATACGGAAACCCCGAATCTTGACCTGATCGTCGCTGCGCCCCAGGTACTCGATATTGCCGTCTGCCAGCCAGCGCCCCAGATCACCGCTCCTGTACATCCGCGCCGCCGGCTCGGCACTGAACGGGTCATCCAGAAAACGCTCCGCCGTCAGTTCCGGCAGATTCAGATAGCCACGGGCAACCCCCGCACCGCCGATATGAATCTCGCCGCTGACCCCGATCGGTACCGGCTGGCCGTGCGCATCCAGCAGGTAAATCCGTGTGTTCGCGATCGGACGGCCGATTGGAAACACCGAAGACCGATAACAGTCGATATCGTCAATCAATCTGTGCCAGGCCACCACGTCGCTACACTCCGTAGGCCCGTAACTGTTAATGAATTCGGGCCTCGGCTCGGGAAGCATTTCCAGCCTGGCGACTTGAATAGGCTCTCCGCCCAGTACCACCCGGCGAATGCTGTCGAGCTGTCTTGAATCGTTTGCATCGATGAGTGTGTTGAACGCACTGGGTGAAAGATTGATATGGGTAATATGCTCGCGTTGAATCTGCTCCAGCAGCACCTCTGGAATGAAAGCCTCTCTGGCCAGGTGCAGTGTTCCACCGACCAACAACGGCCCCAGGATATTTTTTTGCGTCAGATCGAAGCTGTAGGAGGAAACAAGCAGCACGGCATCATCGGACGCCAGTTTCAGCTCGGCCAGATACCAGTGCATCAGGTTTAGAAAGCCCCTTTGCTCGATCAACACGCCCTTGGGTTGGCCGCTCGAGCCTGAGGTATAGATCACATAGGCCAGATGATCCGGCTTGACGGCTCGCGCCACTGGATCATGGTCAGCCTCAGCTTCCCAGCACCCGCCTTCCAGGTCCAGCAGCGGCACCGCTAACTCGCCCGGCAACGCCCGGGTCGCGCTCTGCACCAGCACCGCCGCCGGCGCGCTGTCTTCCAGCATGTAGCGCAACCGCTGCTCCGGATACGCTGGGTCCAGCGGCACGTAGGCAGCGCCCGCCTTCAGGATCCCCAGCAAGCCCACCACCATTTCCGGGCTGCGTTCTACGCAGATCGCCACCCGGTCATCCGGCCCGATGCCCAACCCGATCAGATGATGCGCCAACTGGTTGGCACGCGCATTCAGTTGCGCATAAGTGAATGTGCGCGCCTCAAATACCAGCGCAATCGCTTCTGGCGTCTTTTCTACTTGCGCTTCGAATAACTGATGGACGCAGGCGCCTTGCGGATAATCCACGGCCGTCGCATTCCACTCCTGCAGCAACTGACGCTCGGATCGCGGCAGCATCTCCAGACTGCGCAGCAACGACTCAGGTGAGTGTTCCAGCGCGTCGACCAGACTCTCCAGCGCCGTCTCCATGTAAGCACATACCCGCTGCGGATCAATCCCCGCCTTGGCTTGAACGGTCAGGGCAAAGCCCTCGCCCAGATCGTCCACAGCCAGTGTCAGCGGATAGTTGGTTCGCTCATTCCAGCCCAAGACCTCGATTCCGCTCCAGGCGCGGTCTCCCTGGTCCGAGACTTGCGGCTCGGCGCTGTGGCGGTAATTCAGCAGCGCGCTGAACAGCGGCAACGGCGGAGCAATGGCGCTGCAGCGTTGCGCCAGCGCCAACGACGCATGTTCGTGACCGAGCAGCGCGGTCAGGCGGGCATGCGTGGCCTTCACCCCCTCACGCACGCCTTGCTCACCGACGTTCAAGCACAACGGCAAGGTGTTGATGAACATCCCCAACGAGCGGTCGGCGCCGTCGCCACCCTGCATGCGTCCCAGCAACACCGTACCGAACACCACGTCTTCCCGGCCCGACGTGCGCCCCAGCACCTGCGCCCAGGCCAGATGATGCAGGCTGGCAGCACTAACGCCCAGGCTCCTGGCTTGCCGACGGATCCTGCCCGCCAGATCTGCGGAAACCGCCTGCCTGGCTTGCTTGATGTCCCGACCGTCGCCCTGCACATCGTGCAAACCGAATGGCAGCGTCGGTTCTGTCACCTGACCGAGCATTTCCTGGAAGAACGCTTCATGCGCCGCTTGGCTTACGCCCAATCGCGCCTGCGCCACATGATTGCGATAGGGTACCGAATCCGGCAGGCCGGCTGCCTGCCCCAGCAGATCCGCCTGCACCTCATGTTGCACCACTTCCAGCGCCATATGGTCCAGCACCATGTGGTGAAACAGCAGAATCGCCACCCAGCGACTATTCGCTTCGTCGTAGGCGTAAGCCATCTTCATCAAGGGCGCTTTCGTCAAATCCAGCCGGAAATGCCTGGGGTCGAAGCGCTCCTGGAGTTGCTGTTCGATGTCTCCGTCGGCCGCCTTCAGCGCCAACGCCTCCACGGCCAATGGCGCTTCGCGCCAGACTGTCTGAACCGGCTCGTCAAGCCCCTCCCACAGCACTGCTGTTCTCAAGATGTCATGCCTGGCAATCACGCCCTGAAGTGCCCGCACAAACGCCTTCAAGTGATCTTCGCTTGGCAGCGCAAAACGCGTATTTAGCAGATAGGGGTCACCCTCGACCGACGCAAGGTGGTGGAACAACACCCCTTCCTGCAGTGGCGCCAGTGCATAGATATCCTGGACGTTCGCCGTCCCGCCTGGCACAGCACGCACAATCCGCTCGATGGCGTCCTCGCTCAGGTCCGCGAGCGGTAACATCGACGGTGTAATTCGTGTGCACCCGACCACGATTCCGTTGGCGGGTACTTCCACCTCATGACCGTTACCCAATACCTCGGCAAACGCCGAAAGGGTTGGCTGGGCAAACAGCATCCGCACATCCGCCGACATTCCCGCTTGACGCATCCGGCCCATCAGACTGACGGCCAGTAGCGAATGCCCACCCAGCTCGAAGAAGTGATCGTGGCGACCCACCCGTTCGACACCAAGCAGCTCTTGCCAGATTTCGGCAAGCGCCCTCTCGACCGTCCCGCACGGCGCTTCGTAGCCGCGGCTCACATAAGCGTCAGCCTCCGGCACAGGCAACGCCCGGCGATTCAGCTTGCCGTTAGGTGTCAGCGGCCACCCCGGCAATTTCACATACGCGGCCGGCACCATGTACTCCGGAAGACTCGCCTGCAAGGCCGCCCGTAGCGTCTGCACCGCAATAGTCTCTTTAGCTTCTCGCGTCGTGTAATACGCGATCAGACGCTTATCACCCGGCGTGTCTTCCCGGGCAATCACCACCGCCTCTCCGACACCAGGGCACCCAGCCAGCTGCGCCTCAATCTCGCCCAGCTCGATACGGAAGCCACGGAGCTTGACCTGATCGTCGTTGCGTCCCAGGTATTCGATATTGCCGTCCGCCAGCCAACGCCCCAAATCGCCGCTCCTGTACATCCGCGCCGTCGGGTCGTTGCTGAAACGGTCTTTCACGAACCGCTCTGCGGTCAGCGCATCACGATTCAAATAGCCGCGCGCGAGCTGTACACCCGCGATATAAATCTCGCCGCAGACGCCAACCGGGACCGGTTGCATGTGCGGGTCCAGCAGGTACATCCGGGTATTGGCGACCGGCCGGCCGATCGGCACGATCCCCGCATGCAGGTCGGGCACACAGTGCCAGTAGGTGACGTCGACAGCGGCTTCAGTGGGGCCATACAGGTTATGCAATTGCACATGTGCAAAGCGTTGCTCGAAGTGCTTTTGCAAACTATAGGGCAACGCCTCGCCGCTACAGAACACCTGCCGCAATGTGCTACAGGCCAGCGGGCCAGCCTGATTGAGGAAGCTCTGCAACATGGACGGTACGAAATGCAATATCGTGACACCCGAGTCTGCGATCAACCCGGCCAGATACTCGGGGTCCTGATGGCCTCCCGGACGCGCGATCACCAATTGCGCACCCGCGAGCAAGGGTAGAAAAAATTCCCAGACCGACACGTCAAAACCGAACGGTGTCTTTTGCAAGACGCGGTCTTCGCGACTCAGCCGATATTGGTCCTGTGCCCACAACAGGCGGTTCACAATGGCGCGATGCTCGATCATCACGCCCTTGGGCTGACCGGTCGAACCCGAGGTATAGATCACATAAGCCAGGTGCTGTGGCGTGACCGTCGGCAACACACGATCATGCCTGGCTTCAGCCGCCCGGTTCACGCTTTGCAGATCCAGCACCGGCATCGTCAGCGCACCCAGCAAGTCCCGGGTCGTACGCTGCACCAGCACCGCAACCGGCGCGCTGTCCTCCAGCATGTAGCGCAACCGCTCCGGCGGATACCCAGGGTCCAGCGGCACGTAGGCACCGCCCGCCTTCAGGATCCCCAGCAAGCCCACCACCATCTCCACACTGCGTTCCACACAGATCGCCACGCGGTCGTCCGGAGCAATGCCCAGTGACAGCAAGACATCAGCCACCTGATTGCTGCGTTCGTTGAGGTCCGCGTATGTCACACGCTCGTTGCCGCACACCAGTGCAAGCGCTTGAGGCTGCTGCTGCACTTGCTGTTCGAAAAGTTGATGGACCAATAGATCCTGTTGCCAGGCATGATGTGTCGCGTTGAACTCGACAAGCACTTGCCGACGTTCGGTTTCGCCCAAAAGCTCGATCGCGCCCACAACCTGGCGCTCGTTCTCGACCATCGCACGCAGCACCCGTTCCAGATACGCCACGTAGCGTTGGGCCGTCTCGCGGTCGAACAGCGCCGTGGCATATTCCAGCGAACCGACGATCCGTCCCTCCACCTCCGCCAAGTCGAGGGACACATCGTACTTGGTGGTGCGTGCTACCGAATCCAGCAGCGTTAGCTCCAGCCCCGCCAACGCCAGTTCTGCCGGCGGCGTGTTCTGCCACGACAGCATCGCCTGGAACAGCGGACTATGGGACAAGCTGCGCACCGGCTTGAGCAACTCCACCACCTGCTCGAACGGCAGATCCTGGTGTTCATACGCCTCCAGCGTGCAGGCCTTGACGCGACTCAGCAATGTCTCGACCGTCGGATCGTTCGACACATTCACGCGCAACGCCAGGGTATTGACAAAAAACCCGATCAGGCCCTCGACCTCAGCGCTCATCCGGTTCGCCACCGGCGAACCGATCACCACCTCATCCTGCCCCGACAAACGACTCAATACCGTCGCCCAGCCCGCCAGCAATGTCATGAACAGGGTCGTGCCGTGCCGTCGACTCAGCGCCTTGAGCTCGTGGCTCAGCGTCGCATCCAGCACCACGGGCACCGCATCGCCCGTATAGTCCTGCTGCGCCGGACGGACACGATCAGAGGGCAACATCAGCAATGCCGGCGCATCGAGTAGAGCGGTCTGCCAGTAGATGCTTTGCTTGTGCAATACCGCGCCGCTCAACCAGCCTCGTTGCCACACCGCATAGTCCGCGTACTGGATCGACAACTGCGGCAACGGGTCTGCCTCAGCTTGGCAACCGCTCGCGTAGAGTGCTCCCAACTCGCGCGTCAACACGCCCATCGACCAGCCATCCGATACGATGTGGTGCATCGTCAACAGCAACACATGCTCTTGATCGCCCAGCCGAACCAGACTCCCTCGAATCAGCGGTCCCTGCTGAAGATCGAAGCGCCCGACGGCTTCTTCGTCCATCAGTCGTGCCAACTCACTCGAGCTATCGGCATGCGTCGTGAGATCGTACTTGCGCAACGGGCAGCCTGTTTCCTCGGGATGGATGCACAGCTCTACGGCCTGATCCCCGGTCTGGACAAACGTTGTGCGCAGTACTTCGTGACGCGCCACAATGCGGTTCAACGCACGTTGCAAGGCCGCCTCATCCAGCGCGCCGACGATGCGCAGCCCCGCCGGTATGTGGTAAGCAGCGCTGGCACCTTCCATTTGCGCCAGAAACCACAACCGTTGCTGAGCAAACGACAGCGGCAGTCGCGCCTCTCGTGACGTTTGCACAATCTGCGGCAACGTATTGTTTTGTGCCTGCGCCACCACGCAGGCAAGCGCCTCGAGCTGCGGATGGGCGAATAACGCGGCCAGTTCCAACTCCACGTTCAAACGCTGCCGGACCAGGGAGATAAGCCTCATCGCCAGCAGCGAATGCCCACCCAGCTCGAAGAAGTGATCATTGCGCCCCGCCCGATCAACACCGAGCAGCTCCTGCCAGATATCCGCCAGCGCACGCTCGACTTCGCCTGCCGGCGCCTCGTAGTCACGACTGGCATAAGCGTCGTCCCCCGGCGCCGGCAATGCCCGCCGATCCAGCTTGCCGTTCGGCGTCAGCGGCCATTCGGACAATTTCACATACGCCGCCGGCACCATGTATTCCGGCAGCCTCGCCTGCAAGGCAGCACGTAACGTCTGTGCCGTAATCGCCTGTGCAGCTTCCTGAATCGTGTAATACGCCGTCAGACGCTTTTCACCCGGCGTATCCTCTTGGGCAATCACCACCGCGTCCCTGATGTCCGCGATCTGTCTCAGTTGCGCCTCAATCTCGCCCAGCTCGATACGAACTCCCCGGAGCTTGACCTGATCGTCATTGCGCCCCAGGTACTCGATATTGCCGTCAGACAACCAGCGCCCCAGATCGCCACTCCTGTACATCCGCGCCGCCGGTTCGGCACTGAACGGGTCATCCAGAAAACGCTCCGCCGTCAGTTCCGGCCTGTTCAGATAACCCCGGGCAACCCCTGCGCCGCCGATATAAATCTCGCCGCTCACCCCGATGGGTACCGGCTGGCCGTGTGCATCCAACAGGTAAACCTGCGTATTGGCTATCGGACGGCCTATGTGCAATACCGACTGCGTTGCATCGATCAGACCGGATGTGGCCACAACCGTAGTCTCGGTCGGACCATAGTTGTTGATCAGCGCAACCCGACTATCCGGATTGGGAAACTGACGCAACCGGTCTCCACCGATCAGCAACGTTTGCAGCGACGCCGGCTCAATCCCTTGGGCGAACGCAATCTCGGCAATCGGCGTAGGCAAGAAGCTCACATCCAGTTCTTGCCGACGCCACCATCCCAGCAGCACATCGACATCATTGCCAAGCGCTTGTCCAGGCAACAGCGACAGGCTGGCTCCCACGCACAGCGCTGGCCATAGTTCCCAGACGCAAGCATCGAAACCGACGCCCGCCACGCTCGAAACCCGCTTGCGATGGGTCAGATTGAACGCCTCGCAATGCCACGCCACCAGGTTCACGAGATTGCGATGCTCGATCATCACGCCCTTGGGCTGGCCGGTCGAACCCGAGGTATAGATCACATAAGCCAGGTGCTGTGGCGCGACCGTCGGCAACACGCAGTCATGCTCGGCTTCAGCCGCCCGGTTCACGCTTTGCAGATCCAGCACCGGCATCGCCAACGCACCCAGCAAGTCCCGGGTCGTACGCTGCACCAGCACCGCCACCGGCGCGCTGTCCTCCAGCATGTAGCGCAACCGCTCCGGCGGATACCCAGGGTCCAGCGGCACGTAGGCACCGCCCGCCTTCAGAATCCCCAGCAAGCCCGCCACCATCTCCACACTGCGCTCCACACAGATCGCTACACGGTCGTCCGGAGCAATGCCCAGCGACAGCAAGACATCAGCCACCTGATTGCTGCGTTCGCTGAGCTCAGCGTAGGTCACACGCTCGTCGCCGCAGACCAGTGCAAGCGCTTGGGGCTGCTGCTGCGCTTGCTGTTCGAAAAGCTGATGGACCAATAGATCCTGTTGCAAGGCCTGATGTGTCGCGTTGAAATCGACAAGCACTTGCCGGCGTTCCGCTTCCCCCATAAGCGCAAGCTGGCCAATCGGCGTCGATTCATGAGCGGCAACCGACTCCAGGAGCAGCGTAATGCGGTCCCGAATCCGCTCAACTTCGTCCGGGCGAAAGCAGGCCAGATTGAAGTTGAAGTCAACGACTACGTCTTCATCCGAATAGTAATCACAGATAGCGATTGAGAGCGGCGTCTGATCGAAGCCGCTGTACATCCTGATCGCCTTCGAAGGGGCGCCGCCAAAGACAAAGTCTGCGTCAAATTTTTCGAATGAAAGCGTGATATCGAAGATCTGCTTGCGCCTGGAATGGCCAATATTCAGAGCGCGATTCAGTTCGGCAATCGGGAAGTGCTCGTGGCGGTAGCAGCGTCGCAATTCGGCGGCCACATCGCCCATCAATTCGAGCAGGGAACGATTGGGGTCAACCCGTACGCCGACCGGGATGACAGAAGAAAACATCCCGATCGTCTGCTTCTGGCGGGCCGTCGTGCGGTTATGCAGGGGCATGCCGATGATGACTTCTTCTGCACCACCGACGCGTGAAAAATAGGCACTGACGACTGCAAAGAATACCGTGACAGGAGAAAGGCCATGCTCGGTGGCAACCGCGGCCACAGCATTGAACAGGTCACGCTTGATCGTCGAGCGAATATGACCGCTCTTGCACATCGAACCCACGGCATGGTCGCCGGACCACTGCAGCAGGGATGGCGGTATATGTGCGTAACGTTCGCGCCAAAACGACCGGTCACGCTCCAGGCGCGGCGAATTCAGATAGGCCTGGTCTTTGGCCAGGAAGTCGCTGTAGGAAGGGTCTTCCTCGAACGCGTCGATGCCCACCAGTAAATTGTTGTAGGCCTTCTCGACTGCATGGCAAAACAGCGTCACCCCTGCGCCGTCCATGACCAAATGATGGTAGCGGCCCAGCCAGTAGTGACGGGATGCACTGCACCGTACGAGCTGCGCCTCCCAAAGAATGCCTTCCAATGGATTGAACGGTCGGGAAAATGCGTGTTGAAGGTATTCCTGCGCTCGCTCGACACTGTCACCGTAGTCTGAAAAATCGACGAGCGCGAGTGTGATATCGACAGATGGCAGCACCCTCTGCCGGGCTATATCACCGTCCTGGAACAAGGCAAGCCGTAGCGCATCGTTATGCTTGGCAACGAGCTTGATAGCCTTCTCGAACATCGGAATATCGAGATCACCTTTGATCTCCAGCGTCATGCCGATGTTGTACAGCGGTATGTCCGAATTCGCTATCTGACCGAGCCAGATACCCTGCTGTACAGAGGATAGTTCATACGAGACATTGGAGTTGTTCGATACGTGTTGATGTGACGACGTCATGCGTAAACATCCCTGATTTTAATATCCTTTCGGGAGCCGAGTGACGATGTTCGCGGCCCTGCCGAATTCCTGGCGTGCTGGCCAAGTTCCATACAGAACTCGGCAGTTACAGCACAAGTTTGTCGCAGATAAACCGGTCGACAGTACCGACTAGTAGCACCTTGATACTTCCAGCCTGCGAATTTCTATTTTCCCCTAAGTCGTGAACGGCCCGAACCGACGAAAAAAAGACGCTGACCCCGGATAAGCTGCTAGACCTGCAATAATAGCGTTGACACTTACAAAGAGAAAAACACAAATAAAGTGCTTGTCCCGCATTACCAGTGCAACCATCCCGCATTCAATAAACCGTTTTCGCTTCATTTGTCACAGCAAAAAGCGGGCATATAACCTTATCTGGAGGTGCTGGATTGATCGGTGGGCTAGGGGTTTGAACTTTGCTCAAAGCGCTGCTCGATTGGCTGGCCAGCCGCTTGGTTTCATTGAAGCCTGTCACGCTGAACAGTCCGAAGTCAGTAGGTGCCCCCGTGCCCAAGTAGCCCGTTAGCGGCATCGCAATCATCAGACCATAGAGTCCCCCGTGCGCAACGTGCGCGCAGATGATCCAGCAACGCACCCAGCTGGAAATCGAATACGCCCGCGACACCATGCCCCGCGGCGTACTCGGCATGAACGCAGCGATGATGGAAGACTATCTGAATTTCATCGCTAACCGCCGTTTGAGCCAGATTGGCTTGAAGGAAAGCACTCGGGTTATTGAGTATCAGAGAGGTGGGGCGTTGAGCTGGGATTGATAGCCTAGCTAGACTTAGATAGTTTGAACACTAAAAGCCAAAAGCAGAAATGTTTTTGGCCTTTTAACAAAAAATTAAAGCAATAACTTTTAGGATTTTTTTCAAGCTGAACTTATCAACAATCTTAGTATCTCTAATGCGTCTAACTAACGCGCTTTTAAATAGCTTTGCGCTTTCTGAGCACAGTTCAAAATAACATCATCGATTTCAGATTCCGAGCCAATTTCAAAAAGCAAACCACCAGCATCTACATTCAACTCAACCATAAACCTTCGAAACGAATTTTCGCTAGAAGTTATCCATTGGTTAGTTAACATAGCGCGAAATATTCCTCTGATAAGAGGCTTTCTAGCGACAACTGTAGGACGCTCCACCATTGCCTGACGAATATCCGCGGTTTTTAGAAGAAGACGAAGACAAGCTTCCGGATTGGTGGGACCGGCACTAGTGGCAATATGCATGTTCCACCAGAGTCTAGAAATAGAGTTATCGTCGCGAACTCCTGTCCGACCAACTGCAAAAAAATGCTTTAGAACTTGTTTACGTTGATCCTCTTCGCTTCCAACTAGAGACCAACGTGCTCGAGAATAATCAATACATTCAACATGCGTAAAGCGAGTCCAAACTCTGGGTTCCATTGCGAGCGCTGGAGTCATTCCAACAAGAGCGTTGTAAACGATTATTGAATTATCAGCGTCCGTATCCGCCGCCGCATTGACAGCATCAAGAGTACGCAGCATATCTAGATTGACCCCAACCAACTCGCTAGTGATATTCCAGCCATTATCTTTAGCGAGGTCTAAAAAATCACCTCCATGATAACGGCTTAGATTGTCCACAATCGTGCCTTTGAGTTCATTCAGTTTTTCTTGGGACATGTACATGAGTCTGGGGATCGTCATATTACTTATCCTCTGTGCAACTGCGAAGAGATAGGATGGGATATTCAAGTAATTTTTGAGCCTCTTCTAAAATCGACATAGAAGAATCAATACTTATATTTTTGGATATACACTTCTGAGTGAAAGGAGTATACCATCGCCGCCCCTCATAAGACTCGCCCTCTTCGCGTAGGCGATCAAGCACCTCCATTACTGCAGGTAGATATATAGCACTCATTACAACAGAAAGAGTTGAACTCTTCTGCCTAAGCAAATCAATCAGTTCGAACGCGACAGGAGATACAAAAATAGAAATTCGATCACTTTCTAAATCAACACGCATTTCACTCTCACTAACGTCAGCAGATTTACTAAGTTCAAAAATACTTTCTATAGGTGCTAGCTTTTCCTGCCCGACGCTTATTTCCGTCTCGGCAGCTACTGCCAAAATATTACCAGCCTTAAGAGAAATAGGAGAGGAGAACTCTGGATGCAGGGAGGACGGATTCCACTCAGGAATATCTTTGTTAAGCCAAATTACGGGACGCAGCGTAACTGAATTCAGAAGCAAACCTGAAGAAAAATCAGTAAGCCCTACCTTATAAGAAAGGGTACGAACATCACTATAAAATGTGTGCGCACATCGAACAATGCATCCAACCGTCGCAACGCCACAATTAACCAATTCTGACAAATTTGGCTCAGTCAAAATGATCTCGTAGCTAAGAGAAAGCGCGCCTGTCACTCTACTCTCAGTGATATCAAACTCAACAGAAAATTCACCCTCTTTATAATCTCCAGTAAACGGCCCTAGGACCGGATGAGGAAACCTTGTATTATCTGTAAGCCTCATACAGACGCCTCCTCACCAGCAACAGACGCCAGAACTTCGATAGGCCCGTTGTATAGCTCCGAAAATGAAACTTTCAATGAGCATCTCTTTTTGGCAACCACATCTACCAAAATCGATTCACCTCTAATAACACCTAAGCTTGTTTCAACTGGAAAAAGAACTTGTGGATTATTTAACCCTAAAGCGTGTATAAATAAAAAAATCTTACCGTGAAACTCAGAGTCAAAAAATATTTCTCGTGTGGATTTACTATTCTCGGCGGTACAGATGCGATTTCGAACATCATTTAGTTGTATCGCCTTACCTTCCTTGAAATTACTACCATCCTTTTGAGCGCTCTCGTGAGAGCCGTTTCGTCCACCGCTATTTTGGCTTTTACTATTATCCCTGAAACCGCCGGAATGACTGGTACCGGCTTTTATACCTGAGTTTGGGGTAAATGTACTTTTAGGCTTTTTAGAGGCCGCTTTATATGTGTAAGTTTCGGGATCATCTTCAGAACCTTCCGTAGATGAAAATTCTGTTTTCCCAGCATTCGCAAAAAACTTTCCAAGCTCATCTATAACAGTAGAGTCCTGAGACTTAACTCCGGTAACATCCTTAATAAGGCTTCGCAGTTTATCACCTAGCTCACGCATCGCCTTCGTCGCAGATGCTCGCTTTTTTGAGTCTGCAATACGCTCAGCTGAAAAGGCATTATGCGCTGGATTTTCTAGATTTTTAAATATCTTACTAGCTTCATTGTTTTCCGGCTCTACAAGTGCGATAAAGTCAAGCGAGCTGGGAAACCTAGACAAAGGCTTATCGAAATGTCGAAGATTATCAGTAATTAGCATTCCGTTACGGACAAACCCTATTCGCTTTGGCAACCCGTCACCAATCAAAACACGAGCTTTTATTTCACCTAAACCTGGAATATTAAAAACACTTAGCTCAGAAGCATCAGATATGAGGCAAGTGTGTAATTCTCGAGCAAAATCCAAGTCACTTTTAAATCCAGACTGTGCTGCCGCTGCAACTATAGATACATTAGACATGAGGGCTTCAAGGGTATTCTTATTAATCTTAAACCTACCCGAATCCACCTCAAAAACCATGTCACCTGACTGTATTGCTACAAAAAAATTCATAACTAAAGAGCAGACCATTCGTTCTGCCCAATCTGGCGCTTCTCTAAACCCGAGACAGAATATCGATGTGCCAAGCTCATCACGTCGCATCCATTCAGGCAATGATGCTAAATCAGTAATCGCACGAAAGTTTGGCCCCCCCCAGTATCCTATTGCACGACGATTCGATTCGTCACTGTCGAAGTGAGAGACAAGCTTAACTTTTCCTTGGGCAGCAAACTTAGACTCTCCAGAAACCTTATCTTCATACAGCGAAGAATAAAACACAGTTTGTAGATCAGAAACGGCGAAAGAAGCATTTTTCCCAATACCGAATGAACCTCCAGACGTCTCGTTATCTTTCTTACTTACTCCAGCACCTTTAAGCAAGGCATTAAAAGGACTAGCAGGGTCATCGGGAGGACCTATCAGCCCCTCAGTATTATAATCGGCTATTCGTAAGATCGGAATAGTTTTACGCGCAACAACCGCAGCAGCACTGGTAAAAAAGTCTATTTCTTTTTCACTTACCGCTGTTTTAGCACAACTATCTATAGCACTTATAAGCTTTTCAAAATCTGGTATATTATCGACCGAAACATCAATTACATCAAAAGTCATTCTAACTGGATCGCTGTTATTTTGAATCGCATCCCGAGAGTTCTGTCCTGCTTCACGAGCACAACTCGCATAAGGAGCATCACGGAAAGTCTCTATCCCAGCATCCCCTAACCCCTCTTTTTCATCAGCCTCGTTGCGGAGAAATACTAAAGATGGCCCTGTCATTTTTCATCCTTTCAATAATCAAAGTTAAGTAGCTTCAAAACCTCCAACTTATGCATATGTATCTTTTCTTTCACAAGGCAAAATCACACAGAATGATATTGCCTTATAGGCAGAGCTACTATTTTTTCAATGCCCGCATCTCGTTTATAAAATCACCTAAAGTCAATAGATGGCAACGTAACGCTTCTGGATATTTAGTATGTAAAGTTTTGGGCACAACCAAAGAAACGCCTTCACTCACCATCTCACTGAATTGATTTACAGATACTCCTTCTTGTAGAGTAAACAAATGTATACGGCTCACCCTGCTGGCCTCGTTCAATACCTGCCGCCATCTATCCTTACAAGTAGTTTTCACCGCAAGCATTCTTAGGTTTGATGAAGGAAAATTTTCATCATGGTATGCTGTACATGATGGGAATATAAAATCAGGTCTTTTTTTAACTTCGGTTTGACATTGATTACTAAAATCTAACAAACCAAACTGCCTAAACAAATGAACCAGGTGAATCTCTAAAGAACGACCTGACCTTGATTTTCGCCGATTACTGACTGAGTTAGCCATCTGCATAAATTCATCAACTGAACGAAAGCCTTTTTTAACATGATGCAACGTATGCAACTCTTCCACTTGACGAAATAAGCTATACTCTTTTTTTCGACGCTCAACAATTAAAGCATCTGGTGTATCTCCATTCCACTTAAAGCTCTTTAGCAAATGAGAAATTATTTCTTCACCACTTGGAAAAGAATCAGTCCAGCTTTCAGGTATAGCTACAGCACTAGGTGCCACCGCAAACCCTGCGCTAAAGTCTGAAAATAATCTATCTCCTCTTTCAGCCATCCACCCGCCGGGCACAATCTCTCCCATCAGATCTTCTAAAAATCTTTCTTCCTCTAATCCATTGCAAAGCCATACGTCTACAAAATCTGCATCCTGCGTCTCTGACGGCATATGAAATGCGAATAGAATAAGCGCCCCAGTATTTTCTGGATCCTGAACAGGACTACCTTTAAAATCAGTATTCCATTTTGTTATCCGGCTTTCGTTACGGCTTCCTCCAAAAAACTTATCATTGTAATAGATCACATGAAGGCCTTGTTCAGGAAAAGAGTGCGAACTTATTTTAGCTCTGACTGCATAGCGTGGATTCTTAACCAATTTCGTATCTATGGAGGGAAATGCTATGATAGCTACAGGTTTATGAATATATATGCCAACCTGCTTTCCGCCAGTCAAGCCGGTATCATTACCCGATAGTCGCTTACCGTATATATACCAATCACCGGTACTTTTTTCGTGAACCCACTTTAAAAAACTGTCCAAATGCTCCGTCCTATATTACAGCTCAGTCAAAATTGAAAATTTAACCTGATACATAAGCCAAAGTCTTCATAGGCCGAATGCAAATTTTACTCTTTCAACACTACGCCATCGTCAATGCGACCATTTTTTGATTCAAAGCTTCCACCACAGAGCCTGACGCTGTACGGAAGCTAAGTAGCCCGCATCACGCTCCCGCTTTGCAACCCGTCAAATATCTAGGTCTGCCCCCAAAAACTCTCATTTCTCAACGTACCTTCATCGATCTGAAAATAATTGGATCCATTTACCAGCCAATCTGCGATCAGGTCAACCAGAAGTGAAGATTTTTCTTTTTTCATAGACCGTACTGCGCATTCCCATACGACCAGTATCCTCCAACCTTGCGAGTTCAAAGATCGTTCCTGGTCGCTGTCTCGGGCCTGATTTTTCCCAATTTTTTCCATCCAGAATTCTGGACGAGTCTTAGGAATCTTAAAGTACCTGCAAGCGTGTCCGTGCCAGAAGCAGCCGTGAATGAATACGGCGGCTTTGTATTTGGGGAACAGTAAGTCAGGTTTTCCAGGCAGGTGTGCAGCGTGTATACGGAAACGAAAGCCGCGTGCGTGAAGAGCTTTACGAATTAACAGCTCAGGAGAAGTATTTTTCCCCCGAATACCAGACATCATTTGGGAGCGAGTTGCTACGTCAACAATATCAGCCAAGGAACCTCCAGACCGAGATGGGCGTCCCGGCTTGTATAGAAGTTATCTTCGACATTAAGCAGGCAGTGAGAATTCCAACTGATTTTGATTGTCAGCAGTTTTGGCTTTAGCAGCTATAATCCGATCCTTCATCAATCGTGCTACCGCCTCAAAAACCGGCACCGCAACAGAGTTACCGAACTGCCGGTACGCCTGTGTATCCGAAACCGGGATGACAAATTTGCTCTCACCTGGCTTATCAAAGCCCATCAGCCGCGAGCACTCATGAGGGGTCAGCCTGCGTGGGCGATTGAGCTGATTCAGCTCGCTATTGAAATCAAGGTGCTCTACAAAACCTCGGTCTACCAATATTTCAGATCCGTCCTTGTGATATCGCGCAGACAGCGTGCGTGCAACATCATTGGGACGGGTAAGCCCAAAGCCGAAGCCATTGCCTTTCTGGCGATGTTTCTCTGCGTAACGGTAGAGATAATCCCAAAGCTTCGGGGTAAGGATGTATTTGCTATCCACTTCCTTGTCCAGGAGATCCCCAAAGCTGGGACGCTGTTTCGGTATGAGCTTCTCAATGTCACGAAGCGTGAAGCCCCCGTGCACGTTCAAGTCCCGTCGAAATCCGACCAACACGATTCGCTCGCGGTGTTGTGGCACGAAATGCTTCGCATCGATCACCTTGGGGTCTGAACCCTTTGGGGCATTGACGTCGGCGACTTCATATCCGAGCTCGTCCAATGCTTCACAAATGATTCGGAATGTATTGCCCTTATCATGGCTTTTGAGATTCTTGACGTTCTCAAGAAGAAACGCAGATGGCCGTTTTGCGGCAATAATCCGGGCTACGTCAAAGAAAAGCGTCCCTTGAGTTTCACATTCAAACCCGTGCTTGCGGCCAAGCGAGTTCTTTTTGGATACGCCCGCCAGCGAAAATGGCTGGCACGGGAATCCCGCAAGAAGCACATCGTGATCAGGGATCTCGCGATCAATATTCCGATAGGCGTCTTCGTCACTGATTTCTGGTTTGTCAGAGAGGGTTACCGTACGGATATCCTGATTGAATTTATGGCGCTTTGGATCACAATAGTGGTTTGCCTTGTAAGTTCTGACGGCATACGTGTTCCACTCCGAGGTGAAAACGCACTCGCCTCCAATCGCCTCAAACCCCTTACGAATGCCGCCTATACCAGCGAACAGATCGATAAACGTAAACGACGGCTTATACGTTGGCTGGGTTGGAAGCAACGACTCGAGATGCTTGTACTCGTTGTAGGTAAGGCGGGGCGTCGACTTACCCTTGACCCAGCGATTCACCGTCTCACGGCAGTGCGGTGATCCGATCTCGTTGAGCTTCGCTGCCAACTGCCCTTGATCATAGATTTCAAGAAGCCTGCGCAAAAGGTCTATGTCTTGAGCTGGATGTGGATCAGAAAAGGAGACAGGCTGGCTCATTTGAGATGATTCGGGCATTGCGGCTTCAAAGAGATTCATGAGCCATTTTCCTCTGGGTCAAACGTGTGACGAACGATCACCATTCTATTCCTTTATCACGGGATGTAAATTCCTGATTTCGCTCTAAACGAAAAGGACGGCACGCGGCTTTGAGAGGAGAATGGCAGGACTTTAACTGTATGAAAAAACAGTATATGGAGGTTTTCTGATCTGTCCAGGTCAATTTTCAGCAGGGTGTAGGCTTGACGTATTTTCGATCCCTTTGACGTAAATTCCTACGGAATCCGCAGCCTTTTCGGCACATGCTGGAGATTGACGACATCAACCAATCGCCCTAACCTCCTCAACCCGAGCCTAAGAAACTCGAAAACCAGAGCGGTCCTCCGCACCCGACAGCCATGCGGCTTTTTTGCGCCAGCGGTTTCCCTACGCCTGCAGGAAAGGTCACGTTTTATGCCGGGAGTGGGCGAATACAAGACCCGAAAGGGGAATATGTCCGGCCCGTCTCTGGTGGGTTTCTTAGCTCCCGGCACCTAAATTCTTGCCCTAAGAAAGCATCCAGAGGTTCATCATGACCAGTTCGCGCTATAAATCCGACTCTCGTCCGCATTCCGTTTCGGAGGTGGCAGATGACTAAGCTCCTCACCCCAACCCCCTTCCACCGCCACAACCGCCAACTCCTCGCCCTCCTCCTCGAAAACCAACCCTGGTTCAGTGCCCGCGATCTGGGTCGCATGATCGGCTGGCCATTGAACGAGCGAACGCTGCGCAAGCTGGACGCTGACCAGCACCGGATGATCACGCTCGACCTGCACGGCGAAACACAGTCAGAGCTGATGGTCAGTGAGTCGGGGGCGTACGCGATGATGGTACATCACTATCACGCAGAGAATCGTGGGTTACGGCAGTGGATTACCCATGAGGTGGTGCCTGCGTTGCGGGATGGGCAGGTGCCGTTCGATGACTGCACGCCGAACCTGAGCATGCTGCAGTGGCCGGGGTTGTCGGTAAGTATGTTGCACTGGCACAGCGAGCCGTGGATACGGTTGCGGGATATGCCGATGCTGTTGGCGCATCCGCAGATGCAGGTTGAAGCGCGGCCACGTAGTTTAGGCAGGCCTTGGTGGCGGGCGGTGTTGCCTGCTTCTCGGTTGGGTTGAATGCGTGGTGATGGCCGTGCCGTGTAGGTGACGGCCATTGCGTCTCGTCGGGTCAGTCTTTCAGGCGGCGTCGGTAGTCGTTGATCATTTCTTTAGTAACGTCTTCCTTGTAGCAGATGGGTGCGTAGCCGCCTTTGCGGCTGTACGCGCTGCGTTTGCCACATTGACTGCCATTGCGGGCGGAGTTGTAGGGGCATGGGCAGTTGCCGGGGTAGCTGTCGATGGATTCCTGGATGATGGCTTTGACGATTGAGGCGTCTGTTACCTGGGTTTCTCTGGCCTGTACGGTGAAGGCGCAGAGCAACGCGAGTATGGCGAAGAGGCCTGTCCCTGTCTTTTTCATGGCTATTCCTTAGCGAGTGCAGACGAGTGTCTGTTGCAAGGTTTTACCATGGCATCACTAGGCCATCAATTTTTAGTGAGGTCCTTGTCCGGGTCTTGTCACGTCGCGGGAGGGAGTTTTGAGACGTGTGAGGTTTTTGTCATAGCGCACAGGGTCCGCTATATGGGGCGCACGTGAATGCGCTTGTCGCTATACAAAAATCCGAGTGAGTTCGGAAAAAGGGCTAAAAAACGACGTCGCAGACTAGATGTAACCCCAGCGGGGTGACCTAAACCTTCTGCCAGAATCGAAAACAGACTTATGTATAACAACGAGCGCTCTAAGTGGTGATGATGCTTGGGAGGTTCTGTGTCCAATTCAGAGTGTGCAGTGCAACGAAGACTCGTGATACACATCGTCATCTTGACAATACCACTTTTAAAAGTCAGGAAATCACATCAAGACGTCCACAGGAGAAACTGATCATATCTCCGACGTTTATGTCTCCGGGTAGTACATCATCCAATTCAATAGTGACTTCACCCGCAATCACCAGCGTTTTTTCAACACTAGCCACCTCAGCCAGAATTTCATGAACGAATCCATCGTCAATACGTAGTACGTATGGCTGAGAGCCTGCCGCCATCTTGGCTACATTTTTTATTGATATCGCAAGGACAGGCTCAAGCAGCATGTCCCCGACATTCATATGACATGGATGACAAAAGGCTACGCACTGAGTCTCGGCATCACCGATTGTCAGCATTGCCTCTAGAGCATCTTTCGAGATCCATTCACACTGTTTAACAAACATTTAAAATCCTGAGCCTTGGCTTTTTGCTGAGCTATCGATTTCACCATTGCACAACTTCAGTGAGACACATACCCCTTTAGCACTAAAGGCTTTTTAGTTCCTCGGAAATAAATATTTCCGCCCCCGAAAAAACCGCTTCATTTTGGCATGCCTTATAAATTTCCGCCAAGAAACTTTCGAAAGCTTGAAAATAGATACTCTCAACCTCATTATTGTCGTCAAGAAAAATCGACATATTTATCTGACCGTTGGTATATTTCTTGATGCCTGCGTATTCCTCTTCAAACTTAAGACCCAAACACCCAACCAAATACTCTCCGATACTTTCAGGAAGCCTTTCAAGACTATTAAACTCCCACCCATAATCGCCTAGAACCTTAGATGCGCCTGTAGGAACTATGAAAACTGCCTGATAACTTCTCTTCATGCGACCACTCAAGTTCCTACGAGCGCCTCGTAAATTTCAATTGGTTTTTTCATCCAATGGCTGCCACAGAATCCTTTTAATATAATCCTTAGCTTCCTGCTCAGTTTCAAAATCCAAGACCTCGTACTCATCATTTACTAACATGTCTCGCCAAGAAACATTTTGATCACGAAGACATTCAGCTAACTCATACCTCATCTCATCTGTTTTGCCACTAGAATTAAGGCTATTAACATATATACCTATAGCAACGTCTTCTGCCAGATTAAAATCCGAACAAAAAACAGTCTTTAGCATGTGCCGAACATTCTCATATTTCATAAATGCCTTACCTTTTTAGGGAGCAGGTGCTGGAAAAATAGTAATTGTCTCCCAAATTTTCTTGCTGGGATTATACTGATACAAGCCTTCTACACTTCGCAAATTTTCAAGCTTTTCTGGAGCGCCATTTGTCTCAAGGTTTTTAAGGATGTTACCAGTGGGTAATACCCGCTTGAAACCTCTTCCAAGATCAACGCCGATATCGCCTGCCTCTTGAGCCGTAACCCTTATGACATCTTGGCCTGGTTGGCGCGCTATAGCCCTTTCCAAAGCTCCACCATTTCTAATGGTTTGGTCAGCAAAAATCAATAATTCATCGCTGTGGAAAGCCGATGATAAAGGTGGGACTGACGGGCCGACGTCTCCGTTCGGCTTAATGGCTGATTTTGCCCGGAGCATTAGGTCTCCATCAGAGACTTTGCCACCGTGAACACTTAGGGAGTGTGCGTTGGGGTGGCCCGTTACAAGATCTAATTGTTTTGGATCTATCTTGCTTGAAACAGTTTTTTGATCCAATGCATCTGGTTTAGCTGCGTCTGCGGTCTTTGAGCGATTTGTTGACAAAGCCTCTTGAGCTTCCAGCGCCCCCCTACCCGGCTCCGGCCTCTGCAAATCAGGTCGCTTCTTCAGGTCATCTTCATGCTCAAGCATCCACTGGCCCAGTCGCTCGCCTTTGGCGCTGGCCCGCATTTCATTTGCCAACGCACGAGCGTTACCGCGGCCGCGTGTGATGTACTGAACCATCGCGCCCAATAGCAGAATCACAACCTCAACGTGCCCTTGTGCGATTTCCTGAACCGCACTGTTCTGTGCGACCGGGTCGTCTCCCATGAAGGAGCTCCACCCTTGTTCGCGGGGGCCTTGCCATGCTGTGCTGATACCGCGTGTGTAGTAATGAATGATGCGCGGAAAGCCGTCGATGACGGATTCAGCGATGGACTCCAGACCAAGAATCCCCAGTATGAAAGTACTGGCCTGCGCCCCTAATGCAGCGCCCATTAAACCACCGGGAGCAGCACCCACCCCGAAAAAAAGTGCACCCGCGCTTGCACCGGCGACCCCTCCGACAAAAGCACTGCCGACGACGATCATGGCCATCTGGGTGACTACGTCGATCAAGTCCTTGATGATGCTAGAGATGTCGAGGTCAACGAACCGCTGTCCCAGTATGCGGCAAGCTTCCCATTCGGCACGGTCGAACGCGGACCTGACACAATTGAAGCGGCGAATGATCAGCGCGGGCGACGGGAGGGGTTCATTTCGATGGGTGCGAAAATGGCCCCCTCTGTAGGGCTCGATGTCACGGTCAAGCTTTCGCCGTATGTCATCCCATGAAGGCAGCATGTGAAAAAAGAACATTCGGTGTCTCCCTGACAATTCTTGATACAGCTCTGCCTGAGCAACTTAACAGAAGAAGTGCAAAAAATTCCAAGAGCCGCATGGCACCTGCAAAAATTCGGAAAATTCGTACATCAGCGTTGGTTGTTCAAAAACAGCCTTTGCCTGAGTCCTATTCGGGCGTGTGGGGAAGATGTGAAGCTGAATTTGGATATCGTCTCCGAGCGGAGGAATGAAATCTATATACCAGCCCTGTGACCGATTCGGAGAACGAGCTTCTACACGGAGGGCGTAGGCGCTTCAGTAGGTGAAGACGGCTACGATGGGCTGCGAAGCGGCCCTGAAACTGGTGACCTCGTTTGAACCTGACGTACCGGGCGCACAGGTTTTGCTGCCGGTTCCCGGCAGATCGCGAACAAGTTCGCTCCTACGCCCTACGGGCAGAAGCGGGTCAGCGAAACGTCGACCGGTGCGCCCCACGGCCTCCGGCCAGAAGCCGGAGTTGTGAGTGATCAGGCATTTGCCTGATGGCTTGGATATGACGCAGAGCGTCACGAAATGCGTGCCAACGCGGAGCATTGGCACGATAGTCATACGGAGCGATGGGCACGCTAGGTGTCTAGAGCCTGCGGGGCTACTTCACCCCGCAGGCATCCCCCATCAGAACTGCCAATCCAGCGACAGACCCACACCGTGGGTTTTATCCCGCGCACCCAGCAAACCGTTGTAGTCCAGGTTGATGCGCGCATCCCTGCCCAGTGCCAGGCTGGCGCGGGCGCCGACGACGGCGGCGTCGCGGTCCATGGAGACGCTTTGTACGTTGAAGCTGTTGCCAGCGCTGGCGAAGGCCAGGTGTTGTTCAGACGAGGTGTCGCTCAGGTTGTGCTGCCAGCCGAGGGTGGCGGAGACGTCGAGTTTTTGTGTGTCGTTGAGGTTGAAGCGGTTACCGGCGCGCATGCCCAGGGTTGAGAGCACGGTGTCGCGGGTGTCGTCGCTGCCTTTGAGGGCCGTGGCGCCGCCTTTTTCGGTGAAGCTGTCGCTGTCGAAGTGGACGTAAGCCAGGTTGGCGAATGGCTCCAGTGCCAGCGGTTGCAGGTTCAGGCGGTAGGCGGCTTCGGTGAACACCTGGCTCGACTGGGCGTCGCGTTTGACTTTCTGGCGATCGGAGAACGCGCCGAATTGCAGGTCGCGTTTCACGTCGATGCGGTGCCAGCTGTGCGATGCGCCTGCGGTGAGGCGCAGTGCGCCCTGTTCGTGGCCGATGTAGGCGCCCAGGTGGTAGCTGTCTGCCGAGGCCCGCGAGTGGGTGTCGTCGCCCAGGCTCAGCGAGGTGTCGCTGTATCCTGCCATCGCGCCCAAGCGGGTGTGCTCGCTGATCAGGCCGTCCACACCGGCAAGCAGGCCGCCCAGCGATGAGGTCGAGCTGGCGCTGTCGCTGCTGCCGCTGTTTTTGCCCCAGGCACCCAGCGCTTTGACCCACACTGAATTGTCTTCACTGCCCGGTGCTGGCTGGTCGTACAAGCCTTCTACACGCAGACGATCACCTACGGCGTCGCGCAGTTGGCGACTGTCGTTGATCAGCTGTGTAGCAATGGCCGGGTGCACTTCGCCCGATAGCTGGGTAAACGCCCGGCGTGCGCTGGCAGTGTCCTGGCTGAGGATGACGCTCTCGTACACCGAATTGCCGGCATTCAGTTGCTCGATGGCCTGAGCCACGCTGCGCTGATTGTCGGTTTGCGCAGCGCTGGCGAAGCTGTCGCCGTTGCGCTCAAGCGCCAAGGTTACGCCGCTGCCGGTGTAGGCCAGGTTGCCGGCGAGGAACGCGTAATCGTCGGTGACCGAACCGAACTGGCCCTGAATGCCGCCAGCCGCTTGCAACACGTTGTATTGGCGGCCGATGACGCTGCGGGTCTGGTTGCTGCTGAGCAGTGCAGCGTTGTCGTTTTCCAGCGTCAGGGCCATGTTGGCGCCGCTTACGGTGGCGGTGCCGCCGACCACGATGCGGTCGCTGGCGGTGGGTGACAATTCCACCGCGTAGGTCGAGCCCGGCGCCAGGTTGAGGTCGCCCGCCACTTGCAGGGTGCCGATGGAGTTGCCCGGCGCGACGGTGCCGCCCTGGTTGGCATTCAGCGACGCGACGCGGCCATTGCCACCCAGAATGCCGCCGTTGTTGACGGTGACGGCCGAGGCCAGAGAGCCGTTGATGGCCAGGCGTCCTTGATTGACCAGGGTCGGGCCGCTGTAGCTGTTGGCCCCGCTCAACACCAGGGTGCCGATGCCTTGCTTGGTCAGGCCGCCGTGGCCGGAGATGTCGTTGCTCCACACGTCCAGTCCGCATTGCGGGCCGGTGCAGGTGCGCTGCGTCGGTTTGCCGGCATCGACAATCGCGCCAACACCGGGCAAGTCAGCCACGAACTGGCTGTCGCCGTAGGCGCCGTCGATACGAAACTCGGCAGGGATGTCCGCTTCGGTGACGAACATGCTCGGGCCGTTGATGGCCTTGCCGAGGTTGATCATGCCCCAGCCGTACAGCGCGTCGACGCCCGGCGCGCCAAGGTCGGTGGCGGTGGTTTTCAGGACGTCGGCGACCTGCGCGCCGGTCATGTACGGGAAGCGCTCCATCAGCACAGCCATGCTGCCTGCCACGTGAGGTGCGGCCATCGAGGTGCCGTTCTTGTTGGCCCAGCCGACGGTCAGGTCTGCCAGGCTGGTGCCGTTGAGCACCGAGCTGTAGATGCGCGTGCCCGGTGCCGAGACGCAGAAGCTGGCGGTGTAGCCGCAGCGCGACGAGAAGGTGCTCAACGTGTAGGGCGTGGTAGCGGCCGCTGCGGCATCCGGGTTTTGTTGCAGGGC
Source organism: Pseudomonas sp. P129 (assembly GCF_020312195.1). Lineage (NCBI taxonomy): Bacteria > Pseudomonadati > Pseudomonadota > Gammaproteobacteria > Pseudomonadales > Pseudomonadaceae > Pseudomonas > Pseudomonas sp. P129. The sequence goes on along the minus strand of NZ_JAGPYS010000001.1, from coordinate 984,716 downwards.
GGCGACGGTCAGCCAGTTGGGCGCGATCTCCGGTACGAAGTAGCCGAGCCCTGCCATCGCGTCGGGGTTATTGAGGTTGTAGTCGTTACCAGCGGCGAAGATGGTTACCACGCCGCTGCGTGCTGCGTCGATCGCGCCCTGATACGCGCCACCCGGACGCGTGCCGAGGATCTGGCGAATCTGGTCGAACTGCACTTGTGCGTCCTGCACGGTGAAGTGCGGGAACGCCGGATCGCGCCCGCCTTTGTCGAAACGGTCGGTGATGCCGATGCCCCAGCTGTTGTTGATGACCCGTGCGCCACTGTTGACCAACGCGTTCCAGCCTGCCTGATACACCGCGCCGTCGTTGCCCAGCACGATGCCGTCTTCCGGGCCCGGGTCGCCGTTGTCGGCGCTGATGATTTGCGCGTTGTAGGCCACGCCGTGCATCGGCCCGCCGTCACGATTGCCACCGGCAATGCCACCGACGTGGGTGCCGTGGTTACCGAGTTTGCCGCCGGAGTCCAGGCTCGGTGCGCCGTCGTAACGGAAAGCGTCGCCCGCCTTCACCGGGATGTACGGGTCGGTGTATTCGCGGATGCCGCTGGTGACCAGATTGACCACCTTGTCGGGGCTGTCGAATTCCGGATGCGGGGCGTAGACCGGCTGGTCGAAGATGCCCAGTTTGATGCCCTTACCGCTGTAACCTCCGGCATAGGCTTGATCAGCGTTGATCGCGCCCAGGCCCCAGTCGGCATTGAACTCGGCGCTGCGCCAGCTGGCGGCGTTGCCTGCCTGCCCTGCTTCTACATAAGGTGCGGCATGAGCCACGCCCAGTGTCGCCAGGTAGCAGGCGAGCGCGCCGCAAGAGGCGCGATTGACCGCTCGAATGGCTTGTCTTAGGGATTTGACAGAGGTGTGTCGGGTACTGAATGCATCTTTCATGAAAATTACCGTCCTTAGTTAACGCGCACGAATCTCCGCGCGCATGCATCTGCATGCGCGTCGTTCTTTTGGGTTTAGGGTTGTCTACTGCTTAGAACTGCCAGTTAAGACTCAGGCCGACACCGTGACTTTTCTCACGATTGGCCAGCTGGCCGCTGTAATCAAGGCTGATCCTTGCCTCCTTGCTCAACGCCAGACTGGCGTGAGCACCGACCAGCGCGGCGTCACGCACCAGCGGCGAGCTTTCGATGCCGAAGCTGTTGCCGCTGGAAGCGAATGCCAGGTGCTGTTCGGAATCGGTGTTGCTCAGGTTGTGCTGCCAGCCGAGGCTACCGGACAGGTCGACCTTCTGCCGGTCGCTGATCGCGATGGTCTTCAGGGCACGCAGGCCCAGAGTGCTGAGTACCGCATCACGGTTATCACTACCGGCAGACAGCGCAGCAGCGTCGCCCTTCTCGGTGAAGCCATCGGTGTTCAGGTGGACATAGGCCAGATTGGCGAACGGCTCAAGCGTGGCGGGTTGCAGGTGAATGCGATACGCCGCCTCGGTGAACACTTGGGTGCTCTGCGCATCGTGTTTGGTTTTCTCCTTGCCCGCTGCACCGCCGACCTTCACGTCGCGTTGCGCATCGATGCGATGCCAGCTGTGTGCGGCGCCGAGGGTCAGGCGCAGTGCACCGATTTCATGGCCCAGGTACGCACCCAAATGGTAGCTGTCCACCGACGCCCGCGAATGCGTGCCGGAGCCCATGTTCAACGAGCTGTCGCTGTAGCCTGCGACGACGCCCAGACGCGTGTCATCGGCAAGGTTGCCATCGACACCGGCCAGCAGCCCGCCAATCGAGGAGGTGTAACCCGCGGTGTCGTCGCGCGAGTCGGTCTTGCCCCAGGCACCCAGCGCCTTGAGCCAGACGTTGTCTTGTGCGGCAGTGTTGCCATCGGTGCCGAACACGCTGGCACCCAGGCGCTCACCCACGGCATCGCGGACCTGACGGCTGTCGTTGATCAGCACGCTGGCGATGGCCGGGTAAATTTCGCCGGACAATTGCTGGAAGCTGTCGCGTGCAGAGGCAGCGCTCTGGGTAAGCAGCAGGTTTTCGTACACCGCGTTACCGGCGCCGAGTTGTTCGGCGGCAGTCGCCACCGCAGCCTGGTTGGGGGTTTGCGCCACGCTGTTGAAAGCGGCGGTTTGCTCGACGTTCAGTGCGACCGCGTTGGCTGCGTAGTCGAGTCGACCACCGAGGAAGGCGTAGTTGGAGGACACGCTGCCAAACTGACCGTTGATGCCATTGGCGGCTTGCAGCACGTTGTACTGGCGACCGACCACGCTTTGGACGGGTGCAGCACTCAAGGCCACTGGCGTCGCATTCTCCAGCGCCAGTGTCATGTTCGCGCCTGACACAGTGGCGCTGCCGGTGGCGACGATGCGGTCACTGGCGGTTGGTGAAAGCTCCACGGCGTAGGTTGAACCCGGCTCGAGGGTTACATCGCCATTGACCTGCAATGTACCGATGGAATTACCCGGCGCGACAATACCGCCGTTGCGTGCTGTCAGCCCGCCGATCTGGCCGTTGCCGCCCAGCGTACCGCCCGCGTTGACCTGCACGGCTGACACCAGCGACCCATTGACCGACAGCACGCCGCCGTTGACCAAGGTGTCACCGCGATAGGTGTTGGCACCGTCGAGAATCAGGCGGCCTGCGCCGGATTTGATCAGGCTGCCCTGATACTGGCGCTGTGCAGCAGCGGCGGCGCGAGCGGTGCCGGTGGCGTAATCGGTTTGATCCTGTTGGCTGGCGGTGCTGGCAACACCGTTCTGCCAGCCTTTGCTGATCAGCGTCTGCTGCCAGGTGGCCTGCTCGGCGCTGTCCTCGGCCTGACGCTGGAGCAGCGCCTGATCGGAAATATTATTGCTCCACACATCAGTCAACCCTGCACCCAGATTGGCATCGAAGGTGCCGAGCAATTGGCCCGGACCACGCATCGCCCGCTCCAGGTTCGCCACACCCCAGCCGACGCTGTTGGTCGGTGCCTGAGTAATCGAACCGTCGAGCTGGGTGGCGGTGGTCAGCAGCACTTGCAGCGCCTGCTCGTTGGTCATGTACGGGAAGCGCTCCATCACCAGCGCCAGTGCGCCGGTGGCATGCGGCGCGGACATCGAGGTGCCGGATTTGACGCCATAGCCGCCGCCCGGCACGGTGCTGTTGACCAGCCGACCGGGCATGGTGATGCACCAGTATTTGGACAGGCCGCACTGGTTGTAGCGTTGACCGTTGCTGCTGTCGAGGCCCGACACGGCCAGCCAGTGGCCTTCAAGATCCGGCTCGAAAAAAGGCAGCGAAGCGCGCACGCTGGCGTTGGCGTAACCGGTGTTGCCTGCGCTGAAGACGTTGATCACGCCCTTGCGCGAGACATTCGCCGCTTCGTCCAGCCAGGTGCCGCGGTTGTAGTGCTGAGCGTAGGCAGCGCGCACGCCCGCTTCGGTGGCGTAGGTCACGTCGGCCGGCTGGCTGCCCCAGCTGTTGTTGACGGCGCGCACGCCCGCATCCGCCAGGGCGCCGTACACCGCCTTGAAATACTGCGGGTCAGGGTTGGGGCCGAACAGGAAGCTGTCATTCTGGTTGGTGTTGCCGACGTATACCTGGGCGTTGTAGGCCACGCCGTGCATGCCGACGCCATCACGCGCCGCGCCCATGGTGCCGGTGACGTGCGTGCCGTGGGTGTCGTTGTTCGGGTTGATGGCGCCAGTGATGCTGAACGGTGAGCCGTCAACGTAGGTGCCGGTGGCGGTGACTGCGTGGTAGCGGGACGGCGTGGCTTCCGGGTGGGACGGGTCGAAACCCGAGTCCAGCGCACCGATCTTGACGCCTGCCCCGGTGATGCCGGCGGCGTAGGCCTGATCAGCCTGGATACGGCCCAGACCCCAGTCGCTCTGGAATTCTGCCGACCGCCAGCTGGCCGCGTCACCCGGCTTGCCCTGCTCGACATAGTCAGCATAAGCCGAGCAGCCAAACGTAAAAGACAGCGCACACAGCGCGCCTGTTGCTACAGGCTTGAACGAATGACGGACAACACCCACGCACTTCGACTTTTGCATCCCTGCACACCTGATACTGGTTGGCTCTTGATTGAGCGATTCCAGAACATAGTCCGCAGTTTAAAACTTGGCAACAGTTTTATTTCAATTCTGATACAAAGGTTAAGACATAAGGAAAACGCATCGCAGAACATATATATCGTTGATAGGCGCTTGAATCTATTGAGATTATTTTGGATTTTATTGTGCCGTTGAATTGTTGTGTAGTGGCCATTTAATTGCACACGACTTGTTTTTCTTGTGCTTTACCCACTGTTTCCGGTGACAGTTACCAACGGCGTTACTTGTCTGAAAGCACCAAAACTTGTCAGGCCATAATAAATATTCATTCTGAGATTCACGGAAAAAGATGACGCAGAGCGTCATGAATGGCATGCCCACGCGGAGCGATGGGCACGATAGAGGTGGGCTGGGGCTTGCGTGAACACCATCAAGCCCCCGCAGCACGGCACCAGGACGCGAAGCGATGGGCACAATAAGTGGCGGTCGATATCGTTCCCACGCTCCGCGTGGTAATGCCGTTCAGGACGCTCCGCGTCCTATCCAGGGAGTGGCCTGCCTAGCGGCTGAACCGTTCCGCCAGACTGTGCAGGTACTGCGCCATTTCTTCCAGTTCGCTGCTGATCTGCGAGCCTTGCTGCGCCTGGCTGGCGCTCTCGTCGCAGAGTTGCGCGATGCGGGTGATTTGCTGGCTGATGGTTTCCGCGACGTGGCTCTGTTCTTCAGACGCCGACGCCATCTGCTGGCTCATGCCGGTGATGCGGGTCACCGACTGGCTGATGCCATCCAGCGCCTTCTGCACGGCTTCAACGCTGGCGACACTCTCCTGAGAGATCTGCTCGCCCTTGCTGGCGGTCTTTACCGCCCGGTCGGCGCCATCGCGCAGCGAGGTGATGATTTGCTGGATCTGCTCGGTCGACGACTGCGTGCGAGACGCCAGCGAGCGTACCTCGTCGGCCACCACCGCAAAACCACGTCCCTGTTCACCGGCACGCGCCGCTTCGATGGCTGCGTTGAGCGCCAGCAAATTGGTTTGCTGAGCGATCGAGGTGATCACATCGACCACACTGCCGATCGATTGAGTCGCATCAGCCAGTTCCCCCACGGCGTTGCCAATGTCGGTAACCGAGGTGGCCATGTGCCGAATCGCCAACAGGCTTTCATCGGCCAGGCCACGCCCCTGTTGTGCCAGCTTGTCGGCCTCTTCGGCAGCATGGGCAGTGTTCTGCACGTTGTGGGTGACTTCCTGAATGGTCGCCGCCATCTGGTTGATGGCGGTGGCTGACTGATCGGCTTCGCTGCGCTGCTGATCCAGCGACTCGGCCTGACGCAGGGACAATTGTGCTGACCGACCGGCATGCTGGCGCACGCTTTCGCCAGTATCCGCCAGACGCGTCAGGGCTGTTTGCAGGCGCGCCTCTTCGCTGAGCATGGCCAGGTCGAGCTGCGCCTGCGGGCCGCGACTGTCGCTGTAGGTCAGCGCAATCAGTGCACTGGTGAAGGCCTTGGGGTGTTCCTCAAGGGTTTTGCGGATGCTGCTGCGCTGACGTACTTCAAGAAAAACGCCCAACACGACCATCACAATCGGGATCATGATGATCGACGGCAAATCGTCGAGCAGATAAACACCCACAGCCAGCGCAAGCGCGCAGAGAATCATCGGTAACTGACGAATCAGGTGATAGGCAGCCGAGCTGCTGGCGGACACCGCCGCCTTGCCAGCCCGCAACCGCGCATAGAGTGCTTCGGCACGCCGTACCTGATCGCGGGTCGGCAGCGAGCGCACCGACTCGTACCCGACGATCCGGCCGTTTTCGTACACCGCCGTTACATAAGCGCTGACCCAGTAGTAATCGCCCTGCTTGGAGCGATTCTTGACCACGCCCATCCACGGCTTGCCCTGTTTGATGGTTTCCCACATATGCGCGAACACCGAGGCTGGCATGTCCGGGTGGCGCACCAGGTTATGCGGCTGCCCGACCAGCTCTTCGCGAGTAAAGCCGCTCAGGGTGACGAAAGCGTCGTTGCAGTAAGTGATGTGGCTGTTGAGGTCGGTGGTAGAGATCAGACGTTCAGAGGCCGGAAAAGTCCGCTCAGTCTGCGTGATAGGCATGTTGACGCGCATTAAGAATCGCTCCGTGATAATGCTGATACTCAGGGCAGTTGTTGAAGGTGTAGCACAGCGTTTCAAAGACAGCCGATAGTCATGATGCACTGTTATCGCCCACAGGACTCAGGGTTTAAAAAGCGCTCGGGGGTTACGCCGCTCAATAAACGGCAGGCATGAGGGCCGAGTCAGGTATTTGCGCCACGACGAGGATGCCTGCACCATGCTGCCCTGATCGCGACCCGACCCAAGGCAATCCCATGGCACGCAACACGGCCTCTGCGCTGAAATCACTGATCAAGGCACTGCGCGGCTTATGGAGCCGGGTTGCACGAGGCACACCGAGCCAGCGACAGCCCCCGGAGCCCGCTACGCCTGCAGTGCAGTCGCCTGAGCCACAAGCGCCGGTCAGAACCCGCCGCGCCAAACCCGACAAGAAGCCCCGTCAAGCTGCGCCGCCAACACCCGCGACGGAGCCTGCGGCACCTGCATGTCCGCACTGCCGGAAAACCATGGTGATCAAGGTGGCGCGCACCGGCAAGAACGCCGGGGAATTCTGGGGTTGTGTGGCCTATCCGAAATGCCGGGGGATCCGACCGATCTTTCGCTAAACGCCAGACCGGTCGCCCCTCAAGAGCTGCGCTCAGCTGATGCTGGCCAGCAGCTCCCGCGCCATGCGCTGATGCTCTTCGTCGGACTCGTCAATGATCTGCTGGAGGATTTCACGGGCCGATTCGAGATCGCCGTCCTCGATCAGCACCTGCGCCTGATTGATCTGGCTGAGCGGCGGCTCTTCCAGGTCCAGCAGGTCGAAATCGGCGTCATCGTTCATGAAACTGTCGAGGAAATCGTCACTCAGACCGTCGGCGGCGGATGGCACGATTACCTCAACAGGCTCAACGACCTCAGGCTCGGAGAAATCACTGAGGAACTGTTCGTCCGAGAGTTCGAAGACTTCCGGCAGTTGGGTCAGGTCCGAAGAAAAACCGGGATCGACTTCAACGGGGGCTGGCGCAGCGGCAGGCTTGGCACGCGGCGGTGGGCTGTCGAACGGGTCGACCAGGTCCCAATCGGCGTCCATCGACAGGTCATCCAGGTTCAACTGAAACTCGTCGGCGGGCTGCGGATTCAGCGCCGCAGCGGCGCTTTCATCCAGCTGCGCGGCGGGTTCTGGCTCAGGCTCGGGCTGCAGGTAGCGCGAAGGCTCGGGCTCGGATTTCTCGAACGACAGTGTGCTGGCTGCCACCGCGGCAGCCGGGACGATTGCCGCCAAGGGAGCGACCTCGGCAGCCTTGAGTTGCGGGAAGCGATCGCGGATGTCCTGAATGGTCTGCGGGTCGACGCCATGCTCCAGCGCGGCCTGTTCTTCGCGAACGAAACCGCTGCCGTCGCCCTGTTCAGCGAGCAACTCCAGCAGGCGGATGCGAATGTCATCACGCTCAGGCTGGGTTTCCAGGGCGCTGCGCAGAATACCCATCGCCTCGGTGAAGCGTCCGTAGGCGATGTAAATGCTCACGCCGTCCAGCGCATCCGGGGCAGAGCCAGCGGAACGTTGTGCTGGCGATGGCTTGGCCGGAGGCGGTGTCGACGGGCTCTGTGCCACGGGCTGCGGTGCCACGGCAGGCACTTCGAACACCGGCAGCATGGCGGCCTGAGCGGGCTTGATCAACGGATCATCCGGGCTGATAGCGGACGCTCCGGACTCCATACGCTGCTGACGTCGTTTCGAATAAGCAAACGCCACCAGCAGCAGCACAATCAATACTGCAGCGAGCAATATCGGCAGGCTCAGGAAGGAATCGCTGCCCGACGCAGCAACAGGTTGCGCAGGAGCGGCAGGCGCAGCTACCGGCGTGGCGGGTGCAGGTGTGGTTGTTGCAGGTGCAGGTACAGCTGGCGTAGCGGCGGATTGCGCCGTGGCCAGATCGCTGCGCAAAGCAATGATCTGTTTGTCCTTGCCGCTCATCTGCTCTTGCAGTTCCTGAGTCTGGGCCTTGAGCGCCTCCAGCGACTGAGTCAATTGCTGGTTTTCGATGGCAGCAGCCGACAACTGCTCGGCGGTGCGCTGCAGTTCGGCAGGCTTTGGCGACGGCGCCGCAGCGCTTGCGGCAGGCGCTGCGGCGGTTGGCAGCACTGCGGCGTCCGGCAGCAACAGGTCCTGGCCGACTTTGAGCGCAGAGCCGGCACCTGCGGCGAAGACCTGCGGGTTGAGCGAACGAATGCCGTCCGCCAGCTGGCTGGCCGACACCTTGTTGCCCGGTCCCTGCAAGCGGCTGGCGATACCATTCAGCGTGTCGCCACTGGCCACCGTATAGTGTTTGCCCTGCACGGCCGCCGGTGGCGCGACCGGCATGCGGCTTTCCGAGGCGGAGCTGGCCGAGCGCTGCTGGTTGCGGCTGCGCGTGGCGGCCAGGCCTTGCGCCGAGGTGGCAGGATCGAGCAGCAAGGTGTATTCGTGCAGCAAATCGCCATTCGGCCGCGCCAGCTGAACGAGAAAACTCAGGTAGGGTTCGGTGACCGGCTTGCTGGACACCACCCGGATCACGCCGCGGTCACCACGCAGTACCGGCGTGAAGCGCAGATCATTGAGAAAGAACACGCGTTCCATGCCTGCTTTGGCGAACGCTTCGGGCGAAGCGAGCCGGGCGACCACGTCTTCATTGCTCAGACCGCCGGTTTCCAACAGCTGAATCTCGGCATCCAACGGCTGGTTGAGCGCCGAATGCAAGGTGATTTCACCCAGGCCCAACGCCGACGCCAGCGTGGAGCAGGTCAGCAACGAAACCGCCAACACGCCCTTGCCAAACGCCTCGCGCGCCTTGCGACCTGCACCTTCGACAGCAGCCAGTGAACTCTTCAGCATGCGAACCCTTATGGAAACCACGGCAGGCTTCTCACGTAATCAGATGGACGTCAGTATCCGTTTAACGATTATGGTTGAGAATGCGCAGCTTCGTCTCAGGATCTTTCCAGATTGGCCAGAATCTGCGAATGCACGCGCATGCTGACGCGCAAATCCTCCTCGCTCACGCCCTCGAACAACTCGATACGCAATACATTGGCGATGTTTTCAATTTTTTCGATCAGGGGCAATGCCGTGTCACTGAGCAGGATCTTTTTCGCACGGCGATCTTCGAGCACTGCCTGACGCTGCACCAGGCCCTGTTTTTCAAGACTGTCGAGCAAACGCGCCAGGGTGGGGCCTTCTACGCCAACGCTTTGAGCCAGCTCGCGCTGGGTGGGCGGTTCGGTAAAGCGCGCGAGGTGCAGCAAAACCAGCCAGCGGGCCTGGGACAGGCCAAGATCGGCCAGCCGACGATCCAGCTCGGCACGCCAGCCTCGCGTGAGGTGTCCGAGCTGCATCCCGAAACGATGTTCATCAGTCATTGGCATAAGGAAACTCGTGATTCAAACTAATTATTAGCGAGCTAAGCATGGTCCTTATGTTCAGGCAAGCACGGGACGGTGACGCTCCGTCGCACGCCGTTATACCTCAAACTCCGATTGCAGCGCTGCACGCACGCAATACAAAACACCCTCAGGCACCCGCCCGGCAAACTGCTCGGCAATCGCCGACACCGGCGGCAGTTCGCCTTCGCCGTCGAGAAAGGCGTCCTGCACCTCACCCAGCAGGTCCTCCGGCAAGTCCAGCGCCTGCTCGATGGATAACTGCTGCTTGCCGATGGCTTCGGCCAGCAGGGTGTAGACATTCTTTTCCGAGCACTGCAACTGACCGGCGATCTGCGTCGGGGTCATACCCGCGCGCGCCAGGCTGATCAGTTCGTGACGCACATCGGCGACCACCCGTGGTGCCTCGGCCTTGCCGCTGAGCACTTCGAGAAAGGCTTCGCCATAACGCTCCAGCTTGCGCGCACCGACGCCACTGACCTTGGCCATCTCGGCCATCGATCCGGGTTTGCTGCGCAGCATTTCCAGAAGGGTCGAGTCCGGAAAAATAACGTAGGGCGGCACGCCGTGCTCTTCGGCCAGCTTGCGGCGCAGCGCGCGCAGGGCTTCCCACTGCTCGCGCTCTTCGCCACGCACCAGTTGACTGGCCGGGCTGCCGGAACTGCTTCTCGACGTGGTTTGTGGCTTGAGGTCCTGGCGCAGTTCCAGAGAAACTTCGCCCCGCAGCAAAGGGCGGCACGTCTCGCTGAGGCGCAGGCCGCCATAGCCTTCAAGGTCGATGTCCGCCAGACCGCGCGCAACCAGCTGGCGGAACAGCGAGCGCCACTCGGACTCGGTGCGCGCCTTGCCGACCCCGAACACCGACAGGTGCTGATGACCGAAGCTCTCCACCTTGTCGTTGGACTTGCCGAGCAACACGTCAACCAGATGACCGACGCCATAACGCTGGCCGGTACGGTAGATGGCCGACAGCGCCTGACGCGCAGGTTCGGTGGCATCCCAGGTTTGCACGCCATCGACGCAGTTGTCGCAATGGCCGCACGGGTTGGGCATGTCTTCGTCGAAATAGGCCAGCAGGGTCTGCCGACGGCAACGGGTTTCTTCGCACAGGGCCAGCATGGCATCGAGCTTGTGCTGCTCCAGCCGTTTGTGGCGCTCGTCGCCTTCGGAGTTCTGCAGCATCTGCTTGAGCATCAGCACGTCTTGCAGACCGTAGGCCATCCAGGCATCGGCGGGCAGACCGTCACGCCCTGCCCGGCCGGTTTCCTGATAATAAGCCTCAAGCGATTTGGGCAGGTCCATGTGCGCGACAAAACGCACGTTGGGCTTGTCGATGCCCATGCCGAACGCGATGGTGGCAACCATGATCAGCCCTTCCTCGTTGAGAAAGCGCTTCTGGTTGGCCGCCCGGGTTTCGGACGGCAGACCGGCGTGATAAGGCAGCGCGGGATAGCCGTTGTCACTCAGGAATACGGCGACCTCATCGACCTTCTTGCGCGACAGGCAATAGACGATACCGGCGTCGCTGCGGCGCTCGGAAAGAAACGCCAGCAGTTGCTTGCGCGGCTGTTCCTTGGGCACGATGCGATAGAAGATGTTGGGCCGGTCGAAGCTCGACAGAAAGCGCTCGGCGTTCTGCAGGTGCAGACGCGTGACGATTTCTTCACGGGTGCGCTTGTCGGCGGTGGCGGTCAGCGCGATGCGCGGCACCTCTGGAAACAGCTCGGCGAGTTGCCCCAGTTGCAGGTATTCAGGGCGGAAGTCATGGCCCCATTGCGACACGCAGTGCGCTTCGTCGATGGCAAACAGGGCGATCTTGAGGTTTTGCAGGAATGACAGCATGCGCGGCTGGACCAGGCGCTCCGGGGCGAGGTAGAGCATTTTGACTTCGCCCAGACGAATGCGGTTGGCCAGGTCGCGCTGCTGCTCGGCGCTGAGGGTCGAGTTGAGTGCAGCGGCCGACACGCCCAGCTCATCCAGCGTGGCAACCTGGTCGTCCATCAGCGCGATGAGTGGCGACACGACCACGCACAGCCCGTCACGCAACAGCCCCGGCACCTGAAAACACAGGGACTTGCCGCCACCGGTGGGCATCAGCACCAGCGCATCACCACCGCTGGCTACACGCTCAATAATGGCACCCTGGCGACCACGAAAGCTGTCGTAACCGAAGATGTCTTTAAGTACGCGTTGTGCCTGCTCAAGCATAAAAAACCCCGGAATATCCTGCTGCACTGCAAAACGGGGGAGTATACCCGAGCACTCGGGAGCAATGGATGACTGGGACATGAGCGGTCGAAATTAACTGCAATTGGCCTGCGCGCTGGCGCCACGGACGCTCAGGGCCTAGAATCCAGCATCGTTTATTTTCAAGGTAGCGCTTCCATGTCCTTCGCTGAGCAATTAACCCGCCTGCAAGTCTTCCTCGATGCAGATGAACTGCACGAAGAAGCACTGGACTACGTGGCCGCGCATGGCTACCTGACCGCCCTGTCCATCTGCGCTGAAGAGGTGCCGGAACGCGAGTGGATCGACGCGCTGTTCTCCGAGCCGCCGCAGTACTCCAGCGAAGCGCAACAGACAGAAGTCGAAGCGACGCTGATCGCCCTCAAGGCACACATTGCCCGCCAGCTGGCTTCGGACGAAGAGTTCGAGCTGCCCTGCGATCTGGATCTGGGCGACGACCCGGATGATTCCGATCTGCGCGGCTGGTGCATCGGTTTCATGGAAGGCGTGTTCCTGCGTGAAAACGCCTGGTTCGAAAGTGCCGAGGAAGAAGTCAGCGAAATGCTCCTGCCGATCATGGTCGGTTCGGGCCTGTTCGACGAGCAGCCGGAGTTCGCCGACATCGCCCAGGACGCCAACCTGATGGACGACATGATCGTGCAGATCCCCGAAGCGCTGACCGCCCTGTACCTGCTCTGCCAGGCACCGGACGAAAAGCCGGCGATCCTCAAGCCCCGCCATCACTGAGTCGGCGCCTATGGCGCAAGGTTCACCGCGCACCAGCCGTCATAAGTCGGTGCGCTATCTGCTTGTAGCGATTGGCTGGCTGAGCGTGGTGCTGGGTGTCATCGGCATCTTCCTGCCCGTGCTGCCCACCACGCCTTTTCTGCTGCTGGCCGCTGCCTGTTTCGCGCGCAGCTCTCCGCGCTTCTACGACTGGCTGGTCAACCACCCGCAACTCGGTCCGTGGGTTCGTGATTACCTCGAAGGCAACGGCATCCCGCTCAAGGGCAAGGTGTACGCCATCGGCCTGATGTGGCTCAGCATCAGCCTGTCCTGCTACCTGGTGCCCTCACCCTGGGCACGCGTCTTCATGCTGACCAGCGCAGTGCTGGTGACGCTCTATATTCTCAGGCAGAAGACGCGAGCGCCGGGCGATCGTACAAGGTAGCGCCGCCCCAGGCGGACGCCACCGCAACACTCAGACCGTCACTTCTTTTTGTCCCTGGCGAACGCCGCTTCCAGCGCTTCGTTGAGGGTGCGCAACACCTTGACCCTGGCCCAGCGTTTGTCGTTGGCCTCGATCAATGTCCACGGCGCGATTTCGGTGCTGGTACGATCCACCATGTCGCCGACTGCCTGGCGGTAGTCAGGCCACTTCTTACGGTTGCGCCAGTCGTCTTCAGTGATCTTGTAGCGCTTGAACGGGATCTTTTCGCGCTCCTTGAAGCGTTCCAGCTGGGTCTGCTGGTCGATGGCCAGCCAGAACTTGACCACCACAACGCCCGCGTCGGTGAGTTGCTCTTCGAAGTCATTGATTTCCGAGTAGGCGCGCTTCCAGTCCGACTCGCTGCAAAAACCCTCGACCCGCTCGACCAGCACGCGGCCGTACCACGAGCGATCGAAGATGGTGAATTTGCCGCGCGCCGGTATCTGCCGCCAGAAACGCCACAGATACGGTTGCGCGCGCTCGTCCTGGGTGGGCGCGGCGATCGGCACGATGGCGTATTGCCGCGGGTCCAGCGCCGCCGCCACACGTCGGATCGCACCGCCCTTGCCTGCCGCGTCGTTGCCTTCGAACACTGCCAGCAGCGCGTGGCTTTTCATGCGCTTGTCGCGCATGTTGCCGGACAGCCGCGCCTGCTCGGTGATCAACTGTTGCTGATAGTCGTCCTTGCTCAGGTTCAGGCTCAGGTCGAGGCTGTCGAGCAGGGTCAGCTCGTTACTGTGAATCGCCAGCGGCCCGACCGTCAGCGCCGCGGTCTCGGGTTCGGCCTTGTTCAGCGCGGCCTGCATGCCTTCCAGCAACAGGCGGCCGACGGTCAGGCTGCGGTAGTTTGCGTCCACCCCCTCGATCACATGCCAGGGCGCATACTCGCGGCTGGTACGGCGCAGGACCCGTTCGCCGAAGCGCACGAACTTGTCGTAGGTCTTGGACTGCTGCCAGTCCAGCGGGCTGATGCGCCAGCTGTGCAGCGGATCGTCCTTGAGGGTCTTGAGGCGCAGCTTCATCTGTTTTTTGGACAGGTGAAACCAGAATTTGAAGATCAGCGCGCCTTCATCGCAAAGCATCTTTTCCAGACGTTCGGCACCGCTGATGGCTTGGTCGAGAACGGCGTCCTTGAAGCGCCCGTGAACCCTGTCCTGGAGCATCTGGCTGTACCAGTTGCCGAAGAAGATACCCATGCGGCCCTTGGCCGGCAATTGCCGCCAGTAGCGCCAGACGGGCGGATGAGCGAGCTCCTCGTCGGTCTGCTGATCGAAGGTGCGTACCTCGATCAGACGCGGGTCCATCCACTCGCTGAGCAGCTTGACGGTCTCGCCCTTGCCTGCGCCTTCTATGCCGTTGATCAGCACGATGATCTGGCGACCGGCCTGCTCATGAAGGTCTATCTGCGCTTCCAGCAACGCTTCGCGCAGTTGCGGCAACGCAGCCTCGTAAGTCTCATCGTCAATGGCATGACCGATTTCAGCGGATTCAAACATGCACAGCTCCTGATTGATGTTGGCTCAGAGAACGCCTGATGCAGATTGTGACCATTGATGACCGGCATCGGTCAATCCACACAACCTTGATAGCACTTTTCTCTGCGCAGACGGCTAAAATGCCGCCACTGCCTCCGCTGAGCCCGACATGACCATTACCCGCCACGCCCAGATCGACTGGGACGAACACGGCAACCCGCGTTCCCGCGACTTCTCCGACGTGTACTTTTCCACCGAATCCGGCCTGGACGAAACGCGCCATGTGTTTCTGGTGCAGAACGACCTGCGCCGGCGCTTTACCGAGTTGCCGGACGGCGGCAGGCTGATCATTGGCGAGACCGGATTTGGCACCGGGCTGAATTTTCTCTGCGCCTGGCAGTTGTTCGACGAGTGCGCGCCCGCCAATGCACGCCTGCAGTTCGTCAGCGTCGAGAAGTATCCGTTGAGCCACGCCGACCTGCAGCGTGCCCTGGCGTTGTGGCCCGAGCTGTCGCCGTTCGCGGGTCAACTGCTCGATCAATATGTGGCTGTGCACGAAGGCTTTCAGCGTCTGGTGTTCGCCGGCGGCCGCGTGACCCTGACGCTGCTGATCGGCGATGCACTGCAGATGCTGCCGCAACTGGACGGGCAGATGGACGCGTGGTTTCTCGACGGTTTTGCGCCAGCGAAAAACCCGGAAATGTGGACCCCCGAGCTGTTCGCCGAACTGGCGCGCCTGTCCACATCGAGCACCACGATTGGTACGTTTACCAGCACCGGCTGGGTGCGCCGCTCGCTGAATGCGGCAGGTTTCAAGATGAAGCGCGTGCCGGGCATCGGCCACAAATGGGAAGTGCTGCGTGGCACGTTTATCGCCTGGCCAGAGGACGTGGCGCATCCGCCCGCTGCCAAGCCATGGTTCGCCCGCCCAGCGCCGATTGGCGGCGAGCGTAAAGCGCTGGTGATTGGCGCGGGTCTGGCCGGCTGCGCCACGGCGCAGAGTCTGGCGCAACGCGGCTGGCAGGTCAGCCTGCTGGAGCGCCACGCCGCACCGGCGCAGGAAGCGTCGGGTAATCCGCAAGGCGTGCTGTATTTGAAACTGTCGGCGCACGGTACCGCGCTGTCACAGTTGATCCTCAGCGGTTTTGGCCATACGCGAAGGCTGCTTGAACGCTTGCAGCGCGGGGTCGACTGGGACGCTTGCGGGGTGCTGCAACTGACCTTCGATGACAAGGAAGCGCTGCGCCAGAAACAACTGGCCGATGCCTTCCCTGAATCACTTCTGCACCTGCTGGACAAGCCTGCCGCCGAAGCACAAAGCGGCGTTGCACTGAACAGTGGCGGGCTGTTTTATCCCGAAGGCGGCTGGGTTCATCCGCCTGCGTTGTGTCACGCACAGGCTGAGCACGCCAATATCCGCCTGATCGCTCATCAGCAGGCGCTGGAGCTGAGACGTGTCGATGATCAGTGGCAGGTCTGGAGTCACGAACAGTTGATCGACAGCGCTCCGGTCGTGGTGTTGGCCGGTGCAGCTGATATCCAGCAGTTTTCGCAGAGCGCCGACTTGCCGCTCAAGCGCATTCGCGGGCAGATCACCCGCCTGCCACAGACTCAGGCCAGCACGGCATTGCGCAGCGTGGTGTGCGCCGAGGGTTATGTGGCTCCGGCGCGTCTGGGCGAGCATACGCTCGGGGCGAGTTTTGACTTCAACAGCACTGATCTGACGCCAAACCTGGCCGATCACCTGGACAATCTGGGGCTGTTGCGGGAGATTTCGGAAGACCTCACTTCGCGCCTCGATACCGCCGATTTGTCGCCCGAGCAATTGCAGGGACGCGCGGCGTTTCGCTGCACCAGCCCGGATTACCTGCCCATCGTCGGGCCGCTGGCCGATCGCGAGGCGTTCATGCAAGCCTATGCCGCGCTGGGCAAGGATGCGCGTCAGGTGCCGGACATCACCTGCCCGTGGCTGGATGGCCTGTACGTTAACAGCGGCCACGGTTCGCGCGGCCTTATCACTGCGCCGCTGTGTGGCGAACTGATCGCCGCCTGGCTCGACAACGAACCACTGCCCCTGCCACGCAGCGTCGCCGAGGCCTGCCACCCCAACCGCTTTGCCCTGCGCGGGCTGATTCGCGGCAAGGGGAAACAGACTGTCGGGCACTGAAACCCGCAGATCATCCTCGCTTGCACGACAGTTGAGATTAGCGTTCCCTACGCTCCAGTGGAATGCAGCTCTCGACGCTCTGCGTCGAAAAGAGGACGCAGAGCGTCCTGAACGGCATGCCGACGCGGAGCGTCGCACGATATTTCCTACGAGCACGCTCAGGCGCTACTCTTGAGCGTCTGTCAGAACAATTGGGCCGCTCATGCTGCAAGTGCGAAACGTATTCAAGCGCTACACCACGGCACAGGGACCGCTGGATGTCTTGCGTGGTGTCGATCTGCATCTGGCACAGGGCGAAAGCCTGGCGTTGATGGGTGAATCCGGCAGTGGCAAGAGCACCTTGCTGCATCTGGTGGCAGGCCTGGATCAGGTCGACGATGGCAGCATCGAGGTCGCAGGCCAGCGTCTGGACCTGATGAACGAAAGCCAGCTGGCCAACTGGCGGCGTACCGAAATCGGTCTGGTGTTTCAGCAGTTCAACCTGATCGGCAGCCTGAAAATAGCCGACAACCTGGCGTTTCAGGCACGCTTGGCCGGGCGTGTTGATGCGGATTGGCAGGCGCATTTGATCGAGCGCCTGGGTCTGGGGGCTTTGCTGGATCGCTACCCCGAACAACTCTCCGGCGGACAGCAGCAGCGTGTAGCGATAGGCCGCGCCCTCGCCTCCCGACCCGGCCTGCTGCTGGCTGACGAACCCACCGGCAATCTCGACGAAGCCACCAGCGACGAGGTACTGCAACTGCTGCTGGATATCCTCGCCGACAGCCCTACCAGCCTGCTGATGGTCACCCACAGCCCGCGCGTCGCGCAGCGGTTGTCGCGTAAAGTGGTGCTGCATCTGGGCCGTCTGGCT
Source organism: Pseudomonas sp. P129 (assembly GCF_020312195.1). Classification (NCBI taxonomy): domain Bacteria; kingdom Pseudomonadati; phylum Pseudomonadota; class Gammaproteobacteria; order Pseudomonadales; family Pseudomonadaceae; genus Pseudomonas; species Pseudomonas sp. P129. The sequence continues at coordinate 967,249 of NZ_JAGPYS010000001.1, read as the reverse complement.
GACGAAGGCGAGCGTTGAGATGCGGGTTTTCTACTGGACGCTGCGCGCCCTGCTGAGTCATTGGCGCCGTCATCCGGTGCAGTTTTTCAGTGTATTGACCGGTTTGTGGCTGGCTACCGCGCTGCTCACCGGTGTGCAGGCGCTCAATAGCCAGGCGCGAGAAAGCTACCAGCGCGCCAGCCAGCTGATTGGCGGCGAGCCGCAGACCCGTATCACCGCCAGCAGCGGCGGGCTGTTCCCGCAGGCGTTATTTATCGAGCTGCGCCGTGAAGGCTGGCCCGTGTCGCCCATGCTGCAAGGCCGCATCGTGCTTCAAGGGCGCGAAGACCGTCGCCTGCAACTGATGGGTATCGAGCCGGTGACCTTGCCGACCGGCTCGGCACTGGCCGGGCAGACGCTGAACGCCGAACAGGTCGTGGACTTCCTCACACCGCCGGGTATGACCTGGATTGCACCGCAGACCCTGCAAGCGCTGGGGCTTGAGGAAGGCCAGCAGCCGCTGACCGAAACCGGCGTCGCGCTGCCCCCCTTGCGCGCCAAACCCGACATGGCGCCTGGCGTTTTGCTGACTGACATAGGCTTTGCGCAACCGTTGCTGGGCCAGTCGGGGCAGTTGTCCGAAATGCTGCTGGCCAAGGATTTTGCCCGGCAGAACCCCGTGCTGCCGGCAGCCCTGAATGACCTGCTGGTGATCAAGAAAAGCGGCGAAGAAAACAATCTGGAGCGCCTCACCGAAAGCTTCCACCTGAACCTGAACGCACTCGGGGTGCTGTCCTTCATCGTCGGTCTGTTCATTGTCCACGCCGCCATTGGCCTGGCTCTTGAACAGCGTCGCGGCCTGCTGCGCAACCTGCGTGCCTGTGGCGTCAGCGCACGTCTGTTGATAGCTGCGCTGGGCGTAGAACTTGGGGCACTGGCGCTGTTGGGCGGTGTTTTTGGTGTCGTCAGCGGCTACTTGCTGGCCAGCCTGTTATTGCCGGATGTAGCGGCCAGCCTGCGCGGCTTGTACGGCGCGGAAGTCGCCGGCCAGTTGAACCTCAGTCTGTGGTGGTGGCTGAGCGGTATCGGCCTGGGTCTGCTTGGCGCGTTGCTGGCCGGTGCCAACAGCCTGTTGCGAGCTGCGCGTTTGCCGTTGCTGGCGCTGGCCGATGCCCAGGCATGGCAGCAAGCCCACGCGCAATGGTTGCAGCGCCAGGCGTGGGTGGCGGTGCTGGGCGCGGTGGTTGGCGTGAGTGCGCTGTTGTTCGGCACCAGCCTGATGCTGGGGTTTGTGATGATGTCCGCCCTGCTGCTCAGTGCCGCGCTGGCCCTGCCGGTTTTGCTGGACGCCATGCTTGGCGGTCTGTTGAAGCGCAGCCGCTCGGTGCTCGGGCAATGGTTTGTGGCGGATTGCCGTCAACAGCTGCCCGCCCTGAGTCTGGCGCTGATGGCCCTGTTGCTGGCAATGGCCGCGAACATCGGCGCAGGCAGCATGACCTCGGGTTTTCGCCAGACGTTCAACAGTTGGCTGGAGCAACGCCTGACGGCCGAATTGTATGTCAGCCCGCAGAACCCCGAGCAGGCCGGGCCGCTGAACACCTGGCTGAACCAGCAACCGGATATCAGCGCCGTGCTGCCCAACTGGCAGGTGCCGGTGCAAGTCCAGGGCTGGCCTGCGGACCTGTTTGGCGTGATCGATCACAGCATCTATCGCCAGCACTGGGCGCTTCTGGAATCCGTCGCCGGTGATCCGTGGGATGTTTTGCGCGATGAAGACACGGTCATGCTCAGCGAACAATTGGCACGCCGCCTCCAACTGGGGCTGCAAGATACGCTGAGCATCCCGGTGCCCAATGGCAAGTGGACCCCGCGCATCGTCGGGATCTATGCCGACTATGGCAATCCGAAGGGCCATCTGCTGGTCAATGAAAAACACCTGCTCGCACACTGGCCGCAATCGATGCCGGTGCGTTTCAACCTGAGGGTCGATCAGGCGGCAATCCCGTCGCTGGTCACCCGGCTGCAAGCGCGTTTCAAGCTGGACGATAATCACATCATCGATCAGAGCCAGCTCAAGGGTTGGTCGAGCCAGGTCTTTGAACGTACGTTTGCCGCCACGGCCGCACTCAACAGCCTGACATTGGGCGTGGCTGGCGTGGCGCTGTTCATCAGCTTGCTGACTCAAAGCCAGAGCCGCCTCGGGCAGCTCGCCCCGTTGTGGGCGCTGGGGGTCACTCGAGGGCAATTGATGCTGCTCAACCTGGGACAGACCTGGCTGCTGGCGGTCCTGACACTGGTGCTCGCGCTGCCACTCGGGCTGCTGCTGGCCTGGTGCCTGGATGCGGTGATCAACGTTCGAGCCTTTGGCTGGCGCCTGCCGCTGCAGGTGTTCCCGCTGCAACTGCTGCAATTGATGGCGCTGGCGATGCTGGCGACTTTGCTGGCCTCGGCCTGGCCACTGCTGAAACTGTACCGCAGCCGTCCAGCGGACCTACTCAGGACATTCGCCAATGAACCGTAAATGGCTGGTGCCGCTGGTCATCGTCGTGCTGCTCACTGCCTGCGACGACAAACCGCAACCTGAAAGCGGTTTCGCCGGTCTGGGCAATACGGCCGACAGCTATGCGCAGGTGACACCCGGCAAGGTTTTTTCATTCCCGCAGGACCACGGCCAGCACCCCGGCTTTCGGATCGAGTGGTGGTACATCACCGCCACCCTCAAGGATGACGCGGGCCAGCAGTTCGGCGTGCAATGGACCCTGTTTCGCAATGCCCTACGCCCCGGCCAACAGACCGGCAGCGGCTGGAATGACGGCACGATCTGGCTGGGCCATGCAGCGGCGACTTCTAGCAGCGGTCATTATGTGGCGGAGCGTTACGCGCGCGGCGGCATCGGTCAGGCCGACGTGACGCTGGCGCCCTTCTCGGCGTGGATTGATGACTGGGCATTTACCAGCCATGTCCGCAGCGGTGATCCGCTAGCGGCCATGCAACTGAAGGCCAGCGGCAAGGACTTCCGCTACAACCTGAACCTGACATCCAGCAAGCCGCTGGTGCTGCAGGGTGAACAGGGCTACAGCCAGAAATCGGAGGCGGGCCAGGCGTCGTACTACTACAGCCAGCCATTCTTCGACGCCAAAGGCAGCGTGGTCATTGAGGGCAAAACACATCAGGTCACCGGTAAAGCGTGGCTGGACCGCGAATGGAGCAGTCAGCCACTGACCGCCAACCAGAGCGGCTGGGACTGGTTTTCGCTGCAACTGGCAGACGGTGATCGCCTGATGCTCTATCGCATCCGCCACAAGAGCACTGCCCCCTACCTGACCGGTAACTGGATCAGCGCCGACGGCACCACCCGGATGCTGCACGCCAACGAGATCAGCCTTGAGCCACTGAAAGAAACCTCGATCGGCGAGCATAAAGTGCCCACCCGCTGGAGAGTCAGGGTCCCCGACCGGAATCTGGACATCACCAGCGAAGCGCTGAACCCTGCTGCCTGGATGGGCGTGAGTATCCCCTACTGGGAGGGGCCGGTGAGGTTCAGCGGGAGTCAGGAAGGCGTGGGGTATCTGGAGATGACCGGGTATTGAGCGGGTCTGCTGGCAGTTGCGCCTTCAATTCGAAACACCTGTTGGCGCGGGGACAACCACCGACGCACCTCAGGCTGACTTTTTGAAATAGGGCCATGTGCTCAGGTTTTTCAGAGGACGCTCATCCCAAGACAAAGCCATTTTTTCAAAATGTCTGTAAAACGTGTCCTTCTGCTCCTTGTAACGCACCGCGTCTATAAAGGGCTTGGCTTTCTTGTACAGGCTCACGACATTTGAATGGTTGGACTGGCGCAGCATTTCCTCGTGGTAGATCCCTTGAACAATACCAACGGCCACTCGCTCCCAATGGTTCAGCACGTACTTGACCGCTTCCTTTTCCTTGCGATCAGCCTCGTTGCAGGACAAAAGCAAATCCTTCATCGGCGACTGGGCATCATGCATGGCGGCGATGCGCGCGTTACCCAGTTGCAACTGCTCATCCAGCCGGCACCCAAATAACAGGTCTGCGGTCTGTTTCTTCTTTGCAGTCGCCAGCACCATGTACATCGAAACGATTGCAGTGAGCACTCCGCAGAACAGGAGAACATTGCGCAGAGCTTCTTTTGCCAACAGCTCGGCCAGAGCCAGACACATATCCATATGATTTTTCTCATAAAAAAATGGAGACCGATCGGGGCTCCATTTGAAATTCCTGAACGAGTTTAAAAGCCTTCGTACTCTTCGCAAGCCTGTGCGACGTGCTTGTTCATATCGATACCCCTTTATGTATGCCGAGTGAGTTGACGTGCTTTCATGTGCCCCAAACTAGCGTGCTGCAAACATCACCGTCAATGAGCCGAATCCGCTTTACATGTCAGAAAAATCCGCCCTAAAGCGGGTGCGGTAAGCACGACAGCAACCCCAACCCAGTGAAAGCATCAATTCCAGAAGCAAGCACCCAACCAGCTGAAAACAAACGCTTATAACTTTTTGATCTAAAACTACCATGCCCTCACTGGGTCAGTTTCTGGGTGACTGCACTTTCTCAGTCACCTCCCCAACGGAAACCCGGTAAGGACTTATGTGCGGATTAGCAGGTGAATTACGTTTCGACCATCAACCAGCGGACTTAGCCGCTGTTGAACGCATTACCCATGAGCTGGCGCCTCGCGGCCCGGATGCGTGGGGGTTTCATAGCCAGGGGCCGGTTGCCCTTGGTCATCGTCGCCTGAAAATCATGGACCTGTCGGACGGCTCGGCGCAGCCGATGATCGACAGCAATCTGGGCCTGTCCCTGGCCTTCAACGGTGCGATCTACAACTTCCCGGAACTGCGTGCCGAGTTGGAAAGCCTTGGCTATCAGTTCCATTCCGGCGGTGACACCGAAGTGTTGCTCAAGGGCTATCACGCCTGGGGCGCAGACATGCTGCCCAAGCTCAATGGCATGTTCGCCTTTGCCATCTGGGAACGTGACAGCAAGCAGCTGTTCATCGCCCGTGACCGCCTCGGCGTCAAGCCGTTGTACCTGTCGAAAACCGACAAGCGCCTGCGCTTCGCGTCCTCGCTGCCTGCCCTGCTCAAGGGTGGTGACATCAGCGGGATGCTTGATCCGGTGGCGCTCAACCACTACCTCAACTTCCATGCGGTAGTGCCTGCGCCGCGCACCCTGCTGGCCGGCGTCGAAAAACTTCCGCCAGCCAGCTGGATGCGTATCGACGCCAGCGGCAAGGTCGAACAGAAAGTCTGGTGGACCCTGCCCTACGGCCCGCACGAAGACGAGAAAAACCTCACCCTCGAAGACTGGCGCGACCGCGTACTGGACAGCACGCGTGAAGCGGTAGCGATCCGCCAGCGTGCTGCAGTGGACGTCGGTGTGCTGCTGTCCGGCGGCGTCGACTCGAGCATGCTGGTCGGTCTGTTGCGCGAAGTGGGCGTCGAGGACCTGTCGACCTTTTCTATCGGTTTTCAGGATGCCGGCGGCGAGCGCGGTGATGAATTTCAGTATTCCGACCTGATCGCCAAGCATTACGGCACGCGCCATCACCAGTTGCGTATTCAGGAACGCGAGATCATCGAGCAGTTGCCTGCGGCGTTCCGCGCCATGAGCGAACCGATGGTCAGCCACGACTGCATCGCCTTCTACCTGCTGTCGCGTGAAGTATCGAAGCACTGCAAGGTGGTACAGAGCGGCCAGGGCGCTGACGAACTGTTCGCCGGTTACCACTGGTACCCGCAAGTCGACGGCGCGAGCGATCCGGTTGCCGCCTACCGTGATGCATTCGTCGACCGCAGCTACGCGGAATACGCCGAGACCGTGCAGCCGAAGTGGCGCACTGCCAACGACGCAGCCGGTGATTTCGTTCGCGATCACTTTGCCCAGCCAGGCGCCAGCGCTGCTGTCGACAAGGCGTTGCGTCTGGACAGCACGGTGATGCTGGTCGATGACCCGGTCAAGCGTGTCGACAACATGACCATGGCCTGGGGCCTGGAAGCGCGCACGCCGTTCCTGGACTATCGTCTGGTCGAACTGTCGGCTCGCATTCCGGGTAAATTCAAGCTGCCCGACGGTGGCAAACAGGTGCTGAAAGAAGCCGCACGCATGGTCATTCCTTCGGAAGTGATCGACCGCAAAAAAGGCTACTTCCCGGTGCCTGGCCTCAAACACTTGCAGGGCGACACGCTTAACTGGGTGCGCGAGCTGCTGACCGACTCCAGTCAGGACCGCGGCCTGTTCAACCCTGCCATGGTCGACAAGTTGCTGACCAACCCCGAAGGCCAGCTCACGCCATTGCGCGGCTCCAAGCTGTGGCAACTGGCAGCGCTGAACCTGTGGCTCAGCGAACAGGGACTGTGATCGATGAAACAGAACGCGACGACTTATAGCCAGCGCCTGTTGCGCGGCCAGTCGCCCTCGTACGAACGTCTGCAGGCGCGACTCGCTGAAGACGGCAGCCAGATAGATGCAGACCCTCTGGCGCTGCATTGTGGCTGGGGACGCTTGCTGATCGGTCACACCTACCCTGATCCGGCCGCACTGGCTCAGGACCTGCTCAACGAAAAACCCGGCGAGCGCGACATCGCCCTGTATGTGGCAGCCCCGCAACAGGTGTTGGCGCAATCGCCGCAGCAGTTGTTTCTCGACCCGTCGGACACGCTGCGTCTGTGGTTCAGCGATTACCGCCCGGCGCACCGTGTGTTTCGCGGCTACCGTATCCGCCGTGCGCATAATGAGAACGACTGGCAGGCCATCAACAACCTGTACCTGGCACGCGGCATGTTGCCCATCGACCCCGAGCTGCTGACCCCGCGCCATGAGGGTGGCCCGGTGTACTGGGTGGCCGAGGACGAGGGCAGCAAGACGATCATCGGCAGCGTCATGGGCCTCAACCACCAGAAGGCCTTCAATGATCCGGAAAAAGGCAGCAGCCTCTGGTGCCTGGCGGTTGACCCGCAATGCACGCGGCCGGGTGTCGGCGAAGTGCTGGTCCGGCACCTGATCGAGCATTTCATGAGTCGCGGCCTGAGCTACCTCGACCTGTCGGTGCTGCATGACAACGATCAGGCCAAGGCGCTGTACGCCAAATTGAATTTTCGCAACCTGCCGACCTTCGCCATCAAGCGCAAGAACGGCATCAACGAGTCATTGTTTCTCGGCCCAGGCCCGCAGGCAGACTTCAATCCTTATGCGCGGATCATTGTCGAGGAAGCCCATCGGCGCGGCATTGACGTGCAGGTGGATGATGCCGATGCCGGGCTGTTCACCCTCAGCTATGGCGGTCGTCGCATCCGCTGCCGCGAGTCGTTGAGCGATCTGACCAGCGCGGTGAGCATGACCCTGTGTCAGGACAAGAGCCTGACCCATCGTGCCCTGAAGGCCGCCGGCCTGCGCCTGCCCGCACAGCAAAGGGCAGGCAACGCAGACGATAATCTGGCGTTTCTCGAAGCGCACGGGCAAATCGTGGTCAAGCCGCTGGACGGTGAGCAAGGTCAGGGCGTCGCGGTTGATCTGCGCACCATTGAAGACGTGCAGAGCGCCATCGAACAGGCCCGCCAGTTCGACACTCGCGTAATTCTGGAAAGCTTTCACGAAGGTCTGGACCTGCGCATCGTGGTGATCGGCTTTCAGGTCGTGGCGGCGGCGATACGTCGCCCGGCTGAAATCATTGGTGATGGTCGCCACACCATCAAACAGTTGATCGAAGCGCAGAGCCGACGCCGCGCCGCGGCAACGGATGGCGAAAGCCGTATTCCGATGGATCAGGAAACCGAGCGCACGGTGCGCGAGGCCGGCTTTGACTACGCCGATATTCTGCCGATGGATCAGCGCCTGGCCGTACGTCGTGCTGCCAATCTGCATACTGGCGGCTGCCTGGAAGATGTCACGGCTATTCTGCACCCGGTGCTCCACGACGCAGCGGTGCGTGCCGCGCGGGCGCTGGACATCCCGGTCGTAGGTCTGGACCTGATGGTGCCGGCTGCCGACCAGCCTGACTACGTGTTCATCGAAGCCAATGAACGCGTAGGCCTTGCCAATCACGAACCACAACCCACCGCCGAACGTTTCGTCGATCTGTTGTTTCCGCATAGCCTGCCTGTGCATATCTGATCGCAGCTGCGGGCACGGCTGCAAATGGCGTATCAGCCTTTGCAGCCCGTGGCTTGCAACTGTTCCATAAGGAGCATCCATGACCCCTGCAAATATCCCCGATCCGGATCTGAAATACCTGCAGAAAGTTCTGTTGGAAATGCTCGCGATCCCAAGCCCTACCGGCTTCACCGACACTATTGTGCGTTACGTGGCCGAGCGTCTCGAAGAGCTGGGCATTCCGTTCGAACTGACCCGCCGCGGCACGATCCGCGCCACCCTGAAGGGCAAGCAGAACAGCCCCGATCGCGCCGTATCGGCGCACCTGGACACCATCGGTGCCAGCGTTCGGGAAGTCAAAGAAAACGGCCGCCTGTCACTGGCTGCGGTCGGCTGCTGGTCGAGCCGCTTTGCCGAAGGCAGCCGGGTCAGCGTGTTCACCGACACCGGCGTGATCCGTGGCAGCGTTTTGCCGCTGATGGCTTCCGGTCACGCGTTCAACACCGCCGTGGATGAAATGCCGATCAGTTGGGACCACGTCGAGCTGCGCCTGGATGCCTATTGCACCACCCGCGCCGACTGCGAATCGCTGGGTATCGGCATCGGTGACTTCGTCGCCTTCGACCCTCTGCCTGAATTCACCGAGAGCGGACACATCAGTGCCCGCCACCTGGATGACAAGGCTGGTGTCGCGGCACTGCTCGCCGCCCTGAAATCCATTGTCGACAGCGGTGCCGAGCCGTTGATCGACTGTCACCCGCTGTTCACCATCACCGAAGAAACCGGTACGGGCGCGGCTGGCGTGCTGCCTTGGGACGTGAGCGAGTTCGTCGGCATCGACATCGCGCCGGTTGCGCCAGGTCAGCACTCCAGCGAACACGCCGTCAGCGTGGCGATGCAGGACTCGGGCGGTCCTTACGACTACCACCTGTCCCGCCATCTGCTGCGGCTGGGTGTGGAAAACGAGTTGCCGGTGCGTCGTGACCTGTTCCGCTATTACTACAGTGATGCGCACTCGGCCGTGACTTCGGGGCATGACATCCGCACCGCCCTGCTGGCCTTCGGCTGTGACGCGACGCATGGCTACGAGCGCACGCATATCGACAGTCTGGCAGCGCTAAGCAAGTTGCTGGGTGCCTACATACTCAGCCCACCGGTATTCGCCAGCGATGCCAAACCGGCGCAGAGCTCGCTGGAGCGCTTCAGCCATCAGATCGAGCACGATGCGCAGATGGAATCCGATACCCGCGTGCCACCGGTCGACAGCCTGATCGGGCAGAATCGCGAAGAGAGCTGAGGCCCTGTGAATTGCGGTGCGTGGCACCGCAGTTCTATTATCGCCGCTCATCGACACGAGAACCGCCATGCTGATCCCCTACGACCAACTGGAACCTGACACCCTCACTCGCCTGATCGAGGATTTCGTCACCCGTGAGGGCACCGATAATGGCGACGAAACACCGCTGCAAACCCGGGTACTGCGCGTGCGTCATGCGTTGACCAAGGGCCAGGCGGTGATCTTTTTCGACCTTGAGAGCCAGCAGTGTCAGCTGATGCTCAAGCACGACGTGCCGAAGGAGTTTTTCGAATAGCCTCCAAAGGCCGAGTCAGGTCATTTGCCCACAACGTCGCCTGCTGACCACGCCGCTCACCGAAGCGGCGTTGTTGCCTGTTGCGCAAGCGTCCTGGCGATTCGCTTGTAGACTTCAGCGCGGTGAACCTTGACGTCTTTCGGGGCATTCATCCCGAGCCTGACCTGATTGCCGTTGATCCCCAGAATCTGCACCGTGATGTCATCACCAATGGAAAACGTTTCGCCAATTTCCCGCGTCAGTACCAGCATTTTTCCCACCCTTGCGTTGCGCAAAAGAGGCAGGGTGCATGGCGAAACACGGCGCTTCAATGCGCTGATGGCAAATCAGTAACGTCCTGCAACAGCACCGGAAAAGACTGAAGGAAACGTCTTACTTTCCAGCCAAATCCGTGGGAAATATCGTTCGCGGCAGTGGTTAATCAAGCGGCGGACCAACGCGGCCCCAGCAGAATGATGATCGCACCGATGACGCAGAACGCCAGACCCAGCCAGTCCGTGCCCAGCGGCCTGACTCGCTCGACCAGCCCCAGCCAGGCAATCGAAGCAGCAATGTAGATCCCGCCATACGCCGCATAGGCTCGGCCCGCATAAGCCGCCTCCACACGTGTCAGCAACAGTGCAAACACCGTCAGGCTGACAAGCGCAGGAATCACCCACAGCGCGCTCTTGCCCTGACGTAACCACAGCCAGAAGGCATAGCAACCGAATATCTCGAACAGAGCAGCGAGGAAAAACCACAGGTAATTGAGCATGAAAGGTTCTCAGGTCAGGGCTGCAAGATGCGCGCAACCCTATCAGAAAACAGTGTGGTCATGACCTTGATACCACCCAAGAGGACGCGGAGCGCGGCACGATAGTTGAGGTTATCATTCCGCACGCTCCAGCGTGGGAATGCAGGTCACGACGCTCTGCGTCGCACGATAGTCGCGATTATCGTTCCTCACGCTCCAGCGTGGGAATGCAGGTCGCGACGCTCTGCGTCGCAAAGAGGACGCGGAGCGTCCAGAAAGGCATGACGACGCGGAGCGTCGCACGATAATCGGATCATCCGTGCAGACCGACGCAGAGCTTCAGCACGATAGTTGAGGTTATCGTTCCTCACGCTCCAGCGTGGGAATGCAGGTCACGACGCTCTGCGTCGCAAGAGGACGCAGCGCTTCCGGGTTAGTCAGGCATGCCCCGTCTGCGCCTTCGCGCGCATCTTGGCGCACATGACAGTCATTTCGTCATACATCGCCTGTGGCTGCTTGCGTTTCATTTCCCAGGCCATGCGGCCTTCTTCGTGAGGCAGGATCATGAATTCGCCTTCGCCAACCTGCCTGAAGATGCAGTCGGCGATATCCCCGGCGGTGATCGGCGACTTCTCCAGCAACCTGCCGATCTGCGCCTTCATCGCGGGCGTGGGGCCGCGGAAGGAATCCAGCAGGTTGGTCTGAAAGAACGACGGGCAGACCACATGAACACCAACCCCCTGATCATGCAGTTCGACCAGCAGGCTCTCGGAAAGCGCGACGACCCCGGCCTTGGCGACGTTGTAATTGCTCATCGCCGGCGCCTGCATCAGCGCTGCCATCGAGGCGATGTTGATGATCCTGCCATTGCTGGCCAGCAGCATAGGCAGGAACGCCTTGCAGCCCTTGACCACCCCCATCAGGTTGATCGCGATCTGCCAGTCCCAGTCCTCCAGCGACAATTCGTTGAAAAAGCCCCCCGAGGCCACCCCCGCATTGTTGACGATGATGTCGATGCCGCCAAAGCGCTGTTCGCACGCTTGGGCAAACGCGGTGAGCTGGCTGTAATCGCGAACGTCGCAACGCTGCACGAAGCCGTCCCCCCCCGCCTCGCGTACCCGTGCAAGGGTCTCCTGCAAGCCGGCATCGTTGATGTCCGAAAGTGCCAGCCGCCACCCTTCGCGTGCCCAGCGCAGTGCAATTTCACGACCCAGACCTGAGCCGGCGCCAGTAATCATGATGCGGTTTTGCATAGCGAGTGCCTTGTGATGTGCAGGAGTTGCCTGAGTGTAATCACAGTAGAAGCACCACAAACCCACCATCAAGACGCTGAATGCCTGGAGCAAACCGCAGCCCTATGAACGCCTGGACCGGGCCACATAGCGCACCAGCAACAGGCCATATACCGACACATTGAGCAGCACGACGATGCCGCCCAGCCAAAGCTGTATGCCCGGCGTAAGCCCGGCCGGGTAAATCAGCGGGAGCAGATAATGCTCAACGAAGCCCCCGCTATAGCCCTGCCCTCCAGCGTTGCTGCGCAGGGTGTTTTCCAGCGGTGTCAGCGGGCAATACAGATGCAGAAACTCGACCGCAGTCCCCCAGGCCGCCGCTGGAACGTGCAGCAGCGCCAGCCAGGGCCTTCTCAATACCAGCAGTCCGCCGAACAGGACGAACACAATGAACAGTAGATGAAACACGACCACGGCATCCGCCGCCACTCGATAAACCATCATTGTGTCCTCTTGTGGCCCATGCCTCAGGTCGAAAGTTCACATCGCGCCGAGACTTTCCAGGGCCTTTAGTTCAATTGTTTTTAAGACCGATTCAAACCCATCAGGTTAAAACGGGCCAAGTTATTGTCAGACAAAAATACGACAAGATGCTGATTTTCAATGTTTTTTAGAAATGTAAGAAATTATTTAAAATAGATCGAACCTTTCTCCAGCACCCAGAGTCCGATGAGTCAAGCAGGCAAACTTCATACCGTCTGGCGTGACGTTTTAACGGCATCTGTTAATTAACACTACTGTAAAGAGGGAACTCACCATGGGCATCGGCACTATTCTTATCATCGTTCTGATTCTGCTGCTAGTTGGCGGTTTGCCAGTATTCCCGCACTCGCGCAGCTGGGGCTACGGTCCGTCGGGCATCATCGGTACGATCCTGGTGATCCTGCTGATTCTGGTGTTGCTCGGCAAGATATGATCTGCTGCTCCACGCAGCAGCGCATGTAGCCAATAAAAAACCCCGCTTTTTCAAGCGGGGTTTTTTATCGCCCATGAAAAAGCAGCCCGAAGGCTGCTTCGTTCACAACACCGGTACCTTAGTGCGAAACCGCACCACTGGCACCCAGCCCCGTCTGCGAGCGGACGAATTGCGGATAGAACAGAGCGCGCTCGCCCTCCGCCGCTTTCGACTTGTCGGTGATGGAGAAGAACCAGATACCTACGAAGGCGATGGCGATGGAAAACAGCGCCGGGTATTCGTAAGGGAAAATGGCTTTCTCGTGGTGCAGGATCTGCACCCAGATGGTCGGACCGAGCACCATCAGCACCACTGCACTGATCAGGCCCATCCAGCCGCCGATCATGGCGCCACGGGTGGTCAGGTTTTTCCAGTACATGGAAAGCAGCAGAATCGGGAAGTTGCAGCTTGCCGCGACCGAGAACGCCAGGCCCACCATGAAGGCGATGTTCTGGCTTTCAAAGGCAATACCCAGAAAGATCGCCACGACCGCCAAGGCAATGGTGGTGATTTTCGAGATACGGATCTCGTCCTTCTCGTTGGCTTTGCCTGCCTTGATGACGCTGGCATACAAGTCGTGGGAAACCGCCGAAGCACCCGCCAGGGTCAGACCGGCAACCACTGCCAGAATGGTGGCGAAAGCGACTGCCGAGATGAAGCCCAGGAACAGACTGCCACCGACCGCATCGGCCAGATGAACCGCAGCCATGTTGTTACCGCCCAACAAGGCGCCTGCTGCATCCTTGAACGCCGGATTGGTGCTGACCAGCAGGATCGCGCCGAAACCGATGATGAAGGTCAGGATGTAGAAGTAACCGATAAAGCCGGTTGCGTAGAGCACCGACTTGCGCGCTTCCTTGGCATCGCTCACGGTGAAGAAGCGCATCAGGATGTGTGGCAGGCCCGCAGTACCGAACATCAGGGCCAGACCCAGCGAGAACGCCGAGATAGGGTCTTTCACCAGCCCGCCAGGGCTCATGATCGCTTCACCTTTTGGGTGAACCTTGATCGCTTCGGAGAACAGCATGTTGAAGTCGAAGTTGACGTGCTTCATGACCATCAATGCCATGAACGACGCACCGGACAGCAACATCACCGCCTTGATGATCTGCACCCAGGTGGTAGCGAGCATGCCGCCGAACAGCACATAGAGGCACATCAGGATACCGACCAGCACCACCGCAACGGCGTAGTCCAGACCGAACAGCAACTGGATCAGCTTGCCGGCACCGACCATCTGCGCAATCAGGTAAAACGCCACCACCACCAGCGAGCCGCAGGCAGACAGGGTGCGAATTTCCTTTTGCTTGAGGCGGTACGACGCCACATCGGCAAAGGTGTATTTACCCAGGTTGCGCAGGCGTTCGGCGATCAGGAACAGGATGATCGGCCAGCCTACCAGGAAGCCGATCGAGTAGATCAGGCCATCGTAGCCGGAGGTGTAGACCAGCGCGGAAATACCCAGAAAGGACGCTGCCGACATGTAGTCACCGGCGATCGCCAGACCGTTCTGGAAGCCGGTGATCTTGCCACCTGCCGAGTAATAGTCCGACGCTGTCTTGTTCTTTTTCGATGCCCAGTAGGTGATGTACAGCGTGAAAGCGACGAAGACCACGAACATGACGATCGCGGCGACGTTCAGGGGTTGTTTCTGCACTGCACCCGTCAACGCGTCTGCCGCCCAGAGGGTCGGCGCGAAGGCGGCCAGGCCAAGTGCTGCTGATAGGCGCCGGATCATTGCTGAGCCTCCTTGAGGATCGCGTTGTTCAGGTCATCGAATTCACCGTTGGCACGGCGAACATAGATGGCCGTCAATATGAACGCGGAAAGGATCAGCCCGACGCCTATCGGCATTCCCCAGGTAATGGTCGAAGTGGGACTTAGTTTGGCCCCCAGAATATGGGGTCCGTAAGCGATCAAAAGAATAAAGGCCGCATACAGGCCAAGCATGATCGCCGAGAGAATCCAGGCGAAACGCTCTCTTTTGGAGACCAGCTCCTTGAAACGGGGGCTGTTTTGAATCGAGAGGTAAATGCTGTCGTTCATTGTTTTTGTCCTCGCAGCACAGATGAGATGTCACGTAACGCACTTTAGTCGGGTCCGGCGCGCACTCCAGACGACCTTAGTATTAGAACGACATTAGCTGTAGATACCTCTTCTCGCACGGCCTGGACCCGCCGGCAGTCGGTCGCACGGAAAATACTTCGGAGCGGAAAAACGAAAGGCCGTCTGGCGACAACACCAGACGGCCTTGAGAAGGGCTGTTCAGACACTTTGCGACTATTTGGCAGTCCATGCAGCAACGCGATCCGGGTGCTTGGCGACCCAGTCCTTTGCTGCCGCTTCAGGTTTGGCACCGTCCTGAATCGCCAGCATCACTTCACCGATTTCGTCCTTGGATGCCCACTGGAATTTTTTCAGGAAGGCCACGACCTCAGGCGCTTTTTTCTCCAGCCCCAGGCTGGCAACGTTGTCGACGGTTTCAGCCTCGCCATAGACACCTTTCGGGTCGTCCAGGAAACGCAGTTTCCACTTGGCGAACATCCAGTGCGGCACCCAGCCGGTAACCACGATGGATTTCTTCGCCTTCTCTGCGCGGGTCAGCTCGGCGATCATGCCTGCGCCGGAGCTCGCCTGCAGCTTATAGCCGTCCAGACCGTAGTCCTTGATGGCCTGATCGGTCTTGAGCATCACGCCCGAGCCCGCATCGATCCCGGTGATCTTCTTGTTGAAGGAGGCATCAGTCTTCAGGTCTTCGATGGTTTTGGCCTTGACGTACTCAGGCACGATCAAGCCAATCTTGGCGTCCTTGAAGTTGGGGCCGTAGTTGACGACCTGATCCTTGTACTTGGCGTAGTACTCGCCATGCGTGCCCGGAAGCCACGCAGACAGCATCAGGTCCAGCTTGTCGGTTGCCACCGCCTGCCACATGATCCCTGCAGCGACAGACTGCAACTTGACGTCATAGCCAAGCTTTTGCTTGATCACCTCGGAAGCCACGAAGGTGGTGGCGACACTGTCGGACCAGCCTTCCACATAGCCAATGGTCAGGGTCTTGGTTTCGGCAATCGCCAGCGTGGAGCTGACCGCAAGTACCAGAGCGGCACCCGCCCCCAGTATTTTTCGCATCATCATTGTCGCTTCCCCGGAAGTCTGCACCGACGGTTGTCGGAACATGGTTAACGTTGTTCTCCAGACCGCCCTCGCGCCCGACCTTGGGGCACGCGGCGCCTTGCACGTTTTTATCGCTGCCACGCGCAGTCAAACGCACCGCAACGCCACCCTGATCATCGACCTGCGGAACAGGCAGGCATGCTCTGTCTGCGACACTGGGGCAATGGGAAACGACAACAACGAGCCATCAACGACAACGCGCCCCGAAAAACGCCTTGATCCGGCCATCAACAGCTGAGGACGCTGCTTCATGCCTATGGGCGAGCCCCCTTCCCCATACCAACGTCGTATAGACGGTAGAGAACTGCAGCGCACCACTCTGGCTCATGTTTCGAAGGAAACACGATGTGTTACCGCAGCTTCAGGATCACCGACGCGAACGGGTAACACGGAAACATTTTTTCCGGCTCCATGACCACCCAACAATCATCAGAATCCGCAACTTACTGATTTTAAAGAATTTTAAAAAACTGGCACGGGTCCTGCTATATCTCTGGTACAACAAAAACAACAAATGATGCGGCAAACCAATAAAAACAAGACGTAACGGCTCTGACACAACAAGAACAAAACGGACAGAGGCGCAGCTAACAGATTTTTTTGGAGTGGATCAGCTTTACAGAGCCCTTTCAATGAAAGGCCTCGCGACCGGACCGAGAACAATAAAACTACCGTCAGGTAGCTCCAGAACCGGTGGGATCACGCTGTTGTGCAGGCAGGTGATTAAAGCGAATCAGCGCTCAAAAAAATACGTTTGCTCTTGACCCCGATAGGGGTCGCACAACAACGCTGTAAAGGGACTGGTCGCCAACAACAATAACAGGCCGCCCTATAACAATAAAAAGAGCACGTGAACCACATTGGAGGAGAGCTACGGCTCTCCTTTGTGCTTTCCGCGAGCCGGAAAATCCGCCTCCAGGCCATGGTCTGCCAACCTTTACCAGCAGTGCAAACGTCGCGCCGGGGCAGCAAATACGCTAGTCACGCAAAAATAAACCGCATATCTGCATTGCAAAATCCAAAGAACGTGTATTGTTCCGTCATATTTACAGGATTAACCAGTGGATGGGGCACTTTGGCACTACACCTTGGTCATAGCCTGCGTATTTCATCAGCACTTCTTTCCCAAGGGATTTAGTCATGCTCCGTTTTCTGCGCCTCGCCACTGTTATAGGTGGCTTGTGTTTAAGTGCGTCCGCTCTGGCAACCAACGTCGACTCCGCCACCTATGGCTACCCGCTGACTAATCCGTTCGAAGCGACCATTGCGACCACACCGCCCGCTCTGCGCCCCGACCTGCCTGACGATGAAGATATCGATCAGGATGTCTACACCCTGAACCTGCATCCCGAGCGCGAGTTCACCCTGCCCGACAACTTCTGGGCGGTGAAGAAGTTGCACTATCGCCTGGCCAAGCAGGACCACGCTGCCCCGCTGATCTTCCTGATCGCCGGCACCGGCGCGCCGTATAACAGCACGATCAATGAATTCCTGAAAAAGCTCTATTACGGCGCGGGCTACCACGTCGTACAGCTGTCTTCGCCCACCAGCTATGACTTCATGACCTCGGCCTCGCGCTTTGCGACTCCTGGTGTCTCCACCGACGACGCAGAAGACATTTATCGCGTCATGCAGGCCATTCGGGCTCAGCAGGCGCAACTGCCGGTAACCGACTATTACCTGACCGGTTACAGCCTTGGGGCACTGAATGCTGCATTCGTCAGCAAACTGGATGAAACCCGCCGCAGCTTCAACTTCAAGAAAGTCCTGCTGCTCAACCCGCCGGTCAATCTCTACACCTCAATCAGCAACCTCGACAAACTGGTGCAGACCAACGTCAAGGGTATCAACAACACCACCACGTTCTATGAACTGGTGCTGGCCAAGCTGACCCGCTACTTCCGCCAAAAGGGCTACATCGACCTCAACGATGCACTGCTGTTCGACTTCCAGCAGTCCAAGCAGCACCTGACCAATGAACAGATGGCGATGCTGATCGGTACCTCGTTCCGCTTCTCGTCGGCTGATATCGCGTTCACCTCCGACCTGATCAACCGTCGTGGCCTGATTACACCACCGAAATTCCCGATCACCGAAGGCACCAGCTTGACGCCGTTCCTCAAGCGTGCCCTGCAGTGCGACTTCGATTGCTACCTGACCGAACAGGTCATCCCTATGTGGCGCGCGCGCACCGACGGCGGTAGCCTTCTGCAACTGGTCGACCAGGTCAGCCTCTATGCACTCAAGGACTACCTGCACAGCAACACCAAGATTGCCGTCATGCACAACGCTGACGACGTGATCCTGGGATCGGGGGACCTCGGCTTCCTGCGCAAGACCTTTGGCGATCGCCTGACCGTTTACCCGTACGGCGGGCATTGCGGCAACCTTAATTACCGCGTCAACACCGACGCCATGCTGGAGTTTTTCCGTGGCTAAACGTCTTTTACTTCTTGCCGCTCTGCTCTGTGCCGGCACAGTCCAGGCCGCTGACGCGGATACCAGCAACAAGGCTCAGCACCCGGCCACGGTGGCCCGTCAGACCGATGCTGACGGCTTTACCCAGCCGCTGAAGTCGCTGCAATTCAACCCGGGGCTGGATCAGCGTGAGTTCGAGCGCGCCTCCATCAACGCACTGGAAGTCTATGATCCGCTGGAATCCTGGAACCGCCGGGTCTACCACTTCAACTACCGTTTCGATGAATGGGTATTCCTGCCGGTCGTGGACGGCTACCGCTACATCACCCCTGGCTTCGTGCGCAGCGGTGTGAGCAACTTTTTCAGCAACCTGGGCGACGTCTCCAACCTGCTGAACAGCCTGCTGCAGTTCAAGGGCGAGCGCTCGCTGGACACCACTGGCCGTCTGCTGCTCAACACCACCATCGGCATCGCCGGTCTGTGGGACCCGGCGACCATGATGGGCCTGCCGCGCCAGAGCGAAGACTTCGGCCAGACGCTGGGCTTCTACGGTGTGCCGTCCGGGCCTTATCTGGTGTTGCCATTGTTCGGTCCATCGAACCTGCGTGACACCGGCGGCATGCTGTTCGATTACACGGCTGAAAACCAGATCAACTTCCTCAACGTGGCCGAAGTCAGCAGCGACCATCCGGAAATCACCGTGTTGCGTGCCATTGACCGCCGTTACGTCACCAGCTTCCGTTACGGCCAGCTCAACTCGCCGTTCGAGTATGAAAAAGTGCGCTACGTCTACACCGAGTCGCGCAAGCTGCAGATCGCCGAATAAGCGTAACGCAGTAAAACGACGGCCAGCCGGAGTGATCGGGCTGGTCGTTTTTTTATGGGCACTTTTACCTGCCTGGTTAATCACATGCCTCAGGCGCAAACGCCTGCGTCATTAACAGACAAAAAGGAATTTCCATGCGCTCTTTCGGTTTCAAGACAATCGTTGTGTGTATCGCACTGGCAGCGTGCCAGAGCATGGTCAGCGTTCAGGCTGCCACCAAGCCGCAGGCCGCCGCGCCCGCCGCTGCTGCGGTGCAAAACGCTTCACTGCTGGGCGGCAAACTGGCCTTCACCATTCCTGCGGGCTACGTACAAGGCGAGATGCCCGAGATTGACGCAAAGGCCAAGGCTCAGGGTGTGACGGGGTCGCTTTACACCAATGCGGCTGAAAAGCGCGTGTTGATCGTTACCGAAACGCCGATGCCAATGGGCGTGCAGGCCAGCGATAACGATGGCGCAGTACTTGATGGGCTGGTCACCGGCATCCTTGCCCAGCAGAGTACCGGCTACAAGGATTTCAAAAAGCTGGGTGACAAGAAGATCGTCAAGAAGAACGGTCTTGGTGTGCGCCAGCTGGATACCTCGGCGACCATGAGCGACGCTCAGGTGCTGAGCACGTCGATCATCGCGGCATCGGGTACTCGCGCAGCCGTGCTGAACGTGGTCTCCAATGCAAAGAATCCGAAAGAGCACGCCGCGCTGGTGAAGACCGTTATCGGCCAATGATCTGCGGACCGGTCAGCCGGTCCGATGCGACTCAATCCGCCCGCAACACGCCGGAAATTCGCTCGCCCAAGGCCGGACCCTGGACAGGACGCAGACGAAATTCCAATTAGTGAATTCCAGTCCACAATAAAGGGAAAACTTGGCAAAGATACAAGCTCATTTCTGCAATAAGCTGGCGGACTTATTTTTAATGGGTCTGCACTATGCCTTCTCTGGAAACCACTGCCTCCGGCGCTCGCAGCGCAAGCTCGACCGGCGCCGGCTTGTCCATCGCGATTCTGGCCCTGGCCGGCTTCGTGATCGTCACCACTGAATTTCTCATCATCGGTCTGTTGCCTTCGATGGCCCGTGATCTGGGAATCTCCATCTCTACTGCCGGTTTGCTGGTGACGCTGTTCGCCTTCACGGTGATGCTCTTTGGCCCACCGCTGACGGCCATGCTTTCGCACCTGGACCGCAAGCGCACGTTCATCGTCATTCTGCTGATCTTTGCCGCCTCCAACGCACTGGCGGCGGTATCGAGCAATATCTGGGTGCTGGCGCTGGCACGGTTCATTCCGGCACTGGCCTTGCCAGTGTTCTGGGGCACCGCCAGTGAAACGGCAAGCCTGCTGGCCGGACCGAAGCGCGCTGGCAAGGCCGTTGCGCAGGTCTACCTCGGTATCTCGGCTGCCATGCTGTTCGGTATCCCGCTGGGTACGGTATTCGCCGATGCCGTGGGTTGGCGCGGGGCATTCTGGGCTCTGACGTTGCTGTCAGCGTTGATGGCTTTGTTGCTGGCACTGTCGATGCCGCGTATCGAACCTACCGCAAAGGTCGGCCTCGCGGAGCAGGCAAAAATTCTTCGGGATCCGTTTTTCCTCGCCAACCTGCTGCTGTCCATCCTGCTGTTCACGGCCATGTTCGGCGCCTATACCTATCTGGCTGATACGCTGGAACGCATCGCGGGCATCGAATCGGCTCACGTGGGTTGGTGGTTGATGGGCTTCGGCGCGGTAGGCCTGATCGGCAATGCCCTGGGTGGACGTTATGTGGACCGCAGCCCGCTCGGCTCGACCATGGCGTTTGCGCTGCTGCTCGCACTGGGCATGACCGCAAGCGTACCCGCCGCAGGCTCCATGCCGCTGCTTGCCGTGGTACTGGTGATTTGGGGCATTGCGCACACGGCGTTGTTTCCGATCTGCCAGATCAGGGTGATGAAAGCAGCGCCTCAGGCCCAGGCACTGGCCGGGACCCTGAATGTCTCGGCAGCCAATGCCGGCATCGGCCTGGGATCGATCATCGGAGGCCTTACCATCGAGCACCTGGGCCTGGGTGCCGTAGGGTATGTCGCCGCTGTTGTTGCGCTGCTGTCCATCGGCGTTGCATGGATGACCAGCATGCAGAAAAACAGGGCACCGTTGTAACCGCCTGACCGTCGCTTTACTGAATTCGCCGGGCAGTGTGTCTGCCAACAACCAGACACCCTGCCCCCGGTTATTCACGGTGTATTAGATTGTAAGTTTCGTCATATTTTTGAACGGGTTTTAGCACTGTTTATGTCATTTAATTGACTTCCAAACAGTGACCTTTCATTAATATGTGGTTATTTGACACCCCTCGGCAAAATACTCTTTCCTTGCCACTAGTGAACGCTCAAACTCCAGCCTTTCGGTCACGCGGCGTCGATTTCCGACCGATTCGAAAGTAATGTCCGGTAAGAATCTATGAGCACCTATCACCGCCGAGGGATGGCATTCGCCAAGCGGATCTACGCCCCGAGATGCTTCGGTGTCAGCGTTGGCTTTGTGACGGTCGCTGTTTCTTTGTATTACGTGAACACAGCACACTGGGCGTGGTTGTTGGCACTGCTCTACAGTCTGGTATGGCCACATGTTGCTTATCAGCTCGCAAGAACGTCACGCGAGCCCTACCAGGCTGAATGGCGCAATCTGCTGTTCGATTCGATGATGGGCGGTTTCTGGATTGGCGCGATGGGTTTCAGCGCCGTTCCCGGGGTCACGGTCCTCGCCATGATGGCCATGCATAACATGGCCGCCGCCGGGCCACGGCTGATGCTGCAAGGCCTGTGCATGCAGGCACTGGGCGTGCTGATTTCGCTGGCCGCGCTCGACCCTGTCGTCAATCTGCATGGCAACATGGCGCAGATCTACGCCTGCCTTCCGGTACTGGTGACCTACCCTATCTTCATTGGCTGGCTGAGCCATCAGGTCACACTCAAGCTATGGGAACACCGCAACATCCTGCGCAAGGTCAGCCGCACCGACAGCCTCACCGGCCTGCTCAATCATGGTGCGTGGAAGGACCTGCTTGATCTGGAGTACGCCAGTAGCCAGAACGCGTATCAGGAATGCGTCATCGCGCTGATCGATATCGATCACTTCAAGGTCATCAACGACACATATGGCCACCTGATGGGCGACACGGTGCTGCAGAGTATCAGCGAAGCACTGATCGAAAACCTGCGTGATTCCGACCTGATCGGGCGTTGTGGCGGCGATGAGTTCTGCGTCATTCTGCCCGACACCAGCTTGCTTCAGGCAAAGGAAATCCTCGAGCGCCTGCGTCTGGCGATAGACGAAATGACCTATACCCTGCATTGCGATCTCAAGGTCAGTCTCAGTATCGGTATTGCCGCCTATTCTCCTGAAATGCCGGATGCCTCGTCGTGGCTGCATGAAGCAGACAAGGCGCTGTATCTGGCCAAAAGCACAGGCCGCAACCGCGTCGCCAGCCCTCAGGATGCGCCGCCAGAACTCCAGTCGCTTGGCGCACAGGCCTGACCTGTCAACGCCTGTCCTTGAACAGCATGTCGAACAGGGATGAGAGACTCTTGACCCCCATCGCTTTCAGGAACGTCTCGCGCATGTCGTTACGCAGGCTTTCCAGGGTTATTTCCTTGGGTTTGGTGGCTTTTTTTACGGATGGCGTTTCTCGAGAGTCTCCTTCGCCGGGAGTGTACGTTTCCTTGGACAGCGTCCTTATGTAGTCACTCTTCTGGCTTTTATAGGTAGTGAAATCTGCCCCCAGTTGCTCGTCTCTTTCCCCCGCCGTTGAAAACCGGTTGATGACTTTTTCCATGAACTCAAAATTATTGTGCCCTATGGAGCCGTAGTCCTTGTCAGTGATGAAGCGAACAAACCCCTGGTCCAGCCGTGTTGTTTTTAGCCCATCGCTCTCGGTAATACGCTTGGCGGTGGCCGCGTGCGGCTCGGTAAAACTGTAGAAAACCTTGTGGCCTTCGAGGTCATATGTTTTGCCCTGGTTCTGGCGGCCCCATATTCTTCCATCATCTTTCTCTCTATATGAGGCCAGTCCAAAAGCCAGATCATCAACATAGCCCAGATCAGCTCCCTGAGCGCTTGCCCATTCATAAACATCACCCAGCAGCCTGCGATCATCCCGGGTTAAAAAAAACGCCTCGGGCATGGACATTCCACATTCGGCTTTCCCGAGCATGGGCGCAGAACGACCAGAGTCCGCGACCCCAAATACCCTGTGTTTCAGGAGGGCCTGGCCGCTGATGGTCACCGCAGAGTCTGGAGAGGTTGATCGAAGGGGGGGATTGGCAATTGAGGATATGGTCTTTGCTGCTCTTTTATCATCAAGTTGTTGCGCGGCTATCAGTGCATCTGCTCCGGAACTTATGACTCGCATGACGTTGGCTCCTACCCCGAAAGATCCCTGACGGTTATCGCCAGGGATTAACAATCAGTACGTTAAATGAAAGGTGACTGTTTCTGGCCCGGCAGGCTTGCTTTGCCAAGGTCCACTTTCAGCGCTGTGCCTGATCATGACGTC
Source organism: Pseudomonas sp. P129 (assembly GCF_020312195.1). Taxonomy (NCBI): domain Bacteria; kingdom Pseudomonadati; phylum Pseudomonadota; class Gammaproteobacteria; order Pseudomonadales; family Pseudomonadaceae; genus Pseudomonas; species Pseudomonas sp. P129. Next base: position 943,639 of record NZ_JAGPYS010000001.1, on the reverse strand, counting down.
GGAGGCATAGCTAAAACCAAGACTGTTGAATCTCTCAGTACTGCCAGGCACGCCTGGCGTTATAGAGATACAATCAGAATCATGTACACCGCCTCTCCTGAAACAAAGATTTGCGCGTTCGTTCACGCTTTCCGGAAAGGTAGTCGCGGTCCAGGAAATCTTTTGCAACCGAGAGTTGTTAGCCGCGCCGCGGGGGTAATCAGCCAATCTCAACTGGTGTCGGGAAAACGCACTGTGAGCAGGCCCATTGATAAACGTCGGGGTTCTGGTAGTCGTCACCGAATAGTCGGCCGCCTGGCTGGCAGCCGACACTAACAAGAAAACCAAAGGTGTTATTTTTTTCATAGGTGTTACTCCAATATTTATAAATAAAATTCATCGGCCGTGCAAAAGCCCCAGGCTTGAAACGTTTGCACGAGCTGCTATTTCGTATCATTCGCCGGACGCGCTGACGCGCACTGAGCTTGAACGTGTTTTGTTAGAAAAAACCTGAACCGCTTGTAAAACCCTATCAGCCGAGAGGATCAACACCCGCTTCCAACACCTGCTTAGCCACACGCTTGATCAATGGAAAGTTCAAACGAGGACAGGTTATTCAACAGCCACTCAGGCGTATGCATCTCAAGCAATGTACCGATGGGCTGCTCCATCATCAGTGCTCCATAGAGGGCTTCCTCATTATCGAGGTGCGCTTGCTGGACAGCGCGATAGTTGAGCGGATAGATGCTCTTCTCAATGGGCAGTAATCGGTCGAAGTGTTCGAGCAGACCATGGAAGACGATTCGCCGCTCGACGGTGTTGCGCGTGGTGGCAATGAGTTTGACGAAGTACTCACTGTCCTGAGCCCGCAGCGCTTCGCTGGCGGTATAACGCTCGACCAGCGTGTGCGTTGAGGGGTCATCGAACACGATGCAGCACAGGTCTTCGCGCACCAGGCCTTTGAACGGGTTCTCGACTTCTGGCCGACGGCCGTGCAGGCCCAGTGCGAATTGTACGGCGCGCTCGGCCAGCCATTGACGCTTGCGGCCCTCAAGCCGGGCAATGTCTTCGAGTAAGGGTGACTGACGCCCATGCGAACGAAGCTGCCGACAGAGTTTGGCAAACAGGCCAACGGGGCCGGACAGCTTTGCCTGTTGCTCGGCCAGTTGCGCCACCGAAAGCGCGGACTGCCGGGTTGCCAGATGATGGAAGTTTGTTGTCATATTAAAACCGGGCCGCTGCGGATCCAGCCGCAACGACACGTCGGCACCTGACTCGCCCCGAACAAAACAAACAGTCATGAGTGGCTCCTTTTTTATTGTTTACAGTTCGTCGTGCGAGCAGGCTTCGGATATTCCTTTCTGCAGCCAGCCAGGAAGCAGTGCCTGATGGGCGTCACAGCGCAGCACGGTATTATTGATGGCACTGCCAAACGTCAGCAGTGCTCATTGCATTAACAAGTTACAGGTTGCGACAAGACACATTATGTATGTGCTGGCTCGCTGCGCAACCCGACAGATGTAGGGGGTCGGGTAATGTTTCCCGGAAGCAATAGAGATACGCACCTGGCCATGAGCTCGGCACGCGTCCTTACCTGGTTCTTTCTCAGCAGCGAAGAGACGTGATCGCGAACTGTGTAGTCACTGATACTGAGTTGCCTGGCAATTTCCTTGTTCGTACATCCCTGCAACAACAGGCCAAGAACCTCCTGCTCTCTCATTGTCACCCACATGATACTTCCCCTTGCCAGCATTTTGCCCAACAGGCAAATTTGTAGGATGTTTCTTACATTCGTCTTCCATGACCCAAACAGTAAGTCGGCACAGAAATCATTTTATTTAATCTTGTTTTGCATTAAAACGACACACCCCTCAAAGTCTCGCAACAAAACCGAAGACTGTAAGAAGAATCGCCGATAATTAAATATCGAGGAAAACTCCTACAACAAACGCGGAATAGTTACACCTATCTATTTACAGACGTCATAAAGGATTCACCTGACGAAACATTTCGCGCAGACACGAACCAAGAGCACATTAGATAAACAACGTAAACAGTATGGAGAGGCGAAAGATAGACTTGAGGAAACGGAATTACAATCACTTGTTACAAATGAACGCGTCTGCCAGCAGGAACTTTCCGGCCATGTTCGAGCTGCCACTCACCCCACAACAGAGGTGAGCAGCGGGCGTTGCGCCACACGGCCCGGAGTTATCCGGCGTTACCGCTTGCCAGGTCATCCACCACCACGCCCCGGCGCAGGCCGAATACCGCTGCGGTAACCAGGCCCGTGGCGCCCATGATCAGGCTATAGAACACGCACACCCAGATATTCCAGGGCATCAGGGTAATCAGCATCAATGGCGTGGTGCTGGCCCAGAAGGCGTAGGCGATGTTGTAAGTGAACGAGATGCCTGACACTCGGATGTTCGCCGGGAACAGGCCGACCATCACCGATGGCACCACACCGACAATCCCGCACGCCAGCCCGGCAATCGCATAGGCGATGCCCAGTGGCATCCATTGCTCGATGAGGCTGGTGTAAAGCACGCCGATGCCTATCGGCATCAGCAGGCTGTAGAACATGATGCCGCGCCAGGCGCCGATGCGGTCGACCAGCATGCCTGCCAGCACACAACCTATATTGAGAAACACGATGCCGACGGCGCTCAGGGCAAAGGTGTCGCTGGCGCTGATACCAAAGCGCTGCTGCATGACCGTCGGGGTAATCACCACCAGTACCACCACGGCGGAGGTCAGCACAAAGGTCAGCAACGCAGCAGGCAGCAAGGATTGGCGGTGATCACGCAGAACCTGGCCAAGTGGCAGCGCCGGCAGATGTTCACGCTGGGCATGCATGGCGATGAACACAGGGGTTTCGTTCAGCCAGCGGCGTAGCCAGACCCCCACCACGCCGAATACGCCACCGAGCAGGAACGGAATACGCCATGCCCACTCAAGGATCTGGTCAGGGCTGAAGACTCGCGCCAACCATGTCGCGGTCAGTGCGCCAAGCAGGTATCCGAACGTCAGGCCGGCTTGCAGTACGCCCAGTGCATAGCCGCGATGCCCCTTGGGCGCGTGTTCTGCCACGAATACCCAGGCACTTGGCACTTCACCGCCCACGGCGGCTCCTTGCAGGATGCGCAGCGCCAGCAGCACCAGCGGCGCCCAGTAACCGATCTGTGCGTAGGTGGGCATCACGCCGATCAGCAGACAAGGCAGCGCCATCATCAGAATGCTCAGGCTGAACACCCGCTTGCGGCCCAGCCGGTCGGCGAAGTGCGCCATGAGTATCCCGCCCAGCGGGCGTGCCAGATAGCCGGTCACGAAGATCCCGAAACTTTGCAGCAGACGCAGCCATTCAGGCATGTCCGGGGGAAAGAACAACTGGCTGAGGGTCAGCGCAAAGAACACGAAAATGATGAAGTCGTAGATTTCCAGTGCCCCACCCAGCGCCGCAAGGCTCAGGGTCTTGTAGTCGGCTTTGCTGAAGGGCTGGGAGTGGGAACGTACGATGTCCGTCATGAGGCATCCGAAACATGGCTTGAAAGAGCGCCTGGCGCTCACAGGGCGCGAAGAATAGCAAAGCTTGGGGGCGCACTGATACCGAGCTGACGCCTGCAACGGGAACGATCATCTCAACTATCGTGCCACGCTCTGCGTCGCATGCCGTTCCGGTTGACCAGATCAGACGCTCCGCGTCCTCTTGACGACGCGGAGCGTCGAGAACTGCATTCCCACGCTGGAGCGTGCGGAACGATCATCTCAACTATAACTATCGTGCGACGCTCTGCGTCGCATGCCGTTCTGGACGCTTCGCGTCCTCTTGACGACGCAGAGCGTCGAGACCTGCATTCCCACGCTGGAGCGTGCGGAACGATCATCTCAACTATCGTGCCATGCTCTGCGTCGCATGCCTTTCCGGACGCTCCGCGTCCTCTTGACGACGCAGAGCATCGAGACCTGCATTCCCCCGCTGGAGCGATCAGTTTAACTATCGTGCGACGCTCTGCGTCGCATGCCGTTCTGGACGCTCCGCGTCCTCTTGACGACGCGGAGCGTCGAGACCTGCATTCCCCCGCTGGAGCGGGCGGAACGATGATCTCGACTGTCGTGCCAATACTCCGCGCACTAAAGCCCTTCCGCTAAAAGTTGACAGTGGCCGACAATCTCGCCGTTCTGGGCGCGCCCATGAACAGGTAGTCGTCACCCAGATACTCCCCGGCATCACGCCAGTAGCGTTTGTCGAACAGGTTGTCGACGGTCAGGCGCAGTACCGTGTCGTAACCGCTGATTCGGGTGCTGTAACGGCTGCCGATATTGAACAGTGCGTAGTCATTGACCTGCACGGTGCCTTCACGGTCAGCGTACTTGCTGGCGCTGTACTGCACGCCTCCGAGCAACGCGAGCCCGGGCACCGGCAGGCTGTAGTCGGCTTGCAAGGTGCCACGGTATCTGGGCACATTGAGGGCCTGATGATCATCGTAGGCCTCGGTGCCGCTGTCTTCAACGCGCGCCCGGATGGCCGCCGCACTGGCGGATATCTGCAGGCGGTCAGTCACCCAGCCACTCGCCCCCAGTTCAAGACCGGTGTTTTTCTGCTCGCCTTGCTGCACATAGGTAAACGTACCGTCATCGTTGGGCCTGGAGTACTGGTACGCCTGGCGGGCCTGAAACACCGCGGCGGTCAGGCTCATGCGCTGCCAGTCATACTTGATGCCTGCTTCGAGCTGTCGGGAGACGGTCGGCGCCAGAATTTCACTGGCATTGGTGGTGAACCACGCTGCCGTCCCGCCCAGCGACAGGCCCTTGCTGTAGCTGGTGTAGAGCGAAACATTGTCCACCGGCTTGTAGATCAGCGCCGCCTGGGGCAGAAACACATAGCGCTCGGTGTGTCGCGCATCGCTGCCGTCCTCGTTGAACGCCTGCTCGTCGAGCCGCACCCCGCGTCCGCCCAGCACGGTTTGCCAGTGCTCGTTGAGGCTGATCAGGTCAGTGGCAAACAGCCCGTACTGGCGGCTGTCCAGGCGGCGCTTGGTATGTGGCAGCGCCAGGGTCGAGGGGACCACCTGCTCAGGCGCCTCATCGATAGTGCCCGAGCCGACGAATTCGTTGAAGGTCCCGCGCGTATCAACCGTACGGCGGTAGGCACTGCTGCCGAAGGTCAGCTCGTGCCCAAGCGATCCGGTAGTGAAGGTGCCGGACATGGCCGCTTCGACTTCGTCATTGCGACGCGTGTCGTCCGGGCTGCGGAAATCATAGATGTCATAACCCCCTTCGGCACTGAAGTGGTTGGGCACCGCCTGCCCTGCGCAGCTGGCCGACCCGTAGCAACCCCACGCAAAGGCACTGTAGTCATCAATGACCACGCGACTGCGTGACGCACTGAGGCTGCCCTTCCAGTTGTCATTGAAGCGGTATTCGAAACGTCCGTTGATGTTCAGCGAGTCGATACCGACCGGATTGGACCAGTTCTGGTAACCCAGCAATTTGCCCGGCGAGGCATCGTGAGGCAGCGTGGTGCCGCCCAGAAGCTGATAACCGGGCACCGAGCGCTGCTCTTTGCTCTGGTACTCGACATCGAGTTGCAACAGGGCGCGCTCACTGATGTTCCAGTCGAACGCCAGCGAGGCAAAATCGCGCTGGCCATCGGCGTGTTCGACATACGAACGAATGTCTTCATGGGCAAGGTTGGCGCGCAGGCCGAATTGCTGTTCACTGCCGAACCAGCCACCGACGTCGGTCGCGATGTAGCGTTCGCCGTGTTCGTTGGTCGAGACCGTGACCGACCGGACGTCCTGCGCCCGCTTGGTCTGATAGTTGATTACGCCACCGGGCTCGGCCACGCCGCTCTGCAGGCCGGAAAGCCCCTTGAGCAACTCGACCTGCTGCTTGTTTTCCAGCGCGACGTTCTGCTCGCCGGCAATGCTGCGACCGTTGATGCGATAACTGTTGGCGGCGTTCAACGAAAACCCGCGCACCACAAAGTTTTCGTAATAGCCCACTGGCGCATAACCGTCGCCGACCGACGCATCGTTGCGCAGTACCTCACTCAGCAGCTTTGCCTGACGATCCCTGATCAGCGCAGCGCTGAACACCGACACCGAGGCGGGCGTATCCAGCAGTGAAGCCTGATCGAATCCAAAGATCGACGCCCGCTCGGCTTTATAGTCGCCGGTACTTTCCGGCTCGCTGAAACCAGTGACATTGACCGCATCCAGGCTGAGCACCTCTGCGGCCAGCAACGGCGAGGCAACCGCCATACCCAACGGTAACAATCGCCAGGCGTGGCGCATGGCAGGTCGGTAAGGCGTTCTCATCGAGCAGACTCCGCAGGGACAGCTGCCTGGACAGGCGCGACGCACCTTCCGGCAGGAGGCCAACCTTTTACGTTCACTGCCGGTTTTTTTCAACCTTTACGTGATGCTTTGCCTGTAAACGAAGTGCAGGGGAAAACTTTACTTACGAATCGGCAGAGCGAGACCGGCTTCAAAACGCTTCGCACACTTGAATAATTAAGCGTGAATTAAGTAAGCGCGGATAATCTGAGTTCAACAAAACCGCTGAACCCATCAGCGTGTGATGAATCAATCAAGACAGATCAATCAAAAAGGAATACCCCATGAAACTTATGCCTGCCGTTTTCGCCGCTGTTGCCCTCACTGCTGTTGCAGGTGCCGCCCAGGCTGACGTTGGTCCCGATGAAGTGATCCGCCTGTACAAGTCTCAGGCGTTGGGTGACTTTGAACAGTTCAACAAGCAGGCCGTTGCCAAGCACACAGGCTTCACGGTCCACGATACAGAACTGGACAAGGACCGCACCGGCCGCCTGATCTATCAGATCGAACTGAAAGACGCCAAGGGTGTGGAGTGGAATTACGACGTTGATGCCAAGACGGGCGAAGTGGTACGTGACGCAAAGGATAATTGATCCGACTGCTTTACCGGCTACCACCGCAAGCAACTCATAAGAAAATTCCCACAATATTGTGGGAATTTTCTTTTTCAAGCGATTAACAGTTTATTACTGAGCCAAGCCGACTTTCAGCAGACTTCCCTTATCGTCGTCGGTCAACACATACAAGTAACCGTCCGGTCCCTGACGCACATCGCGTATGCGCTGTTTCATGTCTTTCAACAGACGTTCTTCATGAACGATCTTGTCATTTTCGAACTGCAGTCTGATCAACTCTTCAGTGGCCAGGGCACCGATGAATACACTGTGATCCCATGCCTTGAAAAGGCTGTGATCATAGAACGCCATGCCACTGAGGCCCGGTGACACTTCCCAGACCTGGAACGGAATTTTGGTTCCTTCGACAACCTTGCCTTTCGACTCCGAAATCGGCTGACCCGAGTAGTCGATACCGTGGGTCGCGATCGGCCAGCCGTAATTCGCGCCACGCTCGATGATATTCAGCTCATCACCGCCCTTGGGGCCATGCTCGTTGGTCCACAACGTCCCGGTCCACGGGTCGAGCGCGGCGCCCTGCTGATTGCGATGGCCATAGGACCATATCTCGGGGCGTACGCCCTTCTGGCCCACGAACGGATTGTCTTTCGGTACGCTGCCATCCGGATAGATGCGCACGATCTTGCCCTGCAGCTTGTCCAGATCCTGCGCCGTGGGGCGCTGATTGTTTTCGCCCAGGGCGATGAACAGGTAGCCGTCGCGATCGAAGACCATCCGCGCGCCGAAGTGGTTGCCCACCGACAGTTTCGGTTCCTGGCGGAAGATGACTTCGAAGTCTTCCAGACGGGTCATGTCCTTGGACAGACGACCACGCCCTGCGGCAGTGCCGGCGGTATCGCCTTCGGCGGCGGTCTTGCCGCTGCCCTCGGAGTAGGTCAGATACACCATGCGGTCCTTGGCGAAGTCCGGTGACAGCACCACATCAAGCAGACCGCCCTGCTTCTGCGCCCAGACTTGCGGGACACCGGAAAGCGGTGCGGACAATTTGCCATCCGCCGATACCACGCGCAGGTTGCCCGAACGCTCTGTCACCAGCATGCCTTGCCTGTCAGGCAGAAAGGCCAGCGCCCACGGATGATCCAGACCTTCGACAACAGGGGTCACCGTGACGGTGCCCAGTTCGCTTTTGTAGGTTTCCGTAGCGGCGCTGGCCGTCAGTGGCAGGCTCAGAATGGCTGCAGTACACAATGTCGCGATCAGGTTTTTTCTAAGCATGAGCGTTTCCTTATGCATTGAGTCGACGTCCACACGGGTTCGCCGGGTTGAAAATTCAGTTGCCGCGCTTGGGGTCGGTTATCGGTGTAGAAGGACGTGGCGTGTTCTGGCGCGTAGGGTAGCCGTTACCAATGCCACCGTTTTCCAGAGTGGGCTTGCGCACCGGCGGCGCGATGTTGGGGCCACGGGACGGTGGCACGCTGGACTCGGTGCCCTGGCGGCTGTTGGGGTTGGCACGGTGGATCGGGCTGTTATACGGGTTGCTGCTGGCACCGTTGTTGAGGGTGCTGTTTGGCAGCGTCTGCGCCTGGACCGCACCGATGCAGCATGACGCAACAAGCACGCCGCCGACAAGATTACGCACAAAACTGTTCATCACTACCTCTGGGCAAGGTGAAAACTTCGGAGTAACCGTGAAGACTCAGGCCTTCGATGGCAACCCGGGCCTCAGGTTCGACCCGGCACTGCCGATGAGCAAGCAAAGCGGTAGGAGAGTTTGTAACAAGGATGGTCAAGGCTGTCGCAGCCGAACGACGCGACGGCCTGCACCCGCGGTTTGCGGAGCACAAAAAAGCGCCTGGCGGGCAGTCTGTGTGATCACAGGACACAGGCTGACGCAGGATGCCTATGCAGACTTCAACGGCATACTGAAGGTAAAGACCGTGCCCTGCTCTCGCGTCGAGCACACCTCGAGCGTACCTCCATGAGCAATGGCGATCTCGCTGGCGATGTACAGCCCCAGCCCGAGCCCGGCTTGCGGCTCGTCGGTGATGGGTCTGGAGTACGGCAGGAACAGTTGCGCACGAACCGATTCAGGTATCGGCTCTCCCTGATTGGTAACGCTGAGCACAAACACATCGCCATGCACGCCTGCCGTCACTTCGACCGGGCTCTCGGCATCACCATGGCTGATCGCGTTGGACACCAGATTGGAGAGCAATTGTGCGATCCGCTCGTGATCGCAGCGAATACGCTCCAGCGCGCCTATGTTCGAGTGAATCGGCCGCGACGGGTGAACGCGTTGCACCTCTGAAATCACATGCTCCAGGGTTTTATCCAGACCGTGTGCCTCATGGATACTCAGAGGAATGCCATGCCCCATACGACCACGGGCAAAATCGAGCACGTCATCGACCAGCTGCGAGGCGCGCTGGCCAGAGGTCAGGATGTGTTGCACGATCTGCTGGGCCTTTTCATCCAGCGGACGACGCAGCAGCAATTCGGCACTGGCATTGATGGCAAACAACGGGTTGCGCAGGTCGTGCCCCAGCACCGCGATAAACTGCTCGCGCAGCTCAGCCACCTCACGTTCGGCGAGCAGGTCTTCACGCGCCTGTTGCAGGTTTTCCTCGGCCTCGATCTGCAGCGCCAGAAGACGTGCGAACGACACCATCATGGCCTCGATGGGCGTCCCGATCAGCTTTGCAGGCTTGGGATCCAGCGCGCAGATAGTGCCGAAAAAGGAGCCGTCGGAAAGAAAGATCGGCACCGAGATATAGCTCTGGAAGCTGTACAGACGTGGTGTGTCATGCGCACAGAACAGCGGGTCCTCGGCGACATGGTCAATCACCACAGGCTTGTGGGAACTGCGAATCTCGTGGCAGATGGTGCTGCTCAGCTCCAGCTCACCGCCGGGCTTCAAACCGAAGTCGAGCTTGTCCAGGACCGCACAGGCCGTCCAGCTGGTTTCGGTTACACGCGCCACGGCGGCGAAACCCAGCCCGGTGGATTCGGCAATGACCTGCAGGATGGCCGGCACTGCGCTGATCCGGTTGATCGTGGCCACATCATTTGAAATGGATCGCCGCATGTAGAACCTGTATGAGCCTTGAGGTGATGACGCAGCACGTTAGTTTAGGACTGTAACGATTTTTCTGCACCCGTGAATAACACGGATTGCTCGTCAACCTGTACGAAGCCTGATCAAACCTCGGATTTCACCGGGGGACGCGGAAACGCCACCGTGAACGTCGTGCCCTCTTCAGCCGAAGAGCGAACCGTCACATCGCCCAGATGGGCTCGAACGATCTCGCGCACGATAAACAGGCCGAGCCCGACGGTGCGGGTCTCGTCACTGTCGCTGACCACGCGTACGACGGGCTCGTACAGGTCGTCTACCTTCTCCATCGGTATCGGTTCACCGAGGTTGTGCACCGACAGCTTGATCATCCAGGTGTCGAACGACGACGTAATCAAAACCTCACCGTCGTCGGCGCCGTAATTGATGGCATTGCTGACCAGATTGCCGAGCATCTGCAGCAGGCGGTCAGGATCAGCCGAACACGCGCCCTGCCCTTCGCTGCGATGGGTCAGCACCCGATCCGGGAAAACCTGGCGCAGTTCTTCGACGCCCCGGGCGACGACTGCGTGAAAGTCGATAGGCTGAGGAACGACGGTAATGCCACTGCCCACCCGGGCGTGAGTGAAATCCAGCAGGTCGACAATCATGCGATCGGCACGGTCGGTGGAATGATTGATGTGTCCCAGAATCCGCTCCTGCCGCGACTCCAGTGGGGTGCGCTCCAGCAGTCCGGCGGCCATCTTGATCGCGGCCAGCGGGTTGCGCAGGTCGTGGCTGACGATGCCAATCATCTGCTCGGCAAAAATAGCCCGGATCTCCGCCTCGGCATGCGCCAGACGCAAGCGATTGCGCGCCGAGGTCAGCTCGCTCTGCACGGTCATCTGCTGTTGCAGGAGCTCTTCGGCAATCTTGCGAGCAGCCAGCAGTTCGCGCTCGTACTTGTTGCGCTCTTCGGCCAGGAACACGGCCACTTCATGCAGATACCCCGACGGGTACTCGCGGCGTACGGCGTTGAGCATCATCGGGATGGGGCGGCCATCGGCATGAATCAGCTCGACCTTGACCTCGGCAATTGACCCTTGCGACTGCAGCGTGGGCGCCCAGTGAGTCTGCAGAAAGGCCTTGCCTGCCAGGCTCAGCAAATCCTGAAAGCGGCGGCCCACAACAGCGTCGCGCTCCAGACCCAGCCATCGGCAAAACGTCAGGTTGGCGCGCTCGATAGTGCCGTTGGGCAACGTGATCAACAGACCACAGGGCGCATGCTCGTAGAGGTCTTCGGTGACGGGCAGGCTCACCTGTTCAACGGTCATGGGCGGCACTCTCGCAAGAGGCCAGAAACTGATTCATCGCAGTAATGCATTCCTGTGCTGCGCTCATGTGCGGGTAGTGCCCTACATTGTCGATCATGTGCAGGGTGCTGTCGGTAATGACGCGGTGCAAGTACTTACCCACCTCGACCGGCACCACCATATCGTCGCTGCTTTGCAGAATGAGTGTTCTGCTCTTGAGTTGCGCGACATCGGCACGATGGTCGGATAAAAACGTCACGTGGGCAAACTGTCTGGCAATCTCCGCATTGGTGCGACAGAAACTGTTGGCGAGTTCTTCGCTCAGCTCAGGTCGATCCGAGGCACCCATGAGTGTCGGCGCGATGGTGCTGGACCAGCCCAGATAATTGCTTTCCAGCGTCTCAAGCAACGAATCGACATCGGCGCGAGTGAATCCACCCAGGTAATCTTCTTCGTTGAGGTAACGCGGGGACGGACCAATCATGATGTGACTGTCGAACCGACCGGGAGACTGAAGCTCGGCCAGCACGGCAATCATGCAACTGACCGAATGACCGACGTGCACCACCGGCCCCTCTGCGGCGAACTCGTTGACCACCTCCAGCAAGTCGGTTGCGTAGCCCTTGAGCGACGAATACTTGTGCGGATACCAGGCCGATACGTCCGAATTGCCGTTGCCCACCAGGTCGAACAGCACGACTTTGAAGCGCTCTGCGAAGTGCGGCGCTATAAAACGCCACATGTTCTGATCGCAGCCGAATCCATGAGCGAAAATCAGAGTGATCGGTCCGTCGCCCATAATGTTGACGTTGTTGCGCTGCTGGACCGACATATCGGGCTCCGAAAATGGCCAGGTAAACGGCTGGGTATGTGCATACCGTGATAAAGATGAGAGGAGGTTATCACCGTTAAAGGCACATTAGTGGCACAAACCGCACTTTAAGGCAGGAGCCAAAGAAGATTAATGATGGGCAGTGTTCTGAGGCGCACCTGAACTTCGCAGGTATCGGAGCGGTGTCGGGTGACGCAGAGCGTCACGAACTGCATGCCAACGCGGAGCATTGGCACGATAAGCCGTTGGATTTACGATGAGCGCGGAGCATGGGGCTGACAAGAAGCGGTCTTTACTCGCCGATGTCTTCGTTCCACAGTTCGGGCTTGCTGGCGATAAAGTCTTTCATCATGTGTGTGCACTCAGGGTTATCCAGCACGTCGATCTGCACGCCACGCGAGCGCAGCAGTTCTTCCTCGCCCATGAAGGACTCATTCTCACCGATGATCACTTTGCGAATCCCGTAGAGCAGAATCGCACCGCTGCACATCGCACAAGGCGACAGTGTGGTGTAGAGCACCGAGTCACGGTAGACACTGGCCGGCTGGCGACCGGCATTTTCCAGCGCATCCATCTCGCCGTGCTTCGTCGCACTGCCCTCTTGTACACGACGGTTATGGCCTCGACCGATGATCTCGCCGCCGTGGACGATGACCGAGCCGATGGGGATTCCGCCTTCCTTCAGCCCAAGTTGCGCCTCATCGAATGCTGCCTGCATGAATGCGTCCATGTTTTTTGCCTCGTCTCGTCAAAATAGCTGTCAGTGTTGCAGTGCTGCCTCGGCATTGCCCAGCGCACGACTGACAAATTGTCCCAGCAGCTCCGATGATCGGGCTTTCATATCGACGCTGACCTGGGTGTTTCTGGCCCTGAAGCTGTTTCCCAATGAAGGTGAATCCCCGCCCTGATTGAGCGAGCGCAATTCCTCGGCGGTAAATGAATGAGCATAAGCGGCTGCCAGATTGCGGTCCCACTGCGCCTGATATTCCGGTTTGAGGCGCTGTAATTCCTTCTGTACCAGTTCCTGCGCTTCAGTCTTGCCGACTGCCTGCACGATACCGGCAAACGTCGCCGTGCGCGAGGCGACCTGATACCCCAGCCAGGCAAGGCCCTCGCCCAGATTTCGTTGCTCCACCAGCGCCAGCGCCATGTCGTCGGCCTCTTCGGCACAGGCCGGATGCATCGCGTCCAGGCACAGACAGGCCAGCAATGCCAGGCAGGTCTGCCACGTGCCGCGCGAGCCCCGAACATGATCAGTCATGACGCCTCCCGCATCGATTGACCCAGACCTGAACTTATCAGCTCGGCGGGGCTTTACCACTCGGCGCGTCGCATACCGGTCATTGATGCCGTTATCAGCTATGCGCCTCGCGTCATGCAGCAGAGTCATAGTTAAAGACTGCTGCTGACCCGGGTGGCAACATCGGCAGGCAACCAGGCTTTCCAGACCTCGGGATGCTGCTTGAGAAAGCGGGCAGCCACGACCTTGGCATCCTCATGCTTGTCACTCATTTCGCCCAGGGTCTTGTTGAGCAGATCAATCGGGAAATCCACGCCTTTGAAGACACTCACCAGTTCGGGGTACTGCTTGCTGAATTCTGCCGATACGCCAATCGACAGCGTCGCCGCCAGCGAAGACGTGCCGCGTGGGTTGGGGTTGCTGGCGTCGGTCAGGGTTTTCCAGGCCTCGGCATCAAAGGCGGGCTCGTCCAGTTTGATCAGCTTGTACTTGCCCAGCAGGGGCGTAGGCGACCAGTAGTAAAACAATACAGGCTTGCCGCGCCGGATAGCGGAGGCGACCTCGGCGTCCAGTGCTGCGCCCGAGCCGGTACGGAAGTTGACGAAACTGTCGGCCAGGCCATAAGCCTTGAGTTTCTGCGTGTTGACGATTTCCGAGGTCCAGCCGCTCGGGCTGTTCAGGAACCGGCCTTTGTCGGGCGATTCAGGGTCTTTGAAAACGTCGTTGTAACGCGCCAGATCCGCGACAGATTTCAGGTCAGGCGCCAGCGGCTTGATGCCTTTGGCGGCATCGCCCTTGATTACGTACTCCGGCACCCACCAGCCTTCGGTGGCGCCCTTGACGATGTTGCCCAGCCCGAGCACCTTGCCCTCCTCTTCAGCCTTGACCCACACCGGGCTGCGTCCGGTCCATTCTTCGGCGATCACCTGAATGTCATTTTTCGCCAGCGCGGTTTCCAGGCTGACCGTACTGCCGGGCAAGGTATCGGTCGGGTAGCCATAGCCCTTCTCGACAATGGTACGCAGGACTTCAGTGATCAGGCTGCCGCTTTCCCAAGTCAGTGCGCCAAACTGGATAGGCTTGGCTTTTTCAGCCGCTGTGGCTGTCTGGCCAAGCAGGCCCAGCGCCAGAAGTGAACAGCCCAGGAGTCGTGTTATTGATTTCATGCTCACCTCAAATGGCGCGGAAGAAACGGGTCTGAAACTATCGACACCAGCCTGCGCCGATTAGTTGTCACGGCTTGGGCCTCTGTATGATGCAGGGCTCCTATTTTTCAAGCGCACCTGCGATGTCCGAAATCCAGTTCTACCCGCTGCCTGATGAGTGTCGCCCGTTGTTGGGCAAGTTCTACCGCGAGCACCAGTCGCCAATGCGCGCTGCCAGCAAGGGCCAGGCCTGGGTTGCAAAACGGGCAGAAATCATCGGTGCGTTGTGCCTGACGCCTGTCGCAGAGGGGCATTGGCTGACCGGGCTGTTCGTCGCGCCGGCGGCTCGCGGGCAAGCAGTGGCGCAGGGCCTGATCGAAGCGGCATTGCAACCGCTGAACGGGCCGGTGTGGCTGTTCTGCCATCCGGACCTGCTGGGCTTTTATCAACGTTCAGGGTTCGCGACGGCCCGGCGTCTGCCACAGGCCCTGGGTGAACGGTTCATGCGTTACAGCCGCAGCAAGCCGCTGATCGCACTGTGCCGCGAAACCTGATGGCGTCGCAGCACAACACGACGATCACTCGTCGGCGTTGGGGTCCATGTCCGGAAACATCACGTCCATGAAGCCGAATTTGCTGAAATCGGTGATGCGCGACGGGTAAAGCCGACCGATCAGGTGGTCGCATTCATGCTGAACGACCCGCGCGTGAAAACCGTGGGCAACACGCTCGATGGGCTGGCCCTGAGGATCGAAGCCTTCGTAACGAATGCTCTGATAACGGTCCACCATGCCGCGCAGGCCGGGCACTGAGAGGCAGCCTTCCCAGCCCTCTTCCAGCGTCGGGCTCAATGGGGTAATCAGCGGGTTGATCAGGATCGTCTGCGGGACCGCCTCGGCCTGCGGATAGCGCTCGTTGCGCTCGAAACCAAAAATCACCAGTTGCAGATCGACGCCGATCTGCGGCGCCGCCAGGCCAACACCGCCGACGCTGTGCATGGTTTCGAACATGTCGGCAATCAGCGTATCGAGCTCGCTGCTGCCGAACATCTCTGCGGGTACCGGAGGGGCGATGCGCAACAAGCGCTCATCTCCCATCTTCAGGATTTTGTGGATCATGACTGCGTGTCTCTTGCCGACTTAAAAAGCGATCTTGCCACACAATACGATCAGGCTTCGTCCGCTTTCTGCAACGGCACCGAATGGTCGCGGCCCAGACCGGAGACATGCTGCTTGACTGTCTCGCTGCTCTCTTCGCCGCCGTCACCGGCTTCCTTCTCGCCTGCGTCCTTGCCTTCGGCGGACATGTGCTCGATCACCGCATTCATTTCCGCACCCAGCAACAGCACCGCCGCGGAAATATAGAAATACAGTAACAGCACGATGATCGCGCCGATGCTGCCGTACATGGCGTTGTAGTCGGCAAAGGTCTTGACGTAAAAACCGAAGGCCAGGGAAGCGACGATCCACACCACCACGGCCAGCACCGAGCCTGGGGTGATAAAGCGAAACTCCTGTTTGACGTCAGGCATCACGTAATAGATCAGCGCTACGGCGACCATCAGCAGGATAATGATCGCGGGCCAGCGCAGGATGGTCCACAGCGTGACGATGAAGTCTTCCATGCCGATCTGCGCGGCAATCCAGTTCATGACCTGCGGCCCCAGCACCATGAAGGCGGCTGCCGCCAGCAACATGCCGGCAATGCCTACGGTGTAGAGAATCGACAGCGGCAGGCGTTTCCAGATAGGACGCCCTTCGACGACGTCATACGCTGCGTTCATGGCGCTCATCATCAGGCGCACACCCGCTGACGCGGTCCATAAGGCGATGACGATACCGATCGACAGCAAGCCGCCCTTGGACTGCTGCAACTGGTCGATGACCGGGTTGACCTGCTCGAGCGCCTGCGGCGGCAAGAGGAACTCCGACTGCAATCGCAACCAGGAAAAAAAGTCCGGCAGGTGCAGAAAGCCGATCAGTGCGATCAGAAACAGCAGGAACGGAAACAGAGAAAACAGCATCTGGTAAGCCAGTGCCGATGCATAGGTGGACATCTCGTCATCGAGGAACTCGTTGACGGTTCTCACCAGCACTTTGCCGACTTTCAATTTACGCAAATGGGGGAAAATCATGGCGCTTCCTCTCGCTCCCTTACTGGAAAACCTTACATCCTGAAAACCTGCATGTCATAGATGACGTGTCGCGTTGACGAACCGATACGCAAATACCGATGGCACATTGACTGGACAGGCCATGAAAGGTTTCAGTCCCGCAGAGCAGAAAGCATAACGGCCATCCGTGGATGACCGTTATCGGTAAACCTGCCCCGGCGCCAGGGCGCCGGGAACAATCGACTCAAGCCTTGTCCACGCCCTTCTTGATCGCGTCCTTGACCTTGCCTACGGTCTGCTGGCCTTCGCCTTTCAGCTCTTGTACCTTGCCTTCAGCCTGAAGTTTGTCATTGTCGGTAGCCTTGCCAACAGCCTGCTTGACGTTACCAACTGCTTCGTTGGCCATACCTTTGGCTTTATCGCTGGTGCTGCTCATCGAAAATCTCCTGGGTCTGAAGACCGCGCTGGAATCGGATGTCGTACTCGACAGAAGATTGACCTGTGCCGGTGGCCAAGAGTTTCAACTATTTTCCAGGCCACTCGTCTGCCGAGCATTTGGGCAGGTTTGCGGCAGAGTTTGTGCGAGAATGCGCGCCACCGTTGTCCGGCAGGGCCGACACGCTGAACACACCGATTCACAGGAACGTTATGAAACTCGATAAAAAGCTGGCCATTGCACGCAGAAACCAGGATCTGGGTGGCGCAGTGCTGGGCGTCAACAACACGCAGTTCGCCGTGCTGGACCACAAAAGAAACATCTGGTGGTTCGACCTGCCTGTCCCGCGCCTGCAAGTAGGCCAGTACGAGTGGCTGCACCTGCTGCTGCACACGCCTGAAACCGACCAGTTACTGCATTTGAAAGTGACCACGGTATTCATGCGCGATCACATGGAAGGCCTTGAAGTGCGCAATGCCGACAAGCGCAAACCGACCGTCAGCCTGGAGCTGAGCGCCGACAAGGACTCTTTCCTCAAGGACATGCGCCCCAAGGGCAGCAACCTGAGTTTTGCCGGCTTCCTGCAGAAGTAGCGGTAAACCCGCCACCAGATTCGCGCACTGCGCCGGGTGAGCGTTGCGAGCAGCCAACCCTCACCCGGCACACCGCTTCAGGCAAATCGACGTACCGCCAGATAGCCCGCCGTACCGGCCAGCGCCGACACCACCGTGCCCCACGCATGATCCACCAGCGCCAGCTGCGCCGGCCAGCCCTGCAAGGTGGCCCAGTTGGTCAGGTCATAGGTGCCATAGGCAATCAGCCCCAGCAGACCGCTGCACAATGTCGCATGGCTCAGTCGTTGCACTCTGAGCGCAGGCATGACGCCGAAAAACACCACCCCCGCCCCATACAGCAGATAAAACGCGATGGCAGGTCCTAATACGGGCGTATCGAGCATCAGCGGTCCGAGCCATTCACGGTAGGTCGGCCCCATCAACACGCCCAGCCACAGTCCGTCGAGGATCAGAAACGCCAGCAATGTGCCGAAGTAAGCGATCAGTATTCTTTTCATGGCGCGTCCTTGATCAAGTTTCAGGGCCGGGAAAACCCGCTTGAGGGTATGACCGACCAAAGGTAGACATTGATCCATCCAACTTCAGGACTTTT
The DNA here is from genome assembly GCF_020312195.1 of Pseudomonas sp. P129. Lineage (NCBI taxonomy): Bacteria > Pseudomonadati > Pseudomonadota > Gammaproteobacteria > Pseudomonadales > Pseudomonadaceae > Pseudomonas > Pseudomonas sp. P129. The sequence continues at coordinate 925,446 of NZ_JAGPYS010000001.1, read as the reverse complement.
AAAAGGTGAAGGGAGTCAGTGTTAACGAGCGTTATGGAGTTTCAAGCACATGAACACTGTTGGTCCCCTGAAAATAGATGTCTGGAGCGACTACGTCTGCCCGTTCTGCTACCTGCAACTGGCCGTCCTGGAACAGCTTCAGCAAACCTACGGTGAGCGGCTCGAATTTAACTGGCATGCCTTTGAACTGCGCCCTGACCCATTGGCACTGCTCGACCCGAGTGCTGATTATCTGCGTGAAACCTGGTCACGATCTGTACTGCCGATGGCCGACAGGCGTCAGGTGATGATGAAGATGCCCAGCGTTCAGCCGCGCAGCCGCAAGGTTCTGGAAGCCGCAGTCTTTGCCAGGAATGCAGGAGGTTTTGAAGCGTTTCACAAAGAGGCTTACCGGGCGTTCTTCGAAAAGGGGCTGGATATCAGCGAGACGCACACGCTGCTCGAGCTGGCCACCACCACCGGACTGGATCGGCAAGCGATGGAGCAGGCACTCAATGCCGGTCATTTTGAAAAGGCCGTGTTGGACGACCGGCAACTGGCACAGAAGCTTGGGTTGAGAGCGGTGCCGGTCGTGCTGCTGCGACGCAGCGACGAGGCGCTGGAAGACGCGCGGGTATTCAACGGCACCTTGCCGTTTGAGCGCCTGAGCCAGGAAATAGACGCGCTCGCCACTTGGGCCTGAGGCATCGCGAGCTGCATTGACTGCAGCTCACATCAATTGCCGCTCAGGCACCCAGGCTGCGACGTGTTGTCAGACCAGCTCGATACGGTCGGCGTGAATCACGATCTGGCCCTGCTTGTACAACGCACCAATGGCCTTTTTGAAGTTGCCCTTGCTGACGCCAAACAGGCCGCTGATGACCTGCGGATCACTTTTATCGCTGACCGGCAGCGTGCCGTTGTTCTCGCGCAGCTTGGTGAGAATCTTCGAGTTCAGGCTGCTCGCGGCCTCTGCACCGACGGGTTGCAGGCTCAGGCTGATATTGCCGTCGCTGCGAATTTCCTTGATGTAACCCTTTTCCTGCTTGCCGGCGCGCATGAACTTGAACACTTCGTTCTTGTGAATCAGGCCCCAGTGCTTGTTGTTGATGATCGCCTTGAAGCCCATGTCGGTCGCTTCAGCCACCAGCAGATCGACTTCCTGGCCCACGCTGTAGTTGGCGGGAGTCTTGTCCAGGTAGCGATCCAGACGCGCAGTCGCGGTAATGCGCCGTGTGTGTTTGTCGAGGTAGACGTGAACCACGCAGTAATCACCGGCCTGCAAGGTGCGCTTCTCTTCGGAGTACGGCAGCAACAGGTCCTTGGGCAGGCCCCAGTCAAGGAATACACCGATGCTGTTGACTTCAACCACCTTCAGGCTGGCGAACTCACCGACCTGCACCTTGGGTTTTTCAGTGGTGGCGAGCAGCTTGTCTTCGCTGTCCAGATAGATGAACACATTGAGCCAGTCCTCATCTTCCGTAGGAACGTCCTTGGGGATGTACCGATTGGGCAGCAGGATTTCACCATCCTGCGCACCGTCCAGATACAGACCGAAGTTCGTGTGCTTGACGATTTGCAAGCTGTTGTAACGCCCGATTAAAGCCATTTCCAGATACCCTCATTACGTGGGCGGCATTCTACCCGACTTTGAGTCCGGGTTCGCGTTGCGTGGCCGAAGGTGTCGATACAGCCTCCACTCGTCAGTTTCCCCGATCCCCGTCGATCGACCTTGCTGCACTGCGGCGCAGCGCCACGTCGAAATTTTGTATCTGAAAACAGGCGCTTAGCGGCTTCCGGAATAAATTCGCCAAGCCACCGAGTGCAGGTTCGGCTCGGGCGAATGCCATATTCACCAAGCAATAATCAAGCGTTTCCTGTACTCTGGCTGGCCGTATTACGTTTATGAAGGTAAATGGCAGCCATGCGTATCAAAGCATCCCACTCGAAAGCCAAACCCGCCCCAGCCGTTGAAACGAGCGACTCGATCAACGCGCAGATTGCAGCTTTCCTGAAGTCCGGCGGTGAAATCCAGCAAATTGCCAAAGGCGTGAGTGGCCAGACCTTCGCACCTTCCAAGCAGATCAATCTCGGTAAAAAGTAAAACCGCGTCCTGCCTGTCGATCTCTACGCGCCTTGACGCTCAAGGCGCTAGATTGACCATCCTTCGCTGGATATTCTTCCGGTCACGCTGCTACTCTCTCCTCTGATATCACTATGACCACGAGCTGGATCACGCTCTGGACGTTATCTTCTTTGTGGAATGCTCGAATGAAGAACTGGATGCTTTTCGGTGCACTTGTCTACCTTGGCGGCTGCGCGTCGCACCACTGCGAAAACGGCCCCAACGACAGTCAGCTCACCGACAGCCCTTGCCGGGCGGAGCATCTGCTCTATCAGAACGACATGCTGCAGGCCAAACTGCTGATCAGCGAAGACAACCGCGAAAACTATGAGCTGGCCGAAGCCATGCTGCGCCGTGCCGCACTTGACGACGCGTCGGGCGAAGCCGAGTTCTATCAGGCTGTATTGCTGATTCGCCAGCAGGCCGACCAAAAGCAGATCATCGATTTGCTGCAAACCGCCGCGAAACACAAGCATCCACTGGCCATCGCCCTGCTCTCCCAGCAACTGAGTGTCAGCGATCCAAAGCTTGCCGAACGTTATCAGTCTGAATACGCCCAACTGGACGTCGCCAAGAGTGGCTACCCGTCGTTTGAGCAGGCGCTGGTGGTGATTCGAGGGCTGATCATCCCGTCTGCGCGCACCACTGCGGCCAACTGACACACGACGGATCGACGAACGGTCCGCCCCGAGCTCATTTCAACGGTATGCTTGCGAGGCTCTAGCTCGCGGCTTGTGTCGGCTCCTGAGCCATTTTCGATACGCCATCCCTGACCACACTCCTCGCAGATCAAGGAGTGAGCCATGCTCAGCCATCGCTTACACGTGCTGTCTTTCAGCGCCATGCTTGTTTGTCAGTCCGTCTCTGCCCAGGTTCTGGAGCGGGATCTGGGCGACTTCGACCTGAAACTCGCCACCACGCCTACGCGCAGCATGGCCCAGGGTCTGGTGACGCCCACCGGCGGTTCCGGGTCCTTTCATGGCGGCATGGACCTGACCCACGAAAGCGGTTTCTACTTCGGGCAGTGGGCGCCCAACATGGGCCTGGCCTCCGATACCGGGATGGAGCTCGACTCCTACATGGGCTTCAAGAAGCCCTTCGATAACACCCTTGGCTACGAGCTGGGGATGATTCGTTACAGTTACCCCGACACCAGCCAGATCGACAGCCACGAGTTCTATGCCGGCCTGCGCATGCGCGACAGCCGGATCGGCGCGGCCTTCAGCAACGATGTCGGCACCCGCGACAGCACGGTATTCGTCGATCTGGGCGCCATCGAGCAACTCGGCGTCGGCGTGCGCATGCAGTACGCCAATCACCAGTTCGATACCCCGCAGTCCGCCGCCGACGGCGGGTTGATCAACGGCTTCAACGACTGGTCGCTGAACCTGTCACGCCCCTGGCTGGGCATCGACATGAACCTCATCTATAGCGGCTCAAGCCTGAGCGGCGGCGATTGCAGCGTCTACAGCGGCCACAACGCACGCTGTGACGGGACGTTCACCCTTAAAGCGGTGCGTTCATTCTTTTAAAGGCCCAAACCGGTTGAACTGCCAGACGCTACACTCCTCTACTGCACGTCAGTACGCCAAGGAGATGTCATGCAGTCTTTATTCAAAGCATTCGTCACACTGTTGATGACCGTTGCACTGCTCGCAGGATGCAATCAGGTAGGACTGGCGTACCGCAACCTCGACGTGATCATTCCGTGGACGCTCAGCGACTACCTGGACATGAATTCGGAACAGAAAGGCTGGCTGGACGTGCGCCTCAAGCAACACTTGAGCTGGCACTGCAGCACCCAGCTGCCGGAGTACCTGACCTGGCTGGACAAGCTCGAGGACATGGTCAAGACCGATCAGGTGACCTACGAAGGGCTGCAGGCTCGTACCAGCGAAGCCAAAGAAGCAATCGCCAAGATCTCGAAGGAAATCACGCCCTCTGCGGTAGAGTTGCTGTCGCGCTTTGACGACAAGCAGGTGCAGGAGATGCAGGAGTCGTTCGCCAAGGATCAGCGCAAGCGCGAGAACAAATACCTCGACCAGCCACTGGAACGTCAGATCGCAGAGCGCGCCGACCGTATGCAGAAACGTGTGACGCCGTGGGTCGGCAAGCTCAATCAGGCGCAGAAAGACCGCATTCAGGCCTGGTCTGCATCGCTCGGCGAACAGAACAAGGCGTGGATCGAGAACCGTACGCGGTGGCAGAACCTGTTTCTGGCCACGGTCCAGCAGCGTCAGGCCAGCGACTTCCCGCAACGCATCGCCGCGTTGCTGCAGGACCGCGAGACGTTCTGGACCCCTGAATACCGCAAGGCCTACGACCAGACCGAGAAGGCCGCGATATCGCTGATCGTCGACATCACCGCCCTGAGCACCCCGGAACAACGCGCCAAACTGCTGAGCCGCATCGCCGACATGCGCAAGGACTTCACCGACCTGGACTGCCTGAAGTCGCAGAAGTAGTTCGATAGCCCTCTCACCACAACTATCGTACCCATGCTGCGCATGGGTATGCCGTTCTGGACGCTCTGCTTCCTGCCTTGAGTACGCGGGCGCGGCGCAGAGTCGTGACGCGGAGCGTCACCCAAGGCATTCCCACGCTGGAGCGTGAGGAACGATGGTCATCTCAGCACAACTATGACTATCGTGCCCGCGCTCCGCATGGGTATGCCGTTCTGGACGCTCTGCCTCCTGCCTTGAGTGCGCGGACAGCTCTCTGACTATCGTACCCATGCTCCGCGTGGGTATGCCGTTCTATGCGATCTGGGGCTTTTTGGCGATGATGTCGAAGAGCGCGGGGTCAAGCGGGTCGCCGGCCTGCTCATTGAGGACCTGACGTGGGTGATCATCCCCCGGAATGCTGCTATCGATCAAAGCCAGCAGGCTCGCGCCGCGCTTTGTCAGCATGTAGGTCGAGCCATCTCCGCCTTCCTCGCGAGGACGCGGTTCGATGTAGCTGCGATTGAGCAGCGTCTCGAATTCCGTGGATGTCGATGGGCTGCGGTTGTTCTGCACATCGTGCAGCAAACGCTCGATAAGGTCCCATTTGTAAGTCATGTCTATACACCTCCGTCCAGCATGGAATGATCACCCATGACCTCCAGCCACGGGCATGCGACTCAAAGGGTGTGACCTGCGAGGTGAATGACGGTTCAGAGAAGCTGGCGGACGGTGTAACGAGGCGTTATCAGTACTGTAAAGAGATTGATCGCTCCCGAATGCTCGGGAGCGATCACGGCAATCACTCGGCAGCCGGGGCCGGGGTGCTGCGTTTTTTCAGCGGGGCCATGCCGTCCTGGCTGACCAGGTCAGACTTGGGACGGTTGACCGTCTTGCGTTTGGTCGGCCCTTTGGCCGCGACCTTCTTCTTGTCGCCCTTGGCGTCGGTCTTTTTCTTCTTGACGCCGACTGCCTTGCCGGAGGCCTTGACCTTCTTCGGCCCGCCGTAGGTGCCTTTGACTTCCTTGATGACGCGACGCTCGAAGCTCTGCTTGAGATAGCGCTCCACGCTCGACATCAGGTTCCAGTCGCCATGACAGATCAGCGAGATCGCCAGGCCGTCGCTGCCTGCCCGGCCGGTACGCCCGACGCGGTGGACGTAGTCATCGCCGCTGCGTGGCATGTCGAAGTTGATCACCATGTCCAGACCTTCGACATCAAGGCCACGAGCCGCCACATCGGTGGCAACCATGATTTTCGCGCCGCCCTGCTTGAGACGGTCGATGGCCGCCTTGCGGTCCTTCTGGTCCTTGTCGCCGTGCAGCACGAACGCCTTGTATTCCAGCGCTACCAGGCGGCCATACAAACGGTCAGCCATGGCCTTGGTGTTGGTGAAGATAATGGCTTTCTGGTAGGTCTCGTTAGCCAGCAGCCAATTGAGAACCTGCTCTTTGTGCACATTGTGATCAGCAGTGATGATCTGGTGGCGTGTGCCGGAAGCCAGCTCGCTGACGCTGTTGACTTGCAGGTGCTGTGGATCCTTGAGCACCTTGCCGATCATTTCCCGCAGGCCAGCGCCGCCGGTGGTCGCCGAGAACAGCATGGTCTGCTCACGACCGGCACATTCGCCGGCCAGACGCTCGACGTCTTCGGAGAAGCCCATGTCCAGCATGCGGTCGGCTTCGTCCAGTACCAGCACTTCAACGTGCTTGAGGTCCAGGTTGCCTGCGTTCAACTGCTCCAGCAGGCGACCCGGCGTGCCGATCAGAATGTCCGGCACCTTGCGCAGCATCGCGGCCTGAACCTTGAAGTCCTCGCCACCGGTGATCAAACCGGCCTTGACGAAAGTGAACTGCGAGAAGCGCTCGACTTCCTTGAGCGTCTGCTGAGCCAGCTCACGGGTTGGCAGCAGGATCACCGCACGGATGTCGACACGGACCTTGGCCGGGCCGATCAGACGATTGAGGATCGGCAGCACAAATGCGGCGGTCTTGCCGCTACCGGTTTGCGCAGTCACCCGCAGGTCGCGCCCTTGCAGTGCGAGCGGAATGGCGGCCGCCTGCACAGGCGTAGGCTCGACAAATTTAAGCTCGGCCACAGCTTTGAGCAGGCGTTCGTGCAGGGCGAATTCGGAAAACACGGGTGCTACCTCGACGAAAAACAAAAATACAGCTGCATAGCGTAACGGTTTCGAGCGCCGGGGCCGAGTTTCTTTACCACCAAAGGCCGATTTTGTTTACCAACGGGCGGATAACGGCCATTCGAAACGCTGCAAAACCATTGAGCGCCGTCACGACACCGGCAGCAGCACATCGACCACCAGACCGCCGCCCGGCCGATTGCGTGCGGCGATCTGCCCGCCGTGCATTTCGATAGCCCGCAGGGCGATGGCCAGGCCCAGGCCAAAGCCCTGCGCGGCATTCTCCGGGCCGCGCTCGAAGGGCTGGAAAATCCGTTGCAGGCACGCCTCGTCCACACCTGGCCCCTGATCGATGACATTGACCATCAGGCACAGCGGCTGGGCCTGAACGTTGGCGACCACCACCACATCCGTGCCGACCGCCGTGTGGCGAACGGCATTGCGGATCACGTTTTCGAAGGCCCGGTAGAGCAGTTCGCTGTCGACCTGTGCGACGAAAGACCCGGGAGCCTGCAGCCTGACCCGACACTGCTTCAGTCCGGCCTCGAATTCGGCATCTTCGACGATGGCCGCCAGCAGGCTGATGACATCGACCTTTTCCCGCGTCAGGCTTTCGACATCGCTCTGCATGCGCGCCAGGGTCAGCAATTCTTCGATCAGTGAGTCCATGCGCTCCGATTCGCGCTCGATGCGTTCGAGCATGTCCAGTTGGCTCGGCTCCTGGCGCAACAGGCCGATGGCGGCGCTCATGCGCGTCAGCGGCGAACGCAGTTCATGGGAAATGTCATGCAACAGTTGTTGCTGAGAGTCGGCCATGACCTTGAGCTGATTGGCCATGCGGTCGCAATCCTCGGCAAGGTCGACGATTTCATCGCGCCGCCGGCCCATGTCGGGTTTTACCCGTGTGTCGAAACGGCCTCTGGCGACCTTGCCCATCGCCTCCCGCAATTTCATCAGCGGCGCCACCAGATAGCTGCTGAGAAACCAGCTGAACAGCGCACTCATGACCGTGCCGGTGATCAGCGGATTGAGGTGAGAGGGTTGATCGTCATGGTTGGGGCGCTGGGTAGAGCGGATGTGCACGAGTGCACCTTCGCGTGTGTGCACAGCCAGTTCGAAGCGAGGATTCTCCAGCGCCTCGCCCGCCAGCAGCAGACCCTGGTTGTCGTATAGCCCGACCCTGCCTTGCCCCTCCGGCTGCCAGGTATCGAGCAACGCCCGCCCTGCGGCAATGCCCGAGCGCTGCAAAATGCGCACTTCGTTATCGAGCACCGTGCTGAACGAAGGATCGCCCCGCCCTGACTGGGTGAACATGAACAGGCCGGCACCGACCATGAAGGTCAGGCTGGTCGCCAGCCAGAATGCCAGGAACAGCTTCCAGAACAACCGGTTCGGCCTCATGGCGTGATCAACATGTAGCCCAGATTGCGCACGCTCTGTATCCAGCTCTGGTTATCGTTGCGCGGACCGAGCTTGTGGCGAATGCTGCTGATGTGCACATCGATACTGCGATCGTAGCGAGCCAGCGGCCGTCCCAGCGCGTTCATCGACAGGTTCTGCTTGCTGACCAGTTGCCCGGCATGCCGCGCCAGCTCTTCGAGCAGGCAGAACTCGTTGCCGGTCAGTTCAAGCGTCGCGCCCTGCCAGCGCGCTTCACGCTTGCCTGGCCAGAGCATCAGCTCTCCGGCCTGAATCACATCCCGGACCGCATCGACTACCGACACCGCACGCACCCGGCGCATGATCGCCCGCAGACGCGCTACCAGTTCACCCGGCGAGCTGGGCTTGGGCACGTAATCGTCGGCGCCCAGTTCCAGCCCGGAAATACGGTCGATATTGTCGCCGCGGGCGGTCAGCAGAATAACCGGCACCTGGCTTTGCGCACGGATCCGCCGCAGCACTTCGATCCCGGAGATGCGCGGCATCATGATGTCCAGCACGACGATGTCGTGACGCCCGGACAAGGCTTCAATCTCGCCCTCTTCAGCGCTGTTGGTGCAGGTCACGTCGAAGCTTTCACGGGTCAGGTACTGGCTGAGCATTTCCGTCAGTTCCCGGTCATCGTCGACAAGCAATACGGAAGTCATGGCAGGCCCTTGATTGGTGGTTGCCGATTATCCCGACGCTGCTGCGGCGTGTCAGCCGGGCTCGATGATCTTTACCTAACCTTACACGGCGTTAACCGTCCCCAACATGCCCTCGCCCTATGCTGCGCAGCCAACAGCGCCCGCCGGACCGGCCCTTTCTGGCGTGTCATCGGCAGCGCTCAAATGCCTTTGTCGCAGCTTTCTGGAAAGGGTTTGATGATTTCTTCGCGTCTGCTTCTATCGTTCTGCCTGTTAATCAGCGTCCCGCTGGCACACGCCGACACTTTTTCCATCTCGGACATCCGCGTCAACGGCCTGCAACGCGTATCAGCCGGCAGCGTATTCGCTGCGCTGCCGCTCAATGTCGGCGATCAGGCCGATGAGCAGCGCCTGGCCGACGCGTCGCGCTCACTGTTCAAGACCGGTTTCTTTCAGGACATCAACGTTGCACGCGATGGCAATGTGCTGGTGATCAATGTAGTCGAACGCCCCTCTATCGCCAGTATCGAGATTGTCGGCAACAAGGTCATAAGCACCGACGACCTGATGAAGGGGCTCAAGCAGTCGGGGCTCAGTGAAGGCGAGATATTCCAGCGCGCCACGCTGGAGGGCGTGCGCAATGAACTGCAACGCCAATATGTCTCCCAGGGCCGCTACAGTGCCTCGGTCGATACCCAGGCGCTGCCTGCACCACGTAATCGCATCGCCCTGAAAATCACCATCGACGAAGGCACGGTGGCGTCGATCCAGCACATCAATGTGGTCGGCAACACAGTGTTCTCCGATGAACAACTGGCCGACCAGTTTCAGCTCAAGACCAGTAACTGGCTGTCGTTTTTCAAGAACGATGACAAGTACGCCCGCGAAAAACTCTCCGGCGACCTGGAGCGACTGCGCTCCTGGTACCTGGACCGTGGCTACATCAACATGGATATAAATTCGACGCAGGTGTCGCTGACGCCTGACAAGAAAGGCGTGTTCATTACCGTCAATATCACCGAAGGCGACCGCTATACCGTGGGCAGCGTCAAGCTGGGCGGCGACCTGAAAGTGCCGAAGGACCAGCTCGAACAACTGATTCTGGTCAAACCGGGTCAGGTGTTTTCGCGCAAGGTCATGACTGACAGCACCAACCTGATCACCCGCCGTCTGGGCAACGATGGCTACACATTCGCCAACGTCAACGGCGTGCCGAAAGCCAACGATGCCGATCACACCGTTGATATCAGTTTCGTGGTCGACCCCGGCAAGCGCGCCTACGCCAACCGCATCAACTTTCGCGGCAACACCAAGACTGCCGATGAGGTGCTGCGCCGTGAAATGCGCCAGATGGAAGGCGGCTGGGCCTCGACCTACCTGATCGACCAGTCGAAGGTGCGCCTCGAGCGTCTCGGTTTCTTCAAGGAAGTGAACGTCGAAACGCCAGCGGTCCCCGGCACTGACGATCAGGTGGACATCAACTACGCCGTCGAAGAACAGGCCTCGGGCAACATCACCGCCAGCGTGGGCTTTTCGCAAAGCGCCGGGCTGATACTCGGCGGCTCCATCTCACAGAACAACATCCTCGGCACCGGCAACTTCGCCAGCCTCGGCATGACCCGCTCCGAGTACCAGACCAAGTACAACTTCGCGTTCACCAACCCGTACTTCACGCCTGACGGGGTGAGCCTGGGCTACAACGTTTTCTACAACGCGACCGACTACAGCAAGTATTACGACGATGACGACGAGGTCTCGTACTACTCGCTCAACAGCGTGGGCGCCGGGGTCAACCTCGGCTATCCGATCAGCGAAACATCGCGCCTGACCTACGGGCTGTCGATCCAGCGTGACACCCTCGACCCCGGCAGCTACAGCGCTGACGAGATCTATGACTTCATCGAGCGCGAGGGTGATGCGTTCACCAACCTCAAGGCCAGCGTCGGCTGGTCGGAATCGACCCTCAACAAGGGCGTACTGGCCACCCGCGGGCACTCGCAAAGCCTGACCCTGACCAGCACAGTGCCGGGCAGTGACCTGCAGTTCTACAAACTCGACTACAACGGCCAGACCTTCCTGCCGCTCAGCGACACCACCTCGCTGCGCCTGCATACCAAACTCGGCTACGGCAACGGTTACGGCGATACCGACGGCCTGCCCTTCTACGAAAACTATACGGCGGGCGGCCAGGCCACGGTGCGCGGCTTCAAGGACGGCACGCTGGGGCCACGCAATACCCCGGCCACCGGCACCTACGCCAGTCAGGGGCAGATCTACTATTCCGACCGCGACACCGAAGCCCTGGGCGGCAACATCCTGATCTCCGGCGGCATGGAATACCTGTTCCCGATGCCCTTCGTCAAAGACCAGAAATCCCTGCGCACCTCGCTGTTCTGGGACTTCGGCACGGTTTACGCCGACAAGTGCTACCTGACCACCACGCAGAACTGCGGCAACATCAATATCGACCAGATGGCCAGCTCGGTCGGCGTCGGCGTGACCTGGTACTCGCCGCTCGGCCCCCTGAGCGTCGACCTCGCCGTGCCGATCAAAAAGCCCGAAGACGCCGAGACCCAAGTGTTCCAGTTCTCGCTGGGCCAGACCTTTTGAGGCGGACCTTTTACAGCATGAACAAGGCGGTCTTTACCCAGCATTACCTGGCCCGGACCGCGCTTTACATCCCGTCGTTGAATACTGCCTGCACTACTCATCAGGTCAGGAGTTGTTACATGAGCCGCGAAGTCAGACAGATCACCCCCGATGTGCAGGAAATCATCCAGCACGCCTTGCGCTCACTGCTGGGCAAAGGCTTCGTCATCGCGCTGTTCGGCAGCGAAGATGCAACCGGGGCCATGCACTACCACCTGCGCATCGACCACGACGCCACGGGGCTGGGCATCGAGCATCACGACCACGTCGAAGACGGCTTCATCGACGATATCTTCATGCTCGCTACCCGCATGAAAGCCATGCTCAAGCAACGCGAAACCCTGTCTCGCATGCACGGCGGCAGCCAGGCGACGGGCCAGGTGCGCCTGCTGACCTGGATCACCGAGGACAACAGCCAGACAGTCGTGCAAACCGCCGAGGCTGCGGGGCGCGAGTGTCTGAGTGCGTTGCGCGAGCGCAGGCTGCGGGCTTGAGTCACGGGCGCCGCACGGCTTAATCGATGGCCGCGACCATCAGTTCTCGCAGCCACCTGTGAGCAGGATCGCGGTGCAAACGCTCTGGCCACAGCATGAGCATTTCAAACCCGGGAATCGAAAGCGGCGGTTCCTGAACCACGAGCGTCGGCTGATTGCGCACCAGCCGTTCGGGCACCACAGCAACCAGGTCGCTGCAAGTCAGTGCAGACACCAGCGAGCCGAAATGCGGTGCCGACAACACCACCCGCCGGCTTAACCCCAGCGCCGCCAGGGCCTGATCGGTGCTTCCGGCGAAGCCGCCGCCGTTGGGAGACATGACCGCATGCTCCAGCTCACAGAAACGTGTCAGCGACACCGGTTGCACAAGGTCCGGATGATCATGCCGGGCAGCAAGCACATAACGCTCATGGATCAACGACCGCTGGCGCAGCTTGGGCGGCGCCTCGTCGCGGGTGTGCAACGCCAGATCCAGTCGACCGCTTTCAAGATCCGCGGCCAGGCTGACCGGGTGCTTGTTCAGCATGGCCAGGCGCGTGCCCGGAGCACTGTTGCGCAACCTGCCGAGCGACGGCCATATCAACGCGATGGTCGCGTAGTCGCTGGCAGCCACACGCCAGGTGTGATCGGCCGTTGCCGGATCGAAATCCCGGCCGGGCAGCAAAGCTGACTCCAGCGCTGCAAGTGCCTGACGGAGTGGTTCTCGCAGTTCTTCAGCCCGCGCAGTCGGGGTCATGCCCCGCGGTCCCGGTAGCAACAATGGATCCTCCAGCACCTGCCTCAGCCTGCCCAATTGCAGGCTGACCGTGGGCTGGGTCAGGTTCAGCCGATGCGCCGCGCGGGTCACGTTCTGCTCCGAGAGCAATGCATCCAGCGTGACCAGCAGATTGAGGTCGATACGTCGCAAGGTATTGTTCATGCAAATACCCAGTGTTTGGGAGATTGATTTCCAGCATACCCGAGCGAGTCTGTAGCGTTGCGTCATTACAGACAAACCGGAGCCCCTCATGAACGTACTTATTGTCTACGCCCACCCCGAACCGCGCTCGCTGAACGGGTCGTTGAAAGACTTCGCAGTCAATCATCTGCAGAACAACGGCCATCAGGTGCAGGTGTCCGACCTTTACCAGATGGGCTGGAAGGCGATCATCGACGCCAACGATGCACCCGGTCTTGAGACCAGCAGCCGCTTTGACCCTGCCCTTGAGTCGCAACGCGTATTTGCCGCCGGTATTCAGCCGCCGGACATCGAGGCCGAACAGGCCAAACTACTCTGGGCAGACGCTGTCATATTTCAGTTTCCGCTCTGGTGGTTTTCGATGCCGGCGATCATGAAAGGCTGGATAGAGCGGGTGTACGCCTGTGGTTTCGCCTACGGCGTGGGCGAGCACAGCGACCAGCACTGGGGTGATCGCTACGGTGAGGGAACGCTGGCAGGCAAGCGCGCCATGCTGACGGTGACCATGGGCGGCTGGGAGTCCCATTACAGCGAGCGTGGCGTAAACGGGGCGCTGAACGACGTGCTCTTTCCTATCCAGCACGGCATCCTGTTCTATCCAGGCTTCGATGTGCTCGCGCCGTTTCCCGTGTACCGGGCTGGCAAGGTGGACAGCACAACCTTTACGCGGATTTGCGCCGACTACGGCAACCGCCTGGATGCCCTGTTCACCCTTGAGCCCTTGCCATTTCGCAGGCAGAACGACGGCGACTACGAGATCCCGGCACTGACCTTGCGTCCTGAGCTTGCAGCGGGTCGGCAGGGACTGGACATTCACCTGCGCGATCAGTGACTGATAACGAAAAGGCCCTGCTTGTGCAGGGCCTTTTCATGCGTAGTGCTTTTTGGCGGACTACTTCAGGTTGTTCTTGAAGAACTCGCCCAGCTTGTCGAACGGGATCAGATCGACCCGATCGTACAGATCCACATGCCCGGCCTCCGGCACGATGATCAGTTGCTTGGGCTGGCCGGCCAGTTTGTAGGCTTCCTCGCTGAACTCCAGAGAGTGCGCCTTTGAACCGGCGATGAACAGCATCGGCCGTGGCGAGATGGTCGCGATGTCGTTGAACGGATAGAAGTTCATGAACTTGATGTTGCTGGTCAGCGTCGGGTGAGTGGTCAAGTCGGGGGACTGGCCTTCGGGCGTGAACTCGCCGCGTGGCGTGCGGTAGAAGTCGTAGAACTCACGTTCGATCGGGGCGGATGTGTCAGTTAGCTTGTGTAAGGTGCCGCTGGTGTAGGCCGTATCACCGCCGCTGTATTCCACGTCGCGCTGCAGTGCCGCCTGCTCGATGATCTTCTTGCGCTGCGCCAGCGTCTGCGAATGTTTCAGGCCGTTGCGGTTGGCGGCGCCCATGTCATACATGCTCACCGTGGCAATGGCTTTCATGCGCGGGTCGATCTTCGCGGCACTGATGACAAAGCTGCCACTGCCGCAGATCCCCAGAACGCCGATTCGTTTTTTGTCCACGAAGGTCTGAGTGCCCAGGAAGTCCACTGCAGCACTGAAGTCTTCGGCATAGAGATCGGGTGAAACGGCGTTACGCGGCTGGCCTTCACTGCCGCCCCAGAACGACAGGTCCAGCGACAAGGTGACAAAGCCTTGTTCGGCCAGTTTCTGCGCGTACAGATTGGCACTTTGCTCCTTCACTGCGCCCATCGGATGGCCGACGACGATCGCCGGAGCTTTAACGTTCGGGTTCGAGCCTTTGGGTATAAACAGATCGCCCGCGACTTTCATCTTGTACTGGTTGTTGAACAGCACTTTTTGCGCAACGACCTTGTCGCTTGTGTAGAAATTATCGGCACCGTGAGACATGTCTGCTCCTGTCGCAGCGTATGAGCTTATTAAAAGCCCAAGCATCAAAAGAATCTTTTTCATGGCGTGTTACCTCGTTGAGAAATTGACCCGCGTTTATCTGCCCGGCCCTGACCGGTGTTGCTTTCCAGCAGGGAAGCGTTGTCGCGCGCCGTCCAGGCCAGCGCGGCCGAACACGCCAGTAACACGCCACCGAATGCGAACGGGCTCCACCAACCGAGTCTGTCGAACAGCGCGCCGCCGATGCCGGCCCCGGCGGTGATCGCCAATTGAATGGTCGCCACCATCAGGCCGCCGCCTGCCTCGGCATCGTCGGGCAGCGTGCGGCTCAACCAGAGGCCCCAGGCGACTGGTGCCGGCGTGGCAATCAGGCCCCAGACGGCAAGCACAATGGCGACAGCCTGAGGCGAATGGCCCAGACCGGTCAGCGCCACGGCCAGCACCGCCATCAGCAGCGGAATGGCGATCAGGCAGGCATACAGGCCTTTGTGCAGCAGCCTGCCGATCAGGTAGGTGCCGACCAGCCCGCTGGCTCCCAGCGCCAAAAGCATCAGGGACAACGTGTTGACGCTGACGCCGGTGATCTCTTCCAGAAACGGGCGCAGGTAGGTGAAGACGGCGAACTGGCCCATAAACAGCAACAGGATCGCGCTCATGCCGACGGCCACTTGCGGGTTACGCAGCAGGCGGAACGGATTGCGTGCCCGGTTGTTCGGCTGACTGCGCATGGCCGGCAGGCTCAGCCACTGCCAGGCAAACGCCAGCGCCGCGAGCGGGATAACCAAGAAAAACGCCCCGCGCCAACCGATGTATTGGCCCATGAAGCTGCCCAATGGCGCGGCGACCGTCGCCGCCAGCGCATTGCCGCCGTTGATCAGCGCCAGGCCCTTGGCGACCGATTGCTTCGGCACCAGCTTCATCACGGTGGCGGTCGACATCGACCAGAAGCCGCCAATGGCAATCCCGAGCAATGCACGGCCCGTCATGAACAACCAGCCGTTGGAGGCCAGCGTGACGATCACGCCAGACACCAGCAACAACAGGCTGAAGCCCAGCAGGACAGGCTTGCGATCCAGATGCCCGGTCAGCGGCGTGTTCAGCAGGCTGGTGAGCACGGCAAAAAAGCCGGAGATCGAAATCGCCTGCCCGGCCTGCCCCTGACTGATGCCCAGATCCTGCGCGATGGGTGTCAGCAGGCTGACCGGCATGAACTCCGACGCAATCAGCACCACCACGCACAGCGCCATCGAAAACACGGCGCCCCAGGCTGGCGGATGAGTAGTTATTTCGGACTGCTTCAGAGTTGAATCAAATGCTTGCATGCGTCCTGACCTGACGACGTTAAAAATTAGTCGGCACAGGTTAGGGCAAAGGTATTAGGATGATTAGACACCACAATTTAAACGCGCTTGTGAGAAGGATTCAGCAATGAGCACACCCAAACTCAATGATCTGCAAGCCTTTCTGCAGGTGGCGCGCGATCAGAGCTTTACCAAGGCCGCCACCAAACTCGGCGTTACGCCTTCAGCCCTGAGCCACACCCTGCGCGGCCTTGAAGAGCGTATGGGCCTGCGCCTTTTGGCGAGAACCACCCGCAACGTAGCCCCGACCGAAGCCGGCGAACTGCTGATGCGCTCGATCGGGCCGCTGCTGGACCAGATTGCCGCAGAAGTCGAAGTGCTGGGCGAGCTGCGTGACAAGCCCGCCGGCACCATTCGCATTACCTGCTCCGATGACGCCGCAGAGGGCATCATCCGCCCGATGCTTCCAAGGTTTCTGGCGCAGTACCCGGATATCCAGGTCGAGATCTGCATCGACTACGGCTTCACCAATATTGTCAGCGAACGTTTCGATGCCGGCATTCGCCTGGGTGAGTCCATCAGCAAGGACATGATTGCCGTGCGCCTCGGGCCTGACTGGCGCTTGTCAGTGGTTGGCTCGCCGGCCTACTTCGAGCGCCATCCTGTCCCGCTGCAGCCGCAGGACCTGACTCAACACACGTGCATCAACATCCGCCACTCGCCAAACGGCAGCTGCTACGCCTGGGAATTCGAGAAGGGCAGCCGCAAGCTCAACATACGGGTCAACGGGCAGTTCACGTCGAACAGCATGATCCACGTGCTCAACGCCGCACTGGACGGCGTGGGCCTGGCCTACGTGCCGGACTCCATGGCCGAGCCGCACATCGCCAGCGGACGCCTGAAAGAAGTGCTGGTCGACTGGAGCCCGTATTTCGAAGGCTTTCACTTGTACTACCCGAACCGGCGACAGGCGTCGCCGGCGTTCAGTGCGTTTGTCGAGGCGGTGAGGTATCGGGGCTAGTCCCCCGCCGCCTGATTACTGCGCGGCTTTCAACGCATCCGCGACCTTGTTCAGCGAACCTTGAGCAGGCTCGGCAAGCAGTTTCAGCTCGGTGGTTTTGCCACGCACCACCACCTGCATGGCGGTGGGCGCACCCTTTGCGTCACCCACGATCCGGTAAACGGTGTCGCCGCGCACGAAGCTCAATACGTGACTGGCAGCGTCGTACTTCAGTTGCTCACCTTCAGCCTGGGGAAACAGCAGCCCGACCTGATTCTTGCTGTCCACGGCCGCGTAGAACAACGGGCTTGCGTCCCCTGAGCGGAACAACACAATGCGCTTGCCAGACGGCGCGAGCCTGAACGACAGGAGAATTTCACGCTGCTGGTCTTCCTCCCAGACAATGCGGGTGGTGTGCGTCATCTTGCCATTCTGATTGCGACTGACTGTTTCAGTCGGCAACCCCGACCCGCCGGTATGGTCAAGGACCGTCTGCGTTTCAAGAACCGGCTCGCCATTACGGATGCTATACGTAGACGTCTGGTGCCAGCAGCAACCGTCCTTGGTCATAGTCTCGATCTTGCGGGCTTTCTCATCCACGCTGAACAGGCCGCAGTTGTTTTGCGCCAGTTGGGTAAACGAATCGCTGTGCCGAAAACCATCTGCCGTGCCGAGAAAGACCTGATACGAGGGGCCGTGGTAACAGCTGTTCTGCCCGTCCATCAAGGCCAGATCCTTGATGCCATCGAAGTTGAAATCCTGATAGATCAGTACGCTTTGTTCGCCATAGGGCAACTCGTGCACATTGGTTTTGACCTTGCCGGTTTTGGGGTCAGTGCCAAGCACCAGTTCATCGGACTGCACGCGGATCAAGGCCGCACCGCTGGCCTTGTCGTACACGTTGATGACGCCGGGACGAAACACATCGTCTTTGGCGGAAATATCCAGCGTCGCACGGTATTTATCGGAAAAATCCTGCAGGGTGTAGCTCTCTCGGGGAGCGCCCGCGAACCCTGCTGCATCCATTTCCCCGTAGGTCGGTAACGCACCGGCGGCACTGACCAGTGTCGACGAGGCCAGGCCGACCAGTACCCACAAGGCCTGCAACCCGAGACGTGACGCACAGCGTTGAACGATGGATAGGTGCAAGACGCAACTCCTCTGATAATGAGCGATGAGTCTACTTCAGCAATTGATACAATTTGAAATCATTGCCCAACGTGCACTTCGTGCTCACAGGCCGCCCCGTCCGACCCGGTAAATGTTCTAATCACGCCCCCCTCTTCGCTCAACGGGCCCGATGCTTTTATGGATATTCACTCGCTTTGGCTCAAGACCCAGGAACTCTGGGACATGCTCGATCAGCACCCGTGGGTACGCACCGGGCTGGCCCTGATCCTCTTGCTGACCGCGGCACTGGTGCTTGGCCGCGTGGCGCGCTTTCTGGTGCTGTACGCCGTCAGGATGCTCGGCCGTCAGCCGTCCCTGCATTGGGTCAATGACTTCCGCCACAACAAGGTCTTTCACCGACTGGCGCAGATGGTGCCGTCGCTGGTCATTCAGTTCGGCCTCACCCTGGTCCCGGGCCTGAGTACTGCGGGCCGGAACGTGATCGGCAACATCGCCATGGCGTTCACCATCCTGTTCATGACATTAGCCATCGGCACCCTGCTCAATGCCCTGCTGGACATCTATGCGCGCACCGAACACGCCCGCACGCGCTCCATCAAGGGTTACGTGCAACTGTCGAAGATGATCCTGTACGTCTTCGCCGGGATCATCATCGTCGCCACCCTGATCGACCGTTCGCCCCTGCTACTGCTGTCCGGCCTCGGCGCCATGTCGGCGGTCATCCTGTTGGTCTACAAAGACACCCTGCTCTCCTTCGTCGCCAGTGTGCAACTGACCAGCAACGACATGCTGCGCGTCGGCGACTGGATCGAAATGCCGCAAGTCGGCGCAGATGGCGACGTGGTGGACATCACCCTGCACACAGTCAAGGTGCAGAACTTCGACAAAACCATCGTCTCCATCCCGACTTGGCGCCTGATGTCCGAGTCGTTCCGCAACTGGCGCGGCATGCAGCAATCAGGCGGACGGCGCATCAAGCGCAGCCTGTTCATCGACGCCAGCGGCGTGCGCTTCGTGCGCGACGACGAAGAACAGCAGCTCATGCAAATCCACCTGCTCACCGACTACATCGGCCGCAAACAGGCCGAACTGCTGGCCTGGAACCAGGCACAAGGCAACGTCGCACAAATGTCCGCCAACCGACGACGCATGACCAACATCGGCACCTTCCGCGCCTACGCCCTGGCGTACCTGAAAAGCCACGTCGACATCAACCCGAACATGACCTGCATGGTTCGCCAGCTCGAACCCACGTCACAGGGCATCCCGCTGGAAATCTACTGCTTCACCCGCACCACGGTGTGGGTGGATTACGAGCGGATACAGGGGGATATTTTCGATTATCTGATTACGGTGATGCCGGAGTTCGGGTTGAGTTTGTATCAGCAGCCTAGTGGGGCGGATATGCGGGTGGGGTTGAGGGGGGAGTCGGTCGGCCCTTTGTCCGTATAGAACTCAGGTGGAAAACATGTGCGGTTCTAAGTTTTGCTGACTAAGAAACTGTATTATCAAATCGGCTGACTTCTAGAGTATTACGCAGTCTGAAGGCTGCGTAATAGCTAGCATCTTCGTAAGACCTGCCGAGCTATCCGTCCCTCATTCTCAGCGTCTCGGCAAGCAGACTCGAAAGATCAGCCGGGAAAATCTTTTCGTAGCATTGATCCAAATCCCTCGCTGACCACCACTTCACTTCACAAATAACATCACGTTCAGCTTCGCTCCATTTGACGGGCGAGAGTTCATGGGTAGCCGTCCTCACCGTGTAGTAGTTTTCAACCGCAAGCACAGTCTCGCCATTAGGCATTTTCCATAGGAACTCCCTGCGGTCTATGCAAGCGCCCACTGACTGAACAGTAATCCCGGTTTCCTCCTCAAGCTCGCGCGCAGCCGCCTGCTCA
This sequence comes from Pseudomonas sp. P129, assembly GCF_020312195.1. Taxonomy (NCBI): domain Bacteria; kingdom Pseudomonadati; phylum Pseudomonadota; class Gammaproteobacteria; order Pseudomonadales; family Pseudomonadaceae; genus Pseudomonas; species Pseudomonas sp. P129. Next base: position 905,406 of record NZ_JAGPYS010000001.1, on the reverse strand, counting down.
AAAGACTCGTTGCCCCTGAGCTTTCCGCCAGGCGTGGCCCAGTAGGTCAGACCCGCTAAAGCGCCGCTTTGGTAGCGGATCTTAAAAAGAAGGATCTGATGAGATGGATTGATCAACAGAATGCGAGAAGCGAAACGGCGTATAGGCACCCCCTCAACCCCTCTGCATGAATGACCGCTACAAGATGACGTCCAAGACTTCGCTGCCCCTCATCCGTCGAACCTCGACTACATAGTCCACGATATCGGGCACTGCGTAGTCCACGACAAGTTCCACCACAGGCTTGGCCGGTTTACCTGAACGCTTTACAGGATAATCTGGAATTCGGCGGAAGATCTCTTTGCCGCGACGATGGGGCATAGGCATGGTGCTTAGAATGACTGTATTCCATAGTCACCTTGGCTTAATTTAGGAAGTTTGAGTTGCCTTCATCAGATTTTCCTAGCAAGCTGTTTTGGTTGGCTATGGTCGCCACCTTTGTATGCTCAGTTCTGGCCCCTGCCAGTCGATTTCGATTAGAGCCCACAATCAACGATCTATTCAGGACGCTTAGTTTTGATAATCAGAGCCTTATCGAGCATTTTCTAGGATCAATAGCCGCGTCCGCGATCGCACTCTTTGCAATAATTGTTATCTCAGCACACACAACTCAGGAAGGTCTGAAGTAGGCGGACTTTTTAACCCACCCGTTGCTTCAAGGTTTCAAAAAACGTCGTTTCAATCGAAAATCAGACCTTTCCCTCGCCCAACTCCTCTTTTTTCTTCTTTCTTCTTTCTTCGGATAAGCGCTTTTTAGCTCAACTGTCCACATTACAGGCGCACCTCTCCCGTATTCAGCAGTCGTTTTCGCATCATCCACAGATTGGACAGAGCAAACAGCGTGGTCTGCTGCGCAGTGTTTTTCAGCAGGCCTCGGAAGCGTACTTTCGTATAACCAAACTGGCGCTTGATCACTCGAAACGGATGCTCAACCTTGGCTCGCAGTTGAGCTTTCGCGTATTCGATTTTGCGACGCATGCGCCCGATCAGACTTTTCTTTGCATGCTTTTTATAACTGCTGGGCCGCGCTGCAATCGACCATATCATTTGGCGATTTTGATGCTCGGGACGCTTTTCGACACCGGTATAGCCCGCGTCGCCAGAGACGTAAGTTTCTTCTCCGTGCAGTAACTGGTCGACCTGAGTTACGTCAGCTACATTCGCCGCCGTGCCCACAACGCTATGCACCAAACCGGATTCGGCATCGACACCGATGTGCGCTTTCATCCCGAAGAAATATTGATTTCCTTTCTTCGTCTGGTGCATTTCAGGGTCACGTTTTCCGTCCTTGTTCTTGGTCGAACTCGGCGCATGAATAATCGTTGCATCGACCACGATGCCTTGGCGCAGCAACAAACCACGGTCGCCCAAATAGCCATTGATGACCTGCAAAATCCCACCGGCCAGCTCATGTTTCTCCAGCAGTCGGCGGAAATTAAGGATCGTGGTTTCGTCCGGAATCCGATCCAGGTGCAGTCCTGCAAACTGTCGCAGAATTGTGGTTTCGTAGAGCGATTCTTCCATCGCCGGATCGCTGTAACCGAACCAGTTTTGCATCAGATGAACCCGCAACATCGCCATCAACGGATAGGCAGGGCGACCACCTTCGCCCTTTGGATAGTGTGGCTCGATCAGTTTGACCAAGCCATTTCAGGGCACGACCTGATCCACCTCGATCAGAAAGCGTTCACGCCGGGTTTGTTTGCGTTTGCCAGCGTATTCGGCGTCAGCGAAGGACATCTGCTTCATCGGGACTCAACCGTTCAGTGCTTGGGACTGGCGTATTTCACCAGATTTGGAAGTCTTTTTCAGAGTTCCCCTTAAGACGAAGGCATCCTTGCCCGATCTCAGTTACTCAGTACTCGCGCCGTTTCGGCTTGAAGAGAATCGTAGGTGTCCGAGAGTCTCTTGCTTGCTCCATATTCATAAAGCGCTCTATATCAAAAAGCTGATCCAAGGTGCGATCTTTGGAAGGCCACCTCAGTTTCGGCGTCTGACGACCTGACAAACGTGTTTTAAGTAGTGACTCGATGTGGGCGAGGCGTTCGCCCTCAATGGTGATGTAGCCAATTGGCACAGTAATGGCGCTATCGGTACTAGGTTGACAGTGGTATTGGACCACTGCCAACTGCCCTGGGATCAAGAATATCTCCATACGATCTTCTAGTGGAGGCCCCGAGAACTCGACTCCATTAGGGATGCGCGACCAGAATTTCGAATGGTTATCACGAAGTTCATTGTGCAGCAGTGCGCAGACATGTCCCGTACCTTCTCGAGAGGCGCTAAGTAGCGGCTCAATGCGATAGACAAAATCACTTAGTAGCTGTCCGTTCGCAGCCCATAACGGAACAGAGCTGGCCAGCCAAAGCGCGGTATGGGTTGCATCTTCCGACCAAAGCCTGGCCTGATCACGGATAAAGCTCTCGATCATGCGTCGATTTTTTTCTAAATAAATCGGCCCGACCAATGCTTTGGTCAAGGGGGTGCCATAGCCAGTTTTTTTGTCATTCCTAGCTTTGAGCCACGCGTTGAAATCTAGAGCGCCACGCTGGATATGGCGCGCCAGCACCTCATCATTTACTAACTCGCAGTAGGTTGTAAAAGACACGCCGTGCTCGGGAATCGATTGTTCATTGAGGAAGTCAGAAATTTTGGCTTCCATTTCAATGGTCAATGGTCGGCGGCTATTTGCTTTGTCCTCTGCGGTTTTGATGACGCGCAAGGGACCGCTTGGCGTCCACTCAAGAGAAATGGACACATCGATGGCGACTTGGTCGACATCGCCCGCTTCACAGCTGCTAATTTTATACAGACGGCTTTTTCGAATTTCGCGCTCGCTTCGTTGTTGCAGCTCTAGATAAGCATGGTACTGCTGACCAAAAGCCTCAATGACCTCCCGCTGGCCTAGGTTCTTATACTCATTAGCCACTTCCAGAAACGGTAAGCCAAGGCGATACCGCCTTGGCTTACGTGGAGCAATTATGTTCAGTGTCAGCAGATCAAGAAGTGGCGTCTCGACGCGCTCTTCGTAGCGGGTGAGACTGGGAAGTACCTCAGGGCTGCCCTGAGATTTGTTGCGCAGTATCGAAGAGGGTATTAAATGACCTGAATCGGTATACATAGCCAAGCGATTCTGCACCAATCCCTCGATTAGCATTTCGCATTCGCGCTGGCTCAGTCCGAAATACTCCCTAATATCGCCCGGTAAGACCTCATCAAGTAAGACTAGGAGACGACAAGTAAACTCTTCAATTGCTGGTAGCGGCACCTCCTGCGTCCAAGCACAATGCATGGTATAGGGGCGCACAGGGATTAGCAGCGAAATCACGTTACCAAGCCGCAGCTCATAGGGTGTTTCTAATTCATCTAGTTCATGCATGCTGAGTGCTCTCTATGACGCTGGTGCCATCGACAACAAGATATTTTTCAGATTGTTCCTGGGCTTGGGTTTCGACAAAGCTAAGCACCTTGGCCAGCGCAGAGTCAGAGTTGCTACTTCGCCACATGGCGCGTGCCCCCACCACGACTAAACGCTCTTGCGCACGGGACAAGGCAACGTTAATGCGTGGCGTATCGCCCAGGAAGCCTTGATTTTCCTTGTCGTTATCACGCACCAAACTGAGGAAAATCAGCCGATTTTCCTGCCCTTGATAAGAGTCTACAGTATCGATTTTTATCAGTTCTCGAATATCTGCAGCCCATTCCGCTTTGCTCAACTCTGCTTGGAGAAGCGCCTTCTGCTGCTGGTACATAGTGATTACCCCAATGGGGTAGGGCTTTTCATCAGTTACGAATTGTTTGAGATTGCTCAGTGTATTTGGACTGCACAATAGTTTGATCAGATGCAAGATCACTTCGCACTCGTGCTGATTCAAAAAGCCACGACGGCCTTTGCTGTCTTCACCAGTGCGCTTAGTGCCAACACCACTGTCGATCCACGTTACGGGGTAGTTCAATGGATAAGACAGCGCATGGAACCACTGCGGCGAGTCAGCCCGGCCAGTTTTAAGGCCACCCACTCCGGACTCGTCGGCATAGAAGCAAGTCGAAATGATATCGCTAATTGGCTTAACCATTCGATACTGAGTGTCGAGGGCAATACCGTTATTTACATAAAAAGCGCGCTCAAAGTCAGTTTTTGCCACTTCACCAATCTGAACATTAAGCTCATGAGATACAGCTTTAAGGTGACGTTTATCGTAATGCGGTGGAAGTTGGCGATGGTCACCTACTAGCAATACACGTTTGGCAGACTGTAATGCAATCATCAGCTCGGAAGCTTGCGCACGACCCGCCTCATCAACAATAACCCAGTCGAATTCAGATTCATTTATGGCAAGATTTTTTGAACCCATACCCACCAGTGTGCCGCATACGAGCTGCGAAGTTTTGACTAGGAAGCGGTCGTAATTGGCATCGCCACTGGCCAGCACGTCGATCCACTCCTGGCTAAGGATGATCAGCTGACTCAGGCGTTTTAAACTGACTAAATCAGTAATGTCATTTTCGCGAGCAACTTCCTTGCTAAGAAGCTCCCAGAACCCTGGGTCATGGGCATCAGGGGTTTCGAAGCTGAATTGATAGCTGTCTACGATCTGTACAATGCGCAGAACAGTCACATCAGCCTGATCGCAAAAAGACTCGAATTTTTCAGCCAGGCTGCTTTGCGTTCCCAAGTGTTCAATCTTTTGGAGTTGAGCTTTTAGTGTACGCAGATTGGCCATCAGCGGATGCAGAGTACGGTGTAGGCTAGATAAGGTGGATACAAAGCCTTGGCTGAGCATTAAGCGCGAGGCTAGAGCATTGATGCGTAGATCATACTCACGGTGAAACTTGTTCTGGATCTTTCGCTGGATGGAGCTGGGATGAGCGTGCAACAGTTTACTGTCGATCGAGCTCTCATTGCCCAAGCGCACGACTGTTAAAGGCGTGCTCATCGCCATACAAAGCTCGCGGGCTTTGAGAGCAACGTTATCGACTGTAGCATTGGATTGCCCAACCAGCAGGATGTTCTTGGCCAGATCGTTTTCGTAAAGATAGTGAATCAGCTTGCTGACAAATGCAGTCTTTCCCGTGCCCGGTGGACCTTGCAGCACGCTAATCGGTCCTTCGGTAATGACACGTTGGAACGCGTCAAGCTGCCGCTCGTTAAAGTATTCGGAGCTGCCATGGAGGTTGTCATAACGGGAGCGGATCTTTGCCTCATCCGGTACGTCGCCCATAGGACCTGAGGCTATGTTGGCGCTCTTGTCGAAATAATCCGGTAGTCGAGCAATTTTCGAGCTTCCATCCAACACTCGTTCCAACGCTTTAGTCCGGCGATCTCGACTGGATTTTGTACGTAGAGACTCTAGGGTTATTTCATTGCCGGGCGCAAGCCGTCGAATCATTCCTCCACGACTGGGTTTGACCACCAGAGTGTCGGAGAGTATCTCACCAAGCACCAGCGAACCAAAGCTATGTTCATCACTCCCAAGCGTCACATGAACCGTGTCGCCCCTATCAAAGTTATCCAGCCAGCTTTGTGAGTTAGCTGTATAGGGGATCAGGAGGTAACCCTCGCTATTTTCTTGGATCGCACCTTCAGCCACTTCGAGGCGGAGTAGATAATCGCCCTCAGTGTTGAGTAATGTGTTCCAGATTTGCCTAGGTGTAACTGTGCAGCAGTCTTCAGGGTCGATATCGTATTCGATTTCATCATATCCCTTGTTTGGCGACTGCTTGATCATCAGGTCAATTACAGCGTCGATACCCAATAGATAGTCCACAAATGGATCGGGAAATACTTTTTTCGGCTCACCGCGCACTACAAAAATATTCTCCGTAATTCGATGTTGCGCTTCTTTGCGGGCACTGATGTAATCGCTCAGGCTAATGTTGCGTGTGACGTTTGCGTATTTGATCTGCTTGGCCATCAGATCAACTGTCAAGGTTATGCGTGTATCGATACCGGTAATGAAGAACCTGAGCCAATTTGGTTCGCGGGCTTCCCGCGCCCTGACGAAATAACCACATTCATCCTTGCTGAGCAGCTCTTTCTCTAGAGGCAAATCGCTAAGTAAAAAAGCCAGATTAAAAGTTCTTCCTAAGTCACTAGCAACCGCTTCTTCGACGGGCTGGTTAGCCACAACAATGGCTTCGAGCAGTGGCTTCAATGATAGAGGTACTTGGTCTGATTGCTGTTTGGCGCGCTCCAACTCTTCAGCGATAGGTGCAGGGAGATCATCACCAAAAAGCTCCTCGACCATACGATAAACCGCAAAGCGATCTCGCCCATAACCATCGGTGCTAGCCGGATTGCTTGGGCCATAGCTGACATTGTAGGGCTCGGACTCCCCCCCGTAATCCAACACATCTATAAGGACCAGCGTGCGATCTAATTTACTAACGCCTTGATCCTCTCCTTTGAAAATAACATTCTCAGGGTGCAGGTCACCGTGGTAGACATCCTGTTGATGAAGGGCCAGCATTGCATCGCACAAACGGTGGGCAACTCGTAACTTCTCGCCAGCTGATCTCATATTCTCGACAAATAGCGACCATGTTTCACCTGGCTCATAGCGAGTGGCAATGTAAAAACCACCACCTTCCAACAACCCATAGTCACGCACCTGTGCAATAGGCAGGTCGGCATTCAGAGTTTGTTCAATACGTTTTCGCAACCGCAAAATGCGACGATTTGTGCCGGGATCCTTGGGTGAGGCGAAAACGTTTTGCCAGAACTTGATAAGGCCGATTGCATCGCCATCTTGATAGCGATAACGAATAGTTGAACCAAAGCTGATCGATTCACCAGGGACCTGTGGGAACATCTGCGTCAGATGCAGCGCGCTCACCTGCCGTTTGATGAAGTTACCACTAGTGAGCGCTTCAATTACTTCCTGAGAGTCATCGTAAGTATGCTCGTGATCGTCCGTCAGGCTGTTGAAGTTCGCCAGCATCTCTCCGGCATCTTTATAGCGATTGGCTGCATCCCAATCCAGAGCCTTGGCGAAAAACTCATCCAACTGGCCATTAAACGGATCACCGCTGACGTGCGGACGCCAGACTGAAATCTGTTCCTCGCGCTCCAATCGTTTATCCACAAAGCAAATGCGGTGAGCGATCTGGCCTAGTAGAAATACGTCCACGCGAAAGGGATCGAGAATGTCGCCCGCTCCGCTGAACACATCTTCGGGTAATTGCAACTGAGTGCTTTTAAGCAGCGCCCGGATGTCTTTGACTGTGGTTTGTTCGGGAATAAATGAGGCGTAGTAACCCGAGGTCACAATAGTTGCATTATCCGTTGCATACCACAAATTGTGGCAATCCACGTCGCGGTGAGCGATGCCCATACCGTGCAGCTCTGCAAATGGTATCAACAAGGCTCGTACGTGGTCAGCACGTTGATCCATTGTCCAAGTGGGCCCGTTTTGATTTAAGTAACGATCAAAGCGCTTCATGTTGTGCCTAAGCTCAAAAGCTTCGGCATAATCGGTCTGAATGTCCTCCGGGTCTAGACCAACTGCAGGCCGCAGCATGAACTGTTCAAGTCGGCTATTTTCGGTACGTGCGCGGCAATGTATGACGTGCTCGCGGGTGAGAATACGGCTCCAAGTTTCAGTAAATGCCAGCCCCGTACCCAGCTTTAAAAAATCCCATTGACGTAGCAAGCCAATGTCTTTTTCCATGCTGGGGTTTTTACCAATAAACTCTTTGAACAAGCCATTATTGTGCTCGTATTCAAGTTCATCATCGGAAACATAATGGGCAACTTTAAGGCGCTTGGACTGCACATATCCTTTGCTGTTGCAAAAAAAGTGGTCGATTTCTTTAAGTGCTATGGATGAATTGGGACGCGGGTGGTTGTAACGCTCGAAAAAAGCCTCATGAGATTTTTCAGGCTGAGTGCAAATCTGACTGTAAACGACAGGTTTGCAGATCTTCAGGAAAGTGTCGAGGCTATGCACATAGCGTGCTTCGTTTGCCGGTAGCTGTTCGGGAGTGGCTGAACCGGACAGTACCACATGCGCCTCGACCATCGGGCCATAACCGATTTTACTGCGAAGCTGATTGCCCAGCAGCTTGCTAATACGCAGGGCATGCTCCTTCTTGATGGTGAAGGGGCTTTTGCCTCGAGATTTCTCGTTGACCCGCCACTCACCACGATAGCTGGTGAGTTTGCCGTTCCAGTCCTTAATCTCTACCAGCAAAATACGGTCACTGGTGATGATCAGCAAATCAATCTCCATGGAGCCCTGCTCATCGGTCATCACCAGCGATGAATAGGCTTGCCAGCTAGATTGAAAGCTTTTCTCCATCTGACTTACAGCATAGGCCTCTCTCGGATGCAATCCATTTTTGCCTATTACTATCAATTTCATCTGCTGGCTCCTTCCTATGAGCTACTGAGCTTATCACCGTTGCTATCGAACAAGTTGAAAAAGCGAAACGTATGGTGAAATAACGTACATGGTGCTCTCGAAACTATGGGCGAGAACTCGGGCCACGTTAAGCATGGTCTGACGCGGCTCAAAAAACTCCTAGGAGGCAACCGGTGTCTGATTTTGATCTCAAACGCGTTTCCAGACAGCTCTGCATCACGGGAAAGGCCGCCATCAATTCTCCGCATCCGAGATGCACTACAAGTAGTTGGCATTCCTAATTGTAGTTTGATCGGACGTCAAGAGTAGCGAAGGTGACCCTCGCAGGTACTCACCATCTTGACACCATCAGCTAGGGAACTTTAGTACTGATTTTATTAAACAGACAAAGTCCCGCTCGAATAAAGTTTTTCTTTCGCCGCTCCACCTGTATAGACGACATGGGGCTCAAACAAAATATTTCAAACATCCCCCCTATCCAAGACAGCCTCGAAATAAATACAATTCGGACTCATTTGACTCAACACTACAGGAGACTCTTTAAAAAGCTTCTGACCTCCAAGCATGCTCTTAGATAAGACGTCCAAGGTAAGACCTGAACAGATATTTAATGCCCCCTTTTGATTGAAAAAACTTATGATTCTTTTTGATATTTTTTGACTGAACAGCCGAAAAATGAAACTTTTGTTTTGTAGGCATTTTCTATCCCAAGCAGCCAAAACCAACATCAAACAAGCTTGCACTACCATAAGGTGTGCCGGCCAATTCTTTCGCCTGCGCATAGATAATCGGACGCTTACTTTAATCTTGGCACGAACTATAAAAACCCCATCAGGCACGACGCCAAACGAAAAATTCTCATTTTTTATATAGGCACCGTCCTCACCAGTATGGAGCGTTTCATACACTAATGAACTCGAATTCGTCAAAATGAGCGACACGTGAAAAAAATCTCCTTTCGTAGAGTCAGCAATATCCCCCTTAAATTCCACCTCGTTTGGCGTATATAAAACCATATCTACAGGCAAAAGAGCACTGGTATTCACACATAAATGAAATAACCTAAAGCCTATCGGCGCTTTTTTTCACGAAATAATTCAGCACTCTGCAACCACCTTCTAATCTATTGACATGCGCCTGAAAATCCATAGCAAGGCAATAGCGACACCTCTGGCAAGTGTCGTAAAGCAGAGACACAAGATTACTTACATTCCTGTTCAAATTCTTCGAGCATATCCGCACGGATCAACGCGTCGGGATCTTCTGCGTGAACCGCATCAACCCTCTGCTGAACGCAGCCGTCGGAATCTCCACCGATACCTGGTATTGAAACAGTTGGCTCTGAGGAGACAAGTGTTGCCCCGACGGCTGATGTCTGGCTAGGAGCAGGGATGTCAACCAATTGCAGGTTTTCTCCTCGCAATCCATCTCCTGAAAAGCGACTAGCTTCTTCAAAGTCAGGGATGCTGGTTACGCCGCTTCCGTAGCGGTCATTATCAACAAGAGCCATTTTCCCCGGATACTGAGCGATTAAGCTCGGAGCCAAGGCGGCGAGGATTTGAGTAGGTCTTCCGTCGTTCCAGAAGATAACGGCCTGCAGCTCACCTTTATCGCCGAGCACCCTCTCCTGCCCATGCTTGACTACGCTCTGGGTTGGTAGCGTTGTGCGAACGCCTACACCTTGGAACTGGCTGTCCTGCTTGTTGCCAGCCCAGACCGTCGCCACCGCGCTCTGTAGAGTGCCCTTGCTCCATTGCAGTTCACGGATCAGGTGACCTTGATCGTCCCAATACTGCTCAACGCCATCTTTGCTGAGGTCACTTGCCATGTAGCGATTTGCATCTGGAATGATCGCGAGACCGGTGTAGTGATGTACGTGCGCTCCGGTGTAGCTGTACTTATCTTGGGTACGAGAGAGAATCTGGTCGTGTTCGAAAACACTAAGCTCTGTGACATTACCCCGAGCATCCATTTCCTTCTGGACGCCATCCATTAAATCATTGTCGTAGTTGTTCTCGCTGGCCAGGTACCACCGATTACTATCGATGCTGTAATCCTGCTGCAGGCCTTGCTTCTTACCATTGGCGTAATTGCGATGCTGGGTGCCTCTGTTGTCGAAGCCGCTTTGCAAACCGTTCTTCCATTCGAGGTCTGCAATTTTTTCCTTACCTGCACTATCCCAAGCACGTTCACGACCGTCCTTACGGCCTTCGGTGTAGCTGGCCTCTAGAGTTTTCTCACCGGTCTGAGCGTCGTACTGCTCCTGAACGCCATATTGCCGACCATTTTTCCAGTGCTCAACGACTACCTTTTTGTTGGTCTTGGGATCGAAGCGCTCGGCCTTCCCGTCCTTCTTACCTGCTTTGAATTCACCGGTACCGACTACGGTGCCTGCGTTGTCGGCACACGTCATTTCACCATCGGGAAGCCCTTTTTTGAAGTCAACAATGCATGTGCCGACATTGAAGAGCCCAAGAACTGAAATGGGATAATTCGTGACACGACCAGTGAACGGATCTTCGGCGTGTATCTTATACAAGAGGCCTTGTATTTCTTTGGTTTGACGGGCGTCAATTTCTTCGTTGCAGCCAGTGAGGCTGAGGGTGGCCAATCCAATGGCACCAATCGCGAAAGCTCGACCTGCGATAAAACTCACCTGAAACTCCTGTTTGGTATGCGACGGCCCTCTGGCCGTGCTGGGGCTTATAAGTCCCGAGTTTGCGCAGCTTGGCTCCCTCTGGAACGCTCTGCGTACCGTTCCTTAACGTCAGCATCATCGAAACCTTGAGTAAAAATGATCGTGCGCGCCTGTCCCGTAGAGTCGGCACAGCAAAGAACGGCCACTCTCTCGGACTCAACCGCGGTCTTAATCGGCAGAAGAAAAAACCTTGTGCCTCGTTAACGGCTTCAGCGCGCAATCCTGGAATAGGCTATAGGTACATGCCCGACCTAGCCACTGAACGCCTGAATGCTGGAATTGGCAAGGTGTGATTCATGATAACCGAGCTACCTGCAGGCTATGCTTGAAGCCCTTTGATCTGTACAAATCACCGTCATCAGCGCATCAAAAGCCATCCATAAAAAAAATGACAAATTGGGGGTAAGGATGAATCGCCTACTTCATGCTGCAGCGTTTGCAAGCGCCATGATGATCGTTGCAGCACCCGCCCAAGCCCGTATTACACAGTTAGAGATCCTGCGGACCGAACCTGCTTTCGGAGGCGAACGCTTCGGGAATACAGGGACTTACGAACGCGTCTTTGCGCGCGTTCATGGTGAGTTAGACCCAGGAGCGTCTGGAAACAAGATTATTCAAGACATCGAACTTGCACCCCGTAACGGTCGCGGGATGGTTGAATACACGACTGATGTTGCAATCCTGCGTCCCGCTGACGTGGCCAAATCGAATGACATTCTTCTCTTTGACGTGCCAAATCGAGGCTCTAAGCGCGCGATGTTATTGTTCAACGCTGATATGCAGGGTAGTCCAGCAGCGTTCAACAACTTCGAAGTAGCCGGGGACGGTTTTCTACAGCGCCAGGGTACGACGCTGATCGCGTTTGCCTGGCAGGGGGACGTTGCCCCGGGCGACAACCGCATGATGGTGCAATTGCCGACGGCCATAAATACTGATGGGTCGCCGGTAACAGGTGTGGTGCGCAGTGAGTTGACCACGCTTTCACCGACCGTCAGCCTTAACCTGTCCGCAGGTTGGTTCACCTCCACGCCGCCTCATACCAGCTACAAATCGGTTGAAACCGACAATACCAAAGTGCTCGCGGATGGCTTTCGTCCGACGTTGACGGTGCGTTCGCGGGCAAATGCGCCCCGACAGGAAATTCCAGTGAATGACTGGAAGTTTGGCGATTGCAATACGCCGAGCGAAACCCAGATATGCCTACCCGCTGGTTTTCAGCCCGGCAAGCTTTACGAGCTGATTTACCGGGCCAAGGAGCCGGCGGTAATGGGTATTGGTTTTGCGATCGCACGGGATGTTGGTGCGTTTTTCCAGCAGGCTGAGCATGACGATACCGGTGTGCCCAACCCTGTAGTGCATGGGCCTAAGGTCAAGTCGATTATCACTGGCTCATCACAAGCCGGGCGATTCATCCGCAGCATGATCGCGCTGGGTTTCAACCGCAGCGAGGAAGGTCGTCGGGTCTATGGCGGTGCGATGCCGCATATCGGTGGTGGCCTGATGCCGCTCAATATCCGATTTGCTCAACCTGGCCGGGCGTGGGGCCAGCAGGTCGATCATGACTACCCTGCTTACGATTTTCCGTTTACCTATGGCCGGGAAACCGATCCTGTTACCGGACGCTCGCAGGGTTTGCTGGATCGCTGCAACGATAACAATACTTGCCCTCTGATATTCCACATGGCAACGGCCCTTGAGCTTTGGGAGGGACGCCAGTCGCTTGGCCTTACCGATCCACTCGGCTTGCGCGATGCACATGAACCGGAAAACGTCCGCACTTTTATTATGGCAAGTACGCAGCATGCCCCGCCGTCTTTGCCACTCCCGATTAACCCACCCTTTGGCCTCTGCCAGGTCCAATCAAATCCAAACCCACACACCTGGACAATGCGCGCAGCGTTCATCAATCTCGTTGGCTGGGTTCGTGACGAGACAACACCGCCCGCTTCGATAAAGCCTTCTGTGGCGGACGGCACCCTCGTGCCGGCGGACAGGGTCAGTTTCCCGCTCATCCCCGCGACCAATTATGGTGGCGTTACGCGCCCCGCGCTCCGCTACACCAGTGCTGTCAACAGCCTGCAAGTGCTCGATTTTGGACCGGCTTTTCGTCCCGAAGACAGCTCCGGCATTCTCACAAACGAGCCGCCGAAATCGGGGGTTGGCAGTTACGGCCTCTTGGTGCCTCAAGTGGATGCAGACGGAATTGATGTGGGTGGCGTTCGGGATGTGTATCTGGGTGCTCCCATCGGGACTTACACGGGTTGGAACACCTTCAGGCCCGAGTTTTTTGATGGCGGCTTTTGCAACTTCCAAGGCAGCTTCCTCCCGTTTGCCGCGACGAAGAAAGAGCGAATCGTGGCCGGAGACCCTCGCCTTTCCCTGGAGGAACGCTACCCCACGAAGGAGGCTTACGTGTCTGCAGTGAGTAAAGCTGCAGACTCGCTGGTTGAAGCGCGGATGCTGCTTCCTGAAGACCGTGAGCGGCTTGTAAAGGAGGCGCAGGAGAAAGGTGTGCGTGTAGGGCCTTGAGCAGGGGTGATCATTCCTTCGAAAAAGAGTTGTCTTAAACCTTGCCGCCTTTGATTGATATCCATGGCAGGTATAGCAAGGAATGCCTTGGAGCTCGCGTAACTGCGGGCTCTGGGCTTTGGGCTTTGGGCTTTTTGGGGCGATACCTGCTTAAGACATTGCTTTTCCATACTGAGCCTAAAACAGGGGCTACTAAGCCGATGATTAGACTGCCCTAGGAAAAACCCTTAACGAAAACTAGTAAGGCTCCCAGCAGGAACAATGCAGAGGCTCCGTATCCAACTGAACGGATCCGTCGATAGGTGCGCGAAACACCATTGGGAGCTAAAGTGGGAAAACGCTGGATGTCTTTGAATACAGTGGCGAAGCCAAGAGCAGGAGAGCGGAATCGCTGGTCGTCGCTCTCAATAGCAGCTGCTACGTTCAACGCAATAGCGGCGTAGCTATCAAAACGTTTATACGTTTGAATAGTAAAGTGAATGATGACCACGCCCAGTAAAAAAACAAGCTCAGCTCCCAAGATCTTTGATATCGCTCCATACAAGACCGGAGTACCCGCCATAGTGGCGACCATGAGAGACAGGGCCATGTTTGCCATAGTGTCGTAATGCCGATGTGAGTTGAGGGCTTCGCGGTAGGAGTCTGCGGGGAGCATAATTGTCGCCTGGCAAGAAAAAACCTAATTTACAGAAAAGAAATGCTAGGAGCCATCATTAACGCGAACGAGGCTCTTTGCGGCTGTGACCCAACCAATAGCGTAACAGCCTGAGGTCCCCAGTAATTTTTGAATCTAGGTTAGCTGTCTAAAATGAGTCGACGTCCCGCACATGCAATAGCCTGCTTTCAGCTGTTAGCCGATTTCGGCAATCGGCCGCTTTGGATCGACAGCCGCCGCTTGCTTGACCAGCGGCAGTCGATCGAACCAAAGCAGTAATTAACAGCAGGCCCGAACAAAAGAGAGTTCGAGGGACATACTTCCCTAGCCTAGTCGCTGCTACCCATCAGAACCGATTTTTTCCCATGGCCCTGAATATCGAAAGAGAAGTCCTAGAATACTGGGTACGCCGGATGGCCTCTGGTTAGCCAAAATGAAGTTATGGCGCTGGCTTGGTCGAAGCGCACATACATGAATGGTGCCTCAAGAATGATCAGAATTTCTGAGCGCTTCGACGTTAGATCTAATGGACCATAACCGCCATCCCGCCAGCCGAAGATTTCGGTTCCCATCTGCGGATACCGCAAAAGCATTATTGGTTCGTACGCCTGTGGGGAGTGGCTTTCACGAACCAAGCCTTGGTGAAGCCCCCGGCTTGGCCTTTCGAGTCGTCATCCCGCGCGAAGCCCTTGCCATGCCTGTGTGGACAGGGCTTCAGGAGTAATCAGCCAACCCACCTTCCCCACACGAACCAACGCCATTTCCTACAAACAATTAAGGCTTGAAGGCGCAGACAATAGACAGACTAACACCTACGATAAACCCATCCACACTGGATACGATCAAGTTACTACTGAAGCACGCACCTCGCTTAATAATGAGATAACAAGCAACACATTTCTTGCTACACACTAGATAGCCATATGCAACCAACTAGCGGACTTGGGAAACAAGCTCGCTCGGCCTAACCGCGTAAAAACCCTACACATACGCTTATATACACATCAAGAATTAAATCATTTTAAGGAATATCATGAAAAACTTATTGATCGGCGTCGCAGTTGCTACTTCCCTGCTGGGACTGTCCATGACCTCTCAAGCGGCGGAAAACTGCCCTGCTGTCTCGAAGATCGAGCAGGTCTCGCCCGGTGTTTACCGGGCGAACGGCAATGACGGCGAGTGGACCGGCGTGCTGCAAGGCGTTGTGACAAAGAAAATGCCTGTGCAGTCCTTTGACCTGGCTATCGCTATCCAAGAGGGCACAGACGCGCCTCAGATGTTGCAACACTGCACCTACAACATAGGTGGACGCGAGGCGCTGGACATGCGTTTCATCGCTAAAAACAATAAGGATTTCACCGTAAAAACTGCAGGCGGTGCCTGGAAGAAAGAAGATGGGCCTTTTGGTCTTGTCTATAACGTGTGTGAAAAAACATCACCTGAAAACTGCAAGTTCACTGTCGTTCAGTAACACGAAATAACCCTGTCGCTCTTCAGCGAGCCCCACGACGGCTCGCTGAAGAGCCACTCACGTCAAATCATGCAAATCCTTGCAGCGCAGCCCGTCGCTGGAGTGCTGAATACGCAGCACATGCTAGGCGTTGAGTATTCATCATCAACCCAGCGGGGCGTTTTGGTATAGGCCCGTTAAAGCCCGCACTCCTTCCTTACAGGCTCGATCATGAGCGAAGCTGGCGGCTTCCCTGTCTGCCGATCTATTACCGATAACGAACATTGGCCTTCGAAAGCTGAAGGAGTCACCTTGTAAGTCGCGCCCTCCTTAGGAATGAAGCTGCTGACGTTCAAACAGCTTACCTGCACCCAAGTGCGGTAGCGATCCTCCAGTCGTTTGACTCCTACAATGAGTGAATTCAGATAAATGCGCTTCTCGGGCTTAATCAGAAAGCGATTCTTCTCCGGTTCGGTTTGAGAGACAGCGCCCAGAGCGCCGGTCTCATCTGTGTCTTGGCAATGAGCATCGTAGTAAGCCCAGTACCCTTGAAACCCTTCGTGGATAAAGTCAGTTTTACCCCACGTGGCCTCTATCGTGGAGTGGGGCTCCTTCAACTTAGCTTGCTGATAGTGGCCCACACATCCGGTAAGAAAAGCCACGCAAAAAATCAGGACAGGTCTATTCAAGGTCACACCAAGGCAAAGAGGAAAAGCACCTGAAGGTATCGACTGCTTGTAGCTAAACTACAGCTACTTTCTATAGAAAGTTAAGACTGAGGAATCAGAACTATGCACAACTGAGGTCCGAAGGTAGGCCCATCTACAGCCAGCAGTGGCCGGTAAGAGCCTACCGGTAAGCCACTCACGTCAGATCATGCAAATCCTTGCCCAGTGCAGGCATGACTTCGAAATGAGAGAACACCACCTCCAGCCCTCCCCGTTCCGGACTGCAGCACATCGGGCCTACGGTATAAGACTCACTCACGGGGAATGGTGCCAGGCGCAGCAATGGCCAGCGCAGCCCGTCGCTGGAGTGCTGAATGCGCAGCACGCCCTTGGCGACGGTGACCCGCAGCCAGAGGCCGGATGACGAATCATCAAATACACCCGTTGCCCAATCGGATTGTCCGCAGGTTAGAACGCTGCCCAGCATCAAGGCTCCGTCGCTGACTTCAACTCCGGTTTTGACCCAGTTACGCTCGTCAATGCGGACCATCAAGCCCGCCTGATCGTAAAGCTTCTTGAAATCACCCTGCACATGCACTTGCGCAGTGAAATCACCGGTCACCGAAACACCCAGAAAATGCCCCGTGTCGCGGCAGAAGCCGTAGTGCGTCTGCTGCCAGAAATCGGTTTGCGGGTCTGTGGTGACCGTCAGACGCTCGTCCGTCACGCTGCAATGCCGGGGTGGGTTCAGCCAAAAGCCTTTGTCGAACATGTCGCCTCCTGTGTGGGGTTTTCGAGGGTGATGGACGGGGTAATGGGTAGCCTGCCCCATCCACTCTATGTGGACTCCAAGGCTCAACATCTGTCAAAGACTATGCTCGTTTACCAAGCCAACTAATATATTGACACCCCCAAGGAAACTCTGAAAAGCTCCCGGTTTCTGGTGAAATGCTTGCCTGATATGAACACAATGGTCATTTTATGACACCGCTGTACTTCGCCGATGCCGAGTACGCCGGGAAACGTACGCAGATCCGTCGAGAGTGCTTCCTGATTGAAATGGATCAGGTTTTATCTTGGAAGGCCTGACCACCCTGATTAAGGCGCATTACCCAAAGGGCCAAGGTAGGCCTGATGACGATGTTGCGGGTTCACCTGATGCAAAACTGGTTCAGCTACAGCGATCCGGCCATGGCAGAATCAATCTCCAAAGCCACGATCCTGCGGCAACTTGCAGGGCTGCGCCTAGATCGAATTCCTGACGAAACCTTACGCATGCAAGCTTCTAAAGAGTAAGACATGTAGGGCGGCCTAAGACACTCTTGGTATTTAATAGTCGCCTATCACTGTTATGTATTCCTTCTTACGGGTTTATATTCCAACACTCATTATTGCGTGGCACGACTAGATGCATGCTAATACTCACTTATAGTATCTAGTATTGGCCAAGCCAACGCGAAGCCGTGACTAAAACTATTCACTACCCTTGTTTATTAGAGGCATGAATATTTCCTTAATCTGCGAATCCCCTTTTGGCGAATAACGCGGCAATTCTTTTAGCGATTTTGTTGAAGGGTACTCGTTGTCAAAAATATCTACTTCTGTTCGATTGTCAGCGACGCCATAGATGAAGCGAGTAGTTTCTCCTGAAGGTGCAACATAATCGGAGTCGTGTGCAATTATTCTCCACTCCCCCTCGGTTTTTCTATCAAATAACGAGTACGAGTCGATAATGACGGGGTCGCCAACCCTGATTAGATCTGAGCAGGTAATTTGAGGTTCCTCTAATACCACTTTAAAAATCTCTGCGACATGACCAAGACTATTACGGGTCATAATTCTACCTACACCGTAACCTTCCCCCTCGATATCAAAGCAAAATATATCTCCGGGCTTAATATATCTCAGTTGTTTTCGCTGGTTTTCTTCCCACTTGAAAGTCTTCAACTTACTCATCAGCAAGCTCCTTTTAGGGCACTAGATTTAGTTTGGTAACTGGACTCAAAATTTGCTTGGCGGCTTGGCGGCTTGGCGGCTTGGCGGCTTGGGGCACGCAATGTGCTTTCATGATCGAAAGAGTTGATTTTATTCCCTCTACTGGCAGGAGAGATTCCCTTACCAATAACACCCGTCTTCGTTTCGTAATGCTCAATATAGGCTTGCTCATAACCTCTGGCCTGTCCATAATTAACATTTTTATCGAGAGGTACCATTTCTGTTCCAGGGCCTAAGCGGTTAGTGCCAACGTGCTCATTTCTACGACGAGCCAAATCATCTGTAACACCAACATAATATGGTTTTTCTGCGCCCTCTTGGAATAAGCCATAGACATTATAACCGGGAGTTAATTCATGAACTAATCCAAGTGCGTCTGTCCAGCGCACAGGGTTAGGCGTATATCGATAAAGATTAAACCCACCCAACAACCCAATCGGATCCTGCGTAGTAAACCGCCCAATCTCCGGGTCATAATACCGAAACGTGTTGTAATGCAGTCCCGTCTCGACATCAAAATACTGTCCTTGAAACCTTAGGTTCTGCTCAACCTCGTTCACCACCAGCTTCTCAACCGCCCCCCAGGCTCGGTACTTCGCCTGCCAGACAATCTGCCCTTCGGCGTCGGTCATTTCCAGCGGTGTACCGATCTGGTCGGTGTGGAAGTAGTAAACCTTGTTCTCTACCTCGCCTTCTTTCTCGTCAACACGCGCCAACGGTGCATAGCTGCCGGGCTCGTAGAGGTACAGGCTGCTCTGTCCCGGACTTTCCTCACGCAGCATGCGCAGGCCTTGCCAGAGGAAGCGTTTGTGGTCGGTTTGGCCTTTGATCTCGGACTGTTTAAAGACTCGCTTGCCCAGACTGTCGTGCTGGTAGCTGCTGGTGCTTTCCACCTGTGTGTCGGCCATGGTGCAGCTTCGTAGCAGAACTCTTCGCCGTCGACCACTCGACCGGTGTTGCTGTCGTAGCCGAATGCTTGAGTGCGATAGACGTAAGCGGCAAGTCGTCGCGTCCAATGGCGCTGATCGGTCGGCGATCCAGGTTGACTTGATACGGATAGCCACTGGTGTAATACAGATGGTTAGGTGCAGGCCTGTGCGAAGAGACTGTGTGCTCAACTCGCTGAGTAGATCGTACTCGCAGGGCAACGGTCCATAAGACACAGTATTTTTGACACAGTGGACCAACAGTTCTTAGACAAAGTCGATTTTCCAGCTTTGACGCCAAGTTTCTACCCCCTTTGGTTTTAACCTTAAACTATTAAAGAGCCGTAAATTCTAATATATTAAAAAGCAAAAAGTCTTATGCATTATTTTTAGTTATTGTCGAAGCTTTTCAGATAATCACCAAACCAAAACTCTACAGCCTCTTCATTAACGCCATACATACCTTCCCAAAAATCTACAGGATAGCTCCAGTCTGTTGAACGAGATTTTTTTGGCGCAAGTCCAATATACGTATACCCCTTAGTGAACCCTTTATGATCTGGGCTTTCCAAAACACCAATCTGCCCTAACAAATCCAATAGACCTCGGGATAACTCTTTGTTTAACATGGAGCCCTGTATAGCCCTTACTTTTTTTCCAATGTCACAGGCGTTTCTTCAGGGCCTGATTCCCTAGCAGTTTTTAGCACCTTCTTTAAAATATCAATGGATTCAACTTTTTCTGATGGCGCTTTATTATGTTCCCTTAAGAAAAAATACAGTTGTTCAGGGTTTCCGCTGTTGCTGACGCCTATGCTATACCTAGCGAGGTTGCAAAAAGTGAAATCTCTTGTTTTTTTCTTAAACAAACCACAGATATTGCATTGGATATTTTCCGCAGACTGAAAACTATGCTTCGGAAAGTTCAACATAATAGCGTAAGCTGAGAGAGCTGCTCTTTTTTCTGGCTTGCCTGTTTCAAGACCTACCAAGAAAGATTCGACAATGCTTTCTTTTGCAGCTGATTTTTTCTCATGGAAAAGTTTTTCTATGAGTTCGTCGTGCTCAATTTCTTCACTTGGAAAAATCATATTATTTTCAAGCAGAACTTCTAGTGAGCGAGGACTACTCAGCGTTTCCAGAGCGCCGCTGCGATAAAAGTCTTTTATAGCCTTTTCCAAATCTTTATTCATAGTAACCCCTAGCAAGTTGCTGTGCCGACTGCGGTGCGCGTTTCAATGGGTGACAATGAGCTGACTTTGCTCACACCTTTTCCTTCCAAGTAATTATTGGCGCCAGCTACCCTTGCTCTACCCTTTTCTGTAGGAAGTTTATCGTCAGCCATACCATGGATAATATTTCCCCGCACATTAGCACTACCACGACCTAATATCGGTTTTTCTCTAACCCCGGCATTCTCAATGCCTCGTACAACATCATAATCCGTGCCTCTTGGAGTTATTTGAGAAATGCTATCGCCAGTCCCGAAACGTACGCCATCTGCTCCCTCATTTTTACCGTGACGACGCATAACATCGCTCAACGACGTTTTATCTGAAGCACGACCATGATAATAAGCACCATCTTCGTTAGAAAGGAAATAGTTCCAATCCAGCCCTAACGGATCAATCCAAGCTGTTGAATTATGTGCATACTGATATAAATTAAACCCACCTTCCAATCCAATCGGATCCTGCGTAGTAAACCGCCCAATCTCCGGATCATAATACCTAAACGTGTTGTAATGCAGCCCCGTCTCTACATCAAAATACTACCCCTGAAACCGCAGGTTCTGCTCAACTTCGTTCACCACCAGCTTCTCAACCGCACCCCACGCCCGGTACTTGGCCTGCCAGACGATCTGCCCTTCGGCGTCGGTCATTTCCAGCGGCGTGCCGATCTGGTCGGTGTGGAAGTAGTAGACCTTGTTCTCGACTTCGCCTTCTTTCTCATCAACACGGGCCAGTGGCGCATAGCTGCCGGGCTCGTAGAGGTACAGGCTGCTCTGTCCCGGGCTTTCCTCACGCAGCATCCGCAGGCCTTGCCAGAGGAAGCGTTTGTGGTCGGTCTGGCCTTTGATCTCGGACTGTTTGGCGACTCTTCGGCCCAGGCTGTCGTATTGGTAGCTGCTGGTGCTTTCAACCTGCGTGTCAGCCATGGTCTCGGTTTTGACCAGGCGGTTTTCGCAGTCGTAGGTGAAGGTTTGCCAGCGCACGATGCCGACAACTTTTTCGATCAGGTTGCCCCAGGCGTCGTATTTGTATTCGTGGTTCGCCCACTGTTTGAGGCGGTTGTCTTTGACGTGGTCGAAGCGGCTGGTGTTGAAGTTCAGGCGGTTGGCGGCGGCGTCGTAGCGGAATTCTTCGCCGTCGACCACGCGGCCGGTGTTGCGTGCCAGCAACTGGCCGTTGGCTTCGTATTCGTACTGGGTTTCGCCGCGCAGTTTGTCGAGGGTGCGGCTCAGTTCACCGGCCGGGTCGTATTCGTAGCGGCGGTGAATCGGGTTGTAGGCGTGTTCGACGTAACTGCCTGAGCAGTCCTGAAAGCGCACAACCTGAGCGAGGCTGTTCTGCCACAGGTATTTGGACTTGAGCGTCGGGTCGACTATGGTTCCCCAGTAGCATGTTGCTGTGGCGGGTCACCACGTCTTCGGTGTAGGTGAGACGAAGCGCACTGAATCGCCGTTACCATTGAACACCTCGCCGAGCTTGCTGTCGCTGTCGGTAGTACAGCTTGATTTGGTGTAAGCGATAGCACAGCGCTAATTCAAGAGAAAGTGGCAGCTGACTGAGACAAAGTTGGCAGTCATGCCGCGGCATACCTTATTAAAGAGCAATAGAGCTTTTGGTATATGTGGAGTAGGTAGCAAATGCATCGTTACGACTAATAAATCATTTTTTACGCTTGCGGTATCTGTGCCTTTCGAGCTAATAACTAGCTATACATAAAATGCTGGCTAGATTATTTTATTTAAAGTTGCTTGTGGTTTTTCTAGGCTTTAAAGATCTTAAATGTATCATTTTCATAATAAAACTTAAACGCATCGAAGTAGTTCTCGACGCTTGGGTGAGGTAATTGTTCATTAACATTTGATATTATATCTTCGATAATAGGTGTTTCTAGGGTCTCCTTCCAACCCTCACCTAATACTTGCGGAGGCAAGTAGTCTGTGGAGTCGGGCGGAAAATCGCGACTATCTAGTGAAAATGCCCCTTTGGTATCCAATGCCCATGGGGTGTCAGGAAGATAAAACCATGAGTCTGGCATCTCTGATATGTTTAAAATAACTTCTCTAATGCTATAAGTCTTCATTTTCACCTCAACATGCTGAGT
This sequence comes from Pseudomonas sp. P129, assembly GCF_020312195.1. Classification (NCBI taxonomy): domain Bacteria; kingdom Pseudomonadati; phylum Pseudomonadota; class Gammaproteobacteria; order Pseudomonadales; family Pseudomonadaceae; genus Pseudomonas; species Pseudomonas sp. P129. The sequence continues at coordinate 882,751 of NZ_JAGPYS010000001.1, read as the reverse complement.
TTTGCAACTTTTTAAATCCACCCTGCTGGTTAGGGTGGAGGCTGTTCTGTACGGGGCCTGGAGCCTTATGTTGCGCTCTAGGCATCAACTCAATATCTTTAGGGCTTTGAGCATTATGATGCCAAGAATGGTTTGGAGGGCTTCTATCACTGAAACCTCCTCTAGGACCAGGTTGAATGTGCTTTGCCGCATCTGGAGGAAGAGCTGGCTTTAGTTGGGGGTATAATGCTATAGCATATTCAAAGCATATGGCTGGTTACTAATTTTTCTAGATCGCTAATACTTATGCCGAAAGAGGTTTTTGTATTTGAGATTTTTGTGGCTAGATCTAATACAACGGCAATTTCATTTGAGGTTACTTTATTTTCATCATAGAGTTCGTCAATCTCATAGCTCAATAAGTCTATATTCTGCAGAGCCATGTCTACGCATTTATGAAGTTTGAAAGTGTCGGAGTCGATAAGAAATAATAAAAAATAATCTAATGCAATCATCAGATTTTGTGCATAGCTACCTTCTTGCTCAGAAAACTCCTCAGTGTCTGGTATGTTTTTCTTTACAGTATGCTCAATTTTTATAATAGAATCTTTCTTTTCGGACAGCGAGGTTTTTAGCGCTTCTACAACTAAACCTTCAAGATTTTCTGAATAGCAACTATCAAAAGCTTTTATAAGACGTATTTGCCTATACAAATAGCTTGCTATCAGCAAACATTTTTGTTGATGATTAAGTTTCTCGATATAGGACGACACGGTGGCGTCCTCAAAAATCAAATTCCACTGCATGTGCTTCCTCCTAACCGTTTCCGACTTTTTTTACCAGTTGTATGTGTGTCCGTCTTAACACCGTGCTCCTTCATTAAGTGTTCACAGTCCAAACACACCCCTCTCGATGCATCTATATTGGTCGCGCCTTTACCTGCTTTTATTATAGTTTCCTCTGCATGGCCCTGCCCATTTACGACGTTAATCCCTTTACCTTGAGCCCACTCTCGTTGAATTTTAGGCACGGTCTTATCGCTTGATGCAATGAATAATCCCCCTTTGCTATCCATTCCCAAAGCAGTAGTCTTAAACTTTTGCGCGGTAGGATCAAGCAAAGCATGAGCTTCATTCACAAGGCCTAGTAATTCAGATAAGCCCCATGGATCAATCCAAGCTGTTGAATTATGTGCATACTGATATAAATTAAACCCACCTTCCAACCCAATCGGATCCTGCGTTATAAACCGCCCAATCTCCGGGTCATAATACCTAAACGTGTTGTAATGCAGCCCCGTCTCGGCATCAAAATACTGCCCCTGAAACCGCAGGTTCTGCTCAACCTCGTTCACCACCAGCTTTTCAACCGCACCCCACGCCCGGTACTTGGCCTGCCAGACGATCTGCCCTTCAGCATCGGTCATTTCCAGCGGTGTGCCGATCTGGTCGGTGTGGAAGTAATAAACCTTGTTCTCTACCTCGCCTTCTTTTTCATCCACGCGGGCCAGCGGCGCGTAGCTGCCGGGCTCGTAGATATACAGGCTGCTCTGTCCCGGGCTTTCTTCGCGCAGCATGCGCAGGCCTTGCCAGAGGAAGCGTTTGTGTTCGGTGTGGCCTTTGATCTCGGACTGTTTGGCGACGCGCCTGCCAAGGCTGTCGTACTGGTAACTGCTGGTACTTTCCACCTGCGTGTCGGCCATGGTCTCGGTTTTGACCAGGCGGTTTTCGCAGTCGTAGGTGAAAGTCTGCCAGCGTACGATGCCGACAACTTTTTCGATCAGGTTGCCCCAGGCGTCGTATTTGTATTCGTGGTTCGCCCATTGTCTGAGGCGGTTGTCTTTGACGTGATCGAAGCGGCTGGTGTTGAAGTTGAGGCGGTTGGCAGCGGCGTCGTAGCGGAATTCCTCGCCGTCGACCACTCGGCCGGTGTTGCGCGCCAGCAACTGGCCGTTGGCTTCGTATTCATACTGGGTTTCGCCGCGCAGTTTGTCGAGGGTGCGGCTCAGTTCGCCGGCAGGGTCGTATTCGTAGCGGCGGTGAATCGGGTTGTAAGCGTGTTCGACGTAGCGCTCTGGCTTTATGAGCGGGTTCTGGATCTGCGATAGCTTTTCAGCGGGCAGGGTTGTGGCGTACTGCCAGGCCTTGCGTCCCATGCTGTCATAGCCGAAGCAACTGGTCAGCTTGCCTTGGGTGCGGTAGATCTCGCGATGGAGATCGTCGCGTTCCATGTCGCTGATCAACTGGCCATCGAGGTTCAACTGGTGCAGGTGACCGCTGCCGTAGTACAGGTGGTTCAGGTGTTGACCGGTAGGCAGGGTTAGAGTGGTCAGGTTGCTGAGCGGATCGTACTCGTAGGCAAGTGAGCCTTGGGGTGTGGTCTCTTTGACGAGGCGGCCGAGCAGGTCGTAGGCAAATTCCAGTTTCTCGGCGGCAACACCTAGTTTTCTGCCGATGTCCGTCGGCTTGCGCTCGATTGACAGCAGTCGGTCGCCGTCATCGTAGGCGTAGTCCTGACGCGCATCGTCGTTGAGTCTGGCCAGCAGGCGACCAATCGGGTCGCGCTCCAGATGAGTGCTGCGCCGTGGCTGTTCGCCTTTCTCGCCGTAGCCGATTTCCTCGACCTGTGTCAGGTGTCCGCCGAGGTTGTAGCTGAAACGGCGGGTGAGGTTGTCGATGCGCTTTTCTTCGATCAGGCGGTCTGCGTCGTCGTAGGCAAAGCGGTAGGTCGCATCGTTTTCGTTGGTCAGGGCGACGAGGCGAATGGCCTTGTCGTATTCGTAGGTGATGGTCTGCCCTTTGGCATCCTGTCGCCATTTAGGCAGGCCACGGCCGTTGCGCAGCAGCTGGGTGGTCTGGCCTTTGCCGTCTGTGTGGGTCAGGACCTGGCCCAGTTCGTTGTAGGTAAAGGTCTCGCTGGTGCCATCCGGGTGGTTGATGCGCAGCACTTCGCCGTCGGGTTTGCGTTCCAGCGTGGTGGTGTTGTTCAGGGCATCGGTGACGGCCACCAGGTGGTGGCGCTCGTCGTAGCGGTAATAAGTGCTTTTGCCCGAACAGTCCTGAAAGCGCTGCACTTGCGCCAGGTTGTTCCACCACAGGTATTTGGACTTGAGCGTCGGATCGACGATGGTGTGCGGCAGGCCGTCCTCACCGTTGAGGTACTCGGTCTTGTGGCCCAGCGCATCGATCTCGGCGACGAGGTTGCCTTTGGCATCGTAGTTAGCCTTCCAGGTACTGCCATCCGGGTAATCGACCTGAGTGATCAGCGTCGTCAGGTGGTGGTACTGGTAGCGAATACTGCGGCCCAGCGGATCGGTCTCCTTGAGCAATCGGGCGAACTCGTCGTACTCGAACGCCAGTTGGTTGCCATCGGGCAGGGTCAGCCCGGTCATGTTGCCGGTGTCGTCGATCTCGATGACGTAGTGATCGCCACTGTAGTCGCGGCTCGAGGTGACGCGATGGTCCTTGTTGTAATGAATTTCCAGCTCGCGGCCCAGTACGTCGGTGACCCAGGTGGTGCGGGCCTCGCGGTCGTAGCGGAAGTGGAAATGCTCACCATCGCTGGTCTGGTGTTCGACGACACGCGGCTGGCCGTCGATGATTTCCCAGCGGTACTCGCAGGTCAGGCCCAGTGCGTTGCTGTGGCGGGTCATGACGCCATCGGTGTAACTGAAACGGCGCACTGAATCACCGTTGCGGTTGAACACCTCAGCGAGCTGGCCATTACTGTCGTAGTGGTATTGAACCAGCGTTTCGACCGCCTCGTTGTCGACGATGCGCTTGACCGAGGTCAGGCGCGTGGTCACTTCGTCGTAATGCAGGTGCACGCGGATCCCGCCCGTCGCGCTGATGTCGGTCAGCGTGCCTTGTTCAGTGCGGGTGAAATGCAGGAAGTGACCGAGTGCGTTTTCGATACGATCCAGCGGGACCGGCTTGTTGTCGTCAGGCACTTCGCCGAAGTAGAAGAAGATGTTGTCCAGCGTCTGCAGCAGGTAGTGCCCACCCTGCGTGCAGACCAGATAGACCTGTTCGTGAGGGTTGTAGATGCGCTGGCCGGGCGCTATGTCCACGAACGGTACGGTGCGGCCCTGGTTGTCCGTAAGGTAGAGGAAGCTGCCGCGCTTGCGCAGGCTTTGCTCCCACGGCAGCACCCAGCCTTTGCCGAGTACGCTGTCGACATTCAGATTGCTGGCGTAAAAACGCGACCATTCGATGGGCATCAGGCCTGGCAGGCTGAAGTCGATCTCATCCGGGATCAGCTTGCGGCCAGTCGTGGTGTCGACCGGATTGCCGCTCAGGCCGCCGATCGCACTGCGCATTACAGGCTCAACCACGTAGCGACTGCCCACTTCGCCGGCCACGAAACCTGCGGTGAACTTCAGGGCGCAGGGCAGCACTGCTTTCATGCCTGCCTGCGTTCCGGCCTTGATCAACTGGGCGATACCACCTGCCGCACCCGCCACGGCCATCAGCACATCGACGGTAGTGCGCAGCCAGCCTGGAATTTCGTCGTCCACTGGCAGATAGCGATACCTGCCGCCGCCGATAAATACGTTGTCGGAGCCGCCGGAGATGGTCGCGCCACAGGTCAGCTTGTCGCCTTTGCGCGCCGCCGCCACACTGTTGATGAAGACGTTGGTCGAACCCTCGGCAATCTTGACCGGCCCTGGATGTTTGTCGCAGGCACCAATGCTTTTTTCAACATGCGCTGCCTTGCGGTTGTTGATGTATACATTGGGTGAGGCCGTGATGATCGTGCCGGAAGGGGAGGAAAACATACTCCCTATGGCCTCTCCTGCGGCGGTGAGCAGGCTACCTCCGACGCCTGCTGCAAGTCCTGCCAGAAGAGCCACGCCGAACCCGCACGTGAAGGTTGCGATCGCCACCGTCGCAATGAGCGCAATACCGAGCACAGCCCCGATCAGGAAGCCCCCCAGGGCGCCGGTATGCGATATTTCGTCACCAAAGCGTGCTGCTTCGAACATCTCCCCTACTCCCGCCTGGCCATAGCAGAAAACCCTATGAGACAACCCGAAGAGCGGGTGATGTATTGCGGCGCTTGATAGTCCATTTAGGTTGTCTGTCCTTGAACTCTATTGGTCTAAGTTCGGTCAGCGTCAGGCTAACTTCATCTACTGCGACATACCTTACGCGACTGACCCACTGGATTTCTGCGACACAGTTCGAAAAAGATACAACAATAGCTGCAGGCCTACTCGGAAAAATGCCATTTCCTACGCCCCAAACCCACGTCCACACCCTTGCCACCCCATCCCTGCCACGCTAACCTCCCCGCCGTTCGCTGCCAAATCAGCGGCCGGATTTAGCGATCCGTTCTATCCAGGCGTGTCAGCGCCCCACACACTGCATCAAGCTAAACTTGAAGTACGTGCTATGGCGGCTGTGCGTCGGAGACCTTCGGGTCTGCCGGTTTCCTGGATACCGGTTCGCTAACCTTCGCACAGCTGCCACCCATTCGTTTAGCGACGTCTTGTGGCAGTCTCATATCCAGGAGCTGCACCCATGTTCACTGCAACCCCCTGCGTGACCCCTACCCCCCATTTCGAAGCCACCCTCTTCCTCCGCCACAGCCGCACCCTGCGCGCCATTTTCACTGAATCTCAAGCCTGGTTCTGCCTGGCTGACCTTGCGCGTCTGATGGGCAGGCCGCTGGATGAGCGCGCCACGCTCAAGCTCGATGCGGATCAGCGTCGCGAGGTCTGGCTAGAAGCTCATGGCGAGTGCCAGCGGCAGTTGATGATCAGCGAGTCCGGGGTGCTGGCGCTGCTGGTTCATCATTACGTGCCCGAGAACCGCGCGCTGCGTCAGTGGCTGACGCATGAGGTGCTGACGACCTTGCATGATCAACAGAACGTCACGCTGGATAACCCCAGAATGAGCCAGCTGCAATGGCCTGGCACATCGCTGAGCGTGCTGCACTGGCGCAGCGAAACCTGGGTTCGCTTGCGCGACATGCCGAATGTGGTGGCCGAGGCAGCTCCTCGTCCGAAGCGGCCGTTATGGCGCAGGGTGTTGAAGCGCATCAACACAATGCGCACTGCCGCCTGACCGGTACTGCCTGAACCCCGTTGACACCCTTCCCAGCAAAAAACATGATGCATCCACCCTAAAAACCGGAACGCACTCATGAGCGACAAGAAAAAGCTTTTGCTGACTGGCGCAAGCCGGGGTATCGGTCATGCCACGGTCAAGCATTTCAATGCCGCTGGCTGGGAGGTGTTTACCGCGTCGCGGCAGAACTGGGTCGATGATTGCCCGTGGGCTGAAGGTCTGCTCAACCACATTCACCTGGACCTGGAAAACATCGACAGCGTCAGCGAGAGCATGGCGGCGATCAAGGACAAGCTCGGCGGGCGGCTCGATGCGCTGGTCAACAATGCCGGCGTTTCACCGAAGACCGAGGACGGCGGGCGCATGGGTGTGCTGGAGTCGGATTACAGCACCTGGATCAAGGTGTTCAACGTCAATCTGTTCTCCACCGCGCTGCTGGGTCGGGGTTTGTTTGACGAGTTGAAGGCGGCCAAGGGCAGCATCATCAATGTCACCTCGATCGCCGGCTCCAAGGTCCACCCGTTTGCGGGGGTCGCCTACGCCACGTCCAAGGCGGCACTGTCGGCGCTGACCCGGGAAATGGCCTTCGATTTCGGTCCGCACGGGATACGGGTCAATGCCATTGCGCCGGGTGAAATCGATACGTCGATTCTGTCACCCGGCACCGCCGAGATTGTCGAGCGGCTGGTGCCGATGCACCGGCTGGGCAAGCCTGAGGAAGTCGCCTCGCTGATCTACTTCCTGTGTACGGCTGGCGCGTCCTACGTGAACGGTGCGGAGATTCACGTCAACGGCGGCCAGCACGTCTGACTCAACGTGTGCCGGAAACGCTCTCCGGCACGCGTCGCACGCCCAGGCGACTGATCCACACCGACGCCACGATCACCCCGCCGCCGATCAGCAGGCGGGTGAAGTCCTCATGCTGGTTCCAGATCAGCAGATTGATCAACAGCCCCAGCGGCACATGCAGGTTATTCATCACCGCCAGTGTGCCGCCGTTGACCATGCACGCACCTTTATTCCACCAGTACATGCCCAGCGCCGTCGAACACAGGCCGAGAAATAGCAGCACGATCCATTGGGTCGGCGCTTCGGGCAGGTGTTGCGGGTTGCCGAACATCAGGAACGCCGGCAGGACCACCGCCAGTGCGCCGAGGTAGAAGTAGCCGAAGCGTCGGTAATGCGGCAGGTCGCTCGGGTGGCGCGCCACCAGATGCTTGTACAGCACCTGCCCGGCGGCGTAGGTGAAGTTGGCCAGTTGCAGCAGCAGGAAGCCGCCTAGGAAGTCGCCGTCCAGGCCATCGTAACGAATCACGCCGGCGCCCAGCACCGCGACCACTGCCGCCAGCAATGCCCAGGGGTTGAAGCGTCGGTTCAGCGCATCTTCGATCAACGTTACGTGCAGTGGCGTGAGGATGGTGAACAGTAGCACTTCCGGCACCGTCAGCACCCTGAAACTCAGGTACAGGCAGACATAGGTCACGCCGAATTGCAGCGCGCCGATCAGCAGCATGCTGCGCATGAAGCGGGGTTCGACCTGACGCCAGCGGGTCAGCGGAATGAATACCAGACCGGCCAGCACCACGCGGACCAGCACCGCGAAATAACTGTCGACGTGCCCGGCCAGATAGACACCGATCAGGCTGAATGAAAACGCCTGAATCAGTGTGACGAAAAGTAGATAACCCATGCCCGCCCCCCATTTTTGAAGGGCGCGACCATAGCGGTTGCGTCACTCACTGTCCACTCGACGGCCGCCGCTTTTTGACGCCAAGCCGTCGCCGCGCCCCGCGTTACCCGTCACAAATATGACAGTCGCATTATTGACGTACATGTCGTCGGTTTCGACGAAAATATAGCCCATATCGGCAACTTTTCCACAGAAAAAGGTCTTATCATCCCGGCGCTGCAATATTGACTTAATTCATCCACATTCGTCGTCGCCTGGAGTAACACCATGATATTCAACACAAAAGACTTCGGAGCACTTGGCGACGGCGTCACTGACGATACGGCAGCCATTCAGGCCGCGATCGACGCAGCCGCTGCTGCAGGCGGCGGTGAAGTGGTGATGGGGGCCGGAACGTACGTCGTGTCCGGTGGCGAGGAGCCTTCGGATGGCTGCCTGATGCTCAAGAGCAACGTCACCCTGTCGGGTGCAGGCATGGGCGAGACGATCATCAAGCTCGCGGATGGCTCGGACACTAAAGTGACCGGCATCGTGCGCTCGGCCTATGGCGAAGAAACCCACGACTTCGGCATGAAGAACCTGACGCTGGACGGTAACCGCGACGCCACCACCGGCAAGGTGGACGGCTGGTTCAACGGTTACATTCCAGGCTCTGACGGCAAGGACTCGAACGTCACCCTCGACAGCGTCGAGATCAAGGATTGCTCGGGCTACGGCTTCGACCCGCACGAGCAGACCGTCAACATGGTGATCAAGAACAGCGTGTCGCATGGCAACGGCCTGGACGGCTTCGTGGCCGATTACCTGAGCGACAGCGTGTTTGAAAACAACGTCGCCTATGACAACGATCGCCACGGCTTCAACGTGGTCACCAGCACCCACGACTTCACCCTGAGCAACAACGTTGCCTATGGCAATGGCAGCACCGGCATCGTGGTGCAGCGCGGCAGCGAGAACATCCCCTCGCCCGCCAACATCACCATCACCGGCGGCGCGGTATATGGCAACGCCGCAGAAGGCGTACTGATCAAGCTGTCCAGCCAGGTTTCGGTCAGCGGCGTGGACATCCACGACAACGGCAACGCCGGCGTGCGCATTTACGGCAGTTCCGGGGTGGATATCTTCGATAACACCCTGAGCAACAACGCGCTGGGTTCAGCGGTTCCGGAAATCATCATTCAGTCCTACGACGACACCACAGGCGTGTCCGGCAAGTTCTTCAGCGGCAGCGACAACCTGATCCGTGGCAACACGATCACCGGCAGTGACAACTCCACCTACGGCGTCGCCGAGCGCAACGAAGACGGCACCGACCGCAACAGCATCGTCGGCAACACCATCAGCCACACCAGCAAGGGGCTGACCCTGGTGTATGGCGATGGCAGCTTTGCCGGTGATGCGTTCCCGCTGGTGACCGTCAATGGCACCGAGGGCAACGACGTCATCACCGGTGGCGCGGCCCACGAGCAGATCTTCGGCCTGGCGGGCAAGGACACCTTGAACGGCGGTTCGGGTGACGACATCCTGGTCGGCGGTGCCGGGGCCGACAAGCTCACCGGCGGCGCGGGAGCCGACACCTTTCGCTTCGATCAGTTGACCGACAGCTACCGGACGGCGACCACCAGTTCCACCGATCTGGTCACCGACTTCGACATCAGCCAGGACCGCATCGACCTGACCAATCTGGGCTTCACCGGGCTGGGCAGCGGCAAGGGCGGTACGCTGAACATCAGCTACAACGCCACACTGGACCGCACCTACGTCAAATCACTCGACGCCGATGCCAGCGGCAACCGCTTCGAGCTAGGCCTGAGCGGCAACCTGAAAGACACGCTCAATGCCAGCCACTTCATCTTCCAGCATGTCGTGGAAGGCACGGCGGGCGGCGATACCCTCACCGGCACCGACGGCAATGACGTGCTCAACGGCAATGCCGGTACGGACCGCATCGACGGCGGCGCGGGCGCCGACACGATCACTGGGGGAGCCGATGCCGACACCCTGACCGGCGGCGCAGGCGCGGACCTGTTCATCTACAACTCGCGCCTGGACAGCTATCGCAATTACACCGCCAGCGGCACCAAGCAAAGCGACACGATCACCGACTTCAACCCGGCCGAAGACCGCATCGACCTGTCCAGCATCGGCCTGCGCGGCATAGGCGATGGCAGCGCCAACACCATTTACCTGTCGGTCAATGCCGACGGCAGCAAGACCTACATCAAGACCGATGCAGTCGACAGCACAGGCAATCGCTTCGAGATTGCCTTGCAAGGCAACCTGGCCGACAAACTCAGTGCGTCCAACTTCATCTTCTCTACCGCCTCAGCCGCCAATCAGGCACCAGTGCTCAATACGCCGCTGATGGACCAGAACGTTACCGAGCTGAAGGCGTTCTCCTACGCCGTGCAGCCCGGCAGCTTCAGCGACCCGGACAGCGACACGCTGACCTACAGCGCGACCCTGGCCGATAACAGCGCCCTGCCCGAGTGGCTGAAGTTCGACAGCAAGACCCTGACCTTCAGCGGCACACCGGGCGGCACGGCATCCGGGCTTTACTCGGTATTGCTGACTGCGAGCGACGCCACCGGCGCTTCGGTGGCCGACAGTTTTGCCATCAATGTGGGCAACGTGACGCCGGGGATCCTCACCGGCACCGAGAACGCCGAGGCGCTGTACGGCACCGAAGGCAACGATACGATTCTGGGCCTGGGCGGTGACGACACGCTGCGTGGCGATACCGGCGCCGACATCATCAACGGTGGCGCAGGACGCGACGCCCTGTACGGTGGCGCCGATGCCGACACGTTCGTCTACAGCGCACTGACCGACAGCTACCGCGATTACGACGCTGGCGGCCTGACTGCCACCGACACGATCTATGACTTCACCCCCGGTCAGGACAAGATAGACGTCTCCGCACTGGGCTTTCTGGGGCTGGGCAACGGCGAAGACCACACGCTGTACATGACCCTCAACGAAACCGGCGACAAGACCTACATCAAGTCCGCCACGGCGGATGCCGACGGCAATCGCTTCGAGATCGCCCTGAGCGGCAACCTGATCGACACCCTCACCGACGCGGACTTCGTATTCGGCCAGCGTGAGGCGCAGGAGATTCTCTACCTGCCGACCCTGGGCCAGTCCAACGCGCGCCTGCTGCGCATGACTGAAGACGATAACCAGTCCGGCACCTCGGAAATGGTCAAGGACCTGACCCGCTACACCGATTACGACGTGCGCAGCCAGTTCACCGACGCCAACGGTGATGGCATCGACCTCGCCGTGGGGGGCAGCACCGTGGTCGGCTACTCGACCGGCACTCAGGATGAACAGCGTGTTTCCTGGTGGCTGGTCGACACCGATGAGCCGGGCCCTGCGCTGTTGCGCGCCACCGAGTTGCTCAAGTCGCAACTGGCGTCGCTGACCGCCATCGACAAAGTGACCACCGGGATCATCTGGGGTCAGGGCGAAGAAGCCGCTCAGGAAATCGCCCGCGCCACCGACAAGCAGGCGGCGGCCGAGCTGTACAAGGCCTCGACCCTGAAAGTGTTCGACTACCTGCACGCGCAGATCGGTGATTTCACCGTGTACATCGCCGAAACCGGGCACTACCAGACCGACGCGGCCAAGGCGCGTGGTTACACCGACGAAAAGATCAACGCCATTGTCGAAGGCGCCGGGTACGTCAGAAGCGTCCAGGAAGCCATTGCCACTGAGCGCGCCGACGTCAAGCTGGCGGTTGACTACACCGACCTGCCCCTGCGTTACGAGGTCAACCCGCTGGTTTACCCCGATGACGTCTGGCACTTGCATGAAGAGTCCGCCGAGATCGTCGGCCAGCGTCTGGCCGATTTCATCGCCGATGACCTGGGTTTTCAGGGCAACGCCGCTGACAACAACGACCCGGCGGCCATTTTCGAGAGTGGCCAGAACGAAGGTGGCCATATCTTCGGCACCAGTGACGACGACACGCTGGTCGGCAGTTCCGGCAATGACGTGCTGGACGGCGATCAGGGCGCGGACGACATGAGCGGCGGCGATGGCAACGATATCTACGTGGTCGACAACGCTTTCGATACCGTCACCGAAAGCAACGACTCGCCCTCGCAGGTGGACACCGTGGTGTCGTCTGTCAGCTGGACGCTGGGCGCCAACGTGGAAAACCTGGTGCTTACCGGCGTGTCTGCGATCAACGGCACCGGCAACGCCGTGAAAAACGTCATCATCGGCAATGCCAGCAACAACATTCTCGACGGCGCTGCAGGTGCCGACATGCTGACCGGCGGCGATGGATCGGACAGTTATTACGTCGACGATGCCGCCGACCGGGTGGTCGAGACCAATACCGATGCGCAGGTGGGCGGCGTCGATACAGTGTACAGCTCGCTGGCCAGCTACACGCTGGGGGCCAATCTGGAAAACATCGTCATCAACAGCAGCGGGGCCGCCAATGCCACCGGCAATGCCCTGGATAACCTGATTTACGCAGGCGCTGGCGACAACGTCATGGACGGCCGCGACGGCAATGACACCGTGTCGTATCTGTTCGCCACCGCCGGCGTCACCGTTGCGCTGAACACCAGCGCTCAGCAAGCCACTGGCGGCTCGGGTCTGGACACGCTGAAAGGCACTGAAAACCTGATCGGCAGCCAGTTTGCCGACACGCTGACCGGCAACAAGAACGCCAACACCCTGAGTGGCGGCGATGGCAATGACACCTTGTCCGGTGGCGCGGGCGACGACGTGCTGATCGGCGGATCAGGCGCGGATACGCTGATCGGTGGCACCGGCGCAGACCACTACGTGTTCAATGGCATCAGCGATACGGGCCTGGGCGGACTGCGCGACATCATCAATGGCTTCAAGACAGTCGAAGGCGACAAGCTGGACTTCTCCGGCTTCGATGCCCGGCCGCTGACCGATGGCCACGATGCCTTCGTGTTCATCGGCAACGCGGCGTTCAGCGCCAACAACAGCGGTGAGCTGCGTTTTGCCGACGGCGTGCTATACGGCAACATCGATGACAACGTCGGCGCGGACTTCGAAATCCAGCTCACAGGCGTGCAGACGCTGCAGGCCGCCGACATCATTGTCTGATCGTCGCAAAGCACATCACTCATAAACAGCCCTGGAAACAGGGCTGCACTCTCAGAATATCTGCGAAAGCGACCGGGGTAAGTGATACCCACCACAACCCCGGTCAATCACCAACGCGTTGCGCAAAAACGCGAAGCCTTTGTGCCCCCACCCACAAATTTGTCTTATCCATAAGAGCGCTCTACTCTCAGGCGGGCTGACAGCTGAGCCTGATTCGCAACTTTATGATGCTGCGATTGAATCGGGATGAGACGTCGAGACTCTTGCCTGCGCCAACCTGCACACGCCGGGTGCGCGGTGCCTCCGGCCCGTTGATGAACACCACCGAACATTTGGCGTCTACTTCACCGTAGTTGTTGACGGTGATTGACCCGGTATCGTGATAGACGTCGTGGGCAACATAATCGATCTTCACGTCCTGGTACTGTTTTTCCACCTCGATGGGGTACGCCAGGGCCGTCACCGGCAACATGACCAGCAGCGCACAACACAGTCGATTCATTCGGCAATCTCCGAGTCGGGATTGTCAGAGTAGAACAACAAGCCCGTATTTAAAGAGGAATTACAGCATGAAAGCGCCCCGCGTGACTCTCGACCAGTGGCGCACATTGCAGGCCGTGGTCGATCACGGTGGTTTTGCTCAGGCCGCCGAAGCGTTGCATCGCTCGCAATCATCGGTGAGTTACACCGTGGCGCGCATGCAGGAACAGCTCGGCGTGCCGTTATTGCGTATCGACGGGCGCAAGGCGGTGCTGACCGAAGCCGGTGGCGTACTGCTGCGCCGTTCGCGGCAGCTGGTCAAGCAGGCCAGCCAACTGGAAGACCTCGCGCACCATATGGAACAGGGCTGGGAAGCGGAAGTGCGCCTGGTGATCGACGCGGCGTACCCTTCGGCACGTCTGGTCAAGGCGCTGACCGCGTTCATGCCGCAGAGCCGCGGCTGCCGGGTGCGACTGCGTGAAGAAGTGCTCTCCGGCGTTGAGGAGGTCTTGCTCGAAGGCGTGGCGGACCTGGCCATCAGCGGCTACAGCATTGCCGGGCATCTGGGCACCGAGATGAGCTCGGTCGAGTTCGTCGCCGTCGCGCACCCGGACCACGCCCTGCATCAGGCCAATCGCGAACTGACCTTTCAGGACCTGGAAAGCCAGTTGCAGGTGGTCATCCGTGACTCCGGCAGGCAGCAACCCAGGGACTTCGGCTGGCTGGGCGCGGAACAGCGCTGGACCGTCGGCAGCCTCGGCACCGCCGCGACCTTCGTCAGCAACGGCCTGGGCTTCGCCTGGCTGCCACGGCACATGATCGAGCGCGAACTGCGCGAAGGCTTGCTCAAGCCCCTGCGCCTGGACAAGGGCGGTAGCCGTAACCCGACCTTCTATCTTTACTCCAGCAAGGACCGGCCGCTGGGCCCGGCCACGCAGATCCTGATCGACCTGATCCGCAGCTTTGACACGACACCGCTCACCGCTGCACTCGGCACGCCGCAAAACGCCTGACCGGAGCAGGCACGTGGCGCTCTTCGCTCAGTCAGGGCTGCCTGCTGCACTTCAATCACACGCGGCTGGAATTCATCGCCAGCAACGCAGTCTGAAAATCCTGTGCGGTCCATGGACGTGCAGCCTGATCGCCTGAAGTGCTGCAAACCCGCCAATACGCTGGGCAAAAAAAGCCAAACGTGGTTACCTTGCCGGTCACAGTCGATATCTCTTAATGAAGGACGTGTTGCCACATGCTGAAAAAAATCGCTCTCGCCGCCTGCTCCGTGCTGTTCGCCGCCAACCTGATGGCTGCCCCGGATAAAGCCACGCACGTGGTACTCGACACCAGTTTCGGCCAGATTGAAATCGAACTCGCAGACACCAAGGCGCCGGTCAGCACCCAGAACTTTCTGGGTTATGTCGACAGCGGCTTCTACACCAACACCATCTTTCACCGGGTGATTCCGGGCTTCATGGTGCAAGGCGGTGGCTTCACCCCGCAGATGGTTCAGAAGCAGACCAAGGATCCGATCAAGAACGAAGCCCAGAACGGTTTGCATAACGTCCGCGGCACCATTGCCATGGCGCGTACCTCGGACGTGAACTCGGCCACCAGTCAATTCTTCATCAACACCAACGACAATGCCATGCTCGACAACGGCGCACGCGACTTCGGTTACGCAGTGTTCGGCAAAGTCGTCAAGGGCATGGACGTCGTCGACAACATCGTCAACGCCCGCACCACTACTCAGAAAGGCATGCAAAACGTGCCAGTCGACCCGATCCTGATCAAGTCCGCCAAACGCGTCAACTGATCGGGAAACCTGCACCGCATGAAGCCTTGGGCTTCGTGCGGTCCGGACGGGAGAGCCTCCACTTATCAAGGAGAACCCACGTCGCGTGGGTGTGATAGCCAATGCTTTATCGTCGTTTCGAAAAACTGATCGATATCTTCAAAGACGCTCCTACCGCTGCCCCGCCCAATACCGTCTTCGCGTTCTACCTCTACTACCTGCGTCAGGTATGGCCGACGTTCACCGCGCTGCTGGTGGTCGGGCTGATCGGTGCGCTGATCGAAGTGTCGCTGTTCAGCTACCTGAGCCGCATCATCGACCTGGCGCAAACCACGCCGCCGGAGAATTTCTTCAGTATTCACGGTTCCGAGCTGATCTGGATGGTGGTGGTGGCCCTGCTGCTGCGGCCGATTTTCGTCGGCCTGCATGACCTGCTGGTACACCAGACGATCAGCCCCGGCATGACCAACCTGATTCGCTGGCAGAACCACAGCCACGTGCTCAAACAGAGCGTCAATTTCTTCCAGAACGACTTCGCCGGGCGTATCGCCCAGCGCATCATGCAGACCGGCAACTCGTTGCGTGACTCGGCCGTGCAGACGGTGGATGCGCTGTGGCATGTGCTGATCTACGCGATCAGCGCGATGGTGCTGTTCGCCGAGGCCGACTGGCGCCTGATGATTCCGCTGGGCACCTGGATCGCGGCGTTCATCCTCTCGCTGATGTATTTCGTGCCGAGGGTCAAGCAGCGCTCGGTGGATTCGTCCGATGCGCGCTCCAGACTGATGGGCCGCATCGTCGACGGCTACACCAACATCACCACGCTCAAGCTGTTCGCCCACACCAACCACGAGCAGCAGTACGCGCGCGAAGCGATGCGCGACCACACCGAAAAGAGTCAGCTGGCTGGCCGCGTGGTCACCTCGATGGACACCACCATCACCACCATGAACGGCATACTGATCGTCACCACCACCGGTCTGGCCCTCTGGCTGTGGACCCAGTCCATTATCTCGGTGGGTGCGATCGCGCTGGCCACCGGTCTGGTCATCCGCATCGTCAACATGTCCGGCTGGATCATGTGGGTGGTCAACGGCATCTTCGAGAACATCGGCACCGTGCAGGACGGCCTGGAAAGTATTTCGCAGCCCGTCACGGTCAATGACAAACCCGGCGCCCTGCCGCTGAAGATCGAAAACGGCGGTGTCAGGTTCGACGGCGTGGATTTCCATTACGGCAATGGCAACGGGATCATTCACAACCTCAACCTGGACATCAAACCGGGTGAGAAGATCGGCCTGATCGGGCCTTCCGGCGCGGGCAAGTCGACGCTGGTGAACCTGCTGCTGCGCATGTACGACGTGCAAGGCGGGAGAATCCTCATCGACGGCCAGGACATTTCCGAAATCACCCAGGAAAGCCTGCGCGCGCAGATCGGCATGATTACCCAGGACACCTCGCTGCTGCACCGCTCGATTCGCGAGAACCTGCTGTATGGCAATCCGCACGCAACTGATGAACAGCTCTGGGAATCGATCCACAAGGCCCGCGCCGACGAGTTCATCCCGCTGCTGTCGGACTCCGAAGGTCGCACCGGCTTCGACGCCCATGTCGGTGAGCGCGGCGTCAAGCTGTCCGGCGGTCAACGCCAGCGCATCGCGATCACCCGCGTGCTGCTCAAGGACGCGCCGATCCTGATCATGGACGAAGCCACCTCGGCACTCGACTCGGAAGTCGAAGCAGCGATTCAGGAGAGCCTGGAGACGTTGATGCAGGGCAAGACCGTGATCGCCATCGCGCACCGCCTGTCAACGATCGCGCGCATGGATCGCCTGGTGGTTCTGGAGAAAGGCCAGATCGCCGAAACCGGCACGCACAGCGAACTGCTGGCGCATGGCGGGCTGTATGCGCGGTTATGGCAGCATCAGACGGGTGGGTTTGTAGGCGTGGATTGATATGGCGAGGCTGCCGGCCTCTTCGCGAGCAAGCTCGCTCCCACAAGATCTGCACACGCCATAAGATCTTCAGGGGCAGTGATCTCCCCGCTGCCCCGCCTGTCGGTCAGGTGTACACCGCACTTGTGGGAGCTTGCTCGCGAAGAGGCCCGTGCAGTCGCTGGATGTCTGCTGGATAGCTACTCACCTGTCGGTCAGGTGTACACAGAAGTTGTGTGAGCTTGCTCACGAAGGTGCCAGTGCAGTCGCTGGATGTCTTCTGGGTAGCTGCTCACCTGTCGGTCAGGTGTACACCGAACTTGTGGGAGCGAGCTTGCTCGCGAAGAGGCCAGTGCTGTCGCTGGATGTCTTCTGGGTAGCTACTCACCTGTCGGTCAGGTGTACACCGAACTTGTGGGAGCGAGCTTGCTCACGAAGGTGCCAGTGCAGTCGCTGGATGTCTTCTGGGTAGCTACTCACCTGTCGGTCAGGTGTACACCGCACTTGTGGGAGCGAGCTTGCTCGCGAAGAGGCCCGTGCAGTCGCTGGATGTCTTCTGGCCGGTTACTCCGCCTGCCGATACGGCAGCGCGCTGCGCGCTTCCTCGGCATAGGCCAGTACGCCGACTCGCTCCTGCTCCAGAAACTCGCTGACCGCGTCTTTCAGGCCTGGGTGCATCAGGTAATGCCACGAACGGGTGATCTGCGGTTCGAAGCCGCGGATCAGTTTGTGTTCGCCCTGCGCGCCGGCGTCGAAGCGTTGCAGGCCGTGGGCGATGGCATAGTCCATACCCTGATAGAAACAGGTTTCGAAATGCAGCCGGTCAAACTCGGCCAGGCAGCCCCAATAGCGCCCATAGAAACTGTCGTCACCAATCAGGCTGAAGGCCATCGCCACAGGCCGTGAGCCCTGCAGCGCGATGACCACACGGATAGACTCAGGCATACGTTCGGCCAACAGGCTGAAGAACTCACGCGTCAGGTAAGGCGCCTGCCCACGCACCTCGTAGGTATTGGAGTAGCACGCATAAACGAAGTCCCACAGGACTTCGCTCATCTGCGCGCCCTCGAGCCATTCAAACTCGATGCCCTGCCCCGCCACTTGTTCACGTTCCTTGCGCATCTGTTTGCGCTTGCGTGAACTCAATGCGTCAAGAAAGTCCTGAAAGTCCCGGTAACCCCGGTTATGCCAGTGAAACTGGCAACCGATGCGCTGCAACCAGCCCGGCTGGGTTTCAAGCAAGGCATCGGCCGCCGGATCGGTAAAGTTCACGTGTGCGCTCGACAGCCCCTCACGTTGCAGGTATGCCGGCAGCTCGCCGAGCAACTCGATGCCACCCTGAGGCGTCGCGGACAGAATCCGCGAACCGCCGACCGGGCTGAACGGCACGGCGATCAGCAGCTTGGGGTAATAGGCGATGCCGGCGCGACGGCAGGCGTCTGCCCAGGCGTGATCGAACACGTACTCGCCATACGAATGCCACTTTCGGTAGGCTGGCAATGCCGCCACCAACTGATCGTTTTCGTAGTGCAGCACATGTTCGGCACGCCAGCCCGATCGTGGCCCGAGACTGCCGCTGTCCTCCAGCGAGCTGAGAAACGCATGCCGCAGGAATGGCTGATTGCCAGGTACCAGCGCATCCCACTGGGCAGGCGCAACGGTGGCGAGGCTGTCGATTACGTGAACAGGCATGCAGGTTCCCCGATAGGCTGACAGGGTGAAGAATATCCCTTATTGAGGCGTCATGTTCACCGCCTCGGCAATCTGCCTGGAAAGAGTGATCGCGAAATCATTGAGCGCCTGCTCACGCTCACTGGAGATCAAGCCAATCTGCTCGAGGTACTGTTGATCGGATTGCCGGTTTGGCGGCAACTCATCCAGGAGGGTCAGACGCTCGCTGAAGGGCTTCTTTACCCGTTCGAAATCAGAGGCGTAACGAGTTTCCAGATAACTCATCCAGAATTCCCTGGCGACCAGCGACTCGAAAAATGCCCGCGTACTTTCACGCGTGATTATTTCGCTGTGCGCATCCTGCAAATCAGCGTCGGTCACCTTCGCGATATTGCTGAACAGCATGGTTTGGGGCTGACCGGGCAGCTCAAGCCGAGCTTGCAGGCCGATACGGTAGGCCAGGCGTACTTCAGCCTCATCTACCCTGTAGCCGTGCTGCTGGCGAAGAGCAATCTCGCGCAGTGCAATTTTTTCCACCTGATCCAGACGGTCCAGGCTCCGGCTCATCTTGAACAGCTCCAGTGGCTGCGCGGCGTGTGGGGTGGACGACATGATCGAGAACACCCGCACGCGTACTTCCATGTCGCCAAAGATCAATGCAAGTCCATCGCCACAGGTCTGAGGGTGGGCGGCAATATCGAATAACTGGAGACGCAACTCCGTACTTGCCGAGGCCGCGTCTATCATTGCCCAGACTCTTGCGGCCAGTGCTTCATGGTTACTTGAAAAATCAGCCGAGTACGTCAGGTCGCCCAGCATCTGAAAAAAGTCCGTAGAACCCGCGCAGGCTCGCAGATCCTGCCAAAGCCTGGTACGCACCGCCGCCTGCTCACTGCTCAGACCTGCAAGCCAGGCGGCACTGCCAGGTCCGGCTTCAAGTGGAGAACGGTTCTGGCTGACACCCAGCCGCGGCCGCGTCCTGCCCTCGAGAAACAGTCTGATGCTAGCCAGCGTTGGCGGAGTCAACGGGTTGCCACTCAAATGCAGGTGAAGGCGGGTGGAACTGAGCGAGCGCTCGATATTATCAAGCTCCTCGATCGATATTTCCGAGATGCGATTATCGCGCACATCCAGACGAATCAAGTCAGACCTGCGCCAATTCCACACTGGCAATGTTTCAATGCCTGTAGAACGCAAAAACAGCATACGTAACGAGTTGAGCGCTGTGAGACGTGCCTGCGATCCAAGCGAACAATAGTTGAGATCAAGAACCTCCAGTCGGCGCAGATTCAGCAAAATGGCGTTGCAGGCGGCTGTCCAGTTCAAGGGGTTATGGTTGAGCGACAGCTCTGTAAGCAGTGTCATTCTTCCTATCGACTCTGGCAGGGATTGCAGTTCATTGAAGCCCAGGCCCAACGACCGCAGGTTAGGGAAGTTGTTCAGCAATGCATCGACATGTGCAGGGGTAAGCTGCATGTTCCGCGCTTTCAACTCAGCCACATGGCCAAAGCTGGCGGTTATATCCGGTATTTGCTCTACTCGCAGGTTATCCAGATCAAGCGTGTAGCCTAAAAACTCCCCCTGAAGACTGATGCTGTGAACGCTGAGTCTTCTCCAGCAGCCATGAAGGCGCCTCGCCGCGACCTCCCTTGACCTGCGCTGCAACGAGGACGTCGCTTGCGCTATCCAGGCATCCAGAGTGTTTTGCAGGGTGCGTAATTCATCAGCAAGACCGCGCAGCCTTCGCTTGACGAACCGGGGCAGTTGCCTGGCCGACCCGGTGTGTTCGGCGCGCAACTCGTCAAGGAAGCTCGCCACCTGAGCATCGGAAAAGTCCGGGTATAAACTTTTCACGGCAAGCTCCGGCGAGTGGCTGGACGCGCCAATACCCAGGCGACGAAACAAGCCGCGCAACCGTCCACTCAAGGGATAGCCAATGCGGCCATGGGGCAGGCGTTGCGGCCATTTGATACCCGGCTTGATCGGCTGCAATTGCAGAACGGCAGCCATCCGCTCACGTCGCTGAACCGCCGTATTGCGCAACAGACTGCGCAGTTGCGGCTCATCCGCGCCAGCTGGTAACTGAATGTCGAGCCGTACCTGTTCGGGAAGCGCCTGCAACAACGCCCTGAAAAACTGCTGATCGACCTCGCCGAGCGGCTCACCTGACGGTTCGAAACACTGGATCCCCGCTTCGGTGCTGACCAGCAGCCGATGCATTGAGGCCTGATCGCTGTCGAGACTGGCGATTTCGTCGCCCTCCAGCGAGTCCTTCAACAGATCGATCGAAACCTCACCCCGCCAGCCTGGCAGGTACTGCAGCATGCCCAGCGCCGCAGCCTGCGTGTCCAGATTGTCGGTTACCGCCCGATAGAAGCCTTCGGTGGCGCGGTTTATCCGCAGTTGCTGCTGATACTCGCGGGCATGCTCGGCCAGCGCCAGAGGAATGCGTTTTTCCGTGGTCATTCGCGCTTTGTCTGCATCGCTGGCCATGCCGATAAGTTCGAGCGCCACGCTGCTCGGCAAGCTGCCGAAGTCGCGCTGTATCAGTTGCACATGCGGGTCGTCGCTGCGACCTTCGAGCAGTTGAACGTCATCCAGCAGGCGTCCCACATGCGTCTGAGCGTAACCGGCCAGATAGCGTTTGAAGCCGCGCAGTTGAACGACCTTGTCGGCACTGTTGCTCCCGCTCAAGCGAGTGACTTCATCGGCGGGCAGACTTTCCAGCAACTGGCCGAGCACTTGACTGAGGTGCCCGGTCGGCCCGGCGACATGGGACGACAGTGTCATCTGCGATCCCGCGTTCCAGGCTTCCAGCAGCGCCCCTTGCGCGTCGAGCAGTAACAGGCCGCGGGTCTCATGCCAGCGTGGTGACGACACCAGCAGTTTCAGCCACGGCTCAAGATGAGCAACATGAACCTGCGGCACATCATCGGCCTTCAGGGCTTCGATACAGACGTGCAACTGCCGTTCTGTTGCAACGCGCTGAATGGCGTCTTTCAGCAAGGCCGGAGGCCGGAGGTTTTCGACATGTATCTGACGCAGCAAGGCCTCGTTGGCGCCGGTAATGTGCAGGACTTTGTGAATGTCTTCTTCCGGCAGCGCATGACACGTCGGGTTCAGGCGCCTGAACGCCGTTACTTCGTCCCACCCCATGGGGTTTTCCCATTCATGGCGCCATGCGCCAGCACCGTTGTGCTTGAGCCTTGGCGCGTACGAACGCTCATTCACCGGATGCCTGACGCGCCATTGGCTGCCGTCTGCATCGGACTCGACGCAATACAGTTTGCCGTCCAGTGGCAGCCAGGTCTTGCCGTCGTGCTCATAAAGCCCAAGGGCGTTGCTGCTCAGGTTGTCGGGCAGGGAGACCGTATGGGCATAGGCATCGATGCTCGGCTTGCCGAGGCGCACCGCCCCATCGACACGCCTTTGCACCAGACTTTCGATGAACATCGAGGGTTGCAGCCCGTTCACCGCAGCCACGACGCCGCCTGCCACCAGCATCTGTGCAACGTTTTCGCCGATGTCGTAGACATGTTGCATGGCGTCTTCGACTTCATCGTGCGTCCAGTCTTCGTAAGCAACGAACGCTTCGCTGGCAAGCTGATAAAGGGCGACCACGGACATGATTTCACCCAGCACCGGCACAAAGAACCCGGCCACGTTGAGCAGGTTCATGCCGTTGTTTTCAAGGCTTTCGATCAGTGCATCGTGAGCCTGCTGGTCGACCTGTGCGGATGGCACCGCGATTACTTTTGAGTCGTCATAGGTTTTGGCCAGCAACTGCTCGTACAGCCGCTCGAACGGTGGCTTCGAGAATGGCTGTGCCTGCACGACCAGGTCGGCGTCGGGGTCCAGCGTGCGGTCCCCGGCGGGATACAGCCGCGCATCCAGTTTGGCAAAAAATGCCGGAGCCTGGCCGAGACTGACGAAACGACTGAAGTAGCGTCGGTAGTGCCTGCTGTCCAACGCCGTCACCAGCCAGGCGTTGAAGGCCCGCAGCGACGCAAACTGCTTGACCGGATGCGCAGGCTCGGCAGGCAGGTAGACCAGACAAGGACCGTCATCGGGCTTGGCGCCGTCCTGCTGTATCAATAAGGCACCCTGTAACAGCGAGCCTGAAAACGTGTAGGTATCGAGCATGTGCAACTGGCAATAGCGCACGCCCTTGCCATCCCAGCGTGGCTGGTCAACGGACTTCACCATGTCCAGCAGGGTCTGGTACGCCGCGTCAGTGATATCGCCTTTCATCATGGCGATATGCGCAAGCACCTCGACGGCGGCCCGCTCGCTGTCCATGAACGCGCTGGCAACCGCTTGCGCAGCCGGGCCTGGCGGCTTGAACACGCTGTCCAGGTGGGTCTGATACTGACGGCCCAGATCCAGTTCATGGCAAAAATCAGCGAACTGCTCAAGATCGATCGCCTGACGGTCCCGGTATTCGACCTTGTAGCGGCGTTCGGCGCTGTCGATCAGCCAGTAACGCAGGCCCCCTGTACGCAGGATTGCCGAGTAGGGATCGAAGCGGCTTCTGTTGCTCGGAGCGAAGTTCTGCAAGGCTGCCTGAAGCAAAGTCTGCTCGAGCGGAGCCGGGTTCCAGGTGCTGTCGTAGCGCCAGGTCATCAGTTGAAAGGCTTCAACGTCGAGGTCGAGCTGGAAACGTTCGACAAACGCTTTCGACAGCAAGGGGGCTGCAAATTGCTGCGCCGATAACAGGCGGGCGCGCACTGGCTCCAGCGCCTGCGCGTAACGCCGTGCGCTTTGCTGGCTGGCATGCAGTGTCTGGCGCAATACCGTGGGCGCACCCACATACCAGTCTGGCAAGTTGAGCCTGATGAATTCGCTGTTGACGTGCTCCGCTTCGAACGGGGCGCAATCCTGTGGTCGGGGCGTTACAGAGGCGTGTGCAACGGACGATTCTATGGTTTCAAAAGGGTTGTATCTGAAGGTGAACATGGTCGATACCGCTAATGGCTTTGTGAATAGCCAATACGATAAAGACCCAACGGCCTGCACATGACATAACGGGATATGACAGGTAGCGCCCGTCTCGAGAGCGCTACCCGTCGAACGCGATCAGCGCTTGCGCAGGATCACGCTGCCGATCGAGTAACCGGCGCCGAACGAACTGAGTACCGCCAGCGCGCCTTGCGGCAAGTCATCCTGGTAGGTGTGAAACGCAATCACCGAACCCGCGGAGCTGGTATTGCCGTAGGTGTCGAGAATCACCGGCGCTTCTTCGACCGTGGCGTCGCGGCCCAGCAGCTTCTTGACGATCAGATGGTTCATGCTCAGGTTGGCCTGATGCAGCCAGAAGCGTTTGACGTCGGTGATGTTGATGCTGTTGTCCTGCAAATGCGCAGCGACCAGTTCGGCGACCATCGGGCACACTTCGCGGAAGACCTTGCGGCCTTCCTGCACGAACAGCTTGTCCGGCGCGTTCTGGCCCTCGTCCGAGGTACGGTTGAGGAAGCCGAAATTGTTGCGGATGTTGTTGGAAAACTGGGTCAGCAAACGGGTGCTGACGATATCGAACTGATAAGGCGACGTGGCAAGGTCGGCGCGCTCGACCACCACCGCCGTGGCGCCGTCACCAAAGATGAAGTGGCTGTCACGATCCCGGAAATTAAGGTGCGCGGTGCAGATTTCCGGGCTGATCACCAGCAAGGCGCGGGCCTGCCCCAGTTGCACGCTGTTACAGGCTGCCTGAATGCCGAAGGTGGCCGAGGAACAGGCCACGTTCATGTCAAACCCGTATCCGGCGACACCCAGCGCCTGCTGAATCTCGATGGAGACCGCCGGGTAGGCCCGCTGCAGGTTGGAGCAGGCAACGATTACACCGTCGATGTCGGCTGCGGTTTTGCCGGCGCGTTGCAGCGCCTGTCTGGCGGCAGCTACACCCATCTCACAGAGGATCGACCACTCGTCATTGCTGCGCTCCGGCAGGTTGGGCTTCATGCGCTGCGGATCGAGAATGCCCTGCTTGTCCATGACGAAACGGCTTTTGATACCCGAAGCCTTCTCGATGAAAGCGGCGCTGGATTCACTCAGTGCCTGCACTTCGCCACGTTCGATAGCGGCGGCGTTATCGCTGTTGAACTGTGCAACATAGGCATTGAAAGACTGCACCAGCTCTTCGTTGGAGATGCTGTTGGCCGGGGTAAACAGGCCTGTGCCGCTGATGACGACGTTGTGCACGGTCGTTCCTCTCTTATTGGTTGCAGGTAATGACCTGCTCAGGCACGGCAACTGAAGGCCCACTGTTTTCCGGACCGACGTACCCGTGCGACTGTAAAAGCTGCCCGCAACAGGCAGCAGCATTTCATGACACGGTGAAGACAGGCGCGGAGTGTGCCACAGAGCCCGGTTTTGGCGCTATCGGGCCAATGAATATAGGCACGACAGGCGCCCTTTACTTCGCGGCGTGAAGCCGCGGATCAGCTCTCCACCTGACTCCACTGCTTGCTCAACCGTTTGTCCGACACCGGCATTTTTGTGCCCAGTTGCTGGGCGAACAGCGAGACGCGGTATTCCTCCATCCACCAGCGGTACAGGGCCAGTTCCGGGTCGCGCTTGCCCTCTTGAGCGTGCTTGTCGGCGCGCGCCTGGTATTGCGCCCACAGACCTGCAAGCTCGATGCTCCACACCCGATCCTTCTGCACCTGAGCCGGGAGTTTTTCCAGACGCATCTCGATGGCCTTGAGGTAACGCGGCAGTTCCTTGAGCCATACCGCCGGGGTCTCGCGAACGAATCCGGGGTACACCAGCTTGCTCAGTTGCGCCTTGATGTCGTTGAGTGCAACGGCCTGGGACAGGTCGATCTTGCCTTTGAAGCGCTTTTGCAGACCGTGCCACAGCTTGAGGATTTCCAGCGTCAGCTTCGCGAGCCGCTCGGCATGCTCGGTCCAGTCGGCGCGCTTGCGTTCAGCCAGTGACAGCAGACCGGCACCGTCGCGCGGCAATTCGGCCTCACCTTCCAGCACGCAACTGTCGAGGCTGGCCAGCAGGATGTCTTCGATCAACGCATCGATGCGCCCCAGTTCGCGATGCAGCAAGGCCAGCTCGGTCTGCCCCGGCAATTTGTTGCGCAGAAACTTGGCGGGTTCGGCCAGCTGCTGCAACAGCAAACGCTGCAAGGCACGACGATGCTGATACTCGGCCTCGGCCTGGGTCGAGAACCGGCCTTCCTTGACCGCGCCGCCCTCTTCGACCAGCGCCGGATAAACCGTCATCGACAGCCCGGCGATGTTCTGCTGGGTTTTCTGCGCCACTGCTGCAAAGGCCTTGGCCTGCACCGGTTGCTGGCTCTTCGCGGTTTGCGGCACGGCCAGCGCGGCCTGGCTCGCCTCGGCGAAGCGCGCGGTCAGCTCGGCCAGATCACGTCCCTCACCGAGAAACTTGCCGCCGCCATCGACGATTTCCAGGTTCATCTTCAGATGGCCTTCAAGCTGCTGTGCCGCCTCGGCCCAGGCTTCGTCGCTGACCCGTACACCGGTCATGCGCAGCAGTTCACGGCCCAGCGCCTGAGGCAACGAGCCCTCGCCGAAGGTGATGCGCTGCAACGCCGCCTTGATGAAATCCGGGACCGGCACAAAGTTCTTGCGTACCGCCTTGGGCAGGTTGCGGACCAGCGCGATGCATTTGCTCTCGAGCAACCCCGGCACCAGCCACTCAAGACGTTCGGCAGGCAGCGACAGCAACAACGGCGCGGGAACACGCAAGGTCACGCCGTCACGCGGGTGATTGGGTTCGAAGTGGTAGCTCAGTGACAGGCTCAGGTCGCCCAGACGCAAGGTGTCCGGATATTGCGCGGCGGTGACTTCGCTGGCCTCGCGGGCCAGCACGTCCTCTTCACGCATGATCAGCAACTGCGGATTCTTCTGGCTTTCGGTCTTGTACCAGCTGTCGAACGTGGCCGTCTGATGAATCTCGGCCGGAATGCGTGCTTCATAGAAGCTGTACAAGGTGTCTTCGTCAGCCAGAATATCGCGACGCCGAGCCTTGGCTTCCAGTTCGTCGAGCTGTTCCAGCAAACGGGTATTGGCGCTCAGACACTTGGCCCGCGACAGGATATCGCCACGCACCAGGCCTTCACGAATGAACAGCTCGCGCGAAACCACCGGGTCGATCGGCCCGAAATGCACCGGGCGACGGCCCACCACGATCAGGCCGAACAGCGTGATCTGTTCGAACGCCACGACCTGTCCGCGCTTCTTCTCCCAGTGCGGCTCGAAGTGATTTTTCTTGATCAGGTGGCCGGCCAGCGGCTCGATCCAGTCCGAATCGATCTTGGCAACCATGCGCGCGTACAGTTTGGTGGTCTCTACCAACTCGGCGGTCATCAACCACTGCGGACGCTTCTTGCCCAACCCGGAGGACGGGTGAATCCAGAAGCGCCGTTGCCGTGCGCCCAGGTAATCGCCCTCGTCAGCCTTTTGCCCGATCTGACTCAACAGGCCGGAAAGAATGGCCTTGTGGAATTTCGGGTAATCGGCCGGCTCCTTGTTGACCGTCAGTTGCAGGTCGCGACAGATCAGGCTCAATTGCCGATGGGAATCGCGCCATTCACGCAGGCGCAGGTAATTCAGAAAATTGCGCCGGCACCAGTTACGCAGCGGGCTGGCGGTCAGGGTCTGGCGCTGCTCTTCGAAGCCGCGCCATAGATTGACCATCCCGGCGAAGTCCGAGTCGGCGTCCTTCCATTGCGCGTGGGCCTGATCCGCAGCCTGCTGACGCTCGGGCGGGCGCTCGCGCACGTCCTGTACCGACATGGCGCTGGCGACGATCAGCACTTCCTGCAGACTGCCCTGCTTCGCCGCTTCCAGCAGCATGCGACCCATACGCGGGTCAACCGGCAGACGCGCCAGTTGGCGGCCCAGCGGGGTCAGCTGATTTTCGCGATTGACCGCCGAAAGCTCCTGCAACAGGTTGAAGCCGTCGCTGATTGCCTTGCCGTCCGGCGGCTCGATGAACGGGAAGTCGGTGATCTCGCCCAGGCGCAGGTGCAGCATCTGCAGGATGACTGCGGCCAGGTTGGTGCGCAGGATCTCGGGGTCGGTAAACTCCGGCCGACCGTTGAAATCCTCTTCGCTGTACAGACGCACACACAGGCCGGGCTCGACCCGCCCGCAACGGCCCTTGCGCTGGTTGGCACTGGCCTGCGACACCGCCTCGATCGGCAGGCGCTGGACCTTGGCGCGATAGCTGTAGCGACTGATGCGCGCCGTACCGGTGTCGATCACATAGCGGATGCCCGGCACGGTCAGCGAAGTTTCAGCGACGTTGGTAGCCAGCACCACACGCCGACCGGGATGCGATTGAAAGATACGCTGCTGCTCGGCCGGCGAGAGGCGCGCGTAGAGCGGCAGAATCTCGGTGTGCTTGAGTTGCGCCTTGCGCAGCACCTCGGCGGCATCGCGGATCTCGCGCTCGCCGGGCAGGAACACCAGCACATCACCCGGGCTCTTGCGCTCGCTGCGCTCAAAGGCCGCCAGTTCGTCCAGCGTGGCCAGAATCGCCTGATCGACGGTCAGGTCCTCTTCGACGCTGTTGCCGTCTTCATCCTGCTCGCTGGTCAGCGGTCGATACCAGACGTCCACGGGGAAGGTACGCCCGGACACTTCGATCACTGGCGCATCGTTGAAGTGCTCGGAAAAGCGCTGCAGGTCGATGGTCGCGGAGGTGATGATGACCTTCAGGTCCGGACGGCGCGGCAGCAGGGTTTTCAGGTAACCCAGCAGGAAATCGATGTTCAGGCTGCGTTCGTGGGCTTCGTCGACGATGATCGTGTCGTAGCGCTCAAGAAAGCGGTCGTGCTGGGTTTCGGCCAGCAGAATCCCGTCGGTCATCAGCTTGATCAGGGTGTTGCTGTCGCTCTGGTCCTCGAAACGCACTTGATAGCCGACCAGCGCACCGAGGGGCGTGCCGATTTCCTCGGCAACCCGGCTGGCCACGCTGCGCGCAGCGATCCGGCGCGGCTGGGTATGACCGATCAGACCGTGCTGACCGCGACCGATTTCCAGGCAGATCTTCGGCAACTGGGTGGTTTTCCCGGAGCCGGTCTCGCCGGCAATGATCAGCACCTGGTGCTTGAGCAGCGCCTCCTTGATCTCGTCACGCTTGGCCGCGATGGGCAGGTTATCGTCATAACGGATCGCCGGCACACTCTCGCGCCGCGCCGTGACCTGCGCGCAGGATGCCTGCACCCGCGCAACCCACTGCGCCAGCTTCGCCTCGTCGGTTTTTTTGCGCAGATCGTGCAACTGACGGCGCAGACGATGACGTTCGCTGATCATCGCGTGGTCGAGGTTTTTCAGAAGTTGGTCGATAGAGGGCGATTCGTCGGTCATCAGGCGCGCAGGGTCTTTTTTCAAATGGCAGATGCGGATTGTCGCAGATTGCGGTGGGTCGTGACGATGGTCTGAGGCTTGGGCGGTCTATGACGGCAACGACGCAGCATCTTCTCTCTTGCACCAGCGCATAAAAAAAGACCAAAATAGAGCACTAACTGGAGTCCTAAATCATGCAAAGCATCCTTGCAGATGTCGCGGTCAGCGTCTCTGAACTCAAGAAAAATCCGTCAGCGGTCCTGAGTGGCGCTCATGGTTTACCTGTGGCCGTCCTTAATCACAATAAAGTCATGGGCTACATGGTCCCTGCCGAGGTGTTTGAAGCAATGATGGAGAGGCTTGATGACCTTGATCTGGCCGAGCTGATCAAATCTCGCCAACATGAAAAGCCGGTGTCGGTAGATATAGATGACCTTTAAGCTTGAATTTCTGCCCTCGGCCTTGAAGGAGTGGGAAAAACTGGGCCATACCATCCGTGTTCAGCTCAAGAAAAAGCTTCTCGAACGACTCGGACTACCAAGAATTCCAGGCGATGCGCTTCATGGCATGCCAGATCATTACAAAATCAAACTGCGCAGTGCAGGATACCGACTCGTCTATCGAGTCGAGGAAGATAGGGTAGTGGTAACCGTCGTTGCGGTAGGCAAGCGCGAGCGCGGGAATATTTATGATTCGGCCAAAGGCAGGCTTGGCCCTTGAGGTGCAGTGCATCTGCATTACACATCGGCATCCTGCAACACGCTCGGACAGGACGCAGAGCGTCACGAAAGGCATTCCCAGGCGGAGCGTGAGGAACGAGAGGTGTTCGGGAGAACACTTCTCGTGGCTATGCATGGGGCGAGCGCTATCGCGATCTGAAAGGGTCAGTCCAATCGCTGAAAATGCATCGCATGGACGCACCGTCTTCGCGAACAAGTTCGCTCCTACAAAAGCCCTGCTCTGCACTCATCGAGATTTTTATATAACGATGAGCGCCTGGCGTGAGAATGAACGTCAATCCGGTTTCGGGCCTGCTCTTACTTCTTCACACCCAGTTTCTTCAATTCCTCATCACGCAGCTCGCGACGCAGGATCTTGCCGACGTTGGTGGTTGGCAGCACGTCGCGGAATTCGACGCTGCGCGGCACTTTGTAGCCGGTCAGGTTGGCGCGCATGTGCGCCATGACCTGTTCCTTGGTCAGGGTAACGCCGGGTTTGGCCACCACGAAGACCTTGATGGTCTCGCCCGACTTCTCGTCCGGGACGCCGATCGCCGCGCACTGAAGCACGCCGGGAAGTGTCGCCAGTACGTCTTCCAGTTCGTTGGGGTACACATTGAAACCGGAGATCAGGATCATATCTTTCTTGCGATCGACAATCCGGATGTAGCCGTCAGGCTGGATGATCGCGATGTCGCCGGTCTTCAGCCAGCCTTCGCTGTCGATCATTTCATCGGTCGCTTCCTGGCGCTGCCAGTAGCCTTTCATGACCTGCGGCCCCTTGATGCACAGCTCGCCGGTTTCACCGAATGCCAGCTCGTTGCCCGCATCGTCGATGACCTTGCACAGGGTCGACGGCACGGGAATGCCGATGCTGCCCATCTGCACGTACTGAGAAGGATTGACCGTGGCCACCGGACTGGTCTCGGTCATGCCATAGCCTTCGCAGACCTGGCAGCCCGTCACCTGCTTCCAGCGCTCGGCGGCGGCCTGCTGCAAGGCCATGCCGCCGGACAAGGTGACTTTCAACGCCGAGAAATCGAGGTTGCGGAAGCCGTCGCTATTGCACAGGGCCACGAACAGCGTGTTAAGACCGACAAAGCCGCTGAACTTCCATTTCGAAAGTTCCTTGACCATGGCCGGCAGGTCACGCGGGTTGCTGATCAGGATGTTGTGATTGCCAAGCAGCATCATCGCCATGCAATGAAAGGTGAAGGCGTAGATGTGATACAGCGGCAGCGGCGTGATGATGATTTCACAGCCTTCGTCCAGGTTGGACGCCATCAGCGCCCGGCATTGCAGCATGTTGGCGATCAGGTTGCGGTGCGTCAGCATTGCCCCCTTGGCCACCCCGGTGGTGCCGCCGGTGTACTGCAGCACGGCAACGTCGACGTTGCCGGGCGACACGTCGGTCACTGGCTGACCACGGCCCTTGCCCAGCACATCGTTGAATTTGATGGCCTTGGGCAAGTGATAGGCCGGAACCATTTTCTTCACGTACTTGATGACGCTGTTGATCAGCAAGCGCTTGAACGGTGACAGCATGTCGGCCACTTCGGTGACAATCACCTGCCTGATCTGCGTCCTGGGTACGACCTTCTCGGCCAGATGGGCCATGTTTGCCAGACACACCAGCGCCTTGGCACCGGAGTCATTGAACTGGTGTTCCATTTCCCGCGCGGTGTACAGCGGGTTGGTGTTGACCACGATCAGCCCGGCGCGAATCGCACCGAAGACGGCAATCGGGTACTGCAATACGTTGGGGAGCTGCACGGCGATACGGTCGCCCGGCTGCAGGTCGGTATGTTGCTGAATCCAGGCGGCAAACGCGCCGGACAGCTCATACAGCTCACCGTAGGTGATGGTCTTGCCCAGATTGCTGAACGCCGGCTTGTCGGCGAAGCGCTGGCAGGACTGCTTCAGGACCGCCTGGACGTTAGGGTACTCGTCGGGGTTGATATCGGCAGGGATACCGGACGGGTACTTGTCCTTCCAGAAGTTATCAATCATTCAGTCGGCTCCGTAGCGATAGCGAATTCTTCACATCGCCTGAAGCGATGATTTTCTTGTGCTTGGAATTATGCAGTAGACGCTTTTCCCGCTTTATGACTGATCAAAAAGCGCGCCGAGAGTAGCAGCTTTGCCAAACGTCGACTAGAGGCAGAAGCAGGCCGCACAGTCACCAATAAGACCAGAAAATCACATCTGGTCACTTTTAGTGCATTTAATAAAACCTCATCACTGCCTCAAAAGCACCGGACCAGAGCGGCCAGTCAGCGTAATCGCCTGTTTCCGAAAAAAATCGACCCCGTTTGCAGCGATCTGCAAACGGGGCCAGGTACACAGATGGAGACGATTAAAGGGTCAGGCGATGTCACGAAGCTCGCGGCGCAGAATCTTGCCCACCGGGGTCATCGGCAATGAATCACGCAGAACGATCTGCCTGGGCACCTTGTAGCCGGTGAAATTCTCTTTGCAGAAGGCCTTGAGCTCTTCAATGCTCAGCCCCGGGTCTCGCGCCACCACGAACAGCTTCACAGCCTCCCCCGAGCGCTCGTCCGGCACGCCGATACAGGCGCAGTTGGCGACTTTCGGATGAGCCATGACCACGTCTTCGATTTCGTTGGGGTAGACGTTGAAACCGGACACGATGATCAGGTCTTTCTTGCGGTCGACGATACTGACAAACCCGTCAGCGCCAATCACGGCAATATCACCGGTCTTGAACCAGCCTTCGGCATCCAGGCACTCGGCCGTGGCATCAGGCTGGTTCCAGTAGCCTTTCATGACCTGCGGCCCCTTGATACACAGCTCGCCACGCTCGCCGAAAGGCAACTCGACGCCATTGTCATCGATGACTTTCATGGCGGTGCCGGGCACGGGAATGCCCACGGTTCCCAGACGCGCCATAGTGCCGTAGGGATTGGCACTGGCAACAGGCGACGTCTCGGTCAGGCCGTAACCTTCGACGATCGTGCAGCCGGTGATCTGCGCCCAGCGCTCGGCCGTGGCCTTGACCAGTGCAGTGCCGCCGGAGTTGGTGCTTTTCAGCGCCGAGAAATCCAGTTTTTTGAATTCCGGATGGTTCATGAGCGCCACGAACAGCGTGTTGAGGCCGATCATGGCGGTGAACTGCCACTTGCCCAGTTCCTTGATGAAGCCGCCGATATCGCGAGGATTGGTGATCAGGATGTTGTGATTGCCGCTGATCATCATGCACATGCAGTTCGCCGTGAACGCGTAGATGTGATAGAGCGGCAGCGGCGCGATCATCACCTCTTTGCCTTCTTCAAACAGCGATCCGCCTCGCGGCCCTTGCTGACGCATGCAGGCGTAGACCTGCTGCATGTTGGCGACCAGATTGCCATGGGTGAGCATCGCGCCCTTGGCCAGCCCCGTGGTGCCACCGGTGTACTGCAGAACGGCAACATCCTGCAGACCTCGCGGTACGACCTGCATGCGGCTGTCACGCCCCAGGCGCAGCGCCCGCTTGAAGCCGACGGCCTGAGGCAGATGGAATTCAGGGACCATCTTCTTGACCTTGTCGACGATGGTATTGACCAGCCAGCCCTTGGCCGCCGACTGCATGTCGCCCATTTTCACTTCGATCAGGTATTCGATGGCCGTGTCCGGCAGCACTTCCTGCACCAGCTTGCCGAACAGGTTGAGGTAAACCAGCGCCCGGGCACCGGAGTCCTTGAATTGATGGCGCATCTCGCGCGCGGTGTACAGCGGGTTGGTATTGACCACCGTCAGACCGGCACGCATCGCACCGAATACGGCGATCGGATACTGCAGGATATTGGGCATCTGTACGGCAATGCGGTCACCCGGCACCAGTTGCGTGTGCTGCTGCAAATACGCGGCGAAGGCGGCAGAATGACGCTCGAGCTCCGCGTAGGTCAGCGTCACGCCCATGTTGCTGAACGCAGGTCGGTCGGCGAATTTCCTGCAGCAGCGCTCGAACACATCGACGACCGATTGGTAGGTCTGCAGATCCACCTCGGCGTCGACACCCGCCGGACGCTTGTCATCCCAGAAGTCAGCTTGCATTATTTTTATCCTTTTTCCCTGCATAGGTCTGGGCGGACGTTAGCAGTTAAAGTGCCGCAGGCAAATAATCGTCCGGGCCTCATCAGCAGCATGAATCTTGTCTCTGTTCAGACTGAAATCCGTCGCCGGCGATACACTGCCCAAGGCAATCGGGCTGGCAAAGACACTTGCCCGATAGCGCAATAGCTGTATTCACACAACGTTTGCTTATTATTTGCCTTGAATGTGATCCGGGGAGCGCCAGCAAGCGTCTGAATGATCTTGTCCGCGCATTGGCGGCGACAGGTCATCAAGTGTTACAAATCGAGGCCAGGTCGGATTGCACGAACCGGCGCGCTTCAATTCATTTTTATTGTCAGGACAGCCACATGACTCAAGTCACCAACACGCCTTACGAAGCCCTTGAAGTCGGTCAGACCGCCAGCTACAGCAAGACAGTGGAAGAGCGTGATATTCAACTGTTCGCCGCCATGTCCGGTGACCACAACCCGGTCCACCTGGATGCCGAATACGCCGCCAAGACCATGTTCAAGGAGCGTATCGCCCACGGCATGTTCAGTGGCGCGCTGATCAGTGCGGCGGTTGCGTGCGAGTTGCCTGGCCCCGGCACCATCTATATCGGTCAGCAGATGACCTTCCTCAAGCCGGTAAAACTGGGCGATACCCTGACTGTGCGCCTGGAAATCCTGGAAAAACTGCCGAAGTTCCGCGTGCGCATCGCCACCCGCGTTTTCAATCAGAACGATGAGCTGGTTGTAGACGGCGAAGCGGAGATTCTCGCCCCGCGCAAGCAGCAGACCGTCGACCTGACCGTATTGCCCGAGATCACTTTCGGCTGATACCGCGCACGGGCGTGCGCCACGCAGCGCGCACGCCCGACTCGCCAGTGGCCTGAACAAAAAATTCATGATGCATCCGGAACTGCTTTTCTGCGCTTTCCACTCAGGGAACCAGTAGCGCTCCCTTATCCGGGTCACGAATTGTTCATCCCACAGGCGGGGAAATCAGCCATGAATACGATCAACAGAAACTACTACCCCGTCTCCGGGATTCCTGCGCAGGACGCCCCGGCACAGACCGATCAACTGCCGCCTCAAGGCCAGGGCATCAAGCCGGGCCACAATAGCAACCTGATCGACTTCGGCCTGACACAGCAGGCCAATGGCCCGCACTCCTCGCTGAATACCTTGGGCTCCAGAGTCCAGCCGACTGACACGAACACGTCTTCAAATATGCCGGGTGGCAACGGTGAGCAGGTACTGAACAAACTTGTGCAAGCGATCCGCAACATCCTCAACAACCTGCTCTCGCTGCTGGAAGGAAATCTACACAACGGCTCTGGGCCTGCACAGCCTCAACGCGATCAGACGCCGACGCTCGCTCAATCGCCCTCTTCCGCCTCCCCTTCCTCGTCGCCGCCTTCAACACCTCAGGGCAACGCAGAAAAACCCTTTGTGGTGCAGAACGATCACCCTTCAGAAAAACCTGTATCACTGCAAAAGAATACAGAGCCGACGTCCGCTGCGCCGTCACAAACAGCACCCCGGACGACCGAGCGAAGCAGTGCCACCCCAGACAAGACACCCGCCAGACCCGATGCGGTAAACCCGGCAGTGGTCCATGACCTTGCGCTGCCGAAAACTTCGACGGACACCACCGCCAAACCCGATAACACGGTTAACGCAGCCAAAACCGCGACCCCGGCCGCGCATGGCCAGGGCGCGGACATGTCCGGCATCATGGGTTTCGCCAAAGAGGCCAACACCACCGGCGGTAACGGCGGCGAAGTCGTCACGGTCAATACCGTGGCGGACCTCAAGAAGTACATGGAGGACGACAAAGCCCGCACCGTCAAACTGGGGGCCAACCTGTCTGCCGACAGCAAGGTGACCATCAACTTTGGCGCCAACAAGACCCTGCTGGGCACCGACAAGGGCAACAGCCTGCACAACATCTACCTGGCCAGCGGCAAGACCGCCAGCAATGACATCTTCCAGAACCTGAACTTCGACCACGACAGCCGTTATCGCGAAAACGGTGACATGCAGATGTTCATCAGCAGCGGTCAGAAATACTGGATCGACCACAACACCTATTCAGGCACCAAGGATCAGAACGCCAAAGGCCTGGACAAGCTGCTGTATGTCGGCGGGACGGCAGACAACGTCAGCCTGACCAACTCTAAATTCCAGAACAACGAATACGGCGTGATTCTTGGTCAGCCGGACGACTCCGCTCAAGCCAAGGCCGAGTACAAGGGTTACCCGCGCATGACCATCGCCAACAATGTGTTCAGCAACCTTGATGTTCGCGCACCCGGCCTGATGCGTCATGGGCAATTTGATGTGCTCAACAACTCGATCGACAACTTCCATCTTGGCTTCACCGCGACGGGGGATGCGACCATCCTTTCGCAGGACAACTATTTCGCGAAAGGCGTGGATGTTTCCGACAAGGCCAGCAACTCCGGCGTGCTGGATGACTATGGCGATGCGCACTTCAAGGACATCGGCAGCAATGTCAGCTTCACCCAGAAGTCAGCGGTGACCGCGTGGACGCCGAGCTATCAGCGCGACATCAAGACCGCCGAAGCCGCCAGAGCCTATGACCAGGCCAATGCCGGCGCCAAAACCGTGAGCTGATAGCGCGCGGCGCTCGATGCAGGGCGCGGCATGCAGACGAAAAAAAGGGCGACCGAAGTCGCCCCAAGTGCCTTGCGTGCTCATTGAATGCGTGCAGGCGCGTGTCCGCCCACAGCGCATTCGATGGAGCAAGATTAAGGCAGCGTGCATAAAGACGAGTTGATCCAGATCAGCTGTTGTAAAACCAAACTGATCAGATCAAGGGTGTGGCGGCGGGATCAGCGCTTTTTAGGCTTTTTGCCGGACTTTTTCTGCTTGCCCAACGGCATGGCCTGCTCGAAGGCATTGCGTACTTCATTGAGGCGCTTGTCATTCAGATCGTGGATACGCTTGGCGCGCTCGGCACCCAGGTCGATCAGTTGTGCATCGTCGCTCATGGCTTGCGGTTCTCGAACACGGGGAATCAGGACCAATAATGCTCAATCGCGGCAGCCCTGACCAGTCCCGTGACCCGCACAGACATGGGCAGTGCAGCGATCAGATCTGAATATCCACCCAAAGCCCCTGGCGCGGCTCATCGTCGATGAGCGGTACGACGGGTACGGTGTTGTCGGCGTTCAGCGAGTCACCCGGAACCACCAGCCCCTGGTATTCCTCGGCTTCTGCACCGCCATGAGCCTGTTGCTGTTGCTGCTGGCGCTGTTGCTCTTCACGCAACAGCAACGCGCTGCGCTCAGTATCTTCATTGCGCAGATCGATGGAGGTCTCGCTGGAGCTCTGCTGAACCGGCGCTACAGGCGGAATGTCCGGCATGCGTTTGGCCGGATCCAGCTGTGATGTCACAGGCACCACACTTAACGGAAGCATAGGTTGCAGCATGGTTTTATCTCCTCTTACCGGGGTGTCGGCCGTGCACGAGGCAACTTGAACCGGGCTGAAATAGCCAGTAGTGGTTTATAAGATCTTTTTTGACCCCTCTCAGTGAAATAAGTGTCATGGAACCAAAAATTCGATAGGTTCCGGCGCTGACCATGAGTTTTTTCACGCCGCCTTTGGCCTTCGGGGCGCGTTCCGTTAACATACTCAGCTTTTTCAAGCGGGAGACAGGCAGCATGGCGCAGCAGTATCAACCGGGGCAACGCTGGATTAGTGACAGCGAAGCCGAGCTGGGTTTGGGCACCGTTCTGGCACAGGACGGCCGCTTGTTGACCGTGCTCTATCCGGCCACTGGCGAAACACGTCAGTACGCACTGCGTAACGCGCCGCTGACCCGCGTGCGCTTCTCCCCTGGCGACGTGATCACGCACTTCGAAAACTGGAAAATGACCGTTCGCGAAGTCGACGATGTCGATGGCCTGCTGGTCTACCACGGCCTGAACGCGCAGAACGAACTGGTCACGCTGCCGGAAACCCAGTTGTCGAACTTCATCCAGTTCCGCCTGGCGACCGACCGTCTGTTCGCCGGCCAGATCGACCAGTTGTCGTGGTTCTCGTTGCGCTACAACACGCTCGAGCACACCAGCCGCCAATTGCAGTCCTCGCTCTGGGGCCTGGGTGGCGTGCGCGCACAGCCTATCGCCCACCAGTTGCACATCGCTCGTGAAGTTGCAGACCGCATCGCGCCACGCGTTCTGCTGGCCGACGAAGTGGGCCTGGGTAAAACCATCGAAGCCGGCCTGGTGATCCATCGCCAACTGCTGTCGGGCCGCGCCAGCCGCGTGCTGATCCTGGTCCCGGAAAACCTCCAGCACCAGTGGCTGGTGGAGATGCGTCGTCGCTTCAACCTGCAGGTCGCGCTGTTCGACGCCGAGCGCTTCATGGAAAGCGATGCCGGCAACCCGTTCGAAGACACCCAGCTCGCGCTGGTTGCCCTGGAATGGCTGGTCGAAGACGAAAAAGCCCAGGACGCCCTGTTTGCGGCAGGCTGGGACCTGATGGTGGTTGACGAAGCGCACCACCTGGTCTGGCACGAAGACAAGGCCAGCCGCGAATATTCGCTGGTCGAACAGCTGGCCGAAGTCATTGCTGGCGTACTGCTGCTGACCGCGACGCCGGAACAACTGGGCCAGGACAGCCACTTTGCCCGTCTGCGCCTGCTGGACCCGAACCGTTTCCACGACCTCAAGGCCTTCCGTGCCGAGAGCGAGAACTATCGCCCGGTGGCTCAGGCCGTTCAGGAACTGCTCGACAAGGGCAAGCTGTCCGCAGCAGCACAAGAGACCATTCACGGCTTCCTGGGTGCCGAAGGCGATTCGCTGCTGGCCGCGGTGAATACCGGCGACGAAGAAGCCAAATCGCGTCTGATTCGTGAACTGCTCGACCGTCACGGCACCGGCCGCGTGCTGTTCCGCAACACCCGTGCCGCGGTGCAGGGTTTCCCGGAGCGCAAGCTGCATCAATACCCGCTGCCCTGCCCCGTCGAATACCTCGAATTGCCGGTCGGCGAGCACGCCGACCTTTACCCGGAAGTCAGCTTCCAGTCGCATTCGGACGTCAGTGAAGAAGAGCGCTGGTGGCGCTTCGACCCACGCGTCGACTGGCTGATCGATACCCTGAAAATGCTCAAGCGCGTCAAGGTGCTTGTGATCTGTGCCCACGCCGAAACCGCCATGGACCTGGAAGACGCGCTGCGTGTGCGCTCCGGCATTCCTGCCACGGTGTTCCACGAAGGCATGAACATTCTCGAGCGCGACCGTGCCGCGGCCTATTTTGCGGACGAAGAGTTCGGCGCTCAGGTGCTGATCTGTTCGGAAATCGGCAGCGAAGGCCGCAACTTCCAGTTCTCCCACCATCTGGTCCTGTTCGATCTGCCGTCGCACCCGGACTTGCTGGAGCAGCGTATCGGGCGTCTGGACCGGATCGGCCAGAAGCACACCATCGAGCTGCACGTGCCTTTCCTGGAAACCAGTCCGCAGGCCCGCCTGTTCCAGTGGTATCACGAAGCGCTCAACGCGTTCCTCAATACCTGCCCGACCGGCAACGCCCTGCAGCATCAGTTCGGCCCGCGCCTGCTGCCGCTGCTGGAAAGCGGTGACGACGACGAGTGGCAAACCCTGATCAATGAAGCCCGCAGCGAACGCGAGCGTCTGGAAAGCGAACTGCACACCGGTCGCGACCGCCTGCTGGAGCTCAATTCCGGCGGCGCTGGCGAAGGTGAAGCGCTGGTCGAAGCAATCCTCGATCAGGACGATCAGTTCAGCCTGCCGATCTACATGGAAACCCTGTTCGACGCGTTTGGCATCGACAGCGAGGACCATTCGGAAAACGCCCTGATCCTCAAACCGAGTGAAAAGATGCTCGACGCCAGCTTCCCGCTGGGCGACGACGAAGGCGTGACCATTACCTACGACCGCAATCAGGCGCTGTCCCGCGAGGATATGCAGTTCATCACCTGGGAACACCCGATGGTGCAAGGCGGCATGGACCTGGTGCTGTC
This sequence comes from Pseudomonas sp. P129, assembly GCF_020312195.1. Taxonomy (NCBI): domain Bacteria; kingdom Pseudomonadati; phylum Pseudomonadota; class Gammaproteobacteria; order Pseudomonadales; family Pseudomonadaceae; genus Pseudomonas; species Pseudomonas sp. P129. The sequence goes on along the minus strand of NZ_JAGPYS010000001.1, from coordinate 842,919 downwards.
CGGTTCGATGGGCAACACCGCCGTGGCACTGATCAAGAACAAGGCGCTCAAGCCGGGCACCGTTCTGCTCGAACTGATCTACGTCAGCGAAGTGGTTGCGCCTCGTTCACTGCAGCTGGGACGTTATCTGCCGCCTGCCGCGCTGCGCTGCCTGCTCGACCCGAATGGCAACGATCTGGCCAGCCGTGTGTCGTTCAACACGCTCAATGATCAGCTCGAAAGCGTGCCCCGTGCCAGCGCCAACAAGTTCATCCAGGCCCAACGTGACCAACTGACCCCGAGGATCAACGCGGGCGAAGAGAAAATCATGCCGAAACACGCCGAGCGCGTCGCCGAAGCGCAGCGTCGCCTGGCAGCCGACACCGAAGAAGAACTGGCCCGCCTGACGGCATTGCAAGCGGTCAACCCGACCGTGCGCGACAGTGAACTGGTGGCTCTGCGCACTCAACGTGAACAGGGTCTGGCCATGCTTGAAAAAGCGGCCCTGCGTCTGGAAGCGATCCGGGTACTGGTCGCAGGCTGAAGGCCGGTTACACACCCGCCTGCCACGCCCATGCGCCGCATGGGCATGGCGCTCCTGCTCAGGATATGACGCAGAGCGTCATGAAAGGCATTCCCACGCTGGAGCGTGAGGAACGATGTGTACCGTAACCAAGCCCATGCTCCGCGATATCCGCCCCCCTATCATGCCCATGCGCCGCATGGGCATCGCGCTCTTGCTCCCGCTATGACGCAGAGCGTCATGAAAGGCATTCCCACGCTGGAGCGTGAGGAACGATGTGTACCGTAACCAAGCCCATGCTCCGCGATATCCGCAACACCCCCTATCGTGCGCCTGTTCCCGATATCCGCAACACCCCCTATCGTGCCCATGCTCCGCGTGGGTATGTCTTTCCGGACGCTCTGCGTCCTCCCAATCATAGCGTCCAAACGCGCCAGCCATCACTTTGATGCCAAATTGGCACCTCGTGTATTGGCAGGTTGTAAACAGCTTCTATACTCAGCTTACAACGCCAGGCTTTCAGCCCTGGCGCCCTTGCAGTGAGAATAGGGCAAGCTATGGATTGGCTGGGTTTGAACGTATTCGCTGACCCACCAGCGGACGTGAAATTATTGATCGACTGTAGTCACAACCTGTTTCTGGTCGCGCTGGCTTACGGCGTGGCCTGTGCTGCGTGCTTTGCCACGCTGGATATTGCGGACCGTGTCATCCAGGTCGACGCCCTCAAAAGCCGTCGCCTCTGGAAAGCGCTGGGCGCGTTGTGCCTGGCCGGTGGCGTGTGGGCGATGCACTTCATCAGCATGCTGGCCTTTCAGGCACCGCTCAAAATCGCTTACGACCTCTCCATCACGCTGATTTCCCTGCTGATCGTATTGATTACCGCATTGGTGGCCATGCGAGCACTGACAGTCCCGGAACTGACTCTGAGACGCTGCCTGATCAGCGCGGTGGTGATGGGGGTCGGCATCAGCGTCATGCACTACCTGGGCATGTCGGCCATGCGCTCCACTGCCACGCAGTACTACGAGCCGCGGATGTTCGCCCTGTCGATTCTGGTCGCAGTCCTCTCCAGCATTGCGCTCCTGACACTGCCGCGGCACTTGCGCCAGTACAACGGCATGTTTCATCAGATGTTCCGATATGCGGTCAGCCTTCTGCTGGGCGCGGGCCTGTTGACCATGCACCTGATGGGCATGAAGGCGCTGCGGCTGGTGATCCCGGAAGGCACTGAGCTGCACGGGCCCGCCACCGAAAACAGCCAACAGCTGGGGCTGACCATCGCGGCCATCGCCCTGCTGATCATCGCCGGCAGCATCAGTGCGGCAATGGCTGACAAGAAACTGCAAGGCAAGGAGCATGACCTGCAGCGGGTCAATGCACTGCTTACCCAGCTGGATCAGGCACGCGTCTCGCTTCAGCAGGTTGCGCATTACGACCCGCTGACCAATCTGATCAACCGCCGCGGTTTCAATCAGATCTTCGCCGAGAAGCTGCAGGAGCACACTTACAACAACGGCATGCTCGCAGTGATGTTCCTCGACATCGACCACTTCAAGCGCATCAATGACAGCCTGGGCCATGATGCGGGTGACGAGCTGCTCAAAGTGATAGCCGACCGCATCCGTGGTGCTACCCGGGTTCAGGACGTGGTAGCGCGCTTCGGCGGCGATGAATTCTGCATCCTGCTGAGCATTCCGGACTACGAAGAGGCACGACACCTGGCCCATCGGGTCATGCAAAAAATGAAAGAGACCATCGCGCTGGCAGGAAGACGCATGGTCATGACCACCAGTATCGGTATTGCCGTGTTCCCGCGTGACGGTTCGACCTGCGATGAGCTGCTCAAGCACGCGGACCTCGCGCTCTACCAGTCCAAGGACAAAGGGCGCAACGGCGTCAACTTCTTCAACCCGGCGCTCAAGACCAAGGCCAGTCTGGAGCTGCAACTGGAAGAAGAACTGCGCAATGCCCTGCGCGAAGGCACGGGGCTGCAGGTGTACTACCAGCCTATCGTCGACATGCGCACCGGCCACGTTGCCAAGCTCGAGGCGCTGGTGCGCTGGAATCATCCGCACCACGGCCTGCTGGTACCCGCCCGCTTCATCGGCATTGCCGAAGCCAACGGCCTGATTGCAGAGCTGGATAACTGGGTGCTGCGCCGCGCCTGTCACGACCTGCGCACTCTGCATCAGGAAGGGCTGGAACAGCTGATCATCTCGGTCAACTGCTCAGCGCTGACGCTGGGCCGCAACGAGTTGGTCGAAGAGGTTGAACGGGCGCTGGCCGATGCTGACGCAGCGCCTGGACGGCTGGAACTGGAGGTCACCGAAAATGCCTTGATGGGCAACATCAGCAACACCATCCTGATGCTCAAGCACATTCGCAGCCTGGGTGTTTCCCTGTCGATCGACGACTTCGGCACGGGTTACTCGTCGCTCGCCTATCTCAAGCGGCTGCCACTGGACACGCTGAAGATCGACCGTTCGTTCATTATCGACATTCCCCAGTCACCGCAGGATATGGAAATCGTTCAGGCAATCCTCGTCATGGCGCATACCCTGCGCTTGAAAGTCGTGACGGAGGGCGTCGAAACCCAGGCTCAGCTGGAGTTTCTCAGGCAGTTTGGCAGTGATTACGTACAAGGTTATATGTTCAGCAGGCCTCAGCCGCTGGAGCGAATCCTGCCCCTCGCCAGACAGATGAATGAGCGTGAGGCCAGCTTGCAGTGGTCTGCCCTGCCACCACCGTATGCCCACGGACCTGACATCGGGATACCAGAAGCATCGGATGTGTTCGCCGAACTGTCTGACAGTGACGATTTCGCCAGTCACAGACCTGTTCGCACCTGAAGCGGCGCTGCACGGAACCATCGCCGAAAAGCCAGCACAGCCCGCTGAAACCGCCACCTCGAAAGGTGTGGTTTTACGCTACGCGGGCTGCCAAAGAGTTACCTTCCAACTCACCCGGAAAAACCGCAAGGCACTTAACTGGTGCGCAAATCATTCCTGCGCCCTGTTTTGAATCAATACCCAGGGTGCCACTACTACAGCCCACAGCATTGGATCTGTCTCCACCAGCTCAAGCGCCTTGGTTTCAGACACCTTGCCAACCTGCCCTTCAGCCAGCCATGCAGACACCCTGGCTGCATCATTTTCGGCCACTGCCTCGGCGACTTCGATCAAATCCAGAGGCAGCTCGACCCACAACAGGGCACCCTTGGCAAAGAATGGTTGCAATTCAGTCCAGGTGATTGAGGCCGTTTCGCCAAGCAGTTTGGCATAGAGGGTGCTAGGTTCTTGCGTCATGGGTTTCACCAAAAAGAAAATCGGCGCAATGATAGCGCCGAGTTTCCCACCGGCAAGCCCAGAAGCAGGCGATTTATCGCAGGGAAGTGCAGATAACCTTATGGATCTGAAGTGATTTCAGACACTCAAGCGGTTCGATTCTGTAACTTTCTTTCGATTAGGCGACACGCACAGGTTTGTCCCCGGACGCCCGGCTTTCCAAGCCCGCGAACGGCGCTCTAAACTGTTCCGGTACAGTTGGCGGTGCGGGACAACCGGTGATCGAATCGGTCCTGGAGCCTTGGCCATCAGGATTATAAAAACTACAACGCAAGAGTGGAGCATCATGACTAAGGGTACCAATAAGCTTTCAAGGCTGTTTGCCGCACTGGTTATGGCGGGGGTTGCCAGCCATTCGTTCGCAGCTGACACCATCAAGATCGGCATTGCCGGCCCCAAGACCGGCCCTGTCGCCGAATACGGCACCATGCAGTTCAATGGCGCCAGGATGGCCATCGAGCAGATCAACGCCAAAGGCGGCGTAGATGGCAAAAAGCTTGAAGCCGTCGAATATGATGACGCCTGCGATCCGAAACAGGCCGTTGCGGTCGCCAACAAGGTGGTCAACGACGGCGTGAAATACGTGGTCGGCCACCTCTGCTCCAGCTCCGCCCAGCCAGCCTCCGACGTTTACGAAGACGAAGGCATCATCATGGTGACCCCGGCTGCCACCAGCCCGGAAATCACCGCGCGCGGCTACAAACTGGTGTTCCGCACCATCGGTCTCGACAGCGCCCAGGGTCCGGCCGCTGGCAACTACATTGCCGACGTCGCCAAGCCGAAAATCGTTGCAGTGATCCACGACAAGCAGCAGTACGGCGAAGGTATCGCGACAGCCGTCAAGCAAACGCTGGAGAAAAAAGGCGTCAAGGTTGCACTGTTCGAAGGCATCAACGCTGGCGACAAGGACTTCGCCTCGCTGATTCAAAAACTCAAGCAGGCCAACGTCGACTTCGTCTACTACGGCGGCTACCACCCTGAGCTGGGCCAGATCCTGCGCCAGTCCAAGGAAAAAGGCCTGAACGCCAAGTTCATGGGCCCTGAAGGCGTCGGCAACGAGTCGATCTCGCAAATTGCTGGCGAAGCTTCCGAAGGCCTGCTGGTCACCCTGCCAAAATCCTTCGACCAGGACCCGGCCAACCAGGCGCTGACCGAGGCCTTCAAGGCCAAGAGTCAGGACCCGAGCGGCCCGTTCGTGTACCCGTCCTACTCCGCCGTACAGGTCATTGCTGACGGCATCGCGGCCGCCAAGTCCGAAGACACCACCAAGGTGGCTGCTGCCATCCACGCCGGTACCTTCAAGACGCCAATGGGCGAGCTGAGCTACGACGAAAAAGGTGACCTGAAGAACTTCCAGTTCGTGGTCTACGAGTGGCACTTCGGCAAGCCCAAGACCGAAGCCGCCAAATAAGCTGCTTGCGTTAACCCTCAAAGCCCACTGCCAGCGCAGTGGGCTTTGTTTTACGAATCCAGGCCCGTACGCAGGTTTCGGCGACCCGAACTGTATTCACGAGGCCCCCTGAAAATCTTAAAACCGTCAATAGCGGTTCCTTGACAGCGCAACAGGCTACGCATCGACAGAATGCCACCCCGGCGCACGTCAGAGAAATGCAGATCAGGTTTTTAGGAGCGCGGTAAATGCCCGAGTTATTCCACTACATGCAGCAGCTGGTCAATGGCCTGACCATTGGCAGTACGTATGCATTGATCGCCATCGGTTACACGATGGTGTACGGCATCATCGGAATGATCAACTTCGCCCATGGCGAGGTGTACATGATCGGTTCCTATGTCGCTTTCATGGCACTCGCCGGTCTGGCGATGCTGGGTATTCACAGCCTGCCGCTGCTGATGATTGCCGGTTTTGCCGCTGCGATCATCGTGACCAGTGCCTACGGATACAGCATCGAGCGTGTGGCCTACCGTCCGTTGCGCAATAGCAACCGTCTGATCCCCCTGATTTCTGCGATCGGCATGTCGATCTTTCTGCAGAACTCGGTCCAGCTTTCCCAGGGCTCGGGCAACTTCGCCATCCCCAACCTGCTGCCCGGCAGCCTCTCGTTCGGGCCCGGTGGTGCGCAGGAAGTGCTGATTTCCTACATGCAGATCGTGGTGTTCGTCGTCACCCTGCTGGCCATGACCGGCCTGACCCTGTTCATCTCCCGCTCGCGAATGGGTCGCGCCTGCCGCGCCTGCGCCGAGGACATGAAGATGGCCAATCTGCTGGGGATCAACACCAACAACATCATCGCCCTGACCTTCGTGGTCGGTGCTGCACTGGCCGCCGTCGCCGCCATGCTACTGAGCATGCAATACGGCGTGATCAACCCCAACGCCGGTTTCCTCGTCGGCCTGAAAGCCTTCACGGCTGCGGTATTGGGCGGTATCGGTTCGATCCCGGGTGCCGTGCTCGGTGGTCTGGTGCTGGGCGTCGCCGAAGCCTTCGGTGCCGACATTTTTGGTGATCAGTACAAGGACGTCGTGGCTTTCGGCCTGCTGGTCCTGGTGCTGCTGTTCCGACCGACCGGCATTCTGGGTCGTCCGGAGGTTGAGAAAGTATGAGCAAGTCTTTCAAACAGGCGCTGTTCAGCGCCGCACTGGTCTGGGCTGTGGCCTACCCGGTGTTCGGCCTGAAGCTGGCCTTTTCCGGCGTCACCCTGCAAGTGCAGAACGCCAGCCCGCTGACCCTGACCATCATTGCCGTGTGTTCGGTCCTGCTGTTTCTGCGCGTATTGTTTGCCGAGCAGATCAGCGGCCTGCGTCGCGGCTCCGACAAACCGCTGATCCCGCAAAAAACCAGCGACTTCCTGACCCAGCCGAAAACCCAGCGCTGGGGCCTTGCGGCGCTCATCGTGCTGGCCTTCATCTGGCCATTCTTCGGGTCGCGCGGTGCGGTGGACATTGCCACGCTGATCCTGATCTACGTGATGCTCGGCCTCGGCCTGAATATCGTGGTCGGCCTGGCAGGTCTGCTTGACCTGGGCTATGTCGGTTTCTATGCGGTCGGCGCCTACAGCTATGCCCTGCTGTCGCACTATTACGGGCTCGGCTTCTGGATCTGCCTGCCGATCGCGGGGTTGATGGCGGCGCTGTTCGGGTTCCTGCTGGGCTTTCCGGTGTTGCGTCTGCGCGGCGACTATCTGGCCATCGTGACGCTGGGGTTCGGCGAGATCATCCGCATCTTCCTGCGCAACCTGACCGATATCACCGGCGGTCCGAACGGCATCAGCAACATCGAAAAGCCGACCTTCTTCGGCCTGACTTTCGAGCGCAAGGCTGCTGAAGGCATGCAGACCTTCCACGAGTTCTTCGGCCTGCCGTACAACTCGATCAACAAGGTCATCTTCCTCTACCTGATCGCCCTGCTGCTGGCACTGGCGGCGTTGTTCGTCATCAATCGCCTGCTGCGCATGCCGATCGGCCGGGCCTGGGAAGCCTTGCGCGAAGACGAAATCGCCTGTCGCGCACTGGGTCTGAACCCGACCGTGATCAAGCTCTCGGCCTTCACCCTTGGCGCTGCGTTCGCAGGTTTCGCAGGCAGCTTCTTTGCTGCACGTCAGGGTCTGATCACCCCGGAATCGTTCACCTTCATCGAGTCGGCAATCATCCTGGCCATCGTGGTACTGGGTGGCATGGGCTCGCAACTGGGCGTGATCCTGGCGGCCATCGTGATGATCCTGTTGCCTGAGCTGATGCGTGAGTTCAGCGACTACCGCATGCTGATGTTCGGCGCGCTGATGGTGCTGATGATGATCTGGCGTCCACAAGGCTTCCTGCCGATGCAGCGCCCCGAAATGAAATTGAAAGCGGAGCTGCCGAAATGAGCCGCCCATTACTGCAAGCCACCGGCTTGAGCATGCGTTTTGGCGGCCTGCTGGCGGTCAATGGCGTTGCCCTGACCGTCAATCAGGGGCAGGTCGTATCGATGATCGGCCCCAATGGCGCAGGCAAGACCACAGTCTTCAACTGCCTGACCGGGTTCTACCGGCCGAGCGCGGGCACGATTCTGCTGGACGGTGAGCCGATCCAGGGCCTGGCTGGTCACCAGATCGCGCGCAAGGGCGTGGTGCGTACCTTCCAGAACGTGCGCCTGTTCAAGGACATGACCGCCGTGGAAAACCTGCTGGTTGCCCAGCACCGGCATTTGAACACCAACTTCCTGTCCGGCCTGTTCAAGACGCCCGCGTTTCGCCGCAGCGAACGTGAAGCCATGGACTACGCCGAGCACTGGCTTGAGGCGGTCAACCTGCGTGAATTCGCCAATCGCCCTGCCGGGACGCTGGCCTATGGTCAGCAACGCCGCCTGGAAATCGCCCGCTGCATGATGACGCGTCCGCGCATTCTGATGCTCGACGAACCGGCAGCGGGTCTGAACCCCAGGGAAACCGATGATCTGAAAGCGCTGATCGGCGTGTTGCGCAGCGAGCACAACGCGACGGTCCTGCTGATCGAGCATGACATGAAACTGGTGATGAGCATTTCCGACCACATTGTGGTGATCAACCAGGGCACGCCTCTGGCCGATGGCACGCCGGAGCAGATTCGTGACAATCCCGATGTGATCAAAGCCTACCTGGGGGAAGCGTAAATGCTGCAGTTCGAAAACGTTTCCACCTTCTACGGCAAGATCCAGGCGCTGCACAGCGTCAACGTGGAAGTACGCCAGGGTGAAATTGTCACCCTGATCGGCGCCAACGGCGCGGGCAAGTCCACCCTGCTGATGACCCTGTGCGGCTCGCCGCGCGCCCACAGCGGCAGTATTCGCTACATGGGCGAGGAACTGGTCGGGCTGGAGTCGTCGATCATCATGCGCAAGAGCATTGCCGTGGTGCCGGAAGGCCGCCGGGTATTTGCGCGCCTGACCGTTGAAGAGAACCTGGCAATGGGCGGTTTCTTCACGCAAAAGGAGGATTATCAGGAACAGATGGACAAGGTCCTGCAGCTTTTTCCACGCCTCAAGGAACGCTTCAATCAGCGCGGCGGCACCATGTCCGGTGGCGAACAGCAGATGCTGGCCATCGGTCGCGCACTGATGAGCAAGCCCAAGCTGCTGTTGCTGGACGAGCCTTCACTGGGTCTGGCGCCGATCATCATCCAGCAGATTTTCGAGATCGTCGAACAGCTGCGCCGCGATGGGGTGACGGTATTTCTGGTCGAACAGAACGCCAACCAGGCCTTGAAAGTCGCCGACCGCGCCTACGTACTGGAAAACGGCCGCGTGGTCATGCAAGGCACAGGCGAAGAACTGCTGGTCGATCCGAAAGTGCGGGACGCGTATCTGGGCGGCTAAGCGCACGCCACGTCCCGAGAGGCCGAAACGGTTTTGCAGGAGCGAATCGGGCGATGCTTCGCCTGTTCGAGAAGGCGTTCGTTTAAACGATGTATTTTCGTCGAACAAAACGCCCCTTTCGCGAACACGTTCGCTCCTACTGTCAGAGTCAGGCCTGCACGATAGTCAAAGCCACTGCTCGCGCGATAAGCATCCAGACCCTTGTGATGCACCTCCAGTCTGAGTAACGTGGCGGCACTTGTCTGGAGACCACATCATGTTTGCTGCCCGTTCCGTCCTCGTATTTGCTCTTCTACCGCTGTTTGCCGGGTGTCAGTTGCTCGGTAAACAGACCGAGGAACCGAAGGTTTCCACGGCGGGCATGCTCCGCATGCAGGGCGATCTGACCGGGGAGAACGGCCAGTTGCTGTTCAAGCCGTGTAACGAGCAGCGTCGCTACGTGGTCAAGGATCGCGGCAACACCGGCATTCTGCAGGAAGCGGCCTCGCTGGCGGACAGCAAGGGCACGGTGTTTGCCGATCTGCGCGGCAGCTTTGCCGCGAGCAAGGCGGCCAACAGTGACGGTCAGCTGGACCTGCATCAGCTGTACCGCGTCGAACGTCCAGGCCAGGCCTGTGAAGACCTCAACTTCAAACGCCTGACATTGCACGTCAATGGCAACAAACCCGCCTGGAACGTCAATGTCAGCGGCAAGGGCATGGTTCTGGAGCGCGAGGGCGTCGCGCCACTGGCGTTGCCCTACGTGGAAGAGAAGCTGCCGGACGGCAGTTTCAGCGTCAGCAGCGAAGCCAACAACCAGCGTATCGAGATCTGGGTCGCACCACAGCGCTGCGTCGACAGTGTCGACGGCTCGGTGCAACACCTCACCGCAGAGCTGCGCATCAACGGCCAGGCCCAGCGTGGCTGCGGTTATTACGGCGGTTCACGCGACGACTGATCGCCCAGGCTCGCCGCCAAAGGGGTTCAGCGCTTATAATCGCCGGTTCTTGTAGTGCTGTCGGGCTGAACCTGCGGCCCGAAAACTGGACCCCTTAATGTTACGAATCACCGAACTCAAGCTGCCGATCGATCATCCGGAAGAAGACCTGCGCCTTGCGCTCTTGAAGCACCTGGGTATCGACAGCGGCGAACTGCTGGACTTTACCCTCTTCAAGCGCAGTTACGACGCGCGCAAAAAGTCTTCCGAGCTGTGCTTCATCTACACCATCGACTTCCAGGTCAAGGATGAAGAAGCACTGCTGCGCAAGCTGGCCAATGACCGCCACGTCGGCCCGGCACCTGATGTCAGCTACAAAGTCGTCGGTCACGCTCCCGAGGGGCTGACAGAGCGCCCGATCGTCGTGGGTTTCGGGCCCTGCGGTATCTTTGCCGGGCTGCTGCTGGCGCAGATGGGCTTCAAGCCGATCATCCTCGAGCGCGGCACCGAAGTTCGTCAGCGCACCAAGGACACCTGGGCGCTGTGGCGCAAAAACGTACTCAACCCCGAGTCCAACGTGCAGTTTGGCGAGGGCGGTGCCGGGACCTTTTCCGACGGCAAGCTTTACAGCCAGATCAAGGACCCGAAATTCATCGGCCGCAAGGTGCTGCACGAGTTCGTGAAGGCCGGCGCGCCGGAAGAAATCCTCTATGTCAGCAAACCGCATATCGGCACGTTCCGCCTGACCGGTGTGGTCGAGAACATGCGCCATCAGATCGAAGCGCTGGGCGGCGAAGTGCGCTTTCAGCAGCGCGTGACCGACGTGATGATCGAGGACGGCCAATTGCTGGGCGTGCAGCTGGACAGCGGCGAACAGCTCGAGTCCCGGCACGTGATTCTGGCGCTGGGCCACAGTGCCCGTGACACCTTCCGCATGCTGCACGGCCGTGGCGTGTTCATGGAAGCCAAGCCGTTCTCGGTGGGCTTCCGCATCGAACACCCGCAATCGTTGATCGACCGCGCGCGACTGGGCAAATATGCCGGTCACCCGAAGCTCGGCGCAGCCGATTACAAACTGGTGCACCACGCCAGCAACGGCCGCTCGGTCTACAGCTTCTGCATGTGCCCTGGCGGCACGGTCGTGGCAGCCACGTCAGAGCCCGGCCGAGTGGTCACCAACGGCATGAGCCAATACTCGCGCAACGAGCGCAATGCCAACTCGGGCATCGTGGTCGGTATCTCGCCGGAACAGGACTACCCGGGCAGCCCGCTGGCCGGTATCGAATTGCAGGAGCGTCTGGAGTCTCACGCCTATCTGCTCGGCGGCAGCAGTTACGAGGCCCCTGCGCAACTGGTCGGCGACTTCATTGCCGGCAGGGCCTCGACAGCCCTGGGCAGCGTTGAACCGTCCTACAAGCCGGGCGTGAAGCTGGTGGACCTTGCCGAGGCTCTGCCCGCCTTTGCCATCGAAGCCATTCGTGAAGCCCTGCCTGCGTTCGACAAGCAGATCAAAGGCTTCTCGCTGCACGACGCCGTCCTGACCGGCATCGAAACCCGTACCTCGGCACCGCTGCGCATTACCCGCGGGCCGACTATGCAGAGCCTGAACACCAAAGGCCTTTACCCGGCCGGTGAAGGCGCTGGCTATGCGGGCGGGATTCTCTCGGCTGGCGTGGACGGCATTCGGGTGGCCGAAGCGCTGGTGCGGGACATGCTGGGGATCGAGGGCTGAGCCCAGGGTGACTATCGTTCCCGCGATCCGTGCGGGAATGTATTTCGTGACGCGCCGCGTCACACATAAAAGCTGCGGTTCACCGTCAGGAACGGACGCGGAGCGTCCAGAACTGCATGCCAACGCAGAGCATTGGCACGATATTCACGCGCATGCGTGGCGCACCAATAAAAAACCCCGAGCATTGCGGCTCGGGGTTTTGCTGTGCGGTATTGCAGATCAGTGGGTAACGCGGCTGGTGCCGTTGACGCTCATGATGCGCACGCGCTCGCCGACCCGGAAAATCTCGTTTTCCTGAACCTGCTGCACGTAGGCACGCATGCTGCCGTCATCCTCACGCACGGTGATCTCGACACCTTGCGTACGGGTCAGGCCTTCCTCGGTCGCCGAACCCAGCAAACCACCGGCCACTGCGCCGATCACCGCTGCCACGATACTGCCGCGACCACCGCCGATGGCGCTACCGCCCACACCACCAACGACTGCACCCGCCGCGCCGCCGATCGGGGTCTTGGTGCCCTCGATCTTGACCGGACGCAAGGATTCGATCGTCCCCATGCGAACTGTCTGTACGGTCCTGGCCTCGTCACGGGAGTAGGAATCACCGGTCAGATTCGAGGTACAGCCGCCCAGCGTCAGAGCCATGGCAGTGAACGAAGCAACCAGAAGAGCAGACTTGCGCATAAAAGGAATCTCCAGAGGAATCAGTGGCCATTAGACTACCCGACAAAGGTGCTGTCACGGCCCCGAGCCTGCAAATTAAATTGATTCAGGCCTCATACAGCCATAGCCCGTATAACGCTCAGACGATTGGCCAAACGAATAATTCAATCAGGGTGCAAGGCGCTCACGTGTCCATCTGTCGTCTATCAAACGATAGTTCAAACGGTCGTGAAGTCGACTGGAGCGACCCTGCCAGAACTCGATTCGCTCGGGCAAAAGACGATAGCCACCCCAGTGCTCGGGGCAGTGTGGCTGGGTGTCTGCGAAGCGTTGTTCCGTCTGTCTGATCAGGCCTTCCAGTTCGTCGCGATCCGCGATTACACGACTCTGTGGCGAGGCCCATGCCCCCAGACGACTGCCCAGGGGGCGCACCTGGTAATAAGCGTCGGACTCTTGCGCAGAGACTTTCTCGACCCGCCCCTCGATACGCACCTGGCGCTCCAGTGTCGGCCAGAAGAAAGTCATCGCGGCAAATGGACGGGCAGCCAGTTGCTGGCCCTTGGCGCTTTCGTAGTTGGTGAAAAACGTGAAACCCTGAGTGTCGAGGCCCTTGAGCAGCAAGACGCGGCAATGTGGACGTCCTTCCTCATCAACCGTCGCCAATGTCATGGCGTTAGCCTCGACAGGCGGCTGCTCGGTGTTCACCGCATCGGCGAACCATGCATGGAAGAGTGCAAAGGGCTCGTCCGGCGATTGCGCTTCGGTCAACCCGTCGCGCGTGTAATCACGGCGCATATCGGCCAGGGTCTGGGTCATGGTCTGGTTCCTGCGAGGGCACGGATCGACTCCACGCGAAGCGTCAGTGACGATCCGCGTGGGTGCTGACAGGCTTAGTTACTGGCCTGGCTGTCATCCTTCTTGGCGGGCGTTGTGCTCTTGGCCGGAGCCTTGGCCGCCGCTTTGGTCGCTGCCGGCTTCTTGGCCGCTGCGGTGGTCTTGGCTGGCGCGGCCTTCTTGGCGGTGCTGGCCTTGGCCGGTGCAGCTTTCTTGGCGGTGTCTTTCTTCGCAGCGGCTTTCTTGGCCGGTGCGGCGGCAGGTGCCGGAGCAACCGGCTTGACGTCCTGGGTAGCAACCATGGTCGGCGCCACTGGCGGCAGTGCATAGCGGCTCATCAGCGCGCGCATGGTGTCCTGCGGCGTCATGAGAATCTCGACCCGGCGGTTGAGCGCACGACCCTGCAGGCTGTCGTTGGCGGCGCGCGGCATCACCGCACCCATGCCACGCTGGCTGAGGCGGTTACGCTCCAGGCCACTGAGACGGAAAATCGCGGCAACCGACTGCGCGCGTTCCTGGCTGATCTTCTGGTTGGCGTCGGTAGGACCCGACGTGTCGGCATGACCGAGAATCAACACGGCAGTTTTCTGATCGCCTTCGACCACCTTGGCCAGACGGGTGATCGGACCCAGCGTGTTGGGCAGCAGCATGGCTGGACGGTCAGGGTTGAACGAGCTGTCGACTGGCGCGGTGATTGCCAGCAGGTCTTCGCGGCGCTCCAGCTGGAACGGGCTGTCCTTGATTGCAGCGCGCAGGCGCGGCTCGTACTCGTCCAGCCACGCCTGGGTCACTTTCGGATCAGGCATCGGCAGCGCTTTAGGCTCGTCCTTGGCGGAGTCGTTGCCAAACGGCCACCACCACTTGGTGTCGGTTTCCGACTTGGCGACCATCGACGGCGCCGCTGGCTTGGCTGCCGGTTTGTCGGCAACGGCATCAGGTTTGGCCTGAGCACTGTCGCTGGAGCCGAACGGCCAGTACCACGGCGCGCTGTTTTCAGCACCCGTCGCAGGTGGCGGCGTTGCAGCAGCCTTGGCAACCGGAGCGGGCGCCGGGCTCGGTGCCGGAGCCTTGGCAGCGGTGCCTGCGTCAGCGGACTCGCTGCCGGAACCGAACTGCCACCAATGGCCTCCGGTTGCAGCAGAGTCGGATTGTGGGGTTTGGGCACAGCCGGTCACGGCGATGCACAGGGCGAGAACGAGGCTTTTATTAGACGACATGGGTAACCCGCAACGGTTTTTGATCAGACAGAAGGACGTAACTACGCCGGTATAACATGCATAAAGATGCAGTTGGAAAAAGAAACCGTCGTACGGTTCCTGTTACAGCCATTTAACTGACAGTCGGTATGAAACAAGCACTTATAGCCGATACTTACTGCAAACACTCACGCAGAACCCCGACCAGTTTCTGAGCGCGTGGGTCCATCAGAATGTAGGGCCCCAACGTATTGGTAACGAAGCCAAAGGCAACCTCGTGATCGGGATCGGCAAACCCTACCGAACCGCCCGCCCCCGGATGGCCAAAGGCCTTGGGCCCCAGGCCGTAAGTCGCATTGGCAACGCCCGGCTGATCGAGCATGCAGCCCAGTCCCAGACGGGTCGAGGTCAGTAATGTCTTGTCCTGACCGAGGCTGTGTTCACGGGTCAGCTCGCTGAGCATGTCTGCTTCAAGCAGGCTGCCATCGAGCAAACCGTTATAGAAACCGGCAAGACTGCGCGCATTGCCGTGGCCGTTGGCCGCCGGTTGCTGCATGCGCCGCCACTCCGGCTTGTTGGTGCTGGTCATGATCGACGGCGGGTTGGTAAACGCCTTGGCGGTGATCGAAGCCGGCTCGCGCATCGTCGCCTGCAGCACGCGCTGGGCAGCGTCGTCACCGGCATTGCCTTTGCCACGCGCGATGTGGGCAACGCGATGAAACTGGTCATCGGCCAGGCCCACATGAAAATCCAGCCCCAGCGGGCGGGCAATACGCGCCGCAATGGACTCCCCCGGGCCTCGGCCATCGGCGCGGCGCAGCATCTCGCCCACCAGCCAGCCATAGGTGATCGCCGCATAACCATGCCCCTGGCCCGGGGTCCACCAGGGCTCTTCGGCTGCCAGGGCGGCGGTCATGGTGTCCCACTGGTAAAGCGCTTCGGCAGGCAACGGTTCACGCAACGCGGGCAGGCCGGCCTGATGGCAGAGCAATTGGCGAAGAGTGATAGAGGCCTTGCCCGCCGCGGCGAATTCGGGCCAGAGCCTGGCCACGGGTTCGTCCAGCTTCAACTTGCCCTCTTCGACCAGTTGCAGAACGGCCACGCTGGTGAAGGTCTTGGTGCAAGAGAACAGGTTGAGAATAGTGTCGGTGTGCCACGCCTCGGCACCGTCCTTGTCGGCGGTGCCCGCCCACAGATCGATGACGGTCTGGCCGCCGACCTGAATGCACAAGGCAGCGCCGCGCTCCTGAGGGTCGTCAAAGAGCGCCGCAAAGGCTTCACGTACTGCTTCGAATTGAAGTTCGTAATGACCCTGGATCTGCAACGGCTGACTCCTGACTGCAACATGAGCCTGGCGACAGGCTAAACGGCCCGTATTGTTTCAGTGATCGAGCGCTTTGGGAACAGATGTGAAACGCTCTTCATCTTTGGCTCACGTTATTTCCCGGCGGAACGGTGGCAGCGCATTGAGAATCGCCTTGCCATAGCGCTGGGTGACCACCCGCCGGTCCAGCAGCGTGATGGTGCCGCGGTCCTCTTCGGTGCGCAGCAAGCGGCCACAGGCCTGCACCAGACGCAACGAGGCATCGGGCACGGCGATCTCCATGAACGGGTTGCCGCCACGCGCTTCGATCCACTCGGCCAGCGCGGCCTCGACCGGGTCATCCGGCACCGCGAACGGGATCTTGGCGATGACCACATGTTCGCAGTAGGCACCGGGCAAATCCACACCCTCGGCGAAGCTGGCCAGCCCGAACAGTACGCTGGACTCGCCGCTGTCGACGCGTGCCTTGTGCTTGTTGAGGGTTTCCTGTTTGGACAGGTTGCCCTGAATGAACACCTGCTTGCGCCAGTCACGGTCCAGGCCGTCGAACACATCCTGCATCTGCTTGCGCGACGAATACAGCACCAGCGTGCCTCGCGAACCTTCCACCAGACCGGGCAGGTCGCGAATGATCGCGGCGGTATGCGCCACCGAGTCACGCGGGTCGGCCTTGAGGTCGGGTACGCGCAGCACGCCGGCATCAGCGTGATGGAACGGGCTTGGCACCACCGCGGTCACCGCCCCCTTGGGCAGGCCGGCGCGCATGCGATAGCGGTCGAACTTGCCCAGCGCGGTCAGGGTCGCCGAGGTGACCAGCGCTCCGTAGGCGATGTTCCACAAATTGCGACGCAGCATTTCCGCCGCCAGGATCGGGCTGGCATTGACCTCGATATCGAACATTGCACCGCTGTCGGCCAGGGTCAGCCAGCGCGCCATTGGCGGGCTGTCTTCCGGGTCTTCGGCGGTGAAGGCTGTCCACAATTCCCAGTTGCCATGCGCGCGAGCCAGCAGGCTGCCGAACAGCGGATACCATTCTTCGGCCTGATGGCTGGCGATGCCGATGTTGACCTCACCGTCCATGCCTTCCTTGAGCAGCTCGGTCAGGCGCGTGAACAGGTCGTCGAGGCGCGCGAAGCCCTTCTTGAGCTCGATGCCCATCTCGCGGATGTGCTCGGGAATCACGCCGCCGACAAAGCGGTGACGTGGGCGCTCGCGGCCCTGCATGTCTTCACCGGCGCGGAAATCCGCCAGTTGCTCGCAGGCACCGAACATGAACTGCTGATGGCCCTTGATCTCGCGGGCCAGCTCCGGCACCTGCTCGATCAGCTTGCCCAGATCGCCGGGCAGCGGATGCTGGGCCAGCAGCTTGGCGAGGTTCTTGGCGGTCTGTTCCAGCCAGTCGGCGGTCGATTTCAATCGGGTGTAGTGGGCAAAGTGGCCGATGGCCTTGTCCGGCAGGTGATGACCTTCGTCGAAGACATACAGGGTGTCACGCGGGTCCGGCAGCACCGCACCGCCGCCCAGTGCCAGGTCGGCCAGCACCATGTCGTGGTTGGTGACAATCACATCGACCTTGCCCATGCCTTCACGCGCTTTATAGAAGGCGCACTGCTGAAAGTTGGGGCAGTGCCGGTTGGTGCACTGGCTGTGATCGGTGGTCAGACGCGCCCAGTCCTGATCGGCGAGTTCCTGCGGCCAGCTGTCGCGATCGCCGTCCCACTTGTTGCCCGCCAGCTTCTGCAACATGCTGGTGAAAAGCTTCTGGCTGGCCTCATCGACTTCGATCTTGAAGCCTTCTTCCTCGAACAGCTGCGCGGTCGCGTTGGTCGCGTCACTTTCCTGCAGCAATGCGTCGAGCTTGGACAGGCACATGTAACGCCCGCGCCCCTTGGCCAGGGCGAAGGTAAAATTCAGACCGCTGTTGCGCATCAGGTCCGGCAGGTCCTTGTAGACGATCTGCTCCTGCAGGGCGACGGTCGCGGTGGCGATCACCAGCCGCTTGCCTGCCGCCTTGGCGGTGGGGATCGAGGCGATGGCGTAAGCCACGGTCTTGCCGGTACCCGTTCCGGCTTCGACGGCCACTACCGCAGGATCGCCCGAACGACGGCCCTCTTCATCGGTGTCAATGTCCCCCAGCACCTTGGCGACTTCAGCGATCATCAATCGCTGGCCATAGCGTGGCTTGAGGCTCTTGGCTTCGAGGAAACGCGAGTAAGCGCCCTGGATCTGGGTTTTGAGTTCGGTACTGATCATTGGCTTCGGTTCGGGGGCACGGCTAAAAAGGCTGGATAAATTTTCAGTAGTTCTGAGTGGGCGCTATCATAGCGCGCTAAATCCATCCGCGCAGAACGGAGTGTCCGATGACCGCTTTTTCTACTGTCTATACGTTGCATCTGCTGGCTGCCCTGGTGTGGGTTGGCGGCATGTTTTTCGCCTGGATGGTGTTGCGCCCGGCAGTCATTGCAGCACTTGAAGGCCCTTCTCGCTTGAAAGTGTGGGTCCAGGTGTTTCCGCGCTTCTTTGCCTGGGTCTGGGCCGCGGTGGTGCTGCTGCCGATAACCGGCATCGGCATGATTCACCTCAACTTCACCGGCTTTGAAACCGCGCCGCGTTATGTGCAGATCATGATGGGCCTGTACGTCGTCATGGTTGCGCTGTTTTTGCGTATCCAGTCATTGCAACTGCCTGAGCTGCGTCGCGCCGTGGAAGCCGAACAGT
Organism: Pseudomonas sp. P129; assembly: GCF_020312195.1. Lineage (NCBI taxonomy): Bacteria > Pseudomonadati > Pseudomonadota > Gammaproteobacteria > Pseudomonadales > Pseudomonadaceae > Pseudomonas > Pseudomonas sp. P129. The sequence continues at coordinate 824,400 of NZ_JAGPYS010000001.1, read as the reverse complement.
GGGCCGAGGGCGCGGCAGCATTGGGCAATATCCGCCGCCTGGTCGGCATCAACCTGATGATCGGTCTGGCCGTGGTCATGCTCGCCGCTGCTCGTCCGGGCCTTTGAGGTAAAACGGAACATCACGGGGCACTGGCGGTGACACCGCGCACAGCTTGCGGGCGTTTTCCTGCCCGATCGGTCATCTTCTGCACTTGATATCCAAGGCATTCAACATCTTGAAACAGTTTGGCATGGGCTGTGCAAACGCTTGCGATCAGCAGTACGCGCCCACGAAAAGGAGCTTCAATGCCACAGCCGCCATTCACCCGACCCGCAATGCCCTCAAGATTTCTCATGCCTCTGCTGTTCGCCGCCGCCGCGGCGCTGCCCTGTACCAGCGTCCTGGCAGCGCCCGCCGCTGCCGAAGACTCGGCGCAGGGCGAAGCACTCAGCCCGCCCGCCTCGCCCAAGGAAGGTAAAGGCGCGTATTTTTCAGACTGGTTCAACCAGGACCTGACGCTGATCGGCAGCAAGGACATCAGCTTCGGCCCCAAGCCCAACGATGACATCTACCTAGAGTACGAATACTTCGGTCGCAAAGGGCCGTTCGAGCTGTATGGCTATGTCGATGTGCCGAAGATCCTCGGCATCGGCAATGATAATGACAAAGGCGTCTGGGACCACGGCTCGCCGCTGTTCATGGAGCACGAACCACGCATCTCGATCGACTACCTCGCCGGACGCAGCCTGGCCATCGGCCCATTCAAAGAATGGTACGTCGCCTTCGACTGGATCTATGACCATGGCAGCAATACGGCCAACCGGGCCAACACCCTGTACAGCGGCCTGGGCACTGACATCGATACCCACTCGCGGGTCAATCTGTCAGCCAACTTCTATGGCCGCTACCAGTGGGAGAACTACGGTGCCAGCAACGAGTACTCGTGGGACGGCTACCGCGCGCAGCTCAAATACATCGTACCGATCAGCACCTTCGATAACGGTGCGTCGCTGACCTACATCGGCTTCACCAACTTCGATTTCGGCTCGGACCTCAAGAACGATCCGGCACGCACCGGCAACTCCACGGTCGCCACCAATGTGCTGCTTTATGCCTTCACGCACCTGCGCTTCACCCTGGTTGGCCGCTACTTCCACAACGGCGGCAACTGGCAGGACGGCAGCGAGCTGAACTTCGGCGATGGCAACTTCCGCGCGCGCTCCGATGGCTGGGGCTATTACGCAGGCGTGGGTTACCAGTTCTGAACCTTATTATGACGACAGGAGTTTTCATGAAACACACCACTCGCAACACGCTCTGCGCCACGCTGGCACTGCTCAGCCCGGCTGTCTGGGCGGCTACCGCACCGGTGGCACCGGTCACACCCAAGGTCATGCTGATCGCGATGTTTGCGCCCGAAGCACAGAACTGGATCGACCGGCTGCACCTGACCAAGGAAATCCAGGTGCCCGGCCTTGCCGCCGAGTACCCGGCCATACGCTGCAATGATCAGGACGTGTGCCTGCTGGTCACCGGCATGGGCCAGACCAACGCTGCGGCATCGACCCTGGCGCTGGCCCTGTCGCCGCAATTCGACCTGCGCAAGACGTACTTCATTGTCGCGGGCATTGCCGGCATCAACCCGCACCGCGGCACACTCGGCACCACGGCCTGGGCGCATTATCTGGTGGAGTTCGGCACGCAGTGGGAAATCGACTCCCGCGATGTGCCCAAGGAATGGCCGACCGGTTATCTGGGCATCAACACCAAGGGCCCGAACGAGAAGCCGCCACTGGATTACAAGACCGAAGTCTTCGAGCTCAACCCCAAGCTGCAGGCCAAGGCGTTTGCCCTGTCGCACAAGGTGACGCTCAGCGAGAGCAAGGAATCCGCCGCGTGGCGCGTCAAATACCCTTATGCGCCGGCCAACCAGCCGCCGCAGGTCACGCAGTGCGACACGCTGGCGGGCAATACCTGGTTTTCCGGGACGCGTCTGAGCGAGCGTGCGGAAGTCTGGACCAAGCTGCTGACCGACGGTAAAGGCGAGTATTGCACCACCCAGCAGGAGGATAACTCCACCTACGAGGCTCTGTTGCGAGCCAGCAAGGCCGGCAAGGTCGATGTCAATCGCCTGGCTGTCCTACGTGCGGGCTCCGACTTCGATCGTCCGTATCCGGGTTACAGCGAGGTGGACAACCTGCTCAAGTACGCCGATCAGGGTGCCTTCGTCCCGGCGCTGGAAAACCTCTACCGCACCGGTAACCCGCTGGTGCAGGCGATTGTCGGCGACTGGAAGAATTGGGAAAAAGGCGTACCGCAATAATATGATGTGAAGCGATTCGCGACTGTCCGGATCATGGCCTTGCACCTGATCCGGACATCTCGCAGATTACAGACGTTGCAGGATCAACGCGCCTGCCGGTCCTGGAGCACCTGGCAGACCGGGCTCACCCTGTCTGCCAGCCTTGCCGCCTTCAGCGCGGTAGACGATACAGCCCTTGGACGCACCGCCCTTGCCTGCCTTGCCGCCTTCGCCAGCCTTGCCCGCTGCGCCACCCGCGACATTCACCTTGATGCGTTCGGCCGGATAGCTCTGTGGCAATTCGAGACGAACCTGCGCGCCCGCAGCACCATCGTGGCCATTGCCGCCGCTGTCGCCGTTATAACCACGCCCGGCCCGGCCCCAGGTGCAACCAGGGTCTTCGCCCGTGCCGCCGTCCAGCCCGGCATAGCCTGGGCTGCCTGCACCACCGCGGGCGTCAATCGACAGTTCTTCAGCATCCAGGCTCTGCAGGCGCAGGGTCAGGTTGCGTCCAGGCCGTGCCGGTTTCTCGAACGTACCCGGCGCGCCCCGTGCGGTGATCTGGCTGCCGGTGCCGAACTCACCGTGCAGCACCACCATATTGAACGCCTGCACGCCAGGGACGATGGCAATTCGCGCTTCGTGCCCCAGCACCAGCTCGCCAATCTTCACATCATCGATACCGGCCGGGATCAGCAGAGTGCCGTAGTCGGCCACTTCAAGGCGCTCGACCTGCAGAACGCTGCTGTTGCCAGGCAGACGCATCAGCGAGTGCGGAGCAACGATAATTGCCTGGGCCATGGCCAGAGGGCTGAACAATGCTGCCAGCAGAACGAGCTTACGCATGAGTGTGTCCCCTGACCGGACGGCCGATGGATTGAACGTGAAAGATGCCGAACAGGATGATTTTGCCCCGGTCGCGCCACGGATGCCGGCGACCGCGCAGGCTGCCGTTGAACAGAATCAGTTCCAGCAAATGAGTCAACAGCAGCACCGCGCCGGCCATGTCGATCATCACGCCAAACGGGCTGGGCGCCTCAATCGCCGCGTTGACCAGCACCACCAGCCAGAAGCTCAGCATCAATATCTTTCCCAGCCCCCAAAACACCTTCATTGCCTGCCCACCCCTTGTCATGATCCGTTACGAAATTGCAGTCTTCGCATGCTTTTCGTCGCCGCACAGTAGACGTGCTGTACGCCGAATATGCCAGCGGTGTGTTGAAAAAGATCAAGCATAGATCGTTGTCGTGCATCTGTGGACACCGGCCTTGGACTGACGGCTGTTCAGAGCCGGCCCGGCAGGCTAGTCTTGTTCGTCAATCAGAGGACTTTCGATGACCGTCGGCTACTCGAACCGTACGCCCCAACAAGCGCTGGCCGCCCTGCTCGATCGCTGTGCGCCGCAACGCCTGCTGTTGATCGGCGCTCAGGCGTTCCCGGCGTTGCAAGCCTTTCAGGAGGCCCACCCGCAGACCGAGGTGGCGCTGGCCGAACCCGGTGCGCTGCCTGCCCATCTGGCGGCGCAACGTTTCGATCTGGCGCTGGTGGTCGATTGTCTGGAACACATCCCCAAGCGCACTGGCCTGGAACTGCTGGGTGGCATCCGCAACCTCAACGCCAGCCGCATCGCGGTGCTTGCCGATTTGCAGGCCTGCGGTTGGCAGGAGACCGATTTTTTCTCGCTGGCGCTGCAATGCAGCGAACGCTTCGCCCGCGACGAGCAGGTGCTGAACCTGTTTACGTACGACTTGCGTGAGTACAAACAGGTGCCCGACTGGCTGAACGCGAAGTACTGGGCCAACCCGGAGAATTTTGGAAAGTATTGGTGGTGACCTATGAGTAGTGCCATTTGCCCCTGCGGCAGCGGCGATCTGTTGTTGGCCTGCTGCGGTCGCTATCACGCAGGTCAGCCTGCACCCGGCGCGGAAAAGCTGATGCGCTCGCGCTACAGCGCCTATGTGCTGGGGCTGACCGACTACCTGGTGCAGACTACTTTGCCGGTGCAGCAAGGCGGTCTGGACCGTGAGGCCATCGCTCAGTGGAGTGCGCAGAGCACCTGGCTGGGTCTGGAGGTAGAAAGCTCGGAGGTGTTCGGCGGCAAGCCGGAGCATGCGTTCGTGACCTTTACCGCTCGCTGGCACGATGGCAATGGTGAGCACAGTCATAGGGAGCGTTCGTCGTTCGTGCAGAATCAGGGGCGCTGGTATTTTATCGACTCAACCGTGCCGTTGAAGGCTGGGCGTAATGATGCGTGTCCGTGTGGCAGTGAGCAGAAGTTCAAGAAATGCTGTTCGGCTTATGTGGAGTGAGTTGCGGCTCTTTGCCTGAGCGTCCAGAACTCCGCGTTCGACTATCGTTCCCATGCTCCGCGTGGGAATGCAGTTCGTGACGCTCCGCGTCACACGGCGCTTCTGCGCTGTCAGGTGGATTGGGGCTCGACTCAGGTCACCTTTTCGCCTCTGACTATCGTTCCCATGCTCCGCGTGGGAATGCCGTTCGTGACGCTCTGCGTCACACGGCGGTCTGCGTTATCAGGTGGGTGTGGCTCGCCTTAAAACTCCAATTGCGCCGAAAACGCGACGGTGCGTGGGTCGCCCAGGTAGCTGCTGTTGAGCCAGTATTCTTTGTTGGTCAGGTTGCTGACGTTGACGCGCAGGGTCAGGTCGTTTTCTGCAAGGCGCAGGCGGTAGCGGGCTCCGGCGTCGAAGGTGGTGAAGGACGGCAGGTCGTTTTCGTTGCTTTGATCGGTGTATTGCTTGCCGGTGTAGAACGCCCCGCCGGTCATGGCCAGGCCTGGTACAGGGTTGATGTCGTATTCGGCATAGACCTTGGCCAGTTGCTTGGCGACGTTGGTTGGCACGTTGCCTTCATCCGCCGCGACACCGGTTTTCTTGATTTTCGGGTCGAGCAAGGTAAAGCCGCCCACCACGGTCAGTTCCGGGATGACCTTGCCGGTGACGCTGAATTCCAGGCCGTTGTTCTCCTGACGTCCGTCCACGACGTAGATGTTCGCGCCTGTGGTGTAGCCGTTGGGCTTCTCGATGTTGAACAGCGCCAGGGTCAGCAGGGTTTCGCCCAGTGTCGCCTTGGCACCGATTTCGTATTGTTCGCTGATTTCAGGCGCAAACGCCTGGCCGGCATTGGCGGTGCCGCCAGGCGCGACGCCGCCCGATTGCAGGCCTTCTATATACGTCGCGTAGGTGGTCAGCCACGGCAGCGGTTTATAGACCAGCGAGATGTTCGGCGAGGTCTTGCTCTCGTTGTAGGTGGTCTCGGTTTCGGCGGAACCGAACGCCTTGGCGTAGACGAACTCGTTGGCGTAGGTTTTGATCTGTGTGTTGGTCACACCCAGGATCGCCGACCACTGCTCATTGAAAGTAATGACGTCACCGATCAGGACGTTATTGCTTTCCGAACTGTTGGCCAGGCGCTGGTCGCCATGCCCGATGGAGTAAGACGGTTTACCGACCTGAGGCGTCTGGTCCAGCGGTATCGTGCCCACCGGCGAGGTGTATTGCGGGCCTGGCTGATCGGGCGTGTACGGAATGTGATCCTCGTACTGTTTCTGCCGTGAGGTATTGCCCTGATAGCCCACAGTGACCTTGTGACCGATAAAGCCGGTATCGAACGCCGCATCGAGGAACAGCGAACCGGTCTTTTCTTCGGTTTCAATCGGCGCGAAGGCATACAGCGGCTGCGAGTAAAGGCCCGCGCTGTAGACCGTCGGCCCGGTGTAGGTGTTCTCCGAGGTGTACTGCTGGGCAGCGAAGGCCGCGCGCAAGGTGAACGTGTCGTTCAAGCGCCACTTGGCACGCACGCCGGCCTTGTCGGACTCGTAATCGGAAAACGACCACTTCTGGCTGTAGAGCTTGTCGTTGTCCAGCGATGCCGCGCCGGGGCGCAGGGATTGGTCACCGAAATACCAGTAACTGGTCAGGCCGCGAATTTCGGTCTTCTTGTGCGAGGCGTCGAACTGCACCAGCAGGTCGTCGGACACGTTCCAGTCCAGCGCCAGGGAAATCATCTCGCGGCGACGCTTGTTCAGATCGACAGCGGTTTCGCCATCCTGAGTCAGCACATTGAGGCGATAGGCGAATTTGCCCTCGCTGTCGATCGGCCCGCCGAAGTCACCATGCAGGTAGTAATTCTCACCCCCGGCATTGCCCAGGGTGACGCTGTTGTAGCGTTGATAGGTCGGGCGCTTGAGCACGTAATTGACCAGCCCGCCCGGCGAGGCCGGACCATACAGGAAGCCGGTCAGACCGGTGATGACTTCCAGCTGCTCCATCTCTTCCATGTAGTTGCTGCCGTCGGCACCGTTGGTGAAACGGAGGCCATCATTGGCGATGTTCAGGCTGCCCGCGCTGCTGAAGCCTCGAATGTTGACGGCACTGGCATAACCGGCGCTGGTCGGCGAGTACATCTGGGTGAACGGGTTGTGCTTGATGACATCGTCCAGCGAGGTGGCCTGGATGTTTTTCAGCAGCGCCTGAGGCGTTACGCTGATGGAATAAGGCGCGTCCTGCAGCCGCATGCCACCCAGCGCGCCGACACTGCTGACGTTCTCGCTGCGATAACCTGCGGCTTCCGAGCCTTCGAGGGGCGTGCTGTTGGCGTTGATGTTCACGTCCGACAGGTTCAAGGCGTTCTGTTCCATGACCATCAGCGTGTACGTCCCGGCGCTGCTCTGCACCAGTTGCAGGCCGCTGCCACGCAGAGCCTCGCGCAAGGCCGTGGCCGCATCGAAATTGCCTTTCACCGCCGAGCTGGTCTTGCCGGCGACCAGCGCCGGGTCAAGACTCAATGCCAGGCCACCCTGGCTGGAGATCTGATTCAGCGTAGTGGCCATCGGGCCTGCGGGCAGATCATAGGCAACCACGCTGGCCTGCTGCGCCGCCATCGACAGCGGGCTGGTCAGAGGCGTGCACAGGGCGATCGCCACGGCCAACAGACTGGGACGCAGAAGGGTGTCTAACGAACGGGACATCGGGCAACTCCTGATGGAATACTTCTCAATGCCTGTTAGCCGGACGAACGCTCGAAAGTAACAGGGCTGATTGAAAATAATTCCGTTTCAGGAATCAGCTGACTGGCAGCATCATTCCGGGATGATCTTCAGGTGCGACGTATCGGGCGCCTCCTGCGCCTCGGCTTTTTCGACCTGGCCCATGTCGCTGCCCACCGGGGCCAGGCTCAAACGCGAGAGATCCAGCAGCGGCGCAACAGGCTGAGGCTTGCCGGGCAGCAACTCGACGCCCGCTTCTGCGACCGAGTAATCCGGCGCATCGACGTCCACAAAAGCCGCCATGTAAGCGTCGCGCGGTTTGATCTGCAAACGCCCCGGACTGACCGAGGCTTTGCGCAACCAGTTCGGTGCGTCGGGCGGTGGCGCCAGTTCGACCTCTTCCATGGGCGGTGGCGTGTTCATTTCCAGCACACGCACCAGCGCGCCTGCGCGCTCGAGGGTGGCGCGGTATTTCTCTGCGGTTGCCGCGTCGAGATTGTTTTTCAGAACCAGTCGGCGCCCCGAGAACAGCAGGTCCAGACGTTCGGCATCTGCATTGAACAGCTTGCCAAGGTTAGCCCTTACCCTCTCGGGTTGTGCTCCGGCGACCAGTTCGGCGCTGAAGACAATTTCGTAGAGATTCATGGAAGAAGACACCAATATGCACGTCAGTAAAAGTATGGCGTAGCGTCAGACAGCGCAACAAGCGCGTTGCCCTCGACCGTCGAGTTGGTAGACTCAGGTGTCAAAGGGAGCACATCCATGTCTTTTCAGGCGCACATTACAAGAATCATAAGCCTTGCGTTGATCCTGTTCGGGCTCAGCGGATGCTCGCTCCTGAGCTTTGACCGCGCTCAGGAACCGGAAGTGCATTTGCTGAAGGTCCAGGTGGTCAAGGCGAGGCTGACACAGCAGGATTTCAAGCTGTACTTCGAAGTTGATAACCCCAACGAAGACAGCTTGCTGGTGCGTGGCCTGAAGTACAAGATCACCCTCAATGACATGGTCCTTGTCGATGACACGTTCAGCGACTGGTTTGTCGTCGACGGTAATAGCCGCAAAACCTTCGTGGTGCCGATTCGCACCAACCTCTGGCGCTACGCACGGTACATCGCTCAACTGCTGAAAAAACCTGATGAGCTGATCCATTATCAGCTGGACGGCAAGCTCAAGACCGGAATCGTGTTCAGGCACAACGTCCGCGTCGGCACATCAGGCGATGTGCTGCCGCAAGACCTGATCCAGCGCCGATGATCATTCAGCCTATCCGCCCAGCTTGCCCTTGATCAGTTCCAGAAGAAACTTCCAGATGTCCGCGGCCCACAATGCCCGGTTGACGGCACTGATCAGCGCACCACCGAACGAGCCCAGCAGAAACCCCACGCCCGTGGTGTTGCGCGGATCTGCGATGCCAAGGTAATCACTGGCGATGCCGGTGAGGAACACCGCACAGGCCACACCGGTCACCAGAAAAACCAGCCAGGCACGCCAGTCAAGCAGACCTGCCTTATGCCACCAGCCAGAAATGATCGCACCCACCAGACCGGCTACCAGCCATTCGCCTCGGTCTGCCAAACCATTCAAGATATCCATCACTTCTGACTCCGTTCAAGAAATACAGCCGTTCACGAACACAGAAAAATTCAGACACTGGGGGACCTGCCGGGGGATTGCCGCGGCGCCGGCACCGTTCAAAAAACTAAAAATTAAGCATGCTTAAAATCACAGGCAAACGTGCACCATCAACCCACCGGGCTATCGGGAGAGCAACGGAGGCTTGAGGTCAGTTATCGATGTAGCGCTGCCAGCCGATCCTTACCGAACCGTCTGGCTGACGGTCAATCTCGATGCCTTCGGTCTCTTCGATTTCCTGCAGCACCACGTTCCAGCTGTCCACGGGCTCATCATCACGACGGGCGACGATGACCCACTGGGTCTTTTGAACATTGGGCGCGGATACCAGCCGTTGAATGCGCTTGCCGATCTGCTCGTAGGAAGACCTGCCTGCCGATCCATTATCATTGCCAGCCATGACAGCCTCCGAGGCATAACTGTATATAAATACAGTATTCCAGCTGTAGGAACCTCGCAAGCATTTCGTAGGACGCTTCCTGACGAGCATTTTCGGTGAAAACGCCCGCAAGCCTTGTCAAACAAGGCTTACAGCTTGCCGGTCATCCTCACCGCCACGCCGATAATGCGACAGTCGGCACCGCATTCGATCATTTTGTACGCCGGGTTCAAGGGCTTCAGGTAGCGTGTGCCGCCGTCCTCGACCAGCTTCTTGAACGTCGCCTCGTTGCTGGCGGGCAGCTTGGCGATCACCAGCTTGCCGGGCTGCACATCGGCCTCCGTGTCCACCAGAATCATCATTCCTTCCGGCACACTGACGCCGGTGGGCGCGGTCATCGAATCGCCCTTGACCTCCAGCCAGAACGCCGGCCCCTTGGAGTCATAGTCGGAGATTTCATAGCGGTCGGAAAAACCGTCGGGGTAAGGCTGAACCGCTTCCTCCCAAGAGCCTGCCGACACCCAGCTGATCACCGGATAACGGAAGGACATGTCCGGCTGATCGATCAGCGCAACGTTGGCGTCGAAGGCAGGCGCTTTTTCCGGTCCCTCGCCAATCGCCAGCCATTCGGCACGAAAGCCCGTGGCCCGCGCCAGTGCGTAAAGGTTTTCCGGCCGCAGGCTTTTGCTTTCCCCGCTGATCCATTGGGTAACGGCAGAGTTGGCCACGCCGCACTGGGCGGCAATTTCACCTTTCTTCAAGCCACTGGCGGCGATTGCCCTGGCGATACGTTCCTGTCGGGTCATGAGTCGGCTCTGCATAGGGGAATAAAGAACGCTGAAAAACGCTCGACTGAAACTAAGCATACTTAAAAAATGGCGCTGTGCGAATCGCAATATGCCGATACTGCTTGGCCATGATTTACGGGATAATGCGCGCCAGATTTAATTGCGGAGTAAAACCGATGAACCAGCAAGACCATGTGCATGGCCCCGATTGCAACCATGATCACGATCACCACGACCACCAGCACGGCCATGTACACGGCCCGAACTGCGGTCATGCCCATCAGGAGCCGGTGCGTAATACCCTTAAGGATGTCGGTCGTAACGATCCCTGCCCGTGCGGCAGCGACAAGAAATTCAAGAAATGCCACGGCGCGTAAGGCGCGGAGCATTCTGACGACGGCCTGCATTGCAGGCCGTTTTCATTTGAGTGTGCTGCATGCTTTCAAGGCATGTAGCCATGGCTGCAATGTGGCGCAGAGCGTGGCGAGCAAGAGGCGTCTGGCCAGCCTCTGCAAAATCCTGAAATAAACTAGTCCGTGCCGCTTGCGTGCGGCTTGCCTGCTCTCTAACGTAGCGACTTTTGTACGTTACCCCTCCAGGAGCTTGCCCATGGCCTCGCCAGCCCTTCGTCATTTTCTACCCCGATTCGGCGTTGCCGCTGCTGCGGCGAGCTTCCTGAGCCTTGCCGGCTGCCAGTTGGGCGGCAACGATCCCGAGACCGTGCTGCCTGTTTCCGGGACGTTCCCGCTCAAGGGGCTGGCGCAGAACGTTTCCGTGCGCCGCAACAACATGGGCATGCCGCTGATAGAAAGCAGCAGCTACCACGATGCGCTGTTCACGCTGGGCTACGTTCATGCCGGTGATCGAATCAGTCAGATGCTCGGCATGCGCCTGCTGGCGCAGGGCCGTTTGTCGGAAATGGCCGGCGCGGATGCGCTGGACGTCGACCGCCTGATGCGCTCGGTCAACCTCAAGCAGAACGCCAGCGACCTGTACAACGCCGCTTCGCCGCGTTTGAAACGCTTCTTCGATGTCTATGCGCGCGGTGTGAACGCCTACCTGTTCCGTTATCGCGACAAGCTGCCTGCCGATATCGCCAGCTCGGGCTACAAGCCGGAATACTGGAAGCCGGAAGACTCGGCGCTGATCTTCAGCCTGCTCAACTTCAGCCTGTCGGTCAACCTGCAGGAAGAGCTGTCGGCGCTGGTCCTGGCGCAGAAAGTCAGCGCGGACAAGCTCGCCTGGCTACTGCCGACCTACCCTGACGAAGAATTACCATTTGCCGAAGCCGACAAGCTCAAGGGCCTGAACCTGGACAATCAGGTCACCGGCCTGAGCGATCTGAACAGGATCGCCCTGCAGCTCTCGGACCTGAACATGCTCGGCGTCGCGGCCTCCAGTAACTGGGCCATCGCGCCACAACGCAGTCGCAACGGCAAAAGTCTGCTGGCCAGTGACATGCAACTGCCTGCCGGGCTCAATTCTGCCTGGAGCTTCGTGCAGATCCGTGCACCGAAATACCAGGTGTCCGGTGTCACCATCGCCGGTATGCCACTGGTACTCAGCGGTTTCAACGGCAAACTCGCGTGGAGCATGAGCAACGTCAAGGGCGACAATCAGGACCTGTTTCTGGAGAAGATCAAGCGCGAAGGCAACCGCGTTTCCTACATGGTTGACGGCAAATGGCTGCCAGCGACGGCCCATCAGGAAACCTTTCTGGTCAAGGGTGGCAGCCCGCTGCGTGAAACCGTGTACGAGACCCGCCACGGCGCGCTGCTCAACGCCTCTGCAACCCCGCCCGGCAACGGTTTGAGCCTGGCGCTGCAAGTCCCGAATTTCAAGGACGACAAGAGCCTGGATGCGTTCTTCGATCTGTCCCGTGCACCTAACGTCGAGAAAGCCTTCGACACCAGCCGCGAGATTCGGGCGATCACCCTGAACATGATCTTTGCCGACGCCTCGAACATTGGCTGGCAGGTCACTGGCCGCTTCCCGAACCGCCGCGAAGGCCAGGGCCTGCTGCCTTCGCCGGGCTGGGATGGCAAGTACGACTGGGACGGTTTTGCCGACTCGATGCTTCATCCCTATGATCAGGACCCGCGCCAAGGCTGGCTCGCCGCGGCCAATCAGCGCACGATTCCGAAAGGCTACGGCATGCAGCTCTCCAACTCGTGGGGCTACCCGGAGCGCGCCGAGCGAATTGCCGAACTGGCCAACGGGGGCAAGCAGGACCTGCGCAGCACCATCGCCATGCAATACGACCAGACCACGACGTTCGCCGCCAAGCTCAAGAGCATGTTTCAGGCGCCCGGCATGAGCAAGCCGCTCAAGCAGGCCATTGATGCCCTGCCCGAAGCCGATCGCAACAAGGCCCGTGAAGCGTTCACGCGCCTGATGGCGTTCGACGGCAAGCTCAGTGCTACCTCGGCTGATGCGGCGCTGTACGAGCTGTTTCTGCAGGAAAGCGCCAAGCAGATTTTCCTTGATGAGTTGGGTCCGGAGACCAGCCCTGCCTGGCAGGCACTGGTCGCCAACGCCAGTTCATCCTACTCGCCACAGGCCGACCACTTGCTGGGGCGCGATGACAGCCCCTATTGGGATGACGTCAAAACCCCGCAGAAGGAAGACAAACCGGCCATCCTCGCGCGCAGTCTGGCGGCCGCCATCACCAGCGGCGACAGCCTGTTGGGCAGCGATCACAAGGCCTGGCAATGGGGCAAGCTGCACCGTGACAACTGGGCCTCGACCAGCCCGCTGGCCAAGCAGTTGGGTGGCGGCGAGTTCAACCGGGGCGCCACGCCGGCGGGCGGTGATCACACGACGCTGAACGTATCCGGCTTCGAGTGGGGCAAGGGCTTCGACGCCCGCATGGCACCGGGTCTGCGCATGATCGTAGACTTCAGCCTGGTCGAACCGATGACCGGCCTGATCAGCACCGGCCAGTCCGGCAACCCGGCCAGCCCGTACTACGCCAACAGCATCGAGCCGTGGCAGAAAGGCCAGTACCAGTCGATTCCGGTGCAACAACAGAACTACGAAAAGGGCTACGGCAAACAGCGCCTGACGCTGACGCCGGGCAAGTAAGCGCCGAAAACCGGACGCAGAGGGAGCATGGGCACGATGGTGTTCTTCAGTACACCTATCGTTCCCACGCTCCAGCGTGGTCATGCAGTTCGTGACGCTCCGCGTCACACAGTTCTGCGATTCAGTGAGATTCAGGCTCGGCTTGAGTCATCAATGTCCGGGAGAAACACCATCGTGCATAAAAGCGCTTTTCTGTCGCGATGGCACTGACGACGCAGAGTGCGACGTAAGTGACGGCTGAGTCCTGGCGCTGATCCGGGGGTAGCCTGGCAGGACGCCAGGCTAGCCGCACCGGGCCATGGAGGGCCCGTTGCGGCGACCCCCGGATCAGTGACAGGGCGAAGGAACCCGACGAAGTCGGGCCGGAAACCGGAGCGAGGGGGTTTGCCTACTTTGGCCCCATCAAAGTAGGTCGCCGAGGGGCGAAAAGGTGACCTGAGCCGAACATCAACCCACCTGACATCGCAGAACCCCTGTGTGACGCGGAGCGTCACGAACGGCATTCCCACGCGGAGCATGGGAACGATAGTCAGAGGCGAAAAGGTGACCTTGAGTCGAGCCCTGATTCACCTGCTGTCGCGCCTCACACTCCGCAGCGCTCACGCAAACTCCCCGAACTTCCAGATCCTTCCCGGCTCATAGCTAACAAGCCCATCCATACGGTTGCCCCATGGATCTTGTCGTTGCGCGCCCCGAAGGTTTGTACTGCCCACCCGGTGATTTCTATATCGATCCATGGCGTCCTGTCGAACGCGCCGTCATCACCCATGCGCATGGCGATCATGCCCGCACGGGCAACGAGCATTACCTGTCAGCCGCCAGTGGCGAGGGTATTCTGCGTTCGCGCCTTGGGCAGGACATTAATCTGCAGACTCTGGAGTACGGCGAAACCATCACCCATCACGGGGTGAAACTGAGCCTGCATCCGGCCGGGCATGTACTGGGGTCGGCGCAAGTGCGACTGGAGTACCAAGGCGAGGTCTGGGTTGCTTCCGGCGATTACAAAGTCGAGCCGGACGGCACCTGTGCGGCCTTCGAACCGGTGCGCTGCCATACCTTTATCACCGAATCGACCTTCGGCCTGCCGATCTATCGCTGGGCGCCGCAGGCGCAGATCTTCGAAGGTATCAACCAGTGGTGGCGTGCCAATGCAGCCCAGGGCAAGGCCAGCGTGTTGTTCGCCTACTCGTTCGGCAAGGCCCAGCGCATCCTCCACGGCATTGACGCGCAGATCGGACCGATTCTGGTCCACGGCGCCGTCGAGCCGCTGAACCGCGTGTATCGCGAGGGCGGCATCTACATCCCGGAAACCCAATACGCCGGCGATTTCAAAAAGACCGATCCCGCGCTGCGCCAGGCGTTGATCCTCGCCCCGCCTTCAGCGGGCGGCAGCAGCTGGATGAAGCGCTTTGGCGAATACAGCGATGCGTTTGCCAGCGGCTGGATGATGCTGCGCGGCACACGACGCCGGCGCGGTGTGGACCGCGGTTTTGTGCTGTCCGATCACGCCGACTGGCCGGGCCTGCTGTGGGCTGTCGAACAGACCGGTGCCGAACGCGTCATGGTGACCCACGGCTCGGTCGGCATACTGGTGCGTTACCTGCGTGAACTGGGTCTCGACGCACAGGGCTTCAGCACCGAATACGGCGATGAAGAAGACAGCAACCCGGCAGCCGGCGAACCCGAGGCGGCAGGCACGGGTGAGGCTCAGTCATGAAAGCCTTTGCTGAACTCTACGCACAGCTGGACGCGACCACTTCCAGCAACGCCAAACTCGCCGCAATGCGCGACTACTTCGAAAAGGCGGCAGCAGAGGACGCCGCCTGGGCGGTGTACTTTCTGTCAGGCGGCCGCCCACGGCAACTGGTGCCGACCCGTGTACTGCGCGAACAGGCCATGACCCTGGCAAGTCTGCCGGAATGGCTGTTCGAAGAGAGCTATCAGGCGGTCGGCGACCTGGCGGAAACCCTGTCGCTGTTACTGCCCCAGGCCGACCACAGTAATGACGAAGGTCTGGCCACCTGGATGGAAGACAAGCTGTTGCCATTGCGCGGCCTGCCGCCTGAAGAACTTGCCGAGCGGCTGCCGATGTTCTGGTCGCAGTTGGACCGCAGCAGTCTGATGGTCTGCATCAAGCTGATCACCGGCAGTTTCCGGGTCGGCGTGTCGAAGCTGCTGGTCACCCGTGCGCTGGCGGCGCTGGCAGATATCGACAGCAAACGCGTCGCACAACGGCTGGTGGGCTACACCGATCTATCGCACAGGCCCAGCGCCGAACGCTATTTGAAGCTGATCGCGCCGGAATCCGAGGATGAGCACGCCCAACGTGGCGGCCAGCCCTACCCGTTTTTTCTCGCCCACTCCCTGCAACAGCCCGCCGATCAGTTTGAGGCGTTGCTCGGTCCGGCGCAGAACTGGCAGGTGGAATGGAAGTGGGACGGCATTCGCGCGCAACTGGTCAAACGCGACGGGCGCTTGTGGATCTGGTCACGCGGCGAAGAACTGGTGACCGACCGTTTTCCGGAGCTGCACAGCCTGGTGCAGTGCCTGCCGGACGGCACGGTGATCGACGGCGAAATCGTGGTCTGGAAAGCCCCCGATGCGAACCCCGATGCCGATGCGGAGTTTGCCTTGAACAGCGATGCTCCTGCGGCAGCGCCTTCGGTCCAACCGTTCGCCCTGCTGCAACAGCGCATAGGCCGGAAGACGCTGGGCAAAAAGATTCTTGCCGACGTTCCGGTCGTGGTGCTCGCCTATGACCTGCTGGAGTGGCAAGGCGATGACTGGCGCAGCCGCCCGCAACATGAACGCCGCTCGCAACTGGAAGCCTTGATCGAAACCTGCAAGAGCGAGGTGCTGATGCCCTCCCCGGTGCTCAGCGGCAAGGATTGGCTCGACCTGGCCACCCAGCGCGAAGCCTCCCGCAGCCTGGGCGTCGAGGGCATGATGCTCAAGGCTCGCGACTCGCTGTATGGCGTCGGTCGCACCAAGGACATGGGAGTGTGGTGGAAATGGAAAATCGACCCGTTCAGTGTCGATGCCGTGCTGATTTACGCGCAACGCGGTCACGGACGACGCGCCAGCCTGTACAGCGACTACACCTTTGCGGTGTGGGATGGCCCGCCCGAATCGAGTGAACGCACGCTGGTGCCGTTCGCCAAGGCCTACTCGGGGCTGACCGATGAAGAAATGCGCAAGGTCGACGCCATCGTTCGCAAGACGACGGTGGAGAAATTCGGGCCGGTCAGCAGCGTAACGCCGACGCTGGTGTTCGAGCTGGGCTTTGAAGGCATCGCCCTGTCGAAGCGCCACAAGAGCGGCATCGCGGTGCGTTTCCCGCGCATGCTGCGCTGGCGCCAGGACAAGCCCGTCGCCGAAGCCGACAGTCTGGCGACGCTGCAGGACCTGCTGAACTAGAGCACCAAAAAGGCGCACACCAAATAGCGTGCACCTTTTTGAAACATCGAAGAACGAATCATCCCGCCTCCATGTAGGAAACTTCCTGATTCGTTACCAATCTTCCGCTCTTTCTTACTTGGAAAAGCATCGTGCGTAGGAACGGGCGATGAACACCAACCCTGCAAGCGCGCATGGGCGGCCAATTGCCAGCCGTTTATACGAAATAGCGACAACGCCTTACATTTCAAACGCACGTTCGTTCCTCTGGTTCGGAAATTGCTAACCAATGCCTGTCTGGCACTTGCCGGTAGCACGCTTCGCGTATTCCCAACGCCCCATTTAAGGTTTTAAGGACTGAACAATGAAAAAAGCATGGCTGACTCTTTCTGCACTGGCTCTGTGCATCGCCGCCGGTAACACCATGGCCAAGGAATACAAGGAACTGCGCTTCGGCGTCGATCCATCTTACGCACCGTTCGAATCAAAAGCGGCCGACGGCAGCCTGGTCGGCTTCGATATCGATCTGGGCAACGCGATCTGCAAAGAGCTGAAAGTCAAATGCAAATGGGTCGAAAGCGACTTCGACGGCATGATCCCCGGCCTCAAGGCACGCAAATTCGACGGCGTCATTTCCTCGATGACCGTGACCCCTGCTCGCGAAAAAGTCATCGACTTCTCCAACGAACTGTTCTCCGGCCCGACCTCGCTGGTGTTCAAGAAGGGTGCAGGCTTTACCGCTGACCCGGCCAGCCTGAAAGGCAAGACCGTGGGTTATGAGCAAGGCACCATCCAGGAAGCCTACGCCAAGGCCGTACTGGACAAGGCAGGTATTTCCACCAAGGCCTATGCCAACCAGGATCAGGTTTACTCCGACCTGACTTCGGGTCGTCTCGACGCCTCGATCCAGGACATGCTGCAGGCCGAACTGGGCTTCCTGAAATCGCCGGCCGGTGCTGACTACGAAGTCAGCAAGCCTATCGACAGCGAACTGCTGCCAGCCAAAACCGCCATCGGCATTGCCCAGGGCAACAAGGAACTCAAAGCGCTGCTGGATAAAGGCATCAAGGCGATGCACGACGACGGCACCTACGCTGAAATCCAGAAAAAACACTTTGGCGACCTGAACCTCTACAGCGGTAAATAACACCCCGACGCCCATCGATTTCGGCGATCATTCGTCGCCCGGTCGGTGGGCGTTTTTGTTGGTAACAAGGCCTATCCATGCTCGATGCACTCATGCAAAACCTGGGACTCTCGGCATTCAGCCTGAAGGGCTTTGGCCCGCTGTTGCTGGAAGGCACCTGGATGACCGTCAAACTGGCTGTGCTGTCGCTTGCTCTGAGCATTCTGCTCGGACTGATCGGGGCTAGCGCCAAACTGTCGAGTTCCGCGCTGCTGCGCGTGCCGGCGCAAATTTACACGACACTGATCCGTGGTGTTCCGGACCTGGTGTTGATGCTGCTGATTTTCTACAGCCTGCAAACCTGGCTCACCATGCTGACCGACGCGATGGAATGGGAATACATCGAGATCAACCCGTTCGGCGCAGGCGTTATCACGCTGGGCTTCATCTATGGTGCGTACTTCACCGAGACCTTTCGCGGCGCGATTCTGTCCGTGCCTCGCGGTCAGGTGGAGGCAGCGACGGCCTATGGACTGAAACGCGGCCAGCGCTTTCGTTACGTCGTGTTCCCGCAAATGATGCGTTACGCGCTGCCGGGGATTGGTAACAACTGGCAGGTGCTGCTCAAGGCGACTGCGCTGGTATCGATCATCGGCCTGGCCGATCTGGTCAAGGCGTCACAGGATGCGGGCAAGAGCACCTATCAGTTGTTCTACTTTCTGGTGCTGGCAGCATTGATTTACCTGCTGATCACCAGTGCCTCGAACTTCGCCCTGCGTTGGGCTGAGCGGTATTACTCCGCAGGCAGCCGGGAGGCACAGCGATGATCGAATTGCTGCAGGAATACTGGAAACCCTTCCTTTATACAGATGGCGTCAACGTCACCGGTCTGGCGATGACCATGTGGCTGCTCAGCGCCTCCATCGTCATCGGCTTTTGCGTGTCGATCCCGCTGTCCATTGCGCGGGTGTCGAGAAACCGCTGGGTGCGCTGGCCGGTGCAGTTCTACACCTACCTGTTTCGCGGTACGCCCCTCTATATACAGCTGCTGATCTGCTACACCGGCATTTACAGCCTTGCCGCGGTGCGTGAACAGCCGATGCTCGATGCGTTCTTTCGCAATGCGATGAACTGCACGATCCTGGCTTTCACCCTGAACACCTGCGCCTACACCACGGAGATCTTTGCCGGGGCGATCCGCAGCATGGCCCACGGCGAAGTCGAAGCGGCCAAGGCCTACGGCCTGACCGGCTGGAAGCTTTATGCCTACGTGATCATGCCGTCGGTGCTGCGCCGCTCTCTGCCGTATTACAGCAACGAAGTGATCCTGATGCTGCACTCGACCACTGTGGCCTTTACCGCCACGGTGCCGGACATCCTGAAAGTGGCGCGGGATGCCAACTCTGCCACTTTCATGACGTTCCAGTCCTTCGGTATCGCCGCCGTCATGTACCTGACCGTGACGTTCATTCTGGTCGGGCTGTTCCGCCTTGCCGAACGCCGCTGGCTGGCCTTTCTCGGCCCAGCCCATTAATCAGGACTGAACATGCGCCATCACACCCATGACTTGCTGTCGCCAGTGCCCGGCACTGGCCGGCAAATCCACAGCTTCCATTACGGCCCGCAAAACGGCGCCGGCAAAGTCTATATTCAGGCGTCGCTGCATGCCGACGAGCTACCGGGCATGCTGGTGGCCTGGTACCTGAAGCAGCGTCTGGCCGAGCTGGAAAATGCCGGTCGCCTGCTGGGCGAAATCGTTGTGGTGCCCGTCGCCAACCCGATCGGTCTGGAACAGGTGCTGATGGACACCCCGCTGGGCCGCTACGAGCTGGAAAGCGGCCAGAACTTCAATCGCTGGTTCAGCGACCTCGGCACTCAGGTCGGTGATGACATCGAAGCCCGACTCACTGCCGACGCAGAGCACAACCGCGCGCTGGTCAGGGACAGCCTGCTGGCGGCGCTGAATGCCGTACCGGCGACCACCCAGCTGCATTCGTTGCGCCTGACCCTGCAGCGCCTGGCCTGCGATGCCGACATGGTGCTGGACCTGCACTGTGATTTCGAGTCGGTCGAGCACCTGTACACCACGCCCGAGGCCTGGCCGAAAGTCGAACCTTTATCCCGCTACCTGGGCGCGCAAGCCAGCCTGCTGGCGACCGACTCAGGCGGGCAGTCGTTCGATGAGTGCTTCACGCTGGTCTGGTGGCAATTGCAGCAACGCTTTGGCGAGCGCTTTCCGATGCCCATGGGCAGCTTTTCAGTGACCCTGGAGCTGCGCGGGCAAGGCGATGTCAACCATGCGCTGGCCAGCCGCGACTGTCAGGCGATCATTCATTACCTGATCGATGCCGGCATCATTGACGGCGATCTGCAGCCACTCCCCGAACTGCTCTACCCCGCTACGCCACTGGCAGCGGTCGAACCGGTGGCTACGCCGGTCGGCGGCCTGCTGGTGTTCTGCGCGATGCCCGGCGAACACGTCGAGGCCGGCCAGCTGATTGCCGAGGTCATCGACCCGATCAGCGACACCGTGACCTGCATCCATGCCCTCAACGCAGGCCTGCTGTATGCGCGTTCCCTGCGCCGCATGGCGACTGCCGGCATGGTCATTGCGCATATCGCCGGCACCCACGCCTATCGCAGCGGCTATCTACTTTCTCCTTGAGGACCTGTCATGTACAAACTGACCATCGATGGCCTGCACAAAAGCTATGGCGACAACCACGTGCTCAAAGGCGTATCGCTCAAGGCCAGCAGCGGTGACGTCATCTGTCTGATCGGCGCCAGTGGCTCCGGCAAGAGCACCTTTTTGCGCTGCATCAACTTTCTCGAACAGCCCAGTGACGGGGCGATGAGCCTGGATGGCAAGCAAGTGCGCATGGTCAGCGACAAGGACGGCATGCGCGTTGCCGACCCGGATGAGCTGCAGCGTATCCGCACGCGGCTGGCGATGGTGTTTCAGCACTTCAACCTGTGGGCGCACATGACCGTGCTGGAAAACATCACCATGGCGCCGCGCCGGGTATTGGGCGTGCCCAAGGCCGAAGCGGAGGCTCGCGCGCGCAAATACCTGGAAAAGGTCGGTCTGCCGGAGCGTGTCGCCGATCAGTATCCTGCGTTTCTTTCCGGTGGTCAGCAGCAGCGCGTGGCCATCGCCCGTGCGCTGGCGATGGAGCCGGAAATCATGCTCTTCGACGAGCCTACATCCGCGCTGGACCCGGAGCTGGTTGGTGAAGTGCTGAAGGTCATTCAAGGCCTGGCTGAAGAAGGCCGGACAATGATTCTGGTCACCCACGAAATGGGCTTTGCGCGCAAGGTGGCGAGCCAGGTGGTATTCCTGCACCAGGGCCAGATCGAAGAATCCGGCCATCCGGATGAAGTCCTCAACAACCCGAAAAGCGAGCGTTTGCAGCAGTTCTTGAGCGGCAATCTGAAGTAGCACGGATTGCTGCGTACACACGTCTGGATCCCCCCTCAAATCTCGTTCCCACGCTCAAGCGTGGAAGACGCTCTACGTCATCAAGAGGACGCAGAGCGTCCAGACCGGCATGCCCGACGCAGAGCATCGGCACGATGGTGTTACCCCTGACGACTATCGTTCCTCACGCTCCAGCATGGGAATGCACTTCGTGACGCTCCGCGTCATCAAGAGGACGCAGAGCGTCCAGAACGGCATGCCGACGCAGAGCATCGGCATGATGGTGTTATCCCTGACGACTATCGTTCCTCACGCTCCAGCGTGGGAATGCACTTCGTGACGCTCCGCGTCATCAAGAGGACGCGGAGCGTCCGGAACGGCATGCCGACGCGGAGCATCGGCACGATAGTCATGGTGTTACCCCTGACGACTATCGTTCCTCAAGCTCCAGCGTGGGAACGCATTTCATGACGCTCCGCGTCATCAAGAGGACGCAGAGCGTCCGGAACGGCATGCCGACGCGGAGCATCGGCACGATAGTCATGGTGTTACCCCTGACGACTATCGTTCCTCAAGCTCCAGCGTGGGAACGCATTTCATGACGCTCCGCGTCATCAAGAGGACGCAGAGCGTCCGGAACGGCATGCCGACGCGGAGCATCGGCACGATAGTCATGGTGTTACCCCTGACGACTATCGTTCCTCAAGCTCCAGCGTGGGAACGCATTTCATGACGCTCCGCGTCATCAAGAGGACGCAGAGCGTCCGGAACGGCATGCCGACGCGGAGCATCGGCACGATAGTCATGGTGTTACCCCTGACGACTATCGTTCCTCAAGCTCCAGCGTGGGAACGCATTTCATGACGCTCCGCGTCATCAAGAGGACGCAGAGCGTCCGGAACGGCATGCCGACGCGGAGCATCGGCACGATAGTCATGGTGTTACCCCTGACGACTATCGTTCCTCAAGCTCCAGCGTGGGAACGCATTTCATGACGCTCCGCGTCATCAAGAGGACGCAGAGCGTCCGGAACGGCATGCCGACGCGGAGCATCGGCACGATAGTCATGGTGTTACCCCTGACGACTATCGTTCCTCAAGCTCCAGCGTGGGAACGCATTTCATGACGCTCCGCGTCATCAAGAGGACGCAGAGCGTCCGGAACGGCATGCCGACGCGGAGCATCGGCACGATAGTCATGGTGTTACCCCTGACGACTATCGTTCCTCAAGCTCCAGCGTGGGAACGCATTTCATGACGCTCCGCGTCATCAAGAGGACGCAGAGCGTCCGGAACGGCATGCCGCCGCGGAGCATCGGCACGATAGTCAATCCAGGAACGATCAGCCACATAACCATTTAAACTATTACCCTTTCTCTGCTGTCTCTGACTTAACGCCACTCAGAGCACACTCAGACGGATGAGCAGACCCACCGATTTCGCTCGACGATGGTTTCTCGCCCGGGGCTGGAAGCCCTTTGCGTTTCAGAAAGAGGTCTGGGCAGCGGTGAAGAATGGCGAGTCCGGTTTGCTGCATGCCAGCACCGGCTCGGGCAAGACCTACGCCGTGTGGTTCGCCGCGCTCAACCGCTTCGCCAAAGCCAATACGCTCACCGCTGACAACAAACCCCGCAAACGCAAACCGCCTGCTGAACCGCTGAGTGTCCTGTGGATAACGCCCATGCGCGCCCTGGCCGCCGATACCGCCCGGGCCCTTGAGGCACCACTGGCCGAACTGGATATCCCCTGGTCGGTCGGCTTGCGCACCGGCGATACCAGCGGCAGTGAACGCGCCCGGCAGAGCCGGCGGCTGCCCTCGGCCTTGATCACCACCCCTGAAAGCCTGACGCTGCTGCTGACCCGTGCCGACGCTCAGGTCGCCTTGTCGACGCTGAAGATGGTGGTGGTGGACGAATGGCACGAGCTGATCGGCAACAAGCGTGGCGTGCAGTTGCAACTGGCCCTTGCCCGCCTGAGGCGCTGGAATCCACAGCTGATCGTGTGGGGCATTTCCGCGACGCTGGGTAATCAGCAACACGCGCAGCAGGTGCTGATCGGCGACGGCGGCGTGACCGTGCAAGGCAAGATCGTCAAGGACTTGCAGGTCGATACGCTGTTGCCGTCTTCCATCGAACGCTTCCCGTGGGCCGGGCACATGGGCTTGCGCATGTTGCCGCAGGTCGTCGCCGAGGTGGAAAGCAGCGCGAGCTGTCTGGTGTTCACCAACACCCGGGCGCAGTCGGAAATATGGTATCAGGCGCTACTAGAGGCCCGCCCCGACTGGGCCGGGCTGATTGCCCTGCACCATGGATCGCTGGCCCGAGAGGTACGCGACTGGGTCGAACGCGCGTTGAAAGAAGGCGCACTCAAGGCCGTGGTATGCACCTCCAGCCTGGACCTGGGCGTGGACTTTCTGCCGGTCGAGCGCGTGTTGCAAATCGGCTCGCCCAAAGGTGTCGCGCGCCTGATGCAGCGCGCCGGTCGTTCGGGCCACGCGCCGGGTCGCCCTTCGCGCGTGACGCTGGTGCCGACCCACAGCCTGGAACTGGTCGAAGCCGCTGCTGCACATGACGCCGTCGAAGCTCGGATGATCGAGCCCCGTGAGTCACCACACCAGCCGCTGGACGTGCTGGTCCAGCACCTGGTCAGCATCGCCCTGGGCGGTGGTTTTCTGCCCGAAGAGCTGCTGGCCGAAGTACGCAGCGCCTGGGCTTACCGCAACCTCAGCGACGAGCAATGGCAATGGGCGCTGGCGTTTGTCCGCAACGGCGGCCACTCACTGACCGCCTACCCCGATTACCGCCGCGCCGAACCCGACGAGGACGGCGTCTGGCGGGTCCCTGATGCGCGTCTTGCCAGACGCCACCGCATGAGCGTGGGGACCATCGTCAGTGAGGCCACCGTCAACCTGAAATACTGGAAAAAAGGCGGCGGTGGTGGCTCTCTGGGCAGCGTCGAGGAAGGCTTTATCGCCAGACTCAAACCCGGTGACGGCTTTCTGTTCGGCGGACGCTTACTGGAATTGGTTCGAGTAGAAAACATGACGGCCTACGTCAAGCGCGCGACCGGCAAGAAAGCCGCCGTGCCACGCTGGAATGGCGGTCGGATGCCGCTGTCCAGCGAACTGGCAGATGCAGTGGTGGAGAAGTTCGATGCCGCTGCGCGGGGCCAATTCAACAGCCCGGAAATGCGCGCCATCAAACCCCTGCTGGAAGTGCAGCAGCACTGGTCAGGGCTGCCGAGACGCGACACGTTGCTGGCCGAGACACTCAAATCCCGCGAAGGCTGGCATCTATTCCTCTACCCGTTCGCCGGCCGTCATGTGCACCTGGGGCTGGGCAGCCTGCTGGCCTGGCGCCTGAGCCGGCATCGGCCGCTGACCTTTTCCATCGCCGTCAACGACTACGGGCTGGAGCTGCTCAGCGCCAGCGAGATCGACTGGTCGCAGACGTTGCAGGCCGAGCTGTTCAGCGAAACGGATCTTTTACCCGATATCATCGCCAGCCTGAACGCTGGCGAGCTGGCCCTGCGGCGCTTTCGGGAAATCGCGCGTATCTCCGGGTTGGTGTTTTCCGGCTACCCTGGCGCGGCCAAGAGCAATCGTCAGCTTCAGGCATCCAGCGGACTGTTTTTCGAGGTGTTCAAGCAATACGACGCTGACAACATGCTGCTGACTCAGGCCGAACAGGAAGTCCTGCGTCAGGAACTGGACCTGCAGCGCCTGGAGCTGACGTTGCGCCAGATCAACAGCCGCACGCTGGACCTGCACGCTATAAAACGCGCGACCCCGCTGGCCTTTCCACTGCTGGTCGAACGCTTTCGCGAAAGCCTCAGTTCGGAGAAACTTGCCGACCGCATCGCGCGCATGGTTCGCGATCTGGAGAAAGCCGCTGGCCCGGAGCCTGAACGATGACGCCGTATCTTGCTGTCACGCTGGCAGGAGAAGAACTGTGGTTGCTGGCCGACAAGGCCATCTACTACCCTGCCGAACGATCCTTGCTGATTGCCGACGCGCACTTTGGCAAGGCGGCCGCCTATCGCAAGCTCGGCCAACCGGTGCCGCACGGCACTACACAGGCGAATCTGCGCCGCCTGGACAGCCTTCTGAATGCCTATCCCTGCGATCATCTGATCTTTCTGGGCGATTTCCTGCACGCGCCGGAGTCTCACGCAGTCGGCACCTTGGCAGCGCTGGAACAATGGCGGGCAGAGCGCTCGACACTGCGCATCACACTCATCCGCGGCAACCACGACAAGCGGGCCGGCGACCCGCCTGCCTACCTGGGCATCGATGTGGTTCCCGAGCCCTTGGCGCTTGGGCCCTTTGCCCTGCAGCACGAGCCCGATGCGCACCCTGACCTGCATGTACTGGCCGGGCATGTTCATCCGGTGTATCGGCTAAACGGTCGCGGTCGGCAAAGCTTGCGGCTGGCGTGCTTCTACCTGGGCCAGCGCGTCAGCCTGCTGCCGGCCTTCGGTGAATTTACCGGCGGTTTTCAGATTCGCCCGGCACCGGACAGCACGATCTATGTGACCGGCGGTGATGCAGTGTGGCGAGTGGCATAGCGGCAACGGTCGCCACATACAAAACTGCCTGCCGCTCGCGAGCGCAGCAGGCAGTTTTGTGATGATCAGGCCACAGGTGCGGGTGGCGGCTCGTCAGGAACAGTAGGACCGCCTGGCTCGGTAGGCTCCGGGAACGGCGTGTCGGGGCCTGGATCACCCGGGATCCCGCCGCCGACCATGTTCAGCTCCGGGCTGAGATCGGAATGAGCCATCAATGACCAGGCGAGTAACCCGATCTCGTTAAGCGGAGATTGAACCTGTTCAGAGATTTTGAAAGTAGTCTTCATAGGGCACTCCAGATCAAAGGCCGTCGCACGTAATGAATTATGCGAAAGCATGTGAGCAGATAGAGTGCGAAATAGAGTATTAATTCAATTCCACTAGTCACCTGGACCGCAAATCAGGTACGCGGCAGGGTGACGCCACGCTGGCCCTGGTACTTGCCACCCCGATCCTTGTAGGAGACTTCACACTCCTCATCGGACTCCAGGAACAGCATCTGCGCCACACCCTCGTTGGCGTAGATCTTGGCCGGCAGTGTCGTGGTGTTGGAAAACTCCAGCGTCACATGGCCTTCCCACTCAGGCTCGAGCGGCGTGACATTGACGATGATGCCGCAGCGCGCGTAGGTGCTCTTGCCCAGGCAGATGGTCAGAACGTTACGCGGAATGCGGAAATATTCGACGGTGCGCGCCAGTGCGAACGAGTTGGGAGGGATGATGCATACGTCGCTCTTGATATCGACGAAGCTTTTTTCATCGAAGTTTTTCGGATCGACCGTGGCCGAATTGATGTTGGTGAACACCTTGAATTCGTCGGCGCAACGCACGTCGTAGCCGTAACTGGACACCCCGAAAGAGATCACCCGATCAGCACCTTCGCCACGTACCTGGCGCTCTACGAAGGGCTCGATCATCCCGTGTTCCTGCGCCATGCGGCGAATCCACTTGTCCGATTTGATGCTCATGGCGGTGTCCTGAATAGCGAGGTGAAAAAGATATCCGGCATCTTACCGGGCTGAGGCCGACGGTTCAAAGGCAACAGATCGCGAGTTTGCGTGACCGGCCGGGCTGTTTCGCCGCGAATGGAAATAATCATCAACAGACCATTGGCACGTTCGGAAAAAAGGGTTAAGGTGGCGTCACTGTGTTGCTTGTGTCACTGAGAATCTCTACACGATGTTGAATTTCGATCCAACCATCTCCATGAATTTTCCAGCTCTTTGCACTCAGTCTCGGCCAGGGCTCTTCCTACGCCGCAGTTAACTTTGTCCAAGGAGATTTACTATGTCCAATCGCCAAACTGGTACCGTTAAGTGGTTCAACGATGAAAAAGGCTTCGGCTTCATCACTCCACAATCCGGTGACGACCTGTTCGTGCACTTCAAAGCTATCCAATCCGACGGCTTCAAAAGCCTGAAAGAAGGCCAACAGGTTTCTTTCATCGCTACCCGCGGTCAGAAAGGCATGCAAGCTGAAGAAGTTCAAGTTATCTAACTTGTACTGATTCGCTTAAAAACCCCGCCCTTAAAAGCGGGGTTTTTCATTGTCCGTCTTTTGACCTCTCGCGGCTTGAGCACCTGCTGCACAGCTGACCGGAACGAGAGAAGCACCTCCCCCGCCCGATCACCGCCATGCAATCAGTCGTCGCTTACCGAAATGGTCGGCATGGCCGGACTTGCAGCTTCCTGCAACACGATCCGTGCACCGACGTGACGTGCCAGTTCCTGATACACCATCGCAATCTGACTCTCCGGCTCGGCAATCGCCGTAGGCCTGCCGCCATCTGCCTGCTCGCGAATCAGCATCGACAGCGGCAGTGACGCCAGCAGTTCGACATCGTACTGCGTCGCCAGCTTCGCGCCGCCACCCTCACCGAACAGATGCTCGGCATGGCCGCAGTTGGAGCAAATGTGCACCGCCATGTTTTCCACTACGCCCAGCACCGGAATGTTGACCTTGCGGAACATCTCGACACCTTTTTTCGCATCCAGCAAAGCCAGATCCTGTGGTGTGGTGACAATTACGGCACCGGCGACCGGGACTTTCTGCGCGAGCGTCAACTGGATATCACCGGTGCCGGGCGGCATGTCGATGACCAGATAATCCAGATCATTCCAGGCAGTCTGCGTGACCAGTTGCAGCAACGCCCCTGAAACCATCGGCCCGCGCCAGACCATCGGCGTATTGTCGTCGGTCAGAAAAGCCATCGACATCACCTCGATGCCATGCGCCTCGACCGGCACGAACCACTTCTGATCCTTGATCTTCGGTCGCGTACCTTCGGGAATACCGAACATCACCCCTTGGCTCGGTCCGTAGATATCGGCATCGAGGATTCCGACGCGAGCGCCCTCGCGAGACAGCGCCAAGGCCAGATTGGCGGCGGTAGTGGACTTGCCGACACCGCCCTTGCCGGACGCGACGGCGACAATGTTTTTCACATTGGCAAGCCCCGGAATCTGGCTCTGCGCCTTGTGCGCGCTGATCACGCTGCTGATGGCGACCGTGGCCGAACTGACACCGTCCAGATTCTCGATGGCAGTTTTCAACACGTGCGCCCAGCCGTTCTTGAACAGGTCGGCGGCATAGCCCAATTCGAGTTGCACGCTGACCTGTGCCCCCTGAATATCGATGAACCGGACGCAACCGGCAGTGACCGGATCCTGATTCAGATAGGGGTCGGTGTACTGGCGAAGAATCGTCTCCACCGCTGCGCGATTGACTGCGCTCATGGGCTTACTCCGTAAAAAGACTGACTGGAACAGCCGACTATCGTACCTGTTCTGCCAGCAGCCCACATGATTTCACTAAACCGCGCCGAACCATTCAGGAGCATTCCCACAACCGCACGGGTGAAAAAAATCGTTCAGACCTTTATAGTGGCCGGTCTCCGTTTCACTTCAAGTAGCCGAGCCCCATGTCCGAGCCACGCAAGATTCTCGTTACCAGCGCCCTGCCCTATGCCAATGGTTCCATTCACCTTGGCCACATGCTCGAGTACATCCAGACCGACATGTGGGTGCGTTTTCAGAAGCACCGCGGCAATCAATGCATCTATGTCTGCGCGGACGACGCCCATGGCTCGGCAATCATGCTGCGCGCCGAAAAGGAAGGCATTACGCCAGAGCAACTGATCGCCAACGTCAAGGCCGAGCACAGCGCCGACTTTGCCGACTTCCTGGTGGAATTCGATAATTTCCACTCGACGCACTCGGACGAGAACCGCGAGCTGTCGAGCATGATCTACAAGCGTCTGCGCGATGCCGGTCATATCGCGACGCGCTCGGTCACCCAGTACTTCGACCCGGAAAAGAAAATGTTCCTGGCCGACCGCTTCATCAAGGGCACCTGCCCGAAATGCGCGGCCGAGGACCAGTACGGCGACAACTGTGAAAAGTGCGGCGCGACCTATGCCCCGACGGACCTCAAAGACCCCAAGTCGGCGATTTCCGGGGCCACGCCGGTGCTCAAGGACTCGAAGCACTTCTTCTTCGACCTTCCTGCATTCGACGCCATGCTCAAGAGCTGGACACGCAGTGGCACCCTGCAGGACGCCGTTGCCAACAAGATCGCCGAATGGCTGGACAGCGGCCTGCAGCAGTGGGACATCTCCCGCGATGCGCCCTATTTCGGCTTTGAAATTCCCGACGAGCCCGGCAAATACTTTTACGTGTGGCTCGATGCGCCAATCGGCTACATGGCCAGCTTCAAGAACCTGTGCGCGCGTCGTCCGGACCTGGACTTCGATGCGTACTGGGGAAAGGGCGCGACCACCGAGCTCTATCACTTCATCGGCAAGGACATCGTCAACTTCCATGCGTTGTTCTGGCCAGCCATGCTGGAAGGTGCTGAGTTGCGCACACCGACCGGCATCAACGTCCACGGCTACCTGACCGTCAATGGTCAGAAGATGTCGAAGTCGCGTGGCACCTTTATCAAGGCGCGCACCTACCTCGACCACCTGCCGCCCGAGTACCTGCGCTATTACTACGCGTCGAAGCTGGGCCGTGGCGTCGACGACCTGGACCTGAACCTCGAAGACTTCGTGCAAAAGGTCAACTCCGACCTGATCGGCAAGGTCGTCAACATCGCCAGCCGTTGCGCCGGGTTCATTCACAAGGGCAACGCCGGTGTGATGGTCGAAGCCAATGCGGCGCCCGAACTGACCGACGCGTTTCTGACGGCTGCACCCAGCATCGCCGACGCCTACGAAGCCCGCGACTTCGCCCGCGCCATGCGCGAAACCATGGCCCTGGCGGACCGTGCCAATGCCTACATCGCGGAGAAAGCGCCATGGGCGCTGGCCAAACAGGAAGGCAAGCAGGATGAGGTCCAGGCCGTATGCGCGCTGGGCATCAACCTGTTCCGCCAGCTGGTCATTTTCCTCAAGCCGGTCCTGCCGAATCTGGCCGCCGATGCAGAAAAATTCCTCAACGTCGAACCACTGACCTGGGAAGACCACAAGACCCTGCTGGCCAATCATCAGCTCAACCCGTTCTCGGCACTGATGACCCGTATCGACCCGGTCAAGGTCGAGGCCATGGCCACTGCCTCCAAGGAAGACCTGACCGCTACCGACTCGTCGGCGGATACCGCGCCTGCCGGTAATGGCGAACTCGCCAAGGACCCGCTGTCGGCGGAAATCGACTTTGACGCCTTTGCCGCCATCGACCTGCGCGTCGCGCTGATTCTCAAGGCCGAACATGTAGAGGGTGCCGACAAACTGCTGCGCCTGACCCTGGACATCGGCGACGAGCAGCGCAATGTCTTTTCCGGCATCAAGAGCGCCTACCCGAACCCGTCCGAACTCGAAGGCCGTCTGACCATGATGATCGCCAACCTCAAGCCGCGAAAAATGCGTTTCGGCATTTCGCAGGGCATGGTGATGGCGGCAGGCCCCGGCGGTGAGGAGATCTATCTGCTCAGCCCGGACAGCGGCGCCAGGCCAGGCCAGCGCATCAAGTAAACGACGCGAGGCCCGGTATCCTGCCATCAGGCGGATACCGGGCCTTTGCGCATTCGCAAGCTCCCTGATCTGTCCGATAATGCTGCTCTCTCGATAGACAGAACACCTGTCGGTCACCTGGCAAGACCATGACTGAATTGATTCGCCTGCTTCCCGACGTGGACCTCATCCGCAGTATCGACGCCCTCCTGCCGCAGACTCAGTGCGGCAAGTGCGGCCATCCCGGCTGCAAGCCTTACGCCGAAGGTATCGCTGGCGGTGAAGCCATCAACAAATGCCCACCGGGCGGCGACGAAACGATAGTCCAGCTGGCCGAACTGCTGTCTGTTCCGGTCCTGACACTGGACCTGCAACGCGGCACTGCACCTGCGCAGGTTGCCTTCATTCGCGAAGCAGAGTGCATCGGTTGTACCAAATGCATTCAGGCCTGCCCCGTGGACGCCATTCTCGGCGCAGCCAGGCTTATGCACACCGTGATTATCAATGAATGCACAGGCTGTGATCTGTGCATTGCTCCATGCCCGGTGGATTGCATTGAAATGCACCCGCTGCCACTGGCAACGGTCACGCCCGTCGTGGGTGGTCTGGCCCCTACTCCCGAGCTGCAGGAGGCGCGGCAGCGCAAGCGTAGCAACGCGCGGATGCGTTTCGAAGCCCGAAATGCACGCTTGCACCGCGAGCAGCAAACGCGGCTGGCAGAGCGCCTTGCGCGGTCGCAGCGCGTTGAATCCGCTCGTGACGTGCTGCCTCGATCCGCCGCCGCCCTCGCCCGGAACGACAAGCCTGCCGGTCCGGATGAAGCAGTGAAAAAAGCCCGGATTGCCCTGGCCATGAGCCGCGCGCAGCTCAACAAGTCACTCAAGGCATTTGGGCACCCTCCCATTGCGGAGCAGGCCGCCAGGCTTGTGGAATTGCAGCGCGAATACGAAGCTGCCGAGCAGGCACTTGCAGCGCTTCTACCGCTCCCCGCACAGGCTCATTCCGAGGAAAAGCTCCGCCCATGAATGCCGCAAAACGCCAGGAAATCTTTCGCAGGCTGCATGAGGACAATCCGGACCCAAAAACCGAATTGGCCTACACCACGCCTTTCGAACTGTTGATAGCCGTCATCCTTTCCGCCCAGGCCACCGACGTAAGCGTCAATAAGGCGACTGCCAGGCTCTACCCGATAGCCAACACCCCACAGGCCATCTATGAACTGGGTGTAGAGGGGCTTTCCGAGTACATCAAGACCATCGGCCTCTACAACAGCAAAGCCAAAAACGTGATCGAAACCTGCCGCATGCTGGTGGAACTGCACAACGGTGAAGTACCGCAAACCCGAGAAGCACTCGAGGCGTTGCCGGGCGTCGGGCGCAAAACCGCTAACGTTGTGCTCAACACCGCTTTCCGCCAGATCGCGATGGCGGTAGACACGCATATCTTCCGCGTCAGTAACCGCACAGGCATCGCGCCAGGGAAAAATGTGGTGGAGGTGGAAAGGCAACTGATGAAATTTGTGCCGAAAAACTACCTGCTCGACGCTCATCACTGGCTGATTCTGCACGGGCGCTATGTTTGCCAGGCCCGTAAACCGCGATGTGGCAGTTGCCGTATAGAAGACCTGTGCGATTACAAGGCAAAAACGTCCGACGATTGAGCCAGACAGCTCATTGCTGTCCTGGCGATTGAAAAAATCTTTTTTACCGACCTGTGGATTGTCGATATAAGAAGCGCCAGAGAGCCCAAGCCCTGGAGTCGACTTCATGAGCAATGACAACGAACAACTGGATGTAGACGACGACCTTGTCTCCATCGACACGGACGACACAGAACCCGCGACTGTCGAGCCAGCGAAGACCAACCTGAGCAAACGACGCACCATCGACAACCTGCTTGAAGAGCGGCGTTTGCAGAAGCAGTTGGCTGATTACGACTTCGATTTCTAGGCAGGCCTGAAATCCCGCATTGACTCCCTGCTCGATCAAGACATTTGAAGCCTCTCGCAGAAGAGGCTTCAATACGTGATCAATACAGGAAATGAATACTGAATGGCTGACCTGCATGGCCAGGCATCAGCCACAACCCTTTTCGACAATCCCTACTCAGACAAGCCCGTTACGCTGGGCGAGCTCGATCAGATCGACCAGCGAATGCGCGTTGAGCTTGAGCAACAAACGCGTTTTATAGGTGCTGACGGTCTTGTTGCTCAGAAACATGCCGTCTGCAATTTCCTTGTTGGTCTTGCCTCGAGCCAACTGCTGCAGAACCATCATCTCCCTGCCGGAAAGTCGGTCGACCATGTCCGACTCACTCGCGTTGCCCATACTGGAGCGAACGGTGTGCAATGCCTGGTTGGGAAAGTAGCTGTACCCTGACAGTACCGCCTTGATGGCACTGAGAAGTTCGGTCAGATCCTGCTGTTTGCAGACATAGCCGGCGGCCCCGGCCTGCATGCAGCGCATGGAGAAATGGCCTGGCGCCTGGGAGGTCAGGATCAGCACCTTGAATGGCAGCGTCATGGCTGACAGACGGGCAATCACCTCCAGCCCGTCGAGCTTGGGGATACCGATATCAAGAATGACGATATCCGGGAGGTGCTCACGCGCCAGTTGCAGCGCATCCACACCGTTGTCAGTCTCCGCGATGACCTCATAGCCATGACGCTCCATCAGCATGCGTACAGCAAGGCGAATGACGGGATGATCATCCACGATCAGCACTTTATTCATGGGCAGTCCATTTTTCGCTATTCGAATTTTCAGAGCCAGCACAATAACTTAGTCGTTTACTGCTTTGCATGGCGC
Source organism: Pseudomonas sp. P129 (assembly GCF_020312195.1). Taxonomy (NCBI): domain Bacteria; kingdom Pseudomonadati; phylum Pseudomonadota; class Gammaproteobacteria; order Pseudomonadales; family Pseudomonadaceae; genus Pseudomonas; species Pseudomonas sp. P129. The sequence goes on along the minus strand of NZ_JAGPYS010000001.1, from coordinate 790,969 downwards.
TCACCCTTGTGGACTGACAGCCAAAGACCGTTCCTACAATTACAGCAGAAACTTCCTACAATACTTGGCAGGAACGTACATTTTTTATTAATTCTCACAAAGCCTTCCTTTTGGGAACCTGGTGAATGTGTTGCTGATAGCCGCGGCACAAGCATCGCAACATCAGTAGATAAATGCGTGCAACAGGCGCCCACCGAACGCTTACATTCAAAGGTGACCCTGCCACACCGGTTAAAAGTATTGCCGGAACATTCCTGCATCAGTGTCACAAACCGACCAATACATGGCTTATCGCCAGCAATGTAAAACCAATTCCCTTTAGCTGAATCATTAAGAAAACAGGTCGTTCCCTGTGCCCGATAGAGCACAGCTGCTGTCACAGCCCCTTGTAACCGGTCTGCGGAGTGGAAAGCGACACCTGCACATAACGCCCCTGTAGCAGGGCGACTGAAAAGCTTCTGCATGCGGATGCCCTAGCCTGCAGACATATGATCGAAGACTACTGGATGCATCCCACACGCTAAATACGTAAACAAGGTTTAAAAATTACACATTATTTACAGATTTTCGTACAAATATTTATTTAAGGAAAGACCTCACAGAACAGCAAGAAAAATCCTACAAACAAAACGCACGGCAGCAACGTGCCACACCGCTACGAACCGCTCATTGACATGTCTATGCTCAACAAGCCCACAGTCTCACTGTCGCAAAATCTTACATACACACTAGCATTAGCCTACATCATTCAAGACCATCAGTAGGTCTTTCGACAAGTAGCAAATACCATTTTTCATTTCAAAGCCAGACGCATTCTTTCGAATAGGAAACGGACTACACGATTAGCGGACGCAACATTACAACCCGTAAGACATTATAAAAACCGCCCAATCAATTCTTGTAACCCGCTATTTTTCCCTTGCAAATTTTATTACCAGTCGTTACTTTTTTAACAGCAACTTCATTACTTACTGCCCTTGAACACGCGCAGCTATATGAAACACCGTCGCTGCGCACTGTACTTGTGTACTTCATCAGCGATGCATTTAAGCAGGCTTCATGTAGTGCACGTCCGAATGAGTTCGGGCACTGGGTATATAGCCGATCCGGCATCGCTGCTCTCTGCAAACTCCCGGGGCGCCTGGCAACTTTTTGAATGGCCCCTGTGTATAACCATGTTCAAAAAGGGATGTACCATGAACACTAAATACACTCGTACGCGGTCATCAACGCCCACCGCGTCTGATCTCGCCACCGCAGTAGAAGCCTTTATTGCCAGCGGTGGTGTTGTTGCAGTCATTCCCGAAGGAGAGACCGCTGAATTGGCCGCCCCGTCATCACCTCGTACAAAACCTGCGCAGGAACAGGGGCTTGAACTCGCGGGTAAGGTGCAGCAACTGAGGTACCTGGCGGCCAAGGGCGCCGGTTTTACCGCGCTACAGTATTCACTGCGAATGAGTAAAAGGGATGTGCGCCGGCTGGCCACAGAAAATAGCGTGACCATCAACCTCAGCCAGCCCCTGCTTACCCCGCGCAGGAAGGCCCTCGATGACGTTACGGATATCGATGACGTCGTTGCAGGTCATGCCATGCATTACTCGGCATTGGGCTACACCGCGTCCGAGATAGCCCGGATACTCGATCTGAGCCTTCGCCAGGTACTCGGTATTGGCAAGGCGTATCGATTTGAGTTCAGCCAACGACGGGAGAGCGACAAGCTCTGAATAACGACGCAAAAAAAGAAGCAGACTGCGATACGTATCAGGGAGCCGATGGAAAACCCTGTTATTCCCTGCCCTGAACTTCCACAGCTGTTGTAGGAAAAGACTAAAACAAATACGCACTTTTCGACGCTAATCGTAAGAAGGACTTCAAAGATTCAATACTTGATGCGCCTGGCGATCGCTGCACGCTGAGAATGCAGGGTAAAACAGGCATAACCCTACAGGCATAAGGCTACCTTGCATCGCACATATACCCTGCCTATCAACCATTATGACGACACTGACTTAGCGTCTTTTTACATGACGCCCGGAAGGAATAACCCTGTCGATATTATTTGCAGTGCAGCCCTGAACGGGCTGCACTTGTCGAACAACTTGCTGTATCAGAACAGCTTGCGGCCCTTGTTGGCGGCAATCCGCATGCGCAATGCGTTGAGCTTGATGAAGCCCGCTGCATCGGCCTGATCGTAGGCACCTGCGTCGTCTTCGAACGTGGCAATGTTGGCGTCGAACAGCGAATCATCCGACTTGCGACCGGTGACGATCACATTGCCCTTGTACAACTTCAGACGCACAACGCCGTTCACGTGAACCTGGGACGCGTCGATCATCTGCTGCAACATCAGACGCTCAGGGCTCCACCAGTAACCTGTGTAGATCAGGCTGGCATACTTGGCCATGAGTTCGTCCTTGAGGTGGGCGACTTCGCGGTCCAGGGTGATCGACTCGATGGCGCGGTGAGCACGCAGCATGATGGTGCCACCAGGCGTCTCGTAGCAGCCACGGGACTTCATGCCCACATAACGGTTTTCAACGATATCCAGACGGCCGATACCGTTTTCGCCACCGATGCGGTTCAGGGTCGCGAGCACAGTGGCCGGGGTCATTTCGACACCATCCAGGGCAACGATGTCGCCATTGCGATAGGTCAGCTCAAGGTAGGTCGCAACGTTTGGCGCGTCCTCAGGGGACTTGGTCCAGCGCCACATGTCTTCTTCGTGCTCGGTCCAGGTGTCTTCCAGCACGCCGCCTTCATAAGAGATGTGCAGCAGGTTGGCGTCCATGGAGTACGGAGATTTCTTCTTGCCGTGACGCTCAATGGGAATGTTGTGCTTCTCGGCGTAGTCCATCAGTTTCTCACGCGACAGCAGATCCCATTCGCGCCACGGAGCGATGACCTTGACGCCTGGCTTGAGCGCGTAGGCACCCAGCTCGAAACGTACCTGGTCGTTACCCTTGCCGGTTGCGCCGTGGGAAATGGCGTCAGCGCCGGTTTCGTTGGCGATCTCGATCAGACGTTTGGCGATCAACGGACGGGCGATGGAGGTACCCAGCAGGTACTCGCCTTCATAGACAGTGTTGGCACGGAACATCGGGAAGACGAAATCGCGCACGAACTCTTCGCGCAGGTCATCGATGTAGATTTCTTTCACGCCCATGGCCTGAGCCTTGGCGCGTGCCGGCTCGACTTCTTCACCCTGACCCAGGTCAGCGGTAAAGGTCACCACTTCGCAGTTGTACGTATCTTGCAGCCACTTGAGGATTACCGAAGTATCCAGGCCACCGGAATACGCGAGAACTACCTTGTTTACGTCCGCCATGCCATCACTCCACCGGGTTGTACGGAAAACCGCTGATTCTACCGTTCAAACCAGCAAATTTACAGGGGCGCGACAGCTTGTGACGACAAGGCGACGTCTGACAGATGCTTTTTACAGGCTTTAAGAGGTGTGCGCTGCGCTGGCAGACGCAACCGGCACCGGGCGCTCATCGGGCGCAACACGCTCGAGGTGCACATTCACCCGACGGTTGCGCGCACGATTGGCTTCGTTGGTGTTGGGCGCCAATGGGTAACGTTCGCCGTGAAAGCGCAGGGTGATTTGCTGCTCGGGAACGCCCTGAGCCTTGAAATAATCCATGACCGCCAGCGCGCGACGGCGAGACAGGTCACGGTTGGTCAGGCGATTGCCGCTGTTATCCGAATGACCGTCCAGTTCGATACGGTTCACGGTCGGGTCAGCCTTCAAGTAGGCGACCATGTTATCCAGGCGCGCCTTGGCACGGGCATCCAGTTCGATACCGCCGCCAGGGAAACCCACTTCAGCCTGTTTGATCTGATCGAAGTTCATCGGCAGCAGCTTGGCAGTGCATGCCTGGTAATCGCTGAATGCCTTGCTGAACTTGACCGGCAGCAGACGTACCTCCATCTGGCCGCCATCCCGGGTGTAATGGCGAATCAGCGGACTGCGCCCGTCCATCAGACCACTGATCAGGCGGCCGGCCTGGGCCTGGGAGGTATTGAAGGGAATATCGCCATTGCTGACGCGCACTGATCCCAGGTTGATATCGCCGCGACCCGGTTGCCACGGTGCCGCAGCGGCCAGCAGCGTCGCAGAGCCGTTACCGAGCATGTTGTATGAAGCCTTGAGGCGAAACGTCGCCTGCTCGCCCGCTCGGCGCACGAACTCACCGGCCCCGAAGTCGGTGATCGGTTGAGTCAGGCGGCACTCGAACTGATCGCCTTCGACCTTCCACTCAATGCTCTCCAGACGCGTCTGGAAACTGATAGCCATCGCCGGGAGGCTGGCAAACATGCTGAGCAGGGCTAAATATCGCTGGCGCACGGGAGGCTCCACTGGAAATGAACGCGAAACAGAAAATTACCGACTGACAAGGGAGCTATCGGTAACTTCATGCAAAACTTGATAGCGGATGCCTGAGAGAGTCTTTTCCGGTAGCATTCCCAGCGAGTTTGACCCGCCTGGAATCCCCAATGTCTGACCGCCTGACCCTCCTGCGTCCCGACGACTGGCATATTCACCTCCGTGACGGAGCTGTCTTGCCTCATACCGTTGCTGACGTAGCGCGAACTTTTGGCCGCGCAATCATCATGCCCAACCTCGTGCCTCCGGTACGCAACGCGCAGCAAGCCGATGCCTATCGCCAGCGCATTCTGGCGGCACGTCCGGCCACCAGCCGCTTCGAGCCATTGATGGTGCTGTACCTCACCGACCAGACCACGCCCGACGACATCCGCACCGCCAAGGCCAGTGGCTTCGTGTATGCGGCCAAGCTGTATCCGGCCGGCGCGACCACCAACTCCGATTCCGGTGTCACCAGCATCGACAAGATCTTCCCTGCCCTCGAAGCCATGGCCGACGTCGGCATGCTGCTGCTGGTGCACGGGGAAGTAACACGTGGCGAAATCGACGTGTTCGATCGCGAGAAGGTCTTCATCGATGAGCACCTGCGCCGTGTAGTCGAGCGCTTCCCGAGCCTGAAAGTGGTGTTCGAACACATCACCACCGGTGAAGCGGTGCAGTTCGTCAATGAAGCTTCAGCCAATGTCGCGGCGACCATCACCGCGCACCACCTGCTGTACAACCGTAACCACATGCTGGTCGGCGGGATTCGTCCGCACTTCTATTGCCTGCCGATCCTCAAGCGCAATACTCATCAGACAGCCCTGCTCGACGCGGCCACCAGCGGCAGCGGCAAGTTCTTCCTGGGCACCGACTCGGCGCCGCATGCCCAGCATGCCAAGGAAAACGCTTGCGGTTGCGCCGGGTGCTACACCGCCTACGCAGCCATCGAACTGTATGCAGAAGCTTTCGAGCAACGTAACGCCCTGGACAAGCTGGAAGGCTTCGCCAGCCTTCACGGTCCGGCGTTCTACGGCTTGCCCGCCAATCAGGACACCATCACGCTGGTGCGTGACGAGTGGACCGCCCCTGCCAGCCTGCCGTTTGGCGAGTTGACCGTTATCCCGCTGCGCGCAGGTGAAACACTGCGCTGGCGTCTGGAGGAACACGCGTGAGTGAAGATCATTTTGACGACGAACACGAAGGCCACGGCGGTGGCGGCGGTTCCCGTCACCCGATGGCGGCGCGCTTTCGCGGCTACCTGCCAGTGGTCGTCGACGTAGAAACCGGCGGCTTCAATTCAGCCACCGATGCCTTGCTGGAAATCGCTGCGGTGACGATCGGCATGGATGAAAAAGGCTTCGTGTTCCCGGAACACACCTATTTCTTCCGCGTAGAACCGTTCGAGGGTGCCAACATCGAAGCGGCGGCGCTGGAGTTCACCGGCATCAAGCTCGATCATCCGCTGCGCATGGCGGTCAGCGAAGAAACCGCGATGAACGACATCTTCCGCGGTGTGCGCAAGGCCCTCAAGGCCAATGGCTGCAAACGCGCGGTGCTGGTCGGCCACAACGCCAGCTTCGACCTCGGCTTCGTCAATGCCGCCGTCGCACGGATGGACATGAAGCGCAATCCGTTTCACCCGTTCTCCAGCTTCGACACCGCCACCCTCGCCGGCCTGGCCTATGGTCAGACCGTGCTGGCAAAGGCCTGTCAGGCGGCAGGCATCGACTTCGACGGACGCGAGGCGCACTCGGCCCGTTACGACACCGAGAAGACCGCCGAGCTGTTCTGCGGCATCGTCAATCGCTGGAAAGAAATGGGCGGTTGGCAAGATTTCGACGACTGAGGTCGCTACGTCTGTGAATGGACCGGCCTTGCGCCGGTTTTTTCATGTCTCCAGCGGGACGATCCAGAGGGCGGACGAATGATGCGATTCTCGCGAAAGCAACCGCTCATCGCTCGACCTGAATACAACCCAAAACAGTTTTGACAAGCATTCTCATTAACATTAAGCTCCTCGGCACCAAGCAATAAACCAGCGACGGTCCATAGCTTATGTATGTTTGCCTCTGCCAAGGTGTCACCGACGGTCAAATCCGGGATGCAATTCTGGAAGGCTGCTGCAGTTATCGTGAAGTCCGTGAAACACTGGGTGTTGCGAGTAAATGTGGAAAATGCGCCTGCCTGGCAAAGGAAGTGGTGCGTGATACGCTGACCGAGCTGCAAACCAGCCATGCCTTGCTGGCCTATCCGGCAAAATTTTCAGCTGCCTGAATCCCCTCTTTTAAAGAACCGGACACCACGTCCGGTTTTTTTATGTCTGTAATTCAAGCGCTTAGCGTCAAGATGCGGAACTCAAACATTCTTATTCCTATTTAATTTCACTTATTATTCAACAACTTAGGTTTGACAGACGTTTAAGCGCAGCTCACACTCGGCACTTATATACACAAGCCACCGGCAGGACCTCGAACATGAAAGGCGACATTACCGTCATCCAGCATCTCAACAAGATCCTCGGGAACGAGCTGGTCGCTATCAATCAGTATTTCCTGCATGCGCGCATGTACGAAGACTGGGGTCTGAAAAAGCTGGGTGGCCACGAATATAAAGAGTCCATCCATGCGATGAAGTACGCTGACAAGCTGATCAAGCGCACCTTGTTTCTGGAAGGGCTGCCAAACCTGCAGGACCTGGGCAAGATCCTCATCGGTGAGCACACCAAGGAAATGCTGGAGTGCGACCTGAAGATCGAGCAAAAAGGTCTGGCCGATCTGAAAGCCGCGATCGCTCACTTCGAGACCGTCGGTGACTTCGGCAGCCGTGAGCTGCTGGAAGACATCCTTGAGCCCAAGGAAGAGCAAATCGACTGGCTGGAGACTCAGTTGGGTCTGATCGTCAAGGTAGGTATCGAGAACTACCTGCAGTCGCAGATGGGTGACTGATTCCCCCATCGCGCCGCAATGAAAAAGCCCGCCTCAATCGAGAGCGGGCTTTTTCTTGTGTGTAAAACCATGCTGGAGCGCAGGGAACGATAATCTCGACTATCGTGCGACGCTCTGCGCAAGGCTTTACTCGGCCTTGGCGGCGGATGCTTCCTTGACCAACGTCTGCAACGAACCGTCATCCATCATCTCGGTGATGATGTCGCTACCACCGACCAGCTCACCGGCAACCCACAGTTGCGGGAAAGTCGGCCAGTTGGCGTACTTTGGCAGGTTGGCGCGGATTTCAGGGTTTTGCAGAATGTCGACGTAGGCAAACTTTTCGCCACACGCCATCAATGCCTGGGAAGCCTTGGCCGAAAAGCCGCATTGCGGAGCGTTCGGAGCGCCTTTCATGTAAAGCAGAATGGTGTTGTTGGCAATCTGCTCTTTGATCGTTTCGATGATATCCATGGAGCACCTCGGCTGAAATATCCGACTCAGTTGTCGGCACGGTGACACATTGTAACGAAATCCCGAGCATGACGCTCTGTCTTGAGGCTTAACACGCCACGACCTGCACCGGTACGCCGTTCAACGCCGCGTTGCCGGACAGCACGTCGAGTTGCCGTTCGTCGGTCAGGTCATTGGCACTGACGCCGGGCAGGCTCTGCGCGATCGCCATTTTTACCCCTGAACGCGAATGCCCCCAACCGTGCGGCAGGCTGACCACCCCGCGCATCATGTCCAGACTGCCCAGCACCTGAACCTCGATCATCCCGACCCGGGAGCTGACCCGGACCTGCTGGCCGTCACTCAGACCACGGCACGCGAGATCGTCAGGATGCATCAACAGTTGATGCCTGGGTTTGCCCTTCACCAGCCGATGGTAGTTGTGCATCCATGAATTGTTACTGCGCACATGCCTGCGGCCAATCAGCAGCAACTCGCTTGCCTGAGGAGAAGGGTCGGCTGCAAAGCGCGCCAGGTCGGCCATGATCACCTCAGGCGCGGCCTGAATGCGGCCATTGGCGGTCTTCAGGCGCTGTGCAAGATTGGCCTTCAACGCCCCCAGATCGAGGCCGTGCGGATGACTGTCCAGGGTTTCCAGTGACAGCTTATGGGACGATGCATCGCCATAGAGGCCTGCACGCAGCCCGCGATCGATCATCTGCGCAGGCGGCAACGTGGGTTTCAGCGCTCGCTCGGCCTTGGCAGCAAAAGCGCTGGCCAGCCCGACGAAGATCTCCCAGTCGTGCAGGGCACCTTCGGGCTTGTCGAAAATGGCCCGATTGAAGCGCGTGACGTTGCGCACTGCGAGCGTGTTGAAGGTGGTGTCGTAGTGATCATTTTCCAGTGCCGAGGTGGACGGCAGGATCAAGTCGGCGTGGCGAGTGGTCTCGTTGATGTAAAGATCGATGCTGAGCATGAACTCAAGCCCTTCGAGCGCCTGCTCCAGCTGACGGCCGTTGGGCGTCGACAGAACCGGGTTACCCGCAACGGTCACCAACGCGCGAACCTGCCCTTCCCCGTCCACAAGCATTTCCTCGGCGAGCGCCGAAACCGGCAACTCGCCGCCATACTCTGGCAGGCCGGACACCCTGCTTTGCCACCGATTGAAATGGCCGCCGGATGTCGAGCTGACGAGGTCGACGGCGGGCTCCGTACAGAGTGCGCCACCCACACGGTCCAGGTTGCCCGTCACCAGATTGATCAGTTGTGCCAGCCAATGACACAGCGTGCCAAAGGTCTGAGTCGACACGCCCATTCGCCCATAACACACCGCCTTGTCAGCGGCCGCGAAATCCCGTGCCAGTTGCCGGATCTGCTCGGCGGCGATACCGCAGCGCGGGCTCATGGCCTCTGCAGTGAAGCCGGCAATGGCCTGGCGAACCTGCTCCAGGCCGTCGACAGGCAAATGGCTCTCGCGGGTCAGCCCCTCTTCGAACAGCGTATTGAGCAGCCCGAACAGCAACGCTGCGTCACCGCCCGGACGTACGAACAGATGCTGGTCAGCGATGGCAGCCGTCTCACTGCGGCGCGGGTCGATGACCACCAGTTTGCCGCCGCGCTGCTGGATCGCTTTCAGACGCTTTTCAACATCCGGAACCGTCATGATGCTGCCATTGGACGCCAACGGATTGCCGCCGAGAATCAGCATGAAGTCGGTGTGATCGATATCCGGAATCGGCAACAGCATGCCGTGGCCATACATCAGGAAACTGCTGAGGTGGTGCGGCAACTGATCGACCGACGTCGCCGAAAAACGATTGCGGGTCTTGAGCAGGCCGAGAAAGTAATTGCTGTGGGTCATCAACCCGTAGTTATGCACGCTGGGGTTGCCCTGATAGACCGCTACCGCGTTCTGCCCATGGCGCTGCTGAATGGCGTAAAGCCGCTCCGCCACAAGATCGAACGCCTGCTGCCAGGCAATTGGCTGCCACTGATCACCGCTGCGCAGCATCGGCTGGCGCAAACGATCAGGGTCATTCTGGATGTCCTGCAACGCAATCGCCTTGGGGCAGATATGACCGCGGCTGAACGTGTCCAGCGGGTCGCCCTTGATCGAGGCAATGCGCGGCGCAGAATCCGCCTCCACGACGGTCTCGATCACAAGACCGCAAATGGCCTCGCACAGGTGGCAGGCTCGGTAGTGTTCAGTCCGGGTCATCACAGCCTCAGATCGTGTCATGGCAATCCGGTTGATTGCCGAACACTCACTATGCTGTCTGCTCATGCCCCGCGCCACTGATGTTCGGCCCGTGAATCGAGGGGCATCAGGCGCGCGGATGAGTTGGCCGAATCAACCGCCGATAGGCGTGACGACCTTGCGCTGTTGCTGGATTTCAGCCACGGTTTCGATCTGCTCCTGCGCCAGGTGGACGCCGGTCAGGTCGCCGATCAGGCGCCAGTGCTCGTCGAGGCCGGAGCTGATGGTGGCCATGCGATCGATCATGCGCCGCCCCGCGGTACGCGTGACTTCGTCCTCGCTGCGCAGCAACTCGAAAGACATCGAGGTCATCGACGCTGTCAGATGGGTAAGTGTGCGGGCGGTGAGCCCGAGCAACTCCGTTAATTGATGCTCTTTTGAGTCCATTCCCCCACCCCTTGATCAGTAATGTATCGGCAACGATTTATAACTCACGTCCGGGATTAAAGAAACGGTCCTTGTTTCAAGCCCGTGAAGCGCGTCCCATCAGGCAACGCCCGCGCAGACGTGGACTGTTACAGGATTGGTACTAATTGCCAAGCGCTATTTGGGCAGTGTACAAATGCTGCCTTCGGAAAAAGTGCAGATGGCTGTCAACCTTCTCAGCGTAGCCAGTTTTTGCCCCGTCAACACAGAATAACGGCGTCCCCTCTATCCGGGACGCCACTAGTACCCATGTTTCAGAAAAACGCATGCTATTGGTAAGACGCGACATTTTTTTATACTATCGCGCCTTTCTTATTCGTCGCCCCGTGCGGCTTCCGCCGCAGGTCTAGCCCGTTTTATCGATAAAAACCGGCTTTGATAACCTGCGGTCTGTTGCAGAAAAGGTAGTTAATCATGAACGCCAGGCACTTTCTCTCGATGATGGATTACACCCCGGATGAACTCTTGGGCTTGATCCGTCGTGGCGTAGAGCTTAAAGACCTGCGAAATCGCGGTGTACTTTTTGAACCGCTGAAGAACCGGGTCTTGGGGATGATTTTCGAGAAATCCTCGACACGTACCCGTCTTTCTTTTGAAGCAGGGATGATTCAGCTCGGTGGCCAGGCCATCTTTTTGTCGCATCGGGACACCCAGCTGGGCCGTGGCGAGCCGATTGCCGACAGTGCAAAAGTGATGTCGCGCATGCTGGATGCGGTCATGATCCGTACTTATGCGCACAGCAATCTGACCGAATTCGCCGCCAATTCACGCGTGCCGGTTATCAACGGCCTGTCCGATGACCTGCACCCGTGCCAGTTGCTCGCCGACATGCAGACCTTCCTGGAGCATCGCGGCTCGATCAAGGGCAAGACCGTTGCCTGGGTCGGCGATGGCAATAACATGTGCAACAGCTATATAGAAGCGGCGATTCAATTCGACTTCCAGTTGCGTGTGGCCTGCCCTGCCGGCTACGAGCCAAACGCCGAGTTCCTGGCACTGGCTGGCGAGCGGGTCACCGTGGTCCGCGATCCGAAAGCCGCAGTTGCCGGCGCCCATCTGGTCAGCACCGATGTGTGGACCTCCATGGGTCAGGAAGAGGAAACCGCCCGGCGCAAGAAGTTGTTCGCGCCGTTTCAGGTCACGCGCGCCCTGCTCGACCTGGCCGACAAGGACGTGCTGTTCATGCACTGCCTGCCTGCCCATCGCGGCGAAGAAATCAGTGTCGACCTGCTGGATGATTCGCGCTCGGTCGCCTGGGATCAGGCAGAAAATCGCCTGCACGCGCAGAAAGCACTGCTGGAGTTTCTCGTCGCGCCGTCCTGCAAGCCCGCATGAACCCGTTGCTGCTGAATCTGCGCAACCTCGCTTGCGGCTATCAGAACCAGCGCGTGGTGCAGGATCTGAACCTGCACCTCAACGCGGGCGATATCGGCTGCCTGCTGGGCTCGTCGGGCTGCGGCAAGACCACCACACTGCGCGCCATTGCCGGTTTCGAACCGATCCATGCGGGTGAGATCACCCTGGCGGGCGAAGTGATCTCCCGGCCGGGCTGGACCCTGCCGCCGGAGAAACGCCACATCGGCATGGTGTTTCAGGATTACGCGCTATTTCCGCACCTGAGTGTCGCCGAAAACATCGCATTCGGCATTCGCAACCACCCGCGCCTGGATCAGGTGATCGCCGAGTTGCTTGAACTGGTCAACCTCGGCGCGCTGGGCAAGCGTTATCCTCACGAGCTGTCCGGTGGGCAGCAACAGCGAGTGGCGCTGGCCAGAGCGTTGGCGCCCGAGCCGCAGCTCCTGCTGCTCGATGAGCCCTTCTCCAACCTGGACGGCGAGTTGCGTCGGCGCCTGAGCCATGAGGTGCGCGATATTCTCAAGGCGCGTGGCACCAGCGCGATTCTGGTGACTCATGACCAGGAAGAGGCTTTTGCCGTCAGCGATCACGTCGGTGTATTCAAAGAAGGGCGCCTGGAACAGTGGGACACGCCCTACAATCTTTATCACGAACCCCGTACGCCGTTCGTTGCCAGCTTCATCGGCCAAGGCTATTTCATTCGCGGGCAGATGATGGACCCGCAATCGGTGCATACCGAACTCGGCGTATTGCGCGGCAACCGGGCATACCCGGGCGTCAGTGGCACCGCCGTGGATGTCTTGTTACGTCCTGACGATATCGTCTACGCGCCGCACAGCGACCTGAAAGCAAGGGTCATCGGTCGAACCTTTCAGGGCGCCTCGACCCTGTATCGCCTGCAACTGTCGACCGGCAGTCAACTGGAAGCCATTTTCCCCAGCCACGCCGACCACGGCCAGGGTGAGGAAGTCGGTATTCGTGTGGCAGCTGACCATCTGGTGCTGTTCCCGGCGCCCGGCAGTGTGGCCGTGCAGACGCTCAATAACTGAGGCGCAGGTCATTCCCTGCCGATCGGGGCAAACCTAGCCTGGGTATGTTCAGCCAGCACTGCTGGCGAAAGCTCGACCTCAAGCCCCCTCCTCCCGGCACTGACGTAAATGCTTGCAAAGCGCTGCGCGGTCTCGTCGATAAAGGTGCGCAGGCGCTTCTTCTGGCCCAAAGGGCTGATACCACCCAACAGGTAACCCGTCGAGCGTTGCGCCGCCGCAGGGTCGGCCATCTCGGTTTTTTTTGCTCCGGCAGCCTGCGCCAGCGCCTTTAGATCAAGTGTTCCGACGACCGGCACGACGGCGACCAGTAACTCGCCTTTTTCGGTACTGGCGAGCAGCGTCTTGAAAACCTGTGCAGGCTCCAGACCCAGCTTTTCCGCTGCCTCCAGCCCATATGACGGCGCTTTCGGATCATGTTCATAACTGTGAATGCGATGTTCGGCGCGGTTTTTTTTCAGCAAATCCAGTGCGGGTGTCATGCAGCGCTCCAAAAGGTTCCGAATGCCCATCACTTTAAGCGAAGTAAAGTGAACATGCCTTGATTCACGCCACCTGCGACACTGATAGCCTTTTGATAACAGCCTGAATTACCCGGTATAAAAGGGCCTTGCGGGGTGCTGGCGACTTTCTGACCGTTCGGTTCCGACCTTTGACAGCGGTGTTTCTTGCCTATATTTTTTCGTTTACGAATATTATCGAAAGCGATTTTTCGGTATAACTCGCAACGGCGATCAGAAATGGGGTTTTTTCTGAGACGCACGAATAACGAGCACCCACACCTGTCTCAGGGTGCCGAGACAAAAACAAAAAATGAGGTATCCATGTCCATCGCACTAAAACAACCGACGCTCACCGGGCAATGTGTGGCTGAATTTCTTGGCACCGCCCTGATGATTTTTTTCGGCACAGGATGCGTTGCAGCGCTCAAGGTAGCGGGAGCCACCTTCGGCCTTTGGGAAATCAGCATCATCTGGGGCATTGCCGTCAGCATGGGGATCTACCTCAGCGCCGGCATTTCGGGTGCCCACCTCAACCCGGCCGTCAGCATCGCGCTGAGTCTGTTCGCCGGTTTTGAAAAACGTAAATTGCCCTTCTATATCTCGGCGCAAATCGCAGGCGCGTTCTGCGGAGCGGGTCTGGTGTACCTGCTGTACATCAGCCTTTTTTTCGACTTCGAACATGCTCACCACATCATTCGCGGCAGCGAGCAGAGTCTTGAACTGGCCTCGGTGTTCTCGACGTATCCGAACCCGGCCATTTCGGTCGGTCAGGCCTTTCTGGTCGAAGTGGTCATCACCACCATTCTGATGGGTGTGATCATGGCCTTGGGCGATGACAGCAATGGTTTGCCACGCGGCCCGCTGGCACCCTTGCTGATCGGCCTGCTGGTAGCCGTGATCGGCAGCTCGATGGGCCCGCTGACCGGTTTCGCCATGAACCCGGCACGCGACTTCGGTCCGAAGCTGATGACCTTCTTCGCTGGCTGGGGTGAAATGGCCTTCACCGGTGGTCGCGACATTCCTTATTTCCTGGTTCCGATTTTTGCGCCCATTCTGGGTGCCTGCCTTGGTGCTGCCGGCTACCGCGCGCTGATTGCGCGTCATCTGCCAAGCGCCGCTCCTGTTGAAAATGAAAAAGAGGCTCCTGTGGTTCGCGGCAAAGTTCAGGCTTCATCTTGATTTCACTCAATTTGAATCTCACCCAACTGAATCCCACCCAATAATGCAAGGCAATCGACATGACTGACACACAGAACAAGAACTACATCATTGCTCTTGACCAGGGCACCACCAGCTCGCGCGCGATCATCTTCGACCGCGACGCCAACGTGGTGAGCACTGCCCAAAGCGAATTCGTTCAGCATTACCCGCAGGCAGGCTGGGTCGAACACGACCCGATGGAAATCTTCGCCACTCAGACCGCGTGCATGACCAAGGCGCTGGCGCAGGCCGATCTGCACCACAACCAGATCGCCGCGATCGGTATCACCAATCAGCGTGAAACCACCGTCATCTGGGAACGCGACACCGGCCGCCCGATCTACAACGCCATCGTCTGGCAGTGCCGCCGCAGCACCGAGATCTGCCAGCAACTCAAGCGCGATGGCCTTGAGGAGTACATCAAGGACACCACAGGCCTGGTGATTGACCCGTACTTCTCCGGCTCCAAGGTCAAGTGGATCCTGGACAACGTCGAAGGCAGCCGTGAGCGCGCCCGCAAAGGCGAGCTGATGTTCGGCACCATCGATACCTGGCTGATCTGGAAATTCACCGGCGGCAAGGTTCACGTCACCGACTACACCAATGCCTCGCGGACCATGCTGTTCAACATCCATACGCTGGAATGGGATCAGCGCATGCTCGACGTGCTGGATATCCCGCGCGAGATGCTGCCGGAGGTCAAAGCCTCCTCCGAAGTTTACGGCCACAGCAAGAGCGGCATCCCGATCGCCGGTATCGCAGGCGACCAGCAGGCGGCGTTGTTCGGCCAGATGTGTGTCGAACCCGGCCAGGCCAAGAACACCTATGGCACTGGCTGCTTCCTGCTGATGAACACCGGCAAGAAAGCCGTGAAATCGGCGCACGGCATGCTCACCACCATCGGCTGTGGCCCGCGTGGCGAAGTGGCCTATGCGCTGGAAGGCGCGGTCTTCAACGGTGGCTCGACGGTGCAGTGGCTGCGCGACGAACTCAAACTCATCAACGACGCGCTGGACACCGAATACTTCGCCGGCAAGGTCAAGGACAGCAACGGCGTATACCTGGTGCCGGCGTTCACGGGCTTGGGCGCACCTTACTGGGACCCGTACGCACGAGGCGCATTGTTCGGCCTGACCCGTGGCGTGAAAGTCGATCACATCATCCGTGCAGCGCTGGAATCCATCGCCTATCAAACCCGCGACGTGCTCGATGCCATGCAACAGGACTCCGGCGAACGCCTCAAGTCGCTGCGCGTGGACGGCGGTGCCGTGGCCAACAACTTCCTGATGCAGTTCCAGGCAGACATTCTCGGCACCCACGTCGAGCGTCCGCAAATGCGTGAAACCACGGCACTGGGTGCCGCCTTCCTGGCCGGTCTGGCGATTGGTTTCTGGAGCAGCCTGGACGAGTTGCGCAACAAGGCCGTGATCGAGCGTGTGTTCGAGCCATCGTGTGAAGAAGCGCATCGCGAAAAACTTTACGCAGGCTGGCAGAAAGCCGTCGCGCGTACTCGTGACTGGGAACCGCACGAAAACGAAGAGTGACAGCGCTGTTGTAAGGAGGGGAGCAGGATTCCGGCTGACAGGTTGCACTTTCCTGCGGCATGATGGGCGCCATTTGTAGAGGGCGCCCAAGGAAAAACAATGAACCTGCCTCCCCGCCAACAACAGATCCTCGAACTGGTCCGCGACCGTGGCTATGTCAGCATCGAGGAGATGGCGACGCTGTTCGTCGTGACCCCACAAACCATTCGCCGTGATATCAATCAATTGGCGGAAATGAACCTGTTGCGCCGCTACCACGGCGGCGCGGCCTATGACTCCAGCATCGAAAACACCGCCTACGCCATGCGTGCGGACCAGATGCGCGACGAAAAACAACGGATCGCCGAGGCCATCGCCGCGCAGATCCCGGACAACGCCTCGTTGTTCATCAATATCGGTACCACCACCGAATCCATCGCACGTGCGTTGCTCAACCACAACAACCTGAAGATCATCACCAATAACCTGCATGTGGCGTCGATCCTCAGCACCAAGGATGATTTCGAGGTGCTGATAGCAGGCGGTAATGTGCGGCGTGACGGCGGCGTTGTGGGCCAGGGCAGCATCGACTTCATCACCCAGTTCAAAGTGGACTTCGCCCTGGTGGGCATCAGTGGCATCGACGAAGACGGCAGCCTGCTGGATTTCGATTACCAGGAAGTGCGGGTGTCCCAGGCGATCATCGCCAACGCTCGCAAAGTGCTGCTGGCGGCTGACTCCAGCAAGTTCGGGCGCAACGCCATGGTCCGCCTGGGGCCGATCACCCTCATCGATTGCCTGGTCACCGACCAGCCACCGGTGCCCGCACTGCAGCAACTGCTGACCCAGCACAAGATTCGTCTGGAAGTGGTGTGATTGTCAGGCGCGAGCGGTGTTCGCGCGGCGGTCCGCAGTGCTCATGAAGACGGTGCATCGAGCGCCCCATTTTCTGGAGTCTGTACCGGCCTCTTCGCGAGCAAGCTCGCTCCCACAAGACTTGTGTATGTATGGCGCAGCGCGCATCTGTGACGCGAAGCGTTACCCAAGGCATTCCCACGCTGGAGCGTGAGGAACGATAGCCGCCCGTAAGAACACTATCGTGCCCATGCTCCGCGTGGGTATGCCGTTCCGGACGCTCTGCGTCCTCTCCTGTTTCGGCGGGGCAGCTCAGAGCTGTGACGCAGAGCAGTTCCGTGCCGACTGTGCACCGATCCTCCCTGTGCTAATTCCCGCCCTACAATGTTCACATTTGTTCTTTTCTTTATTTCATCATCAGTATTTTCAATCGATACGTGCTGGCAACGGTCATTTTATTGAGCTATGATTTTCGGAAATGAACATTAATGTTCAGATTCGCCTTTCGAGCACTGCTCACGAATTGTCCAGGAGGCCACCAATGCCCCACACCAACGTGCCAACCCCGCCCCTCTCAGAGGTTTACGACATTGCCGTTATTGGCGGTGGCATCAACGGTGTCGGCATTGCAGCGGATGCCGCCGGTCGCGGCCTTTCGGTTTTTCTGTGCGAAAAGGACGACCTGGCCAGCCACACGTCCTCGGCCAGCAGCAAGCTGATCCATGGCGGCCTGCGCTATCTGGAGCATTACGAGTTCCGCCTGGTGCGTGAAGCCCTGGCAGAACGCGAAGTGCTGCTTGCCAAAGCGCCGCACATCGTCAAGCCAATGCGTTTTGTGCTGCCTCATCGTCCGCACCTGCGTCCGGCCTGGATGATTCGTGCCGGGATGTTCCTGTATGACAACCTCGGCAAGCGCGAAAAACTTCCCGCATCGCGAACCATTCATTTCGGTGCGGACAGCCCGCTCAACCCGAGCATCACCCGCGGTTTCGAATATTCCGACTGCTGGGTCGACGACGCGCGTCTGGTCGTGCTCAACGCCATGTCCGCTCGTGAAAACGGTGCGCACATTCATACTCAGACCCGCTGTGTCAGCGCCCGCCGTATCAAGGGCATGTGGCATCTGCATCTGGAGCGCAGCGACGGCAGCCTGTTTTCGATCCATGCCAAGGCATTGGTCAATGCGGCAGGCCCGTGGGTGGCCAAGTTCATCCGTGAAGACCTCAAGCTCGACTCGGCTTACGGCATCCGCCTGATTCAGGGCAGCCACC
Organism: Pseudomonas sp. P129; assembly: GCF_020312195.1. Lineage (NCBI taxonomy): Bacteria > Pseudomonadati > Pseudomonadota > Gammaproteobacteria > Pseudomonadales > Pseudomonadaceae > Pseudomonas > Pseudomonas sp. P129. Next base: position 772,786 of record NZ_JAGPYS010000001.1, on the reverse strand, counting down.
TGATCGTGCCGAAACTGTACGAAGGTGAGCACGCGTTCATTCTGCAGAACGAAGACAAGCGCATCGTGTTCACGATTCCGTACCTGGAGCACTTCACTATCGTCGGCACCACCGACCGTGAGTATCAGGGCGATCCGAACAAGGTGGATATCACTGAAGGCGAGATGGATTACGTGCTGAAAGTGGCCAACGACCACTTCAAGAAACAGTTGAGTCGCGCAGACGTGCTCCACACGTTCTCTGGCGTGCGCCCGCTGTGCAACGACGAGTCCGATAATCCGTCTGCCATCACCCGTGATTACACGCTTTCGTTGTCAGGCGGCGCTGACGAAGCGCCGATTCTGTCGGTGTTCGGCGGCAAGCTGACCACGTACCGCAAACTGGCCGAGTCAGCGATGGCGCAGTTGGCACCGTTCTTCAAACAGATGAAACCGAGCTGGACGGCCAAGGCTGCCCTGCCGGGTGGCGAAGACATGACCACCGCCGAAGCGCTGGCAACAGAAATGACCCGCCGCTGCAGCTGGCTGCCAGCCCCTATCGCCAAACGCTGGTCGATCACCTACGGCAGCCGCAGCTGGCGCTTGCTGGAGGGCGCGCAAAGCCTGGAAGACCTTGGTCAGCATCTGGGGGCAGGCCTATATACCCGCGAGGTCGATTACCTGTGCGACCAGGAATGGGCCACCAGCATCGAAGACATCCTTTGGCGCCGCACCAAGCTTGGTCTGTTCACGACGCCTGAGGAACAGGCTGCCGTGAGCAGCTACCTGGAAACAGTCGTGCGCAACAAAGCCTCTTTCGAAGCGGCCTGATCATCCGCCTGCAACCTGTTCACCCCTAGCGGGGTGAACAGGCTTCTCTACTTGCTGCCCTCTTCCTGCACAACCCCTTCCATTCGGTTTTCCGAACAATCGACCCCGCCTTATTCGGCTTCCCGGACGCATTGATCCGTAACACCAGAGCCAATATAAAGAAATCCCTTTAAATTCAGCATGTTGACTTCTTAAAAAAGCTTGGCACGACTCATGCTCTACATTCTGAACCGAGCGTTTCGACAAGGGCGTGTGTCTGGATGTGGACGCCGTTGAAGCATTCGCCAAGAAGCGGGCCGACTCTGATGGCGGCCCCATCAATAAAAAATGAAATCAAGGACTCACCCATGCGCATCGTTCCCCACCTGTTGGGCGCAGCAATCACTGCCGCTCTGATCAGCACGCCGGTTTTCGCCGCCGAACTCACCGGCACTCTGAAGAAGATCAAGGAATCCGGCACCATCACGCTGGGCCATCGTGACGCCTCCATTCCGTTTTCCTACACAGCGGATGCTTCAGGCGTACCTGTGGGCTACTCCCATGACATCCAGCTGAAAATCGTCGAAGCCATCAAGAAAGACCTGGACATGCCTGACCTCAAGGTCAAGTACAACTTGGTGACTTCGCAGACCCGTATCCCGCTGGTTCAGAACGGCACCGTCGATGTGGAATGTGGCTCGACCACCAACAATGTCGAGCGTCAGCAACAGGTCGATTTCTCCATCGGCATCTTTGAAGTCGGCACACGCCTGCTGTCGAAAAAGGACTCCAGCTACAAGGATTTCGATGACCTGAAAGGCAAGAACGTCGTCACCACGGCCGGCACTACTTCCGAGCGCATCCTCAAGGCGATGAACGCTGACAAGCAGATGGGCATGAACGTGATCTCTGCCAAAGACCACGGTGAATCCTTCCAGATGCTCGAGTCCGGCCGTGCCGTCGCGTTCATGATGGACGACGCGCTGCTGGCAGGCGAAATGGCCAAGGCCAAGAAGCCGGACGACTGGGCAGTGACCGGCACTGCACAATCCTACGAAATATACGGCTGCATGGTTCGCAAGGGTGATGCCCCGTTCAAGAAAGCTGTCGATGACGCCATTGTCGCTACCTACAAGTCGGGTGACATCAACGCTATCTACAGCAAGTGGTTCATGTCCCCTGTCCCTCCGAAAGGTCTGAACCTGAATTTCCCGATGAGCGACAAGTTCAAGGAGCTGATTCAGAACCCGACCGACAAAGCGGCTGACGACAAAAAAGCCTGAAGGACCGGTTCGGCCAGTCCGAACTGACGGTATCCCGGGCGGGCACTGCCTGGCCGGGATCGCCTCGTCACTCCTGACTGACGACAGTGCGTGCATTTCGATAGCAATAAAAAGAGGGGGAGACCCTGATGAATTACAACTGGGACTGGGGCGTATTCTTCAAGTCCACCGGCGTCGGCAGCGAGACCTATCTGGACTGGTTCATCTCCGGGCTGGGCTGGACCATCGCCATTGCTGTAGTTGCCTGGATCATTGCCCTGATACTGGGCTCGGTGCTGGGCGTCATGCGCACCGTGCCAAACCGTCTGGTGTCAGGTATCGCCGCGGTATACGTGGAAATCTTCCGTAATGTGCCACTGCTGGTGCAGCTGTTCATCTGGTACTTCCTGGTGCCCGACCTGCTGCCGGAAAACCTGCAGGAGTGGTACAAGCAAGACCTGAACCCGACCACCTCCGCGTTCCTCAGCGTAGTGGTCTGCCTTGGCCTGTTCACCGCTGCACGGGTCTGCGAACAGGTGCGTACCGGCATTGAAGCACTGCCGAAGGGCCAGGAATCGGCCGCACGCGCCATGGGCTTCAAGCTGCCACAGATCTACTGGAACGTGCTGTTGCCGCAGGCTTACCGGATCATCATTCCGCCGCTCACCTCCGAATTCCTGAACGTGTTCAAGAACTCATCGGTAGCGTCGCTGATCGGCCTGATGGAGTTGCTCGCACAGACCAAACAGACCGCCGAGTTCTCTGCCAACCTGTTCGAGGCCTTCACCCTCGCGACGCTCATCTACTTCACGCTGAACATGAGCCTGATGCTGCTGATGCGTGCGATCGAGAAGAAAGTCGCCGTACCGGGACTCATCTCACTGGGGGGCAAATAAATGGACTTCACTGGAATCGTTCCGGCCATTCCCGGTCTGTGGAACGGCATGGTCATGACCCTCAAGCTGATGGCGATGGGTGTCGTCGGCGGCCTGGTGCTTGGCACGCTGCTGGCGTTGATGCGCCTGTCATCGAACAAGCTGCTGGCCAATGTGGCCGGCGCCTACGTGAACTACTTTCGTTCGATCCCGCTGCTGCTGGTGATCACCTGGTTCTATCTGGCCGTGCCGTTCGTGCTGCGCTGGATTACCGGTGAAGACACGCCCATCGGTGCGTTTGCCTCCTGCGTCGTGGCCTTCATGATGTTCGAAGCCGCGTACTTCTGCGAAATCGTCCGTGCCGGTGTGCAGTCGATCTCCAAGGGACAAATGGGCGCCGCTCAGGCGCTGGGCATGAACTACTCGCAGATGATGCGACTGATCATCCTGCCCCAGGCGTTTCGCAAGATGACCCCGCTGCTGCTGCAACAGAGCATCATTCTGTTTCAGGACACCTCTCTGGTGTACACCGTCGGCCTAGTCGATTTTCTCAACGCATCGCGCTCCAGTGGCGACATCATCGGGCGCGCCAACGAGTTCCTGATCATTGCCGGTCTGGTGTATTTCACGATCAGCTTTGCCGCCTCGCTGCTGGTGAAGCGTCTGCAAAAAAGGTTTGCCGTATGATTTCCATCAAAAACGTCAACAAGTGGTATGGGGACTTCCAGGTACTGACCGATTGCAGCACCGAGGTCAGCAAGGGCGAAGTGGTGGTGGTGTGCGGCCCGTCCGGCTCGGGCAAATCGACCCTGATCAAATGCGTGAACGCGCTGGAGCCGTTTCAGAAAGGCGAGATCGTCGTCGACGGCACATCGATCTCCGACTCGAAGACCAACCTGCCGAAACTCCGCTCGCGGGTGGGCATGGTGTTTCAGCACTTCGAACTGTTTCCGCACCTGAGCATTGTCGAAAACCTGACCATCGCGCAGATCAAGGTGCTGGGCCGCAGCAAGGCCGAAGCCACCGAGAAGGGTCTGAAGCTGCTTGAGCGCGTCGGTCTTTCCGAGCATGCGCACAAGCATCCCGGCCAGCTTTCCGGTGGGCAGCAACAGCGTGTCGCCATCGCGCGCGCGCTGGCGATGGACCCGGTGGTCATGCTGTTCGACGAGCCCACGTCCGCGCTCGACCCGGAAATGGTCAATGAAGTGCTCGATGTGATGGTGCAACTGGCCCAGGAAGGCATGACCATGATGTGCGTGACCCACGAAATGGGTTTCGCGCGCAAAGTCGCCAACCGGGTGATTTTCATGGACAAGGGGCAGATCGTCGAAGACTGCGCCAAGGAAGAGTTTTTCGGTGACGTGAGCGCACGATCGGAACGCGCCCAGCAATTCCTCGCCAAGATTCTTCAGCACTAGGCAATAGCTTGACGGCTGTCCGCCTATCAGCGGGCAGCTGTTCGGTCCAGGACGACTGTGATGAAATGCGACCCCACTCTTTATCGCGCCGCCCCGCCATCACTCGCCGTGAAACCCCGTCTGATCCGTCAACTGTTTCTGCCGCCGCTGATCCTCATGCTGATGATCGGGCTGGGCTATATCGCCTATCTGGTCAGTGAACACAGCGGCATCAAGAGCCTGCGCGAAACCGGCGAACGCCAGCTTGAGCTGCACGCGCGCACGGTCGAGAGCGAAATCAGCAAATACACCTACCTGCCCAGCGTGCTGGAGCTCGAATCCAGCGTGTCGCAGTTGCTGAACGAACCGGGACCCGAGCTTCAGCAGCAGGTCAACCGCTACCTCGAAGGGCTGAATCGACGCAGTCGCAGCCGTGCCATTTATGTAATGGATACCACCGGACGCGTGCTGGCCACCAGCAACTGGCGCGACGCCGACAGTTATCAGGGTGAAGACCTGTCTTTCCGTGCCTACTTTCAGGACGCGGTGCGCGGCCTGCCCGGGCGCTTTTACGGCATCGGCACCACCACCGGAGAGTCGGGCTATTACCTGGCGCACGGGCTGGAAGACAAAGGCCGCATTATCGGCGTTGCGGTGATCAAGGTGCGCCTCGAAGCACTCGAAGAACGCTGGCAGCGGGCACGGCTGGAGGCGTTTGTCAGCGACGAGAATGGCATCATCATCCTCTCCAGCGACCCGGCCCGGCGTCTGAAATCAGTGCGCCCGCTCACGGCTGAGGTCAAGGAACGCCTGGCTCGCAGCCTGCAATATTACTGGTGGCCGCTCAACGAACTGGTGCCACTGGAACGGGAAACCTTGTCCGAGGGCGTCGAGACATTGGTTTTCCCCGCCAACATCAGTGTCGACCGCGAACACAAAAAGGTCAGTTATCTGGCCCAGAGCCGCCCGCTGAGTGACACCGCCTGGCACCTGACACTGCTTACCCCGCTGGAGAATCTGCGCCGTGAAGCGGCCAATCAGGGCATGCTGGTCGCCGTGGCTTGCGCGCTGGTGACCTTTCTGCTGATCGCCTGGAACGAGCGGCGCAAGGTCATCTCGACCCGGCTTGCGGCCAGGGAAGCGCTGCAGGCTGCCAACAACGAGCTGGAACGCAAGATCGCCGAACGTACCGAACACCTGCGGGCCAGCAACGAACGCCTCAAGGCGCAGATTCGTGAACGAAGGCAGGCTGAGGACACCTTGCGCAAGGCGCAGGACGAGCTGGTACAGGCCGGAAAGCTGGCAGCCATCGGCCAGATGTCGACCAGCATCGCGCATGAACTGAACCAGCCTCTGGCTGCACTGCGCACCTTGTCCGGCAACACCGTGCGCTTTCTGGAACGAGGTGCGCTGGACACCGCGAGCACCAACCTGCGTACCATCAATGATCTGGTCGATCGCATGGGCCGCATCACCGCCAGCCTGCGCGCATTCGCCAGACGCGGCGACGATCAGGGCCAGGCGCAACTGAGCAAGGCTGTCGATGCGGCGATGCAATTGCTGGGCGTGCGCGTGGAGCAGTCCGGTCTGACGCTGCATCGAGACTTCATCGACGCCACCCTGACCATCGACCAGACACGCCTGGAACAGATTCTGGTCAACCTGATCGGCAACGCACTGGACGCCATGTTCGACCTGCAGCAACCGGAGTTATGGCTCACCGGATCGGTTATCGACGGCCGATACCGTCTGCGGGTACGTGATAACGGGCACGGCGTCGATGCCGACGCGCGCAAGCATCTGTTTGAACCTTTTTTCACCACCAAACCGGGCGAACAAGGCCTGGGCCTGGGCCTGACACTGTCGGCGAGCCTTGCCGCCGCAGCCGGGGGCAGCCTGAGCGCAGAGCATCCGCAGGACGGCGGTACGACGTTTGTCCTGAGCCTGCCGTTCATCCCCGATGCCCGCCACCCGGACAGCCCGACATGAGACGACACCCATGAGCATAAACAGCGACCTGACCGTCCTGATCGTCGAAGACGATCCGCATGTATTGCTCGGCTGCCAGCAGGCCCTCGCGCTGGAAGACATCGCCAGCGAGGGCGTTTCGAGCGCCGAAGAGGCCTTGAAACGTATTGATGACAACTTCGCCGGTATCGTCATCAGCGATATTCGCTTGCCGGGTATCGACGGGCTGGAGTTGCTGAGCCGTCTCAAGGCACGTGACAGCAGCCTGCCGGTGGTGCTCATCACCGGCCATGGCGACATCACCATGGCCGTCAACGCAATGCGCGATGGCGCTTACGATTTCATGGAGAAACCCTTTTCGCCTGAGCGTCTGGTCGACGTCACCCGGCGCGCACTGGAGCAACGCGGCCTGGCCCGTGAAGTGTGGGCCTTGCGCAAGCAACTGGCCGAACGCGATTCGCTGGAAGGCCGGATCATCGGCCGCTCCCCGGCCATGCAAAACCTGCGTGCGTTGATTGCCAACGTCGCCGACACCTCGGCCAACGTACTGATCGAAGGTGAAACCGGCACGGGCAAGGAACTGGTCGCGCGCTGCCTGCACGATTTCAGTCGGCGCAAGGACAGCCAGTTCGTGGCGCTCAACTGTGGCGGGCTGGCGGAAAGCCTGTTCGAGTCGGAAATCTTCGGCCATGAAGCCAACGCCTTTACCGGCGCGGGCAAGCGGCGCATCGGCAAGATCGAACACGCGCACAACGGCACGCTGTTTCTCGATGAAGTGGAAAGCATGCCGGTCAATCTGCAGATCAAGCTGCTGCGCGTCCTGCAGGAGCGAACCCTCGAGCGGCTGGGTTCCAACCAGAGCGTCGCCGTGGATTGCCGGGTCATAGCGGCGACCAAATCCGATTTGAATGCCTTGGGCAAAACCAATCAGTTCCGCAGCGACCTGTATTACCGCCTCAACGTCGTCACACTTGAACTGCCACCCTTGCGTGAGCGCCGCGAAGACATTCTGCAGTTGTTCGAACACTTCCTGCAGTTGTCGTCGTTACGCTTCGACCGCGAACCGCCCGTGCTGGATCGGCAAACCAGCTCGAACCTGATGAGCCATGACTGGCCGGGCAATGTACGCGAACTGCGCAACGTGGCCGAGCGGTTTGCCCTGGGTCTGCCAGCGTTCAAGCAGTCAGGCACGGTCAGTGAAAACCAGAGTCTGGGGTTTGCCGAAGCGGTCGAAGCCTTCGAACGCTCATTGCTCGGCGACGCCTTGCAACGCAGCGGCGGCAACCTCAGCCAGGCCAGTCAGGAACTGGGCATGGCCAAGACCACACTGTTCGACAAGGTCAAGAAATACGGGCTTTGAGCACTGCGCCCGATCTGGAGCACGCGGCGTAGCGCAGATCTGTGACGCAGAGCGTCACCCACTGCACTCCCACGCTGGAGCGTGAGGAACGATAGGCGTTCACGCCCCTACGCCGGAGCGTGAGGAACGATAGGTGTGCGCAAGACACCGATCGTGCCCATGCTCCGCGTGGGCATGCCTTTCCGGACGCTCTGCGTCCTATCCTGCACAGGCAGCACGTTACTGCGATTCACCGACAATCTGGCGGATTGCGCTGACGAATACCTCGACCGGCTGACCGCCCGAGACGGCGTACTGGTCGTTGAAGACCATGGTCGGCACGGAGGTGATACCGCGAGACGTCCAGAGTTGCTCGGCCTCGCGAACCTCGGCGGTGTACTCGTCACTGCCCAGGATGGCCTGAGCACGCAGACGGTCCAGGCCGACCTTCTGCGCCACATCTGCCAGAGTCTGGTGACTGGACGGGTCTTTCAGGTCACTGAAATACGCCTCGAACAGCGCCTGCTTCAACGCGTGCTGCTTGCCTTGCTGTTCGGCCCAGTGCAGCAGGCGATGGGCATCGAACGTGTTGTAGATACGCCGCTCGCCGCTGGCAAAGGTGAAGCCGAGTTCAGCACCGCGTTCACGGATGGTTTCGTGAATACCTTCGATCTGTTCCGGCGTGGAGCCGTACTTTTCGGCGATGTGTTCTTTGATGTCCTGCCCTTCGGCAGGCATGTTCGGGTTCAGCTCGAAAGGCTGGAAGTGAATGTGCGCTTGCACCTCATCCCCCAGTGCCTCCAGCGCCTGATCCAGCGCGCGCAGACCAATGACGCACCAGGGGCAGGAAACATCGGAGATGAAGTCGATCTTCAGTGCAGTTGTCATGTCGGCCCTTTTCGGTAAGCAAAGGTCACACGATACACCTCTGCCCATGCCTGACAACCGGGCCGGCTTACAACTGAGCCAGGTTGCGTCCGTCTTCATGCTGGGCCTTCAGGTACGGCAGCACTGCACCGAGCAACGGGGCCTTGAAGGCCTCCTGAAAACGGTGCGCCAGCCCCGGAATCAGGCGCAGCTGGCTGCCCTGAATGTGCGCGGCCACATGCACACCATGCATGACCGGCAGCAGCGGGTCAGCCGTGCCGTGAACCACCAGTACCGGCAGACGCAGACGGTTCAGCAGTTCCACGCGGCTGGGCTCGGCCAGAATCGCCATGATCTGGCGTTTCACACCTTCGGGATTGAACGCCCGGTCATAGGAAACAGCCGCCTGATGCAGCAATTGCTGGCGATCGTCCTTGACCTGCGGGCTGCCCAGCGCGGCAAGCAGATCGGCCTGTTGCTCGATCGCCACTTCCCGATTGGGCGCGCCGCGCCGCGCCAACAGTTGCATAAGCGCGGTACTGGGCATAGGCAAACCCTGCGCACCGGAACTGGTCATGATCAGCGTCAGGCTTTCGACCCGCGACGGCGCCAGATCGGCAAGATGCTGAGCGATCATGCCGCCCATGCTCGCGCCCAACACGTGAAACTGGCGAATCTGCAATGCATCCATCAAACCCAGCGCATCGTCGGCCATATCAGTCAACGAATAGGGTGCCGAGACAGGCAGGCCAAGTTTGTAACGCAGCACTTCGAACGTCAGATTGGCATCCGCTGGCTGTTGCACCCACGAAGACAGACCCACATCGCGATTGTCGTAACGAATCACCCGATAGCCCTGCTGACACAACGCGACCACGACCTCATCCGGCCAGTGAATCAACTGCCCACCCAGCCCCATCACCAACAGCAAGGCAGGGTCGGACTCGCTACCAATACTCTGGTAGGCAATCCGCACATCCTTGAGGTTGGCCATCTGTACAGGAACATCGGTATCACAACGATCGGCCGCAAAAGACGGCAAGCCGTACAGAAGCGCGACCAGAAAAATTAAAACCCGCATGAAAAACACCAAAAAACAGAACCCCAGTAGGCCGCGAGTCTGATGATGTTTTTCCAAGCGCGCTGCCACACTTGCGTGACAGTTTGATGAATGGCGCTGAGCGGTCGTTAATCGGGTATTACATTACGCAGCGACCTGATCCGCCACCATCAGGTTTTCCCCAAAACGGGCGCGCGCTTCGAGCAACGATTCCTGATGCCAGTTCGAATGCGTATCGCACTCGCCCAGAGACAGAACCTTGTAAACGGGCAGACGATCAAACACCGGGGCCAGCAGCTCCGGTTCGGTCACGCTGTCCAGATGCAACCCTGCAACCGGCAGCAAGGCCGCGACACCCAGGTTGGGCCGCAGGTCACCGTGATAGAGGCCGATGAGCTTCTTCAACGGCGAATACTGAAGAATGTGATAGGCACGTTCGAAGGCGTTGCTCCATGCCAGCGGCAGGTCGAGCGCGAGGATCGGTTCGTCGATCTGAATCCACTCGACACCGCGCGCAGCCAGACGCCCGAAGATCTCGCCATACACCGGCAGCAGATGCTCCAGCAGGTCGAGGCGATCTACCTCGTCACCCTGAACGTCACTTAGCCAGAGCAGTGTCAGAGGACCGATCAATGCAGGTTTGCGGCCTTGTTCGCCTGCTTCAGCGACGCTCGCCAGCAAAGACGCCCAATCGGGCTGAAAACGCTGGTCGCGTTTCAGGTGTGGCACCTGCTGCGGGTAACGCGCCATCAACCAGGTGCGCAATTCGGCGCCCGTGGTCGTAACACCCTGATCCTGTTTCCAGAAAGCCTGCAGAGCGTGCTGCAGTTCACGGTCTGCGCCAATGTGAAAATAGTCCGGGTGTTGAGTCAGGGCCACGATGCGTCCTCCATAAAAGATGGGGCTATTGTCGACAGCTGACACAACATGAGACAAACTCATTTTTTTCGTGTTGATCACAAATACTGCTCATGGAGCACTGACCGTGCTTGAAATACGCCACCTCAAAACCCTGCATGCCCTGCGCGAGGCCGACAGCCTTGTGGAGGCAGCCGAGCGCCTGCATTTGACGCAGTCGGCGCTGTCCCATCAGTTCAAGGAGCTGGAAGAGCGCATGGGCATGCCGCTGTTTGTACGCAAGACCAAACCGGTGCGCTTTACCAGCGCCGGTTTGCGCCTGCTGCAACTGGCCGACTCCATCCTGCCGCAACTGCGCAGTGCCGAGCGCGACATCGCCCGACTGGCCGGTGGTACGGCGGGACGCCTGCACATGGCAATCGAGTGCCACAGCTGTTTTCAGTGGCTGATGCCGACCATCGACCAGTTCCGCGATGCCTGGCCCGAGGTCGAACTGGACCTGTCTTCCGGTTTCTCGTTCGCGCCCTTGCCTGCCCTGGCGCGTGGCGATCTGGACCTGGTGGTGACCTCGGACCCGCTGGAATTGCCCGGCATTACCTACGTGCCGCTGTTTACCTATGAAGCGATGCTGGCGGTGGCCAATCAACATGCGCTGGCAACCAGGCCCTACATCGTCCCGGAAGACTTGCTGAGTGAAACACTGATCACTTACCCGGTGGAACGCGACCGGCTGGACATCTTCACGCGCTTTCTGGAGCCTGCCGACATCGAACCGGCACAGGTACGAACATCAGAGTTGACGGTGATGATGATGCAACTGGTGGCCAGCGGACGCGGAGTCTGCGGCATGCCGCACTGGGCGCTGCATGAATACAGCTCACGCGGCTATGTGAAGGCCAAGCGGTTGGGCGAGAAAGGACTGTTTGCGACGCTCTATGCCGGTATCCGCGCCGACATGCTCGACGCACCGTACATGCGCGATTTCCTGCTGACCGCCAAGGACACCTCGTTTTCGACGCTCGACGGGGTAAGTGTGGTTCGCTGACAGTGCCGTCCTGCACCACGATGCAGGACGACTGCGCCGTTCAGCTACGTGCTGCCTGCCGCTTCAGATACAGCGGCAGGATCAGATCGCGGGTCAACGGGGCCAGTTGCAAACCCGCATGACTGTCCGCGTCAACCCACAGCACTTCCTCGATCTCCGCGGCAGGCACTGCCTCAGCGTCAGTCCTGACCTCATACAACTGACAGTTGACCTCGAAACCGGGCTCGTTGGCGGCAGGTGCCGTGAACTCACCAAGAAACACCGCCTGCGCCGGATCGACGCTCAGCCCGAGCTCTTCTTCGAGCTCTCTGGCCAAGGCTTGCGCTGCCGGTTCACCGGGCTCGATCTTGCCGCCCGGCTGCATGAAGGCCTGGGTACCGCGCTTGCGCACCAGCAGGGTCCGGCCATCTGCGCCGATCAGCAGCGCCGCCGCGATGCGGATGATCTTCATGGGAAGATCTCCGTTTTCAGCAGCCGCGCCTGATCAGCCCGTTCCAGCGCCAGAACGATCAGGCGATGGATCAGTTCGGCATACGACAGACCGCTGGCCTGCCAGAGCTTGGGGTACATGCTGATCGAGGTGAAGCCCGGCAGCGTGTTGACCTCGTTGATGATGATGTCGCGCCCTTCGGTGACGAAGAAATCGACCCGCGAGAGCCCTGCGCAGCCCAGCACCTTGTACGCCTGCAACGCGACGTCACGCACCTGATCACTCAGGTCGGCGGGCAGCTCGGCGGGAATGGCGATGCGTGCCTGATCGCCATTCAGGTACTTGGTGTCGTAGGCATAGAATTCATCGTTGGCAATCACTTCGCCACAGACACTGACCTGCGCATCGAAGTTACCCAATACCGCGCACTCCACTTCCCGGCCAACGATGCCCTGCTCGATCAGCAGCTTGTGATCGAACTCGAAACCCAGCGCCAGTGCTGCCGCGAAACCGGCCTCGTCAAACACCTTGCTCACGCCCACCGATGAACCCTGGTTGGCCGGCTTGACGAACATCGGCAGCCCCAACTGGTCGGCAGCCTCCGTGAAAGAAAGGCTCTCTCCACGCGACAGGACCCTGAACGGCGCGACGGCAATGCCCGCATCGCGCAGCAGACGCTTGGTCACGTCCTTGTCCATACAGGCCGCAGAGGACAGCACATCGGCGCCGACAAAAGGCACGGCCAGCATGCGCAGCACACCCTGCAACGCCCCGTCTTCACCAAAAGCGCCGTGGATCAGCGGGAATACCACATCGATGACTGCCAGTGGCTGGCCTGACTCGACGTCGACAAACTGCCCGCCGATACTGCCCGGCAGCAAGGACAATGGCTTGCCTGATGCGCTCAGTTTGATCCGTGCAGGATCAGTGGCATTAAGCAGGTAATCGGCTTCGTCGAAATGCAGCCAGCGGCCCAGCTTGTCGACGCCGATCAGGGTCAGTGCATAGCGTTCACGATCAATCGCATTGATCACGTTGCGTGCCGACTGCAACGAAACCTCATGCTCGCTGGATTGCCCACCGAAAACGATGGCGACTGACTTTTTCAAAGCGGTTACTCCTGTTTTTCAGGCCGCGAAGATAAAAGCAATGTCGGCTGTTAGTCCAGTAGATGATTGGCCGTTGGCCTGAAATTCAGACAAAAAAATCCCGGTCGTGGGCAATCCATGCGAAATGCCCACGACCGGGAGGTCAAACCACTCATTGAGCGGCTGCGGTTTCTTTCTTGCCAGCAGAGCCAAAGGTGGCGAAACGCTTGTTGAAACCCGCGATCCGGCCTTCGGTGGTGGCCTTGCGCTGCTGCCCGGTGTACATCGGGTGCGAGGCACTGGAAACGTCGAGCGCAACATAAGGATAGGTAGTGCCGTCGGTGTGCTGTTGCGTGCGGTCCGTGTCTACGGTCGAGCCGATAAGAAAGTAGGCGTCGGCAGCGGTGTCGTGGAACAGCACGGTGCGGTATTGAGGATGGATATCGGGTTTCATCGTGATCTCTCCGGTGAGTTGACTGAAATAGTTATACAGTAACATAACGGAAGATGAGAATGACTGCTGTTGATTGCCATCATTGGTGAGGTTGATCGAACACGCACACGGTGCCGCTGTCGGCGTAACGCCGCCGGGCCGCTTGAGCCAGAGACATTCTGTAATAGCGCGCCTTTGCAATTGCCCTCGATTAGCGGCACCCTGCCGCGCCGCCGAACGTCACTGGTCGCCGGCCAGGAACCTGAGCCTCTGTGGCCTATCTTTACTCATTCGCACTTTCAAGAGTCCACCGTTATGAATAACGGACGCGATCATCGAATCGACTTCTTTCGCGGCCTGGCGCTGATCTTCATATTCTGGGATCACGTGCCGGACAATCCTCTGGCGCAACTGACTGTACGCAACTTCGGCTTCAGCGACGCGGCGGAAATCTTCGTTTTCCTCGCCGGTTACGCCTCGATCCTGGCCTACGGGCGGATCGCTCGACGTGACGGCATGCTGGTGGCTGGCGTGCGGATCCTGCGCCGGACCTGGGTGCTGTATGTGGTGCATATCTTTCTGCTGACCCTGCTGATGGGCATCGTCTTCGTCGCCAACAATCACGTCGAGACGCGCGACATGGTCCAGCAGATGGGCCTTGAATACTTTGTCGGCAACCCGCAACAGGCATTGGCCGATGAACTGCTGCTGCGCTTCAAACCCAACCTGACCGACCCGTTGCCGCTGTATATCGTGCTGTTGCTGACTTTGCCGCTGACCTTGCCACTGATGCTGCGCAAACTCGAAGTGGCCGTCGGCCTGTCGATTGCCCTGTACCTGATGGTGCCATTACTGGGCTGGAACCTGCGCGCCTACGAAGGCGGCGGTGTCTGGTACTTCAACCCGGTGGCCTGGCAGCTGCTGTTCGTGCTCGGCGGTGCGTGCGCGTTGCGCAGCGAAACAGCCACGACAGCTGAGCGCCCTCCGTTGCGCCAGCAACCCTTGTTCATGCTGGCCGCCATCTACGTGCTGATCGCAGGCATCCTGACCTTCAGCGAAAAATGGCCCGGGCTGCACGCCGCGCTGGTCTCCAGCCTGCACCTTGAAAGCCTTTACCCGATCAGCAAGACCGATCTTGCGCCCGTCCGGTTACTGCACTTCCTTGCCCTGGTCTACGTCGTCGCCCGACTGCTGCCAACCTCAAGCACCTGGCTGGAAAACTGGCCTGCGCGCCAGACCTGTCGCATGGGCCGCTATTCACTGGAAGTCTTTTGCCTGGGCGTCCTGCTCGCCCCGTTGGCTGACATGGCCAATGCACTGGCAGGCGATACATGGCCCATGCAAGTGACGACCGCAATTGTCGGCCTGGGGTTGATGATGTTGATGGCCAATGGGCTGGAGTTGAATAAACGCCTGGGGACATCGCCACACCTGTTGCCAACTTGAGAACAGCGTCACGTTTGCATGCCCTCTCGGAGATTTCCTACTGGTTTGTCAGGCCAAGTTTTTCAGGAACTGGCCGCTATCCGGTATGAGACCAAAGAGAGGGCAATGCTTTGAACATAAATGGAATTCCAAATCCGGCAAACATCCCGCAACAGTCCGCGTTGGTAACCGGTGTTAAGAACGTTGATCCGACAGAAGACATCAGTCTTCAAGAGGCCATTGCATCTGACGAAAAAGCGACAGAAAAAAAAGTATTCTATGACGATCAGAAAGAGCCGTGGTTATTGGAGTCGATCAACGAACACATCACAAACAGGCTTGACTACGTAGCTCACAAAAAGAGACTCGACGTGCTGGAGCTTGCGCTGGTAAATGTCACCTATGATAGCTTTCGAAAAGAACTGCAAGAAACCCACCCCGACATTGCACGTAAAAACTTTGGCTTCACACTGACCGAAAGTGCATCCATCAAGATAATTGACTACGATAACAGCCTGACTGCAAACGACACATCAGTTCTTACCCACGCCATCAACGAGTTCAGAGAACTC
Source organism: Pseudomonas sp. P129 (assembly GCF_020312195.1). Classification (NCBI taxonomy): domain Bacteria; kingdom Pseudomonadati; phylum Pseudomonadota; class Gammaproteobacteria; order Pseudomonadales; family Pseudomonadaceae; genus Pseudomonas; species Pseudomonas sp. P129. The sequence continues at coordinate 757,379 of NZ_JAGPYS010000001.1, read as the reverse complement.
AAGGAGCAAATACAACATCATGCAAAGACCATCATGACCCTGGTGGACCACGACCATGAAACATTTGGCGGCCGATACAAGCTGGATATCAGTAATTTTCAAGACGTGATCGACTATGGCAAGATCATGAACACCAGCGTACAAAAAATGCAGGACGAATGGATAAATCAAGTTCAAAGTAATGCTGAAAAACGGGACTTCTCGTATATTTCGTTGGCGGTATGAAACATCAGTCTGGCGAGACAAATGATTCGCCAGGCTGAGTTAGACGTTAACCGCGAGGAGCAACAGCTCGTACAACGGTTTGTGTGCAAATATGCCCCATAAAGACGATACGAGGGGTCGCTGTCATTGGCCCCAACGAAAAAATATGCACGATATAACCAGCAATTTTGTAGTAACTCCGTCATGTATTAAAACATCTTTTTTTGTGCACAAAGTCTTGGGCCTCCAAGCCTCCGCAGCAGCGTCCGAACTCGATACACTGAGAGGCATAGCCGTTGGAGTCGCTTATTGCAATCATGCCCATAGGTATTCTCAAAAATTATGCAGAGGCAGGTTGCTACTGACAACATCGACGCAATAGATATTGAATCAATTAGTCAACCCTTCGCGCTGAAAATACAGAAACCTCCTACAAAAAACTATCCCATCTGCATTCTAGGAAAAGTCCTACGCAACAAACAGGAAAAGTTTTTCAGCGCAATGCCGTTAGAGAGTTGTCACCAACAGCGAAGGGCGTTTCAAAATGAACATCAACTCCCCTACCAACACTATTTATAAGCAGCCATTTCCCCGCCAAATAACCTCACTAGAGGCACGCCCAGAAAAAGATGCTCAAACGGTCGAAAAACAACGCAACCCTAATGAAGAATTCTACCGCTATGAGGACTCTCCGTGGCTAACAAAAAACTCAAGAGGTGAAATCGCATCATTCTACAAGAGGCTTCCCAAAGAAGATATTGATGACCTTAGAGACAAATACCTGAAGGAGCTAATTAAAACATCGAACGCAGAAATGTGCCGCATGTTCGACAATTACCACGAATTCAAACAACAGCTTCCTTATTTAAATTTGGAGCTGTCAAATAAGCATTTTGGTTTCACACTGGGTTTCAACGAGGCCATTCAGGTTACAGATCCCGACGGTGTACTCACCCCCGCAGAATTCACCTACCTGACCGAGAAGTTGAACGAGCGCCAGTCACTGAAAGACGACCTACGAAAGAATGCTAAAAGCGTCATGGAACTCGTAGACCAATATACGGAAAAGCTTGACAACCGCCACACGCTTAACCTGGAGAATTACAGCAAGATTATTGACTACGGACAGGTATTCAGCCGCAACCACATCGGCAATTTCATCAACACGATTCTTTATCAAGTGGAGCGTAATGCGCCGAAGCGTGAGGATGAGCACAGGTCCATAATTGACATTCACGCTTGATTTATACACGATTAGGACTCTACAGAGCCCTAATCTTTCAGCAACAGGAAAAGGCATTTTTTGTCAGGCGCGGCAGCCTTGCTTGCAGAAATGGAAAATATTCTGCCTGGATATTTCCAGGCAGAATATTTAAGCTTAGATCAATTCCTGGACCAATTAGTTAACCACCGCTTGCAAATATGACCGAAATTATATTTGTGCGGCTTGTCAGCCAATTGTTCCGGCAGCACATTTTTAGCCCAGTAGGATTTTGATTGATAGCGTGTACTCCAAGTTTCTCTTCCGTTTTCGCTGTAATGAGTAAAGTTATCAGCAAGCTTTCCGCCTTCACATCGGCCGAACGTTATCAACTGCATGATCTTCCCAGAACTGTCCGAGGTATACGTCACACCAGCGTCGCTTTCTACACCTAGAAAAAAGTCTAGCACCCCGCCCTCTAATGGAAAAGCTTTGCTGTCTGTAAAGGTAGCTTCCAGCATGGCATTTGTAAGTGCTTGAGTCGCCAAAAAAGGAGGATCGGTAAAACCATACGGAATCAATCTGAAGCCTTTCTCATGGTGCAAGTCATACTGCATATGAGGAAAAGAGCCAAATACTACTTTATAGTCAGCCGTATCAAACTTGGCACCGTCAGTTGCAACGATACGTATATTGACTTGCGAACCAGGGTTGAGCGCTTTGATTCTCTCTGCCGATGAGTGACGCTTGGACTGCCATTGCCCGCCGTCCACCTGATACTCAAGCCGCCATTTCTGGTTATAGTCTCTGTCCGGCGTCGTAATCAAAACATTCTGGCCGCGTACTGCAGTGAATCCATACTGATGGACCGCCGTTGTGCTTTCCAGAACATTACTGATCTGATGAATCTTGTCCGACAGCACCACAGGAATCGAATGATTTTGGTTTTGTGCAGTCTGCTCCGACGGCATGGGCGGTTCAGTGATAACTGGTGCCACCTCTACTTGCGCCATTGCATGGCAAGACATTGCCAATAATAGCCCGGACACAAACGTACGACCCGCCCTGCTCTTCTTGTATTTCATTTTATTGATCTCGATAGTAGTGATTGATTACCCAGGGCATCATTGCCACTGACAAAATCGGACGTAATCAACTGTTACCTCCAAGATCAAGCGCTTGAAACAATTATCGGAAAGGTCTTACAAATAACTGATCAGACTTTAAAAACTAAAAGCCAGTTTGAAAACTGCTTCACGAACGCCTGTCCATGACCGATCCCCTTTCAATCAGGCTTGGTGCCTGAAGAAGCAACCCGCGGGCTAGGCTCGTCTAAGCAGCCCCTCCGAGCGGCTCGAAAACCACCAGACAATTCCCTCCCACAATCCCATCCAGCGTCTAAGCTTGGGTCAGGTGCTTTGACAGGATGACCGGACAATCGACTATGGGCGCATTTCGGCATTCCGATAGCAAGCAAGAGACGCTATCCGCTGATCGTGAGGATGATCCTCGTACGCCCAAATATCCGCGTCGCAAGCGATACGGATGGCGGGTGTTCTGGGTCGTGGTGGTGTTGGCAGGGGTTGCATTGGGCGTGGCGGTGGCGGTGGAGAGCAGGACCTCCAGGCTTCAGGCGCGGGAATTCAGCCGCTTTGCCGCGAGCCTGGGTTATTCAATGCAGTCCGGACCTAGTCATGACGTGGTGTATCCCGGTGACGGGCCGTTCGACCGGCGCCTGGGCTATTCATCCATGGATGAATTCCTCTCGCGCCTGCTCAAGCGCGATTATGTGATTACGCGTCAGACCCGGTTTTCGCCGGAACTGTTGCGTTACGTCCGGCATGGTTTTTTCGTGCCTTACGAGGAAAAAACCCAGGCCGGGCTGTCGATCACCGATTGCCGAAACGAGCCGCTGTACGAGTTCAGATACCCACAGCAGTTTTACCCGACCTTCGCCGCCATTCCGCCGATGCTGGTGAACAGTCTGCTGTTTATCGAAAACCGTGATCTGCTTGATCCGCAGCAGCCCATGGCCAACCCTGCGGTGGACTGGCCACGTTTTGTCAAAGCCGCCTGGTCGCAACTGGCGAAGATGTTTGCCCTCCCCGGCCAGTCGGCTGGGGGCAGCACGCTGGCCACTCAGCTGGAAAAATACCGTCACTCCCCAGACGGACTGACGCTGTCGGGTTCGGAAAAGCTGCGGCAGATGATTTCCGCCAGCGTTCGCGCCTATCAGCCGGGGACCGAGACACTCGCCGTGCGCCAGCGAGTGGTGCGTGACTACCTGAACAGCGTGCCGCTGTCTGCGGTGCCGGGGCATGGCGAGGTGCATGGTCTGGCCGAAGGACTGAGGGTGTGGTTCGGCGCAGACTTCGGCAAAACCAACGAGATACTGGCTTCGAATCCGGGCAATAAACAGGCGCTGGCCGACAAGGCGCTGGCGCTGCGTGAAGTGCTCTCACTGGTAATCGCCCAACGTCGCCCGTCGCACTATCTGGCCAAGGGACGCCAGGAATTGGCAGAGCTGACCGACAGCCACATCCGCCTGCTGGCCCAGGCCAACGTCATCGACCGACCGCTGGCCGAGGCCGCGCTGGCAGCCCAGGTCACCTACCGCGACTGGGCGCAGCAACCGACCCTGCAGCCCATCGAAACCAATAAGGGCATCAGTGTCGCGCGCACTCGCCTGTCGAATCTGCTCAATCGCCCGCTTTACGACCTGGACCGTCTTGACCTGTCCGCCACCAGCACCCTGCATGGCGAATTGCAGCGCAGCGTGAGCCAGTACCTGCGTGACCTGGCCAACCCTGAGTTTGCCGCGAAGACCGGTTTGATGGGCGAGCGCCTGTTGACCCCGGCCAGCACAACGCAGGTGCGCTACAGCTTCACGCTGTTTGAACGCGGCGTGGATGGCTCGCGGGTCAGGGTCCAGACCGACAGCACCGATCAGCCGTTCGATATCAACGAAGGCAGCAAGCTGGAGCTGGGCTCGACGGCGAAGATGCGCGTGCTGACGACGTATCTGGAGATCATCGCCGAGTTGCATGGGCGCTATTCGGGCTTGAGCCCTGCGCAGTTGCGCAAAGTCCCGGTCGAGGAACCGGATCGGCTGACCCGTTGGGCGGTGGATTATCTGCAACTGAGCAAGGACCGTGACCTGGCGAAAATGCTTTCGGCCGCACTCGACCGCACCTATTCGGCCAGCCCCGCAGAAGCGTTCTTCACCGGTGGCGGCATGCACCGTTTCAATAATTTCCGGCGCGAAGACAACGAGCGGATTCCGACCCTGCGCGAGTCGCTGCGTGAGTCGATCAACCTGCCGTTCATTCGTCTGATGCGCGATGTGGTGCGCTACAGCACCTATCAGGCGCCCAACAACAGCGCCGAGCTGCTCAAGGATGATGACAACCCGCGCCGCCAGGAATACCTGGCGCAGTTTGCCGACCGCGAAGGCACGGTATTCCTGCTGCGCTTCTGGAAACGCTACAAGGAAAAGACCACGCAGGAGCGGCTCGACACCTTCCTCGACGGCATTCACCCGACGGCGATCCGCCTGGCTGCGGTACACCGTTACCTGTTGCCGGGCGCTGATCAGGGCACATTCAACGCGTTCATCCGCGCCCACCTGGACGAGCCCAGGGCGAGTTCGAGACTCACCGACAAACGTCTCGCCGATCTGTACCAGAGTTACGGTCCGGGCACTTATGACCTGCCCGATCAAGGCTACATCGCCCGCGTCCATCCGCTGGAACTGTGGCTGGTAGGCTACCTGCTCAAGCACCCGGAAGCACAGTTCAAGGACGCGGTGGCCGCCAGTCGTTACGAACGTCAGGAAGTCTATGGCTGGCTGTTCAAGAGTCGCCACAAAGGCGCTCGCGACAGCCGGGTGCGGACCATGATGGAGGTCGAAGCGTTTCTGGACATCGAGCAACGCTGGCAGCGCGTGGGTTATCCGTTCGACCATCTGGTGCCTTCGCTGGCGACGGCTATCGGCAGCTCGGGAGACCGTCCGGCGGCGCTTGCCGAGCTGATCGGCATCATCCAGAACGACGGTATCCGCCTGCCTGCGGTGCGCATCGACAGTCTGCACTTTGCCGCCGACACGCCTTATGACACTCAACTGAGCATCAACCCGGAGCTGGGCAAGCGTGTGTTGCCATCGGAAGTCGCCGCGGCAATGCGCGAGGCCTTGTCGCAAGTGGTGGACGGCGGCACGGCCAAACGCGTGCAAGGCACGTTCAAGATGCAGGACGGCAGCGTGCTGGCGATGGGCGGCAAGACCGGCACCGGCGACAACAGGATCGAAAGCGTCGGTGCGGGCGGGCGAATTCTCAGCTCAAGAGCGATCAACCGCACGGCGACTTTCGTGTTTTATATCGGCGACAACCACTTTGGCGCGCTCACGGCGTTCGTGCCGGGGCGCGCTGCCGAGGGCTTTCGCTTCACCTCGGCGTTGCCGGTGCAGGTGCTCAAAGGCATGGCACCGATTTTGACGCCTTACCTGGAAAACCACGGACAGGCGATGTGCAATGCCCCGCTCGCCGATGCGCCCAAGGGTGTCTGAGCGGCAATGACCGCTCGTCTGCCAGCTCTGTGATTACAATAAGATATATCTTAAGGTATATCTAACTTGTAACCAGAGAGCAAAAACATGCGTGAAGATAAACATCCACCCCACCATCGTCCGCCGCATCTTCGTGAAGCAGGTGAAGATCGCGACGGTTTTGAAAAACGCCCCGGCCGCGAACGCGGTGGACGTGGCCCACGGGTTTTCGCCCCTGGCGATCTGAAATTGCTGCTGTTGGCGTTGATCGCCGAACAGCCCGCCCACGGCTATGACCTGATCCGCAAGATCGAAGGTTTGTTCGAGGGAGCGTACTGCCCCAGCCCCGGCGTTATCTACCCCACCCTGACGTTTCTTGAAGAAAGCGAAATGGTGGTCGGCGATGCCCAGGCCGGCAAAAAACTCTACACCGTCACCGATGCGGGTCGCCAATCCCTGGAAGATCAGGCCGTGGCGCTGGAAGGTGTGCGCATGCGCATCGATGTCAGCAAGCGCTCACTGCGCGGCCATGATCGTCCGCCGGAAATCCATGAAGCGGTGCACAACCTGCGCCACGCGCTGCAGATGCACCATGGCCGCTGGAGCCCGGAAGAGATTCTGCGGGTCAGCGAACTGCTCAACAGCACGGCCAGGGCGGTCGTCGATGGGCCCCAACCTGCCTCGGAGGAGTCGGCATGAATTCACAGCAGTCAATCCATCGTGTCATGCATGAAATCAAGCGACGCAAGCTGCAGGTGGTGCGGGTCACGGAGCTGACACCCCTGATGCGCCGCATTACCTTGCAGGGGCCGGAGCTGGCGGGTTTCATCAGCCTGGGCACGGATGACCACGTCAAACTGTTCTTCCCGCAGACGGCAGAACAACAGGCCGCGCTGGAAAACCTCAACCCTGCCGGCGACAAGGACACGCCGCGCCCGCCGATGCGCGATTACACGCCGCGTCGCTACGACGAAAAAACCGGGGAACTGGATATCGATTTCGTGCTGCATGGCGAAGGCCCGGCGACCACTTGGGCCGCTCAGGCAGCGCCCGGGCAATTCCTGCACATCGCCGGGCCAAAGGGTTCGATGGTGGTGCCGGACATGTTCGACAGCTACCTGCTGATCGGCGACGAAACAGCCATTCCCGCCATCGCCCGACGCCTCGAAGCGCTGCCCGCCAACCGCGCTGCGCTGGTGGTGGTCGAGGTGGCCAACCCGCAGGAACAGCAGGTGTTCGACAGCGCCGCACAGGTCGACGTGATCTGGATTGTACGCGGCGAACAGAATCTGCTGGACGTCACGCGGCGCCTGGAGATGCCCGAGGGCAAGCTGTACGCCTGGGTCGCGACCGAATCCGCGCTGTCACGCAAGCTACGTCGTGTACTGCTCGACGAGTTCGGCCTGGAAGAGGAATTCGTCAAGGCTGCCGGTTACTGGAAGCTGGACAGCACTGAAGAATGAGCAGGACCGGGCGACTCACAGCGTGCGACGAGACGCCCGTTTATCGACGCCCAGCAACAACAATGCGATGAGCACGAAACCGAGCAGTACACCCAGCGCGTTGATGAATGCCTTCGGAAAACCGATCGTACCGACATCGATGAACGGGTACAGGTAATCACCGAACATGTGGCCCCGTAGCAGGACATAGGCGAAGTAGACGATCGGATAGATCGCCCAGAGCGCTACATGGCCCAGACGCAGCGCGCCCTTGGGCACGTACAGCCACCAGTAAATCACGAACGCCAGCGGCATTATGTCGTGCAGCAGTTCGTCGGCCACCCACTGCCAGCCTTCCGGGTGCCACAAGTGGCGCAACAGGATGTTGTAGGCGATGCCCACCAGCGCGATGCTTACCGCAATGCCGCCGCATACCACCGGATGCCGGAAGAACCGGTGGCCTGCCGACTGCTGTGTCGTCAGGGCGCAACTCAGCGCGACCGCTACAAGCATGTTGGTCAGTACGGTGAAGAAACTTGAAAAGCGTACCAGCCCACCCAGCAGACTGGCGTGATCGGCATAACGGCCAATCAGGATCAGGTAAAGCTGAATCACCAGTCCCGACCAGCCGAGGCAAGCGGCCACGAGGGCGTAATAGCGCTGTCCCTGCGCAGGTGGTGGATGTTCGCTGAGCATCAATCGGTATCCTTGAGTGCCGGCCTCCGTGCCAAGCTATTCTGGCGGGTCTGTTACCAGCCCTTGCTGCGATGCAACTTCACATACAGCGCTTCGACCTTCTCCCGCGCCCAGGGTGTCTTGCGCAGGAAGGTCAGACTGGACTTGATGCTCGGATCGCTTTTGAAGCAGCGAATATCGATGCGCTCGGCAAGGCCGGACCATTCGTAATGTTCGACCAGCGCGCTGAGGATCTGCTCCAGCGTGACGCCGTGCAACGGGTCAGAGTGAGGTGTTGTCATGATGAGCCTTGAAACGGATGAAGAAGAGACGAACCTGAACGGATCTCCGGAGTACGCAGGTGCGTTCCGAAAGTCTGCCATTGTAAGCGCCACGCCTTGATAAAACACAGTCGGCCTGCAGCACTATTGCCGGCCTCGCAATGATCCATGTCAGGTTTTTCGCTTTTAGAAAAATTGTTAGCGCCCTATCATTGCCGGGTTAAGGATTGAAGATTCCCCCTTCTGCAGATGTTCCTTCGGACAAAAGCCTATGCACGAATTCGGGCGGCAAGGGTCTACGACTCGATGACCGCGCGACCGAACGTGCAACCGCGCTCTGCCTGACGGTTTAATTCCACCGTCGGCGATTCGTCTCAACAAGCAGCTTCAAGGAATGGCGCCAAGGCAGGCGATGCTTAAAACAAGATGTCAATTACTTACTTCTCGCGGAGATTCGCATTATGAGCACTGACAGTGCTTCAAATAGAAATCGCCTGTTACCGACCCTGCTCGGGCTGGTGATCCTGTTGATGGGGCTGGCGTTGCTGGTCGGTGGCGCCCGACTGCTGCAACTGGATGGCTCGTTGTATTACCTGCTGGCCGGTATCGGTTTCGCCGTAACTGGCGTGTTGTTGATCACCGGTCGTGCGGCTGCGCTGGGCCTTTATGCACTGCTGCTGTTCGCGAGCACAGTCTGGTCGTTGTGGGAAGTCGGCCTCGACTGGTGGCAATTGGTGCCACGCCTGGCGCTGTGGTTCGCCCTGGGTATCGTGTTGCTGCTGCCATGGTTCCGCGAGCCGCTACTGCGCAACGGTCCGGCACGCATGGGCACCGGTGCACTGAGCATCGCTGTGGTGCTGGCCGGCCTGACCGCACTGGCAAGCCAGTTCACCAATCCGGGTCGTATCGAAGGCCAACTGGATCGCGAGACGGCTGGCACGACCAACACCGCCCCGGCGATGCCTGACGGCGACTGGCAGTCCTACGGCCGCACCGCGTTCGGTGACCGCTACTCGCCACTGGCGCAGATCACGCCGGAAAACGTCAACAAGCTGGAGCCGGCCTGGACCTATCGCACCGGTGACATTCCGGGGCCGAATGACCCGGGTGAAACCACTGCCGAGAACACCCCGCTCAAGGTCAACGGCATGCTCTACGTGTGCACGCCGCACAGTCAGGTGATCGCCCTTGACCCGGATTCGGGCAAGGAAATCTGGCGCTTCGATCCGAAGCTCAGCACTCAGAACGCTGCCAACTTCAAGGGTTGGGCGCACATGACCTGCCGTGGCGTCACCTATCATGACGACGCTGCCTATGCCGCCAGTGCCCCGGCGCAAAGCCCGACGGTCCCGGCTGCCGACGGCACGGCCACTGCCAGTGCTGCCTGCCCGCGCAGAATCTTCCTGCCGACTGCCGACACCCGTCTGATCGCGCTGAACGCCGACACCGGCAAGATGTGCGAAGACTTCGGCAACAAGGGTTCGGTTGACCTGACCGCCAACATGGGCACCTTCGCTCCGGGCGGCTACTACTCCACGTCGCCACCGGCGGTCACCAAGGACCTGGTGATTATCGGTGGCCACGTCACTGACAACGTTTCCATGGACGAGCCGTCCGGCGTGATCCGCGCCTATGACGTCCACACTGGCCGTCTGGTGTGGAACTGGGACAGCGGCAATCCGGAAGAAACTGCGCCGATTGCCGAAGGCAAGATCTACACGCGCAACTCGCCGAACATGTGGTCCATGTTCAGCGTCGATGAAAAGCTCGGCATGATCTACCTGCCGATGGGTAACCAGACGCCTGACCAGTGGGGCGGCGACCGTACGCCAGAGTCCGAGAAGTACAGCGCGGGCCTGGTTGCACTGGACATCGCAACCGGCCGCGTGCGCTGGGACTACCAGTTCACTCACCACGACCTGTGGGACATGGACGTCGGTGGTCAGCCGACCCTGCTGGACATGAAAACCGCTGACGGCATCAAACCCGCCGTACTGGCGTCGACCAAGCAGGGCAGCATCTACGTGCTGGATCGCAGCACCGGCAAGGAAATCGTGCCGATCAAGGAAGTACCGGTCCCGCAAGGCGCTGTTGCGGGCGATCACACCTCGCCGACCCAGCCCAAGTCCGACCTGAACTTCATGCCGCCGCCGCTCAAGGAGCGCGACATGTGGGGCGTGACACCGTTTGACCAGATGATGTGCCGGATCGACTTCAAGTCGCTGCGCTACGATGGTCCGTTCACCCCGCCTTCGCTGCAGGGTTCGATCGTTTATCCGGGCAACTTCGGTGTGTTCGACTGGGGTGGTATTTCCGTCGACCCGGTGCGTCAGATCGCCTTCGTCAATCCTAACTACATGGCTTTCCGTTCGAAGCTGGTGCCTTCTGCCGAAGTTGAAGGCGGCCCGGGCCGCAAGAGCGAAACCGAAGGCGTACAGCCGAACAAGGGCGCGCCTTATGGTGTGATCCTGGAAGCACTGCTGTCGCCGATGGGCCTGCCTTGCCAGGCACCAGCATGGGGTTACGTGGCGGCGGTCGACCTGACCACCCAAAAAACCATCTGGATGCACAAGAACGGCACCGTGCGCGACAGCTCGCCGATCCCGCTTCCGCTGACCATGGGCGTTCCAAGCCTGGGTGGTACGTTCACCACCGCCAGCGGCCTGGCGTTCATGAGCGCTACGCTTGACCAGTACCTGCGTGCTTATGACGTGCGTAACGGCAAGCAATTGTGGGAAGCCCGCCTGCCAGCAGGTGCGCAAACCACCCCGATGACCTACACCGGCAAGGACGGTCAGCAATACGTGCTGGTCGTTGCAGGCGGTCACGGCTCACTGGGCACCAAACAGGGTGACTACGTGATGGCGTTCAAACTGCCTAAGTAATGCGTTGCTGAGGTCAATGAAAAGCGGCTACCGAGAGGTAGCCGCTTTTTTTTGTCGCCACTGAAACTTGATTTCAGTGGCGCCAGCTACCAGGCAGGGCTGCGGATCTGTGCGCTCTCCCAGACGACTATCGTTGCGCACGCTCCAGCGTGGGAATGCCGTTCCGGACGCTCTGCGTCCTCTCTTGAATATGCGGCGCAGCGCAGATATGTGACGCGGAGCGTCACGAAATGCATGTCAACGCGGAGCATTGGCACGATAGGGTTCACACGACTATCGTTCCGCACGCTCCAGCGTGGGAATGCCGTTCCGGACGCTCTGCGTCCTCTCTTGAATATGCGGCGCGGCGCAGATCTGTGACGCGGAGCGTCACGAAATGCATGCCAACGCAGAGCGTTGGCACGATAGTGTTCACACGATTATCGTTCCGCACGCTCCAGCGTGGGAATGCCGTTCGGGACGCTCTGCGTCCTCTCTTGAATATGCGGCGCGGCGTAGATCTGTGACGCGGAGCGTCACGAAATGCATGTCAACGCGGAGCATTGGCACGATAGGGTTCACACGACTATCGTTCCGCACGCTCCAGCGTGGGAATGCCGTTCCGGACGCTCTGCGTCCGCTCTTGAATGTGCGGCGCAGCGCAGATCTGTGACGCGGAGCGTCACGAAATGCATGCCAACGCGGAGCATTGGCACGATAGGGTTCACACGACTATCGTTGCGCACGCTCCAGCGTGGGAATGCCGTTCCGGACGCTCTGCGTCCTCTCTTGAGTGTGCGGCGCGGCGCAGATCTGTGACGCGGAGCGTCACGAAATGCATGTCAACGCGGAGCATTGGCACGATAGGGTTCACACGACTATCGTTGCGCACGTCCTGCGTCCGCTCCCCAGTGCGTATGGCTAGCGCGCTTTGGCGCTGCTTTTGTCACTGGCGCGCAGGATGTCGTTCCAGCGGCGGACCAGGTAGTTGTGCTCGTTCATGACCGAGTTCCACACGGCGATGTGGCCCATGCGTTCTTCGTAGGAGCCGCCGTCGCGGACTTCTCCGGCGTCGATCAGCGGCAAGCCGTCGCTGCCGAGCAGTTGTTCGCGGGCAGGCAGGCCGGCGTACCAGTAATCCCATTCGGCAGCGCTGAGGTGATCACGGCTGCGTGCCGGATTGCCAATGTAATAGCCCTGCCGCGCCATCACTGCGCCGGGCCAGCCCGACAGCCACCAGTTCAGGTACGCATAGGCGGCATCCAGCACCGGGCCCTTGGCGTGACGTGACAAGGAAAGCCCGCCAAACCAGCCGCGATAACCTTCCTTGGGCACCGCCACGCGGTACTTGACCCCCGCACGGTGCAGTCTGACCAGGGTCGGTGACCAGAGGCTCTGAATATCGATGTTCGGGCTGAGCATCAGTTCGGCGGCTTCTTCGTCACCTGACCAGAACGCACCAAAATGCCCTTGCTGCTGTTTGCGCACCAGCACATCAGCGAGCCGATCGATCTCTTCGATGCTCATGTTGCCGATGTCCTTGAAGCTCGCCAGCCCCGCCCCCTGCACAGCCAGGGCGGCATCCAGCGCGCCGATGGCCGCGTCACTCTGCAAGGCGATGCGCCCGCCCCATACAGGGTCGAGCAACCAGCCCCAGCTTTCGTCCGCAGAGCTCAAGCCCTCCGGCAAACGCTCGGGGCGATAGGCGAAGCTGTCGGCGTTATGGGTCAGCGGCAACATGCTGATGCGCTCGGTCACCGCGCTGCCCAGGCTGCCGTCGTGCTGCACGAACAAACGCTCGCTGGGCACACTGCCGCTACCCGGCTGATCGGTAGGCCGCAGCCGGCCCTGCTTGGGCAGGTCGTTGATTTCGTGCCACAGCGCGATGCGCCGCGTGTCGATGGGTTGAATCGCCCGCGCAGGCCAGACGAAATCGACGTTATGAAACCACTGATCGTAAAGGTCGTAGCTGTCTGGCTGCATGACCGCGATGCGTTGCGCGGTTTGCACGTCGTGAATCTGGTAGACCAGCTTGATCCCCAGCTCCTGCTCGGCCCGCTCACGCAAAGACTCCAGCAGGGTCACGGAGGTGCCCAGCACACGCAAGGTGATGGTCATGCTGAAGACTCGCCGAGCGGCGGCGCGAAGCTGCCGGAGAAGACTTCAAACGAACGACGCAGCAGATCGGGATCGAGACCGCGCAGGATGAACACCAGCCGTGAGGTGCGATCCTCGCCCGGCCAGGCGGCAAGGTGCACCGGCGCATGCAGGCAATGCTGCACACCATGAATCACGATGGGAGCCTGATTGTCGTTCACGTTGAGCAGCCCTTTGACGCGGAGGATTCGTTCACCGTGGCATCTTAACAGCATCGACAGCCACACCCCGAAGCCGACCCAGTCCAGAGGGCGCTCGAACGTCAGGCAACAGACTTGCGCATCACCATGCCGCGCGGAGGTCGACAGTACCCGGTGCAGTTGCCAGCGCGTCACTTCAGCGGCCGGTTCGTCGCTGCGCATGCCCTCGCCCAGCAACAACTGATCGCCGCTGTGGACATCCGCCGTATCCAGCAGCGGCGCAGAAAAATTCAGTGCTTGCAGATGCTCGCGCAGGCCATCCAGCACCGACTCGTCGACCAGATCGGTCTTGCTCAACAGCAGCCGGTCCGCCGCCGCGACCTGCGCCAGCCACTCCGGATGCAGACGCTCTTGCAGCGTCGCGTGGCAGGCGTCCACCAGCGTGACGATCAGGCCGATATGAAAACGCCCGCGCAGTTGCGGGTCGTTGCTCAGCGTGGTGAGAATCGGTGCCGGATCGGCCAGGCCGGTGGTCTCCAGAATCACCCGGCGAAACGCAGGAATTTCACCTCGATTACGCCGCTCCAGAAGACCGAGCAGCGCGTCTTTCAATTCACCGCGAACGGTGCAACAGACACAACCGCTGGGCAGCAGCACGGTGTCCGGTGCGACCTCTTCAACCAGCAGATGATCGATACCGACATCGCCGAATTCGTTGATCAGCAGTGCGGTGTCGCCCATGTTTTCATCGGCCAGCAGGCGTTTGAGCAATGTGGTCTTGCCGCTGCCGAGAAAGCCGGTAATCACATTCAGGGCAATGCTCATGATGACCTCTGCAGATGATCAAGCAGACCTGAATCAAGCGGATCCAGCGGTCGGCCGATCAGCAACTCGGCCTTCTGCCAGAGCTGCTCCAGACCGGTCGCCAGTTCCTGCTTGCCGGTGGCCCCGAGCAGAAGATAGGAAACGCCCTGAAAATCTTCGACCTTCAGACGAAACGGCGCGACCACCTTGTTGATGGCAGCAATACGCCGCAAGCGCTCACGCCGCCGGGGCAGTTCTGCCGCCAGCGGATCGCTCCAGTGCACGTCCTCTCCCAACAGCCCGCACAATCCACACATCAGGTGTTCTCCGGCTGTTTGCTCATGGCATGACGTCGCCGGAATTTGGGCCCAGTGTCTGACCGACGAACAGATTGCCACCCGGCTCGCTGGCCAGTAGCACCGCCACCGGGGCGACCTCTTCGGCCAGACCGAAGCGGCCCAGCGGCAACTCGGCAGCCTTGGCGGTTTTCCAGGCGCTGCTGATCCCGGCGACCAGTGGGGTTTCGATAGGACCGGGCGCAATGGCGTTGACCAGCACGTTGTCCTTGGCGACTTCCAGCGCCAGGGACTTGCTGAAACCGATCACCCCGGCCTTGGCGGCGGCGTAATGGGTCAGTTCGGCACCGCCCTTGATACCCAGTTGCGAAGCGACATTGATGATGCGCCCCCAGCGCTGGGCAATCATGTGCGGCAATGCACGCTGGCTGGCCACAAAGACGCTGGTCAGGTCGATACGCAGCATGTCGTTCCACATATCGAGGGTCAGGTCGACGCAACGTGCCTGGGTCAGCATGCCCGCGTTGTTGACCAGAATGTCGATACCTCCGAACTGTTCGACACAGGCATCGACGCTGGCTTGCGCGCCGTCGACGCTGCCGACATCGGCCACGCATTCCTGAACCTGGGCGCCAAGCTGGCGGCACTCTGCAGCGATCTTCGCCAGGCTGTCGGCGTCTCGGTCGCCCAGCACCAGACGCGCGCCTTCAGCCGCATAGGCGCGGGCGATGGCTGCGCCGATGCCACTGCCGGCTCCGGTGATCACTGCGCGCTTTTGTTTGAGTTGCTGCATGGGGTCGGATTCCTTGGTTGATTTGGGGATCACGGCGTATGGCTCGCGAACGCTCAGTCACTGGCACGCCATTCCCGGCGTCTGTACTGAGCGCTTCGCGAGCACGCTCCCGATCCGAATCGATCTACTCGGGCCAGCGCACGGTCAGGCCACCGTCGATCACGATGCTTTGCCCGGTCAGGTAACTGGCTTCATCGCTGCACAGAAAACGCACCAGCGCAGCGACTTCATCCGCTCGGCCGACACGGCCCAGCGGGATGGCTTTGGCCGCCTGCGCCAGACCTTCAGGCCCCAGCGAGTTCGTGCTGTCCAGCGATTGCGGCGTCTCGATCAAACCGGGAATCACCGCGTTGCAACGGATGCCCTTCGCTGCGAGCTCCACCGCCAGTGACCGACACAGCCCTGGTACGCCAGCCTTGGCCGCTGCGTAATGGGAATGGTCCTGCCAGCCATACACACCCCCGGCAATCGAGGAAATCGCCACCAGCGCCCCGCCCTCGCCCATGTGCCGGACGGCGGCGCGGAAGGTACGCATCACGCCGGTCAGGTCGACGTCGAGCATCTCGTTCCAGCGCTCGTCGGTCATTTCCAGCAACGGCGCGCGGCGCAACAATCCGGCATTGGCAACCGCGTAGTCGATGCGGCCGAATGCCTTGACCGCCTGCGCGGCCAGGTCATCGACCGACTCGGTGAAGGTCACGTCCAGTGGCAGCATCAGGCATTCGCCGCCCGCCTCCGCCACCAGCCTGCGGGTTTCGTCCGGATCATGCGGATCAGCCGGATAGAACCCGCCTGCCACCGCCACCCCCTGGCGGGCAAAAGCCACTGCCAGGGCCTGACCGATGCCGCTGGCGGCACCGGTTATCACTGCAACTTTACGCGTCATGTGCTGCTCCTCATTTCACCGTTTCAGGTCGCACGTGTTTAGCCGCGAACATCAGCGCACCCGACAGGAAGCACGGCACTGCGCCGAAGTACAACGCCGAGGTCTGCCAGTCGCCGCCGGCGCTCAGTACCGATGTGGCACCAAAGCCTGCGACCACGGCACCGAGCGGGCCCATGGCATGGATGATTGCGCCGCCCGTGGCACGAATGCTGGTCGGGAAGCTTTCGCTGATGAAGAACAATGCCGCCGAGTACGGGCCGATCAGGAAGAACAGCCCCAGGCTGTACAAGCCGACCACCGTCACCATGTTGCTTGGCCCGTAAAGCATGCCGGCAAACGCCAGGCCGCCGAACATCCAGCCGAGGCCGATGACATTACGGCGACCGATCCGGTCACCCATCCAGCCGTGACACAGGTAGCCGCAATAGCCCACCAGGTTGGACAGCACCAGAATGATCAGCGAGTTCTCGAACGAGATGTGGTGGACGCTGACGATCACCGTCGTACCCAGCACACTGAACACCTGAATGGCCGCCCAGTTGAGCAGGATCGCAGCACCGATCACCAGGGTCGCGCGACGCGACGAACCGCGAAAGGCAGCGCCGATACCGGCCTTGCTGTGTTCTTCGTAATCCACCCCGTAAGTCTGCGCCACGGCCTTCGCCTGGCTGAGGTCGCCCTTCTTGCGCAATTGGGTGATGCGTTGATGGATCTGAAACTGCGGACTCTCCTTGAGCTTGCGCGCCAGGATCGCGATGACGATGGCCGGGATCGCAGCAAAGACGAAGCAACCCTGCCAGCCGATGACCGGCAACAGCACCGCCGTCAGACCGGCCGCGATCAGCGCACCGACCGGCCAGCCGCCCTGCACCAGGCTGTAGATGAAGCCACGGCGCTTGGTCAGTCGCGGGTCGTCGGATGCAGCATAGATTTCGCTCAGGTAGGTCGCGTTGACCGTTTCCTCTGCATAACCCAGACCGCCCAGCGAACGAATGAGGATCAGGGGCGACTTGCCCCACGCTCCGCCGATGGCCGTGAGCGCCGAGCAGATCGCCGAGCCACTCACGGTAAAAATGATACCCACGCGCCGTCCCAGGCGATCTACCAGCGGGCCGATGGCCAGAGCCACCACCGCGGTGCCGACTGCGACCCAGGTCGCGATTTCGGCCTGTTCGACCTCACTCCAGCTGAAATGCCGACCGATTTCCGGTAACAGCGTGCCAAACAGAATGAAGTCATATACCGCAAACACCCACGCGAAAAACGCAATCCATGTGGCGAACCGTACTTGCTCCGGAGTCAGTTGCTCAGGTTTCCAGCCGGTCAGGTCGAGCTTATTGTAAATGGACATGAGTGACGCCTCGGACAGGGCAATGAATCAGCGGGTACGGGGGTTGCGACGCACGAAGTCGTCGGCAATCTCGTCGAAAGTGACGAACTTGACGCCAGCATGGCTTTGAATGTGCTCGATCAAGCGCTCCAGCATCAGCAGCACTTGCGGGCGACCAGACACGTCCGGGTGAATGGTCATGGTGAACACAGCGTGTTCGTGTTCGCGATAGACCCAGTCGAACTGGTCGCGCCACATCTCTTCCAGGTGCCGAGGGTTGACGAAACCGTGGCTGTTCGGCGCCTTCTTGATGAACATCATCGGTGGCAGATCGTCCAGATACCAGTTGGCTGGGATTTCCACCAGATCGGTTTCTTCGCCACGCACCAGAGGCTTCATCCAGGTATCCGGATGTTGGCTGTAATCGATTTTGGTCCACTTGTCGCCCACCCGAACGTAGTAAGGGTGGAAGTCGTTGTGCATCAGGCTGTGGTCATACTTGATGCCTTTCTTGAGCAGCAGCTCGTTGGTGACGTTGCTGAACTCCCACCATGGCGCGACATAGCCAGTCGGACGTTTGCCGGTCATTTGCGTGATCAGGTCGATGGACTTGTCGAGGACGATCTCCTCTTGCTCCGGGGTCATGGCAATCGGGTTTTCATGGCTGTAACCATGCACACCGATTTCATGCCCGGCATCCGCCACGGCTTTCATCTGCTCGGGAAAGGTCTCCATGGAGTGCCCCGGTATGAACCAGGTGGTGCGCAGACCGTAACGCTCGAACAGCTTGAGCAGACGCGGCGCGCCGACTTCACCGGCGAACAGGCCGCGGGAAATGTCGTCCGGCGAATCCTCGCCACCATAGGAGCCCAGCCAGCCGGCAACGGCATCCACATCCACACCAAACGCACACAGAATTTCTTTGGCCATCGTTGTTCTCCCACGGGTTAATCAGATCGGCTTCGCGTTGTACGGCGCGCGGGCCGGTTGGCACTGCAAAACGTGTTCAAGGGGCTGCTATCAACGACTCCACAGTCAGCGCCGCACGCAGCAGCCGTGCGTCTTCGCCTGCCGGTGCGCTGAGCAACAGCCCGGTGGGCAGGCCCGAGGCATCGCGGCCGCTGGGCAGTGACACACCGGGCATGTTCAGCAGACTGCCGGGCATGGTCAGGCGCAGCGTGGCGAGGTTGGTTTGAACGAACAGATCGTCGTCCTTGAGCAGCGGTGCGAGCGGCGGCGCCACATGGGCCACGGTCGGGGTAATCAGCAGCGCACCGTCCAGTTCGAGGGTCAACTGCTCCTGCAAGCGCTCGCGCGCGGCATACAGATTGACCAGCAGGCTGGCCGGCATGGAACGGGCGGCCTCCAGGCGCTTGCGAACCCTGGGGTCGAGCTGGCTGGCGGCGTCGCTGTCGAGCAACGCCTGATGCAGCGCGAACGCTTCGGCTGCGCCAAGCCAGCCCTGTTGCTGGATCAACAGCAAGGTGGCCTGAAATGCCTGGCAAGGCTTGACCTCGATCAGCGCGCCACTTGCACGCAAGGCTTCGACGGCACGCAACAGGTTGTCGCGAACGGCCGGCGTGACGCGCTCGTCTTCCAGCACCGCCTGATCGAGCAGAAAACGCTGACCGGCCAGGCTGCGTGGTATCAACGATGAAGGTTTGCTGCGCGCACAGAGCAGATCGTCGATCACCAGAGCGTCGCGCACGCTGCGGGTCAGTGGCCCGACGCTGTCCAGCGTCAGCGCCAGCGGGAAAACGCCGTCGCGGCTGTAGCGGCGGCTGGTACTGCGAAAACCCACCAGGCCATTGAGCGCTGCCGGCACACGAATAGAACCGGCGGTATCGGTGCCCATTGCAATCGGTACTGTTCCGTTGGCCACGGCGACTGCCGAACCTGAAGACGAACCGCCCGGAATGCGCGGCGAGCTGTCGCTGTTGGGGTTGATCGGCGTGCCGAAATGTGGGTTCAGGCCCAGCCCTGAATAAGCGAACTCACTGAGGTTGGTCTTGCCCAGGCTGACCATCCCGGACCTTGCCAGCAGCCCGACACTCGGCGCATCCAGCAGCGCGGGCGACAGGTTGTTGCGCACCGCGGCGCCGGCGGTCGTGACGCTGCCTGCCACGTCGAAAAGATCCTTCCAGGCGATGGGCACGCCGTCGAAGGGGCTCAATGGCTGCCCTTGTTGCCAGCGGGCCGCAGAGGCTTCAGCTTCCCGACGTGCCCGTTCGATACTCATGGAAATGAACACATGATCGGCGGTTTCTGCCTGTTGCAGGGCCTTGTCCAGAGCCTGCACAGGGTTACTGCGCCCCTGAGCAAAATCCTCGGCCAGTGCGCAGGCATCACGGGTAACGCTATGACTCCCGGTATCGGTCATGGACATCACACCTTTAAAAATGTACTTATTAATAAAATGTACATTTAGTAAAGGCAGGTTCCATGCCAATCTGCACGTCGCGACGCACTGACCCGATCGAGCTGATGGCCCTTTCGCGCTGGAACCGCCGTACTAGAAACCTTTTTGCAAAGGCATCAATCAGTTGCGATAAGGCTTCGCCGGCGCACCAGATCGTCATAAAGAAATAATGTATCTTTTATAAAAGGTACATTTTAGTGCAAAAAAGTAACGGGGGCCCCATGAACGAGCATAAGGACGTGTGCCAAGGTGACAACAGCGCTTCTGTGCGAGAATCGTCCGTCAACCGCCAGAAGTGTATGAAACCGATGTCAGAAGAGGACCCGCGCACCGCGTCGCGCTACGCCATGATCCGCGAGGTGTTGCGTAACGCTATCGTCTCGGGCGCGGCCGCCAATGGACTGGTACTGCTTGAAGCACCGCTGGCAGAACTGTTCGGCACCAGCCGGGTGCCGGTGCGCAAGGCGCTCAATCTGCTGCATGAAGAAGGCTTGATCAGCCGTTTCGACGGCCGGGGTTATCTGGTAAATCCTGACGCGCAGGAAGTCGAGCCGCTGCGCCTGAGCCTGAGCCACAAGCAGTTCGGGCTGGACAGCAGTGAAGAACTGGTCGACACCCGCCCGCTCGGCGAACGTATTCATGATGAGATCGGTGCGGCATTGTCGGCCTGTATCGCGTTTGGTCACTACCGGCTGGATGAACAGAGCGCCGCGCAGCATTACGGAGTGAGCCGCGCAGTGGTTCGTGAGGCGCTGATGCGTCTGCGCGATCGCGGCCTGGTGGAAAAAGAGCCTTACTCGCAATGGCTGGCGGGGCCGCTGACGGCCCGGGAAATCACTGAAGACTACGAACTGCGTGCCTGTCTTGAGCCCGAAGCCTTGCGCCAGACGGCGCCGCAGTTGAGCCGCGAAACCCTGGAGGCAATGCTGGCCAGGGTCGTCGAGGCGCAAAACGCCGAACAGTGCAGCCTTGAGGAAATCGAGCGCCTTGAGGACGACCTGCATCAGCAATGCCTGGGCGGCCTGCAAAACCGCAAGATCGCCATGCTGATCAGCCAGGCGCAGAGCCCGATGATCATCAACCGGATTTTCTATCGCCTGCTGAGCATTGGCGCCGATGAAGCGATGCTGGCCGAACACCGGCTAATCATCGAATTGCTGCTGCACGGCGCCTTCGACGCCGCCGCCCTGAACCTCAAGGAACACCTGCTGCGCGCCCGGCAGCGCATGCTGCAACGCCTGAAAGTCCTGTCGGTATTGCCGGAGCAGGAAGTGCCGGGGTATCTGACGCGGTTGAGTTGAGGTGGGCTGGATCACTCTCGCTGCCACGCTATATAAACGAGTCAACTCGCACTCGGTGTGAAACCCGGTTTCTGTAGGAGCGGACTTGTCCGCGAAAGGGCCTGTACATTCACAACATTTCTGCTGCTCAAACGCCCTCTTCGCGAACAAGTTCGCTCCTACACGAGCGTCCGATTTCGTAACGCCCGGCAGCGCATGCCACGCTATAAACGAGTCAACTCGCACTCGGTGTGAAACCCGGTTTCTGTAGGAGCGGACTTGTCCGCGAAAGGGCCTGTACATTCACAACATTTCTGCTGCCCCAACGCCCTCTTCGCGAACAAGTTCGCGCCTGCACAAGCGTCCGATTTCGTAACGCCCGGCAGCGCATGCCACGCTACAAACGAGTCAACTCGCACTCGGTGTGAAACCCGGTTTCTGTAGGAGCGGACTTGTCCGCGAAAGGGCCTGTACATTCACAACATTTCTGCTGCCCAAACGCCCTCTTCGCGAACAAGTTCGCGCCTGCACAAGCGTCCGATTTCGTAGCGCCCGGCAGCGCATGCCACGCTATAAACGAGTCAACTCGCACTCGATGTGAAACCCGGTTTCTGTAGGAGCGGACTTGTCCGCGAAAGGGCCTGTACATTCACAACATTTCTGCTGCCCAAACGCCCTCTTCGCGAACAAGTTCGCTCCTACACGAGCGTTCTATTTTTTAAGGTCCAGGCTACGACTTACTTGCCGATCACTTCGCCGCGCATCGGTGCCAGACGGGCGATGAGGCGGTTTTGTGCGGGGACCGGGACCTTTTCGGTGTCCATCGAGGCGATCAGATCTTCGACCAGCGCGTTGAAATCGCTGGGCGTCAGGTTCTGGCCCTTGTGCGCCTCGGCCATGCTGTCGCCGGTATAGCGACACGGGCCGCCGGACTCGACGCAGAGTTGCTCGACCAGTTTGTCGCGCAGCCGCACGATGTCGACTTTCCTGAAGTGCTCGACGATCCGCTGATCCCTGGCCACGTTTATCAGCATGCCTTCGACGATGCGCTGGATACCGGCACGCTGACCCAGGTCCTGGTAGAGGCTGTCATCCTTGGGTGGTTGTTGCTGCTGCGCGCAACCGGCCAGCAGCGTCAGCATCATGGCTATCAGCAAGCGCCTCATCAAAAACTCCCCTGCACAGACAAATAGGTACCGTTCTGGTTGTCCAGCGTGGCGATTTCTCCCAAACGGGCGTAAGCCAGGACCACGGACAGGTGCTTGTTGGGAAAATAGCCGAGAAACACATCGGCCCAGTCACTCTCGCCTGCAAACGACAGGTTGTCCGGCTTCTCGCGATATTCGACGCCCAGCGCCCAGCGGGGATTGAACAGCACCGCCACCGAACCCTCCTTGAGCAGGCTGCGGCTGTCGCGGCGATCGCCGCCAAACCCCAACAGTCCGGTTTCGTTGGCGCGGCTGTAACGCACGCCGCCGTTGACCACGACGTTGTAGCCGAATGCCGCGCCCATGAGCAACCGGCTGGCCGTCAGGTAGCCTTCGACATCCGAGTCACGCCGGGCACCGACCAGGCTGGGGATCAGGAAATCGTGCTGATGCTTGTACTGCACACCCAGAGAAACCTGCGGCAGGCTTTCGTAGATCAGGTCGCCGAACAGCCGTACCTTGACGCCGAACACGTCCTGACTGAGGTTATCGTCCGGCAGGCTGAGCCTGTGCTGCAGGTTGCTGATATCGAAACGCTGATGCGCATAGGAAAACTCCACGCGATTGCCATAGGCGACCGCCAGGCCTGCCACATCAAGGTTGTAGTCCGGCAGATTCACGTGCGTGGCGAAGGCGGTAGCACCCCACTCGCCTTGCTCGCTGTAGCCGGTGATCACCGCCCACGGGGTTATGCCGCCGCCGGCGCTCCCTTCAATGCTGGTCGCGCCGCCCGTGGCGATCAACCGGCCGTTGTCGCCCAAAGCGGGCGTCGGAGCAACGCCCGCCATACCCACCAGCAAAGACCCTAACAGCAGCGATGTTTTGTGCAACATGAATTAATTCACCATAAGACCGGGTGACGCCTGGTACGTGGCAATCCATGCCTCGAATGCCGACGCGGTCAGCGGTCGACTGATCAGGTAACCCTGGGCCGTATCGCAGTGCCAACGCCGGAGCAGGTCCAGGCTGTGTTGGTACTCGACACCCTCTGCCACCACCTTCAGTCCGAGGTTGTGGCTCATTTCAATGGTCGACCGCACGATCACTGCGTCTTCACTGGTTTCATCCAGGTTGCGCACGAAAGACTGATCGATTTTCAGCTCCTGCACGGGCAGACGCTTCAAGTGCGCCAATGACGAGTAACCGGTACCGAAATCGTCGATCGACAGGCTGATGCCGCAATCGCGCAGGCGATGCAGGACGATCAGTGCCTTTTCCGGTTCGCTCATGACTGCACTTTCGGTGATCTCGAATAACAGTTGTTCGGCAGGCACGGCGTATTGCTTGAGCAGTTTCACGACATAGCCGACCAGGTCATCACCCAGCAGGTCATCAGCGGAAATGTTCACCGATACCTGCAGGACCAGACCGCGCTGGCGCCATACGGCCAACTGGCGCATTGCCTCTTCGATCACCCAATTGGTCAGCAGGTAAATGCTTCCGGTGCGCTCGGCGAGGACGATGAATTCGGCGGGCGAGACACTGCCGAACTGCGGATGAGCCCAGCGCAACAACGCTTCGGCCTGACGCACATAGCCCTGACGAATATCCAGCTTGGGCTGGTAATGCAGCGATAGTTCGCCATTCTGCGCGGCCTTGCGCAGGTCACGAATGAGCGTGATCTGCCGCTGGTGGGCCAGGTCACGTCCATCCTGATAGATCTGCAGGCGACCGGGAAGGAACGTGGCATCCTTGCGGGCAATGGCCGCACGGCTGAGCAATTCCTGGGCGGAATCACCGTGTTCCGGGTAGACCGTGATACCAATGCAGCACTCAAGCTCTAGCTCATGATTGTCGATACGCTGCGGCTCACTGAGCAGACGCTGCACAGCGTCTGCCATGCCCACCGCGCCAGCGCTGGACGTGTTGTCCAGTAGCAGCAGAAACTCGTTGGCCCCCAGAAGCGCCACGGTATCGCCGGCGCGCAGATTACCTTGCAGGCGCTGACCCGCCTGCCGTAACAACTGGTCAACACCTTCGGCGCTCACGCTTTCGCTGATCGTGGCGAGGTTCTCGATGCTCAGAGACAACAGGGCAACCCCGCGATGTGCCGCAATCGAACTGCCCAGACGCTCCATCACCAGCGCCCGGTTGGGCAGCCCGGTCAGATTGTCGTGCAGGGCGTTGTGGGCCAATTGCCCCTCGCGCACGGCAATGCCCTGCTGCATGGTGTTGATCGCGTCGGCGAGCATGCCGAGTTCATCGCTACGCACCAGCGCGACCGGCGTTTTATAGTCGCCATCACCAATACGTTTGGCCGCCGTGGCCAGGGCCCGTACCGGCAGCGAGACGCTTCGCGCCAGCGCCAGTGTGCCGATCAGCGAGGCCACCAGGGCGGCCATGGAAATCCAGAAGATCTTTTGATTCAGTGGCGCGAATGCCTGATAGGCCTTGTCCAGAGGGCTCTGCAACAGCGCGATGACCTGCCCGTCGCCGCCATTGCTGGTGTTGGCGAGCATCAGGGTCTGACTGAGAAAGTTAAGGTTCGATTGCTCGGTCAGCAACATCTGGCCTTCCGAGGAGCTGCGCATCAGCTCGATCAAACCCGCGTGCAGGGCCGCTGGCTGGGTACTGATCAGATCACCGGTCTTACCGTCTTCTACGGTGAGAAAAGACACTTCCAGACCGCTGAGCGAACGCAGTTCTTCGGCAATATCGCTGTCGATGGTAAAGCCCATGACCACGCGGCCGATCGGCAATGGCGCGAGAACGGTGGCCTCCACCAGCAAATGAGGGTCTCCGCCGCCGGGCACAATGAGCACTGACTGACCGGCACGTTTGGCGTTGCGCAGGGCCTGGTCATAGACAAATCTGGAACCCTCGGGGACTTTCGGCACGGTGCTGGCAATCACCACGCCATCCATGCCCAGCAGGAACATGTCGCTGGCGTTGATGCGTTTGCCATGGTTGAGCAACACCGAGCGAATGGTCGAGGAATCGGCACTGGCCACGGCGTCGCGAAAGCCAAAATCGGCGGCCACCAACTGCACCGTGTCACGCAGACGTTTGCCGCGCAGATCGATCAGCCGTTCGAACACGCGGCTACCCACTTCCAGTTGTGCCTGGGCCTGAGTACGCACCGCATCGCCCGTTGCAACCTTGACGGCGAGATAAACCGCACTCACGACAATCAGCAACAGGACAATCAGAACCCCGGCGATGCGCGCCTGAAAGCTGGCTTTAAATTTCATTCATGCGTGGCCTCGTGGAAGGCGTCACCGAAGCGGCCCGGTGCGGGCTTGCCGGGTTTGTCCTCGGCCTCCACTTCGACCGCCAGGTTGAAACGCTGGGTGAGGCCTGCCGCCGGCACCTCGAACTCGCCGCCCGATACAGGCTGCATGTCCGCGATGCGCGGATGCCAGAGGGTGGCGGCATAATGCCCGGCCGGCACCTGATCCAGCTTGAGCAGGCCGTTTCTGTCGGTCACGCCGAACCATGAATCGTCGGTGACGTAGATGTAACCGACCATCCAGTCGTGGATGTTGCAGCCCAGCACCACCACGCCGGGCTTGTCGAACAACAGCGGATCCGAGGGCACGCCCTCGTAAAGCCGCAACTCGAAGCGCTTGGCCGGAGAAAAGGAGTAGACCTGGTGGCGGATGTTGTCGCTGTTGGGAAACTTGACCTGGGTGCCGGCGTGGACGGCCAGTACATGTGG
The DNA here is from genome assembly GCF_020312195.1 of Pseudomonas sp. P129. Lineage (NCBI taxonomy): Bacteria > Pseudomonadati > Pseudomonadota > Gammaproteobacteria > Pseudomonadales > Pseudomonadaceae > Pseudomonas > Pseudomonas sp. P129. The sequence continues at coordinate 731,198 of NZ_JAGPYS010000001.1, read as the reverse complement.
TGCAAACTCCTGATCACGCTGGTCCATTGACGCCTTCAACACGATAGGTGAAGGATCGGACGGCCCTTTGAGCGTTACCACCGCATCTGCAAGGGGCTTGCCTTCCTTGTCCATTACCTGGGCAGTAAAGCTGGAAGCCGATGCGTTTGCAGCCGATGCTATCCACAGTCCTGCCACTAATGCAGAAATAAATACGTTGGTCATGCCTGATTCAACCCATACCGGCGGCGCTGTAAATGAAGTAAGCCCGTTCTTGTCAGCCCTGACAGGCCCGCTAATAAATAACGGTTTTCCAACCGCTTTACAGACTATCGACCAAGACTATTGAAACCTGAGAGCCGCTGCCCCATCTAAGAGCCATGTTCAACTTCTCAGGTGCCCCATGAGCGACCAGCAGACAGACTCGCCAGACTTGCCCAATGACGCAGACGAGCACGACGTGTCTCTGAGTTCCGACAGCACCTCGCTGGCCTTGCCCGGCCAGAACCTGCCCGACAAGGTTTACATCATTCCGATCCACAACCGTCCGTTCTTTCCGGCGCAGGTCCTGCCTGTCATCGTCAATGAAGAGCCGTGGGCCGAAACGCTGGAGCTGGTCAGCAAGTCCGAGCACCATTCGCTGGCGCTGTTCTTCATGGACACTCCGCAGGAAGATCCACGCCACTTCAAGACTGACGCACTCCCAGAGTACGGCACTCTGGTCAAGGTTCACCACGCCAGTCGTGAAAATGGTCGTTTACAGTTCGTCGCGCAGGGCCTCAGCCGGGTGCGCATCCGTACCTGGCTCAAGCATCATCGCCCGCCGTATCTGGTAGAAGTCGAATACCCGCAGCAGCCCAATGAGCCGACCGATGAAGTGAAGGCCTACGGCATGGCCCTGATCAACGCGATCAAGGAACTGCTGCCGCTCAACCCGCTGTACAGCGAAGAGCTGAAGAATTATCTCAACCGTTTCAGCCCCAATGACCCCTCGCCGCTCACCGACTTTGCCGCTGCCCTGACCTCGGCCACCGGTGTCGAATTACAGGAAGTACTCGACTGTGTGCCGATGCTCAGGCGCATGGAGAAAGTCCTGCCGATGCTGCGCAAGGAAGTCGAGGTTGCACGCCTGCAGAAGGAAATCTCTGCCGAGGTGAACCGCAAGATCGGCGAGCATCAGCGGCAGTTCTTCCTCAAGGAACAGCTCAAGGTCATTCAGCAGGAGCTGGGCCTGAGCAAGGACGATCGCAGCGCCGACATCGAACAGTTCGAGCAGCGCCTGGAAGGCAAGACCCTGCCGCCACAGGCGCGCAAGAAGTTCGACGAAGAAATCGGCAAGCTCAAGGTGCTGGAAACCGGCTCGCCCGAATACGCCGTGACACGCAATTACCTGGACTGGACCAGCTCGTTGCCATGGGGCGTCTACGGCGCCGACAAGCTGGACCTCAAGCACGCACGCAAGGTACTCGATCAGCACCATGCCGGGCTTGACGATATCAAGGCGCGGATTCTCGAATTCCTTGCAGTGGGTGCCTACAAGGGTGAAATCAGCGGCTCGATCGTGCTGCTGGTCGGCCCGCCGGGGGTGGGCAAGACCAGTGTCGGGCGCTCGATTGCCGAGTCGCTGGGGCGACCGTTCTATCGCCTGAGCGTGGGCGGCATGCGCGACGAGGCGGAAATCAAGGGCCACCGCCGTACCTATATCGGCGCGCAACCGGGCAAGCTGGTGCAGGCGTTGAAAGACGTTGAAGTCATGAACCCGGTCATCATGCTCGATGAAATCGACAAGATGGGCCAGAGCTATCAGGGCGACCCAGCGTCTGCCCTGCTGGAAACCCTGGACCCGGAACAGAACGTCGAGTTTCTCGATCACTACCTGGACCTGCGCCTGGACCTCTCCAAGGTCCTGTTCGTGTGCACGGCCAACACGCTGGACTCGATCCCCGGCCCGCTGCTTGACCGGATGGAAGTGATTCGCCTGTCCGGCTATATCACCGAAGAGAAGCTGGCAATCGCCAAACGCCACTTGTGGCTCAAGCAGTTGGCGAAAGCCGGCGTTGCGAAAAACAAGCTGAGCATCAGCGACAGCGCACTGCGCGCCGTCATCGAGGGTTACGCTCGCGAAGCCGGTGTGCGGCATCTGGAGAAACAGCTTGGCAAGCTGGTGCGCAAAGCTGTCGTGAAACTGCTGGACGAGCCCGATTCAGTGCTCAAGATCGGGCCGAAAGACCTCGAAGCGTCGCTGGGCATGCCGGTGTTCCGCAGCGAACAGGTGCTGTCCGGCACCGGCGTGATCACCGGTCTGGCCTGGACCAGTATGGGCGGCGCTACCCTGCCGATCGAGGCGACGCGCATTCATACGCTCAACCGCGGCTTCAAGCTGACCGGGCAATTGGGCGATGTGATGAAGGAGTCGGCCGAAATTGCCTACAGCTACGTCAGCGCCAATCTGTCGAAGTTTGGTGGTGATGCGAAGTTCTTCGATGAGGCGTTCGTGCACGTACACGTTCCCGAAGGTGCCACCCCGAAAGACGGCCCGAGTGCGGGCGTGACCATGGCCAGCGCCTTGCTGTCCCTGGCCCGCAACCAGCCACCGAAAAAAGGCGTCGCCATGACCGGCGAACTGACCCTGACCGGGCATGTACTGCCCATCGGCGGCGTCCGCGAAAAAGTCATTGCCGCACGGCGTCAGAAGATCCACGAACTGATCCTGCCGGAGCCTAACCGTGGCAACTTCGAAGAACTGCCGGACTATCTCAAGGAAGGCATTACCGTGCACTTCGCCAAACGCTTCGCCGACGTGGTGAAGGTGTTGTTCTAAAGATTGATACTGCGCAGGTCCCACGCTGAACTGGCACAAGAGGTGTTCTATCGGGCGCCTCTCGTTCCGCAAGCTCCAGCGTGAGTGAGAATGCAGTTCTGGACGCTCTGCGTCCGATCCACAGCGCGACACCTGTCGTACTCCCCCACAAAACTCCGATCAGTTATCCTTGCGCCTCGTATCGCGATACCGGAACTTGCCATGACCCCTGCCCGTTTCATTGCCCCGCTGAGCCTTGCGCTGCTGACGGCGTGCGCTCAGACGCCGAAAAACATTGTTTCCATCGACACGCAAAGCGACTGCCCGCTGACACTCACGTCCGGGCAGACATTGATCCTGACCCTGCCCAGCAACCCGACCACCGGCTTTCGCTGGCTGACCCAGAACCCGGCCCAGAACATCCTGCGCAGCCTGGGCCCTGAGGTGTATGCCAACGCCGAGAGCAAGGAAATGGTCGGCAACGGTGGGCAGTCGGTCTGGCGCTTCAAGGCCACCGATGCCGGGACCGGCCGGCTGATGATGGTCTATCAGCAGCCCTGGGCACCCGAAGTCGCCCCGGAGCAGACCTTCGAGTGCGCCATCAGCGTGAAGTGAGGCGTTGCGCGCGGCTTGTCCGACAGCACGTACTGCACCATGCATCCCGGCGGCAACTTGGCTAGAATGCCCGCCTTTCAAAGCCTTCGCCGGAATCGCCGTGAGCAAAGAAACCGATCGTATTTTCGCCCAGCCGCTGACCCAGGTACCTGACTTCGCCTTCAACGAAGACGTGGTGCGGGTATTCCCGGACATGATCAAACGCTCGGTGCCTGGTTATCCGACGATTGTCGAAAACCTCGGTGTCCTGGCCGCGCAATTTGCCCAGCCAAACACTGTGCTTTACGACCTGGGCAGCTCTCTGGGCGCCGTCACCCAGGCCCTGCGCCGCCATGTGCGTGGCGAGGGTTGTGAGGTCATCGCGATAGACAACTCCAGTGCCATGGTCGAGCGTTGCCGTGAATACCTCAACGCGCAGGACTCCATGTTTCAGGAGTTGTTGCCGGTGCAGGTGCTCGAAGGCGATATCCTCGCGCTGGCGTTCAAACCGGCCTCGGTGGTGGCGCTGAACTTCACCCTGCAATTCATCGCTCCCGACCAGCGCCTGGCATTGCTCGGTCGCATTCGTGACGCACTGGTGCCCGGCGGCGCGCTGATTCTCTCGGAAAAACTGCGCTTCGATGACCCGCAGGAACAGGCGCTGCTGACCGACCTGCACATCGCCTTCAAACGCGCCAACGGCTACAGCGACCTGGAAATTGCCCAGAAGCGCAGCGCCATCGAAAACGTCATGAAACCCGACAGCCTCGAAGAACACCGCCAACGCCTGCTTGCCGCAGGTTTTTCCAAGGTGGTGCCCTGGTTTCAATGCCTTAACTTCACCTCGTTGATTGCCCTGCCATGATTGATCTCGCTCCCCTCGTCCGTCGTCTGGCGGGAACCCCTCTGGCCGACTGGGCCAATGGCCTGCAAGCCCAGCTCGACACCAAGATGGCCAAGGGTCACGGTGACCTGCAGCGCTGGCAAAGTGCGCTGGATGCCTTGCCCGACCTGCAGCCCGAGCGAATCGACCTGATCGACAGTTTTACCCTGGAAGCCGAGTGCAACGGCGAGACCCGCACCGTGCTGCGCAAGGCATTGCTTGGCCTGTCACCGTGGCGCAAGGGGCCGTTCAATGTGTTCGGCGTGCATATCGACACCGAATGGCGCTCGGACTGGAAGTGGTCGCGGGTTTCGCCACACCTGGACCTGAAGGGCAAACGCGTTCTGGATGTCGGCTGCGGTAACGGTTATTACCAGTGGCGCATGCTTGGCGCCGGGGCCGACAGCGTGATCGGGGTCGACCCCAACTGGCTGTTCTTCTGTCAGTTCCAGGCCATGCAGCGCTATCTGCCTGACCTGCCCGCCTGGCACCTGCCGTTCGCGCTGGAAGACTTGCCCGCCAATCTGGAAGGCTTCGACACAGTCTTCTCGATGGGCGTGCTGTATCACCGCAAATCCCCCATCGACCACCTGCTGGCCTTGAAAGACTGTCTGGTAAAAGGCGGCGAGCTGGTGATGGAAACCCTGGTAGTGCCGGGTGATGTCCATCAGGTGCTGGTCCCGGAAGATCGTTATGCGCAGATGCGCAACGTCTGGTTCCTGCCTTCAGTGCCTGCTCTGGAATTGTGGATGCGCCGTGCCGGCTTCACCGATGTGCGTTGCGTCGACGTCAGCCACACGACGGTCGACGAACAACGCAGCACCGAGTGGATGCGCTTTCAGTCCCTGAGCGACTATCTGGACCCCACCGATCACAGCAAGACAGTCGAGGGCCTGCCTGCCCCCATGCGTGCGGTGATCGTGGGGCGCAAGCCCTGAGGGACGAGTTATCTGGCTGCCGCCACGATCAACGCCTTCATCTCGGCCACTGCCGCCTTGAAGCCGACGAACAGAGCATGAGCCACCAGCGCGTGGCCGATGTTCAGTTCGTTGATGCCCTTGATCGCGGCGACGGCTTCGACGTTGTGATAATGCAGGCCGTGACCGGCATTGACGACCAGCCCCTGGGCGAGACCAAACGCTACGCCATCGGCGACCCGCTGCAGTTCTTCGGCGACTTCGGTCGGGGTCTGAGCGTCGGCATAGCGACCGGTATGCAGTTCGATGGCGGGGGCGCCGACGCGCTTTGAAGCGGCGATCTGACGCTCGTCGGCGTCGATGAACAGCGAAACTTCGCAGCCAATCTTCGCCAGTCGCTCGACCGCCGCCTTGATCCGCGCTTCCTGCCCCGCCACGTCCAGACCGCCTTCGGTGGTCAGCTCCTGCCGTGTCTCAGGCACCAGGCAGATGTGCGCCGGACGAATGCGTTCGGCGAAGGCGAGCATGTCTTCGGTGACGCCCATCTCGAAATTCATGCGGGTCTGCAAGACATCCTTGAGCAGCAGGACATCGCGCTCCTGAATGTGTCTGCGGTCCTCACGCAGGTGGACGGTGATGCCGTCGGCGCCTGCCTCTTCGGCATCCAGGGCAGCCTTTACCGGGTCCGGGTAGCGCGTGCCACGGGCCTGACGCAAGGTGGCTACGTGGTCGATGTTCACGCCGAGAAGGATACGAGTGCTGTGGGTCACGGTGGTCTCCAGAAAAATGGGCGAGCTGGTCGAAGCAGGCTGTAGAGAATAAAGCCTGATCAAGGCTTGCGAAACAGTTCACGACTGACTAAAGGGCGACCGCCCAAGTGAACTGCCAGCGCCTGACGCATCAGGCGCTTGGCAGCGGACAACGCGCCCGGGACGCTCCAGTCGGCTTCGGACATGGCCAGTAATTCCGCGCCCTGAAACAGACCGGGCTGAAGCAGGTACACACGCTCGAGCCCGGCATCGACCTGCAGGCGATACATGCCATCAATGGCCAGCGGTTCGCCGTTGATGTCGGCGTCCATCGCGAAGCCATAGCCCAGGTCATCCAGCAAGCGCCATTCGAACGAACGCAGCAACGGCTCCAGCGGACGCCCCAGAGCAAGGGCCTGCAGCGTGGCAGCGTAATGTTCGAATACGGCAGGATGAGGGTCTTCGGCAGGCAACAGGCGAATCAGCAGCTCGTTGAGGTACATGCCGCTGAACAGCGCCTCGCCGGTCATCCAGGTAGCGACGCCCGCGCTTTCCATGCGGCCGACATTCTTCAGCTCGCCCCGCCCTCGAAACTCGACCTCGAGGGGCACGAACGGGCGTGCCAGCGAACCCGCCTTGCCCTTGGCACTGCGCAGCACGGCACGCAGACGACCCTGAGGCGTGAGGAAGTCGACCAGCGCGCTGTTTTCGCGATACGCACGACTGTGGAGCACATAAGCAGGTTGGCCGGTGGGCGTGCTCATCAGGCTGGCTCGAAAGGGAAGTGTTCGCCCGACCACCGAAAGGTCGGGCGAAAGGACAGCTTAGAGGTCGCCGTAGCCAAGGGAACGCAGGGCGCGCTCGTCATCGGACCAGCCACCTTTGACCTTGACCCAGAGGTTGAGCATCACCTTGGAGTCGAACAACAGTTCCATGTCACGACGCGCATCACTGCCGATGCGCTTGATGCGATCGCCCTTGTCGCCAATGATGATCTTCTTCTGTCCGTCGCGCTCGACGAGAATCAGCGCGTGGATATGCAGGGTGCGGCCCTGCTGCTTGAACTCTTCGATCTCGACGGTGATCTGGTACGGAAGCTCGGCACCCAACTGGCGCATGATCTTCTCGCGAACCAGTTCGGCGGCCAGAAAGCGGCTGCTGCGATCGGTGATCTGGTCTTCCGGGAAGAAGTGGTCATTCTCGGGCAGGTGCGAGGCAATCAGGCTTTCCAGCGCTTCGAGGTTGTGGCCATGCTGCGCGGAGATCGGCACGATGGACGCATTCGGCAGCTGGCCCTGCAGCCACTCCAGGTGCGGCATCAGGTCGCTCTTGTCCTCGATGCGATCGGTCTTGTTGATCGCCAGGATGACCGGACCCTGGACATACTGAACGCGCTCCAGAACCATCTGGTCTTCGTCCGTCCAGCGGGTGCGATCGACGACGAAGATGACCACGTCGACGTCCTTCAGCGCCGCCGAAGCGGTCTTGTTCATGTAACGGTTGAGCGCTTTCTCGCCATTCTTGTGCATACCGGGAGTGTCGACATAGATCGCCTGCACGGCGCCCTCGGTCTTGATGCCCAGCATGTTGTGGCGCGTGGTCTGCGGCTTGCGCGAGGTGATCGCGAGCTTCTGACCGAGAATATGGTTGAGCAGCGTGGACTTGCCTACGTTGGGACGGCCGACAATGGCAACATAGCCACAGCGTGTTGCGGTTGTATCATTCATGACCGTTCTCCACGCCCAGGGCGATGAGTGCTGCTGCGGCGGCTACCTGTTCGGCAATCCGGCGGCTGACACCCTGTCCTCGGCTTTTTTCATTCAATAGGTTGATCTCGCATTCGACGAAAAACGTCCGGCAATGCGGTTCGCCCTGGATATCCACCACCTCGTAACGCGGCAGTTCACAGGCCCGCGACTGGAGAAATTCCTGCAGTCGGGTCTTGGGGTCCTTGTTAGTGTCCACCAGCGTCAGGCTGTCAAATTCGGTGGTCAGCCAGGCCAGGACGCGCTCGCGCGCCGCTTCCATGCCTGCATCCAGATAGATCGCCCCGATAAGCGCCTCGAGCGCGTCGGCGAGAATCGACTCACGACGGAAACCACCGCTTTTCAACTCGCCCGAGCCGAGGCGCAGGTACTCGCCCAGATCAAAACCACGCGCCAGCAACGCCAGGGTTTCACCCTTCACCAGCCGCGCGCGCAAGCGGGACAACTGGCCTTCGCGAGCCTGGGGGAAGCGCTCGAACAGCGCCTCGCCGGCCACGAAGTTGAGAATGGCATCACCGAGAAACTCCAGACGCTCATTGTTGCGACCGGCAAAACTGCGATGGGTCAGGGCCAGGACCATCAGCTCCTGATCCTTGAAGGTGTAGCCGAGCTGACGCTCAAGGCGGCTCAAGGATACGCTCACGGTTTACCCACGCTGAATTGCTTGTCGAACTTCAACACCAGATCGATGTTCTGGAACCACGGTTCACGCTGCTCATAGTTCAAATGAGCCTGGAACGCATTGTTCTCCACCGTCACTTTCAACGCCTTGTTCAAATCTATATCCCGAATGCTGTTGACCTGCATGTTCTTACCGACATAACCGTAAAAATCGTCGACCGTGGTGATGTCCAGGGTCTTGTTGGTGTCGACCGCTTCGATGATTTTCTTCATCGTCATGTAGTCGAGGTAGTGCGGGACCAGCTTGAAGGCCGTGCTCGTCGCAAACGCGACCAGCGCCAGCAGCAACAGCCAGCCCACGAAAGAAAAGCCTTTTTGAGAAGTAGAGAACGTCATGTTCGACTTCGACCTCAAGAGTGCAACGCCTCCTGACCGGGTCGACTCATGCTTCAGAGGCGTTTCCAGTCAGCCCAAATGACATGCGGCGCTGCTCAGGCAGCGCCGCATCGATTACTTGATCAGCCCTACGCGCGCAAAATTGGGGAAGTGGCTCAGTTTCGGCTCGGGCCAGCTCATCCACACCGCGAACGCCTTGCCTACGATGTTCTTGTCCGGGACCATGCCCAGCTCGTCCTTGGGAATGTTGGGATCATCCCAGTAACGGCTGTCGTTGGAGTTGTCACGGTTATCGCCCATCATGAAGTAGTGCGCGGCAGGCACTGTCCATTCACTGTCAGGCGGCGCGCGGTAGCGGCTCATTTCCTGACGGATCTGATGTTCGACTTCGCCCAGCTGCTCTTCGTACAGTTCCGCGCTGCCCAATGTGCCGGGCTCGGTGCCGATCAGCTTCTTGGCGACCAGCTCGCCATTGATGAACAGCCGCTTGTCGCTGGTGTAGCGGATACGATCACCTGGCAGACCCACGACACGCTTGATGTAGTTGACGCTCGGGTCGCTCGGGTAGCGGAACACCATCACGTCGCCACGCTGCGGATCACCGATCTGAATCACCTTCTGGTCCAGTACCGGCAGGCGAATGCCGTACGCGAACTTGTTGACCAGAATGAAATCACCCACATCCAGTGTCGGCTTCATCGAGCCCGAAGGAATCTGGAACGGCTCGACCAGAAACGAACGAAGCACCAGCACGATAAACAACACCGGGAAGAACGATTTGCCGTACTCGACCAGCAAAGGCTCCTTGTTCAAGCGCTCCACGACAGCAATGTCAGGTTCGCCCACGCTGCCCTGATAGTTGGAAATGGCAGCCCGGCGACGAGGCGCCAGGATGACCAGATCAATCAGTGCAAGCACGCCACAGACGAAGACAGCGATGACCAACAACAGCGGGAAATTTAGTGACATAGGACCTGACTATTCCAACCTGAGCACTGCAAGGAAGGCTTCCTGTGGAATTTCCACGTTGCCGACCTGCTTCATGCGTTTCTTACCGGCCTTTTGCTTCTCCAGCAATTTACGCTTGCGGCTGACGTCACCGCCGTAGCATTTGGCCAATACGTTCTTTCTAAGCGCCTTGACGGTTGTCCGGGCCACAATCTGACCGCCGATAGCCGCCTGAATTGCCACGTCGAACATCTGTCGAGGGATCAGCTCTTTCATCTTCTCGGTCAACGCACGCCCCTTGTAGTGTGCGTTGTCGCGGTGAACGATCAGGGCCAGGGCGTCGACCTTCTCGGCGTTGATCAGCACGTCGAGCTTGACCAGGTTGGCCGACTGGTAGCGATCAAAATGATAATCCAGCGAAGCATAACCGCGGCTGACAGACTTGAGACGATCGAAGAAGTCCAGAACGACTTCGTTCATCGGCAAATCGTAGCTCACCTGAACCTGCGTGCCGAGGAACAGCATGTCGTGCTGTACGCCACGTTTTTCGATGCACAACGTAATGACGTTGCCCAGGTGCTCCTGCGGCACAAGAATATTTGCGCGAACGATGGGCTCGCGCATGTCTTCGATGGCCGACAGGTCAGGCAGTTTGGAAGGGTTATCGACGTAAATCATTTCGCCGGTCTTGAGCAACAGCTCGAAGATTACGGTTGGCGCGGTGGTGATCAGGTCGAGATTGTACTCACGCTCCAGGCGTTCCTGGATGATCTCCATGTGCAGCATGCCGAGGAAGCCGCAGCGGAAGCCGAAGCCCAGCGCGTCGGAACTCTCGGGCAGGTATTGCAGTGAAGAGTCGTTCAGGGTCAGCTTTTGCAGCGCTTCACGGAAGTCTTCGAAGTCGTCCGAGCTGACCGGAAACAGGCCTGCATAGACTTGTGGCTGAATACGCTTGAAGCCGGGCAGCACGTCGACGTCGGGGGTGGTGCTCAGGGTCAGGGTGTCACCGACCGGCGCACCGTGAATGTCCTTGATGCCGGCGATGATGAAGCCTACTTCGCCGGCTTTCAGATCGACGGTCGCCGTGTGCTTGGGGTTGAACACGCCCACGCTGTCGACCAGATGCAGCTTGCCGGTCGACTTGACGAGAATCTTGTCGCCCTTCTTGACGCGGCCGTGGCGCACACGCACCAGAGACACGACGCCCAGGTAGTTGTCGAACCAGGAGTCGATGATCAACGCCTGCAGCGGATCTTCGATATTGCCGGTGGGCGCTGGAATGGTCGCGACCAGACGCTCGAGGACCTCGTCCACGCCCATGCCGCTCTTGGCGCTGCACGCCACGGCATCGGTGGCGTCGATGCCGATGATCTTCTCGATCTCTTCCTTGACGCGGTCCGGATCGGCCTGCGGCAAGTCCATCTTGTTCAGTACCGGCATGACCTCAAGGCCCTGCTCGATGGCGGTGTAGCAGTTGGCGACCGATTGCGCCTCGACGCCCTGCCCTGCATCGACCACCAGCAACGCGCCTTCGCACGCGGCCAGAGAACGGCTGACTTCGTAGGTGAAGTCGACGTGCCCCGGGGTGTCAATGAAGTTCAGCTGGTAGGTGATACCGTCTTTGGCCTTGTAATACAGGGTAACGCTATGGGCCTTGATGGTGATCCCGCGCTCGCGCTCAAGATCCATGGAGTCAAGCACCTGCGCTTCCATTTCGCGCTCGGTCAGGCCGCCGCACATTTGAATGAAGCGGTCGGCCAGCGTCGACTTGCCATGGTCAATGTGGGCGATGATGGAGAAATTGCGGATATGACTCAAATCACTCACGGATCAACACTCAAAAAGGTTGCAGGCAGATTGCCCGCCGAAAAATAGCCGGGAATTGTACCTGAACTAAGCAAGAGGCGTCACGCTTACAGGCACCCGGATCGGCGCACGGTAAACAAACGGGCACAAAAAAGGGTGGCCATGGCCACCCTTTCCGCTTAAACCGACCGGTTACTCGGACAGCTTAAAGGTGATGAAGGTCGCACGGCCCTGACGCAGAACACGCATCGAGACAGAGCGATCCTTGGGCAGGCTTTTCGCCACCTCGGTGAACTGCTTGCTGGACGTGATCGCCTGATTGTTCAGGTGAGTGATCACATCACCCGCCTGCAGACCGATCAGCGAAGCCGGGCCGCCGGTGACTTCCTTGATGGCGACGCCGCCTTTGATGTCCAGGGATTTCTTCTGCTCGGCGGTCAGCTCGATCACCGATACGCCCAGACGATTACTGCTGCGCTCGGCACCCGTACCGCCAACATCGCCCATCTCCTGACCTTCATCAGGCAGTGCGCCGACGGTAACCGTCAGCTTCTGACGCTTGCCGTCGCGAATCACTTCAAGTTCGGCCTTGCTGCCGTCCTTGAGGTTGCCGATCAGGTGCGGCAGGTCGGCCGACATGACGATGGGCTGGCCGTTGGCGCTCAGAATCACGTCACCCACCTGCACACCGCCCTTGGCAGCCGGGCCGTCTTCAAGCACTTGCGCAACCAGCGCGCCGGCAGGCTTGTCCAGACCAAACGACTCGGCAAGGTCCTTGTTCACTTCCTGGATGACCACACCCAGCCAGCCGCGGCTGACTTTGCCGTTGGCCTTGAGCTGGTTGGCCACATCCATGGCGACGTCGATCGGAATCGCGAACGACAGGCCCATGAAACCACCGGAACGCGTGAAGATCTGCGAGTTGATCCCGACGACCTCGCCAGCCATGTTGAACAGCGGGCCACCGGAGTTACCCGGGTTGATGGCCACGTCGGTCTGAATGAACGGCACGTAGGTGTCGTTAGGCAGGCTGCGCCCCTTGGCACTGACGATACCCTTGGTCACGGAGTGATCGAAACCGAACGGCGAGCCGATCGCCAGAACCCATTCACCGACCTTGAGCGTATTGGAATTGCCCAGTTTGGCGGTTGGCAGGTCCTTGCCCTCAATCTTCAGAACGGCAACGTCGGTACGCGGATCGGTACCGACCAGCTTGGCCTTCAACTCGCTGCGATCGGACAGGCGTACGAGAATCTCGTCAGCACCATCGATTACATGATTGTTGGTCAGCACGTAGCCGTCAGGGGAGATGATGAAGCCCGAGCCGAGGGACTGAGCTTCACGCTGGCGATCACCCTTGCCTGCACCCGAGCCCGGCGGACGCGAACCTGGCGGCATGCTGCGCTCGAGAAACTCACGAAGCATCGGCGGCAGGCCTTCCAGATCAGGCATCTGCTGATTGGCGACGGCACGGTCCGGCAACTTCTGGCGCGTACTGATATTCACCACTGCGGGCGATGCCTGCTCGACCAGCCCGGTGAAGTCCGGCAGGTTTTCGGCCTGAGCCGTAGCAACCTGACCGAGCATCAGCACAGCGGCAATCAATGAAAAGTAGGATTTCATGCGTGGTATCGACATATGGCTCCCGTTCGTAACGAGGAAAAAATTAAGCAGTCCGAAGCAACCGACTCAAAGACCTCAAGCAACGATGCTCATCTCTGGATCAGCGACATGACCTGTGGAAACGACAAAAGGCCAGAGCTGCGAGGCTGTGACCTATAGAAAAAAAACCGAGCTTTTGCAATCTGGAAACCTCACCAAACATTTCAGCGCCTTTGCTCAAGCCAGGTTGAGTGCGGCCTGGCGGCTTCTGTAACCCAGGATGAAAATTTTTACATCCCGGGAGCCGTGACTCCAAATGTTTATTTATTGGCTGAAGGTTCGTCGTTACGCATCGACAATGCTATGCGCTCTGCAGTGCCCATCGGAACTTCTCCGACGACCGTCACCATCATGTCGCCCTGCGGCGTTGTCAGACGGCGGGAAACGGCCACTGTCGGGCCTAGCTGGGTGCGAATATCCGAAGAAGCACCGCCTTTCACCGATTCGATGAACACCGAAAAACGCGCCAGACCGTCGCTGTACATGAGATGCGTCACCGACGACTGCGTAGCAGGGTCTTTGCGCACACCGCTGCTGCTGACGTCAAAACCCGGCGGCAGCCAGTCTGAGTGCCAGGCCACAGGGCTTATGGAGGCCTCAGGCTTGGTCTTCACCACAGAAACAGGCTTGCAGTCGGCACTGGTCTTGAGCATCTGTTCGGACAGCACGCTGGCGGTATCGAGATCAGTAAACTGGAAACGCTCGAGCAACTGCCCCTTCTCACTCAACAGAAGCGACTTGAGCACAAGACCGGTTTCGTTATCCAGGTGCAATTCGAGGCCGTATCGATGCTGGTCCTTGGGGGACAGCGCAACGATAGTTGCCTGACGACCGGCCACTCTGGATTTGCCGGCAATTTTCATGTCGTACCAGGCGGATAGTCTTTTGACATCGAATGCGCGGGCAGAAGAATCGGCCGGATTGGCCACCCCCGCTTCCAGCGTGCCGCTGACGCACTGAGTAAGCCCGTCAACACGCAATACTTCCTGAGCGGAACCATCAAGCTGTAGCAGGCGCTCCTGAATATGACCGTCCGCTATGCGGTGCCAGATTCGATGGGTAGAAAAACTACCATTGCGCTCGTATACAAACGTACCTTGATAGCTCTGCTGCTGATCAACCTTGGCAAGACGATTGATTGCGTCTTGCGCATCATCAGCCTGTACCGGGAGGGCAAGCCATCCACCAAGCAGTAACGGCAGTAGAGGGACGGCTCGCATGATCCTCCTTAACGGTTTTCCAGGCTCGCAGCACGTGCGTATGGCAGCGCGCTTTCAGTACCTTTCAACGCCGCTTCCTGGGCGTGCTGGCGCAGATAGCCCGGCAGACGCTGGTCACCTTGACCACCGCCCTGCAACACACCATTGGCCATAGGACCAGGCGCTTGCTCGGCGCTTTCAGTGTAACCAGCCAGTACGGCCGGGCCTTTGACTTGCGGAACAGTCAGGTTGGCAGGCTGTTGGGTCTGCTGTGCCAGTTGTGCACCGGCAATGTCATCCTGGTTATACAGGCGGACACCAGCCAGAACGGCTACGGTAACCGACGCTGCAACGGCCAGACGACCCAGCGTACGCCAAGGACCGCGAGCTGCCTTGAGCGGGCTGACTTCATCGGCGATCGCGGCAGACACAGCAGCCGAGATATCCAGATGAGGCACCAGCAGCTCTTTGTGCATCGCTGCACGAGCAACTTGGTAACGCGACCAGGTGGCGCGAGTATCGGCATCGTCAATGGCATTCAATACCCGACGTAATTCAAGTTCGTCCGCTTCGTTATCCAGTACCGCGGACAGCGATTCCTGCAGGGCTTCACGACTCATGGCGGGTTCCTCTCTTGGGCTATCGCCGCTGTCTCAGGATTCCTGCAACAACGGCTGCAGGGCTTTATCGATGGCTTCCCGAGCGCGGAAGATCCGAGAGCGCACGGTACCAACAGGACACTGCATGACGCTCGCAATGTCTTCATAACTCAGACCATCGAATTCACGTAAAGTTAGTGCCGTACGTAAATCTTCCGGGAGAAGCTGGATGGTCCGATGGACGGTGCCTTCGATCTCATCCCTCAACAATGCACGCTCCGGCGACTCGATGTCCTTGAGGCCGTGGTCGCCGTCGTAGAACTCCGCGTCTTCAGACCTTACATCGCTATCCGGTGGTCGCCGACCTCGCGAGACCAGATAGTTCTTCGCCGTGTTAATGGCGATGCGATACAGCCACGTGTAGAAAGCACTGTCACCGCGAAAATTTCCGAGAGCACGGTAAGCCTTGATAAAGGCTTCCTGTGCAACGTCTTGAGCCTCATGGGTGTCGTGCACGAATCGCACGATCAACCCTAGAATTTTGTGCTGATACTTCAGCACCAACAGATCAAATGCTCGCGTATCGCCACGCTGTACGCGCTCGACAAGCTGCTGATCCTCTTCCTGGGTTAGCATGAACACTCCTCGTTGAGCATGAAGGAGTGTTGCAACTGATATTGTTCAGGCTCGCAAACATAGACTCGGGCTTTTCGCAAAAGTTCTCCCCCTTCAAGCAAGTTTCCTGCAAGCCATCTTAAAGCGTGCACGAAAAACGCAGCTCGACACGGTCGGCTGCGCGAATAGTCTTGTCGCCAGTTTCGCAGTTGATGATCACTTATCTAACCCTGCGAAATCGACGCTGTTCCTGTGTAGGCAACCTGCTATTGAGCATGGTTCTTTACAAAAAGTTCCATTGACACAATCGCCGGCGTGAGCCGCAAATGGCATAAAACTCCTTTGAATCAACACACTGGAGTATTTCCAGTGGCCGAACAAAAGGAAAACAATAGGCATGCCGTCCGGGACTGGAGCACAATCCAGACCCGCCGTGGTCTCACATTGCCATGTAGGCGCGGCTATTGTGCCGTTACCCCAATACTTATACTAGTGGTCGCCAAGGGCAGAATTCGCAGATGAGTCAACATTTTCAGCATGACGTACTGGTAATCGGCAGCGGCGCTGCCGGGTTGAGCCTGGCACTGACCCTGCCCGACCACCTGCGGATTGCGGTCCTGAGCAAGGGTGACCTCGCCAATGGCTCGACATTCTGGGCGCAGGGCGGTGTTGCGGCAGTGCTGGATGACACCGACACCGTGCAATCTCATGTTGAGGACACGCTGAACGCAGGCGGCGGCCTTTGCCACGAAGACGCTGTGCGCTTCACTGTCGAACACAGCCGCGAGGCGATTCAATGGCTGATCGATCAAGGCGTGCCTTTTACCCGTGGCGATGACGCAGACACCGACGAAAGCGGATTTGAATTTCACCTGACGCGTGAAGGCGGCCATAGCCACAGGCGGATCATTCATGCTGCAGATGCCACAGGTGCCGCCATTTTTCGCACCCTGCTGGAACAGGCCATCAAGCGACCCAACATCGAATTGCTCGAGCAGCGCGCTGCCATCGACCTCATCACCGAACGCCGTCTCGGCCTGGACGGAGAGCGCTGCCTTGGTGCCTATGTGCTCAATCGCCACAGTGGCGAAGTGGATACGTACAGCGCGCGCTTCACCATCCTGGCGTCGGGCGGCGCCGCCAAGGTCTACCTGTACACCAGCAACCCTGACGGAGCCTGCGGCGACGGCATCGCCATGGCCTGGCGTTCCGGCTGCCGGGTGGCGAACCTTGAGTTCAACCAGTTTCACCCCACTTGCCTGTATCACCCGCAAGCCAAGAGCTTTCTGATCACCGAGGCACTTCGCGGTGAAGGGGCCTACCTCAAGCTGCCCAACGGCGAGCGCTTCATGCAACGCTTCGATGAGCGGGCGGAACTGGCCCCGCGCGATATCGTGGCCCGCGCGATAGACCATGAGATGAAGCGACTGGGCATCGACTGTGTGTATCTGGACATCAGCCACAAGCCGGAAGCCTTCATCAAGACGCACTTTCCAACCGTCTATGAACGCTGCCTGGAGTTTTCCATCGACATCACCCGCGAGCCGATCCCCGTGGTCCCCGCCGCGCATTACACCTGTGGCGGCGTGATGGTGGACAGCAAGGGGCATACCGATGTGCCGGGCCTGTACGCCATCGGCGAGACCAGCTTCACAGGCCTGCACGGCGCCAACCGCATGGCCAGCAACTCGCTGCTGGAGTGCTTCGTCTATGCCCGATCGGCCGCCGCAGACATCGAGAAGCAACTGAATGACGTGCAGATGCCCGCCGCCCTTCCGGCCTGGGATGCCAGCCAGGTCACTGACTCGGACGAGGACGTGATCATTGCGCACAACTGGGACGAGCTGAGGCGGTTCATGTGGGACTACGTCGGCATTGTGCGCACCAACAAACGCCTGCAGCGCGCTCAGCACCGCGTGCGCTTGCTGCTGGATGAGATTGACGAGTTTTACAGCAACTACAAGGTCAGCCGCGACCTGATCGAGTTGCGCAACCTGGCGCAGGTGGCGGAACTGATGATCCGCTCGGCCATGCAGCGCAAGGAAAGCCGCGGTCTGCACTACACGCTGGACTATCCCGATATGTTGCCGGAGGCGCTGGACACTATTCTGGTGCCGCCCACCTATGCCTGCTGAATTTCAAACGCACGCGCAGACGTCGGTGAATGTCCGGCGTCAATGCGTCATGCGGGATACAACAACTGTTTATTGATCGTGCCGGCCGACCGGCGATAATCGGGCGAAAACGCAGAATGACCACCCACGGCAAGGCAAGACTGTCAGGGCATAACTGCACAGGCTGCCAGCCGTCACGTGCATTCCACAGCTGCCAGCCTTGATGATCGCGCCTGAGCGCGGTGAATGCCGCCGGATGCGTCAGCAGGATGGCGCGTGGTACTACCCAGGCAGCGTGCGCCAGGCATATCAGTGCACCCAGCGCTGCAGCCCACACAGCGATGTCCAGCCAGTACAACGCGATCAGTGCCAGACACTGGACCGCGAGATACACCGTCACCAGCAGACGTGAAGCCTGCCAGTGACATTCAAAGCGATCACTGAGGCTGGACACGATCCAGAATCATGCGAACCATGCGCTGCAATTCAGCATCTTCGGATTCGGCACGCTGCATGAACCAGCCGAACATATCCTGATCCTCACAGGTCAGCAGACGGCGGTACAAATCGCGGTCCACGTCATTCAAATGTGGATAGACCTCACGGACAAACGGCACCAGCAGCACGTCCAGTTCAAGCATGCCGCGGCGGCTGTGCCAGTAAAGGCGGTTGAGTTCAACGTCTTCGACCATGGAGCGCTCCTCAAAGTAGGCGGCAAGTATACAGCCGTGAGCCGGGCGCGCGAATCTCGCAATGGTCGCAGCAGTTTTCATGTACCCGTATGCATAACCTCGACTCGGCACTATGATGTGTCCCCGGACTTTTTTCCCAATCTGCGATGACCATGGCCCACACAGCTTTTTTCTGCACGCTATCCCATGAGGGCGTTCTCGCCGTTCGCGGCGTGGATGCCAGCAAGTTTCTTCAGGGTCAGCTGACGTGCAACCTCAATTATCTGAATGAAGACACATCCAGCCTGGGTGCCCGTTGCACACAGAAAGGCCGGATGCAGTCGAGTTTTCGTATCGTCTTCGAGGGCGACGGCTGCCTGCTGGCGATGGCTGGCGAACTGATCGAGGCGCAACTGCTCGACCTGCGCAAATACGCAGTGTTCTCCAAATCAAAGCTCACGGACGAAAGCGCAGACTGGGTGCGCTTCGGTCTGCAGGACGGGGACGCCGCGCTGGTCAGCCTGGGGCTGGATCTGCCACAGCAAACCGATAGCGTGGTGCGCGCCAACGATCTGATGGCGATCCGCGTCTCGCCAGGCCGGGCCGAGCTCTGGGTGCGCAGCGCAGAGGCCGACAGCATCAAGTCGCGTCTGGCATCGCACTTGAATGAAGCCCCGCTGAACGACTGGCTACTGGGCCAGATACGTGTCGGCATCGGCCAGGTGTTCGGCAGCACTCGCGAAGAATTCATTCCGCAGATGATCAATCTGCAAGCGGTTGGCGGCGTCAGCTTCAAGAAAGGCTGCTACACCGGCCAGGAAATCGTTGCCAGAATGCAATATCTTGGCAAACTCAAGCGCAGGCTTTATCGCCTGACCCTGAGCGGCGAAGAGATCCCGCAGCCCGGTACGGCACTGTTCTCACCGGTGCATGCCAGCGCGGTGGGCAACGTTGTCATCGCCGCACAGGATGGGCAGAACATCGAACTGCTCGCGGTATTGCAGGGTGATGCGGCAGAAGACGGCCGTATCAATCTTGGCTCGCCAGAAGGCGCAGCGCTGCAAATGAGTGAACTGCCCTACACACTGGACAGCAAACTCGAAACTCAGCGCTAGCCAGACGAACACATTCAGCTTCCTAGTGTCTTTAGAGCGATCCAGTACAGCCTGGCGCTCTGAAGGGCGCGCGGATAACTCTGGACACCCCCAACAGCTGCGAGATGCAACATGAGCAAGATGGCTGACGAGGTGCAGAGAAACTTGATCAAGGCCATCGACAGAGATGCCTTGTTTCTCCCCACCCTGCCGGAAGTGGCACTGAGAATTCGCCTGGCTGCAGAGGACACCGAGATCAGTATCTCGGCCCTGAGCAAGGTCATCGGTAGCGATACAGCCCTTTCGGCACGCCTGATAAAGGTTGCGAACAGCCCCTTGCTGCGCCCGAACTTTGAAGTCAGCGACGTCAATACCGCGATTCGACGCTTGGGCGTCAACTACACCTGCAACCTGGCCATTGGTCTGGTGGTCGAGCAGATGTTCCACGCCAAATCGCCGGTCATCGAACAGAAAATGCGCGATATCTGGAAGCAAAGCCTGCAGGTTGCCGGTATCAGCTACACCCTGTGTCAGCGCTACACCAATCTGAAACCTGATCAGGCCACGCTCGCCGGGCTGATCCACCTGATCGGGATTCTGCCGATCCTGACCTATGCCGAAGACCATTACGAGTTGCTGTCCGACCCGATCAGCCTCAACCACGTGATCGACAGCATTCATCCGGTCATCGGCGAGCGCCTGCTGCGCTCATGGGACTTCCCTGAACCGCTGGCCTGTGTGCCAGGCCAGTTCCAGAACTTCGCGCGCGTCTCGAAAAACCCGGACTACACCGATCTGGTACAGATCGCCACGGTGCATATCCACAGAAATACCGACCACCCCTTCAGCCTCATTGAAATGGTCGACCTGCCTGCCTACAGCCAGTTGAGACTTGCCAGAGCCGAAGACGTGCTCAGCGCCCAGATGGACGAAGCCAAGAGCATGCTCTACTAGCCTCGACCCATCAGGTGGCGCTGAAACTGACCCTTACCTTCAAGCCGCGCTCGGCGCCCTCGTGCAAGGTGATTCTGGCCAGATGTGCCCGGCTGATCTCACCCACAATCGCCAGCCCGAGCCCGGCACCGCTGCCCTGCTGGCTGCGACGGTAAAAACGCTCGAAGACCCGTTCACGCTCATCTGCAGGAATGCCGGGACCATCATCCTCGACCTCCAGAACACCCGGCGCATAGACCCGCAACACCACGTTGCCGCCTGGCGAGGTATGGGCCAGCGCATTGTCGATCAGATTGCTCAGCAACTCGTTCAGCAAGGTCGGCTCGCCGCGCAGCCAGACCGGCTCATCAGCCTCCAGCGCCAGCGCCACGCCCCGGGAATGAGCCAACGGCGCCATGGCCATGCCCAGCTCCCTGGCCAGTTGACTGAGATCCAGCTGTTGCGCCCCACCCTCGGCGATGGCCCGCGCGCCGTTTTCGATGCGCGCCAGGGACAGCAACTGGTTGGCCAGATGCGTGAGTCGATCGGTGCCGAGCGCCGCCGACTCCAGCGTGCTGCGCCAATGCTGCGGGTCGCGTTCGCGCAGCCCCAGTTCGACCCGCGCCTTCAAGGCGGCCAGCGGGGTGCGCAGTTCGTGGGCGGCATCGGCAATGAATTGCGCCTGACGCTCGAATTGCACGCGCAGTCGCTCGGTAAAGTGGTTCAGCGCGCCCACCAACGGACGCAGTTCGTGCTGCACCTCAACCATCGGCAACGCGCGCAGATCATCCGGCTGACGCTCCTCGACGGCAGTACGCAGCCGCTCCAGCGGTCGCAATGCCGCGCTTACCGTGAACCAGACCAGCAGCAGCGCGCCCCCTCCGAGCATGCCCAGGCGCAGCAATGTGTCGGCCATCAGGCTGCGCGCCATGCCCTTGCGCGCTTCCTGGGTTTCGGCAACGCGGATTTCAGCGGTACCGTTCATGCCCGGGTCGGTCACCGGCTTGAGCAGGCTGACGACACGCACATCCTGCCCCTGATAGGTTCCGTTATAAAATTTCGCCAGGGCCGGGTAATCGTCGGTACGCAAGGTACCGGGCGGCGGCGAAGGCAGGTTTTCATAGCCGGAAATCAGCTTCTGATGAATGTCATTGACTTGATAGTAGATGCGCCCTTCGCTGTCGTAGGCGAAGGTATCCAGCGCCACGTAGGGGATGTCGGCGCTCAGCGTCCCATCACGCTGGGTCAGACCGGCAGCGATGGTCCGCGCGGAAGCCAGCAATGTGCGGTCATAGGCGGTGTCGGCCACTTCGCGGCCATTCCAGTAAGCGCTCATGCCGCTGGCCAGCATCAACACCACCAGCAGCAAGGCCAGGTTCCACAACAACCGCCAGCGCAGGCTGTCGTTAATCATCACGGCTTTCCAGCAGATACCCCAGACCGCGAAAGGTCACGATGGCCACGGAATGCCCGTCGAGCTTTTTCCGCAGACGATGGACATAGATCTCGATGGCGTCGGGGCTGGCTTCTTCATCGAGCCCGAACACCTGCGCCGCAAGTTGCTCCTTGCTCATCACCCGACCCGGCCGGGCGATAAGCGCTTCCAGCACCGCCTGTTCGCGAGAGGTCAGGGTCAGCAGTTCTTCACCAAGCGTGAAACGTCGCGTATCCAGATCGTAGGCCAGCACGCCGCAACACTGTTGCCGCTCGCCACCCAGCACACTGCGCCGCAGCAAGGCCTTGACCCTGGCTTCCAGCTCGGAGAGTTCAAAAGGCTTGGCCAGGTAGTCGTCGGCGCCCAGATTCAGGCCATGGACCCGGTCCTTGACGTCACTGCGCGCCGTCAGCATCAGCACCGGCAGGTTTTTGCTGCGCGCGCGCAGACGCGCCAGCACTTCGAAGCCATCCATGCGCGGCAACCCGACATCGAGAATGGCAACGGCGTATTCCTCGCTGTTCAACGCCAGGTCGGCAGCCACGCCATCATGCAGCACATCAACGGTCAAACCCGCGCTTTTGAGCGCCTGCGCGACACTTTCAGCCAATTGCAGATGATCTTCCACAAGAAGAACACGCATCGCCGTCTCCTGATTGTCACTGTTGTTATCGATCGGGGTATCGAGGCTCGTGGCGGTGGAGTTTACAGGCCGGCCGCCGTCTGTGAAGGCCAGAAACGCTTCGCGGCTCTTCAATCACGACGCGAAAGGCAGCTGAAAGGTTTACGAAAGGTTTGTCGTTTAGCATCGCGATAAGACCCGACAAAAGGGTACGTAAAAAACAGGCGCCCGGATGCGTCTGAACAATAAAAACAATAAATCGCTAAACGGAGTCACGCCATGTCTACGCCCGCCCAGGCTCACCAGCCCATGGAGCACATCCCGTCGAGGGCTGCTCTGCACACTCTTACCGCTACCCGCCTCGAAACAACACACCAGCGCAAACGCCCGCCCCTGTGACACAGCACTCAGGTTTCGCCATGCGCGTGACAAAAGCGCCTGCTGGACAGCTTCTCTCTGCCAAAAACAACAATATCTCTGGAGACTGAACATGAAATTTTCCCTGCGCCATGTAGCCGCCACCGCTGGGTGCATGCTGATTGCCAGCCAGTTGCTTGCCGAACCCAAACGTCCGGAATGCATTGCCCCTGCCTCGCCCGGTGGCGGGTTCGACCTGACCTGCAAACTGGTGCAGAGCGCACTGATCAACGAGAAGATTCTGACCTCGCCGATGCGCGTCACTTACATGCCAGGCGGTGTCGGCGCGGTGGCCTACAACGCTGTCGTCGCGCAGCGCCCCGCCGACGCCGGCACACTGGTCGCGTGGTCCAGCGGTTCGCTGCTCAATCTGGCACAGGGCAAATTCGGTCGTTTCGATGAAAACGCAGTGCGCTGGCTCGCCGCTGTGGGCACCAGCTATGGCGCCATCGCCGTGAAGAGCGACTCGCCCTACAAGAACCTCGACGATCTGGTCCAGGCGCTGAAGGCCGACCCGAGCAAAGTCGTGATCGGCTCGGGCGGCACCGTGGGCAGCCAGGACTGGATGCAGACCGCGTTGATCGCCAAGGTCGCAGGCATCAACCCGCGCGCCCTGCGCTACGTGGCACTCGAAGGCGGCGGTGAAATCGCCACCGCGTTGCTCGGCGGCCACATCCAGGTGGGCAGTACCGATATTTCCGACTCCATGCCGCACATTCTGAGCGGCGACATGCGCCTGCTCGCGGTATTCGCCGAGAAGCGTATCGACGAACCCGAAATGAAAGACATCCCTACCGCCAAGGAGCAGGGCTACGACATCGTCTGGCCTGTAGTGCGTGGCTTCTACCTCGGGCCAAAGGTCAGCGACGAAGACTACAACTGGTGGAAAGCCTCGTTCGACAAGATCCTGGCCTCCGAAGACTTCGCCAAACTGCGCGACCAGCGCGAGTTGTTCCCGTTCGCCATGAGCGGCGCGGAACTGGACACCTACGTCAAGAAGCAGGTTGCCGACTACAAAGTGATGGCCAAGGAATTCGGCCTGATTCAGTGATTGAACTCAATTGACTGACATTCCGTTGTGCCTGCCTACCTAAAGGGCGCGACTCAGGAGCTTCTCATGGTCATACAACGCATCTTCGCTGGCGTGCTGTTGCTGGCATGCATAGGCCTTGCCCTTATGGCCTGGCCTTATCAGGCCCCTTTTTCCTATGAGCCGGTCGGACCACGCGCCTTCCCGCTGCTGATGCTCGGGCTGATGGGCGTCGCCCTGCTGTACCTGCTGATCAGACCCACACCCATCGTGCACACCGAGGAAGACCCGGAGCTGGACCGCGAGACCCTGATCAAGATCGGCGTGTGCATCGTCCTGCTGCTGGTAT
Source organism: Pseudomonas sp. P129 (assembly GCF_020312195.1). NCBI lineage: Bacteria > Pseudomonadati > Pseudomonadota > Gammaproteobacteria > Pseudomonadales > Pseudomonadaceae > Pseudomonas > Pseudomonas sp. P129. The sequence goes on along the minus strand of NZ_JAGPYS010000001.1, from coordinate 706,999 downwards.
TCGCAGGGCTGTTCGAACCGCTGGGCTTCATCCTCAGCAGCATTCTGATCGGCATCCCCATGGCCCGCCTGTATGGCGGTCGCTGGCTGCCGAGCGTGGTGGTGGTGATTCTGATGAGCATCGGCCTGTACCTGCTGTTCGACAAAGCCATGGACGTCCCCTTGCCTTTGGGCCTGCTCAGCGTTCTGGAGAATTAAAATGGATACTTTCGGTTATCTGGGCCAGGGCTTCGGTGTCGCCCTGACGCCTTACAACCTGATCACGGCGCTGTGCGGAACATTGATTGGTACTGTCGTCGGCCTGCTACCGGGGCTTGGACCGATCAACGGTGTCGCGCTGCTGATCCCTATCGCCTTCGCGCTGGGCCTGCCGCCCGAATCGGCGCTGATTCTGCTGGCAGCCGTGTACCTGGGCTGCGAATACGGCGGACGCATCAGCTCGATCCTGCTGAACATTCCGGGTGAAGCGTCCACCGTGATGACCACCCTGGACGGTTACCCGATGGCCCGCCAGGGCCTGGCCGGGGTCGCACTGTCGCTGTCGGCCTGGAGTTCGTTCATCGGCGCGTTCATCGCCACCTGCGGCATGGTGCTGTTCGCGCCGTTGCTCGCCAAATGGGCGATTGCTTTCGGTCCTGCGGAATACTTCGTGCTGATGGTGTTCGCGATCGTCTGCCTGGGCGGAATGGCCGGTGACCGGCCGTTGAAGACGTTCATTGCCGCGCTGATCGGGCTGTTCCTGTCTGCGGTCGGTATCGATGCCAACAGCGGGGTGTACCGTTTCACGGGCGACAACATACACCTCACCGATGGCATTCAGTTCGTGGTGCTGGTGCTCGGCCTGTTTTCGATCAGCGAAATCCTCTTGCTGCTGGAGAAAACCCATCGCGGCCAGGAGGCAGTCAAGGCCACCGGGCGCATGATGTTCAACGTCAAGGAAGCCGCTGCCGTGTTCGTGGTGAATATTCGCTGCGGTCTGCTGGGGTTCATCCTTGGCGTATTGCCTGGCGCCGGTGCGACGCTGGCCAGCGCGGTCGCTTACATGACGGAAAAACGCATCGCCGGCGCTGGCGGCAAGTTCGGCCAGGGCGACATGCGTGGCCTGGCCGCACCCGAGACAGCCATCGGCGCGACGGCCTGCGGCGCCCTGGTGCCGATGCTGACGCTGGGCGTGCCCGGTTCAGGCACCACAGCGGTGATGATCGGCGCGTTGTCGCTGTACAACATCACGCCCGGCCCGATGCTGTTTCAGCAGCAGCCGGACATCGTCTGGGGCCTGATCGCGTCGTTGTTCATCGCCAACATCATGCTGGTGATCCTCAACATCCCGATGATTCGCATCTTCACGCGCATCCTTGCCGTGCCGAACTGGGCGCTGGTGCCGGTGATTGCGATCATCACCGGCATCGGTGTGTATGCAGTGCACGCCACCACGTTCGACCTGTTCCTGATGGTCGGCATCGGTATCTTCGGTTACATCCTGCGCAAGCTGGACTTCCCGCTGTCGCCGATCCTGCTCGGGTTCATCCTTGGTGGCCTGATGGAGCAGAACCTGCGTCGTGCCCTGTCGATCTCCAACGGCGAACTGGGGATCCTCTGGTCCAGCCCGATTACCCTTGGCGTCTGGGTGGTGACCGTGTTCATGCTGCTGTTCCCGCTACTGCGCATCTGGCGCAAGCGCGCCAAACAGCAGGCTGCTGCGACGCATGGCTGATTCCTCTCTGCGCCAATGGTGGGCAACACCGCTGATCGGCCTGCTGGGCGGCTACCTCGCCAGCCAGGTCGGCTGGCCGTTGCCGTGGATGGTGGGCTCGTTGCTGGCAATCATCCTGGTGCGCTGCCTGACACCCTGGCAGCTGGCGCAGATTCCCGGCGGGCGCAAGTGTGGTCAGTTGATCATCGGGATCGGCATCGGCCTGCACTTCACCCCGGTAGTCATCGAACAGGTACTGGCGCATTTCGGGCTGATTTTCATCGGTGCGCTGGTTACCAGTCTGTCGTGTCTGGTCGGCGTGTGGCTGATGCTGCGTACCGGAGAGGATCGCCCTACGGCGTTCTTCTCCAGCATGCCGGGCGGTTCCGGGGAGATGGTCAACCTCGGCGCTCGTAACGGTGCAACGCTGAGCAGTGTCGCGGCCGCACAAAGTCTGCGGGTACTTGCCGTCGTGCTGTGCGTGCCGGCGATCTTCAAATACCTATTGGGTGATGGCGCACCCGCGTTGCATGCCAGCGTCGTCGACTGGCGCTGGCTGGCCGTTCTGTTGCCGCTCGGTGCCGCGCTGGCCTGGCTGTGGCAACATCTCAAGCAGCCCAATCCCTGGCTGTTCGGCCCGCTGCTGCTCAGTGCCGTGGTGAGCGTGGTCTGGGACTTGAAAATCGGCCTGCCCAACGGTGCCAGCCAGCTTGGCCAGTTGCTGATCGGCAGCGGGCTGGGTTGTCATTTCAATCGGGAGTTCTTTCGGCGTGCGCCATCGTTCCTGGCGCGCACGCTGCTGGGCACTGCGCTGACCATGCTGATCGCCGCGCTGGCGGCACTGGCGCTGAGCGCCCTCACCCACCTGGACCTGCGTTCACTGACGCTGGGCATGATGCCCGGCGGCATCGCAGAAATGAGCCTGACCGCCGAAGTGCTGCAACTGTCGGTGCCGCTGGTCACGGCCATGCAGGTCATGCGCCTGCTGTTCGTGCTGTTTCTCGCCGAGCCGCTGTACCGACGCTGGAACAAACGGCTCGCTGACTGAACAGGTCGCTGGAACCCTTTCAAATTCAAATCAGAGCGCAGGCAAGCGCCAGTCAATCGGCGCGATGCCGTTTTGCTCAAGGTACTTGTTGGCCCGCCCGAAGTGCCCGTTGCCCAGGAAGCCTTTGTAGGCTGACAACGGCGAAGGATGGACAGAGGTCAGCACCAGATGCTTGGTCGCATCGACCAGTTTCTGCTTGCTCTGCGCATGAGCGCCCCACAGCAGGAACACCAGATGCGGCTGATGCTCGCTGACCACTTGGATGATCCGGTCAGTGAAGTGCTGCCAGCCTTTGCCCGCATGCGACGCCGCGTTGGCACGTTCGACGGTCAGGGTGGTGTTCAGCAACAGCACGCCCTGATCAGCCCAGGATTGCAGGCAACCGTGGTTCGGAATATCGATGTTCAGGTCGCGTTTCAGCTCTTTGTAGATGTTGACCAGCGATGGCGGCGTCGGCACACCCGGTTGCACCGAGAAGCACAGACCATGCGCCTGATTCGGGCCGTGATACGGATCCTGGCCAAGAATGACCACTTTCACGTTATCCAGCGGCGTGGAGTTCAACGCATTGAAAATCAGCGGACCGGGCGGATAGATTTCCTTGCCCGCCGCGTGCTCCTGACGCAGAAACTCGCGCAATTGAGCCATGTAGGGTTGTTCGAATTCGTCACGCAGGGCGTTTTTCCAGCTGGGCTCAAGCTTGATGCGGTCGTCGCTAGTCATGGTTACATCCGGTAAAAACAATGCGCGGACACTAGGAAAGCCGGGCAGCAAAGTCAATGCCGGTCGCGCTATGCGCCTTCAAGATCGGACGCAGAGCGTCCAGAAAGGCGTGCCGACGCGGAGCGTCGGCACCATAGTCATGTTGCAGCAGTCAGTTTGCAGCAGTCAGTTCACAGCGCTGACACGATCGTGAGCGCGCGGCTTTCAGCTAGCGATGCCCGCCACGACCATCGCCGCGCCCGCCTCGTCCATGATCACGGCCATCTCTTCCGCCACGCCCACCGTGGTCATCCCAGCCACGATTGCCTCGGTCGCCGCGGAAGCCGTCGTTACGTCCGAAACCGCCATTGCCGCGAAAGCCGTCATTGCGGCCGAAGCCGTCGTTTCTCCAGCCATAACCCGGTGGACGTCCCGGCTGGTAGTAGCGCGGCGGGGGCGGTGGCGCGTAATAGCGTGGTGCCGGGGCGTAGTAGCGAGGCTGGGTGTAATAGCGCGGTTGAGGCGCCACATAGATGCGTCGCTCCTGATAGTAGGTAGCGCGATAGCCATTGTCATACGCGTAGGCGCCGCCAACGACAGTCGGCTGCGTGTACACATCGGATTCGTAGTAACCGGGCCCTGCGTAGCAACCAGAAAGGAAAAGGGTCAGCAACGTGATAAGCAAGGGTCTTCGATACATGGCGGCCTCCTGGACCGCGATTGGGCCAAACCAGCGACGCTGGGCGGCGTCCGTCAAAGCGGTTGGCGGACGAATTGTCTGACATCGAAAAGGCCTTCTAGTGCCTTGGGGCAGCCTTAAGGCCTGACTACGAATGGTTGCCCACTGGCTCGCAAAGGCTCTGCGACCAAGGCCTGCAGGCGTATTTCAACGTTCTACAAAGATGCTACAAAACATTTCATCCGCCGTTGCCTCATCACGGTGCGCCCTCGCACCAGCACAAGGCAGTTCTTGCGGCAGCTGACCGTGGACGACTCGGTCAGCCCTTGAATAACAAGGCGCAGCACGAGTTGGCACAACTCTCGCTTGAGTGAGCAGTGTGCAGGAGTCAACACAGGTTCGCGGCACCACAATTTGCAATAGCCGACTAGGGTTCCGGCTTGCCGCCAGGCAAGTGGCTGGTCCGAGAGTTGGCGACCTCCAGTAGAGGTTACACGGCGGGACAAAAGCCCGGGAGACAGGGACACCAGTGGTGTCACGTTGCTCCTGGCCGCCTTTTTTCACTACTGGAGATTTCTCAACATGCAAAAGTCTCGTCTCTTCGGTCTGCTGACGGCAGGCCTGCTTGCTGCGTTGAGCCTCTCGGCGAATGCCGCCCAGAAAGATCACTTCAACGTCTGCTGGACCATCTACGCAGGCTGGATGCCGTGGGAATACGCAGGTAGCCAGGGCATCGTCGACAAGTGGGCGAAAAAGTACGGCATCAAGATCGATGTCACCCAGCTCAATGACTACGTCGAATCCATCAATCAGTACACCGCCGGCCAGTTCGATGGCTGCACCATGACCAACATGGACGCCCTGACCATCCCGGCCGCAGGTGGCGTGGAAAGCACGGCACTGATCGTCAGCGACTTCTCCAATGGCAACGACGGCATCGTGCTCAAGGGCGAAGGCAAGAAAGTCGCCGACCTCAAGGGCATGGACGTCAATCTGGTCGAACTGTCGGTGTCTCACTACCTGCTGGCCCGAGCGCTGGACAGCGTCAAGCTCAGTGAAAAAGACCTCAAGGTGGTCAACACCTCGGATGCCGATATCTCGGCCGCTTTCAATACCGACGATGTACAGGCGGTTACCACCTGGAACCCGATGCTCTCGGACATCAAGGCCAGGCCCGACGTCACCGAAGTGTTCAACTCCAGCCAGATCCCCGGCGAGATCATGGACATGATGGTCGTCAACACCCAGACCCTGAAAGACAACCCGGCCCTGGGCAAAGCCCTGACTGGCGCCTGGTTTGAAGTGGTCGCGCTGATGAACGCCAAAAACGCTCAGGCCAAGGCGGCGCTGGAACACATGGCCAAGGCATCGGGCACCGATCTGGCCGGTTTCCAGGCGCAACTGGACACCACCAAGCTGTTTGCCACGCCCAAGGAAGCGCTTGAGTTCGCCACCAGCAAACAGCTGCCGGACACCCAGCGCAAGGTGGCTGACTTCTCGTTCGCCCACGGTTTGCTCGGCGAAGGCGCACGCGACGCCGATGCGGTCGGCATGTCGTTCGCCAATGGCGTGACGCTCGGCGACAAGGGCAATCTCAAGCTGCACTTTGACCCCAGCTACGTGCAGATGGCCGTCGGCGGCAAGCTGTAAATCACGCTCAGTAGAAAGGTCATTGCCATGCGTTTGATAAACCGCCATCCGGATAGTGCCGGTCGCCTGATACTGGTGATCCTGCCGTTCGCCCTGTTGCTGTTCGCCTATTTCATGGGCTCGGCCACCCGGCTTGCGGAAAACCCCAGCGACAAACTGCTGCCCAGCGCGGTACAGATGGCCGATGCGGTCAAACGCATGGCGTTCGTTGCCGACCCGCGCAGCGGTGACTACCTGCTGTGGCAGGACAGCGCATCGAGCCTGCAACGCCTGGCCATCGGCCTGGGGATCAGCGCGCTGCTGGGTCTGTGCCTGGGCATCGCAGCGGGCATCCTGCCGTTGTGCGGCGCACCGCTGTCGCCCTTGCTGACGGTGCTGTCGATGGTGCCGCCGCTGGCCATTCTGCCGATTCTGTTCATCGTGTTCGGCCTGGGCGAGTTGTCGAAGGTGATGCTGATCGTGATCGGTATCACACCGATTCTGGCCCGTGATCTGGAACAGCGCGCCCGTGAAATCCCGGTCGAACTGCTGATCAAGGCGCAAACCCTCGGCGCCTCGACCTGGACACTGATCCTGCGGGTGATCCTGCCGCAATTACTGCCACGCCTGTTGATCGCCCTGCGCCTGGTGCTGGGGTCGGCGTGGCTGTTTCTGATCGCCGCCGAGGCGATTGCTTCGACTGACGGCCTGGGCTACCGGATCTTCCTGGTGCGGCGCTATCTGGCGATGGACGTGATCCTGCCCTATGTGGTGTGGATCACCCTGCTCGCCTGGCTGATGGACTGGGGCCTGAAAGCCCTGACCCGACGTGCCTTTCCCTGGTACGAAGGAGCGCGGGCATGAGCTTTATCAGTGTGCGCAATGTCTGGCAGCAATACGCCGACCAGGTGGTGCTCGAGGGCCTCAACCTGGACGTGGCCGAAGGCGAGTTCTGCACGCTGGTCGGCGCGTCGGGCTGCGGCAAGTCGACCTTTCTGCGCCTGTTGCTGGGTCAGGAATCCCCCAGTCGCGGTCTGATCACGCTGGACGGCACGCCCTTGCGCAATGAGCCGGATGCCAGCCGTGGCGTGGTGTTTCAGCGCTATTCGGTATTCCCGCACCTGTCGGTGCTCGACAACGTGGCGCTGGGTCTGGAGCTGCCCCGCTCGCCCTGGCTGGGCCGTCTGTTCGGCCAGGCAAAAGGCGAGGCCCGCGAGCACGCCGCGCAGTTGCTCGGCAAGGTCGGCCTCGGGCATGCGCTGGACAAGTATCCGACACAATTGTCCGGCGGCATGCAGCAGCGCCTGGCCATCGCCCAGGCGCTGATCATGAAACCGCGCGTCCTGCTGCTGGACGAGCCGTTCGGCGCGCTCGACCCCGGCATCCGCAAGGACATGCACCACCTGCTGCTGGACCTTTGGCGCGAAACGAAACTGACCGTGTTCATGGTTACCCACGACCTGTCCGAAGGTTTCAACCTCGGCACCCGCCTGCTGGTTTTCGACAAGGTGCGCCACGACCCGCATGCGCCCGGCGCCTATGGCGCGCGCATCACTTACGACATCCCCCTCAACAGCGAACGCCGCGCCGAGCGCGCCGCTATCGATTCGCTGCTCAACGTTTCAGAGGAGCCTGTTCAATGACTGACTCAACCACGCTGTACCCGGTTTTCGCCGAAGAACTGCTACCCGGTGGCGGCCATCGTTCGTTCATTCTAAAGCGCGGCGAACTGCTGCGCCTGACCGACCTGCACGGCAACGCCAACGTCAGCCTGACCCTGCTCAACGCCCACGAAAAAACCGAGCGGCTGAACCTGCCCGACAGCCTCAAATGCCAGCACACCGCTCGCCTGAGCAACGGTCATTGCCTGTATTCGGACATGGGCCGCGTACTGGCGGCCATCGTCACTGATACCTGCGGCTGGAGCGACAGCATTGGTGGCGTGCTCAATGCTCAGGAGGTTGCTGAAAAGTATGGCCAGGGTCGCTACCAGGAATTGCACAACGGCTTCTTTCGCAATGGCGTCGACAACCTGCTGGTCGAGCTGGGCAAATGGGGGCTGGGACTGTCCGACCTGCTGATGACCCTCAACCTGTTCAGCCGTGTCGATGTCGACGAGGCAGGAACCCTGCACTTCGCCCCGAACAATTCCAAAGCCGGCGACTACATCGAACTCTACGCACCGATGGACACGCTGGTGGTGCTGACCGCGCTGCAACACCCGATGGACCCCAACCCGGAATATGCCCCGCAACCGCTCAAGCTCAGCTGGATGAAAGCCGACGCCAGCGTTGCCGAGCACTGCCGCACCTCGCGCCCGGAAAACGCGCGCGGCTTCATCAATACCGACCGCCTGTTCGCCTGAGGAGCCTTGTCATGAACTCACCCACTCATCTTTGCTGCGACGCGACCATCCCGGCCGGCGAGCCCTTTCTGGCCGAGGTCAAGGCCGGGCAGACCGTGCGCATCCTCGACCTGCAAGGCAATCAGGCCGTCGACACGCTGTTTTTCAGCCTGAGCAACCCGCGTGAACGCTACGACGTGCAGCGCACCCTGCGCCGTCAGAACAGCGTGTACCTGACCACCGGCAGCGTGCTGTTTTCCAACCTCGGCCAGCCGATGCTGACCATTGTCGATGACACCTGCGGTCGCCACGACACACTCGGTGGCGCGTGCGCGCAAGAGAGCAACACCGTGCGCTACGCCTTGGAAAAGCGCTACATGCACAGCTGCCGCGACAACTATCTGCGCGCCTGTGTGCATGACGGCCGTCTGAGCAAGGCCGACATCGGCCCCAACATCAATTTCTTCATGAACGTACCCGTGACCGCCGAAGGCGGCCTGACCTTCGAAGACGGTATTTCCGCGCCCGGCAAATACGTCGAGCTGCGCGCTGAAATGGACGTGATCGTGCTGATTTCCAACTGTCCACAGCTCAACAACCCCTGCAACGGCTACAACCCGACGCCTGCGCAGTTGTTGATTCGCGACTGACCCGGCACCTGCCCTCAGCAACGGACGACCGTTGCGTAGATTGATCAATAGCGGGACGGCCCGCTTCCCATCACGAAACCGAGTGCGACTGGGTTTCCGGGGTTATGCCATGTTCGACAAACTGCTGATCGCCAACCGTGGCGCCATTGCCTGCCGCATCCTGCGGACCCTGCGCACCTTGCAGATCAAGGGCGTGGCGGTGTATTCCGAAGCCGACGCTGCCAGCCTGCACCTGATGCAGGCCGACGAAGCCCACAGCCTGGGCGAAGGTGGCGCAGCCGGAACCTATCTGGCGGTGGACAAGATCCTCGCCATCGCCAACGCCAGCGGCGCCAAAGCCATTCATCCCGGCTACGGGTTCCTCTCCGAAAACGCTGCATTCGCTCAGGCCTGCGAAGACGCCGGTATCGCCTTCGTCGGCCCGACGCCCGAGCAGCTGCGCGTATTCGGCCTCAAGCACACCGCCCGAGCGTTGGCCAAGCAGCATGGCGTGCCCATGCTCGAGGGTACTGAACTGCTCGACAGTCTGGAGTCGGCCATCGCGGCAGCCCGCACCATCGGCTACCCGGTGATGCTCAAGAGCACGGCAGGCGGTGGCGGCATCGGCATGCGTGTGTGTCGCAGTGCCGAAGAGCTGGCTGACTCGTTCGAGGCGGTCAAGCGCCTCGGTCAGAACAATTTCAGCGATGCGGGTGTGTTCATCGAGAAATACATCCAGCGCGCCCGCCACCTGGAAGTGCAGGTGTTCGGCGACGGTCAGGGCGAGGTGCTGGCGCTTGGCGTACGCGACTGCTCGGTACAGCGGCGCAATCAGAAAGTGCTCGAAGAAACCCCGGCCCCGAACCTGCCGCACGGCATGGCCGAAGAACTCTGCGCAGCGGCTGTCAAACTCGCCAGGGCAGTCAATTATCGCAGCGCCGGGACGGTCGAGTTCGTCTTCGACAGCGAAGATCAGCGCTTCTATTTTCTGGAAGTGAACACACGCTTGCAGGTAGAGCACGGCGTCACCGAGCAGGTCTGGGGCGTGGATCTGGTCAGCTGGATGGTGCAACTGGCCGCCGGTGATCTGCCGCCGCTGGATCAGTTGCAGGCCGGTCTGAAACCGCTTGGCCATGCGATTCAGGCGCGGCTGTACGCGGAAGATCCGGGCCGTGACTTCCAGCCCTGCCCTGGCCTGCTGACTGCGGCTGATTTCCCGCCTGCCGATGGCCGGACGCTGCGCATCGATACCTGGGTCGAAGCCGGTTGCGAGATACCGCCGTACTTCGACCCGATGATCGCCAAGCTGATCAGTTGGGCACCGACCCGCGAGGACGCCAGCGCCGGGCTGATCGACGCGCTGAACGAAACGCGTCTGTACGGTGTGGAAACCAATCGCGACTACTTGCGCCAGATCATTGCCGACGCGCCGTTCGCCAGTGGCCAGCCATGGACCCGCTGTCTGGAAGATCTGGTGTATCGCGCTGACACCTTCGAAGTGCTGAGCGGCGGCACCCAGACCAGCGTTCAGGATTACCCGGGACGACTGGGCTACTGGGCGGTCGGTGTACCGCCATCCGGGCCGATGGACAGCCGCGCGTTGCGCCAGGGCAATGAGCTGCTGGGCAACCCCGAAGGATGCGCTGCGCTGGAAATCACCATGAGCGGGCCGCTACTGCGCTTCAACACCGATGCGGTGGTCGCAGTGACCGGTGCGCACATCCCGATCACCCTCGATGGCCAATCCTGTGCGATGAACACCGCGCTATTGGTGAGCGCCGGTTCGACGTTGTCGCTGGGCACCATCGCAGGTGCCGGTGTACGCAGCTACCTGTGCGTGCGCGGCGGGCTCGACGTGCCGGATTATCTGGGCAGCAAAAGTACCTTTACCCTCGGCCAGTTCGGCGGTCATGGCGGTCGCGCGCTGCGCGCCGGCGATGTGCTGCACATCGCGCACCTGGTGGAGCGAAGTGCGGGGCAGCGGATTGCCGACGAAGCACTTGAAGCGCTGACAGACGTGCGCCGGATGAGGGTCATTTACGGCCCGCATGCGGCCCCGGAATACTTCACCGAAGCGTACATCGAGAGGTTTTTCGCGACCGACTGGGAAGTGCATTTCAACTCCAGCCGCACCGGCGTGCGCCTGATCGGCCCAAAACCCGAATGGGTGCGCGCCGACGGCGGCGAAGCGGGGTTGCACCCTTCCAACATTCACGACAACCCGTATGCGATCGGCGCGGTGGATTTCACTGGGGACATGCCGGTAATCCTCGGGCCGGATGGGCCCAGCCTGGGCGGATTCGTCTGCCCGGTGACCATCATCGAGGCAGACCTGTGGCAGCTGGGGCAATTGAAGGCTGGCGACAGGGTCCGATTCACCCCGGTCAGTGTCGAGGCGTGTCATGCAGAACGATGTGGGAGCGAGCTTGCTCGCGAAGACAGTATTCCTGACGCAGAAAATCCATTGACTGCAACGCCCTCTTCGCGAGCAAGCTCGCTCCCACAAGGCACCGCGCGCCTTCAAGGCATCGCAAACTCCCGTAGGAGCGAACTTGTTCGCGAAAACAGTATTCCTGACGCAGAAAATCCATCGACTGTGCCGCCCTCTTCGCGAGCAAGCTCGCTCCCACAAGGCACCGCAAACTCCAGTAGGAACGAACTTGTTCGCGAAGGCAGTATTCCTGACGCAGAAAATCCATCGGCTGTGCCGCCCTCTTCGCGAGCAAGCTCGCTCCCACAAGGCCCCGCAAACTCCAGTAGGAGCGAAGTTGTTCGCGAAAGCTATATGCCTGACGCAGAAAATCCATCGGCTGTGCCGCCCTCTTCGCGAGCAAGCCAGCTTCCACAAGGCCCGGCAAACTCCCGTGGGAGCGAGCTTGCTCGCGAAGGCTATATGCCTGACGCAGAAAATCCATTGACTGCAACGCCCTCTTCGCGAGCAAGCTCGCTCCCACAAGGCCCCGCGAACTCCCGTGGGAGCGAGCTTGCTCGCGAAGGCTATATGCCTGACGCAGAAACCCCATCGACTGTGCCGACTTCTTCGCGAGCAAGCCAGCTTCCACAAGGCCCCGCAAACTCCAGTAGGAGCGAAGTTGTTCACGAAGGCTATATGCCTGACGCAGAAAATCCATTGACTGCACCGCCATCTTCGCGAGCAAGCTCGCTCCCACAAGACTCCGCGAACTCCCGTAGGAGCGAGCTTGCTCGCGAAGGCTATATGCCTGACGCAGAAAATCCATTGACTACACCTCCCTCTTCGCGAGCAAGCCAGCTTCCACAAGGCCCGGCAAACTCCCGTGGGAGCGAGCTTGCTCGCGAAGGCTATATTCCTGACGCAGAAAATCCATTGACTGCACCTCCCTCTTCGCGAGCAAGCTCGCTCCCACAAGGCACCGCGCGCCTTCAAGGCATCGCAAACTCCCGTAGGAGCGAACTTGTTCGCGAAGGCAGTATTCCTGACGCGGAAAATCCATCGACTGCAACGCCCTCTTCGCGAGCAAGCTCGCTCCCACAAGGCCCCGCAAACTCCAGTAGGAGCGAAGTTGTTCGCGTAGAGGATCTGCGCACTCCGGTCATCCTCGACATCGGCCAGGACGATAAACGCCTGGTCGCACGTCTGTCCGGCGATACCCATCTGCTGCTGGAAATCGGTGCGCCGGAGCTGGATCTGGTGCTGCGCCTGCGTGGCCACGCACTGATGCTTGCGCTGGAGGCCAAGGCGCTGGCGGGTGTGATCGACCTGACGCCAGGCATTCGCTCGCTGCAAGTCCACTATCGCCCCGAGCAGCTGCCGCTTCGGCAACTGCTCGACATCGTCGCCGGAGAATGGGACGCGGTGTGCGCCGCGAAAGACCTGCAAGTGGCGTCGCGCATCGTCCATCTGCCACTGTCCTGGGACGACCCGGCCTGCCAGCTGGCCATCGAAAAATACATGACTACCGTGCGCAAGGACGCACCGTGGTGCCCAAGCAACCTGGAGTTCATCCGCCGTATCAATGACCTGCCCAACCTCGACGAAGTGCAACGTACGGTGTTCGACGCCAGTTATCTGGTCATGGGCCTGGGCGATGTGTACCTCGGCGCACCGGTGGCCACGCCGCTGGACCCGCGCCACCGGCTGGTCACCACCAAGTACAACCCGGCACGCACCTGGACCGCCGAGAATTCGGTGGGCATCGGCGGCGCCTACATGTGCGTGTATGGCATGGAGGGCCCCGGCGGTTATCAGTTCGTTGGCCGCACGTTGCAGATGTGGAATCGCTATCGCGACGTCGCCGCCTTCCAGGGCAAACCATGGCTGTTGCGCTTCTTCGATCAGATCCGTTTCTACCCGGTCAGCGCCGAAGAACTGGTGCGTATCCGCCGCGACTTCCCGCTGGGTCGCTTCGCCCTGAACATCGAACACAGCACCCTGAATCTGGCTGATTACCAGGCCTTCCTGAGCCGCGAAGCCGAAGGCATTACGGCATTCCGCGCCCAGCAAAACGCCGCTTTCAACGCCGAGCGCGAACGCTGGATCGCCAACGGGCAGGCCGATTTCCAGAGCGATGAAGGCGTGGCGCCGAACACTGAAGAACAGCCCCTGCAACCCGGCCAGCAAGGCGTCGACAGCCACATCGCCGGCAATCTCTGGCAAGTCCAGGTGCAACCGGGAGCGCGCGTGGAAGCAGGCGATGTGCTGGTGATTCTGGAGTCCATGAAAATGGAAATCCCCCTGCTCGCCCCGATCGCCGGCGTGGTGCAGGACGTCAGGGTGCAACCCGGCTCGGCAGTACGCGCAGGGCAACGGGTGGTGGTGCTGAGCGCAGACTGAATCGAACAACTTTTCACTTTCAAGGGAATCCCGTCATGAACGACACAGCACTGCCCAATGACCTGCGCCTGGACACCGTACGCACGGCCTACCAGTCCGGGCGGATATCCCCGCGCCAGCTGATCCTGGCGCTGCGCGAAAAAGCCGCAAGGCTGAACAGCGATTATCAACTGTTCATCCACCTGCTCAGCCCGGCTGAACTCGAGCCTTATCTGGCCGCACTGGACGATCGTGATCCCAGAGACCTGCCGCTGTTCGGCGTGCCCTTCGCGATCAAGGACAATATTGATCTGGCGGCCATTCCAACCACCGCAGCCTGCCCGGACTACGCCTACACACCCGAGCACTCGGCAAGCGTCGTCGCGCAACTGATCGCACTGGGTGCAGTGCCCATGGGCAAGACCAATCTGGACCAGTTCGCCACAGGCTTGAACGGCAGCCGCTCGCCCTATGGCGCCTGCCCCAACAGCGTGTTGAACGAGTACCCGTCCGGCGGCTCGAGCGCCGGCTCGTCGCTGGCCGTGGCCCTGGGCGTCAGCAGCTTCTCGCTGGGCACCGACACGGCGGGCTCGGGCCGAGTGCCTGCGGCACTGAACAACCTGGTGGGAATGAAAGCCAGCAAGGGGCTGATTTCCACGGCAGGCGTAGTACCCGCATGCCGCACACAGGATTGCGTCTCGACCTTCACCGCCACGGCGCGGGAAGCCAGCGAGCTATTGGCACTGATCGCCGCCTTTGATCCGCGCGATGAGTACAGCCGTCGCAACCCGCTGTGGAACGACGCCTCGGCGTTCGGCACACCTCGCCCGTTTCGCTTCGGTGTACCCCGCGCCGAGGACCTGCAGTTCTTTGGCTGTGCCGAGGGGCCCGGACTGTTCAGCGCAGCCATCGACCACCTCACCGCGCTGGGTGGCGAAGCGGTCACGGTGGACTTGTCACCGTTTCTCGAAGCGGCGCGGTTGTTGTACGAGGGGCCGTGGGTGGCGGAACGCTACAGCGTCGCCGGGCAGTTGATGGAAGAACGCCCTGACGCGGTATTGCCGGTGATCCGCGACGTGCTGGCCAAAGCCCCCCAGGTCAGCGGAGTCGATACGTTTCGCGCGCAATACTGCCTGCAAGCACTCAAGGCGACGTGCGATCGGGCGCTTGAAGGGCTGGAGTGCGTAGTAACGCCAAGCATCGGCCGCCCGGTGACATCCGCAGAGCTGGCGGCCGAGCCGGTGTTGCGCAATTCGGAGCTGGGTTACTACACGAATTTCGTCAACCTGCTCGACTACGCCGCCGTCGCCGTGCCCAGCACGTTCATGAGCAATGGTCTGCCGTGGGGCGTGACGCTGTTCGGACGAGCGTTCACCGATCAGTACCTGCTCAGCCTGGCCGACGCCTTGCAGCGGCAAACCGGCCTGCCCTTGATTGGCGGCGAAGCACCTCGACTGCCTGCGCCGCAGAGCACTGCGCGCAACGATATGGCGCGGTTGGTGGTCTGCGGTGCCCATCTGGACGGACTGGCGTTGAACTGGCAGCTCAGGCAACGCGGGGCACGCCTGCTGGAAACCACGCAAAGCTCGGCCGACTATCGGCTGTATGCGCTGGCCGGTGGTCCGCCGTTTCGGCCCGGCATGGTGCGGGTGGCCGAACAGGGCGTAGCCATCGACGTGGAGGTCTGGGAGTTGCCAAGTGTCGAGCTGGGATCGTTCCTGACCGGCATTCCGGCACCGCTCGGGCTGGGCAAGGTGCAATTGGCCGACGGCCGCTGGGAGACCGGTTTCATCTGCGAAGCCTATGGCCTGGAGGGTGCCCGCGATATCAGCCATCTCGGCGGCTGGCGTGCGCACCTGCAACAGCAGTAAGCGCAAGGCGGCACGCTCGGGCGTGCTGCCTCACTCTTTCAGCGCGCTGGCGTGTCGCGATACATAGTTGTGACCTTCCCCATCACGCTTCTCGAAATAATGGGCATTCATTCATTTTGACCGCACGTCATGAATCCCATCTGGAGTCCGCTTCGCCAGGACACGCTGTTTCACCCATCCTCATTGCTGCTGGAACAAACCAGCGTTCTGCGCCCCGAGCACAGCAGTAGCAGACACGACACGCTGAACGCATCGATACCGTTTACCCTGGCGGACGGCTTTTCAATGCCCGAACCAACGCCGTTGCCTGCGGTAGCGGAAGAAAGCGAGCCGGAAGACGCCGCACCACACATCGAACGTCAGCTCAGGGCCATGCGTAACAGTGCAGGCTTCCGGCTGATTGCCGACTCGCCATTGCTCCTGCAAGCCTGCCAGCTGGACATGGACTTTCCGCCGACCCGACAGGATTACGTTCGCCAGCACCTGACCGAGCTGCTCAGACAGAAAAGCGGCAAGGCACTCGACCCGGACGTCCTGCAGATCACCTTCAGCAACAATGACCGACCTGCTGTTGACGACAATGGACACGAGCATTACAGCGTCAGCCTGTCGCTGACCGATGTGGCGCTGGCCAGCTTCGAGCCTGCGCACTTCCAGGCGCTGTCGCGTAGCACCCTTGCCGATCTTTCACTGTGCGAAAACACGCCTGTGCTGACAACCGCGCAGATGTTCAAGCTGATTGGCGAGCTGCCGCTCAAACGCAATTACCACGCCGTACTGCAGGCTTTCAGAGCCCGACACGAGGCGACCTGGCGCACATTGTCGCGGCTGGCGTTCCTTGACAACCTGGCTCGGCAGCTCAATCACAGGCACATCAGCCGGGACGGCTATTGGCTGGCGCTGGACGCCATGGGACTTGACCGGTCTCCCATCGACACCGACACGATCAGCATGAGTGGACGAGGGGAAAAATCCGAGGTCCGGATCCTGACCCTGAATGGCAAACGGGTGCCGGAAATATTTCAGATCAGCTCGAAAACCACCTCGCACTGTTTCATTCACATCCTGGGTGCCAAGGGCAACGTCGTCGAATACATCAGCGATGATCCACGGCAAATGAGCAGGCGGCTGTTGGCGGCGATGAACGCCTCGGGGCTCTACGGCCAGGTATTTCTTTCGCTTGAGCAGCATGCAGGCATCGTTGCCGAGGCGCCGCTGATCGAAGGCGACCTGTTCACCGCACTGACCCAGGCATGGTTCGCCGGGCTTCTAGCCGACAGCCACGCGCGCAGCACGCTCGACCTGCTCAGACCGGTAGCGCGCAGTCTGGCGCTGGCTGGTGCAGCAGACCTGTGGCAGGTACAGCCAGGCATTCTGGAGCAGATCCCGGCTGCATCGAAAATGGCCGGCCAGGTCATGACGAGCTATCTACAGGAAAACCACGCGCTGACGCTCAACCCCGAACAGGTATTCATCGCTTATCAACCCGGCTATTCGAGCAACCCCCTGGGCAACCCCAGATTGCCGCCTACGTATATTCACACGCCCGACCCGAGGCCGATCAGCCTGAGCGAGGCGCTGATAAGCAATTATCGAGTCGATCACCCAGCTGGCTACATCGACCACGGCGGCGGCACCATTATCTTCCTCGACCCCACCGGGCAGGGCGACAGTGAGCAGGGTCAGTTGCTGGAGATCAGTCCGCACGCGCTCGAGGATTACATCAGAGCCTTCGACTTTCTGACCTGGATGACCCAGCGCATCCACGACTTCTGGGACCAGCGGAGAACCGCCATCGAACAGGCGTTCAGAACCACGTTCATCAGCCAGGCACTGATCAGCCTCAAGCGCGGCAGCCTCACGCGCAGCACCTTCGATCTGCTCGTGGAAACCCTTGCGCCCTCGGCGCCTGATCAATGGCGGTCACTCGGTTTTTTCGTCCAGGGCGCGTTGATCGACGGCATGCAACAACAGTACACCGGCCTGCTGGTGCTTGAGCAACCGGGCTCACCGAACGTGCTTTATCAGGCGGGCCACGCCGATGCGTTCATCGAGTTTGCAGATGACACGGCGCTGAAGCAGCATCTGAACCGGGCAACGGCCGATCCGGAATGGCGTGAGGCGGTCATGCGCTATGTTCCCCGCCGTCATCACCAGCGCCTGGACTACCTGCTCAAATTATGGGGCGGGACACAGGCGCCCAACCCACCCGTTTCCATCCTTCGCCCCTGGACCGATGCGCTGTACAACCCTGACACGCGACAGGCCATGAGCCACTCGTTGTGTGAAAAAAGGCTGGAGGACACGCCATTCGCTTTTCTACACCAACTGCTCAAACAGAACGCGCTGGATGACGCAGAGGATCAGATCGCTACGTCAACGCAGGTAACCCTGGCGGACTGGACCGACCGGCTGCAGAAATTACAGCGGCTGCTGGTGCCGATGTCCTTGTTGCTGACACCTGCGCTCGTTGCCTCCCTGGCGACGGAAATTGGCATCACCTCGCTGGCCATTGCTGCAACCCATCTGCCGGGCAGCCGTTACGCAGAGAAAAACCAGGCGTTGCTGGCCACGTTGACGCTGGGCTTGCTGCAACTGGCTCCGCACACACCAAGGTTGCTGCGCTCACTGAGCCGAATCGTCAAACCTGCCGTGCGTAACCGCCAAACCACCGCGATTACACTCAACCGGGCGCTCGGCACCCGGCCGTTGCGCAGGCAATTTGTCACGCCGCGGCAGACCCGGCTGGAGAAATTCTTTCACACCGACGCCCTGCTCAAGCGCTGGACGGTCAGCACTGCCGTCTCGTCAAACCTGTTGCAGGTCCATGCCTGGAAGCTGGGTAAAAGGTTCCTCTTATGGACGTCCGACAGAGGTCAGGCGCGCATTCTGGTGGTCAGCAGCCATGGGTACTACACGCCGTGGTCCCGAACGGTGAAGATCCCCAACGGTACCGAGATTCGCACCTACGCGCCGCATGGCTACGAACTGGTGGACCCGAAGCTGCATCGGGTCGTCAATAAGAACGCCCGGCCATTCGCCCGTTCCAACACGGCGGTGCACAGCGTGATGCAGCCCACACCGCTTGAACCACTGCTTCTCACCGACAAGTTGATAGCAGGCACTTCGCTGCCCGGCAGGCTGAAGAACTACAGCCTGTCCAAGTTTCAGACGACGACCAGCGAGACCTATGACGAGATCGCAAGCGTGGTGGGCAATTCGCGCGCCTCGCCCCTGCGCGGCTGGTTGCCGCCGACGCCGATGGATGTTCTGACAGTGCGCAACCGCTTCGGCATGCCCCCGCCATCGCTGGCCGACCTGTTCGAAAGCCTGTCCATACAAGGCATCCATTACGACAGAATATTGCTCGTGCACTGCCGATGTGCAGCGATATCGGCGCTGATGAACCGTTCACCCGTCTATCATGCCCCGGCAGCGAGCTCGGTGATTGCTAATATGGCCTGAACCGAACACCCCGATCATCCAGCACGGCGCTTACTCTCGACATGACAACGGCCTCCCCTGACACCGCGCTGTGCCCCCTCTGCGGCTTCAGCAACCAATGCAGCCTCGCCGATCCGCGCACCGTGGACCAGCCCTGCTGGTGCTTTTCGCAAAGTATCGACCCGGCATTGCTGGCAGCGCTGCCGGATAACCTTCGCGACAAGGCCTGTCTGTGCCCGCGCTGCGCCGGGATCAAGGATGCTGCGCCAGGCTCTGTACGAAAAGTCGGCGAGCGAAGGTCAGGCGAGGCAAAAACAGGCGAGGAACGGCCGGGGTCGCGTTCGACTCTACGTGTTGTAAATGAGCATTCCGAGCCTGTTTTTAACGAAGCATCACCGAGCGCAGCCACTTTTCGTACAGAGCCTAGTCCACAGAAACGCCGGGGCACAGAGTAAGATGCGCGCCCCGTCCTTCGCTCGCCGTTATCGCCATGCGCCTTGATCGTTTCCTCAGCAACCTGCCACGCTTCAATCGTCAGCAAGTGCGCCTGGCGCTGGCCAGCGGACGGGTGCAGGTAGACGGCCAGGCAACCCGCGACCCGCACCACGAAGTACGCGAATTCAGTTGTGTGGCGCTTGACGAAGAAATCCTCCAGGCAGGCAAAGTCCCCCGCTACTTCATGCTGCACAAGCCCGAAGGCTGCGTCAGCGCGACGAGCGATGCGCAGCATCCGACCGTGCTCGATTTGCTGGACGAGCCTGACAAGCACGAACTGCACATCGCCGGACGGCTGGACTTCAACACCACCGGCCTGATGCTGATAACCAACGACGGTCAATGGTCGCGGCGCCTGACTCAGCCACAGAGCAAAATGCCCAAAGTCTATTACGTCGAGACCGAGCAACCGATCGATGAACGCTACGCCGCGAAATTCGCCGAAGGCCTGTATTTCGCATTCGAAGGCATCACCACGCAACCGGCGCAATTGACCTTGTTGGGGCCGCGCCGTGCGCGCCTGAGCATTGTCGAAGGCCGCTATCATCAGGTGAAACGAATGTTCGGCCACTTCGACAACAAGGTGTTGCGCCTGCATCGGGAAACCATCGGCGCGCTGCTGCTGGACCCCGACCTGCGCCCCGGCAGCTACCGTGCGCTGAACGCCGGGGAAATCGGCCTGTTTTGAACGTCATGGCCGCCTGGCAGACGCTGGTCGGATCGGCACAGGCCTTTGATCGACTATCGCATGTCTGTCACGAAACGCGGGCAATGTCATAGGCACGCATACCTGTCTACGCCAGGAGTGAAACCTATGTCGCCAGAAAAAGCAGTGCTCGACATTCAAGGACAGTTTCGGGTTTATACCGAGCTCTACCGCACCGATGCCGCCGCCAAGACCATCATTCTGGTCAACGGCTCGCTGGCCACTACCGCATCATTTGCGCAGACCGTCCGCAGCCTTCATCCGGCCTTCAACGTGGTGCTTTACGATCAGCCCTATTCAGGCAAATCCAAACCGCACAACCTGCATGGCACGCCACTGACCCGGGAAGAGGAAGGCCAGTTGCTGCTGGAACTGATCGATCACTTCAACGCCGAGCACGTGCTGTCCTTCTCATGGGGCGGCGCAGCGACGCTGGTTGCCCTGGCGCATCGGCCAAAACGCATCGAAAGCGCAGTCATCAGCTCGTTCTCCCCAGTGATCAACGAGAAGATGCATGACTACCTGTGTCACGGCATCACGCACTTGGGCGCACATAATCGTTATGGCATGGGCCACTTGATCAACAACACCGTCGGCAAGCATCTGCCTACGTTGTTCAAGCGCTTCAATTTCCGTCATATCAGCAGCCTGGATGCTCACGAGTATGACCAGATGTATTACCACTTCAGCCAGGTTCTGGAGCTCGACCCGGACAATTACCTGACCGCAGGCAAGAACATCACCGCCCCCGTGCTGTTCATCAACGGTGCCCTGGATGAGTACACCTGCGCGCACGACGCAGCGCAGTTCTCCCGGTACCTGCACGATTGCAGCTTCAGCACCATCGACGCCACCGGCCACTTTCTGGACATGGAACACAAGGCCGCCTGCCGCGACTCGAAACAGGTACTGATGAACTTCCTGCAACCGGCACAGGTGTCACGCGACGGCCATAACCGGGTTCAGGACTATCCGTCCCTGACCTTCTGAAAACCGCACACGGAGCCACCGTCAGCTGCGGAGCATTGTCATCTGGCGGTGGGTTTTCAGGGTGAGTATCAGGGGGCAAAGCGCTGCGCAGTGAAATTAGCGCTTCAAATCAGGGCAGGGTTCTGGTACAAAGTCAGCCGCTCAGAGCAGCTCTCAGAGCGGGTATAGTTTAGTGGTAAAACGAAAGCTTCCCAAGCTTTAGTTGAGGGTTCGATTCCCTCTACCCGCTCCATTTCTCTCCTGACTCATCGATTTAACTGAAATCCATTGAGTAACAGCGAGACAGTCACGTAGTCCTCCTGCAAAGCGCTCCTTCAACGTGACACAGCGCAATGACCTCCCCCGCCGTTCGAACGGAATCTACGTCCTTCTCATCACTGCCCCGGCTCGCTAGCGCGTTCAATCGGGTCAAGGACAAATTCACACGCCCCCCGAACCACTGATCTCCGCTCAGCTGACGCTGCTGCATTGCATCTGGTGGCGCGGGGCATTCATGCGTTAAGCCCGTTACCGGTGTGCTTGAATATCCTGCAGCGGCAGCAGATCCATGACGTCACAGAACAATTGCCGGTGCTTCCAGTCGTTTCTGTCGCCAATCACATAGAGACGTCGCTTGGCGCGCGTCGCCGCCACGTTCAGCAGGTTAGGTTCTGAAACAGCCCAGTTGCGAGCACCCGCTCCGGCAGTGTTGCCGCCCAGTACGACGATGACGATCGATGCCTCCTTGCCTTGCATCGTGTGGATCGTGCCCGACACTAGCTTGCCTCGGAGCATGCGCTTGAGGTTTTGCTGCACAGCCTTGAAAGGCGTGATGACTGAAATATCTTTCGCCTCTACGCCATCGCCATGCAGCCGCTTGAGCAGGTCGCGTAAGACCTGGCCTTCCGCAGGCACCCAATTTCCTTCGGAAGCCCCACTGACATGTATCCACCCTGTCGGCAGACTGGCGAGGGTTTCTTTGTCGGCATGCGGTGCAATCGTTCCATACACCATCGCTCCGTCGTAGGCGATAAGGTTGGCGAGTGCATACATAGGCTTGTCGCAGCGGCGATGCACAACCAATGGCAATCCTACCCACGTCTTGCCACCGGCAGGCCCGGCCATGCGCCCCCAAGGGGTGGCTTCGTCAGCCAGTACCTGTGCGGATTTTTGATTGGGAATCCAGTGTGCATCAACACCGTAACGCGTACGCATGTGCTCCAGCACCGCATCGGATACGGTGACGATGGGCTTGAGTTGCAATGGGTCTCCCACCAGCAACGCACGTCGGGACCGCCACAGTGCGCCGACTGCCTGTTGCGGAGCGGCCTGACCTGCCTCATCCACGAGTAACCAGCCAATCTCACTGGCACCCAGCGAGCCAAACGAACGGGCAAATGATGCAAAGGTGCTGCTCAACACCGGAACGACCATAAACAAAGAAGCCCACGCCGAACGGATTGCATCGCGCGACAAGCCTTGGAAGCGCGAACCGGTCAACAGACTGTTGATCATGAATAAATTGGAACGCAGCCTTGAGGCCTCAAGTTCGAAGAACGTCTGGTGGAGCTTCAGGGCCTGGATGAAAACCCGCGCCCGAGCCTTCCGCCAGCCTTGAATGCGCCAGGGTTCGGCCAGTTCAATGGCATCCCCATCCCCGATAGCATTGTCTTTCAACCAAGCGAGCAGATGTTCGGCCTGATGACTGGTTGCCAGTTCCATGGCATATCGCGTAAGCGTTTGGTCCTGCTGCTGCGATCCCTGAAGCACTCGGCGCCCTTCAGTGATTTTTCTTTCCGCATGGACCTTATCGATATCGAGTTGTTGAGTGAGACGTGTGATCCGCTCGAACTCGGCTTTGGCAATATCCCGCTGGCTTTCCAGCAGTTCCCGAGCGGCATTCCAGTCGCGCCGAGCATTTCCCAGGCTGAATAAATTTGACCAGAAACCGGGCCTGCGCGGGAGTTCCCCAAGTGCGTCAAGACACTTCTTGAGTGCCATATTAGCGGGGCCACCTTCCTCGTTATCCAGGCGCAAGAGTTCATTTGCTATCTCAATCAGCGACTGTTCGAATGACCGGAGCTTTTCGGAGTCTTCGGCAATCTTCTTCCTGACCTCGAGGATGGCCAGGATCAACTCACGAATCCGACTGGCGTCACTGCATGCTTTGCGTTCTTGCGCCTTGATCGCCTCGTAGTCAGAGACTGCTTGCTGCCACAGCGCTTGACGTTGCTCTGGAGAGCGGACCGCATTTACCTCGGCACTCACATTGAGCCAACCCCAAAACCCCTTCGGGCCCTTCTCTTCCTCGGGTAGAGCATCTTCGCTCTGGTTCTCGCTGTCGTCGGCGTTCTCCATCTCCGCAGAGGAGGCCGAAAAGAGTGCCTCCACAATGTTGTCGACGTCTTCATCAGGGTCGACCTCAGTCTCGTCCTCTACCTCCACTGCAGCCTCGGCTCCGCTGCCAAACGGGCGCTGGCCATAGAAGTAACGATCTACGAACTTGTTGCGTCGTACCTTGCTCCCCAGTGCACCGGAAATCAGTCCCCACGCAGGTTTATCCGAGACCAGCTCCCCCAGCTCGGCGAAATACTCTGCTTCTGGCAACCAGCTGTCATCAATCTTGTCTCGCTGCGGCAGTTCCAGCGTCACATTTTCCACGGCACCGTTGTTGGATGAAGCGACTACGATTTCGAAGCCATACAGTGCAGGGTTGAGCCTGAAACTGTATTGCTGCCTGCCACCGTCGTTGGCAGCTTCGCGTCCGTCGCTTGCGAATGCATCGGAAGCACGGCGTAGCTTGGCAAACGCATCGGCGCGGCTGGTGATAATCGCTGCAATAAGGTCGCGCAACAGCGTCGTCTTGCCCGTTCCAGGCGGGCCGTTGACGCCAAGCAGCCCTTGACCATCGGCCAGGGTGGACTGGATTGTGTTGACGGCCAGCTGCTGGGAATGCACCAGGCCCAAATGGTGCTCGGTAGGCCAACAGCTACTGGCGTAAGCATCCGGCATCAGTCGCCCCATCAGTGGCAACGATGCACGCTTATCGTCCATATGCAGGCGAAGCTCGGGATCGTGATAGCGCAGGTACTGATCCAGTGGTTCGCTTTTCACCCCCCTGGAGATCGCATCGGCGACATCGGCAAGATCGTCCAGCAAAAAGCTGTTCAGTGGATCGTCTTCCGACTCGGGCTTGTCGGGCTTGACGGGTTGTGAGCGAAAGCGAAAATGATGATGGTCCATCTCACCAAAAAAGTCCCCCAGCCCCAGGAACTGGAGGGTCCAGTGAGTCAGTTCGCGCAAGTCTGCGCTTGATACCTCACCTTCGAACAGGGTGTTGGCGCGCTCCCTGACGGTCTTTTGGTCGGTCTCGAACCCTCTGGTCCAATCCTTGCCGGTCA
The DNA here is from genome assembly GCF_020312195.1 of Pseudomonas sp. P129. NCBI lineage: Bacteria > Pseudomonadati > Pseudomonadota > Gammaproteobacteria > Pseudomonadales > Pseudomonadaceae > Pseudomonas > Pseudomonas sp. P129. Next base: position 682,598 of record NZ_JAGPYS010000001.1, on the reverse strand, counting down.
ATACCCGCCCAAGAAACCACGCTTCGCTTGAAAGCACGAGGCTGTCATCGACCAGTCGGCCCGCCATCGTGAATTTTGCCGCAAACACGGCTGACTCGCGAAACCTGGGCTCCTGGTAGCCCCGATCGGCGCCGTACATCGCATCGAGCTTCTCGGCAACGAGACGACTGTCGTAAAGATGAGCATAGAGCGTGTGGCTCCATATGCGCTTCTTGGGCAGCGCCTGTTGACTGACGATACTTTCCGGGGTCCACGGAAGCAGCGGATGCTGAATTGACGTGTCATGGATAAACGCTTCGTATCGATTAGCACGTTTTTTCAGCTTGGGTGCTGATTGTGGTTGCAACAACTCGACCGCATGCCAGTACCGGACGATGCTTTCTTGATCCATCAAAATGACTTCCCCTGACTCACTGATCGGGCCTTTTTAGGTGTTAGAAGGCGCGGTATTGGGTGATAGTAAAACGATTGGGTACCGGTGAATGCAACCCAAACATCGAAGTCATTGCAGCAGCCCGGCACTGGCCTTCCCCACCCCCGCCTCTCCCGGCACCCGCGCCTTGGCTTCTTGCGCCGAAACCGGCGCCACCAGGTACTGCCGATACTCGCGAAACGCCTGCAAGGCAGAGGCATCCTGCGGGCGATAGTCGTCGCCGCTATCCTGTTGCTGATTCGCCACACAAGGCCTGCCGATCACGCTCATGCACACGTTGTTTGCAGCCGTCGAAACCGGCTCGAACAAAGCGAATGCCGTACCTGGCTGATCCGTATCGTTGAACAGTGGGTGGGCTACGTTTTCGAAGTCGTTTCCCTCTACCAGCAACTGTGAAGATGAGGTCCGCGACATGATTGCGCCTTGGTAGGTCATGCGCTGAAAGACGTTGTTGACCAGTTGAGCGCGGATTTGCGCATTTTTCATCCCGCCGGAATGAGGTGCTCTGCCGGAGGTGTCGTGTATGTAGTTTCTCGACAGCGTCAGCGTGTCCTGACTGCCGAGGAACAGCCAGACCCAATAATGATGGCCATCGCAGGTAGACGAGTAAGGCGTACGGCCGTCGAATTCATTGCTGGAAATGGTGACGTGTGAAGCAGTGCCCCAGCCTGTCACGATCATCTGCCTGCCGATCCGCGCAAAGGTGTTGTGATCGATCCACACGCCATCGGCCTTGTTCAGGGTCAGCGCATCGCCGCCCCATACGACATGCGGGTTGATATCCGAAAGGGTCAGGTTACGAACGATCACGTTATGCGCACCGTCGCCAATGAACAGTCCAGCGCCCTGAATGCCTGCCTTGTCGCCAAGCCCGATCAATGTCTTGTTGGAACCGACTTTCAGTGGCTTCAGACCCGCGTTGTCGTAGGTCACCATGACGGGCGGCCTTGATTGGCAGAAGTCGTTGGCACCATTCAGTGCAAGCTGCTCACCACCCTGCGGGCACGGTTTCACGACGCAGCCAGGTTCGGTGGTTGTGGTACTGCCGTTGGCAATCACGCTCGCGCGGAAGTCGAACGTGTGGTCCAGGACAATCACTCGGGGTGTGTCATCGGTGCAGGCCCCGTGTGAGTCATGCGACGAGCAGAGTGCTGATCGAAGTTCATCCAGCGTGGAGGGATGCACGGCAGCCGCGGAGCCTCCGCCGGTCACGCCCTTGGCAAAACCTTCAGGTATGTCTGCTGCCCACAGGCATTGCGCTCCTGACAGGAGCAGAACCAGAGTGGTGGCGATCTTCAGACAGCCGCTTTGCAAAAGAGAACGCAGGGGCGTCATCGGTTGAGCTTCCAGTCATGCCCGCGGGAATCGCGGGACAATCTGGATGCTAAACGGACTGCGGCCTGGCCTGCTCCGCTTCCATGGTGTTGGTCAGCCTACGTTCAGGCTCCCTCGCTCACGAAAACACCCGCTCCATCCTGACGCTGTCAATCCCGCGCCCATGCCCGTCGATATCGACCGAGACCACGGCAAAGCCCAGGTTCGAGTAAAACCCCTGAACATGCTGGCTGGTATCGATAAAGGCTCGGTTGACGCCCGGTAATGCCTGCATGCGTTGCAGTCGGGCCTCGGTCAGAAACCTGCCAAGGCCGCTGCCGTGGCGGTCGCTGATGACCATGCCCCAGGTCAGCTCTGCCACTTCAGGGTCTGACAACACCAGGTATCCACCGCAGGCGACAACCTCGCCGTCACGCTCGGCTACGAAGTACTGGCCCAAAGGGGCCATCAGAAAACGGGCAAATTGCTCGCGCTCCGCAGGGTCGAAGTAGCGCGGGACGTTGCTGTCGAAGATATCCAGACATCGCTCACGATCTGCAAGGGTGTACGGCCGCAGCATGTCCATGACAGGCCTGTTTTGCAGGGGTGATTAAAGCGCCTGGCGAAATATATCCTGAATCTGCTCAAGATCGGCAGGACGCGGGTTGGTCAGGCCGCAGGCATCTTTCAGGGCATTGCTGGCCAGCATCGGGAAGTCTTCCTCCTTGACGCCCAGCGTAGCAAGACCTGGCGGGATTTCCACGGCAGCCGACAATGCACGAATCGCGTCGATGGCTGCCTGAGCGCCTTCTTCCGGAGAGAGCCCCCGGATATTGCTGCCCATGGCGTGTGCAACGTCGGTCAGGCGTGCAGCGCTGACGCTGGCGTTGAAGCGCTGCACATGGGGCAGCAATACGGCGTTGCACACACCGTGGGGCAAATCATAAAAGCCGCCCAACTGGTGCGCCATGGCGTGCACGTAGCCCAGTGACGCGTTATTGAACGCCATGCCGGCCAGAAACTGGGCATACGCCATGTTCTCGCGGGCAGTGATATTGGCCCCGTTGTTGAATGCGTCGCGCAAATTGTTGGCGATCAGCGCCATAGCCTGTAACGCACAGGCGTCAGTGATCGGGTTGGCAGCCGTGGAGACATAGGCTTCGATTGCGTGAGTCAAGGCATCCATGCCAGTGGCGGCAGTCAGCGACCTGGGCATGGCGACCATCATGTCGGGATCATTCACGGACAACAGCGGCGTGACGTTGCGGTCGATGATCGCCATTTTTACGTGCCGGGCTTCGTCGGTAATGATGCAGAAGCGGGTCATTTCACTCGCGGTTCCGGCGGTGGTATTGATGGCAATCAATGGCAACTGCGGTTTCGCCGAACGGTCGACGCCCTCATAATCGCTGATATGCCCCCCGTTGCTGGCGCACAGGGCAATACCTTTTGCACAGTCGTGAGGCGAGCCACCGCCCAGCGATATGACGAAATCGCACTGGCGCTCCTGCAACAGGGCAAGACCGTTCTCGACGTTGGCGATGGTCGGGTTGGGCCGGGCACCGTCGTACACAACCGAGTCAATACCCTGCTCCACCAACAGCCCGGCGACCTGACTGGCTACTCCGGCCCTGGCAAGGCCAGCATCCGTGACGATCAGGGCCTTGCGAAATCCGTATTTGCGTATGGCGAGCATGGCTTCGTCAATGCAGCCAGTGCCGATGATGTTCACAGCGGGGATGAAAAAAGTGCTGATCATGACGGACCCTCGAGGGTAGCGCGGATGCTGGGGTGATGAGCCAAGCATCCGCCTTGCGCGAGGTACAACCATTGATCCAGCGCAACGAAGCAGTCAAACGCCAGACCGTTGGTCGCAGACGCTTCGGCCACTGCGCACAGGACGGCTATTTTCAGCCAATAAAGCCGTCGCTCTTGAGCAGCGTTTCCAGGCAATGCTCGCTAAGGCCGTAGAACGTCTTGAGCTCCTGAATGCGCGCCAGTAACTGAGCCGGATCGACCGGCTCGGCACGCTTGACCGCGAGGATCATCTTGTTCTTGTTGGTATGCTCCAGCGAGATGAACTCGAACACTTTGGTCTCGTAACCGCATGCTTCCAGCAATAGCGCGCGCAGGCTGTCGGTGACCATTTCTGCCTGCTGGCCCATGTGCAGACCGTATTGCAGCATCGGTTTCAACAGCGTCGGGCTCTGGATCTGCAAGCGGATCTGTTTGTGGCAGCACGGCGAGCACATGATGATCGAGGCGCCGGAGCGAATGCCCATATGAATGGCGTAGTCTGTCGCGATGTCACAGGCGTGCAGCGCGATCATCACGTCCAGCGCGCTGGGCGCCACTGTACGCACGTCACCCTGCGCAAAGGTCAGCCCCGGATGATCGAGCTTCGCCGCCGCCTCGTTGCACAGCGTGACCATGTCTTCGCGCAGTTCGACACCGGTCACCTGCCCTTGCGCCTGCAAGGTGTTGCACAGGTAGTCGTGGATGGCGAAGGTCAGATAACCCTTGCCTGAGCCGAAGTCCGCGACCTTGATCGGCTGATCGAGCTTGAGCGGCGATGAGCTCAGTGCATGGGAAAACACTTCGATGAATTTGTTGATCTGCTTCCATTTGCGCGACATGGCCGGAATCAGCTCATGCTGGCGATTGGTCACACCCAAGTCAGTCAGGAATGGCCGGGTAAGCTCCAGGTAGCGTTTCTTCTCACGGTCATGCCCGGCCGAAGGAGCCTGGCGCTCCTGCTGAGTCTTGCTTTTGAACAGCGTTGTCTTGCCCTTCTTGCTGAACTCCAACTGCACCTCGTCGGTCAGCGACAACAGGTGCGCGTTCTTGAAGGACGCCGGTATCAGGCTGGCAATGACAGCCACCGCTTCAGCAAGCGAAAAATTCTTGGTGATGTCGCGAGTCTTGTAGCGATACACGAAGCTCAGGCACGGTTGCTCCTTGACGGTCAGCGGCTTGATGATGATCCGCTGCAAGTCGGCTTCGCTGCCCACGTATTTGGCCAGGACCAGCTTGATCAGCGAGTTCTGCGACAGGCTGATGTCCAGCAGGCCAAGGAACTGCGCGAGGTGATCGGTCGCAGCGATGGGTGACGTGGAGGTAATGACTGACATTGAAAATGTGCCTCAAGCGTCCCGTCCGGGACTCGAAAAATCAGACCGGCATTTTAGGCGCGTCGGCACGTCAAGGGCACCCTTATTTTTCAGAGACTACGCGGGCTGTTAGTGCGGTCCTACACACCATTGCGACACGCACATGATCGGTAAAACAATCTCTACCGACAACAGCGAAGCATTGCTTGCGCCGTATAAAAACACCTTTATAGTCGTTGTGGCTGATTACAGATAATCAGATAAAAGTTCTGGAGCCTTTTGCTCCGGCAGAATAAACCGCACAAGGAACGTGCCTTATGTTGAGTCAAGCAGCACTGCTGGAAAACGACACACTCGCGCGGGTCACCTTAAAACCCGTAGAGTATTTGAACCTTATACTTGATGATGAAAAAAAGGGTGGCCGTGGCGCCGCGCTTATTTTGACCAAAGAAGACATTCTTAGTCTGAAACGTTACGAACGACACGCCCTTAACATCCCCACGTCACTCGCTCGCGTCGAACAGCAATTGGGTTTTACAACCAGTAGCATTCCCGGGCTTGAGCCTAAAGACATGCTGGTGACTTACAAGGCAATCCACAACCACGGCAAAAGCTGGCTGGGTATCGAGGACGCCATCAAGCGCAGCGGTTTCACCATTGACCTGTTTGCCGCACACTTCTCGGATCAGGGTCGGCAGATCATCAGTTACATTGAAAAAATGGACTTTGCCAGGCAGCTGGGTCTGACCGTTGTCGATCTGACCCTTGAAGAGGTCCGCGATACATCGCCCACGCCACTGGGGCAAACCGACCAGAAGGTCTGTATCACGCTGGCCCAGTTCCTGAAAGAAACCGCGTCACAAATAAAGAACCATCAGCACGCGGCCAGCACGTTGGCGCAACACATCGATACCTTCAGCACCGTCCTGAGCGTTCAACTCATTCCCGGCATCAACGATAAGGTAAAACTGGCAAAGCGCTCTGATCTGGACCAGCAGATCAGAGAACTGGAAAAAGACATCGAACAGCTGACCGTCGATATAGAACACAAGAACAAAGAATATAAGGCAGCCATAACCAATATTGCCTGGGGTGGTTTCGGAGGGCCCATCGGGGTTGCTATCACGGGAGGTATTTTTGGCGCCCAGGCGGAAAAAATCCGGAAAGAAAAAAACCGGATGATCGCCTCCAAGAACCTCAAGGTTCAGACACTCAAGGAAAAAGTTCCGTTGGCCGCCGCCGTACGCAGCCTGCAGATACTCTTCGAGGATATGAATATTCGCATGATGGACGCTCATCAGAGTGCGACCAATCTGAAAGACCTATGGACCCTGCTGGCGGCATACGTTGACAGCTCTGCAGATGAACTGGCAGCGATCAGCGACGATCAGGCACTGATGATTTTCGCTATACGGTTTCAGGCCGTAGTCACACCGTGGCTGGAAATAAAAAGCATGACCGCCCAGTTACTGAAGCTGTTTGAAAGTGCGCTGGACCAGTTTCAACACGAACAGCAATCCAGCATGAAAGGACAATGACCATGAGCACTGAAACCTTGGGTAAGCCGATGGTCCTCACGCCTCCCGATACTGAAATCATGAATGCCGCCAGCCAGAATATTCTGGCCCAGGTGAATACGTTGAAGCTGGACTTTCTGCCGGCGATGAAAGAAAAAATGCTGTCGCTTCAAAACGCATTGACGCGTGCAGACAACGCCTATCGTGAAGCGCTGGCCGATATCACTGTACAGTTGAATAACGTGAACCTGCAGCCGATCGATCTGAGGCAACAGCACATTGAAGCAGACGCTCGACTCAGCGATAAACAAAAGAAGCAAGCGATCAGCCTGCTGAACGGCGAGCGCATTCGTCTGCTCTCGAATCTGACCGCCGTTTTGCGCAGCAGCGCTCACGCCATTGCCGAGCGCAGCGATGATATGGCGCAAATAAACCTCACGCAGGAAGACAACCGTTTACAGGACATACTCCAGCAACAGATTGACGGCATGACACAACGCTCAGCCGCTTTGGAAAGCGCGATGAGTGTCATCGCTGAAGACCGGCGCCTGCTTGACACAACGATCAAGACCTATGAAAAGTACAACCTTGCCGACCTGTTCAAGGACATGCTGCCTACTCAGGAAGAACTGCAGATCGTCGCCATGCCATCGCCGGAACTTGCGTTGATCACCGCCGGAATTGCCAGACTCGGAAAACTCCTGGACAAGATCAGCAGCGCCCTGACCTACCTTGACCTTACTGAAGAACGCGACAGACTGAGGTCGCGCTATAACGCACTGCTCGCCGAGTCCCGCACGGTCGCCCAGGAAGCAAAGTCAATCAACGGAAGGCTCGATGAGCTGACCGGGCTCGCTGACATCAGCAAGAGCAAGGCACTTTGGGTCAAAGAGGCCAGGAAGGTTTATCACTCGCTCTACAAATTTCTGGATCAGATCACGTCGCAAGATGACGCTTCTGCACCGATCAGCACGCCTGTCGAAAAACTGAAGACGTACATAAAATCGTTCTACGATATCAGGCGCCTCGTCTGACGCGTCAGCCTTCAATATAAAGGCAGGCGTTGATCCATATCGACACCTGCCTTTTGTTGTTACCCCAGCACCACCAGCCGATTCGGCAATTCATTCCTGCCGTGAGTCACTGGTACATGATCGGCAAGCAGCTCGCCACAGGCATGGATACACCCGAGAAACCCCTGCAAGGTCTGTCCGTCTCTGACCTGCTGGGTAAACACGTCAACCATCGCCTTCCAGGTGTCGTTGTGCAGACGACTGGCAATGCCATGGTCAACCAGGATTTCGACATACCGTTCGGCCTCGCTGACAAACACCAGAATGCCGGTTCCGTCGTGGGTCTTGTGCAGGTTCTGCTCGAGAAACTGCCGACGCGCGAGATTCCCGGCCCGCCAGCGCCGCACCGAAAGCGGCACCAGCAACGCGGAGACCTTCGACAAGCGACACACCAGCGCGACAATAATGAACGTACTCATCTGCGCGAGCATCAACTCGTCCGCGCTCAACCATTGAAGGCAGTAGTTGATCGTGCCCGGCAGCAGCAGGCCGATCAGCCCGGCCCAGATCAACGGCATGTAGGCATAGTCGTCAGCGCGAGCGGCCAGTACCGTGACCAGCTCGGCGTCAGTGCGCTGCTCGACGCGGTCAATCGCTTCGGCAACCTGCCGCTGTTCGTCTTTGTTCAGTAAAGCCATGGTTCCCTCATTCCGAATCAATCAACTACCAGTTGCCTGAAGCACCGCCACCGCCGAAGCGTCCGCCACTGCGATCGGCGACTCTTTCACGTGCGGGCCGGGTGGCGCCGCCCCGTCTGACACTCATGATTACAATCCCCAGCACGATGAGGGTCAACACGATACCGATCAGCCAGACCTGGTCGTCATCGGGCTGCTCGTCATAGTCGGACATCTGCCCTGTCGGCTCGGGATAATCGGGTATCTGCCCACCCAATGCCGCGATGACCGCGCGCGTACCGCGCTCTATGCCGACGGCAAACCGGTTGTCGTCAAACTCGGGGGTCATCAGCATGTCGATGATCAGAGACGCCTGGGCGTCGTTGAGACGGTCCTTCAGCGCACCGCCGACCTCCATGAACACCTTGCGCTTGTCGCGATAGACCACCAGCAGAACACTGTCATCCTTGCCATGCAGCCCCAGGCCCCAGGCGTCGCCGAGTCGAGAGCCGAACTCTTCGATGCTCGTGCCCTGCAGATCAGCGAGGGTCACCACCACTACCCGCTCCCCGGTCGCCTTTTCATGGGCGCTCAGAAGTCTGGCCAGACGAACCGTAGTCTGGCTGTCGAGCATCTGTGCGGCATCCACCACACTGCCGGTCATCGGCGGAAAAACCAGTGCTGATGGCTCTGCCTCGGCCCGCAATACCCCTCCCAACAGCATCACCATGTACAGCATCCACTGTGAAACAGACTTCAAAATCCAGACCTCCGGTGTTTTTTTGAATCCATTGAAACGACACGCCTTAGCCAAAACACAAGTTCCCCGGCATAATCCACCGCCAACACCTGGTGCGTTCACTATTTGATCGAACAGGGTCTGTACGAAAATCAATCAAACCGCCATTTTCGTACACACCCTGGGGAGACTTCGTACAGTCAAGCGGATAGCAACTATCCTTGCATCACGTACGAACCATAACGCCAAAGGTCCATAACCCAAAAACTGGCTGTCGGACATTAAACGCGAGTTACTGACAAAAGCCTTGAGAAATCATTCATGAATAAGCTGTGTTTATTAGGTTTGCTGGTCGGTATGGCCAGTCAGTCGGTGATGGCCCAGACCGCTGCCGCCACGGACAATACAACGCTTCAGGCCAAGAATGCCTTCATCGGCAAACTCATGAAACAAATGACTCTGGACGAAAAGATCGGTCAGTTGCGACTCATCAGTATCAGTTCGGAAATGCCACAGCCGCAAATTCTCAAGGAAATTGCCGCCGGACGAATCGGCGGTACGTTCAACTCCATTACCCGTTCGGAAAATCGTCCGCTGCAGGAAGCCGCAGTCGCCAAAAGCCGTCTGAAAATTCCGATGTTTTTTGCCTACGACGTGATTCACGGTCATCGCACGATTTTCCCGATCAGCCTGGGCATGGCCGCCAGCTGGGACATGGACGCCATCGCGACGATGGGCCGGGTCTCGGCCAAAGAAGCCAGTGCCGACAGTATCGACATGACCTTCGCGCCCATGGTGGATATTTCCCGCGACCCTCGCTGGGGCCGCAGCTCCGAAGGCTTCGGTGAAGACACCTACCTGGTGTCACGCATTTCCGATGTGATGGTCAGGTCCTTCCAGGGCAAGAACGTCGCAGCCAATGACAGCATCATGGCCGCCGTCAAACACTTCGCCCTGTATGGCGCGGTAGAAGGCGGGCGCGACTACAACACCGTGGACATGAGCATGACGCGCATGTACCAGGACTACCTGCCGCCGTACAAGGCCGGCATCGATGCCGGCGCCGGCGGCATCATGGTCGCGCTCAACTCGATCAACGGCGTCCCGTCGACCTCCAACAAATGGCTGATGCAGGACCTGTTGCGCAAGGACTGGGGCTTCAAGGGCGTGACCATCAGTGACCACGGCGCGCTCAAGGAGCTGATCGACCACGGCGTGGCCAAGGATTTCCGCGAGGCCGCCAAGCTGGCTATCAAGGCGGGCGTCGACCTGAGCATGAACGACGCGGCCTATGGCGAGCAGTTGCCCGGGCTGGTGAAAGACGGCGAGGTTTCCATGAAGGAAATCGACAGCGCCGTGCGTGAAGTGCTGGGTGCCAAGTACGACATGGGCCTGTTCGCCTCGCCTTACGGTCGCATCGGCGTTGCCGCCGATGACCCTGCCGACACCTATGCGGATGACCGCCTGCACCGTGCCGAAGCTCGCGATGTGGCGCGCAAGACGCTGGTGCTGCTGAAAAACCAGAACGAGACATTGCCACTCAAGAAGCAAGGCACCATCGCGGTGATCGGCGGACTGGCGCAAAGTCACCTCGACATGCTCGGCAGCTGGTCGGCAGCCGGTCGTCCCAACCAGTCGGTGACAGTGTATGAAGGGCTGGCCAACGCGGTCGGCGACAAGGCCAAGCTGGTTTACGCACGCGGTGCCAACGTCAGTGACAATGAACACGTCCTCAACTACCTGAACTTCATGGAGAAGGAAGTAGAGATCGACCCGCGTCCGGCGCAGGAAATGATCGACGAAGCGGTCAAGGTCGCCGAGCAGGCCGATGTGATCGTTGCCGTGGTCGGTGAGTCGCGCGGCATGTCGCATGAATCGGCCAGCCGCAGCAGCCTGAACATTCCGGGCAAACAGCGCGACCTGATCAAGGCGCTCAAGGCCACTGGCAAACCACTGGTGCTGGTGCTGATGAATGGCCGTCCGCTGGTTCTGGTCGACGAACAGGAACAGGCCGACGCCATGCTCGAAACCTGGTTCCCGGGCACCGAAGGCGGCAATGCAGTGGCTGACGTACTGTTCGGCGACTACAACCCGTCGGGCAAGCTGGCCATGACATTTCCGCGCTCGATCGGTCAACTGCCGGTCTACTATGCGCACCTGAACACCGGCCGTCCGTATCACGAAGGCAAGCCAGGCAACTACACCTCGCACTATTTCGAGGAGCCCAATGGCCCGCTGTTCCCGTTCGGTTATGGTCTGAGCTACACCCAGTTCGACGTCTCGGACATCACGTTGTCGGACGCCAGCATGACGCGCAAAGGCAAGCTCACTGCCAGCGTGACCGTGAAGAATACCGGCAAGGTTGCCGGTGCTACCGTTGTGCAGCTGTATCTGCATGACGTAGCGGCGTCGATCAGCCGTCCGGTAAAGGAACTGAAAAACTTCGAAAAAGTGATGCTTGAGCCCGGAGAAGAAAAAGTCGTGACCTTCACCCTCAGTGAAGACGACCTGAAGTTCTACAACACCGAGCTCAAGCACGTGGCGGAACCTGGCGAATTCAAGGTCATGATCGGCCTGGACTCCGAAGCTGTGAAAGAAGCGACCTTCAATCTGTTGTAACCCCTGCGCATGACGCGTTCGTGAGCAGTCGCTCGGGAACGCGCCAACAGGGTCCGATCAGGCTGCGACATGACGCTCAAGCATCGCTACTGGCGCATTACCCTGTACGTGCTGCTGATTCTGGCCGGTGCAGCCCTGTGCGCCGGGCTCGCGATGCGTCAGGCGCAGCGTCACGCAATGTCTGAAGATGCCGCGCGTGCCGAAGGACAACTGGCACTGTATGCCAATACCCTGCACACCCTGATCGAGCGCTACCGCGCCCTGCCCTCCGTGCTGGCGCTGGACCCGGAAATTCGAGCCGCGCTGAGCGGCCCGGTAACCGGTGAAGTACAGAACGCACTCAACCTCAAGCTGGAAAAAATCAACAACGCGGCTCATTCGTCGACGCTGGAGTTGCTCGACCTGCAGGGTCTGGCGATTGGCGCGAGCAACTGGCGCACGCCCAACAGCTATGTCGGTCACAACTACGCTTTTCGACCCTACTTCCTGCAGACCCGCGCCAAGGGTACCGGGCGCTTTTATGCGGTCGGGGTGACCACCGGAATTCCGGGGTACTTTCTGTCCAGCGCGGTGTTGAATGATACCGGTGGGTTCATGGGGGCGATGGTCGTCAAGCTGGAGTTCCCCAGCCTCGAGCAGGAGTGGGATAAGGGCGGCGACCTGCTGCTGGTCAGCGATGAGAAAGGCATCGTGTTTATCGCCAATCAACCAGGCTGGCGCTATCGCGAGCTGCTGCCGATCTCGGTGGAAGACCGTGCCACCCTGTTGCGCACCCGCCAGTACGACAAGCAGGTATTGTCACCGCTGCGCAGCCGGGTCATCGACAGCTTCAGCGAAAACAGCCATTTGAGCCGTGTCGACGGCCCGGACGGCACCACGGACTATCTCTGGCAGTCGCTGCCCCTTGCGGACGAGAACTGGACCCTGCACCTGTTGCGCAAGCCGCCCGCGTCCAGCGAGGATGTGCGCAACGCAGGCCTGGCCGCCGCAGGCATCTGGCTGGCGCTGGTATTTCTGAGCCTGTTTCTCTATCAGCGCTGGCGACTGGCGCGATTGAGGGAGCGCAACCGGGATGAACTGGAGCGCCTGGTGCAAGAGCGCACACGCGATCTGCACACCGCGCAGGACGGTCTGGTGCAGTCGGCCAAACTCGCGGCGCTGGGGCAGATGTCGGCAGCGCTGGCCCACGAAATCAACCAGCCGCTGACCGCCCAGCGCATGCAACTGGCAACCCTGCGACTGCTGCTCGATCAAGGCCGCATCGATGAAGCCTGCAAAGCGCTGGTTCCCGTCGATCAGCAACTGACACGTATGGCCGCCTTGACCAGCCATTTGAAGACCTTCGCACGCAAGAGCCCCAGCGGCCTGCGCGAGAGGCTGGACCTGGCCACGGTGGTCGATCAGGCCTTGCTGTTGCTCGACCCGCGCCTGCGCGAGGAACACGTCGACTGCATCCTGCATCTGGCACGCCCGGCATGGGTGCGCGGCGACGCCATCCGCCTGGAGCAGGTGCTGATAAACCTGCTGCGCAATGCACTGGACGCCATGCGCGAGTGCCGCTCCAGGCGCCTTGAAGTGCGTATCGACGCCCTCGACAATCAGTGGCGGCTCAGCGTCAGGGACAACGGAAGCGGGATCGCTGCGGAAAATCTGCCCAGCATTTTCGATCCGTTCTTCACCACCAAACCGGTAGGCGATGGTCTGGGCCTTGGCCTGGCGGTGTCGTACGCCATCATTCATGAACTGGGCGGACAACTGACGGCGCAAAACCATGCGGACGGCGCCGAATTCTGGTTCAGCCTGCCCAACGACTTTCTGGAGGCCTGACCCGGCATGTTGAATTCGGTCATCGTGGTAGACGACGAGGCGCCCATTCGGCAAGCCGTCGAACAATGGCTGACGCTGTCGGGGTTCGAGGTGCAAGTCTTCGCCCGCGCCGAAGAGTGCCTGGCGCACCTACCGGAACACTTCCCGGGCGTCGTGCTGACCGATGTGCGCATGCCAGGCATGAGCGGTCTGGAGCTACTGACCCGGTTGCAAGGCGCAGACCGCGACCTGCCGGTCATCCTCCTGACCGGTCATGGCGATGTGCCGATGGCTGTGGAAGCGATGCGCGAAGGGGCCTATGACTTTCTGGAAAAACCCTTCAGCCCGGAAACCCTGATCAGCAACCTGCGGCGCGCCCTCGAGAAACGCCAGTTGGTGCTGGAAAACCGCCGCCTGCATGAGCAGGCCGATGCCAGAACCCGCCTGGACGCCACGCTGCTCGGCGTATCGCCCGGCATGCAGACACTGCGCCGCCAGGTGCTGGAACTGGCGCAACTGCCGGTCAATGTGATCATTCGCGGGGAAACCGGCAGCGGCAAGGAACTGGTCGCTCGCTGCCTGCATGATTTCGGACCGCGCGCCGCCAGACCTTTTGTTGCACTCAACTGCGCGGCCATCCCGGAGCACCTGTTCGAAGCCGAGCTGTTCGGCCACGAGAGCGGCGCCTTCACCGGTGCACAGGGCAAGCGCATCGGTCGTCTGGAGTATGCCGACGGCGGCACGGTGTTCCTTGATGAAATCGAGAGCATGCCGATGGCACAGCAGGTCAAGCTGCTGCGCGTTCTGCAGGACAAGCGCCTTGAGCGGCTGGGCTCGAATCAGAGTATCGACGTCGACCTGCGAATCATTGCCGCGACCAAGCCTGACCTTCTCGAAGAAGCGCGTGCCGGGCGCTTCCGCGAAGATCTGGCCTACCGCCTCAATGTTGCCGAACTGCGCCTGCCGCCGCTGCGCGAGCGTCTTGAAGACATCGCGCAACTGTTCAGCCACTTCGCCCGCGCCGCCGCCGAACGCGTGGGCCGGGAGGCGCCCGCGCTGGATGCAGCGCGCCTGAGCCAGTTGCTCGGCCATGACTGGCCTGGCAACGTGCGCGAGCTGGCCAATGCCGCCGAGCGGCAGGCGCTGGGTCTGGAGCAGGCCCTGCCGCAACCTGATACTCAATGGCAGGGACATTCATTGGCGGCGCGTCAGGAAGCCTTCGAAGCACAATGCCTGCGCGCTTCGCTGGCCCGTCATAAAGGCGACATCAAGGCGGTGCTCAATGAGCTGCAACTGCCTCGAAGGACGCTGAACGAGAAGATGCAGCGCCATGCTCTGGTACGCGAAACGTTCCTCGAATGAGGGCTGCGCAGATTCCGTACAGCTTGTTCCGGCGATAACCGAACATTTCCTGCAGCGCCGGGTCTGCATACTGTTCACGGCTATATGAGGTCGTGATGGCTGGATACTTATGAGGCATAATGACATCATGCCCGCATGGCATTCAGCTCACTTTGACAGTCCGAAAGATGGGGCATTTTCTACCGTGAATACTCCCCTCGACCTCCCATTGGGAGGCGGCGAAATGGGTCGGTTTATCCGAGAGACGGACTGGTCGACGTCCGCGCTGGGACCTAAGCAAGCATGGCCCGCAGCGCTACTGTCTTCAATGAATCTGATGCTCAATTGCCCTGACAGCATGTACCTGCTCTGGGGCCCGGACTACACCCTGTTTTTCAATGACGCTTACGCTCAGGTCCTGCCCATCGCGGCAGCACAGGCGCAGGGGCAGCCCATTGCCTCGGTCTGGGGCGATGCCTGGGAAGCCGTGCGGCCGCTCGCCGAGCTGGCACTGGCCGGACAAAGCCGCCGCTCCGACAATATTCAGCGCACCATCGTGCGCAATGGCAAGCCCGAGCAGACCTGGTGGTCGCTGTCCTACTCGCCGCTGTATGGCGATAGCGGCCTGATCGAGGGCGTGTTCTGCCGTGTCAACGAGACCACCTTGCAGGTCATGGCTGAAGCACGTCAGTCGGAAAACGAAGCGTTCACGGACCGTGTGCTGTCGAGCATCAACGACTGCATCAAGGTGCTGGACCTGGACTCGCGCCTGACCTTCATGAGTGAGGGCGGTCAGCGGATCATGGAGGTCAGCGATTTCAACGCGATTCGCGGCTGCCCCTGGCCTGACTTCTGGCAGGAACAGGGCAATCTGGACGCCATCGCGGCAGTCGAAGCGGCCAGAGCGGGTCAGAACGCCAGTTTTACGGGCTCGGCGCGAACCCTGGCCGGCACCACCAAGTGGTGGCACGTGCAGGTCAGCCCGATTTTCGGCAAGGATGGCAAACCGGAGAAGATCCTCTGTGTGTCCAGGGACATGACCCAGCTCAGAGACGCTGAAGAAGCCCTGCTGTCGCTCAACGAGACGCTCGAGCAGCGCGTGGTCGAACGCACCCAGGACCGTGATCGCATCTGGCGGCTGTCGACCGACCTGATGCTGGTGGCGCAGTTCGACGGGATCATCTCGGCAGTCAATCCGGCATGGACGCAAGCCCTCGGCTGGTCGGAAGAACAACTGCTCGACAGCCAGTTTCTGGCACTGGTGCACCCTGAGGACGTGGACAGTACGCTGGCCGCCATGAGCGGGCTGGAGAACGGCCGCACCATCCCGCACTTCAAGAATCGCTATCGCCATCAGGACGGCTCGTACCGGACCATCTCCTGGACGGCCGTGCCGGACAAGCAATTCATCCATGCCGTCGGCCGTGACATTCAGGCCGAGGAAGAGGCCAATGAAGCGCTGCGGCTTTCACAGGACGCCCTGCATCAGGCGCAGAAGCTGGAAGCCATTGGCCAACTTACCGGCGGCGTAGCGCATGACTTCAATAATCTGTTAACGGTGATCCGCTCCTGCAGCGACCTGCTGAAGTCGCCAAACCTCGAAGAGCATCGTCGCGTCAAATACGTCGAAGCCATTTCCAGCACGGTGGACCGGGCCGCGCGCCTGACCGGACAGTTGCTGGCGTTTGCCCGCCGTCAGGCCTTGCAGCCGGAAGTGTTCGATGTGTGCAAAAGCGTGGCGCGCATTGGCGAGATGATGGACACGCTGACCGGCGCGCGGATTCAGGTCAGCATCGACCTGCCTGCCGAGCCGTGCTTCATCTTCGCCGATGGCAGCCAGTTCGATACTGCGCTGGTCAACATGGTGGTCAACGCCCGCGATGCGATGTCCGGCGCGGGGCGGCTGGTCATCAAGGTTGAATGCGCTGCCTGTCCTGCCGACGATCAACCCGCTTCACTCGGCGAGGGTGACTATATAGAGGGTGACTATGTAAGGGTATCGCTGACCGATACCGGCGCCGGTATTGCCAAGGAGAAGCTGGGGCTGATCTTCGAACCGTTCTATACCACCAAGAGTGTCGGCCAGGGCACCGGGCTGGGGTTGTCGCAGGTATTCGGTTTTGCCAAACAGTCGGGTGGTGAAGTGCTGGTTGAAAGCGAGCTGGGCAAAGGCAGCCGCTTCACGCTGTGCCTGCCCAGCGCACAGAATCACGAAGTCGTCCAGGAAGACCATCGCCACACCCTCACCCCATTGCCCGGGCTGTGCGTGCTGATGGTCGAGGACAATCAGGACATCGGCACCTATACCCGCCCCATGCTTGAGCAACTGGGCTTTCAGGTGCTCTGGGTAAGCAGTGCCGCCGAAGCGCTGAAAGAGCTTTCCGGCAACCCGGAAAACTTTCATGTCGTGTTCTCGGATATCGCAATGCCGGGCATGAGCGGCCTGGAACTGTACGCCGAAATCGAAGCGCGCTATCCGTGGATGCCGGTGGTTCTTACTACCGGGTACAGCACTGAGTTCGCGACGATCGCTCAGGACGAAACACAGCGCTTCGACCTGTTGCAGAAACCCTACTCCAGAGACGATCTGGCGGCGATTCTGCACAAGGCGGTGAGTCGTAGCGGCGAACACTGAGGGGATGGATTCGCATCAATTCATCACGCCAGCGGATTCACTGATGCCTGATACGCATGAGTGAATCCCGGCACTTCCGACGCATAAAACCAAGACAACACCGGTTGCCTTGATTCAGAATCACGCAAAACATCGCAACACTCTTAGAGCAGGGAGCATTTTCGAGATGATCGTCGGTATTGATCTGGGCACCACCAACAGCCTGGTGGCTGTATGGCGCGACGGCAGCAGCGAGCTGGTGACCAACGCATTGGGAGAAACACTTACCCCCAGCGTTGTCGGGCTGGACGACGACGGGCAGATTCTGGTCGGCAAGGCAGCCCGCGAACGCCTGCAGACCCACCCGGAAAAAACCGCCGCCCTGTTCAAGCGCTACATGGGCAGCGCCCAGGAAATTCGCCTCGGCTCTGCTACTTACCGCCCCGAAGAGCTGTCCTCGCTGGTGCTCAAAAGCCTGAAGGCTGATGTCGAGCGCGCGTTTGGCGAGCCGGTCACGGAAGCGGTGATCAGCGTTCCGGCCTATTTCAGCGACGCTCAGCGTAAAGCCACGCGTATTGCCGGAGAGCTGGCGGGCCTCAAGGTCGAGAAGCTCATCAACGAGCCGACAGCGGCGGCACTTGCGTATGGCCTTCACCAGAAGGAAGGCGAAACCTCGTTTCTGGTCTTCGATCTGGGTGGCGGGACCTTCGACATCTCGATCCTCGAACTTTTCGACGGCGTGATGGAAGTACGTGCCAGCGCGGGCGACAACTTTCTGGGGGGTGAAGATTTCGATCAGGTCATGGTCGAGCACTTTGTGAACCTGCACCGCGATGAGCCGGACTTCCCGTCAACGGAGCTGATTGCCCCGGCCTTGCGGCGCGAAGCCGAGCGGGTGCGCAGGGCTTTGGGCCAGGACGCAAGTGCCGACTTCGTATTGCGTCACGCCGACAGGGAATGGCGAAAGACCATTACTCAAGAGCAGATGAGCGATTTTTATGCGCCCCTGCTCAACCGCCTTCGCGCGCCGGCCGAGCGTGCGCTTCGAGACGCGCGGATACGCGTCGCCGATCTGGATGAGATTCTGCTGGTGGGCGGCACGACGCGCATGCCGTTGATCCGCAAGCTTGCCGCGAGCCTGTTCGGGCGCTTCCCTTCCATTGCTCTCAATCCCGATGAAATCGTCGCTCAGGGCGCAGCGGTGCAGGCGGCACTCAAGCACCGGGATGCAGCGCTGGAAGAGATCGTCCTCACCGATGTGTGCCCTTACACGCTGGGGATCGAGACCATCACGCAAGTTGGCAATCGCTATGAAAGCGGTCACTACCTGCCCATTATCGAACGCAATAGCGTCGTACCGGTCAGCCGGGTAAAAACAGTGCAGACCGTCAGTGATGATCAAGAGCACGTTATGGTGCGGATCTTTCAAGGCGAAAGCCGTATGGTCAAGGACAACATCGCCCTGGGCGAGCTCATTATCCCGATCCCCAAGGCGAAGGCCGGCGAAGTGGCGCTGGATGTGCGTTTTACCTATGACAATAACGGCCTGCTGGAGGCCGACGTGATGACACAGCTGACCGGGGAACGTCACAAGCTGGTCATCGAAAACAACCCTGGCGTGATGACGCCTGATGAAATACAGGAGCGCCTTCAGGTACTCGAAGCACTCAAAGTCCATCCGCGCGAACAACAGGCCAACACTCATCTGATCGCCAGACTTGAACGCCTGTATCAGGAATGCCTGGGCAGCGATCGAGAACTTATCGATCACTGGACCACCCAGTTCCAGCATGTGCTGGAGACGCAGGACGAGCGGCAGATCAGCGAAATTCGCAAGCAACTCAAACAGGAAGTCGACACGTTCGAGCAGGGCGCAAGATGATCGACTGTTGGTCAGTACTTGAGCTGAATAACGATGCCGACGAGCGCAGCATCAAACGCCAATATGCCCGGTTACTGAAGGTCAACCGTCCTGATGAAGACCCGGTAGCCTTCCAGAATCTGCGTGATGCCTATGAAGAGGCGCTGCAGCGGGCACGATCACGCGCAGATGAAGACGACCAGCCTGTCATGCTGCGCCAGCCCTTGCCTGAGCCCTCGCCTGCACCGCTTCCGACAACGACCGTTATCGAGCAGCCCGATGGCATGGACTGGCTTCAACAGGTCAGGCAAACCACTGCACAGAACCTGCTCGAGCAACAGCAGCTCGCCATGGAGCATGGACAGGCCGAGCGCTTTCAACAACTGTTGCTGCTGGAGTGCCTGAACGACTCGGCGCGTCGCGTCGAGTTGATCAAAGCCGCATTTCAGCATCTACGCTGGCTGACGGTATGGCAAAGCATTCACATCAGCAGCTACCAGCAGCACGCCTTGGCCGAGGCGATATTGCGCGAGGCGTTCGAAGCGTTCAGCGCACTCATCGAGAGCGGGCAGCATGCACGCTTCATTGAAGAACTTCAGACGCTGGAGCAACAGCCCTGGCTGACAGAGCTGGAGCGTCGCGAGCATTTGCAATGCAGGTGCATGGTGTTGCTGATTGCCAGCCACCCTGTGACCTCTGACCTGCTGGAACAGACGCGCGCGGTATTTGGCTGGAACCTGCAGCAAAACCTTCACCCCGGCCCGGAAGACCTCTGGCAGGCGCTGCGCCATCGATACGAAGAAGTGGAGTACGCCGAGCATCTGCAACGCCTGCTCGACGCCAAACCGAGCACTGCCGAAGGCAAGGCCGCGCACTTGATGTTCAAGCCGCCACGTCTGGCCGCGCGGATCCGTACCGCGGTCAAGCAAGACGCCTCGGTGTGGAACGCCTGCGCGCATATTCAGGAGCAGTTGACCGTCCACTACCCCGACATCCTCAAGCGCTACCCCGAAGCAGACCTGAACGCCTGGAAACTCATGCGTGAGCAGAGCGATTTCACGCCGCTCATCTGGGTCTACATCGGCGCTTTTCTGCTGGCGTTGCTGGCCCCTCCGCTAGCGCCTGAAGGGGTGGAATACAATCCGGGAACGCGGGTCGTCGCGCTGTTCCTGACATCGCTGTGGACAACCGTCGGCTTTTTCATCTTCATCTGCGTATGGCGTCCGCTGATGGTTCTCGCAGAGCCTGCCGATGCCTGGCTGAGCAGCAAGTTACTGCCCAAGGTGCTGAGCTGGCCCGGTGCCCAGGCGCTGGTCTTGCGGCATGGCCTTCCGTTTTTGTTTCTGGGCCTTGTCCACGTGCTTGACGGCCCGCGCACGCTGCTGGCTTATCTGCTGCTGGCGGTGCTGTGGGTCGCCCTGTCGCCTTATCGCTACCTGTTTCAGACGGCGCCTGCCCGGCAGAAGATTCGGCAGTTTTATGCAAGGCACACAGTCATGGTGATCATCGGCACGCTGAGCATCGTCATGGCGGCGCTGTTGATCTCCTCTAAACTGAGCGCTTGAGCGGTCTTCTGTCGGCAATCGACCAGAACACCCTACGGCGAGCGCTCCCATCGGCAAGAATCCGCTTATCCCAATCGGGCAGATAAGCGGATTCTTGCTCATCAAAGTCGTCCTACCGCTCTAGAACAAGCCTTCATGGTCTGGCACAGCTCCTGCTATGTAACGGGCAGGGCATCGAATGCCTCCTTCCAAAAATAATGAAAACAAGGAACACCATGGAAACCTCCAATCCCGCCTCTCATGGGTCGGCTGCTACTGCCGCTGGCCAGAAAACCACCTCCAGCCGTCTCAAATCGATTTTCAGTGGCTCGGTCGGCAACATGGTCGAGTGGTACGACTGGTACGTCTACGCCGCCTTCTCGCTGTACTTCGCCAAAGCCTTCTTTCCCAAGGGCGACACCACTGCCCAGTTGCTCAACACCGCCGCGATTTTTGCCGTCGGCTTTCTGATGCGGCCCATCGGTGGCTGGCTGATGGGGCTGTACGCCGACTATAAAGGCCGCAAGGCTGCACTGATGGCCTCGGTGCTGCTGATGTGCTTCGGCTCGCTGATCATTGCCCTGACACCGGGCTATGAAAGCATCGGCGTCGGTGCTCCGATCCTGCTGGTGTTCGCCCGCTTGCTGCAGGGCCTGTCTGTCGGCGGTGAATACGGCACGTCCGCCACCTACCTCAGCGAAATGGCCACCAAGGAACGTCGTGGCTTCTTCTCCAGCTTTCAGTACGTCACGCTGATTTCCGGCCAGCTCATCGCGCTGGGCGTGCTGATCGTTCTGCAGCAGACGCTGACCACCGAGCAGCTGTATGCCTGGGGCTGGCGCATCCCGTTCGTCATCGGCGCCCTGTGCGCAATCGTCGCGCTGTTCCTGCGTCGCGGCATGGAAGAAACCGAGTCGTTCACGCGCAAGAAGAAGGAAAAACCCAAGGAAAGCCTGATGCGCACGCTGATGCGTCATCCCAAGGAACTGATGACCGTCGTCGGTCTGACCATGGGCGGGACGCTGGCTTTCTACACCTACACCACTTACATGCAGAAGTATCTGGTCAACACCGTCGGCATGAGCATCACCGACTCGACGTCGATATCAGCGGCGACACTGTTTCTGTTCATGCTGTTGCAGCCGGTCGTTGGTGCGCTGTCCGACAAGGTCGGGCGTCGTCCGATCCTGATCGCGTTCGGCGTACTGGGAACGCTGTGTACCGTACCGATCCTGACCACGCTGCATACCATTCAGACATGGTGGGGTGCGTTCTTCCTGATCATGGCGGCATTGATCATTGTCAGCGGCTATACCTCGATCAACGCAGTGGTGAAGGCCGAGCTGTTTCCGACCGAGATCCGTGCGCTGGGCGTCGGTCTGCCTTACGCCCTGACGGTATCGATCTTCGGCGGCACTGCGGAATACATCGCGCTGTGGTTCAAGAGCATCGGGATGGAAACCGGTTACTACTGGTACGTCACTGCCTGTATTGCCTGCTCGCTGCTGGTGTATGTGTTCATGAAAGACACCCGCAAACACTCGCGTATCGAAACTGACTGATCGGATTGCGACGATTCTCGTGCCCAGGCTCCGCTCTCATCGTTATATACAGATCTCGTGGGAGCGAGCTTGCTCGCGAAGAGGCCGGTACAGCCTCCAGAAATAGAGCGTTATGACTGACTCTTCATGAGCAATGGGGATCGCCGCCCCGTTCACTCCATTTTTTGGGCTTATCGAGACGTGTGTATAACGCTGAGGACTCCGCGCAGGCAGAAGAGTCATTCAGGCTCACTTACAACGATCAATAGCATCGCCCGCATTGATACATCAGCCGCTCCAAAACAATCAATTACATCCGGGACCTGCAACAGAGTGTTACAGGGCGGTGCGTTATTTAGCCGAATTTCAGCAATAACTGCTTGAATAAACTGAACTTTAAATTTGTCAAGAGCCTTTATTACAAGACTTTTCAGGAATTGCACCACAATAATGCAACACCGCCTGCAAGGCCCGAAACCAGAGCATTACAGACAACTATCATTTTCAGCGATGATCGCTAGCAATCCTATTAACTTCTTAATAATCCGCTGGCGCGTAGCATTGCCTCCATACCGGGATGACAACTCACCCGACACTCATTGGAGACATCATCATGAAAACCAACACACTGATCTTTGGCCTGGCTATCTCCGTTCTGGCTTCCAGCGCATTTGCACTTCCAGCCACCCACGTTCAAAGCGACCTGTCCAGCGCCACCCTCGTTGCTGAAGGCGGTACCAAACACACTAACGTAGGCTCGATCCGCGTATCGGCTGACGGCGCAGATCACGTCGGTGCCAACCGTCTCGCCGCTGATGGCGCAGACCGCGTCGGTGCCAACCGTCAGGCTGCCGATGGTGCAGACCACGTCGGTGCCAATCGTCTTGCTGCAGACGGTGCAGATCGCGTAGGCGCCAATCGTCTGGGCTGATCGCTCACGCAACACCCCCAAAGCCCGGCCGATGTCGGGCTTCTTCATGTCTGGCTCAGGATGAAACACACACGCCCCTCTGGCATCCTCTGCAAATGCGCAGCACTATGCTGACATCCACTATTGAGCCCATCAGGAACCGAGCATGTCAGACGCTATTCACTCCTACGAGCCATCCAAGGGTCACGGCCTGCCGCACGACCCGTTCAACGCGATTGTAGGCCCACGCCCGATTGGCTGGATTTCGTCGCAGGATGCCAACGGCAAACTCAACCTGGCACCTTACAGCTTCTTCAATGCGTTCAACTACGTGCCGCCGATTATCGGGTTCTGCAGCGTGGGCCGCAAAGACAGCCTCAATAATATCGAGCAGACCGGCGAGTTCGTCTGGAACCTGGCGACCCGCTCGCTGGCCGAAGCCATGAACCAGAGCTGCGCACCGGTGGCGCCGGACGTCAGCGAATTCGAGCTGGCAAACCTGACACCACTGGCCTCGCAGATCGTATCGGTGCCGCGCGTACTCGAAACGCCAGTGTCGTTCGAGTGCAAGGTCACGCAGATCATTCAATTGCAACGCGCCGACAAGGAACTGGTGCCCAGCTGGTTGATTCTCGGCGAGGTGGTGGCGGTGCACATCGACAAGTCACTGCTCAAGGACGGCGTTTACGATACCGCCGCCGCCGAGCCGATTCTGCGCGGCGGCGGCCCGGCGGATTACTTCCAGCTCGGCCCGGAAGCGCTATTCAAGATGTTCCGCCCAGGCGCCTGATCAGGCGTCAGCCCAGACCGGTTCGCCCTCTGCATCAATATCGACCAGCCGCTGCAGCTCTTGCACAGCGGCCAGGTCGGCATCATCGGCGGTCTTGAATTTCTGGTCCGGCAGCAGCGCATGGAAGCGCGGTGCGCCGCCGGCGCCCAGCGCCTTTACGGCAATCGCCGCGTTATAACCCTGCTCGGACGGCATCACTGCCGAGACCACTTCAAACCCGTTGTATTCCTTGCGTGCCATGTCTCTCAACCCTGCCAATACGTCAAAGCGCGAATTCTAGCGCGTCTTTCGGCTCGTCCGACACGCGGCATGCAGCGATAAGGCAGCCGACGCAAAACCCAACCTTGTCCTACACTCTAATCAGTCCTTTCAAACTGCTCTGTAGCCGAGGTAAGGAGTGCGTCATGAAAGCAATAACAAGAAAGTGCATGGTTGTCGCAGGTGCTCTGGCGGTATTGGCTGTATACGGCGCCGGTGCCTATCGTAACGAACTGGCGCGCCAGGCCCCCTATGTCTCCAGCTGTACGTTTGGCCATTGCGTGCCAACCGATGCAACCTTCAGCGCCTTGCGATGAGGCGCGCACAGCGTGAATTGCATCGCCATTGCGCAAAGGCAGCTATCGATTAGCAAGCTATCGGATTAGACTGGCCAGACTCTCCCGCCACACTTGCGGCGGGTCAACACTGCCATCAGGTTTTGCCTTGACCAGTCTTAATCAAACGCCTCCGGCCATCCGCAGCATCCTGTTTGCGTTGATGATGGCAGTCCTGCTCAGCGCGCTGGACCAAACCATCGTCGCGGTCTCGATGCCCGCCATCTCTGCCCAGTTCAGAGACATCGATCTACTGGCCTGGGTCATATCCGCCTACATGGTGTCGCTGACCGTGGCCGTGCCGATCTACGGCAAACTCGGCGATCTTTACGGGCGACGTAAACTGATGCTGTTCGGGCTGGGGATTTTTACCCTGGCGTCACTGTTCTGTGGCCTGGCGCAGAGCATGGAACAACTGGTCCTGGCGCGCGTCCTGCAAGGCATCGGCGCGGGCGGGATGGTTTCGGTCAGCCAGGCGATCATCGCCGACATCGTTCCACCTCGCGAACGTGGCCGCTATCAGGGTTATTTCAGCAGCATGTACGCCGTGGCCAGCGTCGCCGGGCCGGTGCTTGGCGGCCTGATGACTGAATACCTGTCCTGGCGCTGGGTGTTCCTGATCAATCTGCCATTGGGGGCCGCTGCGCTGATCGTCGCGTATCGGACCCTGGTTGGCCTGCCGGTGCCGCAGCGCAAGCCGATCATCGATTACCTGGGTACCGTGCTGATGATCATCGGTCTGACAGCGCTGCTGTTGGGGATTACCGAAATTGGCCAGGGGCATGGCCTGGGCGATGCCGAGGTTCAGTTGTTACTGGGCACGGCCCTGCTGACGCTGGCCATTTTCGTCTGGTACGAACGTCGCACTGCCGAACCGTTGCTGCCCATGCATCTGTTCACCAACAAGAGCGCCGTGCTGTGCTGGTGCACCGTGTTCTTCACCAGTTTTCAGGCCATCTCCCTGATTGTCCTGATGCCGCTGCGTTACCAGACCGTCACCGGCGGCGGAGCAGACAGCGCCGCCCTGCACTTGCTTCCACTGGCTATCGGCATGCCGATGGGTGCCTATTTCGCCGGGCGACGCACCGCGCATACCGGGCGCTACAAGCCGCTGATCCTGACCGGTGCACTGCTGATGCCGGTTGCGATTCTGGGCATGGCCTTCACGCCCCCGCAATCGTTGATAGTCATGAGCCTGTTCATGGTCCTCACCGGTGTTGCTACCGGCATGCAGTTCCCCACGTCATTGGTCGGCACTCAGAATTCGGTTCAGCCCCGGGATATGGGCGTGGCGACCAGCACGACCAATCTGTTCCGCTCACTGGGTGGTGCAGTGGGCGTGGCACTGATGTCGGCGCTGCTGTTGGCCATGTTGCAGCACACCGGGGTCGGCCAACTCGGCGCAGGAGCGCTGGGTAGCGAAGGCAGCTCCGGCAACGTCCTGCTCGACAGTCTGAACGCGGCAACCGGCCCCGCGCTGGAAACCCTGCGCACCGAACTGGCAGTGACCTTCAGAAACCTGCTGATCACCAGCGCGGCCATTTCGCTGCTCGGTCTTGCGGCAGCCGCAGTGATGCCCAATACATTATTGCGAGGACGGGACTGATCGGCCTTTCCGGCTCAGGAAGGCAACCCGGCCCAGAACCATTGCGTTTTCTTGCTCTTTATATGAGCAAACGCAGGCATCAGTTCACCCTCGTCGAAGTGCCGACGCGAACCGGACTGTGCGCTGCTGAACCAGCTGCCTGAGCGAGGGCATGCTTGCCCGGCATAGACCGGCGGCAGCGGCTTTTCATCGAATCGCGCATACCACTGCGCAGTGGTTTCATCGGTAAAACCGATTCCGGGAGCCAGGTAGGGATGAAGATTGCCGGTGTCCTGCAGGCGAATCGGTTTGATCATCCTGTTGACCGTCACATAAGGCTTTGGCGGCGGCAGCCCTCGCCCGCCCAGCTCAGGCACCTCGCCGGCGCGAATGATCAGGCCGTTGCGATAGGTGTGAAAAACGATCTCACTGTGCGCACTCATCTCGCCGCGCATTTTGTCGCTGCCCCCCAACTGCCTGACGAACGCATCACCGAGCACGGTGTACCAGCTGACGCCCTTGATGCGGTCCAGCAGACGCAGGCTTTCAATGTGCGGGCCGGGGTCGACCATCAGCCCGCTAAAATCCTGAGCAAGCCGGAATTCCCACGGCAAATACTGATGGCCATCGCAAGGCAACACACAAGCAAGACCACCAAAACCGTGCTCGGCCTGCAGTTCGCTGCTGAGGTACCTGATCCACTCCTCGTAATGTTTCAAGCCGTCGGGCTCGGTCAGGTATGACCAGGGCAGAACCATTTTCAGACACGATCGATCGTTTTCGGCCTGCCCCTCTGAGGTGTTCATCACGAACAGGCTATAGGTGGCGACTTCAGCCTGAGTGGCGCTGGCGATAGACCAGATGAACTGCTCGTCTGGCGGACTCTCGACAATCTGACGCCGGGTCGAGGCGAAACCGGAGCCACTCAGGCGGCGCATGCGTTTGAAGAGTTGCCATTTGAGCCTGGTTTTGAACGCATCGTAAAAGCGCGAAAAACAGGCTTCGACGCGACGCTTCATCTCCACGGTGTGGCCATTGCGAAAATACAGCGTAGTGATCAATCCCAACCGTATGACCGGTGTGCCCAACACGGAATCCATGGCCACGCGTTCGGACTGTTGCGTAACCCTGGCCAATAACCTCACAGCGTCAGTTGCAGTGTCCGACATGCCCCGCCCTCCCATCAGTCGCGGGGGTCAGGTTTTTGCGCGTACCTGCATGCCCTTCGCAGGTTTCGGTCACGCCGGAAATGTCCCCACTCATTGGGTAGCCATGGCCCTGCCAGCTCGAGTGGACATCAGCGTAACTGGCGATGATTTCAAGGCACATAGGCGCAAGATTCGGCAAAAACATGCAACCTTCCTCTCTTCTGATTCTTTCAGGAGGCGAAGAGTGAAGGGAGTTTTCCTGCGGGGCAATACTCGGAATTTACTTTGGGAAATCAGCTACATGTATCAGGAAATGTCCTACCTGCTTCCTACAATATCTTGTCAGATCAACGCTCGCTGATACCTGCACGGTGGGCGCAATCAATGAATACCGGCAAACGATCGGTAAACACACTCTATAAGAGGCACGAATCGGAGTCAGGCTCTGCACAGCGT
Source organism: Pseudomonas sp. P129 (assembly GCF_020312195.1). Taxonomy (NCBI): domain Bacteria; kingdom Pseudomonadati; phylum Pseudomonadota; class Gammaproteobacteria; order Pseudomonadales; family Pseudomonadaceae; genus Pseudomonas; species Pseudomonas sp. P129. The sequence goes on along the minus strand of NZ_JAGPYS010000001.1, from coordinate 654,987 downwards.
CGCTGGCAGGCGGAACCGGCGGGTGCCCCGCCGGTCATGTTCAGTCAGGCACCCACTGTCGAGCGGTTATTATCGATCAGCAACGTCGGGCTGAAACGCAGCATGTCCAGGCACACGTCGACCAGTTGCTCGGCCTCTGCAGGCAGCGAGAAGCTGTCCGGAACCAGCAGCCATTGATAGATGATGCCGTTGACGTAAGCAAACAGGGCCACTGCAGCGCGCGCGGTGTCCAGCCTTTTGGGTAGCTGCCCCTGGCGTACGGCATTGTTCAGCCCCAGGGTGATCCGATCGTGGCACTGTATGGCATTGTCCTGGCGCTGACGACGAAAATCACACATCTCGTCGGTAAACTCGCACTTGTGAAACAGGATTTCATTGATGCGACGGGTTTTCGGGTCCAGTGCGAGCTCATGAAACAGGTGAATCAACAGATTTCTCATGCAGCCCAGCGGGTCTTCCTCTTCCTCGCTCTGACTGGCCTGCGCCATTTCGTCGAGGGGTTCCTGAAGACTGTCGAGCATGGCCTGCACCAGATCGGCCTTATTGTTAAAGTGCCAATAGATGGCGCCTCGCGTCACACCGGCAAGGGTTGCAATGTCGGCCAGCGTGGTGCGGGCGACGCCTCGCTCATAAAAAGCCTGCTCGGCAGCCTCCAGAATCTGGCTGCGAGTGATCTGAGCTTCCTCTTTGGTGCGACGAACCATGGCAATAAGACCTCAAAAAATTCACCTCAGGCACGCGTCTTGCGTCATGCCTCGAGATATGGCCGGGCGGCATTTGTCTCGCCTTGTCCCGAATTGGCTGCCGGCTTCCTGAATAGTGGCCGAATGCGCACAGCGGGTGTTTACAAACAGCCGCGAATGTAAGTATATTCCTTAGCATGCTACTTATCTAGCCGAAATATTTTTTAACACTTCAACGTACTGTTGAGAAAACAGGCTCCTGCCCCGAGGATCTTCATGCAATTCAAGCCAGCTGTTACCGTTCTGGTCACTGCCATCGCCCTGGCAACCCTGCTCAGTGGCTGTAGCAAGAAGGAACAGGCCGCCCCGCCTGCGCAAACCCCTCAGGTAGGCGTCGTTACCATCAAAGCACAGCCCTATACCCTGACCACCGAGCTGCCGGGCCGGACCACCGCATTCCGCGTCGCCGAGGTTCGCCCTCAGGTCAACGGCATCATTCTCAAGCGCCTGTTTACCGAAGGTGGCGATGTCAAAGCCGGTCAGCAGCTCTACCAGATCGACCCGGCTGTCTATGAAGCCAACGCCAACAGCGCCAAGGCCACCCTGCAGTCCGCCAAGTCGATGTCCGATCGCTACAAGCAACTGGTCAGCGAGCAGGCAGTGAGCCGTCAGGAGTACGACACGGCGCTGGCATCGACCCAGGAAGCTCAGGCAGCCCTGCAGACCGCCCAGATCAACCTGCGCTACACCAAGGTGCTGGCACCTATTTCCGGTCGTATCGGTCGCTCCGCGGTGACGGAAGGCGCACTGGTGAGCAGCGCGCAGACCGATGCGATGGCAACCATCCAGCAACTCGACCCGATCTATGTCGACGTGGTGCAGTCATCTGCCGACATGCTCAAGCTGCGCAGCGACCTGGATAGCGGCAAACTGCAGAAAGCCGGCGACAACGCGGCCAAGGTCAAGCTGACCCTGGAAGACAACAGCGTCTATGGCCAGGAAGGCAAACTGGAATTCGCCGAAGTGTCGGTTGACCAGACCACCGGCTCCGTGACCCTGCGTGCCGTGTTCCCGAACCCTGAGCACCGTCTGCTGCCGGGCATGTTCGTTCACGCCCAATTGCAGGCTGGCGTCAATTCGAAGGCCATCCTGGCACCGCAGCAAGGTGTGACCCGCGACCTGAAAGGCACGCCGACCGCCATGGTCGTCAATCAGGACAACAAGGTTGAAATGCGTACGCTGGTGGCCAATCGCACCGTGGGCAGCGACTGGATGATCGAAGACGGCCTGAAAGAAGGTGATCGCGTCATTACCGAAGGCCTGCAGTACGTCAAACCAGGCGCCGAAGTGAAAGTCGCCGAAGCGACCAACGTCAAAGGAGCAAACCCGGCACCTGCCCCGGCCACTGATAAAGCCGCAGGCAGCAAAGGGGAGTAACCCATGTCGAAATTTTTTATTGATCGACCCATTTTTGCCTGGGTTATTGCCCTCGTGATCATGCTGGTCGGTGCGCTGTCGATTTCCAGCCTGCCGATCAACCAGTACCCGAGCATCGCACCGCCCGCCATCGGTATCCAGGTCACCTATCCGGGCGCGTCTGCCCAGACGGTGCAGGACACTGTGGTTCAGGTGATCGAGCAACAGCTCAACGGTATCGACAACCTGCGTTATGTCAGCTCGGAAAGTAACTCCGACGGCAGCATGACCATCACTGCGACGTTCAATCAGGGCACCAACCCGGATACGGCGCAGGTTCAGGTGCAGAACAAGCTCAACCTCGCGACCCCGCTGCTGCCACAGGAAGTGCAGCAACAGGGTATCCGCGTCACCAAGGCAGTGAAGAACTTCCTGATGGTGATCGGTCTGGTGTCGGAAGACGGCAGCATGGGCAAGGAAGACCTGGCCAACTACATTGTGTCGAACATGCAGGATCCGATCTCGCGGACCTCCGGTGTGGGTGACTTCCAGGTGTTCGGTTCGCAGTACGCCATGCGTATCTGGCTGGACCCGGCCAAGCTGAACAACTTCCAGCTGACCCCGGTGGACGTGAAAGACGCGATCACCGCGCAAAACGTTCAGGTGTCGTCCGGCCAGTTGGGCGGCCTGCCATCGATCAGCGGTCAGCAACTGAACGCCACGATCATCGGCAAGACCCGTCTGCAGACCGCCGAGCAGTTCGGCAACATCTTCCTCAAGGTCAACACCGACGGCTCGCAGGTTCGCCTGAAAGACGTCGCCACGGTCGGCCTGGGCGCAGAGAACTACAGCACCGACTCGCAGTTCGACGGCAAACCGGCTTCCGGTCTGGCGATCAAGCTCGCCACCGGCGCCAACGCGCTGGACACCGCCAAGGCCATCCGCGCGACCGTTTCCTCGCTGGAACCGTTCTTCCCGCCTGGCATGAAAGTCGTGTATCCGTATGACACGACACCGGTGGTCAGCGAATCGATCAACGGCGTGGTGCACACCCTGATCGAAGCGATCGTGCTGGTGTTCCTGGTGATGTACCTGTTCCTGCAGAACTTCCGCGCAACCATCATCACCACGATGACGGTTCCGGTGGTCTTGCTGGGTACGTTCGGCATCCTCGCGGCCTTCGGTTTCACCATCAACACCCTGACCATGTTCGGTATGGTGCTGGCCATCGGCTTGCTGGTGGACGATGCGATTGTGGTGGTGGAAAACGTCGAGCGGGTCATGGAGGAGGAAAAGCTCTCCCCGCGCGACGCCACGATCAAGTCCATGACACAGATCCAGGGCGCACTGGTCGGTATTGCCCTGGTGCTGTCGGCGGTTCTGTTACCGATGGCGTTCTTCGGCGGCTCCACCGGGGTGATCTACAAGCAGTTCTCGATCACCATCGTCTCGGCCATGGCCCTGTCGGTCGTGGTTGCGCTGATCTTTACCCCGGCGCTGTGCGCCACCATGCTCAAGCCCATCGATCACGAGAAGCACGGACAACCGAAACGGGGTTTCTTCGGCTGGTTCAACCGCACCTTCGACCGCAGCGTTCTGAGTTACGAGCGCGGCGTCGGCAACATGCTCAAGCACAAGTGGCCTGCGTATCTGGGTTACATACTGATCTGCGCGGGCATGGTGTTCATGTTCATGCGTATTCCGGCTGCGTTCCTGCCGGAAGAAGACCAGGGCGTTATCTTCGCCCAGATCCAGACACCGGCCGGCTCCTCGACCGAGCGCACGCAGGAAGTCATCGATCAGATGCGTGAGTACCTGCTGACCAAGGAAAGCGGCGCGGTGAAGTCGGTGTTCTCGGTAAACGGCTTCAACTTCGCGGGCCGCGGTCAAAGCTCGGCGATTGCGTTCGTGATGCTCAAGCCGTGGGAAGAGCGTGATTCCAACAACAGCGTTTTCGAACTGGCCAAGCGGGCTCAAGGCTATTTCTTCAGCCTGCGCGACGCGATGGTGTTTGCGGTCGTCCCGCCTTCGGTACTCGAACTGGGTAACGCCACAGGCTTCGACGTCTACCTGCAGGATCAGGGCGGCGTGGGTCACGACAAGCTGATGGAAGCGCGTAACCAGTTCCTCGGCATGGCTGCACAGAGCAAGATTCTGGCGGGCGTGCGTCCGAACGGTCTGAACGACGAACCGCAATACCAGTTGATCATCGACGACGAGCGCGCCAGTGCATTGGGCATCACCCTGTCGGACATCAACAACACCCTGTCCATCGCGTTGGGTGGCAGCTACGTCAACGACTTCATCGACCGTGGCCGTGTGAAGAAGGTGTACATCCAGGGCGATGCAGGTGCGCGTATGACGCCTGAAGACCTGAAGAAATGGTACGTACGCAACAGCGCGGGCGAGATGGTGCCGTTCTCGGCCTTCGCCAGCGGCAAATGGTCCTACGGCTCGCCGAAACTGTCACGCTACAACGGCGTGGCGGCAGAGGAAGTACTCGGTACTCCAGCCCCTGGCTACAGCAGCGGCGACGCGATGAACGAAGTCGAGGCGCTGGCCAAGAAGCTGCCGCAAGGTATCGGCATCTCGTGGACCGGTCTGTCCTACGAGGAACGCCTGTCCGGTTCACAGGCCCCTGCCCTGTATGCCCTGTCGTTGCTGGTCGTGTTCCTCTGTCTGGCGGCATTGTATGAAAGCTGGTCGATTCCGATCGCGGTCATCCTCGTGGTGCCACTGGGGGTTATCGGTGCACTGATGGCAACCAGCCTGCGCGGTCTGTCCAACGACGTGTTCTTCCAGGTCGGGTTGCTGGTGACGGTGGGTCTGGCGGCGAAAAACGCCATTCTGATCGTCGAGTTCGCCAAAGAGCTTCACGAACAGGGCAAGAGCCTGGTCGACGCGGCGATCGAGGCCTGCCGCATGCGTCTGCGCCCGATCATCATGACCTCCATGGCCTTCATCCTTGGCGTTGTGCCGCTGGCGATTTCCTCGGGCGCAGGTTCGGGTAGTCAGCATTCGATCGGTACTGGCGTAATTGGCGGTATGATCACCGCAGTTATTCTGGCGATCTTCTGGGTGCCCCTGTTCTTCGTAACGGTTTCAGGGCTCTTCAAGAGCAAGCAGAAACATATTTCACACGATGAGGCTGGCCAATGAGCAAGTCATTGATCTCACTTGCAGTTACCGCGTTCATTCTCGGCGGCTGCTCTTTGATCCCCGATTACAAGCAGCCGCAAGCACCGGTCGCGGCACAATATCCGCAAGGGCCGGCGTACTCGCCGGTCGAAGGCGCCAAAATGGCCGCTGCGGAGCAAGGCTGGCGGCACTTCTTCAATGACCCGGCGCTGCAACAGCTGATTCAGACTGCACTGCTCAACAACCGTGACCTGCGGGTTGCGGCGCTGAACATCGACGCCTACCGCGCCCAGTACCGTATCCAGCGCTCGGACCTGTTCCCTGCTGTTTCGGCCACCGGTAGCGGCTCACGTCAGCGCGTGCCGGGTGATCAGTCGCAGACCGGTCAGCCAGGCATCACCAGCAGCTACTCGGCCACCCTGGGTGTCAGCTCGTACGAGCTGGACCTCTTCGGCCGGGTCCGCAGCCTCAGCGAGCAGGCGCTGGAGACCTACTTCGCCAGCGAGGAAGCGCGTCGCAGCACCCAGATCAGTCTGGTGGCCAGCGTCGCCAATGCCTACATGACCTGGCAGGCCGACAAGGAACTGCTCAAGCTGACGCAGGACACCCTGAAGACCTACGAAGAAAGCTTCCGTCTGACCTCGCGCGCCAGCGAAGTCGGCGTTTCTTCGGCACTGGACCTGAGCCAGTCGCGCACCGCCGTCGAAAGCGCGCGCGCCAAACTGGCCCAGTACCAGCGCCTGGTTGCCCAGGATCAGAACAGCCTGGTGCTGCTGCTTGGCACCAGCCTGCCCGACAACCTGCCGGCCAGCCACTTGCTCGATTCCGACATGCTGACCGAAATGCCGGCAGGCCTGCCGTCCGACCTGCTGCAGCGTCGTCCGGACATTCTCGAGGCCGAGCACTCGCTCAAGGCGGCCAACGCCAACATCGGCGCGGCACGTGCAGCGTTCTTCCCGAGCATCAGCCTGACGGCCAGTGCCGGGACCAGCAGCAGCGAGCTGTCCGGCCTGTTCAAGGGCGGATCGGGCGCCTGGCTGTTCCAGCCAAGCATCAACATCCCGATCTTCAACGCCGGCAACCTGCGCGCCAGCCTGGACTACTCGAAAATCCAGAAGGAAATCAGCGTCGCCAACTACGAGAAGGCGATTCAGACCGCCTTCCAGGAAGTGTCCGACGGTCTGGCTTCGCGCAAGACCTATGACGAGCAGCTCCAGGCGCAACGTGACTTCGTCGCGGCCAACCAGGATTACTACCGTCTGGCCGAGCGTCGCTACCGGATCGGCATCGACAGCAACCTGACCTTCCTCGACGCCCAGCGCTCGCTGTTCAGTGCGCAACAAACGCTGATCACCGACCGCCTGTCGCAGCTGACCAGCGAGGTCAACCTGTACAAGGCCCTCGGCGGCGGCTGGTATGAAAGAACCGGGCAGACCGAAACCATCTCCAAGGAGAAGCCTTCGGTTCAGTTGTTCTGATTGCAGTGCATAAAAAACCCACCTGATCAGGTGGGTTTTTTTATGGCCGAAACACACCTGCGATCAGTGATCCTGATGCAGGTACTTGGGCTCTTTGGGCAAACGCAGACTGAACAGGAACGCTACCGCCATCATCGCCGTCACGTACCAGTAAAAGCTGTTTTCCATTCCGGCACTCTTGAGCTTCAGGGCAACCCACTCAGCCGAGCCGCCGAACACCGCGTTGGCCACCGCATACGCCAGCCCTACGCCCAGCGCACGAACCTGTGGCGGAAACATTTCGGCTTTGACCAGCCCGCTGATCGAGGTGTAGAAGCTGACGATCGCCAGCGCCAGGGTAATCAGCACGAAGGCAATGAACGGGTTGGTGGTGGTCTTGAGCGTCATCAGGATCGGCACTGTACACAGCGTACCCAGCGCGCCGAACAGGAGCATCGAATTGCGACGGCCGATGCGGTCCGCGAGCATGCCGAAGAACGGCTGCATGCACATGTACAGAAACAGCGCGCCGGTCATGATGTAGCTGGCGGTCTTGGCTTCCATGCCCCCGGTGTTGACCAGGTATTTCTGCATGTAGGTCGTGAAGGTGTAGAAAATCAGCGAGCCACCGGCGGTGTAGCCCAGCACGGTGATGAAGGCCGCAGCATGATGCTTGAACAGTGCCGCAATACTGCCCGCGTCCTTATCCTGCCGGCTTTCGGCCGTGGTGGTTTCATTGAGGGTGCGACGCAGCAGCAAGGCGATGACCGCAGCGCCAGCACCGATCACGAAGGGGATGCGCCAGCCGTAGTCACGCAGCTCTTCGGTGGTCAGGAATTGCTGGAGAATGACCACCGTCAACACGGCCAGCAATTGCCCGCCGATCAGGGTCACGTACTGGAACGAAGCATAAAAGCCGCGCTGGCCACGCAGCGCCACTTCACTCATGTAGGTGGCCGTGGTGCCGTACTCGCCACCTACCGACAGACCTTGCAGCAGGCGCGCCATCAGCAGCAAGGCCGGCGCCCAGGCACCAATCGATGCATAGGTCGGCAGGCAGGCGATGATCAGTGATCCGGCACACATCATGGTGACCGAAATCAGCATGGAGTTCTTGCGCCCATGTTTGTCCGCGACACGACCAAACAGCCAGCCGCCAATCGGACGCATCAGAAAGCCAGCGGCAAACACACCCGCGGTGTTGAGCAACTGAACGGTCGGATCATCGGAAGGAAAGAAAGCCGGTGCGAAATAAATTGCGCAGAAAGCGTAGATATAGAAGTCGAACCATTCGACCAGGTTGCCGGATGAGGCGCCGACAATCGCGAAAATTCTTTTGCTTCGCTCCTCGCCGGTGTAATGCGATGCTTTTGATGTTGTAGTCATTATTTTCCCCAAGCAGAACTGTCCATAAGAAACAATCTGTAACACCGTCTTTAATCGAGCACAATCAGTCAGGCCAATTCAGCCGACAGCAATAGCGGGATCGTTGAACATTCCGCGCCCGGACGAACAACAACCCGGATCATCGGCCTGCCTTTTCGTGGAGGCAGACAAACGATCCGGGTTGCTGGACAACAGGTTGAAGCAGGAGGGTTTACCGCTCGATGGCCAGCGCGAGCCCCTGCCCGACGCCGACGCACATGGTTGCCAGGCCTCTGCGCCCGCCGGTTTTCTCCAGATGATGCAGCGCCGTCAGCACCAGCCGCGCGCCGCTCATGCCCAGCGGGTGGCCGAGGGCAATCGCCCCACCGTTGGGATTGACCTGCGGTGCATCGTCGGCCAGACCCAGTTCGCGCAAGACCGCAAGCCCCTGGCTGGCAAACGCTTCATTGAGCTCAATGACATCGAAATCGGTCACCGCCAGGCCCAGCCGCGCGACCAGCTTACGCACCGCTGGCACCGGGCCAATGCCCATCACCCGAGGGGCAACCGCCGCGCTGGCCATGCCGAGCACGCGGGCACGCGGCGTCAGGCCATGCTTTTTCACCGCTTCGGCCGACGCCAGAATCAGCGCAGCAGCACCGTCGTTGACCCCGGACGCGTTACCGGCAGTCACCGTGCGGTCCGGGCCGTTGACCGGCTTGAGTTTGCTCAGGGTTTCCAGACTGGTATCGCCACGCGGATGCTCATCCTTGTCGACAAGGGTCTCGCCCTTTTTGTGCGCGACTCGCACCGGCACGATCTCTTCCTCGAAAAAGCCCGCAGCCTGGGCAACGGCAGTGCGTTGCTGGCTGCGCAGGGCGAAGGCGTCCTGATCGGCTCGAGAAATCCTGAAGTCGGTTGCAACGTTGTCGCCCGTCTCGGGCATCGAGTCCACGCCGTACTGCGCTTTCATCGCCGGATTGATAAAGCGCCAGCCGATGGTGGTGTCTTCCAGCTTCATGTTGCGCGAAAACGCGGCATCGGCCTTGCCCATCACGAAGGGCGCGCGGGACATCGACTCGACGCCTCCGGCGATCGCCAGCTCGATTTCACCTGAAGCGATGGCCCGGAAAGCGGTGCCGATGGCGTCCATCCCGGACGCACACAGGCGATTGAGGGTGACCCCCGGTACGCTTTGTGGCAGCCCGGCCAACAGTGCGGCCATGCGCGCAACGTTGCGGTTGTCCTCACCGGCCTGATTGGCACAGCCGAAGAACACTTCGTCGATCTCCTCCCAGTTGACCGACGGGTTGCGCTCCATCAGCGCCTTGATCGGCACCGCCGCCAGGTCGTCTGCACGCACCGAAGACAGCCCACCACCAAAGCGACCGATGGGCGTACGAATCGCATCGCAAATAAACACTTCACGCATCACGCTTCTCCTGCAACCTGACCGTGAGCTGCGGCAGTCCGTGCCTCCAGATCACGCAGCGCCGTCAGCTCGACCTCGGTAGGCTCTTCGGACACAACAACGGTGTCGGCAAAGCGGATCGCCCAACCGGTTGCGGCGATCACCTGCTCACGGGTCACGCCAGGGTGCAGCGTAGTCACGACGAACTCGTGGGTGCCGGCTTCCGGTTCCATGATGCACAGGTCGGTGATGATGCCCACCGGACCGGCACCGGGCAGGCCCAGACGTTTGCGCGAGTCGCCGCCTTCGCCATGCCCGACCGAGGTGATGAAGTCCAGCTTGTCGACGAACGAACGCGCCGACTGCTTGAGAATGATCAGCACTGACTTGGCCGACCCAGCGATCTCCGGCGCACCACCGGCGCCCGGCAGACGCACTTTGGGATGGTGGTAATCACCGACCACGGTGGTGTTGATGTTGCCGAAGCGGTCGACCTGCGCTGCGCCAAGAAAGCCGACATCGACGCGACCGCCCTGCAGCCAGTAACGAAAGATTTCGCTGGTGGATACCACTGTGTCTGCGGTTTCAGCCAACTCGCCATCGCCGATAGACAGCGGCAACACCGTGGGCTTGGCACCAATCGGACCGGACTCGTAGATCAGTACCACGTCAGGCGCAGAGGTAAGACGTGCCAGGTTCGCCGCCTTCGAAGGCAGGCCGATGCCGACGAAGCACACAGAACCATTGCGCAAGCGACGGGCTGCGGCAACGGTCATCATTTCACTGGTGGAGTAAGTCATTATTTGGCCTCCGAAGCGCGAGCCAGCTTGCTCTGGAATTCACTGAAATCTGCGGTGCCGTGGATGTATTCATCGATCCACGCGGTGAAGGTCTCCCGGTCTCGGGCGATCGGGTCCCAGGCCTGATAGAAGGGGTTGTCACGTTCGTAGTAACCGTGCGCATAAGACGGGTGAGCACCGCCTGGCACCAGACACACGGCGCTCAGCGCCCAGGTCGGCAGCACGCAGGAGTTCATCGGGGCGTTCAGGTCATCGACGATTTCTTCCACCGTCACAATGCAGCGCTGTGCAGCCAGCGCGGCTTCTTTCTGCGCACCGAGAATGCCCCACAACAGCACGTTGCCCTTGCGGTCGGCTTTCTGTGCATGAATCACGGTCACGTCCGGGCGCACCGAAGGCACCGCTGCCAGCACCTCACCGGTGAACGGGCAGGTGACGGTCTTGATCAGCGGGTTGACCTTGGGCAGGTCAGAGCCGGCGTAAGCGCGCAGCACAGCGAACGGCAGACCGGACGCACCGGCTACATAGGCGTTGGCGAGGTCGGCATGGCTGTGCTCTTCAATTTCCATCGCGCGCGGCCATTGTTTTTCAACGGCATCGCGCAAACGGTGCAAGGAGCCAACGCCAGGGTTGCCGCCCCACGAAAAAATCAGCCGCTTCGCACAACCGGCGCCGATCAACTGGTCGTAGATCAGGTCGGGCGTCATGCGCACCAGGGTCAGGTCCTTTTTACCCTGACGGATGATTTCATGGCCAGCGGCCGTGGGGATCAGATGAGTGAAGCCTTCCAGCGCAACGGTGTCGCCATCGTTGACCAGTTGCTTCACCGCATCGCGTAGAGAAAGAATGTCTGCCATGAGGTGCTCCGAACCCAACATCACGTTCAATGATCAGCGCGAAGACCTGCGCCGGAATGAAAATGAGGTTATGCCTGAGCAAGAGGGCAAACAATCCGATAATCGACTAAACGTTCGGTAATCGAACGAATTCCATCATGCCGAAACACGGCCACTTCAGGTAAACAGCTGCGTACTCAAGTCGCGACTGGCATCAAGCATGATGGGCAGAAAGCGCTGTTCCAGCTCGCTGCGTGCCACACGTCCGGCGCTGGTGCTGACATTCAGCGCCGCCAGCACCTGGCCCGACGCATCATAGACCGGTACCGCAATCGAACGCAGCCCCTGTTCCAGTTCCTGATCGACAATGCACCAGCCCTGTTGCCGAACCAGCTGCAGACATTCGAGCAAGGCTTCCGGGGTGCGAATGGTGCGGCTGGTCTTGGGCTGCAGATCGACATGGTCAAGGTATTCATGCAACGACACGTCATCCAGTGCGGCCAGCAGAATGCGGCCCATGGACGTGCAGTACGCGGGAAGACGACCGCCCACGGAAAGGTCGACCGAGATCAGCCGCTGCGTGGTGGCAGAGCGCGCGATATAAAGAATGTCGTCGCCTTCCAGCGTGGCCATGTTGCACGCCTCGTGCAGCTGGTCGCTCATACGGTCCAGATAAGGCTGCGACGAGGTTGCCAGTGGCGTCGATGACAAATAGGCGTGGCCCAGCGTCAGCACCTTGGGCAGTAGCGAGTAGGTACGGCCGTCAGTGGTCGCATAACCGAGCTTGATCAGGGTGTGCAGACAACGACGCACTGCCGCACGGGGGATCTCCGTGCGATGGCTGATCTGCGCAATGGTCAGGTGCCGCTTGCGCTCCTGAAAGGCATGAATCACGGCCAGCCCACGCGCCAGCGAGGTCATGAAATCCGGATCACCGGTCAGCGCCTGAATGCGCTTTGCGGGCGACGCCACGATGGGCGGTGCCAATGAGGCAAAAGATTTACGCAGTTCGTCGTTCATTGACACACCTTATGTAACTGCCTTTCAGGCCCTGTAAACCGCAGGTTTCAGCTCTTTGCAGGGGAGCGAAGCCAACCCCCAGCTGTTCGATTATCGAACAGGTGGCCGATAATCGCAATTGACCCCATGTAAATATACTTATACCTTTACCTCTGCCATGAAGTGACTTCTTGGAAATACTGGTCAGGTACCCACTGAGAAGTCCAAGGCAGCGGCCTTGCTCACCAAGCAAGGCCGTTTTCATTACTCAGGCGCTTGCTGTGTGCCCGATGCTCGCGACACCCTCCCCCTCCCGCTCTCGATCAGCGCCCGCCGCGCAACTCCACACATCCTGCATATAAAAAACGGTGAATTTCTTCGCCAACATTTTGTCGTCGAAAATGAAAACTGTTTTATAAAACTTATGTCATATAAACGGCTCACTGAAACTTCGGAACAATCGTACAAAAAAACCAGACCTGTGAACTCATTCAACCTCTGTTGTTGACGTAGCAGAAGTTCTTGGAGATAGTATCGGTCAGTTGGTTGGCAATACCCTCGCAACGATTGATCCATTCACCCGATTTCTGCCTCGACTGTCCTGTCGAAGCGTTGTCACGGTGCACCATCGCCGCGAGACCATCAGCAAGCCTGCCAGCGCAAGCCCTGTGCTTGAAATCAAACGTGTGTCGCTACGACAGGTATTTCTCTCTGGTGCACGTAGCCGCAGACAACAACAGGCATGTCCAGTAACCCTTTCGCGCAATCGCCCGAACAGGTCGCTGACTGTATTGGGTATACAGCCAGACTGGAGTGAACATACTTGCACTGTTTTGCGTCATCGCCAGAGCCCATTCGACTCGATCAGGTATTAAAGTGACTAAAGATGAACTGCGCGCGGAACTTGAGCGCCAGGAACAACGCTACAAGGATGTCTACGGCGGTGAAATCACCACCTACGCCGCGCAACCGGAACCGGAACGCAAGCCCTGGCGCAAAAGAGCCAGCCTGCTGGACCAGGCGTTCAAGCAAGAACTGCAAAAGATGGAAGAAGGTCTGAAAGAAGAGCCGTAACAGCACGGGTCCGATGATCCCTGCCCGATTACGTCTTCGACTTCCAGCACCCGGAATTACACGCCTCACGGCCTCATTGAGCATTCAACGGGGCGGCGCTCATGCGTCTTTTTTTTGGTTTGAGGCGACACCTCGCGGTGACGACAAGTCGTTCGGTATTTTTTCTGTCATAATCGCGCCCCCTTCAGACCCGGTCAGAAAACCTACATGATCGATTTATTCAGCGGGCTTGATGCCTGGGTGCTTGTGAGCCTGTTGCTCGCCCTGGCTTTCGTCCTCACCTTCGAGTTCATCAACGGCTTTCATGACACCGCCAACGCGGTGGCGACAGTCATTTACACCAAAGCAATGCCGCCTCATCTGGCCGTGTTCTTCTCCGGTGTATTCAACTTTCTCGGCGTGTTGCTGGGCGGCGTGGGCGTTGCCTATGCCATCGTGCATCTGCTGCCGGTCGAACTGCTCATCAACGTCAACACCGGACACGGCCTGGCCATGGTGTTCTCGCTGCTGGCGGCGGCCATTACCTGGAACCTCGGGACTTGGTACTTTGGTATTCCGGCCTCCAGTTCGCACACGCTGATCGGCTCGATACTCGGTGTGGGTCTGGCCAATGCCCTGCTCAACGATATCCCGTTGGCCGATGGCGTGAACTGGCAGAAAGCGATCGATATCGGCGCTTCGCTGGTGTTCTCGCCGCTGGCCGGCTTTATCGTTGCGGGTCTGGTGCTGGTTGCCCTGAAATGGTGGCGTCCACTGTCGAAGATGCACAAGACCCCTGACCAGCGCCGCAAGCTGGATGACAAGAAGCACCCTCCGTTCTGGAACCGTCTGGTACTGGTCATTTCCGCCATGGCAGTCAGCTTCGTACACGGTTCGAATGACGGCCAGAAAGGCATTGGCCTGATCATGCTGGTGCTGATCGGCATCGTGCCCAGCCAGTTCGTGCTTGACCTGACCAGCACGACCTACCAGATCGAACGTACCCGCGATGCGACCCAGCATCTGAGCCAGTTCTATCAGCGCAACAGCAGCACGCTGGGCGAATATCTGGCCATGGGCAAAGCCGAAAAAGGCGACCTGCCGTCCAGCTCCGCGTGTAATCCGAAGCAGACCGAACCTACCATCGACGCGCTGCTCGACCGCCTGAAGGGCGTGTCCGACTACCACGCGCTGGCCCCTGAAAGCCGCATCGAAGTGCGTCGCTATCTGTTGTGCCTGGACGACACCGCCCGCAAGGTCGGCAAACTTCCAGACCTGTCAGCGCGTGAAAAATCCGATCTGGAGAAACTTCGCAAGGACCTGACCACCACCACCGAGTACGCACCGTTCTGGGTGATTCTGGCGGTCGCACTGGCGCTGGGTATCGGCACCATGGTCGGCTGGAAGCGTGTAGTCCTGACGATCGGCGAGAAGATCGGCAAGCAGGGCATGACTTACGCACAAGGCATGTCCGCGCAAATCACTACCGCCTGCGCAATCGGTCTGGCCAACGTGTTCAGCCTTCCGGTGTCCACCACGCACATTCTGTCGTCGGGTGTGGCCGGCACCATGGTCGCCAACAAGAGCGGCCTTCAGGGCGGAACCGTGCGCACCATCCTGCTGGCCTGGGTGCTGACCCTGCCGGCAACGGTCGCCTTGTCCGCAGCGCTGTTCTGGCTGGCTTCCAAGGCCCTGGCCTGATCTAGGCTCTGTACGAAAAGTCGGCGAGCGAAGGTCAGGCGAGGCAAAAACAGGCGAGGAACGGCCGGGGTCGCGATCGACTCTACGTGTTGTAAATGAGCATTCCGATTGGACTCGCATCCGAGCCTGTTTTTAACGAAGCATCACCGAGCGCAGCCACTTTTCGTAAAGAGCCTAAAACCCTTCGGGCGGTGCATGCCTTGCACCGCTCAAGGGTTTGACTCACTTATCCTCTTGCTCCCCCTCCTCCTCAAGCCCTTCACCAGGCGCTTGCGCTTGCTGCAGCTCGCGCCACAGTGCTGCGGCACCGTCGAAATCAGTGCCATTTTCCGCAGTCAGTTCCGCAGGGTCATAGCGGCTCAGGCAGCCTTCGCCAAGCGTTGCCGGAGCGGTGGAAGTGGCTTTGTCGAGAGGATCGGTCATTGGCTGTCACCTTGCGCGTTACACCATTGCCGACAGCTGAGTCGGAAGCGCGACAGACGCGCTCCCGAAAAGATAGATCAGCCGAAGACGACTGTCTTGTTGTCGTGAACCAGCACACGGTCTTCCAGATGAGCGCGCAGGCCGCGGGCCAGCACCATCTTTTCCACGTCGCGACCGAAGCGCACCATGTTTTCGATGCTGTCACGATGGCTGACGCGCACGACGTCCTGCTCGATGATCGGACCGGCATCGAGCTCTTCGGTCACATAGTGACAGGTCGCGCCGATCAGCTTGACGCCGCGCAACGAGGCCTGATGGTACGGCTTGGCACCCACGAACGATGGCAGGAAGCTGTGGTGGATATTGATGACCTGATGGGCATATTCACGGCACAACTGTGGCGGCAGAATCTGCATGTAGCGCGCGAGAACCACGACATCGGCCTGATGATGACCGACCAGACGCGACACTTCGGCGAATGCCGGCTCCTTGTCTTTCGGGTCAACCGGAACATGGTAGTAAGGGATGTCATGCCACTCGACCATGCTGCGCAGGTCCTGGTGGTTTGAAATCACACAGGCGATGTCGCAGTCGAGTTCGTCACTGTGCCAGCGGTGCAGCAGGTCGGCCAGACAGTGTGATTCGCGACTGGCCATGAGCACGACGCGCTTCTTCTGCGCCGAGTCGGTAATGCGCCAGTCCATCGAAAATTCTTCGGCAATCGGCGTGAAGGCTTCACGGAACCCGTCCAGATCAAAAGGCAGGGTGTCGGCACGGATCTCGTGACGCATGAAAAACCAGCCGCTGAGATTGTCCGAGTGATGACTCGCTTCGGTGATCCAGCCGTTATGGGACGCCAGAAAGTTACTGACTTTGGCAACGATGCCTACACGGTCCGGGCAAGCAATCACCAGACGAAAAGTGCGCATTGGGGGAAACTCCAGAACTTCGCAAAGCCGCTATTCTAGCGGCTGCGCAGCAAAACTGCAGTATCTCTGTTGCCTGAATGCAGAGGCCGAAAAAGCACACCGCCAAGGCCAAAGATTGCACCGTGCCAGTATGCGTTTTCCGGGTGCGCACCGCTAAACAAAACCTGTAATAAGAAGGGCTTTATAGCGGCGATCTTTTGAAGGAAGCGTGACGCGTCCCTAGTTCAGGCGTCTGTAGGACGTGTGTATATTGCTAAATAATTCAAATAAAACTTTTATTTAATGTTTACTTGCTCATTTACAGTGACTATTATTGCCGCACTGTATCCCTGCAACCCTCACAACATAAGGTCTCCTCATGTCCCTGATCAACGAATACCGCGCTACAGAAGAAGCCATCAAAGAACTGCAAGCCCGTTTGAAGAACCTGTCGCAAGACGACAAACTGCAAACCGAGCTGGAATTCGAAGGCAAACTGCGCACGCTGATGGGCGAATACCAAAAGTCGCTGCGTGACATCATTGCCCTGCTGGATCCGGATGCCAAGGTAAACAAGGCCCCTCGTGGCGGCGCTGTTAAACCTGCCGGCACCAAGCGCGCCCGTAAGGTCAAGCAATACAAGAACCCGCACAACGGTGAAGTCATCGAAACCAAAGGCGGCAACCACAAGACGCTGAAAGAGTGGAAAGCCAAGTGGGGCAGCGACGACGTTGAAAGCTGGGCCACTTTGCTGGGCTAAGCTTCACCAGGTCGCGGTTCATTGCGATTGAAAAAACGCCAGCCTGCTGGCGTTTTTTATTGCCCGGTATTTTTTATACGCCCAGACGGTTACTCAGCCTGTGTGCGTAATCCTGCCACTGCCGCAACACCTCCAGCTGCTCTGGCCCGGCACTAAGGGAGCATTCTACCCATGCGGCCGTAAAGTCATGCAGGGTGTTGGGAGCGCCCCATTCCGGGTTGCGCAAGCGCTGCTGACAGAAATCCCGCCAGCGTGTTTGCTCTTCGCCACTCAAGGTGTCAGGGAAGTTACGAGCGCGATACCTGAATAACAATTCAGGCAATCGGGCATCATCAAACGGCCACGCATCACGCGCCAGTTGTTCTGGCTCGGCCTGTCGAACTTGCTCACACAGTCGACGATCACGGTCCCCGATAAAACCGTCATATAACTGCTGTTCGGGATCTTCACTTGCGGCGAAATCGTCCTTGCCGTAAATGGCAGCCAGTTTACCGTGCCAAACTTCGCGGTTTTCACTCAATTGCGTTGCGCGTGCCTGATAGCCGGCCATGTCCAGTTGCAGCCGCTGCTGATCTTCGCTGCGCAGCACCCCCAGCGGCGCGATCACCGGGCAACGGTTTATATGCAACAGTTTGAGCGGCACGGGCAATTCGCCGTCGCTCAGCGCATCGTGCCGCGTATATAAACGGCGCTTGAGTATTTCAGCGTCCTCGTGCAACAACGGTGCATGATCCAGGTGCAGATCACACACGATCAGCGCATTGCGATTATGCGGGTGCCAGGCCAACGGCAGCACCACACCCAGGTAATTGCGCGCCGCAGAAAAGCGTCCCGAAATATGCACCAGAGGCTGCATCAGGCGAACCTGTTCCTGGACTTTCTGCTTACTGCGCAAGGCGAACAGATAGTCATAAAGCTTCGGCTGCTTTTCACGAATCAAACGTGCCAGAGCAATCGTTGCACGGACATCGGATAACGCATCGTGCGCCTGTCCATGATCAATACCGTTGGCAGCCGTCAGCCGCTCCAGTTTCAGCGTGACCCGGCCGTCCTGTTCCGGCCAGACAATGCCATCGGGGCGCAATGCATAGGCGGCCCGCACGACATCGATCAGATCCCAGCGACTGTTGCCCCCCTGCCATTCGCGTGCATAGGGGTCGAAGAAGTTGCGATAAAAACTGTAGCGCGTGACTTCGTCATCGAAACGCAAGGTGTTGTAACCCGCGCCACAGGTACCCGGCGCAGACAGCTCGGCATGTACGCGCGTCATGAAATCGGCCTCGCACAAGCCTTTTTCTGCCAGCGTGGCCGGAGTGATTCCGGTAATCATGCAGGCGACAGGATGAGGCAGGATGTCATCGCTGAGCTGGCAGTGCAGATTGACCGGCGGCGCGATTTCATTGAGGTCGGTATCCGTGCGAATTCCGGCCATCTGCAGCGCACGGTCATTGCGCGGGTTGATACCGGTGGTTTCGTAGTCGTACCAGAAGATGCTGGAGGTCACGGGCTGATCCTGAACAAAAGACCCGCGAAGTGTAGGGCGTGACAGGTGTCATTGGCTAATCGGGTCGTATCCGGCGCACCGGGAAATGTTTTCTTACAGCCCGCGTGTTGAATGGTCGGTTGCTTAGCTCCGCTGCGCTAGCTAGCATCAGTTTTCGTTTTCAGGCGCGTCCTTCCGACAATGTCATCCCGTCCCGCTTCGCCAAGGAATGCAGCGCTGCCCACGCCATTGGACACGCGCATTGAAATCGAGACGCCAGAAGGCATCGATATGCTTCTGCGCCCTGCCGGGCTGGTTTCCCGCGCACTGGCGTTCGGCATCGACTTCGCCATTCGCGCAGCCCTCGTCGGCCTGTTGTTTGTGCTTCTGCAGTTGCTCGACAAGCTCGGCATGGGTCTGGCCGCTCTGGTGTTCTTTCTGGTGAACTGGTGGTACATGGTGCTGTTTGAAGTGCTCAACCAGGGACGCACACCCGGAAAGCGCCTGCTCGGGCTGCGGGTGGTGCACGACGACGGCACGCCCATAGACTGGTCTTCGTCGCTGATCCGCAACCTGCTGCGCTTCGTCGACATGCTCCCGCTGGGCTACGGGCTGGGGGCGATTACTTGTCTGAACCACCCGTTCTTCAAACGGCTGGGCGATCTTGCAGCGGGAACGCTGGTGATTTACAGCGACCGGCCGGTGGCGCGGCCCACTCTCCCCTCGGCCGAACCGGTCATCGTGCCTTTTGCCCTGCATCTGGATGAACAGCGGGCGGTGCTCGGCCTGGCGGAACGGCAGGCTGAACTGTCCAGCGCGCGAACCCAGGAACTCGCGGCCATCCTTGCCGAACCCTTGCGTATCTCCGCCGACACGGCGGTCGCTCATGTAAACGGCATCGCCCGCAACCTGCTGGGGCCTACATGAAGCAGAGCCTGTTTGAAACCCGCCATCAGCAGGAGTGGCAACGCTTCGAGCAGCGCCTGACGGCCCTTGAACAAGGCAAGGGCGATGTCAGCGGCGGCGCGACCTTTCCCGGCGATTATCGACGCCTCTGCCACCATCTGGCGCTGGCACAGGAACGCGGCTACAGCAGCCATCTGGTCGACCCCCTGCATCAGTTGGCCATGCGCGGTCATCAGCAACTTTACCGCCATCGCAGCACTGCCGGAGTGCGACTGCTGAGCTTCGTTCTGGCAGACTTTCCGCGACGCGTGCGGGCCGAGTGGCGCTTTGTGCTGGTTGCCAGCCTGCTGCTGTTCGGTAGCCTGATCGGCATGGCGTTGCTGGTCTATGGTTTTCCACAACTGATCTACAGCGTCGTCAGCCCCGAACAACTGGCAGACATGCAGAGTATGTATGACCCGTCGGCCAGTCGTGTCGGACAGCCCGTCGAACGGGGTTCCGATACGGACTGGATGATGTTCGGCTACTACATCATGAACAACATCGGCATCGCCTTCCAGACCTATGCCAGCGGCTTGCTGTTCGGGCTGGGCAGTCTGTTTTTCCTGCTCTTCAACGGCTTGATGACCGGCGCAATCGCCGGGCACCTGACAGACATCGGTTACGGACAGACCTTCTGGCCCTTCGTCATCGGTCACGGCGCCTTCGAGCTGACGGCCATCGCTCTTGCCGGGGCTGCGGGCCTCAAGCTGGGCTGGGCCTTGCTGGCCCCCGGACGGCTGACGCGCAGCGCCGCCCTGCGCATCGCCGCGCGGGCCAGCATGCAACTGGTCGGCGGGGTGATCCTGTTTCTGCTGATCGCAGCCTTCATCGAGGCGTACTGGTCATCGATGACCTGGCCCGGGCCGCTTCTCAAGTACCTGACAGGTGCCGTCCTGTGGTTGCTGGTGGCCGCGTATCTGACTCTGGCAGGACGTACACCTCATGCGCCTGACTGAGTCGACTGTTGCCATACGCCCTCGCTCGCCCTGGGAGGCCATCGACCTGGGCGTACTGCTCGCCGGGCGGCACCGCGGCGTTTTGATGAGCAGTTGGGCAATCGTCACCCTGCCCCTTTTCTGCATCCTCAGTGCGTTGCTCTGGGATTACCCCACGGCCGCCATTCTGCTGTTCTGGTGGCTCAAACCTGCGTTCGAACGGTTGCCGCTGCTGATCCTTTCGCAGTCACTGTTCGGTGCCACGCCGACACTGCGACAGGCCCTCAAGGCCTGGCCGGCGACCCTGAAGGAGCAACTGCTGCCCAGCCTGTTGTGGCGACGTCTTTCCCTGAGTCGCAGTTTCCAACTGCCGGTGCAGCAACTGGAGCATCTGGCCGGTACCGAACGCGCCCTGCGCATCGGCCTGCTCAGCCAGAAAGACCTGCGTGCCGCACAGTTGCTCACCATCGTTGGCGCGCACCTGGAATACGCACTGTGGATAGGCCTGCTGGTCCTGCTCTACGCCCTGATACCGCAGCAGATCCAGATCGACTGGCACTGGATGAGTCTGCTCGACGTCGAAAACCAATGGCTGTGGATCGACCACCTGACCAACCTCTTCTATGCCCTGGCGCTGATACTTTGGGAACCTGTATATGTCGCCTGCGGCTTCACGCTGTATTTGAATCGCCGCACGGTTCTTGAAGCCTGGGACATAGAACTGGTCTTCCGACGCCTGCGCCAGCGCCTGATCGGCACTGCCTATGCCGTGTTGATGGGCGTCGGGCTGGTACTTTCGACAGCACCCGCACCGGTCTGGGCCGATCAACCCAGCTACAGCTGCCCGCTGCCGGAGTCCGCCCCTGCGCAATCCGCTCCGTCCGTGGCGTCGCCCGATACGCCGCGCCTGACCCGCCAGCCCCTGACCAGCGAAGCGGCGCGCAGCGAGATCCAGAGCGTTCTGCAACAGCCGCCCTTCCGCAATCCCAGGACTGAAACCGGCTGGCGCTTTCCTGAAAAACAGAAAGGCCAGTCTGCGGCTCGGGACGCGCGCGATCAGAGCTGGCTGATGACCTGGCTCAATCGGTTTCTGCGCGCAGCGAGCGCCTTGGCCAGCATGATTGAAGTACTGCTGTGGGGCGTGGTCATCGGGCTTGTAGGGCTGGTGATCTTTCGTTACCGGGACTGGTTCAGGACCTTCGTTAGCCGGAAGACCGGCAAGGCAAAAACCACCCGCCCGGCACCCGAGCAGCTCTTTGGTCTGCAAGTGAATGCCGAAAGCCTGCCCGACGATGTTGCCGGCCGGGCCGAGCAGCTCTGGAACAGCCAGCCCCGCGAAGCGCTGGGTCTGCTATACCGCGCCCTGCTCAGCCGCTTGCTGAGCGACTATCGATTGCCATTGAAAAATGCCGATACCGAAAGTCAGGTACTCGAACGCATCGCCGCGCTCAACCAGCCGCTGCTGAGTGAGTTCAGCCGCACGCTGACCGCACACTGGCAAAACCTCGCCTACGGGCATCGCCTGCCACCGGCCCACGCCCGGCAGGAACTCTGCGATGGCTGGCGTCGCCTGTTCAACCAGGCAGCGCAGCCATGAGCCGCCGCACCGGGCTGCTGATCGGGCTGCTGGTCCTGTCATTAATGGCAGGCGGCGCGCTGTTTCTGAGCACTCAGCTCGAGCGCTATGAAAAAACGGTTGATCAGGGCCCCTCGCCAGAGGCCAAGGCCAATCCCTGGCTGGCGGCCGAACACTTTCTGCGTGGCCGCTCCCTCACGGTGAATACCACCGATACGCTGGCTCAGCTTCCCGACCCGAGTCAGAGCACCCAGACCCTGCTGCTGCTCGATGACCGGGAAGACATGACCCCGGCGCAAACCCAAAAGCTGCTGGACTGGGCCGAAGCAGGCGGGCACCTGCTGTTTGTCGCCGAACAACTCTGGGACGAACAAAAAGGCCGCAGCGGCGATCTGCTGCTGGACAGTCTGCAGATTCACCAGTACCTCACCAAAGACATCAATGCCAAGGAACAGCAACTGACCGACGCTCAGCCGCCACTGCCCATCCCGCTGATGACGCCCGCCCCCAAACACCAGAAAATACCTTGGCCAGAGCTGACCCGCCTGTACCTGGAAAACGAGAGCGCCCCGGCCTACATGAGTTTCGATCCGGCGTTTCACCTCGAAGACCCGGAAGATCACGCCCAATCCTGGGCCAACAGCGCCGATGCCACGCACCTGCTGCAGATAAGCCGGGGCAATGGGCTGATCACCGTTGTCACGGACGCCAACCTGTGGAAAACCCGCTCGATCGGCCACTATGACAATGCCTGGCTGCTCTGGTATCTGACGCAGGACAGCCAAGTGACTTTGGTGCTGCAAACCGAACACGACAACCTGCTGAGCCTGTTGCTGCGCAACTATCCGCAGGCGCTGCTGACGCTGGCACTGCTGATTGCTCTGGGTCTGTGGCACATCGGCCTGCGCGAGGGCCCGCTGCGTCGACCCGCGCCACTCGCACGCCGCCAACTGACAGAGCACCTGCGCGCCAGTGCCGAGTTCCTGCGCAAACATGCCGGGCAGCAGACGCTGATCAAACGCCTGCAACAGGACATACTGCGTCGCGCCCGCCAGCTGCATCCCGGTTTCGAGCGGCTGGTCATTGCCGAACAATGGCAAGTGCTTGCTCGCCTGACCCGTCAGCCCACCAGCGCCATCAGCGACGCGCTGCGCCCTCGCCCGCCGCAACGCCTGTCCCACAGCGAATTCACCCGCCAGGTAGCCCACCTGCAAACAATCAGGAATGCCCTATGAGTGATCAAACACCCGCCCCATCAGGCAGCAGCACCGAGCCACTTGCCGAGCCCGCAGCCGAATCCACCAATCAGTTGCAGCAGCGTCAGCGCGCCAGCCAGTTGGCCCAGGCGTTGCGCAATGAGCTGCAAAAGGCCGTGATCGGACAAAATGCGGTTATCGACGACGTGCTGACCGCGCTGATCGGTGGCGGACATGTGTTGCTGGAAGGTGTTCCGGGGCTTGGCAAGACGCTGCTGGTTCGGGCGCTGGCCAGTTGCATCGGCTGCGAATTCGCCCGCATCCAGTTTACGCCGGACCTGATGCCCAGCGATGTGACCGGTCATGCGGTGTACGACATGCAGACCGAGCAGTTCAAGCTGCGCAAGGGGCCGCTGTTCACCAACCTGCTGCTGGCCGACGAAATCAACAGGGCACCGGCCAAGACCCAGGCGGCTTTGCTCGAAGCGATGCAGGAGCGGCAAGTCACCCTTGAAGGGCGCGCCCTGCCGATCCCACAGCCGTTCATGGTGCTGGCGACCCAGAACCCCATCGAACAGGAGGGCACCTATCCATTGCCGGAAGCTGAACTGGATCGTTTCATGCTCAAACTGCGCATGGATTATCCCGAGGCCCAGGAAGAGCTGAACATGGTGCGTCAGGTCACCCGCTCATCCCGGGCTGACATGCTGGATGTGCGACCGCTCAGGGTCATCATGCAGGCCCGCGAGGTTCAGGCGCTGCAACGCATTGCCAGCGAGCTGCCCATCGATGAGCAGGTGCTGGACTACGCCGTGCGGCTGGCACGCAGCACGCGCACCTGGCCGGGTCTGAGTCAGGGCGCAGGCCCGCGCGCTTCGATTGCGCTGGTGCGTGGCGGGCGGGCCCGAGCTGTGTTGCGTGGCGGCGAGTTCGTGACCCCGGACGACATCAAGGGCTGTGCACTGGCGGTGTTGCGGCACCGGGTCAGGCTGTCACCTGAGCTGGACATCGAAGGGCTGTCGGTGGATCAGGTGCTCAGGCAGATCCTCGACCAGGTCTCGGCACCACGCCTGTGAAACAGGTCCTCAAGCCGTCGATAACGCTGCTGCGCTGGCTCGGCGGACTGATGGGCGTGGCCTTGCTGCTCGGAACGTTTCATGCGCTGGGCATCGAGTATCCGGCAAAAATCGACGACCTTTACTGGGGGGCATTGCTGGCCCTCGTCGTCGTGAGCGTGCTTGATGCAATCTGGCTGCTCAGAAGCCCCTCGCCACGTGTGCAGCGTGAGCTGGCGGGCAGTCTGACGCTGGATCGCTGGAACGAAGCCCGACTTGATGTGCAGCACGACGGTGGCAGCCCCGTGACCGTGCGGATCTTCGATCATGTGCCGCACGGGCTGGAACACGAAAACCTGCCGCAATCCCTCACCCTGGCCGCACGCGGTAAAGGCAGCATTGGCTATCGTCTGCGCCCGTCAAGCCGGGGGCATTTCACCTTTGAGCGTTGCGAAATCAGCCTGCCGGGGCCTTTGCGCCTGTGGACGGCACGACGCTACCTGGCAGTGCCCGGCACCACGCGGGTCTATCCGGATTTCGCCCGCCTCTGCGGCGGTCAATTGATGGCGGTGGATAACTGGCTGAGCCAACTGGGCGTGCGCCAGTTGCAACGTCGCGGGCTGGGCATGGAATTCAACCAGTTGCGTGAGTTTCGCGAGGGCGACAGCCTGCGCCAGATCGACTGGAAAGCCACCGCCCGCCAGCGAGCGCCCATCGCACGGGAATACCAGGACGAGCGGGATCAGCAGATCGTTTTCATGCTCGATTGCGGACGTCGGATGCGCAGTCAGGACGGCGACCTGTCTCACTTCGATCACGCCCTCAACGCTTGCCTGCTGTTGAGCTATGTCGCGCTGCGTCAGGGTGATTCTGTCGGTATTGCGACCTTTGCCGGCGAGCAGGATCGTTATCTGGCGCCGGTGAAGGGGCCTGGACAGCTGAATCGGGTGCTCAATTCGGTCTATGACCTGCAGACCACCCGGCGCCCCGCTGACTACAGCGCCGCCGTGCGCCAACTGATGGTTCGTCATAAAAGACGCTCACTGGTGGTGTTGATGACCAACTTGCGCGATGAAGACGATGAGGAGCTGCTGGCCGCCGCCAGGCAGCTCGGTAAACAGCATCGGGTACTGATTGCCAGCCTGCGAGAGGAAGTACTCGACGGCCTGCGCCACTCACCGGTGCACACGTACGATGAAGCGCTGAGTTATTGCGGAACGATCGACTTTCTCAACGCCCGGGCTTCGCTGCATGATCGCTTGAGTGCGCAAGGCATCGTGATCATGGATGCGCGGCCAGGAGAACTGGGGCCACAGTTGGTCAACCGTTACATGAGCTGGAAAAAGGCAGGGACGTTATGAACGACGCCCTGCCCTTCAGGCAGCAGCCTCAGGCAGAGGCTTCGTAGGAGGGGTAAAAACAGAAGTACTGTCGCAACAGCTGCACAAACTCCAGATACTCTGCAGAAACCTGACACAATTGAAAACCGGAGTCATAACTGCCAGGTGTCTCGTCTTCGTGACACCAGAGGCACTTGGCGCTCACATCGATGGGCTGTCCGATATTGCCATTCGGCAGTTTCAGACACAGATCGAACCTCGCCCCCACCAGGATCGGCAGGCTGCTGATAAGCATCAGCCCCTCACCGGAGACATTCCCCAGACACCCCACCAGCTTGCCGGTATGACGATTGAAAACCTGCAGATAATCCTGCAGTTGATGGCGTTCGATTTTCCGCTCTTTATACATGGCAGGCTGCCTTCCGGGACCGATGCTGCGACCACGCAACACTGTGTGTTCGTTGCGGATGTCGAATACGCTGCACGACAGAGGCTATCCAGGAAACAGTCTCGACCCGGAGCCCTGCAGCTCGTCCGCTTAATGACCTCAGACTAGCTCACAATTAGTCGAAATCCACCCGAACACAGCACCTTCCATTCAAACGAGGGTAATTATTTCGATACGGGAGCGTTTCGAACAGGTACAGGTATGGGTCTGGCAGGTTGAGCCCTGGGGTAAAGGCCTGTTTGTGCCAGCGTGTCGAGTCTGGCGCGTGCGCGGAAGGCGTATTCACTTTCCGGATACTGCGCCATCAGGAATTGATAGGTCTGTGCCGCATCGACATACAATTTCTGTCGCTCCAGGCACTGGCCGCGCAACATCGACACTTCCGGCTGGACATAACGGCGCGAGCGGCTCTGGCGTTCGACCTTGGAGAGATCGAGCATCACCCGATCACAGTCACCTTCCTGATAGGCACGGTAGGCGTGATCGAGGTTGGAATTCATCGCCCAGCGGGTGCAACCGCTGAGCGCAGTCAGTAATACAACAATCGTTACAATACGCATGGGACTCTCCTGTTCTCTGCCCTGTATCGGCGTCACGGCCTGTTTCTTCAGGCCAATAGAGCGCCGGTTGTCAGCCGATTGCCCTCCCCGACCCTGACACGGTAGTGCAAAGGAACAATGACTAAAGACCCAGACAGGAGTAGCCTCTCGCTGCGCTTCAATTAAGGAGTTTGTGCATGACCGTTCGCCGCACCAAAATCGTCGCCACACTTGGCCCTGCCAGCAACTCGCCGGAAGTCATCGAGCAACTGATCCTTTCGGGTCTGGACGTTGCTCGTCTGAACTTCTCTCACGGTACTCCGGACGAGCACAAGGCTCGCGCCAGGCTGATCCGCGAAATCGCCGCCAGACACGGGCGCTTCGTCGCTCTGCTGGGCGACCTGCAGGGTCCGAAGATCCGTATCGCAAAGTTCACCGACAAGCGAATAGAGCTGAAGGTCGGTGACAAGTTCACCTTCTCCACTGCTCATCCGCTGACCAGTGGCAACCAGCAGATCGTGGGTATCGATTACCCGGATCTGGTCAAGGATTGCGGCGTAGGCGACGAGTTGCTGCTCGACGATGGTCGCGTGGTCATGCGCGTCGACACCCAGACCGCTAACGAACTGCACTGCACCGTGCTGATCGGTGGTCCGCTGTCCGACCACAAAGGCATCAACCGTCGTGGTGGTGGCCTGACGGCGCCGGCACTGACCGAAAAAGACAAGCAGGACATCAAGCTCGCTGCCGAGATGGACCTGGACTACCTGGCCGTTTCCTTCCCGCGCGACGCCGCCGACATGGAATACGCCCGCCAGCTGCGCGACGAATCCGGTGGTACGGCCTGGCTGGTGGCCAAGATCGAACGCGCCGAAGCCGTTGCCAACGACGAAGTGCTCGATGAACTGATCCGCGCCAGTGATGCGGTCATGGTCGCTCGTGGTGACCTGGGCGTTGAAATCGGTGATGCCGAACTGGTCGGCGTACAGAAACGCATCATCCTGCACGCCCGTCGCCACAACAAGGCGGTGATCGTCGCCACGCAGATGATGGAGTCGATGATTTCCAGCCCGATGCCGACGCGTGCCGAAGTGTCCGACGTGGCCAACGCCGTGCTCGACTACACCGACGCCGTGATGCTGTCGGCCGAAAGTGCTGCAGGCTCCTACCCGATCGAAGCGGTTCAGGCCATGGCCCGTATCTGCATCGGTGCTGAAAAGCACCCGACCGGCAAGACGTCCAGCCACCGTATCGGTCACTCGTTCACCCGTTGCGATGAAAGCATCGCGCTGGCGGCCATGTACACCGCCAACCACTTCCCGGGTGTGAAGGCGATCATCGCACTGACCGAAAGCGGCTATACCCCGCTGATCATGTCGCGCATCCGCTCTTCGGTGCCGATCTACGCGTTCTCTCCGCACCGTGGTACTCAGGCGCGTGCCGCGATGTTCCGTGGTGTCTACACCGTGCCATTCGACCCGGCAGCCCTGCCGCCAGGTCAGGTCAGCCAAGCCGCAGTCGACGAACTGCTCAAGCGTGGTCTGGTCGAGCAAGGTGACTGGGTCATCCTCACCAAGGGCGACAGCTACCACACCATCGGCGGCACCAACGGCATGAAGATTCTGCACGTTGGCGACCCGTTGGTCTGATCGCAGCACGCTGCAAGCCAAGGCCCCGTCTCGCAAGAGCCGGGGCCTTTTGCGTTGGGTCAGCCTTGCGAATTTTGTGATTATCGTGTCGAAGAACGAGAACTGTAACTGGCGTGCCTCTTAATCCCGCGCCACAAACACATCAGCCAGCAATTGATTACGCGGCAGCCCCGCCAGATAAAGGCGCTTGGCGAACATCTCCACGCTGTCGGCACTGCCGCACACCAGCGCCATCGCGTGCCGCGACATCAGGCGCAGTTCAGCCAGGGTTGCCTGTAGCGTCTGCGGGGTAACCAGCTGAACATGCACTTGGGAATAACGTTCAGCCAGGGCGTGCAGTTCATCGGCCAGATAGTGCTCCTGGCTGTCGCGGGCCAGGTGAATCACGCGTATCGCGCCTTGATGGTCCTGACGCAGAGCCTCGCGCAGCACGCCCCACAAGGGGCCGAGCCCGGTGCCGGCGGCCAGCAGCAACAAGGGCTTCTCCTGCCAGTCCGGGTCGTAACGCAGCGCACCGCCACGCAGCTCGCCGAGCCTCAGGGCATCACCGACCTGCAACTGGCGGGCAACGTCACGGAAGGCCCCGGGCTGCTGGCAATCGACATGAAACTCCAGAAACGCATCCTCACCGGGAAGGCTCGCCAGCGAGTAAGGCCGTGCAACACCGCTGTCAGTCCACAACACCTGGTGCTGCCCGGCGCTGTAGCGCAAAGGTCGCGCAGGCTCCAGACGCAAACGCAGCACCGACGCAGAGAGCCAGTCGCAGCCTGCCACTGTGGCAGGCAGGCCATCACGCTGGGGGTCAAACACCTCGACAGCCAGATCCCCCGTCACTCGGCACTGACAGGCAAGCCGCCAACCCTGCTGGCGCTTTTCGGCAGGCAGCGCGTCGGGCAACGCGTCTTCAGGCTCGCCCTTTACGACGCGCACCAGGCACGCATGGCAACTGCCGGCACGACAGCTATAAGGGACCGGAATACCGGCATGGTTCAGGGCGTCGAGCAGATTGCTGGCCGATGTCACCGACCAGCTAAGCTCACCCACATGCAATTGAGGCATCAAAACGGCCTGTGCAGAAAATAACGGCGATTGTACAGACTGGCCTGTCGGGCGGGTTATACTGCCGCGCCTTTTTGCGCCCGCTATCGCCAACCTGACAGCTCTGGTTCAAGCCGCAGTTCCAGACTGCCGCCGATAGCGTAATTGAATGTTCCCGTCCTTACAGAGGAGCGCGCCGCATGACCGTGATCAAGCAAGACGACCTGATTCAGAGCGTTGCAGACGCACTGCAGTTCATTTCCTATTACCACCCCGTGGACTTCATCCAGGCCATGCACGAGGCGTATCTGCGTGAAGAGTCGCCTGCCGCTCGTGACTCCATCGCCCAGATCCTGATCAACTCGCGCATGTGCGCGACCGGTCATCGCCCGATCTGCCAGGACACCGGCATCGTCACGGTTTTCGTGCGCGTGGGGATGGATGTTCGCTGGGACGGCGCCACCATGGGCCTGGACGACATGATCAACGAAGGCGTGCGTCGCGCGTACAACCTGCCTGAAAACGTGCTGCGTGCCTCGATCCTTGCCGATCCGGCAGGCGCTCGCAAAAACACCAAGGACAACACCCCGGCCGTCATTCACTACTCCATCGTCCCGGGTAACACCGTGGAAGTGGACGTCGCGGCGAAAGGCGGCGGTTCGGAAAACAAATCGAAGATGGCGATGCTCAACCCGTCCGATTCGATCGTCGACTGGGTTCTGAAAACCGTACCGACCATGGGCGCAGGCTGGTGCCCACCGGGCATGCTCGGCATCGGCATCGGCGGCACCGCAGAAAAAGCCGCGGTCATGGCCAAGGAAGTGTTGATGGAATCCATCGACATTCATGAGCTTAAAGCCCGCGGCCCGCAGAATCGTATCGAAGAGATGCGTCTGGAGCTGTTCGAGAAGGTCAACCAGCTGGGCATTGGCGCTCAGGGCCTGGGCGGTCTGACCACCGTGCTCGACGTCAAGATCATGGATTACCCGACCCACGCCGCGTCGCTGCCGGTGTGCATGATCCCCAACTGCGCCGCCACCCGCCACGCGCACTTCGTGCTCGACGGCAGCGGCCCTGCTTCGCTGGAGGCGCCATCGCTGGACGCCTACCCGGAAATCGTCTGGGAAGCCGGCCCATCGGCCCGCCGCGTCAACCTCGATACCCTGACCCCGGAAGAAGTACAAAGCTGGAAACCGGGCGAAACCGTTTTGCTCAATGGCAAGATGCTCACCGGCCGCGACGCGGCGCACAAGCGCATGGTCGAAATGCTCAACCGGGGCGAAACCCTGCCGGTGGACCTCAAGGGTCGCTTCATCTACTACGTCGGCCCGGTTGATCCGGTGCGCGAAGAAGTCGTCGGCCCGGCCGGCCCGACCACGGCCACCCGGATGGACAAGTTCACCCGGCAGATCCTCGACCAGACCGGCCTGCTGGGCATGATCGGCAAATCCGAACGCGGCCCGACCGCCATCGAAGCGATCCGTGACCACAAGGCCGTGTATTTGATGGCCGTTGGTGGTGCTGCCTATCTGGTGGCTCAGGCGATCAAGAAATCCCGCGTCGTGGCCTTCGCCGAGCTGGGCATGGAAGCAATCTACGAGTTCGAGGTCCAGGACATGCCGGTAACCGTGGCCGTCGACAGCAACGGTGAGTCCGTACACATCACCGGCCCGCAGATCTGGCAGAAGAAGATCAGCGACAGTCTGGCGGTGGAAGTGCAGTAAGCACCGGATAAAACCCGTCTCATTGAGGCGGGTTTTATCGTTTATGGTCAGCGCCAGGTTTGCGCCGCGCCGCTTTTTATAGGCCGATGCAGCGGCATCCTCCTGGCCATTTGGTCGGCGAAGGTAAACGGCTGCCATCCTCGATAACGTTCGAACTCTTGCCACTGGGCCATGCTTTCAGAGCAGACTCAGACCGATGCCGTCATACCCATCGGGTCTGCATATAGCTCCTGCACTCGGCTTCCTCATATCGCTCGCTTCCTTCACTCGTTATATTAGTTAACACACTCGTACCTGAGTGAGCAGCAAAAAAGCTGTCATCATTAAAAGTAACAGTGTGCTTACTCTCCCACTTGTTCTCTAAGATCCAGGCGCCAAAGTGCAGAGTGCGCATAGGAAAATATGAGCAGCGCCCAGGTGTCTGCGTTACGTAAAAGCAGGTTGCTCCTGAGTGTTTTATCGGTCTGCAGTTTTTTTTCGACATCGCTGGCGTGTGTGCTGCCGACGAGTGACAGCAACGTTTTTTTGGAAACGTTTTTTTCAGAGGTTGTGGCGAGCTTTTTGTCATGCAACCCTGCTCCGACTTCGTAGGCTTCCTCCGAGGTGTCTTGGCTATTAGGATTTATGGTGTGTCCTTTTCGATAGTAATAGAAATCTTCAGTGTTTAGCTTTATATGTGAAAGCTCGTGAATAAACGTCATGGCCATTACTTTTTTTGATTCTTTTAGCCCTGCTTCCGTGAAAAATATTCGCTCGTGAGGGTCACCCTTCATGACAAAAGCAAGCTCAGTGGGCACCTTGCTTTTTACAACCACCAGCTGCTCGGCATTTTCATTTTTGTAACTGATTGCAGCGGCATGAAGGGTTCTGACGTTGTTTAATAGCACATCATGGTTAGAATCCTGCCCCCCCAGTATTTGATCTGCCAGCGCAGAGGCGTTAGCGAGCTCGGGGTTCTCCAGTGCCTTGATCGCCTCGGCAGTCGCTGTCACTGCATAATCAATTGCGTTTCTTAACGTACCCGCTGTGTCACTATTATTTTTTTGAAGGTCCGTAAGCCCGCGGCTCAAAATAGGCCCCCTCTTTAAACGCACCTCTAATTCTGTCATGTCGTATTTTGTTTTGTATTTCGCGAGTCCCGATGCATCTCGGTAATTAACAGGTGAGTTTGCGATGAACTGATAAAGATTCAACCCATCCACATCCCCCGCCGGGTCCGGATTGATCCACCTTTGCAACCACGGCGCGTAATACCTGAACCCGTAATAATAAAGCCCGCTGGCATCGCGTTCTTTACCCGAGTAACGAACTGTTTTGTACTTGGCTTCTACTGAACTGCGCGCCGCCCACCAGGCCGTGCCGCCAAACGGATAATAACTTTCCTGGCTGATCAGGCCGCCTTGCTGATCAAGCTCCAGCGTGCTCGAGCCCAGATGATCACCCAGGCTGTAACGCACCTGATCGTTCGCAACAGCATCTGGTTTTCCCGCTTCCCAGTGCAACACCCGCACGCTGTTGCGACCCGCCTGAGTATTAATAACGTGAAGGGTTTCGCCATCGGCTGTGGTGCGGATTTCCAGCCCCGGCAGGTAGCGCACTTCGTTGGTCAGTGTGCGACCTAATGCCTGTGCGGTGCTGATCTTGCGACAACGCTGACCCTGCCCATCGTAGATATAACGCTCTTCATCGTTCGGCTGGTCTTCACGTTGCACGGTGGTGATGTGCTGCAACTGATTACGCGCATCCCAGCTCATGGTCTGCCCACGCACGAGTTGCAACAGGTTGCCGTTGGCGTCGAAACTTGTGGCGAAATCCACTTCTCCTTCATCGTCGGGCAGGCTGCGATTGCTGTCGGGATCAACGTGCATGTTGCGGGTGAAGTTGTGCGCGCCCTCGTGGCGCATTTGCAGCAGATTACCCGCAGCGTCGTAGCGGTAACGCTGTGTGTAGTTGCTGACCTGACACGGGTCATCCGTCGGCAGAGATTGCAGGCCCGGCAACGCCGGGCCATGGCTGGCACCGTTTCTGACTTCACGGCCGCTGGCTTCGATCAGCTGATACAGCGTGTCGTACTCGAAGCAACTGATCGGCTCGACGAGCTGGTTGTTGCAATAACGGTCTGGCTGGGACGCATCGTTGACCACCAGAACATTACCGACCGGGTCATAGCTGTAAATCAGCTTTTGCAATAGCGCGCCATCCGCCGCCATCGCGCTGAGCGCAGCGAGCCGGCTATCCTGCGGATCATATTGGAAGTGACTGACAACACCATTGCCGGCCGTTTCCTGCTCGACCTGGTCAAGCGCGTTGTAATGAATTTCACTGACCAGCATCTGCGACAGTGAGGCACCGGCCAATGTCAGTTCAGCCGCTTTCAACTGCCCAGCGACGGTCATGCCAAAGGCCTGTGTATTGCCCATGGCATCGGTCTGCCAGATCGCTTCGCCCAGCGCATTGACCCCACAGCGGGTTTGCAGCCCGACAGGCTCAAGCAATGCATCGCGCTCTGCTTCGCCCAGCGGCCAGTCCGGACTTTCAGGCGCTTGCAAAAAATGCCGTTCCTCACCCAGCGCAGCGCCAGGCAGGCCGTAATCATGCAGCAAACGCGAGCCTGCCGTATCGTCATGGCGAATCAGTTGATTGCATTGGTTATGCTCAGCGGCGTCGGCGCCACCGTAGGCCAGACGTTCCAAGACAAGCCCCTGCTCTGTCACAGAGACCGGGCGCAGCGAACTGTCGTATTCCATCAAGCGCTGCGTGCCTCGCCCGTCCCGGCTTTCAAGCAACTGCCCGGCCTCGCCCATCAGGTTCAGTCGCCAACCCGAGTCGACGCTTTCACTCAGCAAAGCTGCTCCGGACAGACTGAACCTGACCACCCGGTTTGCCGGGGTCTGCGTTTCGGTTTCCGAGCGACTGAACAGACGCGGATCACGACCGACAACCGGACGCCCTGCCCGGTCATAGCGCTGATGGGTCACCCGCGCGGCAAGAGGCTGCCCGGCCACAGTTCGACAGAACTGCACGCTACGCACAACCAGCGCACGCGGATCAATGACCACCAGTAGCGGCGTATTGCTGTGCACAATCGAGCTCATTACCTTCATCCATGAAAGTTTGATATGACCTTATTCCCGGCGATGGGAGTGCCGCAATAAAACTGTCAGCCTTGCCCATGCCGGATGTGCAGTTGGCATGGAAAGCCCACTGCCAGCATTATATCAATGCACCCCAGCTTCTCAGACGGCCTTTCACAGCCGACTCCGCAAGCATGAAACTTAACATTGCCAAGCTGTCTGCATTGTTCATCAATAGATTGGTGCGTACTTCAGGATCGCTCAAACGCTCGACTTTCAGGTCCTGCATGCTCTTGACCTTGAAAAGTCCCATGGCTCTCTCGGCACCTAGCACATTCTTTTGCATCATGCGCTCGACGCTTTGAAACATGTGCGGATTTTTGTAACCATAAGAATATTCTATTGCCGACTGAAGCCCGCCCTCAAGGTGCGTCAGGTAGCGCTCCTCACTTATAGCGGCTGCGTTTTCATCCCGTAAGCCGGGAGCCAGGTACCCGAAATCAAGAATTTCGTTGTTGCGGACGATGTGGGACACTTCATGCCCCAGTGTGATTGATGTACCCGCCACATGACGCGTTAAAAAGTCTTCTACTATAAATATGCGTTTATGCTGATCTTCGAGGTCAATAAATGCATCCGTCCCTGGATAGTTTTTCATCACAGCAATCTGATTGTACTGCTCCCCTCCTTCATCATATTCTTTCAGCATGGCCGCCGTTGCAGTGTATGTTTCAACCACCTCGCCAAGCCTCTCCTTGGCGCTGTCCCCCAACACATAACTCACCAGCATTTCAGGCATGCCCGCCAACGCCGGAGCGGCGAGAATTGTCGAGCTTTCATCCCAGGCAAGGTGACCGAGCTCGAAAGCCTTGTCCAGATAATTACTTTCAGTGTCTGGAAGCCTTGATATTTCGCTTCTACCACGTGCAAGGATGCTGGTATCAAGCAATACGTCACGCTCGACACTGTCTCGCCGTCCACGATAGTCGCCGGCGAGCCCAGAGGGGTCCACGCAAGCTGCCGGATTATTCCGAACCATTGCATAAAGATTCAACCCATCCACAGCCCCCGCCGGGTCCGGATTGATCCACCGCTGCAACCACGGCGCGTAATACCTGAAACCGTAGTAATAAAGCCCACTGGCATCGCGCTCTTTACCCGAGTACCGAACTGTTTTGTACTTGGCGTCCACTGCACTGCGCGCCGCCCACCAGGCCGTACCGCCGAACGGATAATAACTTTCCTGGCTGATCAGGCCGCCTTGCTGATCAAGCTCCAGCGTGCTTGAGCCCAGATGATCACCCAGGCTGTAGCGCACCTGGTCGTTCGCAATGGCATCTGGTTTTCCCGCTTCCCAGTGCAGCACCCGCACGTTGTTGCGATCCGCCTGAGCGATAACGACGTGGAGAATTTCTCCACTCGCCGTGGTCCGGATTTCCAGCCCCGGCAGGTAGCGCACTTCGTTGCTCAGCGTGCGACCTGATGCCTGCGCGGTGCTGATCTTGCGGCAACGCTGACCCTGGCCGTCATAGACATAGCGTTCGTCATCGTTCGCCCCGTCTTCACGTTGCACAGTGGTGATGTGCTGCAACTGGTTACGCACATCCCAACCCATAACCTGACCACGCACCAGTTGCAGCAGGTTGCCGTTGGCATCAAAACTCGTGGCGAAATCCACATCCTCGTCATCGTCGGGCAGGCTGCGATTGCTGTCCGGTGCAACGTGCATGTTGCGGGTGAAGTTGTGTGCGCCTTCGTGGCGCATTTGCAGCAGGTTACCCGCACGATCGTAGCTGTAATGCTGTCTGTAGTTGCTGACCTGGCAAGGATCGAGCGTCGGCAGAGGTTGCAGACCGGGCAGCGCCGGACCATGACTGGCACCGTTTCTGACCTCACGACCCGTGGCTTCGATCAACTGATACAACGTGTCGTAACAGTAGCGGTTTATCGGCTCGATACGCTGATTGCCGCAATACCGGTCTGGCTGCGAGGCATCGTTGATGAGTAGAACGTTACCTGCCGGGTCATAGCTGTAATTCAGTTTTTGCAGCACTGAGCCGTCAGCAGATAGCGCACTGAGTTCAATCAGCCGACCGTCCTGTAGATCATACACATAGCGACTGACCACGCCATTTCCTGCCGTCTCCTGCTCGACCTGGTTGAATGCGTCATAGTCAATTGCACTGACCAGCGTTTGCGGCTGTTCCGTATTGGTCAGGGTCAGTTCAACAGCGTGCAGTTGCCCCGCCGCACCGTAACTGAAACGCTGGACGTTACCGTTGGCGTCAGTCTGCGCCAGCGCTTCGCCCTGCGCGTTGAAAGCCCGGCGTGTCTGCAGGCCGACGGGCTCCAGCAGTGCATCACGATCAGGTTCGGCAAGTGGCCAGTCCGGGCGGTCAGGCGACTGCAGGAAACACCGTTCCTCACTCAGAACCCCGCCCGACAGTCCATAGTCCTGCAGCAGGCGCGAGCCTGCCGTATCGTCATGGCGAATCAGTTGATTGCACTGGTTACGCTCAGCAGTGGCGGGCCCGCCATAAGTGAAGCGCTCGGTCATTCGGCCTGATTCGTTGATCGCCAAAGGGCGCAATTGCGCGTCGTATTCGATCTGGCGCGGGTTGTCACGTCCGTCCCAGCCGTCGACTAACTGCCCCGCTTCGCCATTGAGGCTCACCCGCCAACCTGAGTCGACACTTTTCGATAGCAGCAAAGCCCCGGACAAACTGACGATTTGCATCAGGTTCACAGGCGCACAGACACCGTATTTCAAACGACTGGCAAAACGTGGATCGCGACTGGCGATCAGTCGCCCGGCCTTGTCGAAATATTGCTGCGTCACCCTGGCTTCAACAGGCTGATCATCAGCGCCACGATAGAACTGCACACTGCGTACCGGCAGGCCCCGTGAATCGCTGACCGCCAATTGCGGCGTATTGGTGTGCATGATCGAGTTCATCCTTGAAACCTCTATCCGCCGTTAGTGACGCCCTTCAACCATAACAGCAGACAAACGCAAGCACGCGGCTTGGTCAAGAACCAATAGGCATAACCTTTGGGTGGTCAATCGCCAATGAATATACCTTCAGCGGCGGGCGCTAATGCTTTGTTTTTATAGGAAATGCTTGGTGTTGCTGATGGTTGACTGACACTTTTGTCAGCTAGACGCGAGCGCCATGGTAAACAAGGCTGTGTCATGACCACTGGAGCGCCGGACATGACCGAGCAACCCTTCTCCCTTCTACGCAACCTGGCCCGAACCGGGAACGACACGCACGAACATGGCGATGACACGTTACCGTTCATCAACGCGATGGAAAAACTGAACATCCATTCAGTGTTCGATATCGTACGGCGCTCCAAAAGCGCTTTTGTTCACGAACTCTCACGTATCAGTGATGCTGATGCAGCGCTCGCCTATGAAAACGCTCGCTGTTACACCACCCAGATCGTGCGCCTGTATCGCAATCAACTGCTGTCTTCAGGCCGGCCCCAGCCAGTGACACGGCGCACCGGCGTGCGTTCACTGGTAGACATCGGGCCCAGCTTTCCCAATCTTTTCAAGGAAAACTGGGATCTGTTTTGCAAGGTGGGTGCGATAGAAGCCAAGGATTCGCCCGTTGCGTACCTGACGTCCTTGTACCGGTTTGCTCTGGAACAGCTGGAAGGCAGCGTCGCGGAGGACAGCCGAATCAAACTCCATGACCGACGGCCTGATCTCAAAGGTCTGTTGATCGACCAACAAAGCACCTTCACGCCAATCCCCACGCTGCACATCGTCAATCAGGTGTTAAGTAAAGCCATCAATGCCTACGTGGACACGGTGCCTGAGGACAAGGGCAAGTCTATTTACCAATTGGTGGCCGAAAAACAACACCCGTTTCAGTTTCCTTACAACTTCCACTTTCAACAGATCAGCCTCGGGCTTGCCGGGAAGAAGCCAATGTTAGGCGAGCTGAATTACTGCGTCAGCCTTGAACTTCCAACCACTTCCAGGTACGGCAGTGACTATGGAAAAGTGCAGCACTCCAGTGCCATCGCACAAGTGCTGATGAGCGGAGCAGGCCCAGAGCAACAGGCAATCGTGATTGAACCTGCCTTATCCAGTCTGGCAAACGCAGACACGTCAGCAGACCTGACCCGTCAGTTCTTCAAAACGAAATACAACGTCGATTACGTCGACGACGCCAGCAATCCTTTGAATAATCTGAACGTCTTCCTGGAGAAGACGGGTCTGGACAGTGACGGAGTCGAAGCCCTGCTTGCCATAGGCAACCACACGGCCTATGCCTCTCCCAACATCCGTGCAGCGGGAAACACCGCAGATGAAGACTCCCCACTCGATGCGAGCCTGACAGCAATCAAGGCCCGATTCGGAGCTGGCTACGTCAATGGCCCGACCAATCAGCCGGCAATGGCTCTGAACAAGGATGCGTACGGCACTGAGCGGCTGGTAAACACCAGCGTGGACCGCTTCGACCGTCTGCAACGCATGATCCGTCTGCAGCGCTGGACGGGCATTCCGTTTACAGCGCTGGACACGTTGGTCATGGCGGTCATTCGCTCCGAAGGCGCCGTGAACCTGCAGATGGTGCTGACGGTAAATACGCTACGCGCACTGGGAACCTATCGGTATCTGAACAAACGTTACGGCCTCGCGCCTGATGAGTTTGCAGCCTTTGTTCACCTGATGCCCGGCGAGGCAAACGACGGACGCTTGCCGATGTTCGACCGGGTATTCAACAACCCGGCATTGTTCGATACTCCGCTGGTGCTGGAGGGGTCGATTCTCGACCTCGATCAGGACAGTAGCCAGCACGTCAAGACTCGCGCTCAGTTGAGCCGAGCCCTGCAGTTATCCAGCACTCATGAAGGCTTGAGGCAGCTGGCCGTCGATGTTCGCGAACTGATTGGCAACGCGCCCACTGACTTCAGACTCAATTTGAGCATGATTTCTTCGCTGTACCGCCAAGCCCGCATTGCTTCGATGTTCCGTCTGACCGCAGCAGAATGCCGGGCATTGATCGACCTGCTGGGCACTCTGTCTTTTCGGAAAAAGGTGGTCTCAGGTCAACTCGACGACACCGAACCGGACGTGCTCGATATCCTGATGCAACTGGACTGGGCAGTCACGTGGCTCAAAGCGTCTGACCGAGACATCGCTGCACTGCGACGTCAGCTAGGCTGGGGCATCACCGAAACAATAGTCACGCAGGAACTGACTGTTCAACTTGAGCAATTAACCAACGATGCGCGCCAGGCTGTACTGAAGAGAGACCAGCTGGCATCCCTTGACTTGCCAAGCAAGGATGACCAAAACAACACCATCAATTGGTGGACTATCCTCGATTACGACCTGATCGACGGATTAGGGCTGGTCACGACTCAGCCGCTGCACGAGGAACCCGCGGTCAGCATCCGCCGCACCCTGCGTGAACGCTTGTCCTCCATAGCCATCGCGGAACCCCTTGCAAGCGAAGTCGAAGCCAGACTTGAAACGTTCGTATTGAACGGCTACCGGAGTCAACATCGGCTGGTGGAAGGGCTGTTGCTGACCCTCACCGGTTTGCCGCCGGACCGTTGCGAGCCGGTGATACGCTGGGCAGGCAGCGATGCAGGCAAGTTTCTCGGTGCGTTACTTTGGGATGATGGCGCCATTCAGAAGGTCTCGACGCTGATTCGCTATTCAGAAGTCAGCCAGCAACTGGGGCTGAGCGCCCGGGCATTACGCACATTTTTAATCAGTCCACGCTGGCTGCATGCAGACTTTGGCTTCCTGCTTCCCCTTTCAATGAACAGTCTGTATTTGCTCGACCGTTACCGCAACTGGCGCGACAACTGCGGTTACCCGGAAGAAACGCTGCTCGATTATTTCAAGCAAGCCAATGACACGCATCGAGACAATACCCAATGTGCTGCGCGGCTGGCATCACTGACAGGCTGGACGTCATCTGAAGTGCTGGCCGCAAACGCATTGCTGACCGGGTCAGATCGTATCGCTTCCAGCATGCACGAGGTGGACTGGTTGAGCCGGATGCACAGCGCCAGTGATGTCACCGGCCTTTCGGCAAGACAATTACTGTCGGCTACTGACCTGACAGCGACCAGCACTGCCTCGCACTGGAAGTCAGCAGGCGAAGCCGTGATAGCCGCCAACCGTTAAGTCGTGAGCATTAACCTGTTCAATGCCATGGAGGCCTGATCATGTCCGATACCCTTGAAAGCCGGCTCAACGAATCCTTTCGCGATGCGCTGGTGGCGTACTATCTGGGTGAGGTCGTACCCAACGACCCTATGCTGAAGCGCCTGGGCCTGGACCAGCGCTTGAAAACAGCCAACGACCTGTACGAGTTTTTTCTGCTCGACAATCAGGTCGGCAATGAAGTCCAGACCAGCTATGTCGCATCGGCAATGAGCAGCCTGCAACAGCTCATCAATGGCACGTTACTGGGCATGGAGCCCGGCTATGAAACACTGCTGCCGACCGAAGCGCGCTTTGTCGAGTGGCGTGAACGCAGCAGTCAATACCCGATCTGGGCGGCCAATATGCAATTGGCACTGTATCCGGAAATCTATATTTCTCCGGCATTGCGCTTGAAGAAATCCGGCTACTTCACGCAACTGGAAAACGACATCAATCAGAACAGGATCAATATCGACACGGCGCAAGATGCGGTAAAAGCCTACCTGGCCAGCTTTGAAGAAGTCGCCAACCTGACCATCATCAACGGCTACATCGACAGTGATCGATTTGCGCAAGGCAAGTACTACTTTATCGGCACGTCGCGCGCCGAGAATATTTATTACTGGCGCACGGTGGACATGAATGAGCGTGCCTACCAGGAAGGCACTGAAGGGCCGAAGTTCGATAATCCGACACCCGGTGCCTGGTCCGACTGGAAGCGCGCCGAGATCGGCATCAATGCCAATACGCTGGAAAGAACCATTCGCCCGGTGTATTTCAACAATCGGTTGTTTGTGGCGTGGGTGGACCTGGTTCACGTGACAGAACAGGTAGCGGTCACGCTGCCCGAAGGTACAGTCAAGCCAGCTGCCGATGGCAGTATCCCCATCACCCCACCGGCTGACATCGCGCCCTTGACGGTGGTCACACCCAATGTGCGTCTGGTATTCAATATTTCCTATAAAAAATACGACGACTCCTGGAGTGCGCCACACATCTACATGGACGTGACCACACCCAATGTCGTCACCCGGGCAGGCAAGGCAGTCAACCTTGAAAACGACCTGAACAGTATTGCGATCTTCGATGTATCGGCATCCCCGGAATCGCTGTTTATCGCGATGTATGCGGGTGAAACGCTAGCGCCTGGTGACACCGATGGCTCAACATCGACCTATGCTTTTCTGCACACGGCCTTTATCGACAAGAATTTCAACAAAACGCCAGCTTTTCCAGTTGCGAACTACGTAGACGCCGTTTCCGACAAGGCAGACCTGGGTCCGGAGCAGCCCCGCGTGCGCAAGACCTGTTGGGCATTTGCTTTAAAGAACAA
The DNA here is from genome assembly GCF_020312195.1 of Pseudomonas sp. P129. NCBI lineage: Bacteria > Pseudomonadati > Pseudomonadota > Gammaproteobacteria > Pseudomonadales > Pseudomonadaceae > Pseudomonas > Pseudomonas sp. P129. The sequence goes on along the minus strand of NZ_JAGPYS010000001.1, from coordinate 613,518 downwards.
GGGGAATTTTCAGTTTACGTGGAGCTTGTATATCAGGCTAAAACCATCCCTGACAACATCTCCAAACACTGGCGATACCTGGTGGGACTACCAAGACCATCAGGAAGCAATAGCCCAAATGACCGGTACCTATGCACCCCGCCTGGACCTTGAAAACGCCACAATAAAATTAAGCACTGCAATAACCAAGGACATCCTCATTAAGGGTACGACTAAAACCACACTCGTATTGACTGAGCCCGCCAGCCAGTGGACGTTTGAGTTCATAACGACACCCCACGATCTCGACCTCGACCAGAACAGCTTTATATTACAGAACGGATCAAACTTAAAAATCGAATCAACCGGAGGCTATTGGGGCGATCTGTCGCTGAACCTGTATAGCGCCGTAGACGCCCTTCCCTCAAGCACCGCGTTCCTTCGCAACCAACACAATAGTTATTACCGCATAGAACGATATACCACCAGTTGGAACCTTATAGACGGCAAACTGAAGGTGGGCGCTTTCGAGCTAATGTCGTTGGCAGCAACCGACCCGGAGGTCGTATCCTCGGTACTCATAGCACTTATACAAGGCGAAACTTCATATAACCTGTATCCCTCTGTACACGTAGGGCCTCACTACACTGAGGCGCTTTCTTTCGCTCAATGGTTCAGTTACCCATTGGATATGAACGTCCCCCACAACAACTCGCAAAAGCACCTGACCGCACGACCTCCGACCAGCAGTATTACGGCACCGAGCCATTACGAAACAACCATTACCTTCGATAAATCCACGCTTCTGCCAAATCTTCCGCAAACCCAATTCATCAGCGGCTCGAAAAAGTTTTATATCACTCACGGCATCGGCGTCAACTCGGTTAATCCCCCGGTCTGGGTCGGCAACGCCCTCAAATCCACAGAAATAGAACTGGAGTGGGCAACCGCTGATGGGGGCGACCCTATCGCGCCCAAAATCAGCAAACGCATAAGCGCCATTCTGGGCATCGCCGAATACATCGATTTCTCCGCCTCCAGCATTCGGTTCAGCGACAACTCGACCACCGACACCCGCGACCCCATTCGCATGAACACGCTGTTCGCCCGCGAGCTGATCAACAAGGCCAACATTGCGCTCGAAGCCTTGTTGTCCTGGGACACCCAGCAGCTACAGGAACCGCCCATCGGTGATGACGCCATTGCTGACCTGATGGACTTCAAAGGCGCCAACGGCCTTTACTTCTGGGAGCTGTTTCTGCATCTGCCGTTCATGATCTCCCATCGCCTCAACCTGGAACAACGCTTCACCGATGCCGAACGCTGGCTCGGGTTCATCTTCGACCCGGGCCGTAAAAAAACCAGCGACGCACCGGCTTACTGGAACGTTCGACCTCTGGTTGAAGTACCTGATCCGGATTACTTTCTGCGCGCCCCGATCGACCCGGACGGTATCGCGGCAAGTGACCCGGTGCGCTATCAGAAAGCGGTGTATTTCCATTACATCAAGAACCTGATCGACCGGGGCGACATGGCCTATCGGCAACTGACGCCCGACAGTCTGGGCGAAGCCAAGCTCTGGTATGTGCGTATTCTCGATCTGCTCGGGCCGCGCCCGGATGTGAAACTGATCAGCCAATGGACGCCTGTGGCGTTGGGCGATCTGGCAACGTCCAGCAGTCCGGGGCTGCGGGCTTTCGAGCAGCAGCTTGTCGAGCAGGAGCAACAGGTACGTACCAGCGCCGCCGTCAACGACGGCAAAGCCACTGTCAGTTTCAGCCAACCGTCCCTGCGCCTGAGCACCTTCGGCAGCGACCCGACATTGAACGAGGAAGACAGCGATCACTTCATCCTCCCGATGAATTCGGAGCTGGTCAAATATTGGGACATGCTTGAGTCGCGCCTGTACAACCTGCGCCACAACATGACGCTGGACGGCAAGCCACTCTCCCTGCCGCTGTTCGCTGCACCGCTGGACCCAAGGGCACTGCTCGCGGCCTACGCCAATGGCGCGACCGATGGTGGTGCTGGCAGCCTGCTGGCTCAGGAAACACCGCACTATCGCTACCCGGTCATGTTTGCCAGGGCCAGCGCGGCGGTGGAAACCCTGATCCAGTTTGGCTTCACCCTGCTGTCGATCATTGAGCGCAAGGAGCAAGGGCAGTTGATGGAGCTGCAACAGCAGCAGGTCTGGGAGTTCGCCCAGTACGCCATTGACCTGCAGCTCGAGGCGCAAAAAGTCGAAGTTCAGGCACGCAAGGCATTGGAGGCCAGCAAGGCCGTGATTGATGCCCGAGCCGGTTTTTACGGCCAACTGGCGGCTGAAAATGTCAGTGCAGTGGAAATCGCAGCGGGTGCCGCCAAACTTGTTTCACGGATTGCCGAAAGCGCTGCCAGTGCGGCCAGCATCGTGGCTTCAGCCATGAAAGTAGCCCCTAATCACGCCGGTATTCATGCCGGTGCAACCGGCGGTATGGCCGTTGGTGCCGCAGCCGGAGGTGCAGTAGGCGGCTTCAGGCTGGAAGGCGTACCGGAAATGGTTGCAACTGGCGCTCATGCGTTCGCCGCGCGATCTGCGGCTGTCAGTGATGCACTGGAGCGCACGGAAATGTTCCGTCGGCGCCTCCAGGAATGGGAACACGCGCGTGATCAGGCGATGCTCGAATCTGAACAGATCACCTTGCAACTGGCTGTCCACGACGCCCAGACCCGCGTTACCGCCTTGCAACTTCGTCAGGCTCAGGAAGCCAAAAAACAGGCCGAGACCGTCTACGCATTTCTTAACAAGCGCTTCACCAACAGCCAGCTCTATCAATGGCTCAATGGGCAGTTCTCGACCTTCTACTACCAGGCCTATGACGCAACATTCTCACTGTGCCTGGCGACGCAAGCCTGCTGGCAGTATGAAATTGCCGACTACTCGGCCTCCTTCATCCAGCCCGCGGCCTGGAAAGACGCGTGGCGCGGCCTGGCTGCTGGCGAGGCCCTGAAACTGAATTTGCTGCGCATGGATGCAGCCTACATGGCCCGCAACGAACGCAAAATGGAGATCGTCAAGACGGTTTCGGTGCGCCAGCTGCCAATAACCGAGGGAGATGCTGCCGGGATCAATCACGGCTGGGATGCAGTGGTCGAGCGCCTGGCGCAAGACGGGATTGCCGAGTTCGAAATCACCCGAGCCATGCTTGACGACGATTACCCGGGCCACTATCTGCGTCGTATCAGACGCATCAGTGTGTCGTTGCCCGTCACGGTCGGGCCTTATCAGGACATCCGCGCCACCCTGACCCAGTCGTACAGCGCGGTGCAGATGGACGCACAGCCTAACGCGCCGCTCAAGGAAAACATGCGCGCCAGCCAGCAGATCGCCTTGTCTACCGGCGTGGACGATGACGGCCTGTTCGTTTTCAACTTCGACGATGAGCGTTATCTGCCGTTTGAGGGCACCGGTGCGATCTCTCGCTGGACCCTGAGCTTTTCCAACCCGGCATCGCAGCGCGACATGATCGACTCGATCACCGACATCATCGTGCACATGCGCTACACGGCGAAAAGTCGTTAACCGACAGGGAGCAAGCGTCATGGAAGCTCAATCGCAATCGCAGAATCAATCGCCGCAGTCTCTCCAGCCGGCTGTTGCCACCCCGTCATTACCCAAAGGCGGTGGCGCGATTCAAAGCATCGGCAAGGGCTGGGGATCGGTTGGCACCAGCGGCGCGGCATCACTGGAGATCGCCCTGCCGATCAGCCCGGGCCGCGGTTACGCGCCCGCCCTGTCGCTGAGTTATCAAAGCACCTCCGGCAACGGTGTGTTCGGGCTTGGCTGGAACCTGAACACCAGCAAAGTGGCGCGTCGTGCCAGCAAGGGCGTACCGAGCTACACCGACGATGATCTTGTTTTCGGCCCCGGAGGCGATGTCTGCCTGCCAGAACGCGACGACAGCGGCGCGCTGGTTTCGAGTCAGGTCAGCCGCTACAACGGTGATGATCTGGATGCGACTTATCAGGTAGTGCGTTACTTCAGCAGAGTCGAGGGGGCCTTTGCGCGCATCGAGCATTGGCGCGTAAACAACACAGATCCCGGCTTCTGGCTGATTCACGGCGCCGACGGCAGCCTGAACCTCTATGGCAGGAAGATCTCGTCGCGTATTGCCGACCCGGCAGACATGAACCGGGTTGCCGAATGGTTGCTGGATGAAAGCATGAATGCCGTCGGCGAACACATCCTCTACGAATACAAGCCCGAAGACCATCAGGGCCTTCCGGAGGATCACCCGAGAAACTTCCGCGCTCAACGTTACCTGAGCCGGGTTCGCTACGGCAATGCCAAGGCGCACCCTTTGCTTTACCTGTGGGAGGAAGATTCGCTGGACGATTTGCTGTGGCACTTCGACCTGTTATTCGACTATGGCCAGCGCGACACCCGCAGTGATCCGCCGCCCGCATATGACGAACAATTTACCTGGCCCGTGCGCAGTGATCCGCATTCAAGTTTCGCCTACGGTTTTGAGCTGGGTAATCTGCGCCTGTGCCGGCAGGTTCTGATGTTCCATCACTTCCCGAATGAACTCGGAGCATCTCCGCTGCTGATCCGGCGACTGCTGCTGGAGCATTATCAGACAACCCTCGGCTACAACATGCTGAGCGCGGCGCATTCAGAAGCATGGGATGGCACTGACTGGCGGCGCGTCGATCGACAACCCCCTGTGCAATTTCAATACACCGATTTCAGTCTTGAGTCGGGCATCTACACGCCGCTGGAGCCCATGGCCGGCCTGAATGACGGCCAGCAATACCAGTTGGTCGATCTGTATGGCGACGGCTTGCCCGGCATTCTGTATCGCGACGACAAGGCCTGGCTTTATCGCGAACCGATCCGTGATACCGCTGGCACAGCGGATGCCGTTGCCTACGGAACCTGTCAACCGTTACCCCGCATTCCCACGGCTGATTCAGCCGCACCGGTACGTCAGACCCTGACAGATCTGACCGGCGACGGGCGGCTGGACTGGGTTGTCGCCCAACCGGGAATGGCCGGATTCTTTACCCTCAACCCTGATCGAAGCTGGTCGAACTACGCCACGTTCTCGGCTTTTCCTGCAGAGTTTTTCCACCCGCAAGGCCAAATGGCGGATCTGGTCGGCGACGGGCTGTCGGATCTGGCCTTGATCGGCCCACGTAGCGTTCGTCTGTATGCCAACCGTCGAGCCGATGGATTCGCCGCAGCGGTGGACATTCCTCACGACGAGGATCGCCTGCCATTGCTCAGCGACAGTTCCACTGAACTGGTGGCGTTCAGCGACCTGCTGGGTACCGGGCAACAACACCTGATCCGGATACGGCACAACGAAATCCGCGTCTGGCCGAACCTGGGCCGAGGCCGGTTCGGCAAGGGCCAGTTGTTTGCCACGCTGCCCTACACCTATGAAGCTTTCGATTCGAGCCGGGTGCGGCTGGCGGACCTGGATGGCTCAGGTGCCAGTGACGTGCTTTATCTGCAAGCCGATGGCTTCCAGGTCTTCATGAATCAGGGCGGCAACGGTCTGGCCGCGGCCTTCGATCAGCCCTGGCCAGAGGGCGTGCGTTATGACCGATTCTGCCAGTTCAGTGCGGTCGATCTGCTGGGCCTCGGCTTTTCCAGCCTGGTGCTGACCGTGCCACACATGGCGCCCCGGCACTGGAGCCTTTACTACGCAGCCGACCGGACAGGCTCGGTGCACAAACCGTATTTGCTGAAGGCCTCGGACAACAATCTCGGTGCTGCCGGAGAAGTCAGCTATCGCAGTTCGGCGCAGGAATGGCTGGACGAAAAGAACGAGCTGCGGGGCGCAGGCAGCGTTGCTGTCTCGGAATTGCCGTTCCCGGTTCATGTGGTCGTCAGGCAAACCCTGCAGGACAAGGTCACTGGCAATACGCTGACCCAGTTGTTCCGCTATCGACAGGGTTTCTATGACCCTCGCGAACGGGAGTTTCGCGGCTTCGGCCTGCTCCTGCAGACCGACACCGAAACGTCGTCGCAGAATCAGGAGGACTTTACCGCTCCGGTATTGAACAAGACCTGGTTCCACACCGGACGCTACCCCGCCAGACCTTGCACTGACTATGACCGCAGCGACCTCCTGGCACGCTTGCCCGGCGAGCATGTGCTGTCCCGACTCGACGCCGCAACCCAGACAGATCTGCCGATAACGGACGCGGATGATGCGACCTTGCAGGAAATGGCACGAGCGCTGAGCGGCTCGGTACTGCGCGGCGAAGTCTTTGGACTCGACGCCAGTCAACGTCCCACAGTGCTGTATTCGACCCAGTCCTGCCGCTATCTGGTTCGCCAACTGCAAGCATTGAGCGCACATCGACCCTACGCATCGATGCTGCCGCTGAGCCTGGAAGTCATCACCTATCGTTACGAGGCCGAGGAACTGGAGGATCCGATGTGCGAACACAGCCTGAACCTGGCGTGGGACCGCTACGGCTCGATGCTCCACTCAGCCAGCGTCAACTATGCGCGGCGCAAGAAACCGGGCGACGCGCCCCCCTTTGCGGACCCTTACCAGCAACAATGGTGGGAAGCGTCGCACGACGAAGCTCAACAACAGTTCTACGCGAATGAAATGCGCGCCGAAGCCATTCATCTGGACAGCCCGCAGAGCTGGCGTCTGGGGCTGCCTTACCGCACACGCAGCGATGCCATGCTCATTCCGGCAAGCGCCTTGACGCCTGCGCAGATCAGCTACGAACAGTTCGCCGATCCGGGCGGGCCATTCGCAACCTTGCCACGCACGCTCACCAGTCTGTCGGTGCAACGCTACATCGGTTGTGGCGATGGCGAGGCGACCTTTCAGGCGCTGGCTGACGCCGTTGAAACGGCTGAACTGGATGATCATGCACTGAGCGCCTATGAGCGGGTCATGGACAGCGTCACTCTGGCCGAAAAACTCGTCGAGATCGGCTATCAGCAGATGCCCGGCTTTCTGCCGGCAGACAGCCTGAACCTGTGGTCGGTAAAACGCGGCTTCGCCACTTATGCCGGTCCGGAGCATTTCTTTCACCCCACCACATTCAGGCCCACACGCAGTCATGGCTGGAGTCTCGTCGAGTACGACGCCTACGATCTGTTCACGACTCGCATTACCGACCCGGCAGGCTGCGTCACCACGGCTGAATACGATTATCGTGTGCTGCAGCCAAGACGAATCATCGACCCCAATCAGAACTGTCAGGAAGCGGATTACGACGCCTTTGGCAGGGTATGGGCAACCAGCTTTTACGGCACGGAACTGGGTGAGGCAGCCGGTTTTCCGCCGCTCAATCGCGCCGGACATTATTGGGCTTCTGCCAGCGATGTCGTACTGCAACCCGACTATGCGCTGGGCAGGCAGGCCAGCGCGGCCTATTACGATGGCAATACGGCTTTGGGGCGGGTCCACATACCGCTGGCAACCGCTGTCCTGGTTGCGGACCGCTACCCCGAAGATCCAGACAGGCAGATCCGCATCAGCATGGCGTCGATAGACGGCTTCGGTCGCACCCTGCAAACCCGTCAAAAGGTGGAGGACGGCGACGCCTATTCCGTCGATGAATGGGGCAATCTCGAGCTGGTCGGCGGTCAACCGAAAATTGTCCACGCATCGCCACGCTGGCGGGTCAGTGAACGGGTGGAATACAACAATAAAGGCCTGGCGGTGCGCGTTTACCGGCCGTATTTCGCCAACAGTCATCTGTATGTGAACGACGCCTCGATACGCTCACAAAACATCGTCGACAAACAGTTCTACGACCCGCTGGGGCGTCCGACCATCACCATTACCGCCAAAGGCTGGATGCGCCGGCAGACCTATCGGGTCTGGTACACAATAAGTGAGGACGAAAACGACACGGCCGAGGAAGTGCTGGCCGCGAGGAAGGCAGCCGAGCATGGTCAGTAGCGCGGTACATGCCCATACGCCGGAGTTGATCGTTTGCGAGGGTCGTGGCCTGGTTGTGCGCCAGGTCCTTTTACATCGAACCGAAGCGACGGAAGCGGCCGCAATGCGGGTTACCCGACAGCGTTTCGACCCGGCAGGCAGAATGATCGCCGCCACTGATCCACGTCTGGCCAGCGCCAACAGGAGCACTGTCTACAGCCTTGGCGGCAACGCGTTGGCCACTGAGAGTGTCGATGCCGGCTGGCAACGGGTGTTATTCGGCGAGGCGGGCCAGGTCTTGCGCGACTGGGATGGTCGCGGCACCGAGAAGCAGCTCGAGTACGACCTGCACCTGCGCCCGACAAGGATCATCGAACATAATCGGTGTGCGGAGCGGTTCACCTATGGCCAGGCAGATGCAGCGGCACACAACCAATGCAATCAACTGGTTCGTCATGACGATACGGCGGGTTCGCGCTTGCTGGCGGATTACGGGCTGCTCGGCGTAGCGCTTTGTGAAGAACGACAGTTCCTGCAAACCCCTGAAAGCCCGGACTGGCCGCTGGCCGAAGCCGAGCGCGATGCCTTGCTTGAGCCTGTCGTGCTGCAAACCTGCTGGCGGTTCAATGCGCTGCGCGACGCGCTTGCGCAGACCGATGCCATGGGCAATACCCAGGCATTTGGCATGACTGTCGCCGGGCAGTTGAAAGCGGCTGAACTGACATTGGCCAGTGCCTCACAGCCGCAGACACTGGTCAATGAAATTCATTACAACGCCTTCAATCAGGTCGAGCAGGAAACAGCGGGCAATGGCGTAGTCAGCCTTTATTCCTATGATCAACAGGACGGCCGGCTGACCGGGCTGAGCGCGATCTCTGCTGACGGCACGCTGCTGCAGCAACTCAATTACAGCTATGACCCGGTGGGCAATATCCTGCTCGTCAACGATGCGTCTCAACCGGACAGGTATTGCGACAACCAGCTTATCGAACCCATCAGTCGCTTTGCTTACGACACGCTGTATCAACTGATCGAAGCCAGCGGCCGTGAAGTCCGAAACGGTGCCAGCCATGGCCCCGCGTTGCCCGGGCTGCAATCTCTGCCAACCATCGATCCTTGCCAGGTCAGCAACTACACGCAGAGTTACAGCTACGACGCTGCGGGTAACCTGCTGCAAATGCGCCACGAAGGCGCGCACAACTTCACCCGCAACATGCACGTTGCACCGGACAGCAATCGCAGCCTGCCCGACGATGACGGCGATGTGGATTTCGCTACGAGTTTTGATGCCAACGGCAATCTGCTGCAACTTGTACGTGGTCAGGTTATGGGCTGGGATGTGCGTAACCAGTTGCAGCACATCACCACTGTGCAACGTGAAGACGGGTCGAGCGATGACGAACGCTATGTCTATGACGGCCAAGGTCAGCGTTGTCGCAAGATCAGTACTGCTCAGGCATCAGGTCGCATGCTGATCAACGAAGTGCGCTACCTGCCGGGGCTGGAAATTCGTACTACGGCCGATGGCGAAATCCTCCATGTCATCACCGCTCAGGCGGGTCGCAATAGTGTGCGAGTGTTGCACTGGAAAGCCGGAAAACCGGGCATTATTACGAACGATCAGGTGCGTTACAGCCTGGGTGATCATCTGGGCTCGAGCACGCTGGAACTGGATCAGCAAGGCGGCCTGATCAGCCAGGAAAGCTATTACCCTTTCGGCGGCACGGCCTGGTGGGCGGCGCGCAGCGCAGTGGAAGCGAAGTACAAGACCGTGCGTTATTCGGGCAAGGAGCGCGACGCCAGCGGGCTTTATTACTACGGGTTCAGGTATTACGCGCCGTGGTTGCAGCGGTGGATCAGTCCGGATCCGGCGGGGGATGTGGATGGGTTGAATCTGTACGGGTACGTAAAAAACAGTCCAATCACCTATTACGACAGGTTGGGATACATGGGGAAGCACGCGCTTGAGTCGCCGCCATCACCCGCTCGTCGAAAACCGATAACCTCAAATAGCTATGCCCTTGAAAATCAAGATGCGAGACCCGGTGTTTTGTGGGGCGATCAGGAGCCATTCCTCGGACCTGCTTACACATTACCAGACAGATATCTTGTTTCCGGATTGGAGGAGAGATTGGCCGCAGCTGATAAAAATTCCGGCAAGGCGACCGCTGTTGTGGCAACGATGTTTGATCATGATAGCAACTTAGAAGACTACCCTTACACCGTAGAATCAAAACACCTTCAAGAAAACGACGATTTTCTCAACGACTACGCGCCCAACGAATGGATCTTTCGTTCAAATTACAAAAGAAGCGGAAGCAATGACTACCATGCCAATGACGTAGTCCGATACCAGTATAGAACCATCGCCCAAAAAACAAATACCCACGGTGTTTTACCTTCGGTTATAAAAAACAGCTTCGTCCTGAATAGTGAGACGTTGAAAAAAACTTCGACAATAGAAAACAAAACTCCGGAAATGCTACAGACTTTTCTTCAGGCAACACCGAACGGCAAGCGAACTCAACGAGTACTGGACGACTTTGGCATGGAGGCTTTATGGGTTGATCGCCAGGGGGACCCAGAATTCCCCGTCGCTGACTTTATTGTTGCTGTACGCCCTAAACAGCAATCAAATATCCAGACTGGCTTTTACTAGGGAAACGATGGGGAAGACTTCCAAATTTGGTAGAACGTCCGATCTCAATCATCGAGACGCCTGATGAAGCAGATGACCTTCGCCGACGCCGAATACGCAGCATGGAAAGTTTCTCTTGGTCAATACCAGGTTGGTAAAAGGACGTCTAGGCATGAACGAAGCTGTGCATGCCCATACCACTGACCGAGTTTCAAATGGAGGCATTGTGGGTGCAGCGCCAAACAGATCCTGTAATGGATCCGTTCAGCCATTTTACGCTCGGCACTTGCAGCCGCAACTCAAAGCAAAGCCATTTTTATTTATAAGGCAGCACTCTGAGAGTGCACAGCGCCTGAAAGATTCTGTACGACCATTCTGACAACAAGTAGAGATATTTCAGTCAACACCAAAGGTTTCTGACCACCACGTTCGATAAAAATAAAGATTACGCTGCTGAAACATATGGATACCTGTATGCAACGTAAGACCGATCGAACGTGGAGATTTGAAACATGGCATTTGATGCGTACATCAAAATCGAAGGTATTCCAGGCGAAGCGCTGGATGATCGCTACAAGGACTGTATCGAGATCACCGGGTATGGTTTCGGCATGCACCAAAGTACCTCCGCCACGGCGAGCTCTTCAGGAGGCGCCTCGTCGGGTCGGACGTCCTTGAGTGATTTCACGTTCACCAAATCACTGGACAAGTCGAGCTGCAAGCTCATGGAAAGTTTGTGCGCGGGCAAGCACCTGAAGGAAGTCGTCTTGTCACTGCATCGTGCAGGCGGAGACAAGGTCAAATACTTTGAAGTGCTGCTGGAAGAAGTCATCATTTCCAACTACACCCAGCATGCCAACGATGGCATCCCCAGCGAGACCATCAGCCTCAATTACGGAAAAATAAAAACCACCTACACCCAGCAGAAAAGGTCTGACGGCGCTGGAGGAGGTAATGTCTCGGGGGGCTGGAACCGTATCAACAACAAGGTCTATTCCTGACTTCTTGAAAGTCTATGTATGAGACATTATGACAGGTTCAAGGAAAGACTATGACACGGCCATTTTTTACTGCCGCATGGGCAGCTTCGCAACATATTTATGATCCGGTGGCACCGGAAAAACGAGTGGCAGAGGTGATTGGGGGATTCGTCGCACAGAATATAAATAATCCTGATGCGTTGGCAAAATGGAAAAACACCTGCGCAGTCAGAATGAGCTATATTCTAAATTACACAGGAGCAAAAATCCCAAAAATATCAAATCAGACAGTATCCGGAGAGGATCGAAATCAATATTTTTTCCGCATTGCTGACCTCAAAAACTTTCTGATGAGAAACTGGGGAAAACCACAGATCGTCAAATACCCGCCCTCTGATAGTGGAGCATTGGCCAACAAAAAAGGCATCATAGTATTTGAAATATCAGGCTGGTCGGACGCTCGAGGACATGCAACTTTGTATGACGGGAGCATCTGCTACGACCATTGCTATTTCAACGAGCCTGACGTCAACTATCGGACAGATCAGGCAAATTTCTGGAGCCTTACTTAATGCGTTCGTTTCGTGCAGCAATCCTGATTTTCTTTACGCTCGGTACGCCTAGTATTTATGCATCTGTTACGCCAACGTCACCAGAGGGAATGTACCGCACTCATGCACAAAACTATAAAGACCTTGTTCTTTCCACCTGCATCGCCAGCGCTTACAAATATAATAAAAACGTCAAGATAGATACCGGCAGCAGTATAACCGCGCTACGCGACTGGGCGAATTATGACTGGGAAAAAAGCCCTGAAAAGCTTAGAGAACTTGTGGACAATTATCTCGCTAGAGACTATACAAACCCACTGGTTGAGTCCGAAATAAAAGACGTGAAATTTGACTTGCTTAAGTGCCTTGATCTTTACCATAGCAAAGAGCTAGACGCATTGACAAAGAAGGTCGTAATCAACCCTACGCATACCGACATACAAGACTATAAAAAACACTAGGCAACACAAGGAGCTAAATGCCATGAGGCTATTTCTTGCAACCACGAAACTAATTCTCTTGTTAGCAACATCCAACTGCTTTGCCTACACACCCACCTCCTCACCCGAAGGCATGTACCGAACCTTTGAAAAAAACTACAAGGACATGGCGCTCGCCACCTGCATAACCACCGCTTATAAATATGACGTAAACGTCGGAATTGACGCGGGCAGCAGTGTCAGTGCGCTGCGTGACTGGACCTACTATGACATGGAAAAAAGTCCTCTTGCCGTCAAGGCCCTGGTTGAAAAATACCTCGCGCGCGACTACACAAACCCGTTGGCCGAATCCCAGATCAAAGGTATAAAATTCGACCTGCTGAAATGCCTGGACATGTATCACAGCAAGGAGCTCGACGCGTTGACGAAGAAGGTCGTGACCCACCCGAATCAGACCTACATGCAGAATATCAAAAAACCTTAACCACTCCCTTCATGCAACAAGCCTGTCCGGCAAAAGCTGCACAGGCTATTTTCATTACAAGCACCCTACTCCGCACATTATCTGTAGGGCAGAGACATATCATGCTGCTTCACTGTGATCCGATAGCTGCTTAACGTCTCGCCCTCGGTGATGTACTGCTTGCTGAAATACTGACAAACAGCCCCCGTCACTTCCCCGCCTACACCGAAAACATCTTCAGAAAACCCATTTCGATAATTCTTGTAGGAATTATCAGCGGGAAGCCTCCCTTCCAATTGAAGGAAATTTCCGAGAAAATCCCGGCCTCTTGCGCTTGGCTATTCAGGTCTCTAGCCTTCATCGATCGCTGCCCAATCAGCGATCAGGTTTGGTAGACCTGCTTTTGCTGGCGCAATGTGCCACCTCCGCGAGGCGATCTCTTTCGTCCCGTTTTCATGGTGGCCGTGCGCATGGCATCTCCGGATGCACCGGGTGCCAGCAGCCGGTCTACCAACTTGCACACGGCCGCCACCTTATCGTTTGGTAGCGATGAGTGACGGCTCCCACAAGTTCTGCTGGAGTTGCAAACATGCCCGATAAAATCGTCCCCGACCCGCCCACCGCCCTGTTCACCGTCAACGCATCCGTCAGCCAGGAGGAAGCGCTCAACTACGCTTCGGATCTGCTGCGCTGCATCATTACGACGGCCTATGAGTCCGGCGACAGCACTCAGGGCACCAGCCGTGATCTGGCGTTTTCGGTGTTGCACATGGCCGAGATGGCCAAAGCCATGGTTGACCGTTCACTGGAATGCATCGTTTGAGCAGATGACAACCGGGGCCGCGCTCGGCCCCGCGCAAACCTCAGTTACGCTGATCCAGCAAGTTCACCACCAGCCGGTCGATCCAGCCCCACAAGCGCTGCTTGACCCGTCGCCACAGCGGTCTGGCTTTCCAGTCCGCCAGCGTGGTTTCGGCGCTCAGGGCGAAGTCTTTTTCGAAGCTGGCGACCACGTCGCGGGTCAGTCCGGGGTCGAGGGCTTCGAGGTTGGCTTCCAGGTTGAAGCGCAGGTTCCAGTGATCGAAGTTGCACGAGCCGAGACTCACCCAGTCGTCGATCAGGACCATTTTCAGGTGCAGAAAGCAGGGCTGGTATTCGAACACCTTGACCCCGGCGCGTAGCAGGCGCGGATAGTAGCGTTGACCGGCATAGCGTACGGACGGGTGATCGGTGCGCGGCCCGGTCAGCAGCAAACGCACATCGACGCCACGCGCTGCCGCCCGGCGCAGGGCACGGCGAACTTTCCAGGTGGGCAGAAAGTAAGGGGTTGCCAGCCAGATCCGCTTTTGCCCGGTGTTCAGCGCACGCACCAGCGATTGCAGGATGTCGCGGTGCTGGCGGGAATCGGCATACGCCACGCGGCCCAGGCCCTCACCGGTTGTCGGGGCCTTGGGCAGGTGATCAAGACCGAAGTTTTCTTTCGGACGCCAGGCGAAACGCCGAGCGTTGGCGTGGAACTGCCGGTTGAACAGCGCCTGCCAGTCAATCACCAGCGGCCCGGTGATTTCGACCATCACTTCGTGCCACTGGCTGGCGTCCTTGTCCGGCTCCCAGAACTCGTCGGTCACACCGGTGCCGCCCACCACGGCCAAGGCCTTGTCCACCAACAGCAGTTTGCGATGGTCGCGGTAGAAGTTGCGCACGCCGCGCCGCCAGTGGATCGGATTGTAGAAACGCAGAATCACACCGGCATCGGTCAGTTGCTTGCGCAGGCCGGCGTCGAAGGCTTTTGAACCGAAGTCATCGAACAGGCAGCGCACGATCACGCCACGCCTGCCCGCCTCGACCAGCGCGCGCACGATGGCGTCGGCGCAAGCCCCGGCTTCGACCAGGTACAACTCCAGATCGACCTGCTGCTCGGCGCGATCAATGGCTGCGATCATGCGCGGAAAGAACGCAGGGCCGTCGATCAGCAATTGAAAGCGGTTGTTTTCACGCCACGGGAAAATCGCACCGTTCATATCAGCGCGCCGTGAAGATCAGGACAGCCCCGACCGGGACCGAGAGGCTCACCGCCGACAATCCTGCGGCATTGCGCAAGGCTTTGAAGTCCGGGGCCATATCGAAATCCTGGGCATGGATCACCAGCGGCTCGAGCGTCACGACCTGAAAGCGCCGCTCGTCGAGACGCGTCGCCAGCAGCTCGGCGTTATAGCTGTGGGTCTTGCCGCGCAGGCTGACGGTCAGCGGTAAACGCAGTTCGAGCTGTGCGCCGGGCGCCAGGTTATTGATCGGGCGCATGTCGAGCTGCGCATTGATCTGAGCAGCCGGAAACTTGCGCACTTGAAACACCTGCTCTCGAAGGCGCTCGTCGCGCAGAGGAATGCCGGTGCTGACCGAGTCGGTTTCAACCTCTACCTCAGCCAGCCCCTTGGCGTCGACTTTGCCGTGCAGCACGAGAAAGCGATGCACCTCGGCAATATCGGCATTTTTGGTCGAGGTGAACGAGAGTCGCGATGACTCGTTATCCAGATACCAGTTCGCATGGGCAGGTAACGCCACTGCGGCCAGCATGACCAGCAGCAGGCGATTCATAGTGAGCATGCAGACTCCAGACGTGCAATTGAGGGCCACCTTATCCGCCTGTCTGACCGCTGGCAAACGCCTGCGTTCGGCGGCAATCCATCAAGCCCTCATGGCAGCAGGCGACAGCCCTGTCGCTCACCCTGCCACGATGCACTGCTGGTGCGTCCCAGGCCGCTGGCAATGACCCGTTTTTGACTGCTGTCGTCGACCAGGGTGCTGGGCAGATACTGCTTGATGTAGCCCTGGCAATACGCTTCGGAATTGTTCATGACGTACCTGCACGAACAGTATTCCTTGGCGGTGTAGGCACTGATGATGGTCGGAAATGCCTGCAGGTTGACACGGTACTGCCAGGCGAGTACGGCAAGTGCGGCAACGATCAACAACAGCAGGCTGCTGAAGGGACGGCGCAGGATGAACATTCGACGCGAGCTCATTGACCGCCCTCCTTGCCGAACGCGGCCTGTACGCGCTTGAGCATCTCATTGTGGTTGTAGGTACTGTCGCGGTCATCGGCATAGCGCACGATCACCAGCTTCTGATCGGGAATCACATACAGCGCCTGCCCCCAATGCCCCAGTGCCGCGAAGGTGTCGGGGGGAGCGTCCGGCCACGGTCCTTTGCCGCCATCGCCAGTGCGGTTAAGCCACCATTGACCTGCGGGCACTTCAACGCTGGCATCCACGCCTGCACCGGCAAACGGCGTCAGCACGAAGTCCATCCACTGCTTGTTCAGCAACTGCCGATCCTGCCATTGCCCGCCGCGCTGCATCAGCAGGCCGATGCGGGCCAGATCGCGGGCGGTCATGTAGGCATAGGAAGAGCCTACAAATGTACCTGCGCCATCGGTTTCCCAGACCGCACTGCGGATGCCGAGCGGGTCGAACAGCGCGGTCCATGGATAACCCGGATAAGCCTCATCGCCGACCATCTTTTTCAAGGCCGCCGCCAGCACGGTGCTGTCGCCGCTGGAATAAAGGTAAGTCTCGCCAGGGTGCTGGGCAGCGCTGTGATCGGCAGTGAAACGCGCCATGTCGTCACGCCCGCGGGTGTAGAGCATGGCAACCACCGAGGAGTTGAGCGGAGCGTATTCGTAGTCTTCCTGCCAATCCAGACCCGAAGCCCAGTGCATCAGGTCTTTGATGGCGATATCGGGGTGCGCCTTGAACGGCGTGTAGAACTTCGCCACCGGGTCATTCAGTTGAAAGCGCCCTTGTGCAAACGCCACCCCCAGCACCGTCGCCATGATGCTTTTGCTGATCGACCAGGTCAGGTGCGGCGTTTGCCCGGTGGTCACACCGGCATAGCGCTCGTACACAACTTCGCCATCACGAATCACCAGCAGCGCATCGGTGCGTACGCCCTTGCGCGTGGCGTCGTCGCGAGGCGGGAAAGCGTAACCCTCGAGCTCTTCGATGGCCGCAGATCGCGGCACAGACCGAGAAGGCCATTGCTCTGTCGGCCATGTTTGAGCAACGACGCCTTGGGTACTGAAACCCAGAATCAGAACCAGACACAGACGGACAAATCCACGCGGCATGACAAGGCCTCTAAAGAGTAATCCGCACACCGTATCAGCGTTTCATGACAGTCAGCTATCAACCCAAGAGCAGACGCAGAGGAAATGGCCACAGCGCTTCCCGTCACACAACCATCACCAAAGCTTCACAGGCATGACACGCCATCTCCCTAGCCTGCAGTTACGGCAAAGCGCCTGGACAAATCAGTCAACCAGCCCTTTCTGCATCTGCAAGGCTGGCTCATGGAGATTCGTATGACCCAGATCGCCCGCATTCGTGACAACACTTCTGAACGTCGTCTTCAGGCCGAGCGCCTGATTGGAGCGCGCGCCTTGCAGGAAGCACAGGCGTTGCGTTTCAGTGTGTTCAGCGAAGAGTTCAACGCTCGTCTCAACGGCGCGGAACAAGGCCTGGACATCGACGATTACGATGTTCACTGCTCGCACATCGGGGTACGCGACCTGAACACCGGGCGTCTGGTTGCCACGACCCGGCTGCTCGACCACCAGGCCGCCAACACGCTGGGGCGCTTCTACAGCGAAGAAGAGTTCAGCCTGCACGGGCTGGTCAATCTGCAAGGGCCGATCCTCGAACTGGGTCGCACCTGCGTCGATCCGGCCTATCGCAACGGCGGCACCATTGCGGTGTTGTGGAGCGAACTGGCCGAGGTGCTCAACGAAGGCGGCTACAGCTATCTGATGGGCTGCGCGAGCATCCCGATGCAGGACGGCGGTATTCAGGCCCATGCGATCATGCAACGCCTGCGCGAACGCTACCTGTGCAACGAGCACCTGCGCGCCGAACCGAAGAATCCGCTGCCGACCCTCGACATCCCGAGCAATGTGATCTGCGAGATGCCACCGCTGCTCAAGGCCTACATGCGTCTGGGGGCCAAGATCTGTGGCGAACCGTGCTGGGACGAAGACTTCCAGGTGGCCGACGTGTTCATCCTGCTCAAGCGCGACGACCTGTGCCCGCGCTATGCCCGCCACTTCAAGGCGGCCGTGTGATGAGCCGGTTGCGCGGCTATGCCCGCGTAGTCCGGGTGCTACTGGTCGTAGCGCTCGGATTGACGATTGCCAGCGCGTTCGCGGTCCTGGAACGTACCAGAATCGGAGGTTCGATGGAGCGCAGACAGCGCTGGAGCCGCTGGTTCATGGCGCGACTGACCAACGCCCTGCCGTTTCGCGTCACCGTGACAGGTCAACTGCCGACCCAGCCCATGCTGTGGGTCAGCAATCATGTGTCATGGACCGACATCGCCCTGCTCGGCATGCTCGCGCCGCTGTCGTTTCTGTCGAAGGCCGAAGTACGCACCTGGCCGGTAGCGGGCTGGCTGGCGCTGAAGGCCGGTACGCTGTTCATTCGTCGCGGATCGGGCGACAGCCGTCTGATCCAGAAGCAGATGTGCAACCACCTGCAACAAGGCAACGCACTGCTGATCTTCCCCGAAGGCACCACCACGGACGGCAAAAGCCTGCGCACCTTTCACGGTCGTCTGCTGTCCAGCGCCATCGACGCTGGCGTGCCGATTCAGCCGGTGGCCATTGGTTACTCGCGTGACGGCAAACCGGACCCGATAGCCCCGTTCATTGGCGACGATGACCTGCTGTCGCATTTGCGCCGACTGTTCGCCAACGAGCAGAGCGACGTGCATATTCACTTGCTGACACCGATCCCGACCGCTGACCAGGAACGTGCCGCACTGGCCTTCAAGGCCCAGCAGGCGGTTCAAGTGGCGTTGTTTGGCGAGCCGCAGGCTCAGCCGAGCGAAGTGGTTTCGCGGCCGGCCCGAGCGGCCTGAGCGAAATTCTCGAGCAGCGGATAGAACTCGGCGAAATCCGCACTCAAGGGCTGGTAAAGCGCCTGCAGTTCCTGCATGCCGCCGGCCAGCCCTTCGGGTCGTGACAGGCGTCGGGATATGCCGCTCAACACCTGCTCCAGCACCCCGAAATCCCGGTACGAACCCAACCAGTCCTGCGCCGCCATGCGCGGTGCGATCAGCGCCAGCCGCTCGGGCAACTGCGGCTCGGCAGCCAGCGTGGCATAGACCTTGCGGGTGAATGCGTCCAACGGCAGATCGGCATAACGATGCCAGTCGCGCGCCAGGCAATGATCGAAAAAGACGTCGAGCATGATGCCGGCATAGCGCCGTCTCTGCAGCGGAAAGCGCGCAATGGAGGCCTTGATCAGCGGATGACTGTCAGTGAAGGCGTCGATGCTGCGATGCAGACGAATCGCCGCTTCCAGCTCCGCAGGAAAACGTCCCGGCAGCGGACCTTTGACGAAGTCGCCATACAGGCTGCCGAGCAATTGAGCAGGCCGATGCCCACCAAGATGAAGATGTGCCAAGTAGTTCATGGCTGCAAGCCTAGGCCGCTTTCGGGCCTGCTGTCCATATATCGTTATAACCCGATATAGCGATTTGACCCATCCTAAGCACATAATCATATTTGTATATCGCGAAATACAGATATAAGGTTCGCTCTATCGCGATATAACGCTACACCGCCTGTGAGAACGACATGCCTATCGACCTCGACGACATAATAAAAGCCCTGGCCCACCCGGTCCGCCGAGAAATCCTGACCTGGCTGAAAGACCCGCGTGCAAGCTTTCCCGCCCAGGAGTACTCGATCGAACACGGCGTGTGCGCCGGACAGATCGATCAGCGTGCGGGATTGTCACAATCCACTGTCTCGGCCCATCTGGCGACCTTGCAACGCGCTGGCCTGATCAGCAGCAAGAAGGTCGGCCAATGGCATTTCTTCCGACGCAACGAAGAAGTCATACAGGCATTCGTTCAGGCGCTGGTTGAAGAACTGAACAACCCGACCTGATTTTTCAACGTTTACCAGGAGCTGCCCCGTGCCTCTTTCGCTACTCATTCTGGCCCTGAGCGCCTTCGCCATCGGCACCACCGAATTCGTCATCATGGGCCTGCTGCCTGATGTGGCGGCTGACCTTGGCGTATCGATCCCCGGTGCCGGCTGGCTGGTGACCGGCTATGCGCTGGGTGTCGCCGTCGGTGCGCCGTTCATGGCCATGGCCACGGCAAAACTGCCGCGCAAGGCTGCGCTGGTCACGCTGATGGGGATTTTCATCATTGGCAATCTGCTCTGTGCGCTGGCCAGTGACTACAACGTCCTGATGTTCGCCCGCGTGGTGACTGCGCTGTGCCACGGTGCGTTCTTCGGCATCGGCTCGGTGGTTGCCGCAGGTCTGGTGCCCGCCAACCGGCGTGCCTCAGCGGTGGCCTTGATGTTCACCGGCCTGACCCTGGCCAACGTACTGGGCGTGCCGCTGGGCACTGCGCTGGGTCAATACGCAGGCTGGCGCTCGACCTTCTGGGCTGTCACGGTCATCGGCGTGATTGCGCTGATCGGCCTGATCCGCTTCCTGCCGACCAACCGCAATGAAGAAAAGCTCGATATGCGCGCTGAACTGGGCGCTCTCCGCGGTGCCGGCATCTGGCTGTCGCTGACCATGACTGCGCTGTTCTCGGCGTCCATGTTCACCCTGTTCACTTACATTGCCCCGCTGCTCGGCGAAGTCACCGGTGTATCGCCCAACGGCGTGACCTGGACCCTGCTGCTCATCGGTCTGGGCCTGACCGCCGGCAACGTGATCGGCGGCAAGATGGCCGACCGCCGCCTGTCATCCACGCTGATTGGCGTGTTCGTCTCGATGGCGGTGATCTCCACCGTACTCAGCTGGACCAGCGCCGCGCTGATCCCGACTGAAATCACCCTGTTCCTCTGGGCAGTCGCGGCCTTCGCTGCCGTCCCGGCGCTGCAGATCAACGTGGTGACCTTCGGCAAGGCGGCACCCAATCTGGTTTCAACCTTGAACATCGGCGCCTTCAACGTCGGCAACGCACTCGGCGCCTGGGTCGGTGGCAGCGTCATCGCCCACGGTCTGGGCCTGACCAGCGTACCGCTGGCGGCAGCCGTACTGGCAGTGCTGGCGCTGCTGATCACCCTGATTACTTTCCGTCAGACCGGCAATCCGGATCTGGCACACGCTACGCATTGATCAATTACGAGGATTCGATACATGACGACTATCTTTGACCCGATCACCCTGGGCGATCTGCAACTGCCCAACCGCATCATCATGGCCCCACTGACACGCTGCCGTGCCGATGAAGGCCGTGTACCGAACGCGATGATGGCCGAGTATTACGTTCAGCGCGCCTCGGCCGGCCTGATCCTGACCGAAGCCACCTCTGTCACGCCGATGGGCGTGGGCTACCCCGACACCCCGGGCATCTGGTCCAACGACCAGGTACGTGGCTGGAGCAATATCACCAAGGCCGTGCACAACGCCGGTGGCCGTATCGCCCTGCAGTTGTGGCACGTGGGCCGTATTTCCCACCCGTCCTACCTGAACGGCGAAACCCCGGTCGCGCCGAGTGCCATTGCGGCTGAAGGGCACGTGAGCCTGATGCGCCCCATCACACCACTGCCAGTACCTCGCGCGCTGGAGCTGGCGGAAATCGGTGACATCGTCGAGGCCTATCGCGTCGGTGCGGAAAACGCCAAGGCTGCGGGCTTCGACGGCGTGGAAGTGCATGGCGCCAACGGCTATCTGCTCGAACAGTTCCTGCTGACCGGCAGCAACCAGCGCACCGACGAGTACGGCGGTTCGGTGGAAAATCGTGCGCGTCTGCTGCTCGAAGTGACCGACGCAGTCATCGATGTCTGGGGCGCTGGCCGTGTAGGTGTTCACCTCTCGCCTCGCTTCGACATGCACGACATGAGCGATGCAAACCGTGCTGAAACCTTCAGCTACGTGGCCAAAGAGCTCGGCAAGCGCGGTATCGCCTTCATCTGTGCCCGTGAGCATGATGCTGAAGACAGCCTCGGCCCACAGTTGAAGAAGGATTTCGGCGGCGTTTATATCGCCAACGAGAAGTTCACCAAAGACAGCGCCAATGCCTGGCTGGCAGAAGGCAAGGCCGACGCAATCGCGTTCGGTGTGCCGTACATTGCCAACCCTGACCTGCCGGAGCGGCTGGCCAGCGATGCCCCTCTGAACGAAGCCCATCCGGAGACGTTCTACGCCAAAGGGCCGGTCGGTTACATCGACTACCCGCGCCTGTAAAACGTTACTGCAAGGCAAAAAACCCTGACTCGCAAGAGTCAGGGTTTTTTTATCGCCCGTGTAAGGGTAACCGCTACGGCGCAACGTCAGGCTTGACTGTACCTAGTACATTGCCTTCGGCGTCGGTGATCGTGCCATCCGCCATCTTCCAGCGACCGTCCGGGTAGTTGACCGAGCCATCCGCAAAAACCCAGGTTCCATCCTTGTGCTGGATATCACCATTGGGGTGCTCTGTAGAACCATCGGCATGCACGGTCGTGCCGTCAAGGTTCTGCACGGCTCCGTCAGAATGGGTGACGGATTGACCATCTGCAGACTCGACGCTGCCGTTCGGATAGCTGACAGTACCGTCCGCGTTGTTCACGCTGTTGGGCGGCTGGACCAGTTGCAGGACGCCCGTTGCGGTGTTGACGACTGCCAGTAGTTTGTCCAGACGCGAAGATGCAGCAGGCACCGGGGGCACCGTCTGCGCTACCGGCTCACTGGTAGAGGGCTTGACCTGCGGTTTGACTGGCGGCTTGACGGGGTCCGTTGTCTTGACCGGCGGTTTCACAGGCGGCTCGACCGGTTTCGTGGTCTTGACCGGCGGTTTCACAGGCGGCTTGACCGGGTCCGTTGTCTTGACCGGCGGTTTCACAGGCGGCTTGACCGGGTCCGTTGTCTTGACCGGCGGTTTCACAGGCGGCTTGACCGGGTCCGTTTTCTTGACCGGCGGTTTGACTGGATCTTTCGCCTTGACCGGGGGTTTGACGTTTACCTTTGGCTTGATTGATACCGGATACTCAAGATGCATGGGCTGAAGTTCTTCAGCAACGAACCCATCTTTTTCGGTTGTGTCTTTGTGCATATCGGTGTGCATCTCTTTGATTCCATTCATTATTGAAACTCCATTTATTTAACTGAAACGCAAGCGTAAGCCCTCCCTCCACTGGCAGGCATATAACTATCTAGCGAGTGCAAAAAAACCGGGCCACCTGCCTGCCGCTATGGGCAGCAGCAGGCAAGGTGCGGTATCAACGACGTGCGTTGAGCTGTTGCGAGAGGTTCTGGATCTGACTGTTAAGCGTGTTGATGCTACGGGTGACCTGCGCACGGAAGGCATCGAACTCGGCAGTATTGCCGCCTGCTGACGGTGCCGGAGTATTTTCCTGCTCGCTCTTGAGCACCATCAGCTCTTGTTCAAGTCGCTCGACAGCAGCCGAAGGGTTGCTCTGCTTTTTCAGGGCTGCGACATCGGCTGCCACGCTCTTGATCTGGGCGTCCAGCTTGCCCTGCTCAGCCTGAGCGGTTTTCAGGTCAGGCAACGCTGTTTTCAGCGCAGCCAGTTCAGCGACAACGCTTTTCAATTGTTCCTGCATCTGCGCGTTTTCGGTTTGTTGTTGCGCCGTTTGCGCGGCCATCTGCTCCAGACGCTTGTCGAGACTGCCTTGCTGACCTTCAACGCCTTCACGCTGTTTGTCCTGGTCTTCCAGTTGCGCTTCGAGCAACTTGATGCGCTGCTTGAGGGCTTCGCCGTCACTGGACAGCGATTCGGTGGCCACAACCTTGCCGGAGATATCCTGCAAACGCCCCGCCGCCTCTTCGCTGATACGCGCAAAGCTTTCCTGCGTCGCCACCAGTTGTTGCTCCATCAGGGACACTTGCTGAAAGCTCCACCAGCCAAGGCCGCAAAACGCAATGAACAGCGCACCGACCAATGCCCAGAGCGGCCCGGTGCTCGGCCCCTTGACCTTGACCACAGGCGTGGTGCGCGAATAGACGGTGGTGCGCTCGCGTGCGCCATTGCTCGGCGCAAAGTCGTCGTCATCGTCCTTGGCGCTCAGGCTGGGAACGTCATCGACATCGTCGTAGGGATCGTTGCGCATGAATAACCCTTCAGGAAGCTGTTAAATCAAAGTTCGTAAATCAAAGTTCGGCAGTATAACAACAGCGCAGAATCAATCTCACTGTGCTACTGCCGCATTCAGATCGGGTGCTGTGCCTGCCACCAGCCACAGAATTCATCCAGCGCCGTCCACAGGCTGACCTGCGGCTGATAATCCAGATAATGCCTTGCACGGCCGATATCAAGCGTGAAGTCCTTGTTCATGACCTGCATGCCCAGTCTGGACAGCGTAGGTTCAGGTCGGCCCGGCCACAGCATGCAGGCCGCTTCGTTGATCGCCGCCGCACTGTAGGCCAGCCCGTAAGAACGATAGCGGGTAACCTGAGGCAACTGCATCTGCCGCATCACATAATTGATCGCATCCCACAACGGGACCGGCGTGCCGTTACTGATGTTGTACGCCTTGCCCAGCGCAGACCCGGTTGCCAGCAAGCTGCTCAACAGCGCTTCATTGAGGTTCTGCATGCTGGTGAAATCGACCATGTTCAGGCCGTTGCCTACGATCGACAGACGCTTCTTGCGCTGCATGTGCAGCAGGCGCGGAAAGATACTGTTGTCGCCAGCACCGGTGACGAAACGCGGCCGCAGGGCAATCACTTCCAGGCCGAACTCTTCAGCGCCGAAGACCTTTTGCTCGGCCAGGTATTTGGTGGCCGCATAGTGGTTGTGGAAGCGCTTGGGCACCTGGTCTTCGGTGATATCGCGGCGCGAGTGACCATTGAAATAGATCGACGGCGATGACAGGTGGACCAGCCTGCGCACTCTTTGTTTCAGGCAGCCCTCGACAATGTTCTCGGTGAGTTGCACGTTGCCCTGCACAAAGTCCTGACGACGCCCCCACATGCCGACGGAGCCGGCGCAATGCACCACGGCCTCGACGTCATCGCACAGCGCGCGCACCAGATACGGGTCGGCGAGGTCGCCCTGAATGAACTCGGCGCCGCGTCTGACCAGATGCTCGACCGCATCGGCACGACGGCCATTGATCCGCACGCTCATGCCCTGCTCAAGGGCAAAACGCGCAAAGCGTCCGCCGATGAAGCCACTTGCGCCGGTGACCAGAATTTTCATTTACCGCTCCATTAACGCGTCTGCGTGACAGGGGTAACCCGACACGCATTGATTACACATGATCGTAATGACGATCATTCATCGCTCAACGGCACCAGCCAGTGGGCAGCATGTTGAGCCAGATGCCCGGTGAGACGTGTCAGCAACTGACCACCGTTGCGCCAATGGTGCCAGTACAACGGCACATCAATACAGCGATCCGGCAGCAGTTCAAGCAGCGTGCCGCTGCGCAATTGCTCGCGCACTTGCAGTTCGGGCGCCAGCCCCCAGCCCATTCCGGCTTCGATCATACGGATGAAAC
This sequence comes from Pseudomonas sp. P129, assembly GCF_020312195.1. Taxonomy (NCBI): domain Bacteria; kingdom Pseudomonadati; phylum Pseudomonadota; class Gammaproteobacteria; order Pseudomonadales; family Pseudomonadaceae; genus Pseudomonas; species Pseudomonas sp. P129. The sequence continues at coordinate 588,094 of NZ_JAGPYS010000001.1, read as the reverse complement.
CCTCGGAAGAAGGGCACAAATGATGCTCGAAACCGTCCTGCACACCAAGCAATGCCAGATAACGATGCTGCAAAAGATCATCCGGCCCGTAAACGAGCGCCGCTGATCTGACCAGTTTTTCGGGGCTGACACCGTCTGCAAAATGGCGCGCGATGAATGCCGGGCTGGCCAGCGCCCGATAGCGCATCGCCCCCAGCAACTGACTGCGCGCCCCGGCCACCGGGCGCTCACTGCCACACAGACACGCTGCGACTTCGCCAGCGCGCATGCGTTTGAGCCCGACGTCCTGATCTTCGAGCACCAGGTCCAGCAACAGACGATGCTGCGTGCAGAAGTCACCAATGGCCGGTGCCCACCACGTTGCCAGACTGTCGGCGTTCAAGGCGATCCGCAAACGCTCGGGCATGCCCTCCTCGTCCAGTGCCGGCACCTGACTTTGCAGATCGCGCTCCAGCAAGCGGACCTGCTGCACGTGATTGAGCAGGCGTCGGCCGATGTCGGTCGGGCTCGGCGGCGTGGCGCGGACCAGCACCGGCTGCCCAATGCGCGCCTCCAGCAATTTGATCCGTTGCGAGACCGCTGACTGCGACAGCCCCAGCACCTGGGCCGCACGTTCGAACCCGGCCTGCTCGATAACTGCGGCGAGCGCGGACAACAGCTTGTAGTCGAACATCAGTTTCCCTAATGAGAGATGATGATTATTGGTTTTACTTATATCGCTTCAACATTGAAAGTCGCCACCTGAATCTGCTCGATGGGAACGTATTTATGTGGCAAAGCTACTTCAACGGATTGCTGATCGCCGCTGGCCTGATCATGGCCATCGGCTCGCAAAACGCATTCGTACTGGCTCAGGGGCTGCGCCGTGAACACCACGTGTCAGTCGCGATGCTCTGCATTATCTGCGATGCCATTCTGGTCGCCGCCGGGGTGTTCGGTCTGGCCAATGTGCTGGCGCATAACCCGACCCTGCTGGCGGTGGCGCGCTGGGGCGGTGTGCTATTCCTCAGTTGGTATGGCGTGCAGGCACTGCGCCGGGCCTGCTCGAAGCAGAGCCTCGAACACGGTGCCGCGGCTGGCAAAAGATCGCGCCGCACGGTACTGCTCAGCGCATTGGCCGTGACCTTGCTCAACCCGCATGTGTACCTGGACACCGTACTACTGATCGGCTCGCTCGGGGCACAACAGAGTGTGCCGGGCGCCTATGTAGCAGGCGCCGCGAGCGCTTCGTTGCTGTGGTTTTCCTGCCTCGCCATCGGCGCGGCCTGGCTCGCTCCCTGGCTGGCCCGCCCTGCCACATGGCGTCTGCTGGATGTGATGGTGGCGGTCATGATGTTCAGTGTGGCGTGGCAATTGATCCGTTCGGCCTGAAGGTTTCATGTCCGTTGAAGCAACAGCGCGGGAACCTCTATCCCACACAGTTGTTGCGTGGTTAAGCCGCAGGCCCGGTGCTATAGTCCGGGGTCTGCGCCGCAAAAGAGTAAAACTCCCGGTGCATGCTGTATCTGGCCGCCCGTGATCGGCCCTGCGACTACCGCAATTGACCTGAAAGGAGATAAACCATGGCTTTTGAATTGCCGCCACTGCCCTACGCCAAAGACGCTCTGGTGCCGCACATTTCTGCGGAGACTCTGGAATATCACCACGACAAGCACCACAACACCTATGTCGTGAACCTGAACAACCTGGTGCCTGGCACTGAGTTCGAAGGCAAGACCCTGGAAGAGATCATCAAGACCTCATCGGGCGGTATCTTCAACAACGCCGCTCAGGTCTGGAACCACACGTTCTACTGGAACTGCCTGGCCCCTAACGCTGGCGGCGAGCCTACCGGCGCTCTGGCCGAAGCCATCAACAAGGCGTTCGGTTCCTTCGACAAGTTCAAGGAAGAGTTCAGCAAGACTTCCATCGGCACTTTCGGCTCCGGCTGGGGCTGGCTGGTGAAGAAGGCTGACGGCTCCCTGGCACTGGCCAGCACCATCGGTGCCGGCAACCCGTTGACCAGCGGCGACACCCCGCTGCTGACCTGCGATGTCTGGGAACACGCCTACTACATCGACTATCGCAACCTGCGTCCGAAGTACGTGGAAGCGTTCTGGAATCTGGTGAACTGGGACTTCGTGGCCAAGCAATTCGCCTCCTGAGTCCAGCGTCATCGAAAAACCCGGCCTAGCGTCGGGTTTTTTATGTTTTCCGGCCGGTAAAGGTCGCTCACCCGATGCCTGTTTCACAGACGGCGTCGAACACCCGCCTGCCAGTCAGGCGAATCGCAAATCTTTTTTCGCCTGCCGCTCGTACTTTGTGTATTGTCAGAAAACGCTAGCTGACTCGTGCCACAACGTAATTCTCTATGACGTAATTCTTTACAGTGTTCTGCTCAGGTTACCTAACTGGCCACCCGACGCATTGAGGTGGCTTTGGCCAGCAGGTGCAAGGAACGCGAAGATCAGCCAGGCGTACCGGTTGTGACAAGGTCACGGCGTGCGGGCCTGGTTTTTCGAGGGTCATGAGGCGATATGCCCTCCGACACGAACTAAGGAACGGCCATTGAAGCTGGAACTCAAGAACAGCCTGTCGGTAAAGCTGCTGCGCGTTGTGCTGCTTTCGGCGCTTCTGGTGGGCGTCCTGCTCAGTTGTGCGCAAATCATCTTCGACGCCTACAAGACACGTCAGGCCGTGGCGAGCGATGCCGAGCGAATTCTCGGCATGTTCCGCGATCCTTCGACACAGGCCGTCTACAGCCTGGACCGCGAGATGGGCATGCAGGTCATCGAAGGCCTGTTCCAGGATGACTCGGTACGCATGGCGTCCATAGGGCACCCCAATGAAAGCCTGCTGGCCGAGAAAGACCGGCCGCTGAAAGACTCTCCCACCCGGTGGCTGACAGACCTCATCCTCGGCCAGGAGCGCAGCTTCACCACTCAACTGGTAGGCCGTAGCCCCTACAGCGAGTATTACGGCGACCTGCGCATCACTCTCGACACCGCCAATTACGGCGAAAGCTTTCTGGTCAATGCCGGCATCATCTTTGTCGCCGGCGTGCTGCGTGCGCTGGCAATGGGGCTGGTGCTGTATCTGGTCTATCACTGGCTGCTGACCAAGCCACTGTCAAAGATCATCGAGCACCTGATCGCGATCAACCCCGACCGCCCCAGCGAACACCAATTGCCGTTGCTCAAAGGCCACGAGAAAAACGAACTGGGGATCTGGGTCAACACCGCCAACCAATTGCTGGCCTCCATCGAGCGCCACACTTATCTGCGCCATGAGGCCGAGAACAATCTGCAGCGCATGGCGCAATACGATTTCCTCACCGGTCTGCCCAATCGACTTCAGTTGCAGACCGGGCTGGACAGGATTCTGGAAGATGCGGGGCGCCAGCAACACAGAGTGGCGGTTCTTTGCGTGGGTCTGGATGACTTCAAGGGCATCAACGAACAGTTCAGCTACCAGTCCGGCGATCAATTACTGCTCGCACTCGCTGACCGCCTGCGCGCGCACAGCGTACTGCTCGGCGCACTGGCGCGCCTGGGCGGCGACCAGTTCGCGCTGGTTCAGTCCAACATCGAACAGCCCTACGAGGCAGCAGAGCTGGCGCAGAATATTCTCGATGAGCTGGAGGCACCGTTCATTGTCGGTGACCAGCAGATTCGACTGCGGGCAACCATCGGCATCACGCTGTTTCCCGAAGACGGCGACAGCACCGAAAAACTGCTGCAAAAAGCCGAACAGACCATGACGCTGGCCAAAGCCCGCTCGCGTAACCGGTATCAGTTCTACATCGCCAGCGTGGACAGCGAAATGCGCCGCCGCCGCGAACTTGAAAAAGACCTGCGCGAAGCCCTGCCACGCAATCAGCTGTACCTGGTCTATCAACCGCAGATCAGCTACCGCGATCACCGTATCGTCGGCGTAGAAGCGCTGATCCGCTGGCAGCATCCGGAGCATGGCCTGGTGCCGCCGGACGTATTCATCCCGCTGGCCGAACAGAACGGCACGATCATCGTCATCGGAGAGTGGGTGCTGGATCAGGCCTGCCGTCAGCTGCGCGAATGGCTCGATCAGGGGTTCACCGATTTGCGCATGGCCGTCAACCTGTCGACCGTGCAGCTGCATCACGCGGAACTGCCCCGCGTGGTCAACAACCTGCTGCAGATCTATCGCTTGCCACTGCGCAGCCTGGAACTGGAAGTGACCGAAACCGGGCTGATGGAAGATATCAACACCGCCGCCCAGCACCTGTTGAGCTTGCGACGCTCCGGTGCCTTGATTGCCATCGATGACTTCGGCACCGGCTACTCATCGCTGAGTTACCTGAAAAGCCTGCCGCTGGACAAGATCAAGATTGACCGCAGCTTCGTGCAGGACCTGATCGATGACGACGATGACGCTACTATCGTGCGAGCCATTATCCAGCTGGGCAAGAGCCTGGGCATGCAAGTGATTGCCGAAGGTGTGGAGACCGTCGAGCAGGAGGCCTATGTCGTGACCGAGGGCTGTCACGAAGGCCAGGGCTATCTGTACAGCAAGCCGCTGCCGGGTCGCGAACTGCTGGCTTACCTCAAGCAGTCGCGTCAGGACCATGCCGCCAGTCTGTGAGCCGATTTGCATGCTCCCGGCCATTCACCTCATCTTGAAACCGACTGTTACAACCTGCCGAATGCCTGAACACGCCCACACAGGCGTTTTGCCTTTACATCGAATGCAAATCTTTCGCATTATGTCGCAGATTTTATGGGCGCACCCCCGCCATCACCTTTATCGACGCAGGATTCCGTCATGATTCGTATGCCTCTGGCAACCGCAAGTCTGTTGGCCATCGCTATCTCTCTCGCCGGTTGTGGCGAAGGCAAGGACAAGGCTGCCGCACCGGCTCCCGCGCCAGCCGCTGCTCCGGCGACGCCGGCTGCGACGCCTGCTGCTCCTGCTCCGGCAGCCGCCGCCCAGACTGACGACGCGGCGGCCAAGGCTGTGGTCGCGAACTACGCCAACATGGTGTCCGCCGTGTTCGACGATGCCGAGGCCGGCGCGAAAAAACTCAGCACGGCCGTCGACGCCTTCCTGGCCAAACCCAACGATGAAACCCTGAAAGCCGCCCGTGAGGCGTGGATCGCTGCGCGTGTGCCGTACATGCAGAGCGAAGTCTTCCGCTTCGGTAACACCATCATCGATGACTGGGAAGGACAGGTTAACGCCTGGCCCCTGGACGAAGGCCTGATCGACTATGTGGCCAAGGATTATCAACACGCACTGGGCAACCCGGGCGCCACTGCCAACATCATCGCCAACACCGAGATTCAGGTCGGCGAAGACAAGGTCGACGTAAAGGAAATCACCTCCGAAAAACTCGCCAGTCTGAACGAGCTGGGCGGTTCCGAGGCCAACGTCGCCACCGGCTACCACGCCATCGAATTCCTGCTCTGGGGCCAGGACCTGAACGGCACTGGCCCTGGCGCCGGCGCACGTCCGGCCAGCGATTACCTGCAAGGGGCTGGCGCAACCGGCGGCCACAATGATCGCCGCCGTGCCTACCTCAAGGCCGTCACCGACCTGCTGGTCAGCGACCTTGAAGAAATGTCCGGTAACTGGAAGGCCGGCGTCCCCGACAACTACCGCGCCACGCTGGAAGCCGAATCCGGCGAAAGCGGTCTGCGCAAAATGCTCTTCGGCATGGGCAGCCTGTCGCTGGGTGAACTGGCGGGCGAGCGCATGAAAGTCGCACTTGAAGCCAACTCCAGCGAAGACGAACACGACTGCTTCAGCGATAACACGCACAACTCGCACTTCTACAACGGCAAGGGCATTCGCAACGTTTACCTGGGCGAGTACACCCGCACCGACGGCAGCAAGGTCAGCGGCCCGAGCCTTTCGTCTCTGGTCGCCAAGGCAGACCCGGCCACCGACGCCACCTTGCGCGCTGACCTGGACGACACTCAGGCCAAGTTGCAGGTCATTGTCGATCACGCGAACAAGGGCGAGCATTTCGACCAGTTGATCGCTGCCGGCAACACGGCTGGCAATCAGGTGGTGCGTGACGCCATCGCCGCGCTGGTCAAACAGACCGGCGCTATCGAGCAGGCGGCTGGCAAGCTGGGCATCACTGACCTGAACCCGGACAACGCCGATCACGAGTTCTGATCAACCGCGTTTGTTGCAGTAACCATCCATGCCGGTCAGTTCGCTGACCGGCATTTTTTGTGTCTGATTGACAGGCATCGTTTGCAACTGCCGTGCGCGTTGACCTGCGACATCGGCAGACTCCCGAGCATCAGTACAACGTATCGGCAATACGTCCCGGCAACGCCTTGTCGTAGGCATCACCGTCGATCTGCTCCGCCGAAACCGCCTTGAGGATCTGCCCGGCAGTGGGTAGCGCGCTGCGTTCGATGTGCTTCGCCGGGTCCCACAAACCGGACCTGATGGTCGCCCTGCTGCACTGGAAATACACGCTGGTCACTGAAATGCGCAGGACAGACCTGGGCAACTGGCCCTTCACTGCGAAACGCGAGAGCAACTCGGGCTCAACCGATATCTGAGCGGTTCCGTTGACGCGCAGGGTTTCACCCACGCCGGGTATGAGGAACAGCAGCGCAACGCGCGGATCGTTGACGATGTTGCGCAGCGTATCGATGCGGTTGTTGCCGCGTCGGTCCGGCAGATAAAGCGTCTTGCTGTCCTCGATATGCACCAGGCCCGCCTGATCGCCACGTGGAGAAGCATCGAGCCCGTCAGGCCCGGCAGAGGCAAGCACGGCAAACGGTGCCTGCTCGATGAAAGGCCGGTAGACCTCATGAATGTGGTCAACTTCCTTGATGAGCGAAGGAGGTGCGATCGGGCCATAGATCGCTTCCAGTGCCTGGAGGGTGGTCACGAACGCGCTGTTGTCCGGGTTATTCATTGGATAATCTCTGCTGACCGTTGGTGTATGAATGCTGCCAGCGTCATGTGACTGATCGTGTGAAGCAGCCTGCGCAGCATAGGCAAAAACATCAGGACCCGACCAGCCTCAAAGATTCGTAACATCACATTGCACAACACGTCGCAAACGATAATCCCTCTTATTCAAACCGCACGAGGCTGATAAGCTTGCACGCCCCGATTTTTCGCCCCGTTGCAGGATGTTTATGAGTACGCGGCTCCGTCTATCACTTGCCTTGCTCACGACCCTGGTCCTGAGCGCATGCGATGACGCCCCGCGTTTCACGCATGCCGAGCCGGGAGAAGCCTTGTCGGGTGGCAGCGCCACCGTCAGGAAGAGCGACCAGAGCGCTTTCTCGATGCCCTCGGCCAACCTGGCCCCCGTGCGGCGGCTGGACTTCAGCGTCGGCAACAGCTTCTTCCGCAGCCCGTGGGTGATTGCGCCATCGACCACCACGGCTCGCGATGGGCTTGGCCCGCTGTTCAACACCAATGCCTGCCAGAACTGCCACATCAAGGACGGTCGCGGTCATCCGCCGGAGGCTGGCGACAGCAATGCCGTGTCCATGCTGGTCAGGCTGTCGATTCCCGATGACCCGGCCTATGCCGACCTTATAAAACGCAACGGCGTGCTGCCCGAACCGGTCTACGGCGGGCAATTGCAGGACATGTCGAACCCCGGCGTAACGCCCGAGGGCAAGGTGCGGGTCGAGTACGATGCGCTGACGGTCGAATTTCGCGATGGCACATCAGTCGAGCTGCGCCAGCCGACCCTCAGGATCACCCAGTTGGGCTATGGCCCCATGCACCCCGATACTCACATCTCGGCTCGCGTGGCCCCGCCGATGATCGGTCTGGGCTTGCTCGAGGCGATTGCCGATGACGCCATCCTTGCCAATGCCGACCCCGATGACAAGAACGCCGATGGCATCTCGGGACGTCCCAACTGGGTCTGGGACGATGCTCGGCAAAAAGTGGTGATGGGCCGGTTTGGCTGGAAAGCCGGCCAGCCGAATCTCAACCAGCAGAACGTGCACGCCTTTTCCGGCGACATGGGGCTGACCACCAGCCTGCGCCCTTTCGATGATTGCAAGCCGGCCCAGACCGATTGCCTGGCTGCGCCCAATGGCAATGGCCCGGATGGCGAACCGGAAGTCAGCGACAACATCCTGCGCCTGGTGGAGTTCTACACCCGCAACCTGGCTGTTCCGGCGCGCCGCAAGGTCGACGACCCGCAGGTGCTGGCAGGCAAGAACCTGTTTTTCCAGGCGGGCTGCCAGCAATGCCACACCCCTTCTTTCAAAACCCGTAGCGACGCCGCCGAACCCGAGTTGGCCAATCAGGAAATTCGCCCGTACAGCGACCTGCTGCTGCACGACATGGGCGAAGGGCTGGCCGATAACCGTACCGAGTTCCAGGCCAGCGGAAGTGAGTGGCGCACCCCGCCCTTGTGGGGGCTGGGCCTGACCGGCACCGTAAGCGGACACACGCAACTGTTGCATGACGGTCGCGCGCGCAATGTGCTTGAGGCGATACTGTGGCACGGTGGCGAAGCGCAGGCGGCGCAGCGCCAGGTTCTGGCTTTTGACGCCCAGCAACGTGAAGCGCTGTTGGCCTTCCTGAATTCGTTATGATTGCGCCCTTTGCAGAATCTTCCTGTTCAAACACCTTCCTTTCAGAAATAAGGAGCCGGACATGTTCCGACCCAAGTTGTTGCTAACCAGCCTTGCGGCGCTTGCCTTGGGTGCCTGCTCGCCATCCGACCCTCAGGCGGTGACGTCCGCAGCGATTGCCAAACAGGTCATCCTGCCGACCTACAGCCGCTGGGTAGAGGCTGATCGTCAGTTGGCAGCCAGCGCATTGGCGTTCTGCCAGGGCAAGACTGATCTGGCCAGCGCCCGCGCCGACTTTCTGAAAGCACAGAAGACCTGGGCCGAGTTGCAACCACTGTTGATCGGCCCTCTGGCCGAAGGCAATCGCGCCTGGCAAATACAGTTCTGGCCAGACAAGAAGAACCTGGTGGGCCGTCAGGTCGAGCAACTGGTGACTGCACAGCCGCAGATCACCGCTCAGGAACTGTCCAAGGCCAGTGTCGTGGTGCAGGGTTTGTCCGCCTACGAATACATCCTCTTCGACGCCGACATCGACATGGCCAATGCCGAGCAGAAAGCACGCTACTGCCCGCTGCTGATGGCCATCGGTGAACGCCAGAAACAACTGGCTGAAGAAATCCTCAACAGCTGGAACAGCACCGACGGCATGCTCGCGCAATTGAGCAAGTTCCCCAATCAGCGCTACGCCGACTCTCACGAAGCCATCGCCGAATTGCTGCGGGTTCAGGTCACCGCCCTCGACAGCCTGAAGAAAAAGCTCGGCACGCCACTGGGTCGTCAGAGCAAGGGGCAACCGCAGCCCTTCCAGGCAGATGCGTGGCGCAGCAAGTCGTCGCTCAGCAGCCTGGAAGCCAGCCTGATCAGCGCCGAGACGGTGTGGACCGGTGTCGACAACAAGGGCTTGCGCAGCCTGCTGCCCGCCGAGCAGAAACCGCTGGCCGACAAAATCGATGCCGCCTACGCTAACAGCCGCAAATTGCTGTCGGAACTCAAGCCGCCACTGGCCGACCTGCTGGCCACGGATGCAGGACGCCAGCAACTCAATGCGTTTTACGACAGCCTGAATGCCGTGCACCGCCTGCACGAAGGCGAGCTGGCCAAGGCCCTCGGCATTCAGTTGGGCTTCAACGCCAACGACGGCGATTGATCAAGAGGTGCATGTGATGTTGCGACGTCAGGCCATGGCGCTCGGCAGTCTTCTGCTCAGCGCCTGCACGCTGGGTGGCTGGACCCTGTTCAGGCAAAAGGACACACGCCCCTTGTTGCTTTCCGCTCGCGACGATGGCGACGGCAAGCACTACGCGGTGGGTTTCAAGCTCGACGGAACGCAGGTATTCGCCACCCGGGTGGGCCAGCGCTGCCACGACATCATCAATCATCCCGACCTGCCACTCGCGGTGTTCATCGCGCGTCGCCCAGGCACTGAAAGCTACCTGATCGACCTGCGCGATGGTCGCTTGCTGCAAACCATCGTTTCGCAGCCCGACCGCCACTTCTACGGCCATGCCGTGATTCATCGCGACGGCGAATGGCTGTATGCGACGGAAAACGACACCCGCGATCCAGGCCGCGGTTTATTGGGCGTCTACCGCTTCGTCGGCGAGCGACTGGTGCACTCGGCTGAAATTTCCACGCATGGCATCGGTCCGCATCAGGTCTCCTGGATGCCGGACGGTGAAACGCTGGTGGTCGCCAATGGTGGCATTCGCACCGAGGCGGAAAGCCGGGTAGAGATGAACCTCGATGCCATGCAACCCAGCCTGGTCATCATGCAGCGTGACGGTACGTTACTCAGCAAGGAAGCGCTTTCCCAGCAGATGAACAGCGTGCGCCACATGGGTATTGCCAGCGATGGCACCATCGTTGCGGGTCAGCAGTTCATGGGCGACAGCCACGAGTTGGCCGAACTGCTGGCCATCAAGCGTCCAGGCCAGCCATTCCAGGCGTTTCCGGTAGCAGAGGAGCAATTGCGCGCGATGGCCCACTACACCGCCAGCGTCGCAGTACACAGTGACCTGCGACTGGTGGCCCTGACGGCGCCACGCGGCAATCGCTTCTTCATCTGGGACCTGGACAGTGGCGCATTGAAACTGGATGCGCCGCTGCCGGACTGTGCGGGAGTGGGGGCTGTCGCCGACGGCTTTGTCGTGACCTCAGGCCAGGGACGCTGCCGCTTCTATGACTGTCGCAAGGCGCAACTGCTGGCTCGGCCATTGGACCTGCCAGCCGGGTTGTGGGACAACCATCTTCATCTGGCTCAGGTGGGTTAGGTACAGGGCCTGCAAGGGCTTCAGTTTTTGACCCCGGTGCCCTGCGCCAGGCTGTACATGAACAGCAACAGGTCGTGGTCCGGCTGCACGTTCACCAGATTCTTCGCCACGCGTGGCATCGGGCAATGGCCCTCGCCGTGCTGCGTGGTGAGGATGCGAGTAGACGGTTGTTCAAGCGCCGCCACGGCGACGGTGGCAACTGCCAGTGCACCGAAGATAAACAAACCTCTTGCCATTTCTAGCTTCATGACTCTAAACCTTTGATAGAGCTGCCAAACGCTGCCTGATAAAAGTAGATCAACTTCTGCCAGTCTGCAGCGCTGAATGACGAATGGCGTCGTAGCTGTTTCATATCATGCTGGGCTGCGCCTTGAGCGGTAAGGCGACGACGGCCCTTCTCGAGATCGAGCAAGGCGACCTCGACATTGGCGTCCGGCCCTTCCCCTGTCACGCGCACGAAAATGTGCTTGATGTACAGACAGCTGTGCTGCCAGCGCCCCAGGTGCATGCGCGCCAGCGTGGCTGCCACTTCCTTGAGCACCCGCTCATAGAACAGCTCGCCATGGCGCTCGCGCCCTCCGGCAGCCTGCCACTTTTCAATTTCCTCGAAGCCTTCCAGCGCCACGGTGACCAGCAATGCCCTCCAGGCGTTGTCCTCACCCCGTTCAGCACCGCAAAACACCACTTCGGGGACGACGACGCCAAGCTTGCGCAGGCCTTCAAGCGCCTCGCGCTCGCGCAGTACGGTGGGGCGGCCCAACGGGTGCAGCAGGCTGCGGTAGATATGACCTGTCTGACGCTTGGCATAAAGGGTCTGCCCATCGTCCATGACCAGCCGCTGCACACCACTTTCGCCACCGCGACGCACATTGGGTTCTTCAACCCATTCGCCACGCTGGCTCCAGAACTGATCGAACTCATTCTGGATCGGGTTCACAACTGGTTCTTTCACGGACTGCAAACCCATCTTTTTACCTTTTACGTAGGACATAGACTCGCCACATGGCGTACATGGGCAGGAAATCCATTCGGTTCTGGATGCGAAATCCTGCCTGCTCAAATTCGGTTTCTGCGGTAACAACAGGTAACACAAAACGATTCTGGTAACTTTCCCGCCCGGTTTTTTGCTGGCGCTTGTTCTCCAGGCGCGCACGCTTCCATGCCTTGAAATTGCCATCAACCCAGAGGGAGACGATCACGCTGTCACGGGTCACGCGCTGAAACTCGCGCAATAGAGCCATCCGGTCGCTGGACTGACCGACATGGTGCAACAAGCGCATGCAGAAAATGCTGTCTACTGCGTTATCCGGCAGGTCGATGGCAAAGGCAGATGTCTGCAAAGGTTGTACCCGTTTTACAACGTCTGCCGGCTGCGAGGCACAGGCGGTACTGAGCATGTCTGCGGAGTTATCGGCACCGATGATCGAGCGGTTCGGCTTCTCGGCCAACAATGGCCAGAAGCGTCCGGCACCACAAGGCAGGTCCAGCACCAGGCCCGGGTCTCCGGCCATGTGCAGCGCCTTTCTCGCCAACTGTTCATCGCGATGATGCGACAGCTTGCGCCAGATACCGTCCTGATGCTTTTCCAGGTACTGGCGGGCGTGTGTCTTGTCGTACTTTCGGGAAAACTCGAGTTCGATGCGATCGCTCATGAGAGCAGCTCCTGATGTTGATGGGGGCCAAACTAAAGGCACCGCCGTCACCGTCAGGTCATCTGAATGTGAAAAAAATGTTACCTTTTAACGTCAGGTGTTTCGAGATTTTACAGAGAGTTAGAGGCCGTGTGTGGCCAATCGACGAAGTGCAGTCAATTGGCCGCTACACAATGAGGCCGGTCTACTCGGGAGAAAGGTCAGGGTTTGATCACGTTGAGCGTTACCTTGAACCGGCAACCATGAGGTTCCATAGGGGTGAGATCGACGCTCCATCCCTGGTTGGTACAAATGCGCTGCACCAGTGACAGCCCGAGGCCCAGCCCCTCTCCGCGCTGCTCGTTGCCGCGTACGAAAGGCTCGAACATTGCCTCGCGCTTCTCCTCGGGAATGCCCACACCACTGTCCTCCACGGTGAAGCTTTCGGCGTGCAGGGTCAGCGCAATGAATCCGTGATCGGTGTAGTGAAGCGCGTTGCGCAGCAAGTTGCCCATCACGGCATGCAGGAAGGTCGCGTTGTAACGAATATCGGACAGCTGGTCATCGGCCGGTGGCGTGTAGGTCAACTGCAGCCCCTTGCTCTCTATCGGGTCACGCCACTGGGAGATCAATTGTTCGGCCACCCCGACCAGCGTGGCCTTGGGCGTCATGGCCGGGTCTTCGCGCTGGGTGCGAGCGAGCATCAGGAAGGTTTGTACCAGATCGCGCATTTCTTCGCAGGCACGGCCGATACGCTCGACCTGACGGCGGCCGCGCAAATCGAGCGCAGGGTTTTCCAGCAGCAGCTCACAAGAGCTGGCCAGCACCATCAATGGCGTACGCAGTTCATGGCTCACGTCGCTGGTGAACATGCGCTCGCGAATCAACGCCTGCCGCAAACGGCCCAATGTCGCATCGAAGGCCACCGCCAACTCGCCGACTTCGTCAGCGGCGTAGTCGGGCGCCAGTGGCGGTGCCAGTCCGAGCAACTGGTCACGGTGGCGAACCTGCCGGGCCAGACGCACCACAGGTGCCATGACCCGGCGCGCCAGCACCCAACCCAGAAACACCGCCAGCGCCAGGGCCAGAACGAAACCGACCAGCACGACGGCGAACAGCACCCGCTCACGCTCTTCAAAATCGCTCTGATCCTGCAACAGGGCGTAATGCCGGCCATCCACCACCTCGATCATGGCGTGGTATGACAACGGCCCACGGAACACCTCATGGAAACCTGGCTCAAGGTGACGAATATCCTTGGGCAGGTCGAAGTCGCCCGGACCATTGGTGAAATAGAACAACTGGTCGGGCTTGGGCCGGTGGCTCCAGTCGCTGACGCTGTCCATCAGCATCAGACGGTTGAGGTCACCACCGAGTCCGGCGGAAATCAGCTTTTCTTCGACCAGGTGGACGGTGGAGATGATCCCGATGGCGAACGACCCGGCGACCAGTGCACTCATCAATGCGAAGGCAATGATGATCCGTTGCGCAAGACTCTGTTTAAACTCCATCCCGGCCCTCGGCCAAGCGATAGCCCACGCCATGCACGGTCTGCAACAGCGGTTTGCCAAACGGTTTGTCGATCACCTGACGCAACTGGTGCACATGGCTGCGCAGGCTGTCGCTGTCCGGGCAGTCATCGCCCCACAGCGCTTCTTCGAGAATCTCGCGACGCAGCACATGCGGGCTTTTCTGCATCAGGACGGCGAGCAGCTTGAGCCCGACCGGGTTGAGCTTGAGCATGCGCCCCTCACGCGTCACTTCAAGGGTGTCGAGGTCGTAGACCAGATCGGCCACCTGCAAGGTACGCCGCCCGCCGCCTTGGGCACGACGCAATACCGCTTCGATCCGCGCGGCCAGTTCAGACAGGGCAAACGGCTTGAGCAGGTAGTCGTCGGCACCGGAGCGGAAACCCTGCAGACGGTCGTCCAGTTGATCGCGGGCGGTGAGCATGATGACCGGCGTATCACGCCGGGCATCTTCGCGCAGGCGCTTGCACAAGGTGTAGCCGTCGATACCGGGCAGCATGATGTCGAGGACGATCAGGTCGTAGTGCTCGGTGGCTGCCAGATGCAGTCCTGAGAGGCCATCCTGGGCGCAATCGACGGTATAGCCTTTCATGCCCAGGTAATCGGCCATGTTCGCCAGGATGTCGCGGTTGTCTTCAACCAGAAGAATTCGCATAAAGCACTCTCATATGCAGTTTGGGCTGGCGCAGCTTAAGACGAAGTGGGCGTGAGGGCCAGCGCCGAAATGGCATGACGATTTTTTCACCTATGATTCATAAGGCTCATGACACACTTTGAGACGAACCGTCGCACACAATAATCGCGGCATGCCCTTCAAAGATCTGGATTCGATATGTCGAAAACCGTCGCCCCACCCTACTCCCGTTCGATCAACCCGTGGATTTACCTGGGTATCCCTGTCGCCGTAGCGCTGACCCTCATGCTGCTTGAACTGACTTCGCTGGACATGGACATCGCCAAACTGGCCTTCGATCCGGTCAGCGGGCAATTCATTGGCAGGCACAGCTATTTTCTGGAAGACATCCTCCACGACCGCGCCAAACAATTGGTCATGCTGTTCGGCGTACTGGCGATGATCGGCTTTGCGGCATCCTTCAAGGTACAGCGGCTGATGCCGTGGCGCAGAGAACTGGGTTGCCTGGTGCTGTCCATGGCGCTTTCAACTGCCTTCGTTACCCCGGTGAAAGTGGTGACGTCAGTGCAATGCCCCTGGAGCCTGAAGGAATTCGGTGGTCAGGAAACCTACAGCGAACTGCTGAGCCCACGCCCTGCGACCGATAAACCGGGACGCTGCTGGCCGGGCGGTCATGCGGCGACCGGCTTTACCCTGTTCGCACTGTTCTTCGCCCTTCGCGACCGCCGTCCACGGATGGCGAAAATAGGGCTGGCTCTGGCGTTTGGCCTGGGAACGGTCTTCTCTGTCGGGCGGATGCTGCAAGGTGCGCACTTCTTTTCCCATAACATCTGGACGGCGGTGTTCTGCTGGCTGATCTGTCTGGGGGTTTATTACTTCGTGCTTTACCGCCCCGAACCCAAAGGTCTCGAGAACAGCAAGGTACAACCGACACATTGATTGATCCGGCACACAAAGACCATAAAAAACCCCGCACAAGGCGGGGTTCTTTATGGGTGTAACGCTGGGGGTAAAGCTGGCTTACATCATGCCGCCCATACCACCCATGCCGCCCATGTCCGGCATGCCGCCGCCTGCTGGCTTGTCTTCAGGCACGTCAGCGATCATCGCTTCGGTGGTGATCATCAAGCTGGCGATGGAGGACGCCGCCTGCAGAGCAGAGCGAGTCACCTTGGCCGGGTCAAGGATACCCATTTCGATCATGTCGCCGTATTCGCCGGAAGCAGCGTTGTAACCGTAGTTACCCGAACCCTGCTTGACCTTGTCGACAACAACGCTTGGCTCGTCACCGGAGTTGGCAACGATCTGGCGCAGAGGCGCTTCGACTGCACGACGCAGCAGAGCGATACCGACGTCCTGATCAGCGTTGTCGCCTTTCAGACCTTCGATAGCCTGCAGCGAGCGAACCAGTGCCACGCCACCGCCAGGTACCACGCCTTCTTCAACGGCTGCGCGGGTTGCGTGCAGGGCGTCTTCAACGCGGGCTTTCTTCTCTTTCATCTCGACTTCGGAACCGGCACCGACCTTGATCACTGCAACGCCGCCAGACAGCTTGGCCAGACGCTCTTGCAGTTTTTCCTTGTCGTAGTCCGAGCTGGTGTCGCCGATTTGCTGGCGGATCTGGGAGATACGCGAGTCGATATCGGTTTTCACGCCAGCACCATCGATGATGGTGGTGTTTTCTTTGTTCAGGATGACGCGCTTGGCATTACCCAGGTGTTCCAGGGTAGTGGTTTCCAGGCTCAGGCCGATCTCTTCGGAGATAACGGTACCGCCAGTCAGAACAGCGATGTCCTGCAGCATGGCCTTGCGACGATCGCCGAAACCTGGAGCCTTGACGGCTGCAACTTTCACGATACCGCGCATGTTGTTGACTACCAGAGTCGCCAGCGCTTCGCCTTCAACGTCTTCGGCAACGATCAGCAGAGGACGGCCAGCCTTGGCGACTGCTTCCAGAACCGGCAGCATTTCGCGAATGTTGGAGATCTTCTTGTCGACCAGCAACAGCAGCGGGCTGTCCAGCTCGGCAACCATGGTGTCCGGCTTGTTGATGAAGTACGGGGACAGGTAACCACGGTCAAACTGCATGCCTTCTACAACAGACAGCTCGTTTTCCAGGCCCGAACCTTCTTCAACGGTGATAACGCCGTCTTTGGTCACTTTTTCCATGGCTTCGGCAATGATGTCGCCGATGGAGTGATCAGAGTTGGCCGAGATGGTGCCGACCTGGGCGATTGCCTTGGTGTCGGTGCATGGCTTGGACAGCTTTTTCAGCTCGGCAACAATGGCGATGGTCGCCTTGTCGATGCCGCGCTTGAGGTCCATCGGGTTCATGCCGGCAGCGACAGCCTTCAGGCCTTCGTTGACGATGGCCTGAGCCAGAACGGTAGCGGTAGTGGTACCGTCGCCTGCATCATCGTTGGCACGGGAGGCAACGTCTTTGACCAGCTGCGCGCCCATGTTTTCGAAACGGTCTTTAAGCTCGATTTCCTTGGCAACCGAAACACCGTCTTTGGTGATCAGCGGAGCGCCAAAGCTTTTCTCGATGATAACGTTGCGGCCTTTAGGGCCCAGGGTCGCTTTAACTGCGTCAGCCAGGACGTTTACACCGGCGAGCATTTTTTTGCGGCCAGAATCGCCGAATTTAACTTCTTTAGCAGCCATGATCATTATTCCTTGAATACTTAGTAGTAACGGAAGTCAGCGGGAGCACTCAGCCTTCGACGACAGCAAGAATCTCGTTCTCGCTCATCACCAGCAGGTCTTCGCCGTCTACTTTCACTGTGTTGCTGCCGGAATAAGGGCCGAACACAACCTTGTCACCCACTTTCACAGCCAGCGCACGTACTTCGCCGTTGTCCAGCACGCGGCCGGTACCCACAGCAACGATCTCGCCGCGGTTAGGCTTTTCAGCAGCCGAACCTGGCAGAACGATACCGCCGGCAGTTTTCGTTTCTTCTTCACTGCGACGGATGACGACGCGGTCATGCAGAGGACGAAGCTTCATTGTCGATCTCCTGATTATGTTTGTTTGATCGTCCGGTGAGTGCACCGGCCGGTTTAAATCCGGACTTGCCGGTTACGGTTCGACGCGCGAACCGCAGAATACGGTCTGGCCTTCAGGCCAGAAACCTTGCGGTGACCCATACATAAGGGCGAGCAAAGTGATTACAAGTCTTGGATAGAAATTTTTTACACCCGAACCGGCTGGTCAAAACGAACGCGGCACCCTGAGGTGCCGCGCTGCCGGGGGGGGTGTGGAAGATTACTTGTCGCGATGCTCGAACTCGCCTTCGATGACGTCGGGCTCGCGGGTAGGCTGGTGAATCGCCGTCGGGCGATGACTCGACGTTCCCTGATTGGCAGGCGTCTGCAAATCATCGGCGAAGGCCCGCTGACGCATGGCCTGATCCTCGGCGCGCTGGCGGACCTTGTTGATCAGCAGGCGACGGGTGATCGGCAGCAGGCAGATCACACCCAGAATATCGCTGATGAAACCGGGCAACAGCAGCAGACCGCCGCCCACGGCAACCATCAGGCCTTCGAGCATTTCCTGCGCAGGCAACTCGCCACGCGCCAGGCTTTCGCGTGCACGCAGCGCCGTCGCGAAACCGGCCACGCGCATCACGAACAAGCCGAGCATCGACGTCGCGACGACCAGCAGAAAGGTCCAGAGAAAGCCGATGGACATCCCGACACGAACCAGCAGAAACAGCTCAAGTACCGGGAATAATAGAAACAGCAGCAAAAAAACACGCATCAAATGAGTTCCTCAAGGGAAGAATGCCTTCCGAGTAGACCGTATGTGATGTCAGAAGGTCGTTAATTCAAGCTCCCTGCACCTGGCTCGCCGCTAAATTATGCGCACAAGTGAGCTGAACCAGGCCTTCACAAACGTGTATCGGTGTATTTCAGGGCTGGCGGCCCACCCGAGACGAACGCGCAAAAACAGCCTATAACGTGCTCTGGCTATGGCATAAGCACTCGCAACCCGCCAGTGATGCCATGGAAACGATCAACTGTGATTGGGCACGCATATGGAATTGAAAGACAAGCTGATAATCATCACCGGCGGCTGCCAGGGGCTGGGCAGAGCCATGGCCGAATACCTGGCCGGCAAAGGCGCCAACCTGGCGCTGCTGGACCTCAATCAGGAGAAACTCGATCAGGCTGTAGCCGCCTGTGAGGCACTCGGGGTCAAGGCTCGCGCCTATCTGTGCAATGTTGCCAATGAAGAACAGGTCGTCGACACGGTCAGCAAGGTCGCCGAGGATTTCGGCGCCATTCATGGCCTGGTCAACAACGCTGGCATTCTGCGTGACGGCCTGCTGGTCAAGGTCAAGGATGGCGAGATGACCAAACTGAGCCTTGCGCAATGGCAGGCGGTGATTGACGTCAATCTGACCGGCGTCTTCCTCTGCACCCGCGAAGTGGCGGCGAAAATGATCGAGCAGAAGAGTCAGGGCGTGATCATCAATATCTCGTCGATTTCACGTGCAGGGAATATCGGGCAGACCAACTACTCGGCAGCCAAGGCCGGTGTGGCGGCGGCGACGGTTACCTGGGCAAGGGAACTGGCCCGCTACGGCATCCGTGTGGCAGGCGTGGCGCCGGGGTTCATTGAAACCGAAATGACCGGCAGCATGCGCCCCGAAGCCCTCGAGAAGATGACCTCGGCGATCCCGCTCAAGCGCATGGGCAGGCCGGACGAGATTGCACACTCGGTGGCTTATATTCTGGAAAACGATTATTTCAGCGGACGCATCCTGGAGCTGGATGGCGCGATGCGGATCTAGTCAGCCCGTAAAAGCAGCAGGCGACGCACAGGGTGTGCGTCGCCTGCTCTTCGCTTACCAGCTTACGCCGAAGCCAGCGGTGTAGCGTGTCTTGTCGACATCGCCATTGCTCGAACCACTGATGACGTTCTTCTCGGCTTTCAGGTTAAGCGACGCCCAGTCGGTCACCTTGTAGCGCAGCCCCGCTTCGACATCCAGCGAGTAGTCGGCGACGGAGCTCAGCGGCTTGCCCAGCTCGCCGTTGGTGAAGAATTCGACCTTCTTGCCGATCAGGTAGCGGTTGTAATCCCAGGTGCCGGCAACGGAATAGAAGTTTTCCTTCTCGTCGTTGGAGAACTCGAAATCGGTACGGTTAAGCAGCGCACCGACCTTGAATGCACCCAGTTCGTCATCCCACAGCTGGTAACCCGGACCGGTACCGACTACGCGCTGACGAGACAGATCCTCGACCTTGTCGCGTTTGTAGCTGATGCGACCGTCCCAGAAGAATTTCTCGGTCAGGAAGCGGTCCAGCGAGTACTCGGCGCTCCAGTTGTCAGTGCCGACCACGTCGTCGGTGGTCTCGCGGTTGTAATCGCCCTTGGCGTTGTGACGCCAGTCGCCATGACGAGCCGAGGTCTTGAAGGCGACGTTGTAATCATTGGTATCGTTTTCGGCCTGTTGGAAATCCAGCGCCGCGTCGATGTTGCCTTTCCAGACAAGATCCGTGATAACCGGCTTGGGCTTGATGATCTGATGGATACTTGCCAGATCGACGGTCTTGGGTGCATCGCCATTGGCCAGCACGACCTTGCCGTCATCCGCAGCCTGCAGCGAATTGGAGACCTCACCGCCATGCTCATCCTGCTTGACCAGCAACGGCTGATCGCTTTTCAGGGTCTTGACCTGTTTCCAGTCCAGCGCGATGGCGCCACCGTATTCGGTCTGCAGCAGCAACTTGCCGCCGTCGAACACCTTGATTGTGCCGGTCAGGCGGTCGCCATTCTTCAACCAGACGGTATCGGCAAGCAATGGAGTGGAAACAGCGGTGATTGCAAGGCACAACAGGGTTCTGGACAACATAAGCGATAACTAGGCTCTGTAAGGCGGGAATCGGGCATTTTCCTGCGGGGAGGTGTCGGGGCGATCCATGTACCACCAAGCACGGTGGTAACAGACAGCCCGGACCATCGAAAGTTCAGCGAACGACAATCAATAGCGTTTTATACAGGATTATCGCGTGACAGATCCGGACTTAACATTACCTTACCCAGCGGGACAATCGCCAAACGAGGCGCGACGCACCGCCCTTTACCTGACGATGGCGCAGATACCCGAAGGCAAAGTGGTCGCCTACGGGCAACTTGCCGAACTAGCAGGCCTGGGCCGAGCGGCACGCTGGGTGGGGCGTACCTTGAGCCAGTTGCCGGACGGTTCTTCCCTGCCCTGGCACCGGGTTCTGGGGGCTGGCGGTCGGCTCAGTCTGCCGCCTGGCAGCGTTTCCGGCGACGAACAACGGGCACGTTTACGCGCCGAGGGCGTTACCATTGTGAATAATCGGGTTGATATGCAGCGCCATGGCTGGCGTCCCCTATAGCACAGCGGTTAGAGTGCGCCCTTTGTTTTCGTAACCTGAGGCAGATTCCAGCCCATGCCCCGTAAAACCTGGCGCGCCGCGCTCGCCGCATATGCCAGCCCGTCGACATTAGTGTTACTGCTGCTCGGATTCGCTGCGGGCATGCCTTATATGCTGGTCTTTTCGACATTATCCGTGTGGTTGCGCGAAGCCGGTGTTGCTCGCGAGACCATCGGCTATGCGAGCCTGATCGGCCTTGCCTACGCCTTTAAATGGGTCTGGTCGCCATTGCTCGACCAATGGCGTCTGCCCCTGCTCGGCAAGCTGGGACGTCGTCGCTCCTGGTTGGTGCTTGCACAGAGCCTGGTGATTCTGGGCCTGATCGGCATGGGCTTCTGCGACCCGCAAAAGCATCTCTCGTGGCTGATCGCGATTGCCGTGGTGGTCGCCTTCTCGTCCGCCACGCAAGACATCGCCATTGATGCCTATCGCCTGGAAATTGCCCAGGACACCCAACAGGCTGCCCTGGCCGCCAGCTACATGTCCGGTTACCGGGTGGCTGCACTGCTGGCGACTGCGGGTGCACTGTATTTCGCCGAGGGCTTCGGCTCTACAGGCTTTGCCTACAAGCATTCAGCGTGGACCGGCACCTATGTGCTGTTCGGACTGCTGATGCTGCCCGCGCTGGTCACCACACTGATCATGCGCGAGCCGCCGGTGCCGCTGCGCACCCAGCTGTCGGCAGCGCGCTATGGCTTTACGCACCAGTTGGCCTCGGTGTTCGTGCTGATTGTGCTGCTGGTCTCCGTACCGGCGATGTTTACCCAACTTTACAATACCGACTTCGCCAGCGTGCTGTTCAACGGCACCAGCTGGATGGACCTGTTGCTGGAAGACCGGGCGTTTTTACGCGCGATTCTCTACACGCTCCTGACCATCGCCTGCCTGTCCTCGATGGGTCGCCGCGGACTGGCACCGGTTCTCACTCCGATCAACGATTTCATCATGCGCTACCGCTGGCAGGCGCTGCTGTTGCTGGGCCTGATCGCGACCTACCGGATGTCCGACACGGTGATGGGCGTCATGGCCAACGTGTTCTACATCGATCAGGGCTTTACCAAGGACCAGATCGCCAGCGTCAGCAAAATCTTCGGCCTGATCATGACCTTGCTGGGGGCCGGTATCGGCGGACTGCTGATCGTGCGCTTCGGCATCATGCCGATCCTGTTCATCGGCGGACTGGCCTCGGCTTCGACCAATATCCTGTTCCTGTTGCTGGCGGACATGGGCCCGAACGTGAAGATGCTGATCGTCACCATCTCGCTGGACAACCTCAGTTCCGGGCTGGCGACCTCGGCGTTCGTCGCCTACCTGTCGAGCCTCACCAACCTGAAATTCTCTGCCACGCAATACGCCTTGCTCAGCTCCATCATGCTGCTGCTACCGCGCCTGCTGGGCGGCTATTCCGGTGTGGTGGTGGAAAAGTACGGCTACCACAACTTCTTCCTGATCACCGCGCTGTTGGGCATTCCGACGCTGGTGATGATCATCCTGCAATGGAACCGAGAGATACGCACGGCGAAGACCGAGCCGCCTCAAGAGGCTTCCGTTATCGACAAGCCCTGAGCCCTGGCTACCCCATCAAGGAACAACATTGGACACCGAAAACAAAGCACGCGCTTTCAACCCCGTTCCCCTGATCCTTATCAGCCTGGGGATCTGGCTGCCGATCATCGGCACCCTGCTGAGCTCCTACCTGTCACAGGATCCCGCGACCCCTTCCGGGCCGATGGCGTTCGGTGGCGCGGTGGTTCTGCTCGCACAGGTGGAGATCTTCGCCATCATCTTCCTGCTGGTTTATGCGTTCGCCGTAAAACCGTGGAGACTCTCCACAACCATACGTACGGTGTTCTCGATCAACGCAGTCGCCGCCGTCGTCGCGGCAATCGGCATTATCGTTACGCTGGCCAATATAAGCCTGCAGTAATCGTCGACTAAAAAAGCCCTGACGCTCAAACGCCAGGGCTTTTTTCATATAGCACGCCCTCCCCTTACAGTCTTGCATCCTGGCGCCTCTCATTACGCCGTAAGAAACGCACTACAGCTTCTTATGAATTGGCCGACGACATCGTTAGCCATTCCTCACTTACTCACCGCGCCATCAGGAGTAATGTCGCTCGGTGACGGACCCTTGCAATTTAAATGTGTGCCCCCGGAAAGAAGTCTATAGACTCACGCGCCTCTCTATATCAGCACTCTCGACCGGAACGAGCGGCTGGCGTTATATAACGGAGCAACAATGTTAAAGGATCTAACGGCGCTGTTTGCGCCACAAAACCGTCGCCTGATCAAGCTGACGACCGTTGCCCGTGACGAACAGGAACTGCTGCTGGAAAGCTTTTCCGGTACTGAAAGCCTGTCCGAACTGTTCAGCTTCGAGTTGTCGATGATCAGCCGCGATGCCGGCCTGGAGCTCAAATCGCAGATCGGCCAGCCTGCACAACTGGCAATAGAGCTGGCCACAGGCGAATCGCGTTACATCAATGGCTATATCAGTGCCTTCAGCCTGGAAGGCAGCGACGGCGGTCTGGCACGTTACAGCGCAACACTGAGCCCCTGGCTGTGGATGCTCTCGCGACGCGTCGACTCGCGCATATTTCAGGAACAGACCATCGAAGCCGTTATCCGAACGGTATTTGCGGCCTATGGCGCGTTGCCCGATTTCGAGTTTCAGCTCAGCCAGCCACTCAAGACACACAGTTACATCACCCAGTACCGTGAAAGCGATCTGACCTTTGTATTGCGCTTGCTGGAACACGAAGGGTTGTTCTTCTATTTCGATCACAATCAGGAAAAGCACACGCTGATCATTCTTGATCACTCGCGTGACCTCTCGCCCCTGCCGCAACAGCCCACCATTCGTTATCACAGCGCATCCGTTACCGAGACAGCGGATTCGATTACCGAATGGCGCAGCCATCGACGCCTGCAGTCGGGGCGCATGTCCATTCAGACATTTGATTACAAGCAGCCGCGCAATTCGCTGCCGGTTGGCATGCCGAGCCTCAACGAGCAGGGCAACGTCGATTCGTATGAAGTGTATGACGTGCTCGATCACTACAGCCATGGCACCTTCAAAGACGGTGAACGCCTGGTACGTCAGCGTCTGGAGGCCATTGAAGTTCAGGGCAAGACATTCACCGGCAACAGTAACTGCCGCGCCATGTACCCAGGCCACACTTTTGAGCTGACCCAGCATTTTGATCATGACCGCGGCTCTGCTGAAGATCGCAGTTTTCTGCTGATAACGGTCAAGCATGAGGGCAGCAACAATTACCTGTCGGACGCAGGCGCGGGCTACACGAACGAGTTCGTGTGCATTCGCCACAAGATTCCCTACCGTCATCCGATCACAGTCCCGCGCCCGAGCATTAACGGCCCGCTGAGCGCCATCGTGGTCGGGCCGGACGGTGAGGAAGTGTTCACTGATGAACTGGCGCGGATACAGGTCAGGTTCCACTGGCAGCGCGGCGACAGCCTGCCGCAAGGCACCACTTGGTTAAGGGTGGCGATGCCCAGTGCCGGCAGCGGCTTCGGGCATCAGTTCATGCCACGCATCGGCCAGGAAGTGTTGGTGACGTTTCTGGCAGGCGATATCGACCGGCCTCTGGTGACGTCGGTGCTCTATAACAACATTAATCTGCCGCCACGCTTCAGCAAGGCCTCGGGGCTGCCCGGCAACCGCACGCTGTCGGGGATCCGCACCCAGGAACACAAAGGCAGCGGCTTCAACGAACTGCTGTTCGATGACACCCCAGGCTCGCTGCGCGCACGCATGGGCACGACCCATCAGGCCACCGCCCTCAACCTGGGCAAACTGACCGACCCGCGCACTGACGGCACCGCCCAGCCACGCGGCAACGGCGCAGAACTGCGCACCGATGCCGCCATCGCCCTGCGTGCCGCGCAAGGCATGTTGCTGACCACCTACGCGCGTACCGACGCAAAAGGCTCACAGCTGGATCGCGAAGAGCTGCTCAAACTGCTGGCCGAGTGCGGCGAGCTGTTCAAATCCCTCGGCGAAACCGCAGCCGCATGTGGCAGTCAGGCGGTGGATGTCAAAGGTATGGAAGCCTTGCGCCAGTCGCTCGACCAATGGCCCGCGCCGGACAATAACGGCCTAGGCGACCCGGTACTGGCCATGACCGCCGCCGCCGGCATTGCCAGCGCCACACCACGCTCACAGGTTCACTACGCGGGTGAAAATCACGACACCACCGCGCAGGACAACCTGCAATTGACCAGCGGCGCGGCCATGCACCTGCAAGCGGGCAAAGGGCTGTCGGCCTTCGCCCAGGACGCTGGCATCAGCGCCATCGCCAACCGCGGCAAAGTGCTGGTGCAAGCGCAGGAAGACGACATCGCCCTCAATGCCCAGAAAAACCTGCACGTCTCGGCCGTCGAAGGCGAAGTGGTCATCACCGCGCCGACCATCCGCCTGGTCGCCGATGACGGCAGTTACATCAAGATTGGCGGCGGCGTCGAGATTGGCTCGCAAGGCAAAGTCACTGTGCACGCCAGCGAACACGACTGGATCGGCCCCAAGACCGACAGCGCTGCGATCCCCTCATTCGGCCGCGACCCCGCCGCCCAGCAGGTCACCTTCCACTACCCCGGCCACAGCGAACAAAGCCCGCGGGCAGCAGCGGATCACTCGTATGAAATCAAACTGGAAGATGGCAGCCTGGTGAAAGGAATGACGAACGCAGACGGACTGACCGAGCGCGTGGAACGCGAAATGATGCATCAGGCGCAAGTATCGGCACTGCGCAGCGGCACCCCGAAAGGAGGTGCGCAATGAACGGCGCCGATGAATACGCCGTTGCCCAAGGCAACACACGCCTGATCCCCAACCTCAACACCACCTGCAAAATGGAAGTGCCCGGCGATTTGCCAGGCGTAGTGATCTTTCTGCACGGTGTGAATGATCCGGGGGCTTCTTATGAGTCGGTGGAGACCGGTTTGTGTCAGGGGGTAAATGAGCGGCTGGATCGGCCGGATCTGGTGCCGGGGCGGTATGGGGCTGAGTACGCAAAGGTAAAGAAGCTTCCGGCAGAAGATGTGCAAGACGATCAGATGGATATCCTGGACGACCCCGACACCTATCTTTATCAACGCGACACCAAGGATCCGAAAACCCGTAGCCTGCTGATTCCCTTTTATTGGGGATATCGGGCCGACCCCAGCGAAATCAGCCGGGACAAGAACAACAACCCCACCAAACTGCGCGACCAGTATCAGGACATACAGGGCAATCGCCTGGATCGTCATTTTGGCAAGGCCGGTGGTTATTTTGTCAATGCCACCAATAACCTGCTGGAAATGTATGACAAGGGCCTGCCACTCACCATGCGCCTTAAAATTGCCCGAAAGATGCTGCCCAACACCCATTTTCTGGGAGATAACCCACATCGACGTTATTACGTGCTGGCTGCTCACCGGCTCGCGATGATGGTCAAGGAGATACGCAGGGTGTCTCCCGACGAAACCATCACGATCATGGCGCATAGCCAGGGCACGTTGATTACCCTGCTGGCGCAAGCGCTGCTGGTGGACGGCGGACATCGTTGCGCGGACACCATCATCATGGTGGACACGCCCTACTGCCTGTTCCCGGAAGTCACTCCCAAAGATCAAGACACGCTATCCACACTGACCCGCATCGTCGCGCAGGTAACTCAGGCACCCCACACCCAACCGCCGCTGTCGGACTTGCGCAACCCTGCAACCTACTGCGGACGAAGCGGCCCTCAGTGGTCGCCTACACAAGGTACGCGCCTGGACAGTGACCGTAACATGACGGTATTCCCCGAGCGCGATAACCGCGGAAAGGTGTACCTGTATTTCTGCCCGGACGACACCACCGTCGCACTGGATGACGTGAGAGGCATCGGCACTTACGGGGTGTGGGACACCCATGGCAAAGACAGTACTCGCAACCCTATGGCTGAATTGAAGGCCGTACGCTTTTTTCAGCGCATGTGGACCAAACGCTATCGTGACGGATCACCGGTCATGGTTGGAAAGCCTCCAGGTTATGAGCTGTTACGCGCCAAAAACGAATCTCGTTATCCAGGTGGCGGTTTTTTCACAGGGCTCATCTCGAAAGGCCCTATAGAAGAAGGGCATAGGATACTGATCAACGCTGAACAACTGTACCCGCCCCACGCCCCCGCTATGTTTGGCGGAGAGGAGGAGAACTTCAGGGGCGATGAGACCAAATCGGGTCTCGACAGACCGGACGATGCCAACAAAGCCTCTGCCGTGGGCAATCCAAGAGCCAAGTTCAACTGGCGTTACGTTCGCAGCCACACGGGATCGATAGATCTGGAGCGTGAGTTAGCCCAATGGAATCTGGGCAAAGCACCAAGTGAACAAACCCGCATCATGCGTAAACAACGAGTGACAGGCGACGGCGCGCCCAGACCCACGGATCGTTACGACATACTACGAGAAGAAACACCGGACGAAATACGTGAATTCATGGATAAAAGCACAGATGTGCTGGCCGAAAATAGCTATCACTCGGGCCTGTTGCGCAGTCCGGAAAACCAACGCTGGGTCACGGCGATGGATATTGCGATTGGTCAGGCAAAATGTCTGGACGATCCGGTAATGCGTGATGTGCTGGTGGCGATTGCAGATTGGAAGATGGATAAAAAGCAGTTTGCTAAAACGACTGAATTACCTGGCTGGGAAAGGATTAGCGAGGAATCGCAGGAATTGGTTAGCGCAAGCCATCTTTATTACGAAGAAGGAGAGTTTCCTTCCGACGATCTAGTCACGCTGACACCGCCGCCTTTGCTTCAAGGCACCCAGCAACCGAGGGGTGTCAAGTGAGTGCCCCTTTAAAGAAAAAATCACTTCGTCCGAAGCTAAAAGCTTACCTATGGATCATAGGGATTTTGCTTGTTCTGTGGCTCGGATTTGTCTTTCTTGTATACCTAAAAGCACAGGAAACCAACATGGAACTACGTGACATAAACTCCGTAACGCGCTGGGGTATTGCAGGAATTTTAGGTGCCGTCTTACTAGCATACAGCGGGCATTGGTGGGGAAACGCTGTTGCTCATGAAAAAACTGAGCTGGCGGCTTATAAATCCAATGTGGCAGCACAAGTCTCAGAGCAGCAGGCAACACAAAAACGAACATCTGCGTTGGAAATTCGAGGGGTGGGAATCGCTGTAGGTGGATGGCACCAATCATCCATATGGCGAAAAGTTCAAGAAAAGAGAAATAACTTTATTTCAATATACTCCCAGAACCCTGAGGACTATACCGACTCTTTGCTCTCCCGAGAGAATACCCAAAAAATTAATACCCGTGCAGCATTCAAACACTCTGCTGGAGAGTCTGTCTCTTATTGGCCAATACCCACTTTTGCGCTGGGGCCTCCCAATCCTTACGAGAAGCCCTACCGTGCCGCAGATCTGATCAACTTTGGCCGGAATCAAGCAACACTAGGCGTCACCCAGCTTCTCTGGCAAAACGATGAAAACACTAGCCAAGCACAAAGCATGATAGAACGGCTGTTTCAGTTTTTTGAAGACAATCAGAAAGTTCCGCAAGCACTGATTGCAAGCGAGGACGGGGACGTTACGCGAGATATTTATCGTAAACGCGGCACGCCCGGCCTCCAAAATGCGCAAGTCGTACCGACAGTTTTCGAAAGCATGACAGGCCTGCTGATTACTCGCTCGGACCGGGTGGATCGCTACGTTCGTCCTTATGCGACTAACGACGCAGAAGACAACCAGAACAAAGATACCGATCTGGGCAAGCTTTGGGCTTTCTACTGGGAGCAGCCGCGTAAATTCAGAAAAGTCTATGAGGATGCGCAGAAGACCAAAGGAATTAAAGATCCATTAGGCCCAGGCACCATGTCCACCGCCTACTGGCAAGCTCAACTCCCCACCCTCTGGAAAACCATCAGCAACCGTGGTCCCGGCAATTTCGAACCCTCCCCTTGGCTGCCGATCCGCTGGGGTCAGCATCAGGTCAAGGAGTTCGATGCTGCGCCGGTACTCGGCTATCTGCACCGCCCGATCAAGGCGCCCATGCAGGATGAAAACGGCAAGCGCCTGAAACCTGCATTGCAAGCCAAAGCCCTGCAAGCCGCCTGGGTACAGGCGCTGGGCACGCTGCCCGACGGTCAGAAACCTGTGCGGGTGTTCTATGACAGCACCAACAACCCGGAAGCGGAAATCGCCCTGAACAACGCCCTGCACGACCTGAACAAGGACGGCCACGGTCTTGAGCTGGGCAATGTCGAAGAGGGTTACGACATCGGTCGTCGTCTGGGCAATACCGGGGTTAGTGGTGCGCTGGTCGAGATCAATCTGGCGACCATCGCCAGTTACAAGGATGGCGGCGTCAGTGCAGTGGTCTACGCCGGCACCGATGGCAGCCTGACCGTACAAATGGTCCGTCCGCCCGATGAAGCCCGTAAAGCGAAGAACAGCCAGAACCGTGGCGCAGACCCGTTCACCTTCGGCTCGCCAACCGGCGGGGCACCTGCAGAGTGAGTTATCCCGTCTGCCTGGGCGACGCCACCAGCAGCGGTGGCCGAGTGGTATCCTGCCAACTGGCAGGCACCCACACCCTCAACGGTAAGCCTCCGGCCGTGCTGGGCGACAAAGCCACCTGCCCGCTTCATGCGGGTGAGTTCGCCTTTATCGAAGGCCACCCCACCCGAAAACTGAACGGCATACCGGTGGTCCTGCACGGCCATCGACTCGCGTGCGGCTGCCAGGGCGTGGCCAGCCATGCCATGAATGTGCGAGTGGTTTAGGGGTTTTATTTGTGATCAGGCTATGCAATGGAAGCACAGGAAAACCATATGGAATTGCGTAACATACATTCAATGACACGCTGGGGTATTGCGGCTATTTTTGGGACTGTGCTGCTGACCTACAGTGGCCACTGGTGGGGTAAAGCCGTCGCCCATGATAACGCTGAGCTGGCTCAAAAGAGCGAGCAAACGGCGACTCAGCAACGGACATATTCGCTGGAAATAAGAGGAGCGGGAATTGCCATTTTTCACGATAACCAATCAGAAATTTGGAGTTTTATAAAGAAGAAAAACAACAATTCCACCTCCATCTACTCCAATGACGCCAAGGACTATGATGCCTCGCTTGACTCACGCAAAATTAGCAGAGATATAAAAATTCGTGCAGCTTTCCAGCATTCGGCTGGCGACGCGATCGCCTATTGGCCAATACCCGTGTTCGCACTGGGGCCTCCGAATCTATTCGATAAAGCCTATAGAGCTGCAGGCTTGATCAACTCTGGCCGAAATGGAGCAACACTGGGAGTTGCGCTGTTTCTCTGGCAGGACGATGAAAGCACTACCCATGCACAGGCCATGATCGAACGACTATTTAATTTTTTCGACGACAATTCACAGGTGCCACAGGCCCTCATCGCAAGCAGAGATGGGGATATTACTCGTGACGTTTATCGAAAGCCTGGGACACCGGCACTGCAAAACGCCCAAGTAGTACCAACAATATTCGAAAGTATGACCGGACTGCTGGTCGCTCGTTCGGACCGGGTGGACAGGTATATTCGCCCTTACGCGACTCAAGAACCCGAAGACAATCAAAACAAAAATACTGACCTGGGCAAACTGTGGGCTTTCTACTGGGAACAGCCGCGAAAATTTAGAAAAATATATGAGGATGCAGAAAAGGCCAAAGGGGTTAAAGCTCCACTCGCCCCTGGTACGATATCGACCGCCTACTGGCAATCCCAACTCCCCAACCTCTGGAAAACCATCAGCAACCGTGGCCCTGGCAATTTCGAACCCTCCCCCTGGCTGCCGATCCGCTGGGGTCAGCATCAGATCAAGGAGTTCGACGCTGCGCCGGTGCTTGGCTATCTGCACCGCCCGATCAAGGCGCCCATGCAGGATGAAAACGGCAAGCGCCTGAAACCGGCCTTGCAAGCCAAAGCGCTGCAAGCCGCCTGGGTGCAGGCGCTGGATACCTTGCCAGATGGTCAGAAACCCGTGCGGGTGTTCTATGACAGCACCAACAACCCGGAAGCCGAAATTGCCCTGAACAACGCCCTGCACGACCTGAACAAGGACGGCCATGGTCTTGAGCTGGGTAATGTCGAAGAGGGCTACGACATCGGTCGTCGTCTGGGTAATACCGGGGTCAGTGGTGCGCTGGTCGAGATCAATCTGGCGACCATCGCCAGTTACAAGGATGGCGGCGTCAGCGCCGTTGTCTACGCCGGCACCGATGGCAGCCTGACCGTACAAATGGTCCGTCCGCCCGATGAAGCCCGTAAAGCGAAGAACAGCCAGAACCGCGGCGCAGATCCGTTTATCTTTGGTTCGCCTTAGCGGTCACTAAACACTCTCAATCGTAAACAAGGAAGAAAATATGTATGCGCATTTTTGTAGGGCCTTTGTAGGGATAAATTTAGTCGCGGCATTGATTTTAATGGGAGGCTGTACGCAGGACTCCGTATCCCCGTGTGACGAACTGATTGGCGACTACGCCGCGAAGCCTAAAAATAAACCGAAGTTTCGTATCGAGAAGAACGGCGAGAACTTCACGCTCACGCAAAGTGACGCAGGCACCCAGGTCAGTGAGCCGCTCACCCCCTTACCCAACGCCGAAATAGTGGAAATGTTTGAAGGCAAAATAGTGCCGCCTCGCTGCATTCTCACCGCTGATGGTATGAAGATAATGAAGCTCCCCGCTGGCAGCGGCGTTAATCCCACAGAGGATCCCGATCGGAAACTTTCGCATTATCCCGAGCCCACCCCATTCCTCATGGGCATATCTGCGGGAGTAGCGGCTGTACTGGGTCTTTACCCCGTACCTCACCAAGAAAAACTCAAAGATATCGACGAGGAAGATGAGGACGACGACGGTTACATTTACAGTAAATAACGTACTTTTTTGCAGGAGAGGTGAAAGGCATGTTCGTATCAACAGACGGTAAAGCGCCTGGGCATCGCTGAAGGCAGACAATCATCAACCATGGAAATAGCCTTATCCTGAGCCTGTAAATAAAGAAAAGCCCCGACTCTCACGAGCCAGGGCTTTGTCTTACCGCACAAACCACTATTCCTGAACCACCCGCACAATCCGTTGCGGCAGTGGAATCTCGATGCCTGCGTCCTTCAGGCGGTCGCGCGCTTCAATGTTGAACATCGACGTCACGTCGCCCATGTCGCCACTGCTGGTCCACACACGCAGGGACAAGGTAATTGCGTTCTCCCCCAGTGCAGCCACCACAGCCTGGGGGGCCGGGTCCTTGAGGACGCGCGGGTCGTCGGCCATGTCCAGCAGGACCTGCAAGGCCTTCTTGAGATCGGCATCGTGGCTTACGCCGATGTCGAAGGTGATTTTGCGGGTCGGCTGACGGTTGGTGTTGGTGATGATGCCGTTAGACAGGTTGCCGTTGGGAATGATCACGGTACGATTGTCGCCGGTGCGCAGCACGGTGTGGAAGATCTGGATGTTGTCGACGGTTCCCGACACACCCTGGGCTTCGATCCAGTCACCGATACGGAACGGGCGGAACAACAGAATCAGCACGCCACCGGCGAAGTTCGCCAGGCTGCCTTGCAGGGCCAGGCCGATCGCCAGACCGGCAGCACCGATCGCCGCCACGAACGAGGTGGTTTCCACGCCGATCATCGACGCGACGCTGACCACCAGCAGGATTTTCAGAATGATGTTGGCCAGGTTGCTGACGAAGCCCTGCAAGGCCAGATCGGCGTGTCGCAAGGCCAGCAAGGCGCCCAGTTTGCCGGTCAGCCGGTTGATCAGCCACCAGCCTACGCACAGCGTGACGACTGCCAGCAGCAAGCGGCTGCCGTACTCCATGATCATCGGAATCCAGGCCTGCGACGCTTGCCACAGATGACCGACTTCTGCGTTTAAATCCATCGTTATCTCCTTACTCGTCACGAACTGCGATCAAAACCACGGCGGCCTGCCGTCATTTCAATGCTCAGGGCGATTCGGACTGGCCGGGGAACGCAGGGTTCCCTGGCTTTCAATGCAACGATCAGTCGCGGAAGTTGTTGAATTGCAACGGCATGCCCGAATCGTAGGCACGCAACGCTGCGATGGCTTCTTGCAGGTCGTCGCGCTTCTTGCCGGTCACCCGCACCTGCTCGCCCTGAATGGCGGCCTGGACCTTGAGTTTGGCTTCCTTGATATGGGCGACGATTTTCTTCGCCAGCTCCTTGTCGATGCCTTCACGGAGGATGACTTCCTGCTTCATCAATTTGCCGGAGGCGTAGGCGTCCTTGATCTCGAGGCACTTCGCGTCGATCTTGCGTTTGACCAGCGCCAGCTTGAGGATTTCGATCATGGCCTCCAGCTGGAAGTCTGCTTCTGCGGTCAGCGTGACAGTCAGTTCCTTGAACTCGAACGTGCCTTTGCCTTTGAGGTCATAGCGACGGTCCAGCTCTTTGATAGCGTTGTCGACGGCATTCGTGACTTCGTGTTTATCCAATTCGGACACTACGTCGAACGAGGGCATGTATGTTCTCCAGATAAACGGCGTGCGCACAATTCGGGCACGCATGACTTGACGGTGTGAAATAACGCTCATTATAACGAGACTTTTCCGGCGTTCACTGTGAGCCTTCCATGCACATCCTTGTTTTCACCTTCTGCAGACCGCTTCAGCGCTATAACGTGCCGCTGTGATGGCGGTGACATGGCATGTTCTCGGTGCGGGCAGCCTGGGCAGTCTCTGGGCGACGCGACTGGCTCGCGCGAATCTGCCGGTGCGGTTGATCCTTCGCAACGCGGATCGGCTGGCCGCCTATCAAGCCAATGGCCGCTGCGTGACGCTGGTCGAGAACGATATTGCCCATGCGTACCCGGTCGAAGCACAGACCGCCGACCATCGACAGCCCATCGAACGGCTGCTGGTGGCCTGCAAGGCCTACGAGGCCGAGCAGGCTGTCGCACAGCTGGCTCCGCGACTGACGGCGCAGGCCGACGTCATCCTGTTGCAGAACGGCCTGGGCAGCCAGGACGCTGTGGCGGCGCAAATCCCCCACGCGCGCTGCCTGTTCACGTCCAGCACCGAAGGCGCGTTTCTGGAGTCGGACTGGCGCGTCAGGTTCGCTGGCCATGGTTTCAACTGGCTGGGTGATGCATCCAACCCGACAGCCCCCGCGCTTGTGCAGGATTTGCACGACAGTGGCATTCCCCACGAATGGACGCCGGACATCCTGACCCGCCTGTGGCGCAAGCTGGCCCTCAACTGCGCGATCAACCCGCTGACGGTCCTGCACGACTGCCGTAATGGTGGCCTGCTCGAGCACGCCTGCGAGGTCGCCACGCTGTGCGCCGAGCTGAGCGACCTGCTGGGCCGCTGCGGCCAGCCAGCGGCTGCGCAGGAACTGCATGCGGAAGTGCTACGGGTCATCCAGGCGACCGCCGCCAACTACTCTTCCATGTATCAGGATGTGCTTCACGGGCGACGCACCGAAATCAGCTACCTGCTGGGTTACGCGTGTGCAGCCGCAGTACGTCATGGCTGCGCGGCACCGCACCTGCAGCATTTGCAGACGCGTCTGACCGCTCATCTGGCAAGCAAGGGTTTGCGTACCGACTAGCCCGCGCTACCCTGCTCGCATCACCCGTCACTGCGACTTGCCCAATGCCCTTGCGCCAACGCCTGGAAAACCTGCCCGTCGGCCAGAAACTGCTGGCCGCCCTGCTGGTCCTGATGACCACCGTACTGCTGGTCGCCAACCTGACCTTCATCAGCGCGGCCTATTACATCTCTCAGGAGGCGATGGCTCCGCAGGCCCTGCAGACCATCGGCAGGCTGATCAGCAGCGCCAACCTCAACGAGCGGGCCTTGTACTCGCCTGATGAGGCGCGCGCGCTGCTCAAGGAGCTGAGAAGCTATGGGCCGTTGCGTGCCGCAGCCCTGTATGACAACAACGGCGAGCGGCTTGAACAGATGCATCAGGGCGAAAGCCTTGAGCTGCCCAGACGCTTCAAAGACCTGGACAGCTGGCGCCTCACCGAATTTCGCAGCACGCAAGTCATCACCGTCCCCAAAGGTGACGAGCCGCCAGGGCATCTGCTGCTGGTGGCCAGCAGCGAGCTGCCACCGGCCTTCTACACCGGCACGCTGACCGCCAGCCTGGGCATTCTGGTGTTCAGCGTGTTGCTGTGGCTGGTGGTGGCGCGGCAGATTCGCCGACTGATCACCGAGCCCATTTACCAACTGGAAGAATTGTCCCGGCAGGTGACCCGCGAAGAGAACTACGCACTGCGCGCAGAACCCGGTAACGAAGATGAAATCGGCAGTCTGGCCGAGGCGTTCAACACCATGCTGTCGCGTATCGAAGCGCGTGAACAGCAACTCAAGCGCGCGCGCGACGACTCGCAGGAAGCCTACGATCAGGCCCAGGGGCTGGCCGAGGAAACCCGCCACACCAACCGCAAGCTGGAGCTGGAAGTCCAGGTGCGCAGCAAGATTGAGAAGAAGCTCACCGGCTTTCAGAATTACCTCAACAGCATCATCGACTCGATGCCGTCGGCGATGATTGCGCTGGATGAACAGCTGTACGTCACCCAGTGGAATCAGGAAGCCACAGCATTGTCCGGCACCACACTGGACGAAGCGCTGAACCAGCCGATCTTCCTGGCCTTCGAGCCGATGCGCTCGTTTCTGCCGCAGATCAAACACACCGTCGAGCGTCACAGCGTGACCAAGATCGAGCGCGTGACCTGGATCAAGAATGACGAGCCCCGCCACTACGCTCTGACGTTCTACCCGTTGACTGGCGATGCCGGGCGCGGCGTGGTGATCCGGATCGATGACATCACCCAGCGCATATCGCTGGAAGAAATGATGGTGCAGTCGGAAAAAATGCTGTCTGTCGGCGGTCTGGCAGCAGGCATGGCGCATGAGATCAACAACCCGCTGGGCGCCATACTGCACAATGTACAGAACATACGTCGGCGGCTGTCCCCGGAACTGCCGAAGAACATCGAGCAGGCTGAGGCCGACGGCATCGATCTGGCGCAGGTCAACCATTACCTGGAAAGCCGCGAAGTGCCGAAACTGCTCGACGGTATTCAACAGGCCGGTGCCAGGGCCGCAAAAATTGTCAGCCACATGCTCAATTTCAGCCGCCTGAGCAGTCGGCAGTTATCGCCCTGTGACTTGCCGGCCTTGATCGATCAGGCCGTGGAGATCGCCAGTAACGACTTCGATCTGACCATCGGCTTCGACTTCAAGGGTCAGCACATCATCCGTCAGTTCGACCCCGAACTGGGTCCGGTGCCGTGCATTGCCAACGAGCTGGAGCAGGTGCTGCTGAACCTGCTGAAGAACGCCGCGCAGGCCATCCACCAGCGGCCGGAGAGCGAAGAGCCTGGGCGCATTACCCTGCGCACGCGTCTCAATCCGCCGTGGGCCGAGATTCAGGTGGAGGACAATGGCATCGGCATGTCGGAGAGCATCCGCAAGCGTACGTTCGAGCCGTTTTTCACCACCAAGGAAATCGGCCAGGGCACCGGGCTGGGTCTGTCGGTGTCCTACTTCATTGTCACCAACAACCACAAAGGCCAGATGGAGGTACATTCCTCTCTCGGCACAGGCACCTGCTTTACGCTGCGTCTACCGCTGGTGGCCAACCCGGTCAGCGTTCAGCAGCAGGTCATTTCAAAATCCTGATCAGGAATCGCATCAATGGGCTTTCGTTTGTCGAAGATTTACACGCGCACCGGCGATGCCGGTGAAACCGGTCTGGGCGATGGCCGTCGGGTCTCCAAGGATCATCCGCGCGTCGAGGCCATCGGTGAGGTCGACACGCTCAACAGCCAACTGGGACTGTTGCTGGCGGGGTTGATCGATGAAGCTCAGCGCGTCCCGGCGCTCAACGAAGTGATCGAGGTACTCGCACCCTGCCAGCACCGACTGTTCGATCTGGGCGGGGAACTGGCCATGCCGACCTACAAGGCGCTGAACGAAGCCGAGGTCGAGCGGCTGGAAGCCGCCATTGATGTCTGGAATGAGGAACTGGGCCCGCTGGAGAATTTCATTTTGCCAGGCGGTTCATCGCTGATCGCCCAAGCGCACATCTGCCGTAGCCTGGCGCGCAGTGCAGAACGTCGCTGTCAGCATCTGAATGCCGTCGAGCCGCTGGAAGGTGCAGGGCTGGCGTACATCAACAGGCTGTCGGACCTGCTGTTCGTCGCTGCCCGATTGATCGCCAGAAGACAGGGCATTGCCGAGATCCTTTGGCAGCCCGCGCCCAAGCCGGTTTGATCGGCATATCCATTAAACGGAGCATCACAGAAGACATCCTCACGCCAGCGTCCTGGCGTTAGGTATAGGTCTTGTGGGAGTGAGCGAGGCGGGCTCACGAAGACGTCGGTCCAGACGCCCCATTTTCAGGGGTTTTACTGGCCTCTTCGCGAGCAAGCTCGCTCCCACGGCCTGCGGCCAGAATCAAGAGCAGACTTGTGTATAACGCTAGTTACTCTGCGTGGGCATGCCGTTCTGGACGCTCTGTGTCCTCTGCTGAGCGTCAGACGATCTCGTCAGGCCAGAACGCGCGAATCCCGGCCACGCCCTGTGCGCCGCTCTCCCAGGCCTGTTGACGCTCGGCAGGGCCCACTCCGCCCAACAGAAAGACCGGCTTGTTGAAGCCTGCGATCAGCTGCGTTGCCTGCTGCCAGCCCAGCGGCTGTGCATCAGGGTGGGTCAGGGTTGGCTGAACGGGCGACAGGGTGACGAAATCCACGCCCATCTGCTCGGCCAGAGCCAGCTCTTCGGCGTTATGGCATGACGCCGCCAGCCAGCGGTTCTCCGGGAACGGACGGCCGCGACTGGCGTACTTGCGCAGTTGCTCCGCCGTCAGGTGCCAGCCAGCGGACGGAAAGTCGCCCAGCCACTCCAGAGGCCCTTTGAGCATGAGTTGCGCCTTGCCGGCACACAGGCCCGCCGCATCCACGGCCAGGTCGCGGTACTTCGGGTCGTAACCACCCGGCGCACGCAACTGGACCAGCTTGATGCCACCGGCGATGGCTTTCTGCATACCGCGCAACAGCTCGATAGTGTCCAGCCCGTCAGGCGTGATCAGATACTCGCCAGGCAAACGTGCCGCCGCGACGATCGGCTGATTGGCGGCTGGAAAGTCATAATTGGCCAGCTCGCGCGGGGTGGCCCAGACCAGCGGCTGCCCTTCGGCGCCATGCGCCTGGCCAGTGAAGGCCGAGACTTCCCAGACGTCCAGGAGCACCTGCTTGTCCGGATAGTCGTGGCAGACCTTGATCAGCGGACGCGCAGCCGTCACCAGGATACCCAGCTCTTCCTGCAGTTCACGTGTGAGCGCCGCCTGGACGGTCTCGCCCTCCTCGACCTTACCGCCGGGAAACTCCCAGAGGCCACCTTGATGCTGGGTATCGGCACGTCGGGCAATCAATACGCTGCCGTCAGCACCACGAATGACGGCGGCGGCCACATGCACTCGTTTCACGATCAGGACTCCTCCAGACCGGCCTGCTGCCAGCGTTTGAAGGCAGGCCATTGGTAGATGGTTTCGATGTAAGCCAGCGCTTCTGCGGGTAACTCGACACGATAGCTGCGCAGACGAATCGCCACCGGCGCGAAGAACGCATCGGCAATGCTCGGCTTGCCGAACAGAAACGGACCGCTTTCGGCCGCCGCAGTGCGGCATTCGGCCCACAGTTCGACGATACGGTCGATGTCGTTCTGGGTATCGACCGGAATCACTTCCAGTGCCTGATCCTGACGCAGGTCCATCGGCATGTTCGAACGCAGGCTGACAAAGCCGCTGTGCATCTGCGCGCAGGCAGAACGCGCCTGGGCACGTGCGGCGGTGTCGCTCGGCCACAGATCGGCGTCCGGAAAACGTTCGACCAGGTATTCGCAAATGGCCAGCGAATCGATGATCGTGCCGTGCTCGCACTGCAACGCAGGGACCTTGCCGGTCGGTGAATACTTGAGAATGTTCGCGCGGGTGTCAGGCTGATTGAGGCGGATAACCTGATCGGTGAACGGAGCACCGGTCATTTCCAGCACCAGCCAGGGACGCAGCGACCAGGAGGAGTAGCGTTTGTCGCCGATAATCAGATGCAGGCTCATGGTTCAGCTCCATTGAGCCCGGCGCGAAGACAGGATGCCGGCGCGCCGGGCATTGAATCAGGTGCGGTATTCCGCATTGATCTTCACGTACTCGTGAGAAAGATCGGTGGTCCAGATCGTTTCGCTGCAATCGCCGCGGCCCAGCTCGATACGGATGGTGATTTCTTCTTCGGCCATGACCGCCGAGCCCTGCTCTTCGGTGTAGGTCGTGGCGCGGCAGCCCTGGCTGGCGATGCATACGCCCCCCAGGAATACGTCGATCTTGCTCACGTCCAGATCCGGCACGCCGGCACGGCCGACCGCCGCCAGGATACGTCCCCAGTTCGGGTCGGAGGCAAACAGCGCGGTCTTGATCAGCGGCGAGTGGGCCACGGCATAGCCGACGTCCAGGCATTCCTGGTGATTGCCGCCACCGTTGACTTCCACGGTCACGAACTTGGTCGCACCTTCACCGTCACGCACGATGGCCTGAGCGACCTCCATGCACACGTCGAACACCGCTTTCTTCAACGCTTCGAACAACGGGCCTTTGGCCTCGGTAATTTCCGGCAGGTCAGCCTGACCGGTGGCGATCAGCATGCAGCAATCGTTGGTCGAGGTGTCGCCATCGATGGTGATGCGGTTGAACGACTTGTTGGCGCCGTCACGAATCAGGTCCTGAAGCACGCTCTGCGCCACTTTGGCGTCGGTGGCGATGTAACCGAGCATGGTCGCCATGTTCGGGCGAATCATGCCTGCGCCCTTGCTGATGCCGGTCACAGTGACGGTCACGCCGTCATGGCTGAACTGACGGCTGGCGCCTTTGGGCAGGGTGTCGGTGGTCATGATCCCGGTCGCCGCAGCGGCCCAGTTATCCACAGACAGATCATCGATCGCGGCTTGCAGAGCGCCTTCGATCTTTTCCACCGGCAGCGGCTCGCCGATCACGCCCGTCGAGTAGGGCAGCACCGCCGAAGCATCGACGCCAGTCAGTTGCGCCAGCTTCTCGCAAGTACGACGCGCCGCAACCAGACCCGGCTCGCCGGTGCCCGCATTGGCATTGCCGGTGTTGGTCAACAGATAACGCACAGTGCCCTGGACGCGCTGTTTGGCCAGAATGACCGGCGCTGCGCAGAACGCATTCAAGGTGAATACACCGGCAACGCTGGAGCCTTCGGCACAGCGCATGACCACAACATCCTTGCGCCCCGGGCGTTTGATGCCGGCAGAAGAAATGCCAAGTTCAAAACCGGGAACCGGGTGCAACGCAGGCAAAGGACCAAGACCAACAGCCATCGGGGTGCTCCTCATGGAGTGTGGCGCCGTCCGCATCGGTACGGCGCTCAATGAAAAAACGCCGCGACGGGCAAGCCGGTCGCGGCGCAGGTATTACACGGTCAAAGGCTTAGTTGATCTGGCCGTGACAGTGCTTGAATTTCTTGCCCGAACCACACCAGCACAGCTCGTTGCGACCCAGCTTCTGGTCGTTGCGAACCGGCTCGGATGCAACGGCAACAGGCGCTTCGCCACCCTCTTCGTCGAGCAGCGGTTGCTCGATGCCCGGGGCAGGCGCGTGTTCGAACTGCATGCGACTGGCCAGCTCTTCGGCGTCCTGACGCAGGCGTGCCTCTTCTTCCTCTGGATCTTCGCGACGAACCTGAACATGCGAGAGCACACGGATGGTGTCGCGCTTGATCGAGTCGAGCAGTTCCTGGAACAGCGTGAAGGACTCGCGCTTGTATTCCTGCTTCGGGTTCTTCTGAGCGTAGCCGCGCAGGTGAATACCGTGACGCAGGTGGTCCATGGTCGACAGGTGATCTTTCCACAGGTCGTCCAGCACGCGCAGGAGGATCTGCTTCTCGAAGGAGCGCAGCGCTTCGGCGCTGGCCTGGTCTTCCTTCTCGTTGTACGCCACCAGCAACTGCGCCATGATTTTTTCGCGCAGGCTGTCTTCGTGCAGCTTGTCGTCTTCGTCGAGCCACTGCTGGATCGGCAGTTGAACCGCGAAGTCGGTATTGAGCGCCGATTCCAGGCCTGCAACATTCCACTGCTCCGGCAGCGACTGTGGCGGAATGTGCTGGCTGATCAGGTTGTTGAGCACTTCCTCGCGGAAGTCGGCAATGGTCTCGCCAATGTTCTCGGCAGCCAGCAACGTGTTACGCATGTGATAAATCACTTTACGCTGCTCGTTGGCCACGTCATCGAATTCAAGCAACTGTTTGCGGATGTCGAAGTTGCGACCTTCCACCTTGCGCTGCGCTTTTTCGATGGCGTTGGTCACCATGCGATGCTCGATCGCTTCGCCGGACTGCATGCCCAGCGCCTTCATGAAGTTCTTCACCCGGTCAGAGGCAAAGATGCGCATCAGGCTGTCTTCGAGCGACAGGTAGAAACGGCTGGAGCCGGTGTCGCCCTGACGGCCGGCACGACCGCGCAGCTGGTTGTCGATACGACGCGATTCGTGACGCTCGGAAGCGATGACATGCAGGCCGCCCGCTTCGATCACCTGCTGATGGCGCTTCTGCCAGTCAGCCTTGATCTGTGCGATCTGCTCGGGAGTCGGGTCTTCCAGATTGGCGACCTCGACTTCCCAATTGCCGCCCAGCAGGATGTCGGTACCACGACCGGCCATGTTGGTGGCGATGGTCAACGCACCCGGACGACCGGCCTGCGCAATGATTTCCGCTTCCTTTTCGTGGAACTTGGCGTTCAAAACCTTGTGCTCGATGCCTTCCTTGTTGAGCAGATTGGACATGTGCTCGGAAGTTTCGATGGTCGCCGTACCGACCAGTACCGGACGGTTTTCCGCGATGCAGGCCTTGATGTCGGTGACGATGGCGGCGTACTTCTCTTCCGCCGTCAGATAGACCAGGTCGTTGAAGTCCTTACGCGCCAAAGGCTTGTTCGGCGGGATGACCATGACGGCCAGGTTGTAGATCTGGTGGAATTCGAACGCTTCGGTGTCGGCGGTACCGGTCATGCCGGACAGCTTGTTGTACAGACGGAAGTAGTTCTGGAACGTGGTCGATGCCAGGGTCTGGCTTTCAGCCTGGATGTTCAGACCTTCCTTCGCTTCGATGGCCTGGTGCAGACCTTCGGACAGACGACGGCCCGGCATGGTCCGGCCGGTGTGTTCGTCGACCAGCAGCACCTGACCGTCCGAAACGATGTATTCGACGTTGCGGTTGAACAGCTTGTGCGCACGCAGACCGGCATAGACGTGAGTCAGCAGGCCCAGGTTATGCGCCGAGTAGAGGCTCTCGCCTTCGGCCAGCAGGCCGACTTCGGTGAGCATTTCCTCGATGAACTGGTGACCGGCTTCGTTCAGTTCGACCTGACGGGTTTTCTCGTCAACGGTGAAATGACCCGGCTTGGTGACTTCGCCTTCCACTTCCTCGATATGCTGCTCGAGCTTGGGGATCAGGCGGTTGATTTCGGTGTACAGCTTGGAGCTGTCTTCAGCCTGACCGGAGATGATCAGCGGCGTACGCGCTTCGTCGATCAGAATCGAGTCGACTTCGTCGATCACGGCAAAATTGAGTTCACGCTGGAACTTGTCGTCCATGCTGAACGCCATGTTGTCGCGCAGGTAATCGAAACCGTATTCGTTGTTGGTGCCGTACGTGATATCGGCAGCGTAGGCGGCGCGCTTCTCTTCTGGCGGCTGGAATGGCGTGACGATGCCTACGGTCAGGCCGAGGAATTCGTACAGCGGACGCATCCAGTTGGCATCGCGGCGAGCGAGGTAGTCGTTCACGGTAACCACGTGAACGCCCTTGCCGGACAATGCGTTGAGGTAGACAGCCAGCGTACCGACCAGGGTTTTACCTTCACCGGTACGCATTTCCGCGATCTGACCTTCGTGCAGGGTCATGCCGCCGATCAACTGGACGTCGAAGTGGCGCATGCCCATGACGCGCTTGCCCGCTTCACGAGCGACAGCAAAGGCTTCCGGGAGCAATTGATCGAGGGTCTCGCCTTTGGCTATGCGGGCCTTGAACTCTTCGGTCTTGGCGCGCAGTTGCTCGTCCGAAAGGGCCACCATTTGCTCTTCGAAGGCATTGACGATCTGTACCGTCTTGAGCATGCGTTTTACTTCACGCTCGTTCTTGCTTCCAAAAAGTTTTTTCAACAAAGGCGCAAACATATCGACAGGATCTTCCACACATAGGAATGGAGGGCGGCCCCGTGAGTCGCCCGTGCAGCCCAGATGGCCGCATGCGAACGAGCATTCTACCCGGAAACGATGGTGAGGAAAGTGGCGTTATTCCACGATGCTGGCACAGCGCTGTGACGGGGCAGGTTTACAATGGGGCCATTTTCAAGCACTTCAACCCGTTATCCGGGGAAGTTACTCATTGATTTGC
Organism: Pseudomonas sp. P129; assembly: GCF_020312195.1. Classification (NCBI taxonomy): domain Bacteria; kingdom Pseudomonadati; phylum Pseudomonadota; class Gammaproteobacteria; order Pseudomonadales; family Pseudomonadaceae; genus Pseudomonas; species Pseudomonas sp. P129. Next base: position 544,619 of record NZ_JAGPYS010000001.1, on the reverse strand, counting down.
ATATGAAAGCACGGAAATGCCCTGAAAAGCAGCCGTCAGAACGCTTTCTGTTAAGATGTTCATCTTGTTACCCAGGCATCCCTCCATGGCCTTTCGTCCTCTGAACGCCCGCCCGCCCGCTGTTCTGCTGCGTGAAGCCAAGCCCCTGAAGGCTATATTTCGCCACGCCGAACGCCTCAGCCACCTGCAGCGCCTGCTCGAAAGCCAGCTGCAGCCTGCGGCTCGCGAGCATTGTCGCGTGGCCTCGTGGCGCGAGGGCACCTTGTTGCTGATCGTGACGGACGGTCACTGGGCCACGCGCCTGCGCTACCAGCAGAAACGCCTGCACCGGCAAATGATGGCCTTCGACGAATTCATCAACCTGACCCGCATCGTGTTCAAGGTGCAGCCGCCCGAAGCGCCACGCGGGGCGGCCACGCACACGATCGACCTGTCGGCAGTGGCTGCCGAAAACATTCAGGCCACCGCCGAAGGCATCACCGATCCACGCCTGCGTGCCGCACTTGAACGACTGGCCAGCCATGCAAAGGACAGGAAGTAACCCTGCCTGATCGCTGCAAGACCTCCACGAGCACTGACTTTCCCTGAATAAACCCATAAAAAAAGGCCACCCGAGGGCAGCCTTTAAAGAACAAAAGGAAAGAGAGTAAAGCTTGCTTACACGGCCGCGACAGGGCGCATGTAAGAAATTGGTGCCGTACTGGCATCCTCGAAAATCACCACTTCCCAAGCGTCTTTCTGCTCGATCAACGTGCGCAGCAGACGGTTGTTCAGTGCATGCCCCGATTTGAAACCCCGGAACTCACCTATCAGGCTGTTGCCCAGCAGGTAGAGGTCACCGATGGCGTCGAGGATTTTGTGTTTGACGAATTCGTCCTCGTACCGCAGGCCGTCTTCGTTCAGTACACCGTCCTTGTCGACCACGATGGCGTTTTCCACGCTGCCGCCGAGTGCGAGGTTGTGCTTGCGCAGGTACTCGATATCACTCATGAACCCGAAGGTCCGGGCACGGCTGACTTCCTTCACGAAGGAAGTACTGGAAAAGTCCACGCTTGCACTCTGGGTGCGGTCACGGAAGACGGGGTGATCGAAATCGATCTCGAAACTGACCTTGAACCCTTCGAAAGGCACGAAGGTAGCGCGTTTACCGCCCTCCTCCACTGTGACTTCACGCAGGATACGGATGAATTTCTTCGGCGCGTCCTGTTCTTCCAGGCCTGCCGATTGAATCAGGAATACGAAAGGGCCTGCGCTGCCGTCCATGATAGGAACTTCGGAGGCAGAGAGCTCGACGTAGGCGTTATCGATGCCAAGGCCAGCCATGGCCGAGAGCAAGTGTTCTACCGTGTCGACTTTGACATCACCATTGACCAGAGTGGTCGACAGAGTGGTGTCACCGACGTTTTCCGCACGCGCAGGGATCTGCACGACGGGATCAAGGTCAGCTCGGCAAAACACAATGCCGGTATTCACAGGTGCGGGCTTGAGGGTCAGGTAAACCTTCTCCCCGGAGTGCAGGCCTACACCTGTGGCACGGATAATATTTTTCAGGGTGCGTTGTTTTATCATGGCATGGGCCGCTTCAGCGCAAGTTGCGAACTGGTATCAACAAAGGCTGGCGATGATAGCAGACCATGCCTTTGCTGAACACCAATCACCCTAATACCCCTGATACATTTCATCAATCGGCCTGACGACGCAGGAAAGCCGGGATGTCCAGGTAATCAAGATCATCGTTGGGATTCATCTTCGCCGCGGCTGTAGCGCCTGCGTGTGCCTGATTGCGCATCACGGTAGGACGATCCAGGTCACGGTAGTTGACCGACGGTGCTTCCTGGCGGGACGCCTGCTGTGCAGGAGCCTGCTGGGTGGTCTGCAACGTGTTGTCGATGACCTTGACAGGTTTCTCGATTTTCGCGCCCAGGCCGGTGGCAACCACGGTCACGTGCAACTCGTCACGCATGTCCGGATCGATAACAGTACCGACCTTGACCATCGCGTGCTCGGAAGCGAACGCTTCGATGATGCTACCCACGTCCGAGTACTCACCCAGAGACAGGTCAGGACCGGCAGTGATGTTGACCAGGATGCCGCGAGCGCCCTGCAGGTTGACGTCTTCGAGCAACGGGTTGCGGATGGCCGCTTCAGTCGCTTCACGTGCACGGTTAGGACCACTGGCGCAGCCAGTGCCCATCATCGCCATGCCCATTTCGCTCATCACGGTACGCACGTCGGCGAAGTCGACGTTGATCATGCCCGGACGCTTGATGATGTCGGAGATACCGCGAACGGCACCGGCCAGTACATCGTCAGCCTTGGCGAAAGCCGACAGCAGGCTGGCGTCTTTACCGAGGATGGTCAGCAGCTTCTCGTTGGGGATGGTGATCAACGAGTCGACGCTTTCGGACAGCATGCGGATGCCTTCATCGGCGATCTGCATACGCTTGCGACCTTCGAACGGGAACGGACGGGTCACGACTGCGACCGTCAGAATGCCCATTTCCTTGGCCACTTCAGCAATGATCGGTGCTGCACCGGTACCGGTACCGCCGCCCATGCCAGTGGTGATGAAAACCATGTTGGTGCCCTGCAGAACTTCTGCAATGCGCTCACGATCTTCCAGTGCGGCCTGACGACCGACTTCAGGGTTGGCGCCAGCGCCAAGGCCTTTGGTCACGCCGGTGCCCAGCTGCAGAATGGTCCGCGCGCCGATGTTTTTCAGCGCTTGAGCATCAGTGTTGGCGCAGATGAATTCCACGCCTTCGATGTTGCTCTTGACCATGTGATTGACAGCGTTGCCGCCACCACCGCCTACGCCGATAACCTTGATAACCGGGCTTTGCGGGACGTTGTCTACGAGTTCGAACATTTTCTCTCTCCTTCCGCTTTCTAGTTAGTTTTGCCTACTGCCTGCCGATATTGCTGGTGAAGCCCTGAATCTGAAGCTATGAAACCGTTGAACGTTGAAACCTAGAAATTGCCCTGCACCCAACGCTTGATACGCTCAAGCACCGGTGCCTTGGTTTCGTCGCTGTAACTGCTGTTGCCGACAATCCCGGACAGCGAAATGCCATCCGATTGTTTTTGCAGCCCGTACATCAACAGACCTACGCCGGTTGAGTAGATCGGGTTGCGCACAACATCAGCGAGCCCTTTGACGCTGTGCGGTACGCCCAGGCGGACCGGCATGTGGAAGATTTCCTCGGCCAGTTCGACCGCACCTTCCATTTTCGCTGTGCCCCCGGTCAGCACGATGCCAGCCGGGATCAGGTCTTCGTAGCCGCTGCGGCGCAGTTCGGCCTGGATCAGGGTGAACAGCTCGTCGTAACGAGGCTCTACCACTTCGGCCAGGGCCTGACGCGACAGCTCGCGAGGTGGACGGTCGCCCACGCTCGGCACTTTGATGGTTTCGCCTGCACCGGCCAGCTTGGCCAGCGCACAGGCATAACGAATCTTGATTTCTTCGGCGTACTGGGTCGGAGTGCGCAACGCCATGGCGATGTCGTTGGTCACCTGGTCACCCGCAATCGGGATGACCGCCGTGTGGCGAATGGCGCCTTCGGTGAAGATCGCGATGTCGGTGGTGCCGCCGCCGATGTCCACCAGGCAGACACCCAGTTCTTTCTCGTCATCGGTCAGCACGGAATACGCCGAGGCCAGCTGCTCGAGGATGATGTCGTCGACTTCCAGACCGCAGCGACGCACGCACTTCTCGATGTTCTGCGCCGCGTTCACTGCGCAGGTCACCACGTGGACCTTGGCTTCCAGACGCACGCCGGACATGCCCAGGGGCTCGCGCACGCCTTCCTGGTTATCGATCACGTAATCCTGAGGCAGGGTGTGCAACACGCGCTGGTCGGCAGGAATGGCCACCGCCTGAGCAGCATCGAGCACACGCTCCAGGTCCGCAGAGCTGACTTCGCGATCACGAATCGCCACGATGCCGTGCGAGTTCAGGCTGCGAATGTGGCTGCCTGCAACGCCCACGAATGCCGAGTGGATACGGCAGCCGGCCATCAGCTGAGCTTCTTCGATTGCGCGCTGGATCGACTGCACGGTCGACTCGATATTCACCACCACGCCCTTTTTCAGGCCGCGGGAGGGATGGGTACCGATACCCACGATTTCCAGCGAGCCATCGGCCGCGACTTCGCCTACCAGTGCCACCACCTTGGAGGTACCGATATCCAGCCCGACGATCATTTTGCCGCTTTGCACATTTGCCATGGTCCTGCCTCTTATCAATTCTTCGCGACGGCGGGTTTTTCCGTCGCCGGCGCTGCCTGTTCGCGCCAACCGACCGCAAGGCCGTTGGAGTAACGCAAGTCGACGCGCGCGATATTCGTTATTTGGTCTTTCAGCGTTTTGTCGTAAATCGCGATGAAGCGGCGCATTTTTTCGACAAGGTGGTCGCGTCCAAGCAACAATTCGATACCCGGGCCAGCACTACCGGCACCTGTTGTCAGGAACCAGCTGCCACGCTCGCGCAGTTCCAGGCGCACGATGGAGAAGCCCAGCGGGCGCAACATCTGACTCAACACCTGATACTGCTGCATCACCTGCTGCTGGGCCCGCTGCGGGCCGAACAACTGGGGAAGATGTTCGTAATTGGACAGTTCACGCGGTGTGAAAGCCTGCCCCTGGTTATTCAGCAGCGCTTCATCGCCCCAACGGGCAACCGGCAACTGCTCTTCAAGACGAATCACTACCTGATCCGGCCATACACGACGGACCTCGGCGTGCGCGATCCATGGCATCTGCTCAAGCTCGGTGCGCATGGCCGCCAGATCGATCTTGAAAAAGCTCGACGCCACATAAGGCGCAATCCGCTGCTGCACAGCCTGCTGGCTGATGTAACTCAAATCGCCCTGCACGTTGATGCGGGTGATCGGGCGGGCGGCGTACGGCAGCAGACGCTGTGCCGCCTCATAAGTACCGAAGCCCAGAACCACCAACAGCACAGGCCAGAGCAGACGCTTCAGAAAACTGAAGTTGGCCTTGGGCAGGCGCGCCGACAAGGGCTCCTTGGCCACCATACGGCTGGCGCCGCGCGGCACCGGCTTGTTGCGGCCGGGTGCAGGTGGCTGAGGACGTGTCGACGGGCCGTACATGCCTTAACCCCTCGCCTGAACGCTGTCGGCCAGGATCGCCAACACCAGTTGTTGAAAATCCAGACCTGCCGCACGGGCCGCCATAGGCACCAGACTGTGATCGGTCATGCCCGGTACAGTATTGACTTCCAGTAACCAGAACTTGCCTTGTGCGTCCTGCATGACATCCGTGCGCGCCCACCCTGCAATGCCAATGGCATCGCAAGCACGTGCTGCAAGTTGTTTGAGTTCCTGTTCCTGCGCATCGCCAAGTCCGCACGGAATCCGGTACTGGGTATCGGACGCCAGGTACTTGGCATCGTAATCATAAAAACTGTGAGGAGTGCCCAGGCCGATGGGAGGCAACACCTGGCCACGCAGAGACGCCACAGTGAACTCAGGTCCCTGAATCCATTGTTCGACTAATACTTGCGAATCGTAGGTACTGGCGGCTTTCCATGCGGCGATCAATTCATCGACGCTGTTCACCTTTGCCATACCGATACTTGAACCTTCATGGGCCGGTTTGACGATCAAAGGCAAGCCCAGTTCCGTCGCCGCGCAAATACAATCACTCTCGTTTTCAAGAACGGCATGCGCCGGTGTAGCAAGGCCGAGACTCTGCCAGACCTGCTTGGTGCGCAGCTTGTCCATCGCCAGCGCAGAAGCCAGTACGCCACTGCCGGTATAAGGGATTTCCAGGCATTCCAGCAGGCCTTGCATGGTGCCGTCTTCACCGCCGCGTCCGTGCAGAACAATAAAGGCACGGTCGATTTTCTCGCTGACCAGTCGCTGCAGGAAGTCATCGCCCACATCGATGCCGAACGCATCCACACCAGCCTCGAGCAACGCGCCGAGCACGGCATTACCCGAGTTCAGCGAGACCGCACGCTCGGCACTCTTGCCACCGAAGAGCACGGCGACACGGCCGAAGCTTTTCGGCTCGAGTGTCGAGCGCAGGGACGACTGGGCAACGGCTGTCATTTCAGCTTCCCTTCGGTGGAGGCCACTTTGGCACCGGCGAACAGCGGGCTTTTGAGTAACTGCGGTGCGAGACCAGCGATGTCACCGGCGCCCTGACACAACAGGATGTCGCCGGCACGCAGCAACGGCTTGACCAACGGCGCCAGCTCGACACCGCGCTCGATGTAGATCGGGTCCAGTTGGCCGCGCTGACGAATGCTGTGGCACAGGTTGCGGCTGTCCGCACCGGGAACAGGCTCTTCACCGGCCGGGTAGACCTCCATCAACAACAGAACATTGGCTTCGGCCAGGACCTGCACGAAGTCGTCGTACAGGTCACGGGTGCGGCTGAAACGGTGTGGCTGGTAAACCATCACCAGACGACGATCAGGCCAGCCGCCGCGCACAGCGTTGATAACCGCAGCGACTTCGCGCGGGTGGTGACCGTAGTCATCGACCAGCATCACGTGACCACCATCGACCGGCAGCTCGCCGTAAACCTGGAAGCGCCGACCGACGCCCTGGAACCCGGAAAGGCCCTGAACGATGGCCTCGTCGCTGACGCCCTCATCGGTGGCAATGGCGATGGTCGCCAGCGAGTTGAGTACGTTGTGATTGCCGGGCATGTTTACCGACACATCCAGCGGCTCACGGTCGCGGCGCAGTACGGTGAAGAAGGTCAGCATGCCGTCCTGACGCACATTGATTGCACGTATATCGGCAGACTCGCTGAAGCCGTAGGTCAGAGTCGGACGCTTGACCAGCGGCAGAATTTCACGCACCACCGGATCGTCGATGCACATCACCGCCAGCCCGTAGAACGGCAGGTTGTGCAGGAACTCGACAAAGGTCTTCTTCAGTTTGTTGAAGTCGCCTTCGTAGGTCGCCATGTGATCGGCGTCGATATTGGTGACCACTGCGACCAGAGGCTGCAGGTGCAGGAAGCTGGCGTCGCTTTCATCGGCTTCGGCGATCAGGTAGCGGCTGGTGCCCAACTGCGCATTGGTGCCTGCCGCATTGAGACGGCCGCCAATCACGAAGGTCGGGTCCAGGCCGCCAGCAGCGAACACCGAGGCGATCAGGCTGGTGGTGGTGGTCTTGCCGTGCGTACCGGCAACGGCGATGCCGTGGCGATAACGCATCAGCTCGGCGAGCATCTCGGCACGCGGTACGACCGGGATGCGACGCTCCAGGGCAGTGGCCACTTCCGGGTTGGAGGTGTTGACGGCGCTGGACACCACCAGTACGTCGGCACCGATGGTGTTCTCGGCACGATGGCCGACAAAAATCTGCGCGCCGAACGATTCCAGGCGCTCGGTCACGGCCGAACCCTTCAGGTCGGAGCCCGAGACTTCGTAGCCCAGGTTCAACAACACCTCAGCGATCCCGCACATGCCTACGCCGCCGATACCGACGAAATGGATACGACGGATACGGCGCATTTCAGGTTGTGGCATGGCGCGTTGATTCTCAACCATGGGCCACCTCCACGCAGACGTTGACGACGGTGCGGGTTGCATCAGGCTTGGCCAGGCTGCGTGCAGTGCGGGCCATGCTGTTCAATTGTTCGGGTTGCATCAAAACCTCTTTCAGGCGTGCTGCCATCTCGGCGGCGCCAGTTGTCGCTTGCGGCATGACGAAGGCTGCGCCTTCGCGAGCCAGATAGTCAGCGTTACGTGACTGATGGTCATCAATCGCGTGGGGCAGCGGTATCAGCAACGACGGCAGGCCGGCGGCGGCCAGTTCGCTGATGGTCAATGCGCCTGCGCGGCAGACCACCAGATCGGCCCAGCCATAGGCTTGGGCCATGTTCTGGATGAACGGCGCAACCTGCGCCTCGACGCCCACGTTGCGATAGCGCTCGGCGGTGACTGCGTCATGATTCTTGCCCGACTGATGAAAGACTTCGGGCTGGATGTCCTGAGGCAGCTGAGATAGCGCCTCGGGCAGTAATTTGTTCAACGGCTCCGCGCCCAGGCTGCCCCCCAGTACCAGCAGACGAGCCTTGCGTCCGGCCAGTGCCTGACGCGGTGTTTCCAGAAACAGCTCGACACGCACCGGGTTGCCGGTGGTGCGACGCTTGGACGAATCCGCAAAAGTGTTCGGGAACGCTTCGCACACCCGGCTGGCGAACGACGCCAGACTGCGGTTGGCGGTACCGGCCACGGCGTTCTGCTCGTGAATGATCAACGGTACGCCAGCCAGCTTCGCCGCCAGACCGCCGGGGCCGGTGACGTAGCCACCAAAGCCGACCACGCAGACCGGTTTCACCTGACGCACGACCTTGCGTGCCTGCATCAGCGCCTTGAGCAACATCAAAGGCGCCTTGAGCAGCGACAAGCGGCCCTTGCCACGCAGACCGGTGACGTTGATCAGGTGCAGCGTCAGACCGGCCTGCGGTACCAGTTCGTTTTCGATACCGCGCGGCGTGCCCAGCCAATGGACCTTGTAGCCGCGTGCCTGGAACTCGCGGGCACAGGCCAGCGCCGGGAATACATGCCCGCCGGTCCCGCCCGCCATGATCAGCACGTTAGCGTCCATGGGGCGTGTCCTCGGCGAAGTCGCTTTCCTTGAACTCGGCCTCTTCACTGCCCATGTTGTTGCGCGATTCCCACTCGATGCGCAGCAGCAGCCCGAGGCTCGCGCAGCAGATCACCAGCGAGCTGCCGCCGTAGCTGAGGAACGGCAGGGTCAGGCCCTTGGTGGGCAGCAAGCCGACGTTCACACCGATGTTGATCAGGAACTGACCGATCCACAGGAACGACAGACCGTAGGCCACGTAGGCACCGAAGAACTGCTTGGCGCGCTCGGCCCACATGCCGATGTACATGCCGCGAATACTGACGAACAGGAACAGCGCGACGGTGATCAGCGAACCCACGACGCCCAGCTCTTCTGCAAGGACCGAGAACACGAAGTCGGTGTGCGCTTCCGGCAGATAGAACTGCTTCTGCACGCTGTTGCCCAGCCCGACGCCGAACCACTCGCCGCGACCGAAGGCGATCAGCGCCTGGGTCAATTGATAGCCGGAACCGAACTGGTCGGCCCACGGGTCGGTAAAGTTGGTCAGACGCGCCATCCGGTAAGGTTGGGCCTGGACCAGCACCACCACGGAAGCGACCGCCAGTACCACCATCAGCGAGAAGCGGAACAGGCCGACCCCGCCAAGAAACAGCATGGCCGCCGCCGCGCCCATCATGACCACGGTGGCACCGAAGTCAGGCTCCATGAGCAGCAGACCGGCCATCGGCAGCAGCACGATGAACGGCTTGAAAAAACCCATCCAGCTTTCGCGAACTTCCTGCTGCTGACGGATCAGGTAACCAGCAAGGAAGATCACCACAAACACCTTGGCGATTTCCGAGGGCTGCACGTTGAACGCGCCGAAGCCGATCCAGCGCATCGAACCGTTCACCTCACGCCCGATCCCAGGCACCAGTACCAGCAGCAACAGGCCGAACGCACCGAGCAGCATCATCCAGCCCAGGCGCTGCCAGGTGGCCACCGGAATCATCATGGTCACGCCGCAGGCACCCAGGCCGATCAGCAGATAAACCAGGTGACGGGTCATCATGTACAGCGTGTTGCCCGACTGCACTGCGGCCACTTCCGAAGAAGCCGAGGTAATCATTACCAGGCCAAGGCCGAGCAGCGCCAGGCAGCCGACCAGCATCGGGAAATCGAGGTCGATGCCGCGCCCGCTGATCAGTGGCGATGGATAAGGCTTGATCACACCGAAGATCATGACAAGCACTCCACTGCCTGCGCGAACACACGTCCGCGCTCTTCATAATTCTTGAACATGTCCAGACTGGCGCATGCAGGAGAAAGCAATACGGCGTCGCCACGTTGCGCCAGTTTTGCGCTGTGCTCGACAGCCGCCTGGACGGTATCGACACGCACCAGCGCAACGGCGTCGCCCAATGCCTGGGCAATCAGCTCGGCATCACGCCCAAGCAGTACCGCCGCGCGGCAATGCCTGGCGACTGGCGCACGCAAACCGCTGAAGTCAGCGCCTTTGCCATCGCCGCCGGCGATCAGCACCAGCTTGCCGTCGATATCCGAGCCCAGCCCTTCGATGGCAGCCAGTGCGGCACCGACATTGGTGGCTTTGGAGTCGTTGTAGTAATCAACGCCTTCGTGCTCGCGCAGCCACTGGCAGCGATGCTCCAGGCCGGTGAATTCACGCAGGCTGGCGAGCATGGCGTCGAACGGCAGGCCGACTGCATGCCCGAGCGCCAAGGCTGCAAGCGCGTTGGCCTGGTTGTGCGCACCGCGCACTTTCAGCTCACGCACCGGCATGAGGTTTTCAAACTGGAACGCCAGGTACTTTTCGCCGCTCTCTTCACGCAGGCCGAAACCATGGAAGTCGGGCTTGTTGAGGCCGAATGTCCAGCACGGCAGGCCTTCGCCAATCAGCGGACGGGACAGCGCATCCTGACGATTGACCACCACTTGCCGCGCGCCACGGAAAATCCGGTGCTTGGCCAGGTGGTAGGCAGGCAGGCCGCTGTAGCGGTCCATATGGTCTTCGCTGATATTCAGCACGGTCGCCACTTCAGCATTGAGCTGGTCGGTGGTTTCGAGCTGAAAGCTGGAGAGCTCCATCACGTACAGCTCGACCTCATCGCTGAGCAGGTCCAGCGCCGGAGTGCCGAGATTGCCGCCCACCGCCACACGCTTTCCAGCGGCAGCGGCCATCTCGCCGACCAGCGTGGTCACGGTGCTTTTTGCATTCGAACCGGTAATGGCAATCACCGGCGCCTTCGCGTAACGCGCGAACAGTTCGATGTCGCCCGACAGTTTGACGCCGCGTGCGTGCGCCTGCTGCAGGGCCGGGGTCGCCAGGGCCAGACCGGGGCTGACATACAGCTCATCGGCACGGCAGAGGAAATCCACGTCCAGCTCGCCACAACGCACTTCCACCTGCGGATAGTCGCGACGCAAGGTCGCCAGCTCAGGGGGATTCTCCCGCGTGTCGGCCACAGCAAAGGACACGCCCTGGTTCGCCAGGAAGCGAACCAGAGACATGCCGCTTTTGCCTAGACCCACGACAATGCGGAAGCGGTCGGAAACGATCAGGGACACTCGTTCTACCTCAGTTTCAGCGTGGCAAGGCCAATGAGCACCAGAATCACGGTGATGATCCAGAAACGGACGATCACACGTGGCTCGGGCCAGCCTTTGAGTTCAAAGTGGTGGTGGATCGGCGCCATGCGGAATACGCGGCGGCCGGTAAGTTTGAAAGACGCAACCTGAATGACCACTGAAAGGGTTTCCATCACGAACACGCCGCCCATGATGAACAGGACCATTTCCTGACGAACGATCACCGCCATGGTGCCCAGCGCCGCGCCGAGCGCCAGCGCACCGACGTCGCCCATGAACACCTGCGCCGGATACGTGTTGAACCAGAGGAACCCCAGCCCGGCGCCAATCAGCGCGCCAGAGAACACAATCAGCTCGCCCGCCCCCGGAACGTAGGGAATCAGCAGGTATTCAGCGAATTTCACGTTACCTGACAGGTAGCAGAAGATGCCCAATGCACCGCCCACCATCACCGTTGGCATGATCGCCAGACCGTCCAGGCCGTCAGTCAGGTTGACTGCGTTGCTGGAGCCGACGATCACGAAATAGGTCAGTACGATGAAACCGATACCCAGCGGGATGCGCACATCCTTGAGCATCGGCACGATCAGCGTGGTTTCGGTTGCCGACGGTGCAGTCGTATAAAGGAAGATCGCGGCACAGAGGCCAAATACCGACTGCCAGAAATACTTCCAGCGGCTCGGCAGGCCACGCGAATTCTTTTCGATCACCTTGCGGTAGTCATCGACCCAACCGATCGCGCCGAACAGGAAGGTCACCAGCAACACGACCCACACGTAACGGTTGCTCAGGTCAGCCCACAGCAACGTACTGATACCAATGGACGACAGGATCAGCGCCCCGCCCATGGTCGGCGTGCCGGACTTGGACAGGTGCGACTGCGGACCGTCGTTACGCACCGACTGACCGATCTGACGCATCTGCAGGGTGCGGATCATCCACGGCCCCAGGCACAGTGACAGCGTCAGTGCAGTGAGCACGCCAAGAATCCCGCGCAATGACAGGTACTGAAAGACCGCGAAGCCTTTGTAGAACTGTTGTAAAAACTCGGCCAACAGCAGCAGCATTAATGTTTCTCCAGGCTAGAACCGCACAAGGCAGCCACGACGTGTTCCATCGCAGCGCTACGCGAGCCCTTGATCAGTAAAGTGGTATCGGGGTCCTGCTCGGCGCTCAGCGCCGCAATCAGTTCAGCCTGACTGGCAAAGTGGTAAGCGTGCTCGCCAAAGGCGCTGACGGCGTGAGTCATCAACGGGCCGACGGCATACAGCGCCGACACCTTGCCAGCGGCATAGGCACCGACTTCGCGATGGCCCTGCTCGGCCCAGTCGCCCAGCTCGCCGATATCGCCCAGCACCAGTACGGTACGACCGGTGAAGCCGGTGAGGATGTCGACGGCCGCGTTGATCGAGGCAGGGTTGGCGTTGTAGGTATCATCAATGACGCGCGTGCCATTGCTGGCGATTTGCGCCACGGCACGGCCCTTGACAGGCTGCACGTTGTTCAGCCCGGTAACGATCCCTTCCAGCGGCACACCCATTGCGCAGCCGGCAGCCGCAGCGGCCAGGGCGTTGGAAACGTTGTGCGTGCCGAGCAGGTTCAGCTGAACCCGGGCGGTGCCGAGCGGGCTGTTGATGATAAAGCCCGGGCAGCCCCGAGCATCACGGCTAAGCTCGCTGGCGTACACATCCGCCGCAGAGTCGGTCAGCGCGAAGGTCAGGACATTGCGATTGCCGGCGCGCTTGCGCCAGATCGGAAACGCCTTGTCTTCCAGGTTCAAGACTGCAGTGCCACCCGCGTCGAGACCTTCCAGAATCTCGCCCTTGGCTTCGACAATCCTGTCCGGGCCGCCAAACTCGCCAACATGGGCGGTGCCGGCGTTGGTAATCATGGCGACGTGCGGCTTGGCAAGGCTCACGGTGTAGGCAATCTCGCCAACCCGCGATGCACCCAGTTCGATCACAGCGGACGTGTATTCGGGAGCCAGTTCCAGCAGCGTCAGTGGAACGCCCAATTCGTTGTTCAGGTTGCCTCGGGTCGCCAGCACAGGCCCGCGCGTGCGCAGGATGCTCGCGAGCATCTCCTTGACCGTGGTTTTGCCACTCGACCCGGTGACGGCAGCAACCGGCCGGTCGACGAACGCATTGCGATTCATGGCACCCAGCTGGGCAAGTGCCTTGCGGGTATCCAGCACGACCAGTTGCGGCAAGGCGGCGCCCTGCACTTCGCGCTCGACCAGCGCACCGACCGCACCTTTGGCAGCCACTTGGTCGAGGTATTCATGACCGTCGAAACGCGGGCCGGTCAGGGCCACGAACAGTTGCCCAGGCTGGATGCCACGACTGTCGGTGCTCACGCCGGCAAAGCTGCAGTCGCCGCCGACCAGACGGGCGTCGAGTGGTACAACCAGTTCGCGGAAGGTCATTGGCTTAAGCATTCGCAGGCTCCCATACGGCAAGCGCACTGGCGGCTTCTTGCAAATCGGAGAACGGCTGCCGCTGACCGTTGATTTCCTGGTAGTCCTCGTGGCCCTTGCCAGCAAGCACCACCACGTCATCAGCATTGGCGCTGGCAATCAGCTCGGCAATGGCCTGACCGCGACCTTCGATGAAACGCACCTTGTCCGCAGCAACGAAGCCAGGGCGTATATCGTCAAAAATACTGACAGGCGATTCGGAGCGCGGATTGTCATCAGTGACCCATACGCCGTCGGCCAGACGCTCGACCACTCCAGCCATCAACGGACGCTTGCCACGGTCACGATCACCGCCGCAGCCGAACAGGCACAACAAGCGGCCCTTGGCGTGCGGGCGCAGTGCTTCAAGTACTTTTTCCAGCGCGTCCGGGGTGTGCGCGTAATCCACGACCACCAGAGGCTTGTCGGCACCACCCAGACGCTGCATGCGTCCGACCGGGCCTTCGAGTTTCGGCAGCGCCTTGAGAATTTCATCCAGCGCGTAATCCAGGCCCAGCAGCGCGCCGACCGCAGCCAGCACATTGCTCAGGTTGAAACGACCCAGCAGGCTGCTGCGCAGGAAATGCTCGCCCTGCGGCGTGACCAGCGTGGCACGCACGCCATCGTCATCGAACTTCGCATCGCGGCAATACAGGTAGGCCGAACTGTCCAGCTGGCTGTAGGTGATCAACCGCGACTCTTGTTTGACCGCGGCCAGTTCACGACCGAAGTCGTCATCCAGGTTGATCACCCGGCATTTCAGATCGGACCATGCGAACAGCTTCGCCTTGGCGGCAGCGTAGGCCTCCATGGTGCCGTGATAATCCAGATGGTCACGGGACAGATTGGTCAGCACCGCCACATCAAAGGCCAGCGCCGTAGCGCGTCCCTGATCAAGACCGTGGGACGAGACTTCCATCGCCACTGCGCGCGCACCGGCCTTTCTCAGGTCGGTCAGCGTCGCCTGCACGGCAATCGGGTCGGGCGTGGTGTGGCGACCGCTTTGCAGCGAGCCGTAGAAACCGGTGCCCAAGGTACCGACGATCCCGCAACGCTGGCCGAGGACATCAAGCGCCTGGGCCACCAGTTGGGTCACGCTGGTCTTGCCGTTGGTGCCGGTAACACCGACCAGATTCAGACTGCGGCTCGGATCGCCATAGAAGCGACCGGCGATGGCGGACAACTGCCCGGCGAGCCCCTTGACCGGGATCAGCGGCACGTCGGTGATCGGCAGCACGGTCGACCCTTCGACTTCATAGGCTACGGCAGCTGCGCCACGCTTGAGCGCGTCGGCGATATGCGCGCGGCCATCGACCTTGATGCCCGGCACTGCCAGAAACAGGTCGCCCGGGCGCACATTGCGGCTGTCGAGGGTCAACTCGCGAATCAGCGCATCGCGGTCGGTGTGAGCGAAAATCTTGCTCAGATTAAATGCCATCAACCACGCCCTCCTTTGGCTGCCGGTGCGGCGTTGACTTGTTCGGGTGGCGCAAGGTTGTCCGGCGTCACGTTCATCAGACGCAACGTGCCGGACATGACCTTGCTGAATACCGGGGCCGAAACCAGACCACCGTAGTAACCACCCTTGCTCGGTTCGTCGATGACAACCACGATGGCGTAACGCGGGTTACTCATCGGGCCGAAACCGGCGAACAGCGAGCGATAGGAATTTTCCGCATAGCCCTTGGTGCCAATGGACGTCTTGCGCGCCGTACCACTCTTGCCGCCAACGTGGTAGGACGGCACACGGGCGCGATAGACGCCGCGTGGGTCCTCGATAACCTGCTGCAACATGCCTTGCAGGGTCTTCGCGGTTTTCTCCGGAATGGCCTGGGTCGACTCCGGCTCTTTATCTGTTTTCAGGATGGTCAACGGCACGATGCGGCCATTGTTGGCCAGCGCGCCGTAGGCATGCACCAGCTGCAAGGCCGTGACCGACAGACCGTAGCCATAGGACAGCGTGGCGGTTTCGGCCTTGCGCCATTCGCGGTAGTTGGGCAGGTTGCCGACGCGCTCGCCAGGGAAGCCGAGGCCGGTGTACTGACCGAAACCGACGCGCTGCATGGCACGGAAGATCGCCTCACCGCCCACATCAAACGCAACCTTGCTCATGCCGACGTTACTGGAGTTGATCAGAATGCCGGTCAGATCGAGGATCGGGCCTTCGGTCTTGGTCACGTCACGAATCGTGTACTTGCCGATCTGCAGGGTGCCCGGATAAACCTCGACCTTGTCGGTAGGCTTCCAGCGGCCACTGTCCAGCGCTGCGGTCATGGAGATCGGCTTCATGGTCGAACCGGGTTCGAACACGTCGATGATGGCCCGGTTGCGCATGGCGGCAGGCACCATGGTGCGACGGTTGTTCGGGTTATAGGTGGGCTGGTTGACCATCGCCAGAACCTCACCGGTCTTGACGTCCATGATCACCATGCTGCCGGCCTTGGCCTCGTTCTCGACGATGGCATTGCGCAGTTCACGGGTCGCCAGGTACTGCAGGCGCAGGTCAATAGACAAAGCCAAGGTCTTTCCGGCCTTGGCATTCTTGGTGACCTGAACATCCTTGATCAGTCGACCGCGCCGGTCCTTGATGACCTGACGCTTGCCGGGCACACCGGCGAGCCAGTCGTCATACGCCAGCTCGACGCCTTCCCGGCCATGGTCGTCAAGGTCGGTAAAGCCGACCATGTGTGCAGTGACATCGCCGGCCGGATAAAAGCGGCGGAACTCTTCGATGCCGTAAACGCCGGGCACTTTCAGATCGATGACCGACTGGCCCTGTTCCGGCGTCAGGCCACGGACCAGGTAGATGAATTCCTTGTTCGCTTGCGAGTCCAGACGCTCGGTCAATGCCTTGAGATCCTGGCCCAGCGCGGCGGCCAGCATCGGCCACTTGGACTTGTCCTGCTGCATTTCACGCGGGTTGGCCCACAGCGTGGTCACCGGCGTACTGACGGCCAGCGGCTCGCCGTTACGGTCGGTGATCAGGCCACGGTGCGCCGGAATAGGGATATGCCGAAGGCTGCGTGCATCGCCCTGTTCCTTGAGAAAGGTATGGTCGATGACCTGCAGGTCGACAATGCGCCAGCAAATGGCGAGCACGAGGGACACCAGCAGCCCTACGACTACGCGAAAGCGCCACGGATAAAGAGCGCCATCGAGCTTCATCATGGCGCCACCATCCGCACTTCGGCAGCGCTCGGGATGCGCATCTTCAGCTGTTCGGTGGCCAGAGTTTCGATACGGCTATGCGCAGTCCAGGTGCTCTGCTCAAGAATCAGCCGGCCCCACTCTGCCTGCGCCTTGTCGCGCACGCTCATTTCCGAATACAGCGAGTTGAGCAGTTGACGATTCCAATGTGCACTATAGGAAACGCCAATCGCCGAAATCAGGACAGCAATGAACAGCAGCAGCATAATGAAACTGCCGCCGGGCAGAGGCTTCAGAAACAGACGGCTCACCTGAGCTTCTCCGCTACACGCATGACAGCACTGCGCGAGCGCGGGTTGGCTTTGGTTTCGGCATCCGAGGCGAATTGAGCCTTGCCGTGAATTTTGATTTTCGGTTCGAACGGTTTGAACTGGATCGGCAGATTGCGCGGCATGTTGTCGGCTTCGCCCTTGGCGAGCTTGCGCATGAACAGCTTGACGATGCGGTCTTCCAGCGAGTGAAAGCTGATGACGACCAGGCGGCCACCCACTTCCAGCGCATCCAGTGCCGCTTCGAGGCCGGCTTCCAGATCGCCCAGTTCGTTGTTTACGTGAATACGCAGGCCCTGAAAGGCACGCGTTGCCGGATTCTTGCCCTTTTCCCAGGCAGGGTTGGCGACCTTGAGCACTTCTGCCAGATCGGCTGTGCGCTCGAAAGGCTGGACTTCGCGACGCGCAACGACCGCATTGGCCATCCGCTTGGCAAACCGCTCTTCGCCGTATTCCTTGAAGACGCGGGCAATTTCTTCAGCCGGTGCAGTTGCGATGAACTCGGCGGCGCTTACGCCACGGGCGGGGTCCATGCGCATATCCAGAGGACCGTCGTTCATGAAGCTGAAACCGCGCTCTGGATCATCCAGCTGCGGGGACGACACGCCCAGATCCAGCAGAATGCCACTGACCTTGCCGGCCAAACCGCGCTCCTGAGTTTCGGATCCCAATTCGGCAAAGCTGCGCTGCACAATGACAAAGCGGCCGTCTTCGGCCGCTAGCGCTTGCCCGGTGGCAATCGCTTGAGGGTCCTTGTCGAATCCCAGAAGCCGACCATCGGGGCCCAGCTGGCTGAGTATCAGACGACTATGCCCGCCACGTCCGAACGTGCCGTCCAGATAGCAGCCATCGGAGCGCACCGCGAGAGCCTCCACGGCTTCTTCAAGCAGCACGGTGATGTGGGTAAAGCCGCTATTCATAGTCACAGGATCAAATCACGTAATTCGTCGGGCATCGCGCCAGGTTTTTGAATGGCAGCCAGGTCAGCGTCAGCAAGAGCGTTCCAGGCGTCCTCGTCCCACAGTTGAAACTTGTTGAGCTGGCCCACCAACATCACGCGCTTGTCGAGCTTCGCGTATTCGCGAAGACGTGGCGGCACCAGAAAACGCCCGCTGCCATCGAGTTCCAGATCGACAGCATTACCAATTAGAAGCCTTTGCAGACGACGGTTTTCTTCACGAAACGTCGCCAGATCACGAAGTTTTGCCTCTATCAGCTCCCATTCGGAAAGCGGGTAAAGGCAAAGGCATGGATCAACGGCATCAATGGTCACGATAAGTTGGCCGGCGCTACGCGAATCCAACTCGTCACGGTACCGGCTCGGCATAGCGAGACGGCCCTTGGCATCGAGATTGATCGCATTGGCACCACGGAACACAGGCGCATTCTCCGAATATTAGCTTTTTGCGCTAAAAAAACCCACTTCGTGCCACTTTCTGCCACTTGCGCACACTATAGGAACGCGCCCACCACACCGTCAAGGCACGGTCTTAAGGAAAACCCTTACATTTCGGAGATTTAGGAGAGGCATTGGGGATAAAAGGGTAATTTTGCGAAGGATCCGACGGATAAATCCCACGCAACTCAAATCGTTGCGATTCGAAGTTAATGTAATTTATGAGCTGTAAGATTTTTTTGGTATTACGGAGGGGTTTTGCTGCTTGAAACGAAGGGGAAGAAAAAAGGTGGAGAGTCGATCTGTAAGCCGGGTTCTGTCGAGAACAGTCATTCCTCTACGACGGCCATCACTGGACGTCTTTAGCAACCTACCCGGTTCCAGCGCGGGCCACGCCTAGGAACCCTATTTGGTCTTGCTCCGAGTGGGGTTTACCTTGCCACGAACTGTTACCAGACGTGCGGTGCGCTCTTACCGCACCTTTTCACCCTTACCGGCACCGAAGTGCTTAGGCGGTTATTTTCTGTGGCACTTTCCGTAGGCTCACGCCTCCCAGGCGTTACCTGGCACTCCGCCCTATGGAGCCCGGACTTTCCTCCCCCCCTTGTTGCGGAACAACAAGAGGCAGCGACTGTCCAATCGACTCTCCGCCGACAAGGTTAGCGGCACACGCCATCAAGAACAAGCTTTAATAGCATGCGTGTCCCGGTTGTCCCTTTCAAAAGCAGCGTGTTACT
Organism: Pseudomonas sp. P129; assembly: GCF_020312195.1. NCBI lineage: Bacteria > Pseudomonadati > Pseudomonadota > Gammaproteobacteria > Pseudomonadales > Pseudomonadaceae > Pseudomonas > Pseudomonas sp. P129. The sequence continues at coordinate 525,393 of NZ_JAGPYS010000001.1, read as the reverse complement.
CCTTCTGTTTTTCCAGCGCCACCTGATACAGCAGGTTCTTGCGCACGCCGGTTATTTCGGCAGCCAGCGCTGCGGCGCGCTTGAGCGGCATCTCGGCAAGCAGCAAATCCAGCACCCTGCGGGCCTCATCACCGATGACGTCCTCGTCATCCGGCGGCGTCCAGCCCGCCACCAGCACGACGCACTCGCCACGCTGCTGATTACTGTCGGATTCGACGAACGCCCGCAGCTCACCTAAAGGCAGACCCTTGAGGGTTTCGAAAGTTTTGGTTATTTCACGCGCCAGCAACGCCTGACGGTCAGCACCGAAGACCAGTTCCATATCCTGCAGACACTCCAGGATGCGGTGCGGCGCCTCATAATAGATCAGCGTGCGCGGCTCTTCCCTGACACGCTCAAGCCTGGCCTTGCGACCGGCAGACTTGGCCGGAAGAAAGCCTTCGAAAATGAATCGATCCGACGGCAGCCCGGCCGCAGACAGCGCTGCGATCAAGGCGCACGCGCCCGGCACCGGTACGACCGGCACACCCGCGGCGCGCGCCTGGCGCACCAGGTGGTAACCGGGATCGGAGATCAGTGGCGTGCCCGCATCGGAAATCAGTGCGACGTCATCACCGGCCAGCAGACGCGTGATGAACCGACTACCCTCATCACGTTCATTATGTTCGTGACAGGCCGCCAATGGCGTAGAGATGCCGAAATGCTGCATCAGCCGTGCGGAATGACGCGTGTCTTCAGCCGCAATCAGCGCGACCTCACGCAACACCTTCAGGGCTCGCACGCTCATGTCGTCCAGATTGCCGATAGGAGTCGCCACTACATAAAGCGAACCCGAAGTGGAATTCGAAACAACCGGAACAGTCAAAACGCAAACCTCGCAGGTTAAAACAGGCACTTGGAAAAAATGCATTGTACAGACTGCGGCCCGGCGGAACGGTTCGTGCGTCAGGATGCCGACAAAAAAGGAATGAAAACATGTTCAGACCCGAGCAAGAAGCGCGGCGCACCTCTCGAATTGAACGATTTGGCCGCCAGATGACCTTAACGCGACTGATATCACGGCTTTAAATACCTTCGACATCGCACCCCGGCCAGCGCTTGGGTACAATCCCCCGTTAATTCGCTCGAGTTTCAGGAACATACCAATGATCGCTTGTCTGCGGCTGCTCTCTGCCCTCTGCCTCGCTGCCCTCCTCGCAGCCTGTGCCAGCTCGCCCTCGTCCAGCCTTGGCGAGCTGCCTCGAACCCCTGATGCCAGTATCGAGCAATTGCTCGAGCAGGCCGCCAGCGCCAAAACACCCGAGCAGGCCGCAACGCTGCGCTTGAGTGCTGCCGATCTGGCCAGCCGCCAGAATGACGCGGGGCGCGCCGCGCAAATCCTCGGACAGGTGCAAATCGATCAACTCAAGCCCGGCTTGCAGGTTTTCGCCAGCACACTGTCCGCTGAGCTGGCGATGGGCCGCAATCAACCCAAGGCAGCGCTGACCGCCCTGAATCATCCAAGCATGCAGCGCCTTGGCGAACTGTCGGTCGAGCAGCAGATTCGCACTCACATGGTCAAGGCACGCGCTCTGGAAGCCGATGGTCAGGCTCTGGCAGCCGCCAACGAGCGGGTTTACGCCGGCCCGCTGCTGCAAGGCACAGACGCCAGCGCCAACAATGACGCGATCTGGACACTGGTCTCCGCCCTGCCTGCCGAGCAACTGCAGAGCACAGCCACCGACGATATGGGCGGCTGGCTGAACCTGGCTCGCTCGATCAAGGGCGCAGGCACGCTCGAGCAGCAACAGGCTGCCATCGACAACTGGAAAGCGCAGAACCCTAAACACCCTGCTGCACTGCAATTGCCTACTGCCCTCGCGCAGCTGCGTGCACTGACCAGCGAGCCGATTACCAAAATCGCCCTGCTGCTGCCCCAGGATGGTCAATTGGCCGCGGTCGCCAAGGCGTTGCGCGAAGGCTTCATGGCCGCGCACTTCCAGGCTCAGCAAGCAGGCGAGAATCCGCCGGCCATTCAGGTCTTCGACAGCTCGCGAATCACCTCGATGGACGAGTTTTACCGTCAGGCTCAGGCCGCTGGTGTGCAACTGGTCGTCGGTCCGCTGGAAAAGAACCTCGTCAAACAGCTGAACAGCCGTCAGCAGCTGCCTATCACTACCCTGGCGCTGAACTACAGCGACACCAGCAATGAAGGCCCTGCCCAGCTGTATCAGTTCGGCCTGGCCGCAGAAGACGAAGCCCGCGAGGTCGCACGTCGCGCCTGGGCGGACGGCAAGCGCAGCGCCGTGGCGATGGTTCCGAAAGGTGAATGGGGCGACCGCGTGCTGGATGCCTTCCGCAAGAGCTGGCAGGCCAAGGGCGGCACGCTGATCGCTGCAGAGCACGTTGATCAGCCTGTAGAACTGGCACAGCAGGTCGCCGATCTGTTCCAGCTGCGCAACAGCGAAGGCCGCGCGCAGCGCCTGCAAAGCACGGCCGGCACTCAGATCGCCGCTCAGCCAAGCCGTCGCCAGGACATCGACTTCATGTTCCTCGCCGCAACCCCGCAACAAGCGCAGCAGATCAAACCCACCATGGTCTTTCAGTACGCAGGTGACGTTCCGGTCTACGCCACGTCGCACCTGTTCACCAACAGCAACGATCACGCGCAATACATGGACCTGAATGGCGTGCGCTTCTGCGAAACGCCATGGCTGCTGAACGCCGAAGACCCGCTGCGCCAGCAAGTGACCGCGCAATGGCCACAGGCTGCAGGCAGCCTGGGTCGTCTGTATGCGATGGGTATCGACGCCTATCGCCTGGCACCGCGCCTCGCCCAGCTCAAGGCAATGCCTGACAGCCGCATTGACGGGCTGTCCGGCGGCCTCAGCCTGAACCCTGGCCGTCGCGTCGAACGCCAGCTGCCATGGGCTGAATTCGTCGACGGCAAGGTCCAGCGCCTGCCGGACACGGCTCCTTGATGCAACGCAGCACCCGCCAGCAAGCAGGGCGCGAGGCTGAAGCCTTCGCCCTGCAGTTTTTGCAACGACAGGGGCTGCGCCTGATTGAACAAAACTGGTTATGCAAACGCGGCGAGCTTGATCTAGTCATGCTTGACGGCGATACAGTAGTATTCGTCGAAGTTCGCTACCGGCGCCATTCAGGCTGGGGCGGCGCCATGGAAAGCGTCGATTTTCGCAAGCAGGAGAAACTCGTCACGGCCGCACAGCTTTTTCTGCAGCACGCAACGGCCTGGGCCAATCATCCTTGCCGTTTCGACGTGATCGCCATTGAAGGCGAGCCTGGCAATGCCGCACCGCTGAACTGGATCAAGAGCGCTTTTGACAGCTGAGCTGGCGCAGCGGCCCAGCCTGAGCCAGGAATGCAATACGCTACAGCCCTCACCGATTTCGCTATTTGTTTTGCCGGCTGCACACCTTGTGTGCCGGATAGCTCCCGGGAGAACCCGGCGCATCCGCCTCGCCGCCGTACGCTCTAATTAAGGTCACATTGATGGACATGCAATCCCGAATTCGCCGGCTGTTCCAGGCCAGCATCGAAACCAAGCAACAGGCGATGGAAGTCCTAGCACCCTTTATCGAGCAAGCCAGTCAGGTCATGGTCAATGCCCTGCTCAACGAGGGCAAGATGCTCGCGTGCGGCAACGGCGGATCAGCAGGCGATGCACAGCACTTTTCCTCGGAACTGCTCAACCGCTTCGAGCGTGAGCGGCCGAGCCTGCCGGCGATTGCACTGACCACCGACAGCTCGACGATCACCTCGATCGCCAACGATTACAGCTACAACGAAATCTTCTCCAAACAGATCCGCGCGCTGGGGCAGCCAGGCGATGTGTTGCTGGCCATTTCCACCAGCGGCAACTCGGCGAATATTATTCAGGCCATCCAGGCCGCACATGATCGCGAAATGATTGTCGTAGCATTGACGGGACGCGACGGTGGCGGCATGGCCTCGCTGCTATTGCCCGAGGATGTGGAGATCCGCGTACCCGCCAATGTCACGGCACGCATACAAGAAGTCCATCTGCTGGCGATCCATTGCCTTTGCGATTTGATCGACAGCCAACTGTTCGGGAGTGAAGAATGACCCCTAATCGTCTCAGCCTACTGGTTCTGACACTGTGCCTCAGCGTCACCGGATGCAGTTCGGTGATCACGGCCACTCGCGAAAAACCGATCGAAGATGATCGCGGCACGCGCACCTTCGGCAGCAAGATCGATGACTCGCTGATCGAGACCAAGGCAGCCGTCAACATCTCCAAGGCCAGCCCTGACCTCGCAGACGGTTCCCACATCGTTGTGACCAGCTTCAACGGCATCGTGCTGCTGGCGGGCCAGACACCGCGTGCCGACCTCAAGGCCATGGCCGAACAGGCCGCCAGCGCGGTTCAGCGCGTCAAGAAGGTCAACAACGAACTGCAGGTGATGGCACCCTCCTCGCTGCTGGCGCGCAACAACGACGCCTGGCTGACGACCAAGATCAAAAGCCAGATGATCGCTGACGCGTCCATCCCCGGCTCGCGCATCAAGGTAGTGACCGAGAACGGCATCGTGTTCCTGCTGGGCCTGGTGACCCAGGACGAAGCCAATCGCGCCACCAACCTGGTACAGGGCGTCTCCGGTGTGCAGAAGATCGTCAAACTCTTCGAGTACATCGACTGACGGGTGACCGACAGGCATGAAAAAGGCGATCCGAAGATCGCCTTTTTTATTGCCCGTTTTTTACTTCACGACCTTCAGACTCGGCCTGCCACTCGGACGTGGCGGTTCGCTGTCTGGCGGAGGCGTATCGTCTTCGATCTCGATCTCGATTTCCTCGCCCTCTTCCATGGAAGGCTCCAGATCGAAAACCATGCCCTGACCGTTCTCGCGGGCATAAATACCCAGGATGGCAGCGACAGGTACGTAAAGCGTGTGCGGCACGCCGCCGAAGCGGCCTTCGAAACTGACCGCTTCGTTATCCATATGCAGATGACGCACGGCACTGGGCGAAACATTCAGGACAATCTGCCCGTCATTGGCAAACCCTTGCGGGACCTGCACCGACGGGTAATCCGCATTGACCAGCACATGCGGGGTGCAATCGTTATCGACGATCCACTCATAGAGAGCACGAACAAGATAAGGGCGACTGGAGTTCATCAACGGCTCCTTAAGCCTTAGCGCATTTCACGTTCGGCAGCAGACAGACTCGTCTGAAAAGCCTCACGCGCAAATTGGCGCTCCATGTAATCAAGCAACGGCTTGGCAGGCCGCGGCAATTCAATACCCAAAATTGGCAAACGCCAGAGTATGGGGAGTAGACAGCAGTCAACGAGACTTAGCTCGTCGCTCATGAAAAAAGCTTTTTCCGCGAACAACGGGGAAACCCCGGCCAGACTCTCGCGAAGCTCCTTGCGCGCCTGAACACGAGCAGGCTCTTTGCTGCGCGTGTCCAGAATCAGGTCGACAAGGCCGCACCAGTCTCTCTGGATACGATGGATCAGCAAACGGCTATTGGCACGGGCAACCGGATAGACGGGCAGCAGAGGCGGATGTGGATAGCGCTCATCCAGATACTCCATCACCACGGTCGACTCGTACAACGCCAGGTCACGATCGACGAGGGTCGGCACGCTGCCGTACGGATTTACTTCAATCAGTTGCGGCGGATGACGACCTGCCACCACTTCAATGATTTCGGCGCTGACACCCTTCTCGGCGAGCACAATGCGTACGCGATGAGAATAGTGGTCGGCGGGGTCGGAGTAGCAGGCCAACCGGTTGGTCACGCCCATGGCGATCCTCCTCGCTTGTTAAAATTTATCGGACAGACGAACGAACGCGCTTCAAGGGCGCATCCGATAATGAACGCAACAGGACAGGTGTTCGTCGCGGGCCACAAGATAGCTCATTTACGCGATGTAAATTCCGTAATCTTCGTCGACAGGCGGATAAATTTCACAATATCGACGTAAAACGAGCAGCCCAAAAACACCTTAACCGTAAAACACACGCCCATAAAAAAACGCCCAGCCCCGCGAGGGGATGGACGTTCTTTCTTTGAACGAAGAGCGTATTAACGCTTCGAGTACTGCGGACGCTTACGCGCTTTACGCAGACCGACTTTCTTACGTTCAACTTCACGAGCATCGCGAGTCACGAAGCCTGCTTTACGCAGAGCGCCACGCAGTGTCTCGTCGTACTGCATCAGAGCGCGAGTGATACCGTGGCGGATTGCGCCAGCCTGACCACTTACACCGCCACCGATAACGGTGACGTAGATGTCGAACTTTTCAACTGTCTCGGTCAGTTCCAGCGGCTGACGAACTACCATGCGGGCAGTTTCGCGACCGAAGAAATTGTCCAGGGAGCGGTTGTTGATCGAGATGTTACCAGTACCCGGACGCAGGAAAACGCGAGCGGTTGCGGTCTTGCGACGGCCAGTGCCGTAATTTTGAGTCGCCGACATAATGAACTATTCCGTTAAAACTTCAGTTCTTGGGGCTGCTGAGCAGTATGAGGGTGTACAGCGCCCGCATAGACTTTCAGCTTACGATACATGTCGCGACCCAGCGGGTTCTTAGGCAGCATGCCTTTGACCGCGGTCTCGATCACGCGCTCAGGAGCTTTGGCGATCAGCTTTTCGAAGTTGATCGACTTGATCCCGCCCGGAAAACCGGAGTGTGAGTAGTAGATCTTGTCGGTGGTCTTGGCACCAGTAACGCGGATCTGCTCGGCATTGATCACGACGATGTAGTCGCCGGTATCAACGTGCGGAGTGTATTCCGGTTTGTGCTTGCCACGCAGACGGCTCGCGATTTCGGTGGCCAGACGACCCAGGGTCTGACCAGCAGCGTCGACGACGAACCAGTCGCGCTTAACTGTTTCCGGTTTAGCAGTAAAAGTTTTCATTCTTTATAGCCTCAGGGGCCGCCCTGAAAATTAGACGGCGGATCTTACTGAATAGTGCGTACTTTGACAAGTCAAAGGCAGCCGGAAACAGACGCTATCGGGGGCTCGGGTCAGCGCGTCCGTTATACGGCAAGATTCTTCGGCAGACGGCGCATCACTTCCACTGCAAAGAGCTGGCGGATTATACAGACTGTAAAAATAACCTCAACCGGATTTTTTGTTCACATTCTGTTTATTGCCTGCGGGGCGTGGATTGGCGGATATTTACCCCCCTTAGCACAAAGCCATCATGGGTACCCTGCCAAGGAGCCCCACTTAACGAGGCTGGACAGTTTTGGCAAAAAATAAGACGATCCAGCCGTTGCTTGACCATTTACCCATATAAGAATAACGACTATGCCGATCCGACACGCCACTCTTCTGCGCCGCGTAAGCATCCTGACCACGGACAAGATGTTTGCCTCGACCGTCATGCAGGCCAAGGACTTCTTCCATCTGGCGAGCCTGCGCTACAGCAAGCAATTGGGCCACGGCCTCGTACCCGCCTTCGAAACGCGCCTGGTCAGCCCGGACGGGCTTTCGGTCAGCAGCTTCAGCGACGTCACCCTGCCGGTCGACGGCGCGCTGTGCCAGAGCGACATCATCGTCATCCCGGCCTTTTGGGACGATTTTGAAACCCTCTGCCAGCGTTACCCACAGATCCTGCCGTGGTTGCGCGAGCAGCACGCCAACGGTGCCGTACTCTGCGCCGAAGCCACCGGTGTCTACTGGCTTGCCGAAGCCGGCTTGCTGGACGGCAAGGAAGCGACGACCTACTGGCGCTTTTTCAGCGCATTCGCCGAGCGCTATCCCAAGGTCCTGCTCAATCAGGAAAAGCACCTGACCGACGCCGACAACGTGTATTGCGCGGGCGGCACGACCTCAGCCTGCGATCTGTACATTTATCTGATCGAGCGCTTCTGCGGCGCCAATGTCGCCCAGGCCGTCGCCCGCGACATCCTCTATGAAGTGCGGCGCACGTACTCGCCGGGGCGAATCGGTTTTGGCGGTCAGAAGCTTCATCAGGACGTGGTCATTCTGCAGATTCAGCACTGGCTGGAAGAGCACTTTGCCGACAAGTTCCGTTTTGAAGACGTGGCCCGCGAGCACGGCATGAGCATTCGCAATTTCATGCGCCGCTTTCAGACCGCCACAGGCGACAAGCCGCTGCATTACCTGCAACGGCTGCGGATCGAAACGGCAAAGGGATTGCTCTCGGGGACGCGCAAGAGCATCAAGACCATCAGCTACGAAGTGGGCTACGACGACGCCAGCTTCTTTGCCCGACTGTTCCGCCAGCACACCGAGCTGTCACCCAATCAGTATCGGCAACAGTTCGAGGGTCAGAGGGAGAAGCTATAAGCTGCAAGCTGCAAGCTGCAAGCTGCAAGCTGCAAGCTGCAAGCTGCAAGCTGCAAGCTGCAAGCTGCAAGCTGCAAGCTGCAAGCTGCAAGAGCCTGGGCTTTTAGCTTGCGGCTTGCAGCTTGAAACTTGCCGCTGCGACTAGGCCCTGTGTGCCCGCGAGAGGAACTCGTGGGACTGCATTTCCAGCAGACGGCTCAAGGTGCGCTGGAACTCGAACATCAAGCGGCCACCGGTGTACAGGTCCTTCAATTCAACCTCGGCCGAGATGATCAGCTTGACGTTGCGATCGTAGAACTCGTCGACCATGTTGATAAAGCGTCGGGCGATGTCGTCAGTGGCAACGTCCATCTGCTCGACACCGCTGATCAGCACGGCATGGAAGATCTTGCCCAGCTCGATGTAGTCGTTCTGACTGCGCGGGCCGTCGCACAACTCGCGGAAGTCGAACCACGCCACATCGTCACAGGTGCGCAGCGCACGGATCTCGCGGTTTTCGATCATCAACACATCGTTTTCGATGGTTTCTGCGCAATCCGGCGTCAGTGCCTTGAAGCTTTTACGCAGGCTCTCCTGTGCAACTTCGTTGAGCGGGAAGTGGAACAGTTCTGCCTGCTCCAGGTGGCGCAGACGGTAATCGACGCCACTGTCGACGTTGACGATGTCGGTGTTCTGCTTGATCAGCGCGATGGCCGGCAGGAAACGCGCCCGCTGCAGGCCGTCCTTGTACAGACCGTCAGGAACGATGTTGGAAGTCGCCACCAGCGTCACGCCGTTCTTGAACAGCTCTTCCATCAGCGTGCCGAGGATCATGGCATCAGTGATATCGGAGACGAAAAATTCGTCGAAACAGATGACCCGCGCCTCGTCGGAAAAACGCCTGGCGATGATCGTCAGCGGGTTTTTCTCGCCCTTGAGGGTCTTCATCTCTTCGTGCACGCGCTTCATGAAGCGGTGGAAGTGCGTACGGACCTTGTCCTGGAACGGCAGCGCGTCGAAGAACGTATCGACCAGATACGTCTTGCCGCGGCCTACGCCACCCCAGAAGTACAGCCCCTTGACCAGCGTCTGCTCTTTCTTGCCGAACAGTTTGCCGAACAGGCCGGGCTTGCTGTCGTGAGCGGCGATCAGATCGTCGTACAGGCGCTGCAAATGACGCACAGCGTTTTCCTGAGCGGCATCGTGAAAGAAGTCCGGGCGTTTCAGATCAGCTTGATATCGTTCTAGGGGCGTCATAATTCGTTAGCAAGGCAACAAAAACGGGTCGTCACTGTAGCGACGACCCCGGGGATTGGCAATCAGTCCTGTTGGGGAGCGAGCGCCAGCTTGAGCGTTTCGATGGCACTGTCGCGCGTGGCAGCGTCGGCGAATACCGGACTGTCCGCCACACAGGCGCCGTTCAGCCACAGCGTGAAGCGATCGTCTTCGCTGCGCAGGTCCAGTTCACCGCCCTGCTGCAACTGCTTGCTGACCACGCCAGCCGCCTTGCCATCGGCAAAATTGCGCGACAACAGCAACTGCTCGCCATCGGCTGCCAGCAGACGGAAACGGAAGCTGCCGTCGTCTTCACGGAAGCTGACGAAACGGGCGCCTTTAGTGGCCTTCTTCTTGCCGGTGTCGGCGTTCTGCACCACGGTACGGAACGACCGCAGGCCCACCGCCTCGCGCAACTCTTCGAGGAAAGGGGTGGCGACACGTCGGGCTTTCTGTGCGCCAGCGAGCAGGATGTCTTCGAGATCGGCAGGACGCTCGATCAGCCCCAGATACTTTTCACGGGGCTCGCTAAGCTGCGCATCCAGCAACGTGAACAGACGATTCTTGGCTTCACCCCAACCCAGGCCCTGCAACAGGTCGGAACGGAATTCAGCGCACTGCTCGGCGGTCGAGAAGGCCTGATACAGGGTAAACAGGTGCGAGGTGTCCGGGTCTTTTGCTTCACCCGGCGCACGTGAGTCGGTGACGATGCGCGATATCGCGCCTTTCATGTCCTTGGCAGCGCTGAACAACGGGATGGTATTGTCGTAGCTCTTGGACATCTTGCGACCGTCCAGACCGGGCAGCGTCGCCACGCTCTCTTCGATCAGCGCCTCGGGCATGACGAAGAATTCCTTGCCATTGCCGAACAGGTGATTGAAACGCTGGCCGATGTCGCGTGCCATTTCAACGTGCTGAATCTGATCGCGGCCTACCGGAACCTGATGCGCATTGAACATCAGGATGTCGGCAGCCATCAGCACCGGGTAGCTGTACAGCCCCATGGTGATGCCTGCATCCGGGTCTTCCCCACCTTCCACGTTCTTGTCCACCGACGCCTTGTAGGCGTGGGCGCGATTGAGCAGGCCCTTGGCCGCGACGCAGGTGAGCAGCCAGGTCAGTTCCGGGATTTCGGGAATGTCCGACTGGCGATAGAAGGTCACACGATCAACGTCCAGCCCCGCTGCCAGCCAGGTCGCGGCGATTTCCAGACGCGAGCGCTGAATGCGCAGCGGGTCATCGCATTTGATCAGCGCGTGGTAGTCGGCCAGAAAGTAGAACGAGTCGAAATCGCTCTGACGGCTGGCGACAATGGCCGGGCGAATGGCGCCCGCGTAGTTGCCCAGATGGGGAGTGCCGGTGGTCGTGATACCGGTCAGGATACGAGTGGTCATGGCAGGTCGCTTATCAATAGGATGCAATACGGGCTGCAATCAGCTGGAAAGTCGCGGCAGGAGCAGATCTTTCAGATCAGTCAGCTTGCCGTGAAAAAAGTGTCCGCATTCTGCCACTTTCAGCAGCTCATGGGGACGTTGCAACGCGGCGGACCATGCATAGACCGTCTCGGGATCGATCACTTCGTCGTTCTCCGGCTGAATGATCGTCAGCGGGCAGGCCTTGGGCAGTACGCTCTGATCCTTGAGGCGCGACGCAGCAGCCGCAATCAGAAACAGATGGGTAAGCGTTTCACCCTGCGCTTCCAGCCTGCCACCCAGATTGGCAGCGACGTAGCCGCCAAAGGAAAATCCGAACAGGATCATCGGCAGATCAGGATGTTGCGCCCGCAGCCATTGGGCGGCAGCCTGGGCATCATCGATCTCGCCCGGCCCGGCGACCGAGGTACCGGCACTGGCGCCGACGCCGCGGTAATTGAAGCGCAACGTGATCAAACCCTGATCGCGTGCGGTACGCTGCAACGTCGAGACGACTTTATTGAGCATCGTTCCACCCTGTATCGGGTTAGGATGGCAGATCAGTGCAACACCTCGGGCGTCGGGGACGTCCTGGTACAGCGCTTCGAGCTGGCCTTCAGGGCCATCGATAAATAATGGGGTTTCACGCATGAGCAAAACAGAACTCCGTGACCTCGAAATGGGTCGACTCGTCTAGCTGATTGTCTGCGGCTTGCATATCAACGATACGTCGCGGGTATACAGCGCAGGTTCGAGCCGTTAACGTAAAGCAAAGCCGTTTATAGAGGAAGGACTCGTGGAACACTCGCTCTTAGTCTGGTTGTTGCCGACGCTCGCCCTGGTGGCCGGTGTCGTCATTGGTTTTCTGGTGGCACGCCTGCTGCCCAACACCGTTCCGAACAGCACCCAGCGCCAGCTGGATGACATTCAGGAGCGTTTCGACGCCTATCAGAACGAGGTAGTCACGCACTTCAACAGCACGGCCAATCTGGTCCAAAAGCTTTCACAGAGCTATCAGGATGTTCAGGAACACCTTGCCGAGGGCGCCAACCGCCTGGCTCTCGACGAGCTGACCCGCCAACGCCTGCTGGCCGCCCTGCACCCTGAGGCCAGTCATGCGCACCGCGATCATCGCGACCGCCTGACCCCGCCACGCGACACTGAAACACCCAAGGATTACGCCCCCAAGTCGCCCAATACCCCGGGCATGCTCGATGAGCATTACGGCTTGAAGAAGTAAGCTTTCGCAGCCACACAAAAAGCCCGCCGCAGAGAGCATCTGCGGCGGGCTTTTCTGTGGATCGAAACTGCAATCCCTTGCCCCGCTAGAGGCTATGAATCAGATCGCGCCGCGGCTGCGCAGCAGCTCCAGCACCTGCCTGACGCTTTCTTCGACGTTGAGTGTCTGCGTGTCGATCACCAGATCGGCATTCAGCGGCACGTCATACGGGAAGGACTCGCCAGGAATGTTGTCGCCATCGGCGGCATACAGGCCCTGTGGATCACGCTCGCGGCAGACCGCTGGCGATGCCTGCACATAGACGGTAAGCAGACGATCCTTGCCGATCAGCGCCTTGGCGCGCTCACGCCCTTCTGCATCCGGTGCAACGAATGCCGCCAGGGTCAGCAGGCCGGCTTCGTTGAACTGACGCGCCACATGAGCGGCACGGCTCCAGTTCTCGGTACGACCGGCACGGTCCTGTGGCAAGCCCTTGTTCAGGTCATGACGCAGGTTCTGACCGTCCAGCACATAGACCGCACGGCCCATGTCGAACAGCTTGCGCTCGACGGCATAGGCCAGGGTGCTCTTGCCCGCACCGGACAGGCCGCTGAACAACACGGTGGCCGGTTGCTGGCCGAAGCGCTGCGCGCGCTCCTCAGTGGAGACGTGAGCCCGTTCGCCATGGTGCTGCGAGCCACCACCTGAAACCGGCTTGGCGATGATCATGCCTGCAGCAACGGTGCCATTGGTCAAACGATCGATGACGATGAACGAACCCGTGGTGCGGTTGCTGCTGTAGCCGTCCAGCGCGATAGGCGCATCAAGGCTGACCTTGACCCGGCCGATCTCGTTCAGCTGCAACGAGCTGGCAGGGCCTTCCTGCAGCGTGTTCACATCGACCCGGTGGGTGATGCTGGCGATGGAGCCCGGCACATAGCTGGTGGCGCGCTTGATGTCGTACTTCTTGCCCGGCAGCATCGGCTCTTCGGCCATCCACACCAGCATGGCATCGAACGCATCGCTGACCTGCGGAACGTTGTCGGCATGCACCAGCAGGTCACCACGGGAAATGTCGATCTCGTCTTCCATGGTCAGCGTCACCGCCTGACCCGGCCCCGCCTGCTCCAGCTCGCCCTCAAAGGTGACGATGGACTTCACACGGCTGCTTTTGCCCGACGGCAGCACGACGATCTCGTCGCCCTTGTGCACGATGCCGCTGGCCAGCGTACCGGCGAAACCGCGGAAGTTGAGGTTCGGACGGTTGACGTACTGCACCGGGAAACGCAGGTCCGCATAGTTGCGGTCGCTGGCGATTTCGACAGTTTCGAGAATTTCCATCAGCGACTGGCCGGTGTACCACGGCGAACGCTCGCTCTTGTTCACTACGTTGTCGCCCTTGAGCGCCGACATCGGCACAAAAGCCATGGTGGTCGGCTTGAACGCGATGCCCTCGGCAAACTTCAGGTAATCGGCCTTGATCGACTCGAAAACGCTTTCATCGAAGCCGTTGAGGTCCATCTTGTTGATGGCGACGACGATATGCTTGATGCCCAGCAGCGAGGCGATATAGCTGTGACGACGGGTCTGGGTCTGCACGCCATAGCGGGCGTCCACCAGAATGATCGCCAGGTCACAGGTCGACGCACCGGTAGCCATGTTGCGGGTGTACTGCTCGTGGCCCGGGGTGTCGGCGATGATGAACTTGCGCTTGGCGGTGGAGAAATAGCGATAAGCGACATCGATGGTGATGCCCTGCTCCCGCTCGGCCTGCAGGCCATCCACCAGCAACGCCAGATCGACATCATCGCCGGTGGTGCCGGACTTCTTCGAGTCACGGGTGATGGCTTCCAGATGGTCTTCGTAGATCATCTTGGAGTCGTGCAGCAGACGCCCGATCAGCGTGCTCTTGCCGTCATCGACGTTGCCACAGGTAAGAAAGCGCAGCATTTCCTTGCGTTCGTGCTGGCCCAGGTAGGCGAGGATGTCCTCGCTGATCAAATCAGATTGATGCGACATGTGACACCCCTTAGAAATAACCCTGACGTTTCTTTTCTTCCATCGAACCAGCGCCGTCATGGTCAATGACCCGGCCCTGGCGTTCGGAAGTTCGCGTCAGCAACATTTCCTGAATGATGTCGGTCAGGCTGGTCGCTTCGGACTCGACGGCACCGGTCAGCGGGTAGCAGCCCAGAGTGCGGAAACGGACCTTTTTCTTGACGATGCGCGACTTCTCTTCATCGGTGAGATGCTCGAGGATGCGCTCGTCGTCGATCATGATCAGCGTGCCGTTCTTCTCGATAACGTCGCGCTCGGCGGCGAAATACAGCGGCACGATCGGGATGCCTTCCAAGTAGATGTACTGCCAGATGTCCAGCTCGGTCCAGTTGGAGAGCGGGAACACACGAATCGACTCACCTTTGTTGACGTTGCCGTTGTAGACGTTCCACAGCTCGGGACGCTGGTTTTTCGGGTCCCAGCGGTGCTTGCTGTCACGGAACGAGTAGACGCGTTCCTTGGCCCGGGACTTTTCTTCGTCGCGTCGGGCACCGCCAAAGGCGGCGTCGAAACCATGCTTGTCGAGCGCCTGCTTCAGGCCCTCGGTCTTCATGATGTCGGTGTGTTTGGCGCTGCCGTGGGTGAACGGATTGATGCCCTGTGCCACGCCATCGGGGTTGATGTGGGTGATCAGGTCCAGGCCCATTTCCTCGACCATCTGGTCACGAAAGCGATACATCTCCTGGAATTTCCAGCGCGTATCGACGTGCATGACCGGGAATGGCAGTTTACCGGGGAAGAATGCCTTGCGCGCCAGGTGCAGCATCACGGCCGAATCTTTGCCGATCGAGTACAGCATCACCGGGTTATCGAACTCGGCGGCGACCTCGCGGATGATGTGGATGCTTTCCGCCTCCAGCTGTTTCAGATGCGTCAGTTTGTCAACCATGGCTACTCACGGATTGCGTTCGTTATGGACCGGGAAACCCCGGGGCGGCCAGCGGGCCGTATTCGAGCCGCGCACTTTAACATGCGTGATATCGCTAATCAGCGATGCAACTAGATCGAAACGATCTATGCATATGCCCTGCTGTTTGATCGTTCAAATCGGGTTCGGGCAGTCGATAAAGATATGTTCGAGCGCAAACCGCCGCGCCAGATAATCGCCCAGCGCCTGCACGCCGTAGCGCTCGGTGGCATGATGACCGGCGGCAATGAAGCTGATGTCATTCTCGCGTGCACTATGAAACGTCTGCTCCGACGCTTCGCCACTGAGGAACAGATCGACGCCTTCCAGCACCGCCTGATCGATATAGTTCTGACCACCGCCCGTGCACCAGCCGACACGGCGAATCATCTGACTGCCTTCAATGAGCAACGGCTCACGACCCAGCGCATCCTGCACGCGGCGGGCGAAATCCCGCGCAGTCACGGGCTCGGACAATGAGCCGATCAGCCCGACCACACGCGGGTTTTCAGGGTCCAGAGGGCCTTCGACCGTGATGTCCAGTTGACGCGCCAGTTGCACGTTATTGCCCACCTCGGGGTGCACATCCAGCGGCAGGTGATAGGCCAGCAGGCTGATGTCATGCTTGAGCAAGGTTTTCAGGCGACGCTGCTTCATACCGACGACGCACGGGTTTTCGCCCTTCCAGAAATAACCGTGGTGGACCAGAACCAGATCAGCCTGAGCGTCGACTGCCGCGTCCAGCAGGGCCTGACTGGCCGTCACGCCGCTGACGATGCGCATGACTTGCGGGCGCCCTTCGACCTGCAGGCCATTGGGGCAGTAATCCTGAATCCGGGCACTGTTCAGATAGCGGTCGGCTTCTTCGACCAGGGTGCTCAGGGCAACAGCCATAAAAGACTCCTAAATATGCAGTTCAGAGCTGCGTTGTACTCGTATAATGCCCGCCATTATGGCGCACCCGTGGCAAAACTTTCTGCGCCCGCAACCATCAGGACTTGTTAAATGTTCAAGGCACTGCGTTTTTTCGGCTGGCCATTGCTGGCTGGCGTGCTTATCGCCATGCTGATTATTCAGCGCTATCCGCAGTGGGTCGGTCTGCCGAGCCTGGATGTCAATCTGCAACAGGCTCCACAGACCACCAATGTCATGCAAGGTCCGTCTTCCTATGCCGACGCGGTCATTGCCGCAGCGCCCGCGGTGGTCAACCTCTATACCACCAAGATGGTCAACAAGGGCAACAACCCGCTTTTCGAAGACCCGCAGTTCCGACGCTTCTTCGGCGACAACACGCCCAAGCAGAAGCGTATGGAATCGAGCCTGGGTTCTGGCGTCATGATGAGCCCCGAAGGCTACATACTGACCAACAACCACGTCACCACCGGCGCTGACCAGATCGTGGTCGCGCTCAAGGACGGCCGTGAAACCATTGCCCGGGTCATCGGCAATGACCCGGAAACCGACCTGGCGGTGCTCAAGATCGACTTGAAAAATCTGCCGGCGATTACCATCGCGCGCTCTGACAGCATCCGCATCGGCGACGTGGCACTGGCGATCGGCAACCCGTTCGGGGTCGGCCAGACCGTGACCATGGGCATCATCAGTGCCACCGGGCGCAATCAGTTGGGCCTCAACACCTATGAAGACTTCATTCAGACCGATGCGGCCATCAACCCGGGTAACTCGGGCGGCGCACTGGTCGACGCCAGCGGCAATCTGATCGGTATCAACACCGCGATCTTTTCCAAGTCCGGCGGCTCGCAGGGCATCGGCTTCGCCATTCCGACCAAGCTGGCCATGGATGTCATGAAGTCGATCATCGAGCACGGTCAGGTCATTCGTGGCTGGCTGGGCATCGAAGTTCAACCCCTGACTCAGGAACTGGCCGAATCCTTCGGACTGAAGGATCGTCCAGGCATCGTTGTGGCGGGCATCTTCCGCGACGGCCCGGCGCAGAAAGCCGGACTGCAACTGGGTGACGTGATCCTGAGCATCAATGGCGAACCTGCCGGCGACGGGCGTCGTTCGATGAACCAGGTGGCGCGCACCAAACCCAAGGACAAGATTGCTATCGACGTGATGCGCAACGGCAAGGAAATGCGCCTGAGCGCCGAAGTCGGCCTGCGTCCACCGCCCGCCCCTACCCCGGTCGCAGCGCCGGAGTGATGCGCCAGTACCTCAAAATGAGGTACAGCACAGATCAGTGACGCCCGAAATAAAGGGCGTCCAGGCTTCTGCCCAAAGGACGTGGGAGCCAACTGCTCGCGAAGGCGTAGTCACGGATATAGATTTTCAGCGACTGCCCCGGCCTCTTCGTGAGCAAGCTCACTCCCACAGGTCCGGCGTGTTTTCAAGCCCTGTGGATCACTCCCGCAGGTCGGGGGTGTTTTCGAGCCACGTAGATGTTCTGCAGCAGCGCTGATCTTGTGAGAGCGAGCTTGCTCGCGAAGGCTTAGTCACGGATATATAGATTTTCAGCGACTGCCCCGGCCTCTTCGTGAGCAAGCTCACTCCCACAGGTCCGGCGTGTTTTCAAGCCCTGTGGATCACTCCCGCAGGTCGGGGGTGTTTTCGAGCCACGTAGATGTTCTGCAGCAGCGCTGATCTTGTGGGAGCGAGCTTGCTCGCGAAGGCGGTGTTTCAGTCGATGCATTTTCGGCGTTTGTGCAGACCCTTTCGCGAGCAAGCTCGCTCCCACAGGTCCGAGGTGTTTTCGAGCCATGTGGATTACTCACACAGGTCGGCGATGAGTGACGGCGCAGAGTCAGCCCGTTTTCGGGCTGACCGATCCACTTCTCAGAGGTCGCTCAGGCCTTCCAGCAATGCCTGATGCTGCTCTGGCGTGCCGATGCTGATGCGCAGGAACTGGGCGATTCGCTGCTGTTTGAAGTGGCGGACGATGACGCCCTGCTCGCGCAGTCTGGCAGCCAGTGCTGCGGCATCGTGTTGCGGGTGGCGGGCGAAGATGAAGTTGGCTGCCGATGGCAGCACCTCAAAGCCTTTGCCCTGCAGTTGCTCGACCAGTGCCTCGCGGCTTTCGATGACTTTGTTGCGGGTCGTCTCGAAGTGCTCGCGATCCTCGAAAGCGGCCGCCCCGCCCACATTGGCCATACGGTCCAGCGGATAGGAGTTGAAGCTGTTCTTGACCCGCTCCAGCGCCTCGATCAGGTCAGGATGCCCCACCGCCAAGCCGACGCGCAGGCCGGCCAGCGAGCGCGACTTGGACAGGGTCTGGGTGACCAGCAGGTTCGGGTAACGATCGACCAGCGTAATGGCCGTCTCGCCACCAAAGTCGATATACGCTTCATCGACGACCACCACCGAATCCGGGCTGGCCTTGATGATCTGCTCGACCTTGTCCAGACCGAGCAGGCAACCGGTCGGCGCATTCGGGTTGGGGAAGATGATCCCGGCATTCGGTCTGGCGTAGTCTTCGGCACGAATCTGGAACTGTTCGTCCAGCGGGACCGTTTCATAGTCGATGCCATACAGGCCGCAATACACTGGATAGAAGCTGTAGCTGATATCCGGGAACAGCAGCGGAGCATCGTGCTGAAACAAGGCATGGAAAATGTGCGCCAGCACTTCATCCGAGCCGTTGCCCAGGAATACCTGACTGGGCTGCACCTTGTAGTAATCGGCGACAGCGTGCTTGAGCAGATCGCTGTTGGGGTCCGGGTACAGGCGCAAATCGTCGGTCAGCGCAGTGCGCATGGCGTCGATGGCCTTTGGCGAAGGGCCATACGGGTTTTCATTGGTATTGAGCTTGACAAGTCGGGTCAGTTTCGGCTGTTCGCCCGGCACATAAGGCACCAGATCGCTGACAAAAGGGCTCCAGAATTTGCTCATTATTTGCCGTCCTCTGTGTTGCCTGCTGTCCAGTCAGGGTCAGTGATTCGATATTCGGCACTGCGCGCGTGGCCGCTCAGGGATTCGCCACGAGCCAGCACGGACGCGGTCTTGCCCAGCTCGGACGCACCTTGCGGCGAGCAATAGATGATCGACGAGCGCTTCTGGAAATCGTAGACGCCCAACGGCGAAGAGAAACGTGCCGTGCCAGAGGTCGGCAGCACGTGGTTGGGGCCGGCACAGTAATCGCCCAGCGCTTCGGAGGTATGACGCCCCATGAAGATCGCACCCGCATGGCGAATCTGCGGCAGCCAGACTTCCGGATCGGCGACCGACAGTTCGAGGTGCTCGGGCGCAATGCGATTGGCGACTTCGATGGCCTGGGCCATGTCAGCCACCTTTATCAGCGCGCCGCGACCGTTGATCGACGTTTCGACGATGGCCGCCCGCTCCATGGTCGGCAGCAGACGGGTGATGCTGGCCGCCACCTTGTCGAGAAATTCGGCATCCGGACTGACCAGAATGGCCTGGGCATCTTCGTCGTGTTCGGCCTGGGAGAACAGGTCCATGGCAATCCAGTCAGGATCGGTCTGACCGTCACACACCACCAGAATCTCGGAAGGACCGGCGATCATATCGATCCCGACTTGGCCGAACACGTGACGCTTGGCGGTGGCCACATAAATGTTGCCAGGGCCGACCACTTTGTCGACTTTCGGCACGCTTTCAGTGCCATAAGCCAGCGCTGCAACAGCCTGCGCCCCGCCGACGGTGAACACCCGGTCGACACCTGCAATGCAGGCAGCGGCCAGCACCAGCTCGTTGATTTCACCACGCGGCGTCGGCACGACCATCACCACCTCGGTCACACCTGCCACCTTGGCCGGTATGGCATTCATCAAAACCGACGACGGGTAGGAAGCCTTGCCACCCGGCACGTACAGGCCTGCACGGTCCAGCGGCGTGACCTTCTGGCCCAGCACTGTGCCGTCGGCCTCGGTGTAGCTCCAGGAGTCCTGCTTCTGCTTTTCGTGGTAGCTGCGCACACGCTCGGCGGCCTTTTCCAGGGCTTCGCGCTGAACCGGGGTAATGCGCGTCAACGCAAGTTCCAGACGCTCGCGAGGCAGGATCAGGTCGGCCATCGACGCGACCTGCAGCCCGTCGAACTTCTGGGTGAACTCGACCAGCGCCGCGTCGCCACGCTCACGCACCGCCTTGATGATGTCGAGCACGCGCTGGTTGACCGAATCGTCAGACACACTTTCCCAGCTCAGCAGATGATCCAGATGTCGTGCGAAATCCGGGTCAGCAGCGTCGAGTCGGCGAATTGCAGTGGGAGTGGTCATAGCGGGGCCTCAATAATTGGCGGATGCTCAGGAGCCTAAAGCTACCAAGCTATCCGCGCAGGCACCTGAGAAATCTGGCTATGACACGGATAGCTGGACGCAACTCAACGTTGCGTGAATGAATCAGCTACGGTGTCGCGACTCCACTGCCTTGCGCAGGGTGTCGATGAGGGCCTGAATGCGTGCGTGCTGCATCTTCATGGAGGCCTTGTTCACCACCAGACGCGAGCTGATGGTCGCGATCAGTTCCTGAGGCTCGAGGCCGTTGGCGCGCAAGGTGTTACCGGTGTCGACCACGTCGATGATCTTGTCTGCCAGACCAATCAGCGGCGCCAGCTCCATGGAGCCGTACAACTTGATGATATCGACCTGACGCCCCTGCTCGGCGTAGTAA
Organism: Pseudomonas sp. P129; assembly: GCF_020312195.1. Lineage (NCBI taxonomy): Bacteria > Pseudomonadati > Pseudomonadota > Gammaproteobacteria > Pseudomonadales > Pseudomonadaceae > Pseudomonas > Pseudomonas sp. P129. The sequence continues at coordinate 504,660 of NZ_JAGPYS010000001.1, read as the reverse complement.
CGCTTGGCAACGTTGACGAACTTGGTCGCTACGCGCAGACGGCCCTTGGGCTCGACCGCCCCGATGGCACCCGCAGTCATCAGCCTGCATTTGGCAATCTGCAGGTCCAGCGGCTCATACAGGCCCTGACCGGTGTATTCCATCAACACATCCTTGCCCGCGACGCCCAGATCGGCGGCACCATGCTCGACATAGGTCGGCACGTCGGTAGCGCGCACGATCAGCAGGCGCACATCGGCCTGAGTCGTGGGGATGATGAGCTTGCGGCTCTTGTCCGGATTCTCGGTCGGCACGATGCCTGCTTCAGCGAGAAGCGGCAGGGTGTCGTCAAGAATGCGGCCCTTGGACAGTGCGATGGTCAACATGGGAAACGTAAGTCCTTATCAGGAAACTTTTGTCACGACGCAAGCGGCGCATGACAACCCTCAGGCCTGTTGACCTGAAGTGAAACGAATCAGAAATCACACCCGCGACAGAACAGACGGCCCCGATGCCAGCGGCATCAGGGCCGCGTGCTGCTAGCCCGGAACGCGGCGGATCTTGGCACCCAGCATTTGCAGCTTCTCTTCGATGCACTCGTAACCACGGTCTATGTGGTAGATGCGGTCGATCAGCGTGTCACCCTGGGCAACCAGCGCCGAGATCACCAGACTGGCCGATGCACGCAGGTCGGTGGCCATGACCGGCGCGCCCTTGAGCACTTCGGTGCCGGTAACAATAGCGGTATTGCCTTCGACCTGAATCTGAGCGCCCATGCGGTGCATTTCATACACGTGCATGAAGCGGTTTTCGAAGATGGTCTCGATGACCGCCCCCGTGCCTTCGGCAATCGCGTTGAGCGAGATGAACTGCGCCTGCATGTCGGTCGGAAACGCCGGGTAAGGCGCGGTACGCACATTGACCGCCTTCGGACGCTTGCCGTGCATGTTCAGCTCGATCCAGTCTTCACCGGTCGTGACTTCTGCACCCGCTTCCTGAAGCTTGAGCAGCACAGCTTCGAGGATGGTCGGATCGGTGTCCTTGACCTTGACGCGACCGCCGGTAACGGCAGCGGCCACCAGGTAGGTGCCGGTCTCGATACGGTCAGGCATGACCTTGTAAGTGGCCGGGCCCAGACGCTTGACGCCATCGATGGTGATGGTGTCGGTACCTGCGCCGTGAATCCTGGCACCCATTGCGATCAGGAAGTTGGCCAGATCGACAACCTCTGGCTCGCGCGCGGCGTTCTGCAGCACGCTGCGACCGTTGGCGAGGCTGGCAGCCATCATGATGTTTTCGGTACCGGTCACGCTCACGGTATCGAAGAAGAAGTTGGCACCGCGCAAGCCACCCTCGGGTGCTTTGGCCTTGATGTAGCCACCTTCGACGTCGATGATCGCGCCCATGGCCTCAAGACCGCGAATGTGCAGGTCTACCGGGCGCGAACCGATGGCACAGCCACCCGGCAGAGCGACTTCAGCCTCGCCGAAACGAGCGACCATCGGGCCCAGCACCAGAATCGACGCGCGCATGGTTTTCACCAGCTCGTACGGGGCGACCAGGGTCTTGATGGTGCGCGGGTCGATCTCGACACTGAGCTTTTCGTCGATCACAGGCTCGATGCCCATGCGACCGAACAGCTCGATCATGGTCGTGATGTCGTGCAGGTGCGGCAGGTTCTGAACGGTGACGGGTCCGTCCGCCAGCAACGTGGCGGCAAGGATCGGCAGGGCAGAGTTCTTTGCCCCGGAAATGCGAATTTCGCCATCAAGACGAACGCCGCCGGTAATAATCAGTTTATCCATTAGAGTCTCGACACCAATTGGCTCAGGAACGCTCGGCCCATGCAGCGCGGCTGAAAAATTTCATGGTCACCGCGTGGATGCTGCCATCGGCAATCCAGGGGTTCAGATGGGTATAAATCTGTTGCTGACGCTTGACCGGGCTCAGGCCGGCCAACTCGTCGCTGATGATATTCAGCTGGAAGTTACAGCCTTCGCCTTCGACTTCCACTTTGATTTCCGGCAGCTTTCCTTCAAGGAAGCTTTTAACTTCTACGGCCTGCATGCTTAACCTCGATCGGCGCTGTACGCGCGCGGGTCTGGCATCATACAAAAAAAGCCCATGTTATGCGAAGCCCGACAAGCAGGTCCCGGATAAAGGGCTTTTTCGATAGTGCCTTTCAGTGGGCGTCCAGCAGCTCGGTCAAACCTGATACGCGAGCTATCTGGCGCATGTCTTCGGGGAGCGAGCGGAGGGTCATCGACTTTCCCGCATCCCGGGCATCGCGCATGAACGCCAGCAACAAGGCCAGGCCGACGCTGCTGGACTTCTCGACCCCCGAGCAGTCAAGCGTGAGGTCTGCCAGATCACCGGATTTGATCAGTGCCGCACCCTGCTTGCGCAGTTGCGGCCCTGTGCGGTAATCCAGCACCCCGATCAGCCTGAGCTCACCCGGCCCGACAAGGCGAACGGCAGATTCGGTCATTGCACCGGCTTCTGCGTGGCATCAACGGTAGATTTGGTCTTGGCCACTTCGCCAGCCCAGTTGTTGATGGTGGTGTCCAGGTTGTTGCCGTTGCGCTGCATGGCATCGGCGAACTGGTCACGGAACAGCTTGCCGATATTGATGCCGTTGATGACGACGTTACGCACTTTCCACTCGCCGTTCAGCTTGACCAGCGTGTAGGAGACCGGATAGACCGCGCCGTTATTGCCCTTGACCTGCATGTCCACGCTGGTGCGGTCATCGCCTTCATCCTTGGCAGGTGCGACGGTGATGCCCTGGTTGTTGAATTCAAGCAACGCATTGCCATAGAACTGCATCAGGCTGCGCTTGAAGTTTTCCTCGAAACGCTTCACCTGTTCAGGGCTGGCCTTGCGGGAATACTTCACGGTCATGATGCTTTTGGAGATGCCGTCGGCATCCACGACAGGACCGACGATGCGGTTCAGGGCATCGTAGAACGCGCTTGGGTTGGATTTGTACTGCTCGCGATTGGTCGCCAGGTCACTCAACAGTTCCTTGGTGGTGCGCTCCACCAGGTCATGAGCCGACGGGGTCGCCGCGGCATTCGCCAGCATTGGCAGAGTGGCCAGCAATACCAGCAGACCACGGCGCAGAATAGAGATCATTTGAAGCTCCTCACTTGGCGTCTTTACTAACAGTATTGAGCAGGAATTTTCCGATCAGGTCTTCCAGCACCAGCGACGACTGCGTGTCATGGATAGTCCCGCCATCCTTGAGCAGCTTGTCATCACCACCGACGCTGAGACCGATGTATTTTTCACCCAGCAAACCAGCCGTCAGAATCGACGCAGTCGAGTCCGAAGGCAGGTTATCGACCTTCTTCTGAATCTCCAGCGTGACGCGACCGGTGAAGGTATCGCGATCCAGATCGATCGCCGTCACCTTGCCGATCGTGACGCCAGCCATGCTTACCTTGGCTCTGACAGTCAAACCGGCGATATTGTCGAAGTAGGCATAAAGTTTATAGGTGTCGGTGCTCGCGCTTGTGCTCAGACCACTGACTCGCAGGGCCAGCAGGAGCAGAGCCAGTATCCCCGCCAGCAGGAACAGACCGACTCCGGTTTCGATGGCACGGTTTTGCATCAGAAATCTCCAAACATCAAAGCGGTCAAAATAAAGTCCAGTCCCAGCACGGCCAACGAGGCGTAAACGACGGTTCTGGTCGTCGCGCGACTGATCCCCTCGGAAGTAGGCTCGCAATCGTAACCCTGGAAAACGGCAATCCATGTCACCACGAAGGCAAATACGACGCTTTTGATCACCCCATTGAGCACATCGTTCGTGAAAGAAACGCTGTTCTGCATGTTCGACCAGAAAGAACCGTCATAGACTCCCAGCCAATCGATCGCCACCCAGGAAGCGCCCCAGATACCGACCACGCTGAAGATCATCGCCAGAATCGGCAGCGAGATGAACCCGGCCCACAGACGCGGCGCCACGATGTACTTGAGCGGATCGACACCGATCATTTCAAGGCTCGACAGCTGCTCGGTGGACTTCATGTTGCCGATCTCGGCGGTCAACGCAGAGCCTGCACGACCGGCGAACAGCAAAGCCGTCACCACAGGGCCGAGTTCACGCAACAGCGTCAGGGCAACCATCTGGCCGACCGCCTGCTCCGAACCGTATTTGGTCAGGATGCTGAAGCCCTGCAGCGCCAGCACCATGCCGATGAACATGCCGGACACCACAATGATGACCAGCGACATGACGCCAACCGAATACAGCTGCCTGACCAGCAGTTGGAAACTGCTGCCCGCACCGCCACGACCGAGCAAGGCATGCACCAGAAACAGACCGGAACGCCCCAGAACAGTAACAATATCAATGGCCGAGCGCCCCAGCAGGCGAACCCGGTCCATGAGTGACTTATTGCGCATCAGCGCTTCCCCAATAGATCTTCGCGAAAATCCGGCGCCGGATAGTGGAACGGTACAGGGCCGTCCGGCTCGCCGGTCATGAATTGACGAATACGTGGATTGTCCGAGGACATCAGTTCCTGAGGCGTACCCTGCCCCAGCACCTGCCCGTCGCCGACAACATAGAGATAGTCGGCAATGCTCGCCGTCTCGCTGAGGTCATGGGACACCACGATACTGGTGATACCCAGCGCGTCGTTGAGCAGGCGGATCAGACGCACCAGCACCCCCATCGCAATCGGGTCCTGCCCGACGAAGGGCTCGTCATACATGAGAATCTGCGGATCGAGAGCGATTGCGCGCGCGAGCGCGACACGACGCTTCATGCCGCCCGACAATTCGTCCGGCATCAGTTCCACCGCACCGCGCAGGCCCACGGCCTGAAGCTTGAGCAGAACGATGTCGCGGATCATTTCTTCCGGCAGCTCGGTATGCACGCGCAGGGGAAAGGCGACGTTTTCGAAAACATCCAGATCGGTAAACAGCGCACCGCTCTGAAACAAAACGCCCATCTGCTTGCGGGCATCGAACAGATCACTGCGCGATAGCTCAGGCAGATTCTGGCCATTGACCCACACCTGCCCTTCGCTCGGGCGCAACTGGGCACCCATCAGGCGCAGCAGGGTCGTCTTGCCGCAGCCTGACGGCCCCATGATCCCGGTGACCTTGCCGCGCGGAATACGAATATCAACGTTATTGAAAATGCTGCGCGCACCGCGTTTGAAAGACACACCTTTCAACTCGACCGCATAGGCGTCATCAGGACTCATCTAAACTCCTTGCGATACAGCTTCCGCCACAAGCCGCCGGTTGTTGAACACCGACAGGCTGTCCAGGCGTGCCGAACAGGCCGCGAACTATATCACCGCAGCCACCCGCCCCCAAGAAGAGAACCGAGCGGTTCAGGTATTCGCTGAATTATTCTGTACCACAATGTTATGGCCACAGGCTTGAATACAGACCCGCAAGTACGTAGGAAATTCGTTTAAAAACAACACAACGACGATCAGACGTGAGGGAATCGTTCATTACCGCTATAATCGCCGCCTTTCAGCAGGCTGACCCTTTCCAGACATGAACCAATCCAGTGACCTGATCCAATCGGCGCAACGCACCATTCGCCTTGAGATAGAAGCCATGCAAGGCTTGCTTGAACGTCTTGACGGCGATTTTGTGCGCGCGTGCGAAATGATCCTCGCCAGCAAAGGGCGCGTGGTCGTGGTCGGCATGGGCAAGTCCGGACACATCGGCAACAAGATCGCCGCCACGCTGGCGAGCACCGGCACCACCTCGTTTTTCGTGCATCCGGCCGAAGCCAGCCATGGCGACATGGGCATGATCACCCGTGATGACATCATCCTGGCCCTGTCGAACTCCGGCAGCACCAACGAAATCGTCACCCTGCTGCCACTGATCAAGCGCCTGGGCATAAAGATGATCAGCCTGACCGGCGACCCCGAGTCCATTCTGGCCAAGGCTGCCGACATCAACCTCAACGCGCATGTCGTGCATGAGGCCTGCCCGCTCAACCTGGCACCGACGTCCTCGACAACCGCCGCACTGGTCATGGGCGACGCCCTCGCCGTGGCGCTGCTCGACGCGCGCGGTTTCACTGCCGAAGATTTCGCATTCTCCCACCCAGGCGGCGCACTGGGTCGCCGCCTGCTGCTCAAGGTCGAGAATGTGATGCACTCCGGCGAATCACTGCCCAGCGTGCAACGTGGCACCCTGTTGCGCGACGCACTGCTTGAAATGACTCGTAAAGGTTTGGGCATGACGGCCATCGTCGAAGCCGACGGCACACTGGCCGGCATCTTCACGGACGGTGACTTGCGCCGGACACTGGACCGCCCCGTCGATATCCGCCAGACCATCATCGACGAGGTCATGACGCTTCATGGCAAGACCGCCCATGCCGAGATGCTCGCCGCCGAGGCGCTGAAAATCATGGAGGACAACAAAATCAGTGCGCTTGTTGTCGTAGACCAGAACGACCGGCCGGTTGGCGCATTCAACCTGCAGGATCTCCTGCGCGCAGGCGTCATGTAATGGAAACCGAAATAATGACTCAGGATCTCATGCAACGCGGCAAGGCCATCAAGCTGGCAGTCTTCGATGTCGATGGCGTGCTGACCGATGGCCGCCTTTACTTCATGGAAGACGGCAGCGAGATCAAGACATTCAATACCCTCGACGGCCAGGGCATTAAAATGCTGATAGCCTCGGGCGTCACCACGGCGATCATCAGTGGCCGCAAGACCGCGATAGTCGAGCGCCGGGCAAAGAGCCTGGGCATTGAACACCTGTTCCAGGGACGTGAAGACAAGCTGGTGGTGCTGGACAAGTTGCTTGCAGAACTCAACCTTAGTTACGAACAGGTCGCCTATCTGGGTGATGATCTGCCAGACTTGCCCGTTATCAGACGCGTCGGCCTGGGCATGGCGGTGGCCAATGCTGCCGGCTTTGTCCGCGAGCATGCACACGGGATAACCAGGGCGCGAGGCGGCGAAGGTGCAGCGCGCGAATTCTGCGAACTGATTCTGAATGCGCAAGGCAACCTTGAAGCGGCTCACTCCGCCTATTTATAGAAGCCATTATGTTCACTAAAAAAATTCGCAAGTTCCTGCTTCTCGGGGTACTGGCGCTGCTGCTGGCAGCGGTCGGTTACTGGAACATCAGCCCGGAAAGCTTCATGGATCAACCGGTCTCGACGGTCGACGACACGGTCATCGACTACTATGCAATCAACGCCCACAGCGTTCAGTACCTGCCCGACGGCACACTTCAGTACGACATGACCTCCGACAAGGTGGAGCATGTGAAAGCCACTGACGTGACCCTGCTGACTACGCCCGACCTGCACATGTACCGCGGCGGCGAGTTTCCCTGGCACGTGCAGAGCAAGAAAGGCGAGGTTTCGTCCGGCGGCGACCAGGTCGAGCTGATCGATTCCGTGCGCGTCGAACGTACCGATGAAAAACAACGTACGACTATTATCACCAGTAGTCGCATGACCGTATTCCCTCAGAAGCAATATGCGCAGACCGACCAAGACGTTAGAATCGACGGCGCAGGCGGTGTGACCACGGCCAAGGGAATGAAAGCGTATTTGAAAGACAGCAGGATGGACCTGCTGTCCAACGTAAGAGGACAGTATGAGGCTCGTTAAAACTCTTCCTTTATTGCTCGGCCTGGGCGCAGCACTGGGAAGCGCGAGCGCCTGGTCCCTGCCAACCGACCGAGATCAGCCTATCCACATCCAGTCTGACGATGCTCAGCTCGATGACAAGAAAGGCGTGGCGACTTACAAGGGCAATGTCATCATCACTCAGGGCTCGATGAAAATCACGGGCAACACCGTGACAATCACGCGTAATGCCCAGGGCGAAGTCGACGTATTTACCTCCGTCGGCAATCTGGCCTACTACGAGCAGAAGCCTGCCGTGGACAAGCCGATCGTGCAGGCCTATGCCGTCACCATCCAGTATTACGCCGGCCAGGACCGTATCGTCCTGATCGACAAGGCCAAGGTCATCAATGACGGCAACACCTCGGAAGGCGAGAAAATCGTCTACGACACGGTCAGACAGGTCGTCAGTGCCGGTCGGGCCAATGGCGGCGCCAAGGTGACCACGCCACGTCCGCGTATCGACATGGTCATCCAGCCGAAAAAGAAAACCGATCAACCTCAGAAGGCCCAGTAAATGGCGACGCTCAAAGCCCAGCATCTGGCTAAAAGCTACAAAAGCCGGCAGGTCGTGCGCGATGTGAGCATCTCCATCGACAGCGGCCAGATCGTCGGCCTGCTGGGCCCGAACGGCGCCGGCAAGACCACCTGCTTCTACATGATCGTGGGTCTGGTCCAGGCTGATCAGGGGCGCGTGCTGATTGACGATCTGGATGTCAGCCATCAACCCATGCACGGTCGCGCCCGCGCAGGCATCGGCTACTTGCCTCAGGAAGCCTCGATCTTCCGCAAGCTGTCGGTGTCCGACAACATCATGGCGATTCTCGAGACCCGCAAGGAGCTCGATGCCGGTGCTCGCCGCAAGGAGCTGGAAAGCCTCCTGCAGGAGTTCCACATCACCCATATCCGTGACAACCTGGGCATGAGCCTGTCGGGTGGTGAACGTCGCCGTGTGGAAATCGCCCGGGCTCTGGCCACCGCGCCTAAATTCATCCTGCTGGATGAACCGTTTGCAGGTGTCGACCCTATTTCGGTAGGCGACATCAAGCAGATCATTCACCATCTCAAGGCCAAGGGTATCGGTGTACTGATCACTGACCACAACGTCCGGGAAACGCTGGATATCTGCGAAACAGCCTACATCGTCAACGATGGACAGCTGATTGCGGAAGGCGATTCGGAGACCATTCTGGCGAATCAGCTGGTGAAAGAGGTCTACCTCGGCCACGAGTTCCGCCTTTAATCGACTGCCCTTTGCGCTTCGCAGCCGATTGATGCCTACGCAGTGTATTGACAACATTTTATTTGTCATATCACTCTAGGCAAACGCACAGGTTTCAGGCATATAATTTGCTTAAGTTGGCGCCACGGCGCCTGTAGTAGATGGCGCATGCGCGCCGGCGAATAAGGTGTTTAGCCCCTGCCATGAAACCATCGCTAGTCTTGAGAATGGGCCAGCAGCTGACGATGACACCGCAGCTGCAACAGGCAATCCGCTTACTTCAGCTTTCCACTCTGGATCTCCAGCAGGAGATCCAGGAGGCGCTGGAGTCAAACCCTATGCTGGAGCGGCAGGAAGAAGGCGACGACTTCGACCATTCCGACCCGCTTGCCGACAACATCGAACAAAAGCCCAACCCCGACGTTCAGGAACCGACCTATCAGGAATCCGCGCCTACCGTGGACAACCTTGAAGAAGGTGAATGGAACGAACGCATTCCCAACGAGCTGCCCGTCGATACCGCATGGGAAGACATCTACCAGACCAGCGCCAGCAGCCTGCCAAGCAACGATGACGACGAGTGGGACTTCACCACGCGCACCTCTGTGGGCGAAAGCCTGCAAAGCCACCTGCTGTGGCAACTGAATGTCGCGCCGATGTCCGACAAGGACCGTCTGGTAGCGGTTACGCTGATCGACTGCATCAACAACCAGGGTTATCTCGACGAGACGCTCGATGAGATTCTCGAGTCCTTCGACCCCGAACTGGACATCGAGCTCGACGAGATCGAAGCCGTACTGCACCGCATCCAGCAGTTTGAACCTGCCGGCATCGGCGCTCGCAACCTGAGCGAATGCCTGCTGCTGCAACTGCGCCAGCTGCCAGCAAAAACACCCTGGCTGACAGAAGCACAACGCCTGGTCAGCGACTACATCGACCTGCTCGGAAGCCGCGACTACGGCCAGCTGATGCGACGCATGAAGCTCAAGGAAGACGAGCTGCGTCAGGTCATCGAACTGGTGCAGAGCCTCAACCCGCGTCCAGGCTCGCAGATCGAATCCACAGAAGCCGAATACGTCATTCCGGATGTGATCGTGCGCAAGGACAATGAACGCTGGCTAGTCGAACTCAATCAGGAGTCGGTGCCGCGCCTGCGCGTCAATCCGCAATACGCGGGCTTCGTACGGCGCGCCGATACCAGCGCAGACAACACCTTCATGCGCAATCAGTTGCAGGAAGCGCGCTGGTTCATCAAGAGCCTGCAAAGCCGCAACGAAACGTTGATGAAGGTCGCCACGCAAATCGTCGAACATCAGCGCGGTTTTCTCGAGTACGGCGACGAGGCCATGAAGCCGCTCGTCCTGCACGACATCGCCGAGGCAGTGGGCATGCACGAGTCGACCATCTCACGCGTAACCACCCAGAAGTTCATGCACACCCCACGCGGCATTTACGAGCTGAAATACTTCTTCTCAAGCCATGTGAGCACCTCCGAGGGCGGTGAATGCTCGTCCACGGCAATTCGCGCAATCATCAAAAAACTGGTTGCGGCGGAAAATCAGAAAAAGCCGTTGAGTGATAGCAAGATCGCTGGTTTACTGGAGGCACAAGGCATTCAAGTAGCCCGTCGCACAGTCGCCAAGTACCGTGAGTCTCTCGGGATCGCCCCTTCCAGTGAGCGTAAGCGGCTGATGTGATGCAGGCCGAGCCACAGCGTCCCAGAGGCATGCGCCATGCCTGCCTCTTTATGCACTGGCAAAGGAGAAAGCTGTATGCAAGTCAACATCAGTGGACACCAACTGGAAGTGACCAAACCCCTTCGTGAATACGTTGAGCTCAAGCTCAAGAAGCTCGAGGGGCATTTTGACAAGATTACCAACGTGCAGGTCACGATGACGGTCGAAAAGCTCAAGCAGAAGATCGAAGCCACGTTGCACATCCATGGTGGAGAGGTCGTTGCCAATGCTGAACATGATGACATGTATGCTGCCATCGACCTGCTCACTGACAAGCTAGACCGACAATTGCTCAAGCATAAGGAAAAGCAGCAAAGCATCCTCAAAGGTGCGGCCGCTCGCTAACGCCCATTTAATGATCCGAATCGAAAATATCCTGACTCCCGGCCGCTCCCTTGTGAACGTGCCGGGCGGCAGTAAAAAGCGTGTACTCGAAGAAATTGCCAACCTGATCGGCCGTGAAGTGCCGGGCATGGTGTCGGACACAGTATTCGCAAGTCTCGTCGCCCGGGAAAAACTGGGCTCGACCGGTTTTGGCAACGGTATTGCCATCCCCCACTGCCGCCTCGCTGACTGCAGCGAGCCTGTCAGTGCAGTGATTCACCTCTCCACCCCTGTGGATTTCGACGCCATCGATGGTGCGCCGGTCGACCTGCTGTTCGTCTTGCTGGTCCCGCAAGCTGCCACCGATGAACACCTGGAGCTGCTGCGCCAGATCGCCAGCATGCTCGACGACAAAGATGTGCGTAAGCGCCTGCGCAGTGCCGAAAGCGCTGAGGCGCTTTATCAAGTGGTGCTGGACGTGCAGAACGGAAACTGACCATGCGCATGATCATCGTCAGCGGTCGCTCCGGCTCAGGCAAGAGTACGGCGCTCGATGTGCTGGAAGACAACGGCTTTTACTGTGTCGATAACCTGCCGGCCGGCCTGTTGCCGGAGCTGGCCGAACGCGCGCTGATCAACACCGAACTCGCCGAACCCTTGCTGGCGGTTTCGATAGATGCCCGCAATCTGCCCAGCCACCTGACCCGTTTTCCGCAGATGCTGGATGAAGTACGCTCGCGCAATATTCAGTGCGACGTGCTGTATCTGGATGCAGACGAAGCCACCCTGCTCAAGCGCTTCTCGGAAACCCGGCGCCGCCACCCGCTGAGCACGGCAGATCGTTCGCTGGCCGAAGCGATACGTGATGAAACCGCACTGCTTGGCCCGATCATCGATCTGGCCGACCTGAAGATCAACACCACCCACCTGAATCTCTATCAGTTGCGCGACGCGCTCAAGCTTCGTCTGCTGAACAAGCCCGAGCCAGGCACTGCATTTCTGATCGAGTCCTTTGGTTTCAAGCGCGGCATGCCTGTCGATGCAGACCTGGTATTCGATGTGCGCTGCCTGCCCAATCCGTACTGGAAGCCAGAACTGCGCGACCACTCGGGGCTTGAACAACCCGTTATCGACTACCTGTCGGTGCAGCCTGACGTCGAAGAAATGTTTCAGGACATCTTCGCTTACCTGAACAAATGGCTACCCCGGTTTGCAGCCAGTAACCGTTCTTACGTTACCATTGCCATCGGCTGTACCGGCGGACACCATCGTTCGGTCTACCTGACCGAGCGGCTTGGTCAGGTCTTGCAACAATCACTCAAGAACGTTCAGGTCCGCCACCGCGACCTCAGCTGAAGGATTTTCACTGCGATGCCCGCTCGTCAAATCACCATCATCAACAAACTGGGCCTGCACGCCCGCGCTGCCGCCAAATTCGTCGGGGTCGCAGGCAAGTTTCCCTGCAAGATCAGGGTCGGCCGCACTCCGGAGAGCATGGTCGACGGTAAAAGCATCATGGCCGTGATGATGCTGGCTGCCGGCAAGGGCACCGAGATCCACCTGAACACCGAAGGCGAATTCGAACAGGAAGCGCTTGATGGCCTGATCGAGCTGATCGACAACCGGTTTGATGAGGGCGAATAAGCCCTCGTACAAACGCGGTATCCGTCACCACCAGCCTTGCACGCGCATCCAGCTCAGCCCGTGGGCAATCAGTAGCGCCATACCCGCCAACAGCAGCACGCTCCCGACTGCCAGACGAAATAACCGCACATTGCTGAGCGTGAGGAATCCGGAGCGCATACGCCGCCTTGGGTCCGGCTGCCAGGCTCAGGCCAGAGCGGCCTGATAACGGCGGGACACCTCATCCCAATTGATCACGTTGTAGAACGCATTGATGTATTCGGGACGACGGTTCTGATAGCGCAGGTAGTAAGCGTGCTCCCACACGTCCAGCCCCAGAATCGGCGTGTTGCCGTTCATCAGCGGGCTGTCCTGGTTACCACTGCTTTCCACCACCAGCTTTTTGTCAGGCGTGACGCTCAGCCATGCCCAGCCACTGCCGAAACGGGTCAATGCGGCCTTGGTGAATGCCTCCTTGAAGCTTTCGTAGCCACCCAGTTGCTCATTGATGGCAGACGCGACAGCGCCCGTGGGCAAGCCGCCGCCGCCCGGCACCATGACTTCCCAGAACAACGAGTGATTGGCATGGCCGCCACCCTGATTGATCACCGCTGGACGCAGGTTTTCAGGCAACTGCTGGACACTGGCCACCAGCTTCTCCACCGACCAGTCGGCGAACTCCGTCCCTTCGACCGCGGCATTGAGGTTATTGATGTACGTCTGGTGATGCTTGGTGTAGTGGATTTCCATGGTTTGCGCATCGATATGTGGTTCAAGGGCATCGTATGCGTAAGGCAGTGCAGGCAAGGTGTATGGCATTTCAATGTGCTCCGTAGAAAAGTCCGGAAGGGCTTGCCGAATGGCGCTGTAGCGATGAACGGGTGTGCTCGCTGCCGCTGTTCAGCAACCGATGAGTGCGCGGGTATTCGCCGTGTTCGCTGATGAAACTCAGCAGCTCGGCGTATGTTTTGCTGCTGTGGCGCAAGGCTGCCTCGCGTAACGCGGGCGGGAGGCGTTGATTCTGCATGGTCTGCAACAGGTGCTGGTGGATGGCACACAGGTACTCGGCGCTCTCCTCCGGCTGGCCCAGACTCAGGTGCAGATCCGCCAGGTTATGGTGAGAAATCACACAGGCCGCGACCGCTTCATCGACATCCGCCCAGCGCTCGAACAAGACCTGCGCCAACGCCAGCGCCTGAAGGTACAACTCGCGAGCTTCGACCCAGTCGCCAAGATTGAAACAGCGATTGGCCAGCTCGATGGTGCGTTTCCAATGCTGCATGAGGTACCTCCAGGAACATTGACTGGGCAGCGACCATGGGCCGGGGCGGGGCGCTCAATCGCGCCAGGTAACGCCCCTCGGCGAGGTAATGCTCGATCAGCCGAGGCTCGTCGGTTTCAAGCGCACAACGAATCCGCAGACTCAAGCCACGCTGGTTTCCAGATAAGACAACTCGTGCAGAACAGACCCCATGATCGCAGTTCATTTTAGAAATGATATTCATTATTAAATGAGATACAGAATCAACACAAGCCCGATCGCTTCACCGCCTTGCGCCGGTGAGCGTGAACATGCTTTGAGGGAGACGTAACACGCGGGTTCGGACGAAGGTTATGGGCGGCCAAAACCGGAGGTGGATGGGTGACGCAGAGCGTCACGAACGGCATTCCCACGCGGGAGCGTGAGGAACGATCAGCCTGACTATCGTGCGGCGCTCCGCGTCGCATGCCTTTCCGGACGCTCTGCGCCCTCTTGACGACGCAGAGCGTCGTGAACTGCACTCCCACGCTGGAGCGTAGGGAACGATAACCTCAACTATCGTGCGGCGCTCCGCGTCGCATGCCTTTCCGGACGCTCTGCGTCCTCTTGCGACGCAGAGCGTCGAGCACTGCACTCCCACGCTGGAGCGTGCGGAACGACCATCGCAACTATCGTGCGGCGCTCCGCGTCGCATGCCTTTCTAGAAGCTCAGCGTCATCCTGGCGACGCAGAGCGTCGTGAACTGCATTCCCACGCTGGAGCGTAGGGAACGATAACCTCAACTATCGTGCGGCGCTCCGCGTCGCATGCCTTTCCGGACGCTCTGCGTCCTCTTGACGACGCAGAGCGTCGTGAACTGCATTCACACGCGGGAGCGTGAGGAACGATAGCCTGAATCGGGGATCTGTCAGCTCCCCGCCACCATCATGCGCTCGATCAGTACCGAGCCGGTGCGGATGTTGCTGCGCAGCTCAAGATCGCTGCCAACGGCGACGATCTGCTTGAACATGTCGCGCATGTTGCCGGCAATGGTCACTTCCTGAACCGGGAACTGAATCTCGCCGTTCTCGACCCAGAAGCCTGCCGCGCCGCGTGAATAGTCGCCGGTGACCATGTTCAGACCGCTGCCCATCAATTCGGTCACCAGCAGGCCACGTCCCATGCGCCGGATCAGCGCAGCCTGGTCGTCCGAGCCATGGCTAACGAACAGGTTGTGCACACCGCCCGCGTTGGCGGTGCTCGGCATGCCCAGCTTGCGGCCGGAATACGTGCTCAGCACATAGGAAACCAGATCGCCACCTGCCACGAACGGTTTGGCGAAGGTCGCCAGACCATCGCTGTCGAACGCCGAGCTGCCCATCGCATGCCTGAGGTGCGGGCGCTCATCAATGGTCATCCACTCAGGGAACAGGCGCTGACCCAGCGCGCCTTCGAGGAACGACGACTTGCGATACAGGGTACCCCCGGAAATGGCGCCGAGAAAGCTGCCGAACAGGCCGCCTGCCAGCTCTGCAGCAAACAGCACCGGCACTTCACAGGTCGGCACAGGACGCGCGCCCAGACGGCTCGCTGCACGCAACGCCGCCTTGCGACCAATGCTCTGCGCATCGGCCAGCAGCTCGCCCTGGCGGTTGACGTCATACCAGTAATCGCGCTGCATCTGACCTTCGCCCTCGGCGATCATCACACAGCTGAGGCTGTGCCGCGTTGACGCATAGCCACCGATGAAGCCATTGCTGTTGCCGTACACACGGCAGCCCTGATGGGTATTGAGCGTAGTGCCGTCGGCATTCTTGATGCGGCTGTCGGCATCGAAGGCCGCCGCTTCGCAGAGCAGCGCTTTCTCGATGGCCTGCTCGGGCGTGATGTCCCAGGTGTGATAAAGGTCAAAATCCATAACCTCTTTGGCCATCAGCGCAGCGTCAGCCAGCCCGGAGCTGTCATCTTCGGAGGTGTGTTCGGCAATCGCCAGTGCAGCGGCGACCGTTTCACGAATGGCATCGGCACCGGTTGCCGACGTGCTGGCCGAGCCCTTGCGCTGCCCGACATACAGGGTGATACCAAAGCCCTGATCGCGGTTGAACTCGACGGTTTCAACTTCACGCTGACGGACCGAGGTCGACAGCCCCTGGTCCACCGAGACTGCGACTTCGCAGGCGCTGGCGCCCTGACGCCGGGCTTCGGCAATGATCTGCTCGACCTGTTCCTGCAGCTCGGGCAAGGCTTGTGGGCCGACGCTTTGGGTTGCACTCATGACTTTCTCCATCAAATTCTTCTTTCAGCACAGGCCGAGTACCGACCGGGCCGGACAAGCGGCCCACGACTGGTTATCATGGCGGCGTTTCTTTGCGGACTGCCCCCATGGTTGATTCTTACGACGACTCCCTCGACGGGGAGAAAAGCAAAACCCAGGTCAAACGAGAGCTGCATGCTCTGGTCGACCTCGGCGAGCGACTGACAACACTCAAAGCCGATGTGCTGGCCAAGCTGCCGCTGACCGACGCTTTGCGCAAGGCCCTGGCCGAAGCGCCCAAGCACACGGCGAACATCGCGCGAAAGCGGCACATTCTGTTCATCGGCAAGCTGATGCGCGATCAGGACCAGGAAGCCATTCTGGTGTTGCTGGACCAACTCGATGCCTCCACTCGCCAATACAATGAACGTTTCCACAATCTGGAGCGCTGGCGTGACCGCCTGATCGCGGGCGATGACGCCGACCTCGAGAAATTCGTTGTCGAATACCCCGATGCCGACCGTCAGCAGCTGCGTTCGCTGATCCGTCAGGCGCAACACGAAGTTGCACGCAACAAACCGCCGGCCACCAGCCGCAAAATCTTCAAATACATCCGTGAGCTGGACGAACTTCAACGCGGTCTGCGTTGACTTCGCCCTCGGGGCCGGCGGCAGCAAGCAGCCGGCCCCGACTCACCTTCAGCTACCGGTGCCACCCACGGTAATCGCGTCGATTTTCAGCGTAGGCTGACCCACACCGACCGGCAGCGACTGGCCATCCTTCCCGCATGTGCCGACGCCACTGTCCAGCGACAGATCGTTACCCACCATCGATACCCTGCTCATGGCTTCCGGCCCGTTACCGATCAAGGTCGCGCCTTTGACCGGCGCAGTGATCTTGCCATCTTCGATCAAATAGGCCTCACTGGTCGAAAACACGAACTTGCCGCTGGTGATATCCACCTGACCACCGCCCAGGTTGGCGCAGTAGATGCCGCGCTTCACTGAAGCGATGATTTCCTGTGGATCGCTCTGCCCGCCCAGCATGTAGGTGTTGGTCATGCGCGGCATCGGCAGGTGGGCATAGGACTCGCGACGGCCGTTGCCGGTGCGGGCCACGCCCATCAGGCGTGCATTGAGCTTGTCCTGCATGTAGCCCTTGAGTACGCCGTTCTCGATCAGCGTAGTGCATTCGGTTGGTGTGCCTTCGTCATCGACGCTCAGCGAGCCACGACGCCCCGCCAGGGTGCCGTCGTCGACGATGGTGCAGAGTTTCGACGCAACCATCTCGCCCATGCGCCCGCTGTAGGCCGAGCTGCCCTTGCGGTTGAAGTCACCCTCAAGGCCGTGACCGACCGCTTCGTGCAGCAGCACACCGGACCAGCCAGAGCCGAGTACCACCGGCAAGGTGCCTGCCGGTGCAGGAATCGCTTCCAGGTTGACCAGTGCCTGACGCAGGGCCTCACGGGCGTAGCCCATGGCGCGATCGTCGGTCAGGAAATAACGGTAATCGGTACGCCCGCCGCCGCCATGCCCGCCCCGCTCGCGACGGCCATTCTGCTCGACGATGACACTGACGTTGAAACGCACCAGCGGGCGCACATCGGCGGCCAGGCTGCCATCCGCGGCGGCCACCAGGATGCGCTCCCAGACACCGGCCATGCTCACCGAAACCTGCTGGATACGCGAGTCCAGCGCGCGCGTTGCGACGTCGATGCGCTTGAGCAACTCGACTTTCTCGGCGCGGCTCAGTACTTCCAGCGGGTTGTCCGGGGCATACAACTGTGCCACGTCCTGCGAGGTGAAAGCCTGCACGCGACCATTCTGGCCTGCGCGGGAAATAGAGCGCGCGGCCTGTGCGGCGGTGCGCAGGGCCTCGGCGGTGATCGCGTTGCTGTACGCAAAGCCGGTTTTCTCACCCGACTGGGCACGCACGCCCACGCCTTGATCGAGATTGAAACTGCCTTCCTTGACGATCCCGTCTTCGAGCGACCAGGACTCGGAGATCATGCCCTGAAAATACAGATCGGCCGCGTCGATGCCTGGTCCGGCCAGATCGCCCAGCACGGACTGCAGGCTGTCGAGGTTCAGGCCGCCGGGTGCCAGAAGGTGTTCGCTGACTGAGGACAGATCACTCATATTCACTCCGAAGCAGGCCGCATGGCGTCCTGCGAAAAAAAGCGCCGGTGACTGGACACCGGCATCCGCGCCCGTATGGACGCCTGTTCTTCACTGTCACGTGTGCCCAGCAGTACCGCTTCACCCTGTGCCTGCTCGGCCAGTACGCGGCCCCATGGATCAACGATGGCCGCGTGTCCGTAAGTCTCGCGAGGTCCCGGATGGACCCCGCCCTGTGCCGCCGCCAGCACGTAACACTGGGTTTCGATGGCACGCGCGCGGATCAGAATGTCCCAGTGCGCGGCCCCCGTTACCGCAGTGAAGGCTGACGGCGCGGTAATCAGTTCAGCACCGGCTTCACGCAGCGCGGTGTACAGTTCGGGAAAGCGCAGGTCATAACAGACGGTCAGCCCCAGACGCCCCACCGGCGTGTCGGCCACCACCACCCTGCTCCCATGAGCATAGTCATCCGATTCACGATAGCGGCCACGGTTGTCAGCGACATCCACATCGAACAGATGCAGTTTGTCATAACGGGCCACCTGCTCACCGTGCTCATCGATCAACAGCGAACACGCCGTCACCTTGCCATCCGGCCGCTCATCCGGCGGCAGTGGCAAGGTTCCGGTAACAATCCATAACTTGAGGTCGCGAGCGGCCAGTTTCAACCATGGCAGGATCGGTCCGTGCCCCTGAGCCTCGGCACGCCCGATATCGGCGACGTCACGGCGCCCCATCGCGACGAAGTTTTCGGGCAGTACCGCCAGCCGCGCGCCACCGTCGGCAGCCTGTTCCAGCAGACGTCGGGCGCTGGCCAGATTGGCCAGGACATCGCTTTGGCTGACCATCTGAATCACCGCGAAGGACATGGCAACCCGCTCCTGAATGAGATGGCCACCACTGTACTCCATGAGACGCTATTGGGGCTTTTCAAATGGCTTGTCGAAGGTGATCTTCGGCTCTTTCCAGGGCCCTTCGACCTTGTATTGCACGCTGGCGAAACGCGCAACCCGGTCGCCCAGCAGCTTGTCGACCAGAAACAGCGCCCCGCCAATGGCCGGCGCGCCGACAATCAGTGCAGCAATAGGCAGGTTATTGGTGACCGGCAAGGTCACCAGCAGCTTCGCATCGACACGATCGCGGACCATGTCCAGCGTACCGTTGAGCTCCAGATTGCTCGACGGCCCGGTCAGGGTGATCGGGTTGCGCGTCACATAGACACCGTCGCTGGCGACCAACAGCCCTTTGACCCGGTCGTAGCTCAGGCCTTTGCCCAATAGGTCGGAGAAGTCCAGACGCAGACGCCGGCCGATGGAGTTGAAATTCAACAGCCCGAACACCCGCAATGCCTGAGCACCGCCCTCGACTTCGACGAACTGGCCTCTGTTCAACGTGGCATCCAGACTGCCGGAATAGCGCTTCAGACCAACCCAGGCAGGCGAACCCGGCCAGCGCCCGTCCACGTTCATCTCGAAGCGTTCACTGGTAACAGTGGGTGCGAAGTTCCACGCCTTGAGCACATCCGCGAGGTTCTTGCCCGCCAGACGGCCTTTGAACGAACTGCTGCTGGCCCCGGGCGTACCCTCCCAGGTAGCGTCACCCTCCAGCAGAATACCTTTGAGCCCCAGGCTCATGTCCGACATGCGCATGCCGGCAGGCGTCGGCCGGGTTTTCAATGCCCAGGCCCCGAGCAACTGATCGCCCTGAAACAGCTGGGAGATCTTCACGTCCAGCGCAGGGATATTGTGCGGGTCGATATCCGCCAGAGGATCAGGCGCGTTTTCCACCACGGTCGCTGTCGGATCTGATGCAGGCAGTCGAACGTAGAGCATGTTGACGCCGATCGGTGCAGACTTGGCGTCGGGCAGCGTTGCCGTGCCTTTGGCCATTGCGCTGTCCAGCGACAGGGCCCAGGCTGCCGCGTTGCGCTGCAACTGGACACGCACGTCATTGAGTGTGGTGCCCATCGCGGTCAGCTTGCCGATCTGCAGATCAACGCTGTTAAGCAGTTGTTTTGCGTTGCCGCCCGGATCATTCCCGGTGTAGCGAGCGGCCAGTTCCTGCCAGGGCGCGATGTCCAGTTCGGACAACTCTCCACGGATCCGCAAGCCCTTGGCGTCCGGCACGATCGCCCCGCCGCGCCCCAGATAAAGCTCGCCACGACCTTCGGCAAACTTGCCATTCGGTGCTGCGAACGCAAAGTTGGCCTGATCGTTATAGGCCGCGCCGAGCCTGCGCTCCGCGCCTTGCAGGGTCATGCGAAATTCGCTGGGACGCTCCTGCTCGGCGGTCTTGCCAAACGGTGCGGGCAAATCGATCGCCACGCCCTTGAGCGTGGAGTTGATTACCAGCGGGCTGTCCTTGCTGTCCAGAATCAGCTGCAACTGATATGGCAGGTCACCGGAGACCGGCAGCGGTTGGGTCACGTTCAGCCAATCGGTGAGCCGCTTCAAGGTGATTTGTCCGTTCGCCACAATGCGCGTCACGTTGTCGCCAGGCTTGCCCTCGGCGGCGATCTCTGCGGTCACAGGGCGATCGAATGCCTGGGCCTTGATGCCCTTGCCACTCAGCCCGCTGGAGCTGTCAAAACGGAAGTCGCCTTTCAGGCGAGTCAGCTCCAGCACCGGGTCGGCCAGTTTCAAGCGCGCATTGTCGGTGCTGAAGTCCACCACGACCTTTGGCTCGACGCCCTTGGCCAGCGGGATATCCAGCTTCAGCTTACCGTCCAGCGGGCCCTCGCCCTGCCATCCGGCAAACGTGCTGCCCGTACCGATGGGCGCCTGCTGAAGAATCTTCAGGCCGTCGATCAGGTTTCCGGAAAAATTACCGTCCACCAGCAGGTGACTGTCCTGACCTGACGGCACATGAGGAATATTGACCAGCACGTTGCTGACCTTGGTATCCAGCAACTGGCCTTTGCTTGCCTTGACACGTACACCGCTGTTTTCGACGTAGACCTTGCCATCCACCCCGGTCAGCGACGGCCAGCCCGGCTGGAACGCCAGCGTTGCGTTGTTGACGTCGAAGAACAGGCTGATGACACGCGCCGTATCGGGCGAGTTCTTGTTCAGCGACCCTTGATATTGGAAGAAACCCTGCTTGACCGCGCCACTGACCACGGCGGTGCGCAACCAGTGATCAAGCTCCGGACTGAGCGCTGTCGGCAGGTACTTGCTGGTGTAACGGCCGTCGCCGTCGACCATACCGACCCGCAGATCCATGTAGTCTTCCTGATCATGATTGAGGTGAATCTTGATCAGAAAGTCCGCCGCAATCTTGCCTTCGTCGCCGAGCACCTTGATGTACGGGGCAATCAGCGTGAACGCCTGGTCATCCAGTTTCCAGGTCAGACGGGCATTGGCCTTCCGGTAACGCCAAGGCTTGGCGAAGATCGGGTCCAGGTGCAGCATGAAGTCATCGGTGTCGAGGCGCAGCTCGCCCTGCCCCAGATCGCCGCTGATGGCACCGCTGACGTTTCCGGCCGCCGGCGCCCCGCGATACGCGTTGAAACCCACCTTGTCCAGATTGGCGGCAAAGCTCAGGCGCTGGTCACCGATTGCCTGTGGCCGGTAGTCGAGCAGTACGTTACGCAGCCCGCCTGTCACCTTGAGGCCGTCGACCACTGCCATGGCCTTTTCAGGCAGGGGCGCGAATGAGTCGATCAGCGGCGTGACGGGGGTCAGGTCCAGACGATCCGCCTGTACGTGCCAGAGCTCTTCGCTGTCAGGCGTCGCGGCGGTTTGCGTCAGTTGCACACGGCTTTCCCAACGCGCGTCGCCAAGGCTCATCGCCAGTGAATCGAGGTTCAGGTCGAAACCTGTTTCAGTGCGTGCAAACCATGCGTTCAGCGCAAGGTTATTGATCGTCGACGGTTTGCGACCGGCATAAACGCCTTTGACCTGTGGTGCATTGAGGCGCGTGGTCGCGCTTTGCACGGTGCCCTTGCCCCAACTCAACCAGACCTCGCCGCCGGCCTGCAGCTTCGCCAGCGTCCATTCGCGCGTAAGGCTTTTCGGCAGCCACCTGGCCCAGTCGCTTTGCGGCAGGCTGGCGTAGATATCGGCCTCGCCGTCCTTCCACTGACTGGCCTGGATGCGCGAGCGCACGTTGAGCGCGACCGGCTGACCATCCGGCAGAGTCAGGCGTGCGTCAAGTCGCTGGGCATAGCTGCCGGTGTCCAGGCTGAGGTTTACATAGGTGAGGGTCAGCGGCGCAGCGTCAAACGGTTGCACCGTGACCTGGCTGTCTAGCAACGACACATGCGCGACCATCTGCATCTGCTTGAGCGCCTGCTCGGGATCGAACGGGCTGTCGTTGTGCACCGGCAAGCCCTGAACCGACCACGCACCGTCCTTGTCCTGCCTGAGGCTGAACTGCAGGCCGTCCACTTCAAGATGAGCGATGCGCACGTCACGCGCCAGCAGGCTTTCCCAAAGGTCGGGAACCACCCTTACGCGATCCAGACGCAGAGCACTGGCACCCTCGCCGACCATCACGTCATGAGCAAGCAATACCGGAGCAAAGCGGCTCCAGCTACCTTCCAGGCTGCCGATGCTCAGCGGTATGCCCAGCGCGCTGCTGGCACGGGTTTCCACATCGACACGGTATTCGGCAACCAGCGGCGTCAACTGACGGCCGAGGCTCACGTACAGCGCCGCAAGCACCAGAATCAGTGCGCACAGGCTCAGCCCCCAGCGGGTCAGGGTTGCAACGAGGCGAGGAAGACGTCCCATCTCAGGAGGTCCTCCACTGCGGGGTGCAAAGAGCAGAATCGGCGAACGGAGTCAGGCTCGGATGCGCAGGTGCGGTCAGGTACAGGTTTTGCTCATTCGCCACGCATCATTCTCGATAAAACGGCATACCTGCCAGAAACCCGTAGGGCACTTGTCATAGATTTCAAACGATCAGCACCCTCAGAGCAGCACCACGTCGTATTGTTCCTGCGAGTACATGGTTTCTACCTGAAAACGGATAGTGCGGCCAATAAAGCTCTCCAGTTCAGCCACGTTGCCGGACTCCTCGTCGAGCAGGCGATCCACCACGCGCTGATTGGCCAGAACGCGATAGCCCACTGCCTGATAGGCCCTGGCCTCGCGCAGGATTTCCCGGAAGATTTCGTAGCAGATGGTCTCGGGGGTCTTCAGCTTGCCCCGCCCTGCGCAGCAATGACACGGTTCGCACAGCACCTGTTCGAGACTTTCGCGGGTGCGCTTGCGGGTCATCTGCACCAGACCCAGCTCGGTGATGCCGATGATGTTGGTCTTGGCGTGATCGCGTTCCAGCTGTTTCTCCAGCGTGCGCAGCACCTGACGCTGGTGTTCACCGTCTTCCATGTCGATGAAATCGATGATGATGATGCCGCCCAGATTGCGCAGGCGCAGCTGCCGGGCGATGGCCGTGGCAGCTTCCAGATTGGTCTTGAAGATGGTTTCTTCGAGGTTGCGATGCCCTACGAACGCGCCGGTGTTGACGTCGATGGTGCTCATCGCTTCGGCTGGATCGATTACCAGATAGCCGCCCGACTTGAGCGGCACCTTGCGCTCGAGGGCCTTCTGGATTTCGTCCTCGACCCCATAGAGGTCGAAGATCGGCCGCTCGCCCGGATAGTGCTCGAGCCTGTCGGCTATTTCCGGCATCAGCTCGGCGACGAACTGGGTGGTTTTCTGAAAAGTTTCCCGCGAGTCGATACGGATCTTCTCGATGCGCGGGCTGACCAGATCGCGCAAGGTGCGCAGCGCCAGGCCCAGGTCTTCGTAAATCACCGTGGGCGGGCTGACCGTCTTGATCTGCTCGCCGATCTGGTCCCAGAGCCTGCGCAGATAACGGATGTCCATGAGGATTTCATCAGCCCCGGCGCCTTCGGCAGCGGTGCGCAGAATGAAACCTCCGGCTTCCTTGATACCTTCCTGGGCAACACAATCACTGACCACTTTCTTGAGTCGTTCGCGCTCGGCTTCGTCCTCGATTTTCAGCGAGATGCCCACATGCGCCGTGCGCGGCATGTACACCAGATAACGCGACGGAATGGAGAGTTGCGTGGTCAGCCGTGCGCCCTTGCTGCCGATCGGGTCTTTGGTGACTTGCACGACAAGGCTCTGGCCATCATGTACCAGCGACGCAATGCTCTCGACCGCCGGCCCTTCACGCATGGATATTTCCGACGCATGAATGAACGCCGCGCGATCCAGACCAATGTCGATGAACGCCGCCTGCATGCCGGGAAGCACCCGCACAACCTTGCCTTTGTAGATATTGCCGACGATGCCGCGACGCTGGGTACGCTCGACATGCACTTCTTGCAGAACCCCGTTTTCCACCACTGCCACGCGCGATTCCATCGGCGTGATGTTGATCAGAATCTCTTCACTCATGACTTGTCACCTTCCAGGCATTGCCAGCAGGGTATGCCGAAATGGCCAAGCAGTTCTGCGGTTTCGCACAGGGGCAGACCCACCACCCCAGAATAGCTGCCTTGCAGGCCCTCGACGAAAATCGCTGCCAACCCCTGGATGGCATAGCCGCCAGCCTTGTCGGCGGGCTCGCCACTGGTCCAGTAGGCCTGAGCTTCATGGATTTGAATCGGGCGAAAGCGCACACGACTGGTAACAATACGGGTGTCGCTGCGTTGCCGATCACAGAGCGCGACAGCCGTCAGCACTTGATGCTCGCGCCCGGACAGGGCCATGAGCATGGCCTGGGCATCCGCTTCATCGACCGGCTTGCCGAGAATGCGTCCATCGAGCACCACCGCCGTGTCGGCCCCCATCACGCAGGCCTGTTGTTCGGCTGGCAGCAGGGACAGCCCGGCCTGAGCCTTGCCCAGCGCAAGACGCTCGACATAGGCAGCCGGGGTTTCATGGTCGAAGGGGGTTTCGTCGATCTGAGCGCTCAGTACGGTAAAGGGCACACCGATCTGAGTCAGAAGTTCGCGGCGGCGCGGCGAGCCAGAAGCCAGATAAAGCGAGGGCATAAGGACATCTCCGTGTCTGTGCGGGTGAGCGCGAACAACGCAGCGGGGCGTCGCGCTCACCTTGCGCTTAATTGATTTTCAAACGTTTGCGCAATCCACGCAGGCCATAACTGATCCAGGGCCACAACAGAGCACTGACCAACGCGGGCAGCACCAGCGCCAGCGTTGGCTGACGGTTGCCGGTCAGCGCGCTGAGCCAGAGTTGCGCAAGCTGTGCCAGACCGAATACCACCAGCAGCACCAGGCATTGTTGCCACATGGGAAACATGCGCAGGCGCTGCTGCAAGGACATCACCAGAAAGGTGATCAGACTGAGGATCAGGGCATTCTGGCCGAGCAATGTGCCGTACAGCACATCCTCCATCAGGCCCAGTATCCACGCGGTGGTCATGCCGTATTTGTGCGGCAACGCCAGAACCCAGAAGGTCAGCAGCAGGGCCAGCCACAGTGGCCGGAAGATTTCCATGAATTGCGGCAGCGGCGAAACGCTCAGCAGCAGACCGATCGCAAACGTCAGCCAGACCACCCAGCCATTGCGCCCGGAAACATGACTAACCATCGATAGGCTCCCGGGCAGTGGAAGGTCGTGAAGCAGGCGGCTGTGACGCCGCAGGCCGGGCAGCAGGCCTTGCCGGTGTCGCGGGCGTGGCCGCCGGTGCAGGTGCAGGTGCAGGTGTTGCCGATTGCGCTGCAGGCTTGTGCGTCAGCGTACTGCCCGGAAAGACCGGAACGACGGCCTGCGGCCACATCGGGAAGGCGGGTGTCGGCGGCGGCAGTGTCGCCATCACGGAGGGCTCGACGCCCTTGTCGAGGGATTCCTGTGCTTGCGCGGCATCGGCAGCGCGCTCTTCCGGCGAGCGCCCGTCGGAGAACACCAGCAACAGATAGCGACTGCGATTCAGCGCAGCGGTCGGCACTGCACGAACGATCGCAAACGGCTGGCCGGAGTCGTGAATCACTTCCTTGACCGTCGCCACCGGGTAACCGGCCGGGAAACGCTGCCCAAGGCCCGAACTGACCAGCAGGTCGCCTTCCTTGATGTCTGCAGTGTCCGCCACATGCCGAAGCTCCAGACGCTCCGGGTTACCGGTGCCGCTGGCGATGGCACGCAGACCGTTGCGGTTGACCTGCACCGGGATGCTGTGGGTGGTGTCAGTCAGCAACAAGACGCGTGAGGTATAGGGCATCAACTCGACCACCTGCCCCATCAGGCCGCGCGCATCGAGCACAGGCTGGCCGAGCACCACGCCGTCGCGTTCGCCCTTGTTGATGATGATGCGATGGGTGAAGGGGTTCGGGTCCATGCCGATCAGCTCGGCGACCTCGACCTTTTCGTTGACCAGCGCCGAGGAGTTCAGCAACTCACGCAGCCGAACGTTCTGCTCGGTCAGTGCCGCCAGCTTTTGCAGGCGACCTTGCAGGAGCAGGGCTTCGGTCTTGAGTTTTTCGTTTTCGGCGATCAGCTCTGTGCGGCTGCCGAACTGGCTGGCGACGCCTTGATACAGACGCTGCGGCAGGTCGACGATCCAGTAGGACTGCATGAGCACCATCGACATCTGGCTGCGCACGGGCTTGAGGATCGTAAAGCGGGCGTCGACAACCATCAACGCAACCGACAGAACGGCCAGCACCAGCAGACGTACACCCAGCGACGGGCCTTTTGAGAAAAGCGGTTTAATAGGCCGCTCCTCCGGGGCATGCGATCGTTGGATCGAACTTCGATTGGCAATTATTCATGCGGTATGTAACCGGCCTGGACAAATGAAAGAGATAGGCACCCTGTTTCGGCGTCAGCCTGAAGCATACAGGTAGCATATCCGCCACCTGCATACAAAAGACTCCGTGAAAGGCACCCCGGCGAATTATTCGCTGGAGAGCAGATCCATGGTGTGCTTATCCATCATTTCCAGCGCACGGCCACCGCCACGCGCTACACAGGTCAGCGGGTCTTCGGCGACGATCACCGGCAGACCGGTTTCCTGAGCCAGCAACTTGTCCAGATCACGCAGCAGCGCACCACCACCGGTCAGGACCAGACCACGCTCGGCGATGTCCGAGGCCAGTTCCGGAGGCGATTGCTCCAGAGCGCTCTTGACCGCCTGAACGATGGTCGCCAGCGACTCCTGCAGTGCCTCGAGCACTTCGTTGGAGTTCAGGGTGAACGCACGTGGAACGCCTTCAGCCAGGTTGCGGCCACGCACGTCGACTTCACGTACTTCACCGCCCGGATAGGCAGTACCGATTTCCTGCTTGATGCGCTCGGCAGTCGATTCGCCGATCAGGCTGCCGTAGTTGCGGCGCACATAGGTGATGATCGCTTCGTCGAAACGGTCACCGCCAACCCGGACGGATTCGGCATACACCACACCGTTCAGGGAGATCAGGGCAATTTCGGTAGTGCCGCCGCCGATGTCGACAACCATCGAACCGCGAGCTTCTTCCACCGGCAGACCGGCGCCGATTGCAGCGGCCATCGGCTCTTCGATCAGGAAGACTTCGCGTGCGCCTGCACCCAGGGCCGACTCGCGAATCGCGCGACGCTCAACCTGGGTGGATTTGCACGGAACGCAGATCAGCACACGAGGGCTGGGCTGCAGAAAGCTGTTTTCATGAACCTTGTTGATGAAGTACTGCAACATTTTTTCGCAGACGCTGAAGTCGGCGATAACGCCGTCTTTCATTGGACGAATGGCTGCGATGTTGCCTGGAGTACGGCCCAGCATGCGCTTGGCTTCGGTACCGACGGCCACGACACTCTTCTGGTTGCCGTGAGTACGAATGGCAACGACAGAGGGTTCATTCAGAACGATACCGCGCTCACGCACGTAAATAAGGGTGTTGGCAGTGCCCAGGTCGATGGATAGATCACTGGAAAACATGCCACGCAGTTTCTTGAACATGGGAAAGGGACCCTAGGGAACGCGTGGTAAAAAAAGTGCGGCAAACTCTAACAACGACAGGGATTTTGGGCAAGGAGCCAATATGCTAAATTGGCGGTTTTCCGAACACCACCCTCGACGTTAGCGGCTTGAGACAGTAATAACGCGATAGTGTTCCGCAATTGGCAACAAAGCAAATCCATAAGCATTCCACTGGAGATACCCCATGGCGCTTGAACGCTCCGACGTGGAAAAGATCGCTCATCTGGCCCGACTGGGTCTCAATGACGCCGATATCCCGCGTACCACCGAAGCACTGAACAGCATTCTTGGGCTGGTCGATCAGATGCAAGCGGTCGACACCGCTGGCATCGAGCCGCTGGCTCACCCGCTGGAAGCCACCCAGCGCCTGCGCGAAGACGCCGTCACCGAGCGAAATCGCCGTGACACTTACCAAGCCATCGCACCAGCGGTCCAAGACGGCCTCTATCTGGTTCCGAAAGTCATCGAGTAAGGGAAAGCGCCTGCATGCACCAAATGACTCTGGCCGAGATCGCTCGCGGACTCGCCGATAAAAAGTTTTCTTCCGAAGAGCTGACTCGTGTTCTGCTGTCGCGCATCGCGACGCTCGACCCGCAGCTCAACAGCTTCATCAGCCTCACCGAAGACCTGGCCATCACCCAGGCGCAGGCGGCAGACGCGCGCCGTGCCGCCGGTGAAAACGGCCCGTTGCTCGGTGCTCCGCTGGCCCACAAGGACCTGTTCTGCACCCAGGGCATCCGCACCAGTTGCGGCTCGCTGATGCTCGACAATTTCAAGGCACCCTACGACGCCACGGTCGTGTCGCGTCTGGCATCGGCCGGCACAGTGACGCTGGGCAAGACCAACATGGACGAATTCGCCATGGGTTCGGCCAACGAATCCAGCCATTACGGCGCGGTGAAAAACCCGTGGAACCTGGAATGCGTCCCTGGTGGCTCTTCGGGTGGTTCGGCAGCCGCGGTCGCTGCACGCCTGTTGCCTGCCGCAACCGGCACCGACACCGGCGGCTCGATTCGCCAGCCTGCAGCACTGACCAACCTCACGGGCCTCAAGCCGACCTACGGCCGCGTATCGCGCTGGGGCATGATTGCCTACGCGTCCAGCCTCGATCAGGCGGGGCCGATGGCACGCACGGCCGAAGACTGTGCGCTGCTGCTGCAAGGCATGGCCGGTTTCGACCCGCAGGACTCCACCAGCATCGACGAACCGGTTCCGGACTACTCCGCCAGCCTCAATACCTCGCTCAAGGGCCTGCGTATCGGTGTGCCGAAAGAGTATTTCAGCGCAGGCCTTGACCCGCGCATCGCGCAACTGGTGCATGAAAGCGTCAAGGAGCTGGAAAAACTCGGCGCGATCGTCAAGGAAGTCAGCCTGCCGAACCTGCAACACGCGATCCCGGCCTACTACGTCATCGCCCCGGCTGAAGCCTCGTCCAACCTGTCGCGTTTCGACGGTGTGCGTTTCGGCTACCGCTGCGAAGACCCGAAAGACCTGACCGACCTGTACAAGCGCTCGCGCGCCGAAGGCTTCGGCCCGGAAGTGCAGCGACGCATCATGGTCGGCGCCTACGCGCTGTCGGCGGGTTACTACGACGCCTACTACCTGCAGGCGCAGAAAATCCGTCGCCTGATCAAGAACGATTTCATGAACGCGTTCGCCGATGTCGACGTGATTCTCGGTCCGACCACGCCCAACCCGGCCTGGAAAATCGGCGCCAAGACCCACGACCCGATTGCCGAATACCTGGAAGACTTCTACACCATCACCGCCAACCTGGCGGGCCTGCCCGGCTTGTCCATGCCTGCGGGCTTCGTCGACGGCCTGCCGGTCGGCGTGCAGCTGCTCGCTCCGTATTTCCAGGAAGGCCGCCTCTTGAATGTGGCGCATCAGTATCAGCAAGTCACCGACTGGCACACTCGCGCACCTGAAGGCTTCTGAGGAGAAACACATGCAATGGGAAGTCGTCATCGGGCTGGAGATTCATACCCAGCTTTCGACCCAATCAAAGATTTTTTCCGGTAGCGCGACCACGTTCGGCTCCGAGCCCAACACGCAGGCCAGCCTCGTCGACCTGGGCATGCCCGGCGTATTGCCGGTGCTGAACAAGGAAGCCGTGCGCATGGCCGTCAAGTTCGGCCTGGCCGTCAACGCCGAAATCGGCCAGCACAACGTGTTTGCCCGCAAGAACTACTTCTACCCGGACCTGCCCAAGGGCTATCAGATCAGCCAGATGGAGCTGCCGATTGTCGGCAAGGGCCACCTGGACATCCCCCTTGAAGACGGCACCGTCAAGCGCATCGGCATCACCCGTGCGCACCTGGAAGAGGACGCGGGCAAGAGCCTGCACGAAGACTTCCAGGGCATGACCGGTATCGACCTGAACCGTGCCGGCACCCCGTTGCTGGAGATCGTTTCCGAGCCGGACATGCGCAACGCCAAGGAAGCCGTGGCTTACGTCAAGGCCATCCATGCGATTGTCCGCTACCTGGGCATCTGTGACGGCAACATGGCCGAAGGTTCGCTGCGCTGCGACTGCAACGTATCGATTCGCCCCAAGGGTCAGGTCGAGTTCGGCACGCGTTGCGAGATCAAGAACGTCAACTCGTTCCGCTTCATCGAAAAAGCGATCAACAGCGAGATTCAGCGCCAGATCGACCTGATCGAAGACGGTGGCAAGGTTATCCAGCAGACACGCCTGTATGACCCGAACACCAACGAAACCCGCGCCATGCGCAGCAAGGAGGAAGCCAACGACTACCGTTACTTCCCCGACCCGGATCTGTTGCCGGTGATCATCGAGGACTCGTTCCTCGAAGAAACCCGCGCCACCTTGCCGGAGCTGCCACCGCAGAAACGCGAACGCTTCCAGAGCCAGTTCGGTCTGTCGACCTACGACGCCAGCGTACTGGCTTCTAGCCGCGAGCAGGCTGATTACTTCGAACAGGTGGTGAGCATCAGTGGTGACGCCAAACTGGCAGCCAACTGGGTCATGGTCGAGCTGGGCAGCCTGCTCAACAAGCAGGGCCTGGAAATCGACCAGTCGCCGGTCAGTGCCGAGCAGTTGGGCGGCATGCTCAAGCGCATCACCGACAACACCATTTCCGGCAAGATCGCGAAAATGGTCTTCGAGGCGATGGCCAATGGTGAAGGCAGCGCCGATGAAGTCATCGAAAAGCGCGGCCTGAAGCAGGTCACCGACAGCGGCGCCATCGAATCGATGCTCGACGAGGTACTGGCAGCCAACGCGGAACAGGTCGAACAGTATCGCGCCGCCGATGAAGCCAAGCGCGGCAAGATGTTCGGCTTCTTCGTCGGTCAGGCGATGAAAGCCTCCAAAGGCAAGGCCAACCCGCAGCAGGTCAACGAACTGCTGAAGGCCAAGCTGGAGGGCTGATCCTCGTCACTCTCGTTCCCACGCTATGCGATCAGCGTTATACACGAGTCTTGTGGGAGCGAGCTTGCTCGCGAATAGGCCGGTACAGCCTCTAGAGACAGGGCGTTTGGACCAAGGTCTTCGTGAGCAAGCTCACTCCCACAGAGGTCTTTATTCACATCGCGATTAGGGTCAAAGACCCCGCCTTCTGGGCTCTTCATGACTTGTGTATAACGATGAGCGCTCTGCGTGGGAATGCAGTTCTGGACGCTCTGCGTCCGCTGTTGAGTACGCACTGCAACACTGAGTTGCGACGCGGAGCGTCACGAAATGCATGCCAGCATGGAGGATTGGCACGAGCGTCAACCACAACTACTCCGGCACTCAGGAACCCACCCCATGCGCCGCCTTATTTTTACCTGCAGCCTGCTGACGTTACTGGCAGGGTGCGCCAATCACATCATCGACCCCCATGGTTATGACGAGACCGGCACCGCCGCCTATTACGGCGCCCGCCATCACGGCAACCGCACTGCCAGCGGCGAGCCGTTCAATCAGAACGCGCTGACCGCTGCACATCGCCAACTGCCCTTCGGCACGCGCGTCAAGGTCACCAACCTCGACAACGACAGGTCGGTAGTCGTGCGCGTCAACGATCGCGGCCCTCACACCCGTGGTCGTCTGATCGATGTCTCTCGCGAAGCGGCCGAACAACTGGGTATGCTGCGCAGCGGGACAGCGCCAGTCCGTGTGCAGGCCCTGGATTAAACCCAACCCCCGATCACCGCCAACAAGGACACTCGTATTCTCCAGCTATCGGCCCTGCCCGCCCCCGCACTTATCCAGATGCTCAGTGGCTTGTTATTGCTGCTGATCGGGGCAGAACTGTCAGTGCGTGCAGCGGTGCATCTGGCGGCGATTTTCAAGGTCCGGCCACTGATCGTCGGCCTGACCGTCGTGGCAATGGGCACCAGCGCGCCGCAGATGGCAG
Organism: Pseudomonas sp. P129; assembly: GCF_020312195.1. Classification (NCBI taxonomy): domain Bacteria; kingdom Pseudomonadati; phylum Pseudomonadota; class Gammaproteobacteria; order Pseudomonadales; family Pseudomonadaceae; genus Pseudomonas; species Pseudomonas sp. P129. The sequence continues at coordinate 472,274 of NZ_JAGPYS010000001.1, read as the reverse complement.
TAAGCCTGCAAGCCGCGTTTGCCGATAACACCGACATCGCGGTGGGCAGTGTCATCGGCGGTAACATTTTCAATGTACTGGTGATCCTGGGCCTGTGCGCGCTGATCATTCCGTTACGCGTTGCCCGTCAGGTGTTGCACGTCGACATTCCGCTGATGATCGGTGCCTGCGTGCTGGCTATCGGCCTGTCGTGGAGCGGCGAATTCAGCAAGCTTGACGGCGCACTGCTGCTCGCCGGGTTGCTGTTCTGCCTGATCGTCATCATCCGTCAGGGCGGTCATGCGCCGCGTCACGGACATGCCGAGACAACCGCAAAACCTCGTACCTTCACGCGTATCCTCATGCTTGCCACTGGCCTGCTGCTGTTGACCGCTGGCGGACACCTGCTGGTCGACGCGTCAGTGGTGATTGCAATCCATCTTGGGCTGTCCGAACGCATCGTCGGCCTTACCATCATTGCCATCGGCACCTCATTGCCGGCACTGATGACCTCGCTGATCGCAGCGTTTCGCGGCGAACGCGATATTGCCGTGGGCAACGTGATCGGCAGCAACCTGTTCAATCTGCTGGGCGTGCTGGGGCTGACCGCACTGGTCGCCCCGGTGCCGCTGACGATCTCGCCAAATGCGCTGGTATTCGACCTGCCGATCATGCTCGGCGTGTCGCTGCTGTGTGTGCCGCTGTTCTATTCCGGATACCGGATAGACCGTCTGGAAGGCCTGTTTCTGCTGTCGTTGTACCTGACCTACGGGCTGCATATCCTGTCGATCAGCACCGGTATGGCGCTGGCCGAACGGCTTGAAAGCAAAATGCTCACGCTGGTGTTACCTGTGCTGGGCGCTGTGGTTGTCTGGGGCACGATTCGCGCCTGGCGACGTCAGCACTGACCTCCAACCCGCATCGATACAAGGAGCAAGGCCATGACAGACAAGACGATCAGCGACGGCGAACAGATCCGTCGCCAGGTGATGGGCGATGTCTACGTCGACCGCGCGCTGGGCAATGCCACCGAGTTCAGCCAGCCACTGCAGGATTTCGTCAACGAGCACGCCTGGGGCAGCGTCTGGAGTCGCGAGGGCCTGCCATTGAAAACCCGCAGCCTGATCACCCTGGCCACCCTCACCGCCCTGAAATGCCCGCAAGAACTGAAGGGCCACGTTCGTGGCGCACTGAACAATGGCTGCACGGTCGAGGAGATTCGCGAAGCGCTGCTGCACTGCGCGGTGTACGCCGGCGTGCCAGCGGCCATCGACGCGTTTCGTGCGGCGCAGGAAGTGATCGACAGCTACGTCAAAGCGGATTAGATCCAGCCGCCCCATTGCAGGATGAAAATCCCCACGTTGGTCGTGACCGCGGCAGCCAGCGTGGTGATGACAATGATCGCGGCAGCCAGCTCGTAGTTGCCGTTGGCCGTGCGCGCCATGATGTAGCTGGCAGCCGCCGTAGGGCTGCCGAAATACAGGAACAGAATCCCCAGTTCAGCGCCGCGAAAACCGGCCAGCCAGGCGGCCAGCGTGCATAGCACTGGCAGCGTGATCATTTTCATGACGCTGGCACTGACAGCCAGTTTTCCACTCTTGCGCAATGACGCCAGCGACAATGTGCCACCGATGCAGATCAGTGCCAGCGGCAGGGTCATCTGGGCCAGGTAGCTGCCGGAGGTTTCCAGCCATTTGGGCAGGCCGATGGCGAAGTAAGCGAAGGGTGAGGCGATGATCACGCTGATGATCAGCGGGTTGGCCAGCACGCTTTTGAAGATGCTCCAGGGATCGGACTTGATCACCGGGCTGTAAACCGCCAGTACTACCGTCGATAACGTGTCGTAGAAGACGATGACCAGCGCGGCGAGAATCGCGCCCAGTGAAATGCCATCAGGCCCGTACATGCTGGCCGCCAGGGCCAGACCGATGACCCCGTTATTGCCACGAAACGCGCCCTGGACGTAGATCCCGCGCTCTTCGTGCGGGCAACGCCAGATCGCCCAGCACCAGGCGAATGCAAAACTCAGGAGCGTAGCGATGCTGAAAAAAATCAGCAGCTTGGGCTGCAGGGCGGTGCGCAGGTCGGCGTGAATAATGCCCAGAAACAGCAGTGCAGGCATGGTGACGTTGAACACCAGCCCGGAAGCCGCAACGATGAAGCCATCATTGATCGCGCCGATACGCCTGAGGAACACGCCCAGAAACAGCATGGCAAACACCGGGGCGGTGATGTTCAGGGTTTCGAGAAAAATAGCCAGCATGCAACGCATCCGGTCCCGTCGTTAGGTAGCTCATGATAGGCCACCGAGGACGAGCATGTTGCACGGAATTTCCGAAACCCTGATCACCGCGCCGCGTCTGTTGTTCATCAGACGATGCGGCTGACTTCCTTCACAGGCTGGAGCTTGCGCTCGAAGACCGAGACCCCGTCCAGATCGCGCAGCGCCACGGTCATCTCACCGGTCTGCCCGTCGATATTCACTTCGCCAAAAAACTGAAAACCCGCGAACGGCGAGGTGTTCTGCGCAGGTGGCGCTTTCTGGAACACCAGCTCGGGACCAAAGGTTTTGTCCAGCACGTTGGGACCATAGCTACCGGCGTTCAATGGCCCGGCGACGAACTCCCAGAACGGGTCGAAGTCCTGAAACACGGCCAGGTCCGGCTGGTAATGATGCGCCGCGCAGTAATGCACATCGGCCGTCAGCCAGACGCAATCGCGAATCTTCTGCGCGCGCAGGTACGCCAGCAATTCGGCGACCTCCAACTCACGCCCCAACGCCGGACCGTCATTGCCGTTGGCGATGGCCTCCCAACGCGGTACGCCGGGGCTGACCTCGCCATCCGGCACGCCCAGGCCAATGGGCATGTCCGCCGCGATGACTTTCCACTGCGCGCGCGATGCATTGAGCTCACGCTTGAGCCAGTCCAGTTGCTCACGGCCCATGAATGCGGTGGTCGCACCCGGCTTGTCGGCCAGGTTGGCATCGTTGCCGGCGCGGTAGCTGCGCATATCGAGGACGAAAACGTCGAGCATCGGACCGTAGGGGATCTTGCGATAAATGCGCCCGCCATTGTCGGCTTCCTGCAAGCGCAGCGGCGCGTATTCCAGATAAGCCTGGCGGGCACGCGAGGACAGCAGGCCGATGTCCTTGACCTTGTAGCGATCATCGAGCTGTTTGCTGGGTGACCAGTTGTTGGTCACTTCGTGATCGTCCCACTGCCAGATCTGCGGCACTTCGGCGTTGAAGCGGCGCAGGTTTTCATCCATCAGGTTGTAGCGGTAATTGCCCCGGTATTCGTCGAGGGTCTCCGCCACCTTGCTCTTCGCCTCGGTGGTGATGTTGCGCCAGACGCGCCCGCCCTCCGTGGTGAGCTGCTCCGGCACCGGGCTGTCGGCGTAGATGGTGTCACCGCTGTGGATAAAAAAGTCCGGCAAGCGCAAACGCATGGCTTCGTAGATACGCATGCCGCCAATGTCGGGGTTGATGCCAAAGCCCTGCCCTACCGTGTCGCCGCTCCAGACGAAGCGGATGTCGCGGCGCTGCTGCGGTGTGCTGCGCAAATGACCGAACCACGGCTCACCGGCGACACCGCTCTGCGCATCCTCGAAAGACACCCGGTAGAAAATCGCCTGATCGACAGGCAGCCCGCTCAACTCGACCCGCGCAGTGAAATCGGTACGCTGATCGGCCAGCGCCGACACCACGCGGCGTGGCTGGGTGAACATGCTGCGCGTGTCCCACTCGACGACCATGCGCGAAGGCCGGTCGCTGCGGCTCCAGACGATCGCCTTGTCACCGAACACATCGCCGGACTGCACGCCATCCATCATCTTCGGACGATCCTGCACCGAGGCGATGACCGCCGGTGCAACACCCGGTAACAGCAGACCGGCACCTACCGTTCCGACGGCCTGGATGACACGGCGACGCTTGAGATCGAACTGGCTCACGGTTATCCCCTCGCTGACAGGCAAAAAAGCACCGTAGCAGGGGAATATTGGCGCTGTATGACAACGCAGGAGATCAAGCGCATGGCAGACGCCAAAACCCCCCGGCGCCCGGTAACTGGTAAACTCCCGCGCCTTATTCCAGCCCGAGGCGCTCAGCATGTCTTCCTTGAATCAGGCGCTCAGCGTCGCCCTCGACAATCGCCAGGCGTTGCTTGACCAATTGCATGGACAGGGCACGGACTGCTATCGACTGTTTCACGGCAGCCAGGAGGGTGCCAGCGGGCTGACCATCGACCGCTACGGCCCGCAATTGCTGGTACAGAGCTTTCACACCCGCCTGGATCGCGATGCCCTGCTGGCGCTGCATGAACAGGTCAACACGCGCCTGGGCCTGGACACCCTGCTGGTCTATAACGATCGCTCGCAAGGCAACTCGCGCGTCGATCGCCACGACACCGTGTACAAGGCTGAAGACGCGGCTCTGGCCGATCATGTCGGCCACGAATGGGGGCTCAATTACCGGGTCCGCGGTCGCCATGCAGGCCAGGACCCGCTGTTGTTTCTGGACCTGCGCAACACCCGCGGCTGGGTCAAGCAGCACAGCGCCGGCAAAAGCGTGCTGAACCTGTTCGCCTACACCTGCGGCGTCGGTCTGAGTGCTGCGGCCGGTGGCGCGAGTGAAGTGTGCAACCTGGACTTCGCCGAGGGCAATCTGGCGGTGGGTCGCGAGAATGGTGCGCTCAACCCGCAACTGCCACCCATGCAATTCATCCAGTCGGATTATTTTCCGGCGATCCGCCAGTTGGCCGGGTTGCCCATTGCCGCGCGCCGCAGCCAGCAATTGCCCAGCTACGTGAAACTGCAACAGCGCCAATATGATCTGGTCCTGCTCGATCCACCGGCCTGGGCCAAGAGCGCGTTCGGCACCGTTGATTTGCTGCGCGACTATCAGAGCCTGCTCAAACCTGCGCTGTTGACCACGGCAGACGATGGCGTGCTGATCTGCTGCAACAATCTGGCGAAAGTCAGCATGCAGGACTGGCGCGAGCAGGTGCTGCGCTGCGCCACCAAGGCCGGGCGTCCGGTGCGCGACTGCCAGGAAATGCGTCCCGCCGCAGACTTCCCGTCTCAGGATAATCAACCACCGCTGAAAACGCTGATTCTGCAACTCTGACTCGGCGCCTGATATCGTCAAGCGCAACCGGAAAATTCCTACAAGCCGCGACGGCAGTGCCTTGGGAACCGAACAGGCATGCCATACTCCAAGGGCTTCCAAAAGAGAGAGACGCCGCTGCCCATGTCCAGAGGATTGAAACGCACACTCGGCTCCCTGCTGGCTGTGATCGCGCTCTACAGTTTGCTGGGGTTTTTCATTCTTCCCGGCGTCGCTCTGCGGATCGCCAACCAGCAACTGGCCAATTACGCCACAGTGCCGGCAAAACTCGAACGCCTGGAATTCAACCCCTTCACCCTGGAGCTGACGCTCTGGGGCCTGAATATCGGCACGCCAGGCAAGGAGCAGGTGGCGTTTGAAAAGCTTTATGCCAATCTGCAAATCAACAGCCTGTGGACGCGCGCCCTGCACCTGCAACGCGTCGAGCTGATCAAACCGCGCACCGAACTGCTGTTCGACAAACAGGGCAAGCTCAATCTGGCGCAGCTGTTCAAGCTGCCCGCCAGCGAACCGACACAGGACGAACCCGCCAGCAAGCCATTCCCGCTGCGTATCGACGAAATCAAACTGGCGGGAGGCTATGTTCACTTCCAGGACTTGCGCCCCGGCCAGCCCATCGAGTTTCTCTACGACGCGCTGGATTTCGAGCTCAAGAACCTCAGCACACTGCCTGAAGACAATGCCGACATGACCCTGGTCGCGGCGGGTCCGGACGGTGGGCAGATCGACTGGGTCGGCCGTATCAGCCTGATCCCGATCACCTCCGAGGGCACGCTGAAAGTCACCGACAGCAAGATGAAACTGTGGTGGCCTTACGTGCGTGATGCCTTGCCGCTGGCGCTCGAGGACGGCGTGCTGAATTTCAGCACGGCCTACACATTGAACCTGTCCAATGAAACCGAACTGAAGTTGACCAACGTCTCGGCCAGTGTTGCGCCGTTCGCGCTCAACGCTCCCGACGGTCGCCCCCTGGTACGCCTGCAACGCCTGGACGTCAGCGAAACATCGGTCGACCTGGCAAAGCAGCTGGTTACCGTAGGCAAGATCCGCAGCCAGAAACTGGAAACCTGGGCCGCGCGTGAAGCCGACGGGCAACTGGACTGGCAAAAACTGTTCGCCAGCCAACCGGGCAAGCCCGCAGCGCCGCACACCCCGGCCGTGGACGAAAAAGCCGCCGAGCCGGCGCCTGCCACCGAGGCCTCAGCCAAAGCCAGCGCTCAACCCGTGGCGCAGAGCAAACCCTGGCAGGTCCTGTTGCGGGATGTGCAATTGCGCAACTACATGGTCCATCTGGCAGATCGCGTGCCTCAAGAGCCGGTCGCGCTGGACGTTGGCCCGTTGAATCTGGACATCCAGAATTTCGACAGCCTGAACAAGGCGCCCTTCACGCTCAAGCTGGATACCGGACTGGGCAAACAGGGCAATCTCACTGCCGCCGGTGACGTGAACCTCAATCCGGTCAGCGCACGACTCAACGTAACCACCCGCGACATCGACCTGCGCCTCGCCCAGGCCTACATCAGCCCGTTCATTCGTCTGGAGCTGCGCAGCGGCATGCTCGGCAGCGATCTGGCGGTCGACCTGAAAAGCACCGAGCCACTGGCGTTCAGCGTCACCGGTAAAGCACAGGTCAATCAGTTGCACACGCTGGATACACTCAAACAGCGCGACTTCCTGAAATGGCAGCAATTGGCGCTGGAGGGCCTGGACTACCAGCACGGCAAGGGCCTGTCGATTGCCAAAGTGAACATGGATCAGCCTTACGCGCGCTTCATGATCAATGAGGACCGGACCACTAACATCGACGATCTGTTGATCCCGCAGCCAGCCGACGCAGCTACTGGCAAGACCGCCAGCCAGCCAAAGGCAGCCAGAACCCAAGCCGCAGGCAAGAAGGAAAACCCGCTGGCGATCTACGTGGGTGAAGTGAATATCAACGATGGCTCGGCAAACTTTGCCGACATGACCCTGACCCCAAACTTCGCCACCGCCGTGCAGCAGCTCAACGGTCGTATCGGCACCATCGACAACCGCAAGCCTACACCGGCCCCGGTGAACATCGAGGGCAAGGTCGACCGCTATGCGCCGGTGACCATCAAGGGCAGCCTAAACCCGTTCGACCCGATGGCCAGCCTGGATATCACCACCAGCTTCAAGCGCGTCGAGCTGACCAATCTGACCCCCTACTCCGGCAAGTTCGCAGGTTTCCGGATCCGCAAGGGCCGGCTCAATCTCGACCTGCACTACCTGATCACCAAGGGCCAGCTCAAGGCCCAGAACAAGGTGCTGGTGGAGCAGCTGCAACTGGGTGAACGGGTCGACAGCCCGGATGCGCTGGACCTGCCTATTCGTCTGGCGGTCGCGCTGCTCAAGGATACCCAGGGGCGTATTTCCCTTGAGCTGCCCATCGAAGGCGACCTGAACAACCCGCAGTTCAGCGTCATGCCGATTGTCTGGCAGACCCTGCGCAATCTGGTGCTGCGTGCAGCACAGGCCCCGTTCAAGATGCTCGGCGGGCTGGTCGCCGGTGGAAGCTCCGAGGACCTCGGCAGCGTAAGTTTCGCGCCAGGCTCCAGTGACTTGTCGGCAGAGGCGCAAAATGCCCTGGACAAGCTCTCGGTAGCGCTCAAGGAGCGTCCGGACCTGAAGCTGGAGATCGAAGGCACCAGCGCCGCCAGCAGTGACGGTCCATTGATCGCCCAGCAAAGGCTGGAACGCGAATACCAGTACACGTATTACAAGATCCTCCAGCGACGTGGCGACAAGGTTCCAGCCAGGGCCGGTTTGGTACAGGTCCCGGAAGAGGAAAAGGCGCCTATGCTCGAGGGTATCTACAGGACACGCCTGAAACAGCAACCGCCCGCTGAATGGGCGAGTCTGGGCAAGGAGCAACGTGCTGCCCAGATGCGTGCCGCCGTGCTCAAGTTCTGGAGCAGCAATGAGGTGCTGCTGCGCGAACTGGGCCAGAGCAGAGCCAGTAGCATCAAGGATTACCTGGTGGACAAGGGCAAGCTCGAAGACGCTCGCGTGTACTTCGTCGATGCCCGCCTGGGCCAGGCCCAACCGGATGGTAAAGTCATCAGCCCTCTGCACCTCGACAGCGAATGAAGCCTTTGGCACACACCCGGATCAAACGACTGATCAACCTGACCCTCGCCGCCATGGCCGGGTCAATTGTCGCCTCGGCATATGCCAGCTCAACCCTGCGTTGCGGCAGCCAACTGGTCAGCACCGGTGACCGGGCGTTCGAAGTCCAGCAGAAATGCGGCGAACCGGTCAGCCAGGAGGTACTCGGCACTCAGGAAACCTTCAATAGCAACAATTATCGAAGGTCCGAAGCCGTGAGGATCGAGGAGTGGATATACGGTCCTGATAACGGCATGTATCAGTACCTGCGCTTCGAAGGCGGGCGCCTGGTGGGCATCGAGAGCAAACGCCGCAACTGATCCCCTGCTTCCCTGCCCTTCATCTTTTTCGTCACCCCATAGAAAAGGCCCCGACTCTTCAGTCGGGGCCTTTAATGGCTACATCCTTGTAGCCTCGCATGAACCATCCATCAATCAATGACTGCGGCTGTTCATGAGCAGTATTCGATTACTCGGCTTTCAGGCCAGCAGCCGATACGTCTTTAACACCTTTGATTTTCTTGGTGATGGCGACGGCGGTGTTTTTCTGAGCTTCGGTAACTTTTACCATGGAGGACAGGGAAACCACGCCTTTGTTGGTCTCAACCTTGATGTCGGTGCCAGGGATGCCTTTCTCGGTTACCAGATCAGCTTTGACTTTGCCGGTGATCCAGGAATCGGACACGTCTTCTTTGACTTCTTGAGTAGTGGTGTTAGCTGCCAGAACCATTGGCGCTTGGGCCGAGGTCTGTGCGAAAGCAGCATTGGCCATGGTCAGAGTCAGGGCAGTAGCGGTAGCAGCGGCAATAGCAAACTTCTTCATACGATAACTCCTGTTTTTCTCAAAATCTGCACCAGCATGTGGTGGCAGGGTTAACAGGTGTATCGCAAGCGGTGTGCCAAAAATGAGACAGTCAAAATAACCTTTATAATCAATAGCTTATGTTTTTCGCTATTTTACTTGGTCGTGCAGATTGCCCGTTCGTGCAAACCCGGGCTTGCAAGATGCATGTTTGCACCGAGCAGATTGCATGCTCCATGTGTAAGCCCCTAATTGCACTCATAAAAAAAGGACTCCGAAGAGTCCTTTTTCACATGCCGCTCAGATCAATCAGACGCCCGACGCTTTCGCTGCGGCTACGTCCTTGATCGACAGCTTGATACGGCCGCGGTTATCCACGTCCAGTACCAGTACTTCGACTTCCTGACCTTCCTTGAGGATGTCGGTCACTTTCTCTACGCGAGCATCGCTCAGCATCGAGATGTGAACCAGACCGTCCTTGCCCGGCAGGATGTTGACGAATGCGCCGAAATCGACGATGCGCTCAACCTTGCCGACGTAGATCTTGCCGATTTCCGCTTCTGCGGTGATGCCCAGAACGCGCTGACGTGCTGCCTCAGCCGCTTCCTTGGACTCGCCGAAGATCTTGATCGAGCCGTCGTCTTCGATGTCGATCGAAGCCTTGGTCTCTTCGCAGATGGCACGGATGGTTGCGCCGCCCTTGCCGATCACGTCACGGATCTTGTCGGTGTCGATCTTCATCGCGATCATGGTCGGAGCGTTGGCCGACAGTTCATTACGCGACTGACCGATGATCTGGTTCATCTGGCCGAGGATATTCAGGCGAGCTTCCAGGGCCTGGCCCAGGGCGATCTCCATGATCTCTTCGGTGATGCCTTTGATCTTGATGTCCATCTGCAGCGCGGTAACACCTTTGGAGGTACCGGCTACCTTGAAGTCCATGTCGCCCAGGTGGTCTTCGTCACCCAGGATGTCGGTCAGAATCGCGAACTTCTCGCCTTCCTTGACCAGACCCATGGCGATACCGGCAACCGGCGCCTTCATCGGTACACCAGCGTCCATCAGAGCCAGGGAAGCACCGCAGACCGAAGCCATGGAGCTGGAGCCGTTGGACTCGGTGATTTCCGACACGACACGGATGGTGTACGGGAACACGTCAGCGCCTGGCAGCATGGCCTGGACACTGCGACGGGCCAGACGGCCGTGACCGATTTCACGACGACCTGCGCCGCCCATGCGACCACACTCGCCCACCGAGAACGGAGGGAAGTTGTAGTGCAGCATGAAGGGGTCTTTCTTCTCGCCTTCGAGGGTATCGAGCAGTTGTGCGTCACGTGCAGTACCCAGCGTGGCAACCACCAGCGCCTGAGTTTCGCCACGGGTGAACAGTGCCGAACCGTGAGTCTTCGGCAGAACGCCGACTTCGATGTTCAGAGGACGAACGGTGCGCGTGTCACGACCATCGATACGCGGCTTGCCGTTGACGATGTTTTCGCGAACGGTGCGGTATTCGATTTCGCCGAAAGCCGCTTTGACTTCGCTGGCAGACGGGCTGCCGTCTTCGACAGCGAGCTTGGCAACGACCTGATCTTTCAGTTCGCCCAGACGCGCATAGCGGTCGGCTTTGACGGTGATGGTGTAAGCCTGGGAGATCGCGTCGCCGAACTCGGCAAGGATAGCGCCCAGCAGTGCAGTCGCTTCAGGCTTTGGCTGCCAGTCCCAGGTAGGCTTGGCGGCTTCGGCAGCCAGTTCCTTGATGGCGTTGATCACGACCTGGAACTCGTCATGCGCGAACAGCACGGCGCCCAGCATCTGGTCTTCGGTCAGCTCTTTGGCTTCCGACTCGACCATCAGAACGGCTTCGGAAGTACCGGCAACGACCATGTCCAGGCTCGAAGCCTGCAGCTGCTCGTAAGTCGGGTTCAACAGGTAGCCGGTGCTTTCGTGGAAAGCAACGCGCGCAGCACCGACCGGACCGTCAAACGGGATACCGGAGATGGCCAGGGCAGCCGAGGTACCGATCATCGCAGCGATGTCCGGATCGATTTTCTTGCTGGTGGAGACGACGGTGCAGACGACCTGCACTTCGTTCATGAAGCCTTCTGGAAACAACGGGCGGATCGGACGGTCGATCAGGCGCGAAGTCAGGGTTTCTTTCTCGGAAGGACGGCCTTCACGCTTGAAGAAACCACCAGGAATCTTGCCGGCAGCGTAGGTTTTTTCCTGATAGTGCACGGACAGAGGGAAGAAGCCTTTGCCAGCGTCAGCCTGTTTGGCGCCGACCACAGTCACGAGTACGCTGACGTCGTCGTCAACGGTGACCAATACTGCACCAGAGGCTTGACGGGCGATACGGCCTGTCTCGAGGGTTACGGTCGATTGACCGAACTGAAACTTTTTGATTACCGGGTTCACGGTTTCCTACCTTTCTTTGTGGCTCTTGGGGAACTGGTTTCTTGCGAATTCTTGGGCAGCGTGGGGAATCGGCCCCTTCCACAGCCCAGATAAAACTTGAGGCTGGGAGCCTGCCAGAACCACCGGGCAAACCCGACGGATCGTGACAGACAACCAACCTCTAGCAACGTCGTTATTAGCGACGCAGACCCAGACGACCGATCAGGGCGCTGTAACGGCTAACGTCCTTACCTTTCAGGTAATCCAGCAGCTTGCGACGCTGGTTTACCATACGGATCAGACCACGACGCGAGTGGTGGTCCTTACCGTTGGCCTTGAAGTGGCCTTGCAGTTTGTTGATGTTGGCGGTCAGCAGTGCAACTTGCACTTCTGGCGAACCAGTATCACCAACAGCTTGCTGGTAGTCGGTTACGATCTGAGCTTTTTCTTCAACGCTGAGTGCCATGTGGGCAATCCTTTTGTGCAAGGAAGCGTTTCCGGAGAAACGTTTCCAACAGGCCGAGGACAGATCCTCGTATTAAAAAAATGAGGTATGACCGTGCCTGTTGACAGCCATCCTCGTTCCACCCCACTCGCCGGCAAGCCGGCGGCTGGACTGGTTTCGGTCACTCTGACCGAATCAGGCGACGCGGCGCAATGCGCCCGTCTTCGGCGACTTCACCGATACCGATGAAGCGACCTTCGTGATCCTGCACGCGAACCATACCGAATTTCGGTGCGTCCGGCGCGCGTACTGGCTGACCATGCAACCAGTAAAACGAACTGTGTTCCGAAAACTTCAACAGCGGCCAGTCCAGCAGACCGCTGTCCGATGGCATGAGGAAACGGTCAACCGCTTCATTGCCGCCGTCGGCATGCACCTGCTCGAGCTCTTCCAGCGTCACTGTCTGAGCCAGCGTGAAAGGCCCGGCCTGGGTACGACGCAGCTCTGCGACGTAAGCACCACAACCAAGCTTCTCACCGATATCCTCGACCAGCGTGCGGATATAGGTGCCTTTGCTGCAATCGACGGACAGACGTGCTGTGTCACCTTCGCAAGCAAGTAATTCCAGGCGCGCAATAGTAACAGAACGGGGCTCGCGCTCCACTACTTCCCCTGCACGTGCCAGCTTGTAAAGTGGCTGGCCATCACGCTTGAGGGCCGAGTACATGGGAGGTATCTGGCTGATTTGTCCGCGAAAATGCGGCAGAGCCGCTTCGATATCGTCGCGACCAACGGTCACCGGACGCGTGAGCAAAACCTCGCCTTCAGAGTCGGCAGTGGTAGTGGTCTTGCCCAGTTGCGCCAGGGTCTCGTAGGACTTGTCCGAATCGAGCAGGTACTGAGAGAACTTGGTCGCCTCACCAAAGCACAACGGCAGAACGCCCGTTGCCAGAGGATCGAGGCTGCCGGTGTGACCGGCTTTCTCGGCGTTGAGCAGCCAGCGAACCTTTTGCAGAGCGGCGTTGGAGGTGAAACCCAGTGGCTTGTCGAGCAGGATGATCCCGCTGACATTGCGGCGTATACGCTTGACCTGAGCCACTCTTTATTCCTCGGTACTTTCAGGCTTTGCATCCGCCGATGCAGGGCCTTCCTGATGCTGACCGTCTTCTGCCACGGCACGCTCGATCAGTGCCGAGAGATGCGCGCCACGCACGACGCTTTCGTCATAGTGGAAATGCAGTTGAGGCACGCTGCGCAGCTTCATTTCGCGGGCCAGCTGCATGCGCAGGAAACCTGCGGCAGAGTTGAGCACCTTGATGGTCTGCGCGATCTCTTCGGCGCTGTCCTGGCCCATGACGGTCATGAAAATCTTCGCATGACCCACGTCACGGCTGACGTCTACGGCGGTGATGGTGACCAGACCCACGCGTGGGTCCTTGATTTCGCGACGGATCAGCTGCGCCAGTTCGCGCTGCATCTGATCGCCGATACGTTGGGTACGGCTGTATTCTTTTGCCATGCTTGTTACCTGTTACTGATCCGGGACCAAACCCTGACAGTCTGAAAGCGGCAAACGCCCGGCCTGACAATTGCCAGACCGGGCGTTGCGTTTAGAGCCCATGGGGAAAGCAGGGCATTTGCATGCGAGGCTCCCACCATGACTCCTGAAGCTCGCGATTTAGAGGCTGCGAGCCACTTGGACCTTCTCGAAGACTTCGATCTTGTCACCGACCTTGACGTCGTTGTAGCTCTTGACGCCGATACCGCATTCCATGCCTGCACGTACTTCGGCAGCGTCGTCCTTGAAGCGGCGCAGGGATTCCAGCTCGCCTTCAAAGATAACGATGTCTTCGCGCAGAACACGAATCGGACGGTTACGGTAGACGGTGCCTTCCAGAACCATGCACCCTGCGATCGCGCCGAATTTCGGCGAACGGAACACATCGCGGACTTCGGCGATACCCAGGATATTCTCCCGGACGTCGCTGCCAAGCATGCCGGTGAGGGCTTTCTTGACGTCTTCGATGATGTCGTAGATCACGTTGTAGTAACGCATGTCCAAACCTTCCTGCTCGACGATCTTGCGCGCGCCAGCATCGGCACGCACGTTGAAGCCGAACAGTACAGCGTTGGAGGCCAGTGCCAGGTTAGCGTCGCTCTCGGTGATACCACCGACACCGCCACCGACCACGCGCACTTGCACCTCGTCGTTACCCAGGCCGTTCAAGGCGCCGTTCAACGCTTCGAGGGAACCGCGTACGTCAGATTTGAGGACGATGTTGAGCGTCTTCTTCTCTGCCTGACCCATGTTCTCGAAGATGTTTTCCAGCTTGCCAGCGTGAGCACGGGCCAGTTTGACTTCGCGGAACTTGCCTTGACGGAACAGAGCCACTTCACGGGCTTTCTTCTCGTCCGACAGCACGCTCATCTCGTCGCCAGCGTCCGGTGTACCGTCAAGACCCAGGATTTCGACCGGAATCGAAGGACCTGCTTCTTTGACCGGCTTGCCGTTCTCGTCGAGCATGGCGCGGATGCGGCCGAAGTTCGAACCGACCAGCACCATGTCGCCCTGACGCAGCGTACCGTCCTGAACCAGAACAGTAGCGACCGGGCCACGACCCTTGTCCAGACGGGACTCGACAACAACACCACGACCAGGGGCCGACGGGGTTGCCTTGAGTTCCAGGACTTCGGCCTGCAGCAGAACAGCTTCCAGCAATTCGTCGACGCCAGTACCCATCTTCGCGGAGACCGAAACGAAAGGCGTATCACCGCCCCACTCTTCGGACGTCACGCCATGGACCGACAGCTCGCTGCGGATACGATCGAGGTCAGCACCAGGCTTGTCGATCTTGTTCACCGCAACAACCAGCGGAACACCAGCCGCAACAGCGTGCTGAACAGCTTCGATGGTCTGAGGCATCACGCCATCGTCAGCTGCAACAACCAGAATCACGATATCCGTTGCCTTGGCACCACGAGCACGCATGGCGGTAAACGCGGCGTGACCCGGGGTGTCGAGGAACGTGACCATGCCGCGCTCGGTTTCAACGTGGTAGGCACCAATGTGCTGGGTGATGCCGCCGGCTTCGCCAGCTGCAACCTTGGCACGACGGATGTAGTCGAGCAGCGAGGTCTTACCATGGTCGACGTGGCCCATTACGGTCACAACCGGTGCACGGGAGAACGACTCACCTTCGAACTTCAGCGATTCAGCCAGGGAATCTTCCAGAGCGTTGTCGCTGACCAGCGTGACCTTGTGGCCCAACTCTTCAGCGATCAACTGGGCAGTTTCCTGATCCAGTACCTGGTTGATGGTCACCGGGGTGCCCATCTTGAACATGAACTTGATGACTTCAGCGGCCTTGACCGACATCTGTGCCGACAATTCGCCGACAGTGATGGTCTCGCCAATGGCAACGTCACGGATGACCGGGCCGGTAGGGCTCTGGAAACCATGCGCGTTACGCTTCTTCAGCTTGCCCTTACCACGACCACCACGACGGAAGCTGTCGCTTTCCTCGTCGGTAGTGCGAGGAGCAACGCGAGGGGCCGGAGCCTTCTCCTTGACCGAAGCGCGATGCGGAGCGTTTTTACGCTCGCCGTCGCCGCCACGGGCGTTGCGGTCGTCAGCACGAGGCTTGTCAGGGCGACGCTGTTCGTCACGCTTGCGAGCATCGGCAGAAGGCGCGGCGCTGGCCGGTGCCGGAGCAGCGGCTGGCGCTGCTTCGCGCACAGGCTCGGCGGCGGCAACAGGCTCGGCAGCAGCCGGAGCCGACTGGCTGGCAGCAGGCTGGCTGCGCGCATCTTCTTCAGCGCGACGCTTGGCTTCTTCTTCAGCCTTTTGACGGGCGGCGTTTTCTACCGCACGGCGTTCATCCATCTCGCGCTTGCGCTCGGCTTCGATCTCTTCCGGGCTACGCTGCACAAAGACTTTCTTCTTGCGCACTTCAACGCTGATGCTCTTGCTGCCAGCAACGCGCAGGGTGCTGGTGGTCTTGCGCTGCAAGGTAATCTTGCGAGGCTCTTCCACCTTGGCCTTGTGACCGCTTTTCAGGTGCGTCAACAAGGCTTGTTTTTCGTTATCGGTCACAACTTGCTCGGCGGCGGTGTGCGGCAGACCTGCCTCACGCATCTGCTGTAACAGGCGCTCTACCGGTGTGTCGACCACTTTGGCCAGTTCTTTCACCGTGACTTGCGTCATGCACTTCTCTCCTCAGGCCGCGCCCAATTACTCGAACCAGTGGGCTCGGGCGGCCATGATCAACTTGCCGGCACGATCATCGTCAATGCCGTCGATGTCGAGCAGGTCATCTATAGACTGCTCGGCCAGGTCTTCGCGGGTAATTACGCCGCGCACCGCCAGTTCCATCGCCAAATCCTTGTCCATACCCTCAAGCGAGAGCAGGTCTTCGGCCGGATGGGCGTCTGCCAGCTTTTCCTCTGTAGCGATGGCTTTAGTCAACAAACGATCCTTGGCACGAGCGCGAAGCTCGTTGACGATGTCTTCGTCAAAGCCGTCGATGTTGAGCATTTCTTCCAACGGTACGTAGGCAATCTCTTCCAGGCTGGTGAAGCCTTCATCAACCAGCACCTGTGCCAATTCTTCATCGACTTCGAGCTCTTCGATGAAGTTGCGCAGGATGTCACCGGTTTCAGCTTGCTGCTTGGCCTGGATGTCCGATTCGGTCATTACGTTCAGGGTCCAGCCAGTCAGCTGACTTGCCAGACGCACGTTCTGACCGCCACGACCAATAGCCTGGGCCAGGTTGTCCGCTCCCACTGCGATATCCATTGCATGCGCGTCTTCATCTACGATGATTGCCGCTACTTCTGCAGGGGACATTGCATTGATCACGAACTGCGCCGGGTTATCGTCCCAAAGAACGATATCCACACGCTCGCCACCCAGCTCGCCGGAAACAGCCTGAACTCGCGAACCGCGCATGCCGATACAGGCACCTTGCGGGTCGATTCGTTTATCCTTGGAGCGAACAGCGATTTTCGCACGAGAACCCGGGTCACGGGAGGCAGCCATCACCTCGATGAGACCTTCGGCAATTTCCGGCACTTCAATGCGGAAAAGCTCGATCAGCATCTCTGGCGCAGTACGCGACAGGATCAGCTGAGGGCCACGGTTTTCGGTGCGAATTTCCTTCAGCAGAGCACGGACGCGAACACCGACCCGGAAAGTTTCCCGGGAAATGATGTCTTCACGAGCCAGCAAGGCTTCGGCATTGTTACCCAGGTCAACGATGACATTGTCACGTGTAACCTTTTTAACAGTACCAGAAATGATTTCACCCAGACGCTCGCGGTAGGCATCGACTACCTGAGCACGCTCGGCTTCGCGAACTTTCTGCACAATGACTTGCTTGGCGGTCTGCGCCGCGATACGACCGAATTCGATGGAATCGATTTTTTCTTCGATCAGGTCGCCTGCAACAGCACCCGGCTTTTTCGCCTGGGCCTGATCAACAGCCAATTCGTAAGCAGGATCGTCCAGATCTTCGTCTTCGACAACTGTCCAGCGACGGAAAGTCTCGTAGTTGCCTGTCTGGCGATTGATCTCTACACGCAGTTCTACTTCATCTTCAAAACGCTTCTTGGTAGCGGTGGCCAGAGCCAGCTCCAGCGCTTCAAAAATGACACTAGCCGGAACGCCCTTTTCATTGGACACCGACTCAACAACCAGCAGTACTTCTTTGCTCATCGTACGCCTCGCCTTTCGCAAGCCATTGGATCCGCGGGATCCGCAGTAACCGGCACGTCTCAGTCAAACGTGGGAATAATGTTGGCCTTGTCGATCATGTCGATCGGCAACAGGAACTCATGGTCTTCAACCTGCACCACGACATCCTGCTCCTCCACCCCGCGGAGAAGGCCTTGAAAGTTGCGTCGACCTTCGAAAGGTGAACGCAGCTTTATTTTCACTTGTTCCCCGGCGTACGAAGCAAACTGCTCAATAGTGAACAGCGGGCGCTCCATGCCAGGAGAAGATACTTCAAGGGTGTACTCGGTGCTGATTGGATCTTCTACGTCCAACACACCGCTGATCTGGCGACTGACGATTGCACAGTCGTCGACCAGAACGCCCCCTTCCTTGTCGATATAAATGCGCAGCACCGAATGCTTGCCCTGGGAACTGAAATCGATTCCCCAGCATTGGTAGCCAAGGGCCACGACCACTGGGGCCAACAAGTCCTGCAACTGTTCTAGCTTGCTCGACACCTGAACCCCCTCGTGCATGCTTTAGAAATAAAAAAATGGGCAAAAGCCCATCCCTGAAAACGCCGCTGAACATCGACGTCATGTACTGTCCAGCTAACAAAAAGCCCCTTAAAAGGGGCTCCGCTAAAACTGGTTGCGGGGGCTGGATTTGAACCAACGACCTTCGGGTTATGAGCCCGACGAGCTACCAAACTGCTCCACCCCGCGACAAAGCTGGGGCGGAAGTATACGACCGATCCATTGCTGGGTCAATCCAACATCCACCTACAAGAAAGCCCGCTAGTGCGGGCTCTCCTGTTAATTGGTACCGAGAAGGGGACTCGAACCCCTACACCCTATGGGCACAACCACCTCAAGGTTGCGTGTCTACCAATTCCACCACCTCGGCATTACAACTCTTTTTGGCGACCTCACGAACATCGCCGAATTCTGTATTACTTCTTCTCTGGGGCTTGAGGTACGTCAGCTGGAACAGCGGCTGGCTTTTGCCCTTCGAGAACCGGTACATCATCTGCTGCCGGCTTTTGCTTCACTTCCAGTACTGCCGGGTCTGGCAAACCTACCTGAGTCAGCTGTTGAGCTTTCTCTTTAGCAAAGTAACCTAACCCCAAGCTGGTTATGAAAAAACATGCCGCAAGTATAGCAGTAAACTTACTGAGAAAGGTAGAGGTTCCTTGACCTCCGAAGACAGTATTTGATGCACCTGCTCCGAACGACGCGCCTGCGTCGGCACCTTTACCCTGCTGCAGCAATACCAGAGCGACAACGCCCAGAGCGCCCAACAGGTGAAAAACGATTACGACTGTTTCCAGCATTTTTTCAGTTTCCCGCGGCGCGACAGATCGCACCGAACTCATCTGCATTCAGGGAAGCTCCACCAATGAGCCCCCCATCGATATCCGGCATGCTGAAGAGCTCGACCGCATTGGCCGCCTTCACGCTGCCGCCATAGAGAAGTCGCACGCCTTGTGCGACTTCGGCATTCTCTTTTGCCAGTTGCGCACGGATGGCTGCGTGCACTTCCTGCGCTTCCTGAGGCGAAGCAGTCAATCCGGTGCCAATGGCCCAGACCGGCTCGTAGGCAATGACGGCGTTGACCAGTGCATTGACGCCAAACTCGGCGATAACACTGTCCAGCTGACGCCCTACCACTTCAAGCGTTTGCCCCGCCTTGCGCTCTTCCAGGGTTTCACCTACGCAAAGCACAGGTGTCAGACCTTTCGCCTGGATTGCCGCAAACTTTTTGTTCAGAACATCATCCTGTTCGCCAATCAACTGACGACGCTCGGAGTGCCCGACAAGTACCAGCTTGCAACCTGCATCAGCCAGCTGGCTAGATGCAACTTCACCCGTCAGCGCGCCCTGCTCAGCCTGAATGGCTGCGTCCTGCGCACCGACGATGATCGACGTGGCCTTGAGCCCATCGACCACCTGACAGGTAAACAGACTGGCAGGCATCACGGCGATATCGACGCTGCCTGGCAACGACTGCTTGCACAAACCCTCGATCAGCTCAGCGACGCTGGCGCGGGTACCGTGCATTTTCCAGTTACCAGCTACCATTGGGCGACGCATGCTACACCTCGTGGGTCAAAGTGGGCGCAGATGTTACCCAACAGTTCCGACACTGGCAAGCCGAAATCAGGCGCAAACTTCAGTAACCAGTTTTGCGAGTTCTTCGGCGTACGCCCTGACCTGCGTTTCGTCCTCGCCTTCGACCATGACGCGCACCAACGGCTCGGTACCCGATTTGCGCAGCAGCACCCTGCCACGCCCGGCCATCTGCTCGGTGACACGGGCGCAAGCCTCCTGGACCGACGGATGCGAAACCGGGTCAACAGCCGACCCGGCGAAGCGCACATTGATCAGGATTTGCGGGCACTTACGCAATTTCAGACGCGCCTCAGCCAGGCTTACACCACTGCGACGCAGGGCCAGTATCACCTGCAATGAGGCGATAATCGCGTCACCGGTGGTAGCGTGCTGGAAACAGACGATATGACCGGAGTTTTCACCGCCAATCTGCCAGTTGCGCTCGAGCAGTTCGGCGATCACATAACGGTCACCGACATTGGCCCGAACAAAGGGAATGCCCTGCTCGGCCAGGGCCAGTTCAAGCCCCAGGTTACTCATCAATGTGCCGACGACGCCGCCCTGCAAGCGACCCCGCTCATGCAGGTCGCGGGCGATGATGTAGAGCAATTCGTCGCCATCGACGATGGTCCCGGTGTGATCGACCATCAACACGCGGTCGCCGTCACCGTCGAAACCGATGCCCATATCCGCATGCTCGGCAAGCACGGCCGCCTGCAGGGCTTCCATATGCGTAGAGCCGCAGTCCTTGTTGATGTTGAGCCCGTCAGGTTGCGCGGAAAGCACCACGACCTGCGCGCCCAGCTCACGAAATACGTTGGGCGCCACCTTGTAGGTCGCACCGTGAGCGCAGTCGATGACGACCTTGAGGCCGGCGAAGTCGGTGCTGGTAGGCACGCTGCTTTTGCAGAATTCGATGTAACGCCCGGCCGCATCGTTGATCCGCGAGACCTTGCCGAGGTTCTCGGACTCAGCCACGGTCATCGGTGCGTCGAGCAGCTCTTCGATCATCATTTCGATCTCGTCAGGGAGCTTGGTGCCCTGACCGGAGAAGAACTTGATGCCGTTGTCGTAGTGCGGGTTATGCGAGGCGCTGATGACGATGCCTGCCTCGGCATGGAAGGTACGTGTCAGGTAGGCGATGGCCGGTGTCGGCATCGGGCCCAGCAAGAGAACGTCAGCGCCCGCAGCGGAGAGGCCGGCCTCGAGGGCCGACTCGAACATGTAGCCGGAGATGCGCGTGTCCTTGCCGACGAGAATCCGGCAGGCGCCCATCTTGCGGAAAGCCATGCCGGCGGCCCAACCCAGTTTCAGCATGAACTCGGGAGTGATCGGGAATTGCCCTACACGACCGCGAATGCCGTCGGTTCCGAAATATTTTCTGGTAGTCATGGATGCCCCACTGTTGTTATTCAGCTGCTTCGACAGCTGCGATCATGCGCACCACGTCAGCCGTTTCGGCGACATCATGCACACGTAGAATTCTTGCCCCTTTGGCCATCGCCAGAACCGCCAGGGCGAGCCCGCCGGACAGACGCTGGTCGACGGGACGCCCCAGCACAGCACCGATCATGCTCTTGCGCGAAACACCCACCAGCAAAGGCCGGCCGAGCGCATGCAGCGCTTCCATATGATTGAACAGGCTCAGATTGTGCTCCAGTGTCTTGGCAAAGCCAAAGCCCGGATCAAGAATGATCTGCTGCTGACCGATGCCTGCAGCGACGCACTGCTTCATGCGCTCAGCCAGGAAGGCACAGACCTCGCCCACCAGGTCATCGTAGTGCGGGTCATTCTGCATGGTTCCGGGCTCGCCCAGCATATGCATGAGACAGACCGGCAAACCGGTGCTTGCGGCCGCCTCAAGCGCGCCTGGGCGCTGCAGCGAGCGAACGTCGTTGATGAGCCCGGCACCCAGCCCAGCCGTCGCCAGCATGACCTCAGGCGTGGAGGTATCCACCGAGATGATCACATCCAGCTCGCGCGCGATGACCTCGACCAGCGGGGCCACACGTTCGACCTCTTCAGATGCAGAGACTGGACGCGCGCCTGGACGCGTTGACTCGCCACCGATATCGATAAGCGTCGCGCCAGCCTGCACCATTGCCTCGGCGTGACGCAGCGCCGCATCGAGCTGGCTGTAGCGGCCGCCATCGGAAAATGAGTCTGGGGTTGCGTTGAGGATGCCCATCACGTGCGTATGGGCCAAATCAAGAACCCGGTTGCCGCAAGGCAACCGGGTTGGGTACAGCGCAGATGTCATGTCAGACCTTAGTGCTCGGCAGCAGGGCCGCCAATCGGAGTTTCCGGACGAGGGTCAGGCGTGATCGGAGTACCGTTGGTACCTGAACCACCACCCCAGTCACGCGGCTCGCGCGGAGTACGACCGGTCATGATGTCGTCGATCTGGTCGGCATCAATGGTTTCATACTTCATCAGCGCGTCGGCCATCGCTTCCAGCTTGTCGCGATTGTCCGTCAACAACTGCTTGGCGGTGCCATAGCAGTGATCGATGATGCTGCGCACTTCGGAGTCGATAAGCTTGGCAGTATCGCCGGAAACACTGGAGTTCTGGCTGCCGCCGCGCCCCAGGTAACCTGCATCTTCGTCTTCCGAGTACATCAGCGGGCCGAGCTTTTCAGACAGACCCCACTTGGTGACCATGTTCCGGGCGATCTGGCTGGCACGCATGATGTCATTGGAGGCACCGGTTGTGACGCCATCGAAACCCAGAGTCATTTCTTCCGCGATACGACCACCGTACAGCGAGCAGATCTGGCTGATCAACGCACGCTTGGACAGGCTGTAACGGTCTTCTTCCGGCAGGAACATCGTCACACCCAGCGCACGACCGCGCGGGATGATGGAAACCTTGTAGACCGGATCATGCTCTGGCACCAGACGACCGACGATAGCGTGACCCGCCTCGTGGTAAGCCGTGTTGCGCTTTTCCTTATCGGACATGACCATCGATTTGCGCTCGGCGCCCATCATGATCTTGTCCTTGGCCAGTTCGAACTCTTTCATCTCTACAACGCGCTTGCCGGAGCGAGCAGCGAACAGCGAAGCTTCGTTGACCAGGTTAGCCAGGTCCGCACCGGAGAAGCCCGGCGTACCGCGAGCGATAACGCCCGGGTTGACGTCTTCGCCCATTGGCACCTTGCGCATGTGAACCTTGAGGATCTGCTCGCGGCCACGAATGTCCGGCAGACCTACAACCACCTGGCGGTCGAAACGACCTGGACGCAGCAGCGCCGGATCCAGTACGTCAGGGCGGTTGGTTGCGGCAATGACAATAATGCCGTCATTCATTTCAAAACCGTCCATCTCGACCAGCAACTGGTTGAGAGTCTGCTCACGCTCGTCATGACCACCGCCCATGCCGGCGCCACGATGGCGACCGACCGCGTCGATTTCGTCAATGAAGATGATGCATGGCGCGTGTTTCTTGGCTTGCTCGAACATGTCGCGAACGCGGCTCGCACCAACACCCACGAACATCTCGACGAAGTCGGAACCGGAGATCGTGAAGAACGGAACCTTGGCTTCGCCGGCAATGGCCTTGGCGATCAGCGTTTTACCGGTACCCGGAGGGCCGACCATCAGCACGCCGCGCGGAATCCGACCGCCCAGGCGCTGGAACTTGCCCGGATCGCGGAGGAATTCGACCAGCTCGCCCACTTCTTCCTTGGCTTCGTCGCAACCGGCAACGTCAGCCAGGGTCGTCTTGACCTGATCTTCTGACAACAGACGCGCCTTGCTCTTGCCGAAGCTCATCGGGCCGCCCTTGCCGCCCGCCCCGCCCTGCATCTGGCGCATGAAGAACATGAACACCGCGATGATCACCAGTATCGGGAAGCTGGCCACCAGCAACTGGGTCCAGATGCTCTGCTGCTCAGGCTGCTTGCCTTCGATCACGACGTTATTGCTGACCAGATCACCGATCAGGCCATTGTCCGGGATGTTCGGGCGGATGGTCTTGAAGGTGTCGCCATCGCTGCGCTTGCCCGTAATGACGTAGCCGTCTACAGAAACCTTCTCGACCTTGCCATCCTTGACCTGCTGGATGAACTCGGAATAGTTGAGGTTCTGCGGCTCGTTCGGGCTGGAGAAGTTGTTCATCACCGTCACAAGGACAGCCGCGATGATCAACCACAGGATCAAATTCTTTGCCATATCGTTCAATTAGCTACCCTCTGAAGCAAGCTCCACGCAGCAAGCGTGCCTCGCATGATATTCACCGGCCTAACTTACTACAGAACCTACAGATGCGGCAGACACCGTCTGTAACCCTTTGTGAAACTTTGACAACATAATGTTCAGTCATGCTGCATCGGTAACGCCATTTGAAAAAAGCTATCGCGCCTTGTCAAAAACGTTCGATGCTGGCCGCGCCATCAATTCCGCGAAAGCCGCGAGCCAGCAGGTATTGCTCGCGTGACCTGTCGCGGGACGACGACGGTTTGCGCATCTGCACCTTGTCGAACAGCTTGCGAATGTCCTTGTGGTAGACATCGAAGCCTTCACCCTGGAAGACCTTGATCAGAAAATCGCCACCGGGACGCAGTACCCGACCGGCAAGATCGAGCGCCAATTCGCAGAGAAACATTGCACGCGGCATATCTACAGCGCTCAATCCACTCATATTGGGGGCCATATCGGAAATCACAAGGTCTACCTGCGTATTACCGACTGCCTCGAGGATCTGCTCAAGAATCGCATCCTCGGTAAAATCCCCCTGAATGAAGGTCACGTCGGGGATGCTGTCCATTTCAAGGATGTCGGAAGCGATCAGACGACCTTGACCGCCGATCAGACGACTGGTCACTTGTGACCAGCCTCCCGGCGCTGCGCCGAGGTCGATCACGGTCATGCCCGGACGGATGAGTTTGTCCTTTTCCTGGATCTCGAGCAGCTTGTAACTGGCGCGCGAACGGTAGCCGTCCTTCTGCGCCATTTTGACGTACTTGTCGTCGAAGTGTTCTTTGAGCCAGTTATGGCTTGTCTTGGAACGGGCCACGGGGCACCTCAAAAATAAACGAGTCGTGATTAACTGGGCGGTCCCGGACTCGCTCGGGTAAACTGGCCGCCGCTTTTAAAAGATCAGACGCAGAGGTCAGATTATGCCGCTCACTCCAGAGCAGAAGAAACAATACAAATCCATTGGCCACCATCTGAAACCGGTATTGATCGTGGCTGACAATGGTTTGACTGAAGGTGTACTTGCAGAGCTTGAACGCGCCCTGAGCGATCATGAGCTGATCAAGATCAAGCTCAACATCCTCGACCGCGAAAGCCGTCTCGGCGCCATCGCAGAACTGTGCAAGGCCGGTTCTGCCGACCTGGTTCAGGTCATCGGCAAAATGGCGTTGATCTATCGCAAGAACCCAAAGGTAAACAAGCAACTGTCCAACGTCCACCGCGCGCACGGATAAAAACAGAAGTCAGGGCCGCCAAAAGCGCGCCCTGACTCTTTTTTGCCGCCGAAAGCGCCCGTAAAAACGGGCGCCAGCATCAGATATGACGCACTTCGATGATTTCGTACTCGATAACGCCACTCGGCGTTTTCACCACGACGACGTCACCCTCTTCCTTGGCAATCAAGGCACGGGCAATGGGCGAACCCACTGAAATCTTGCCTTTCTTGATATCCGCTTCGTCCTCACCCACGATCTGATAGACCACACTTTCGTCAGTCTCGACGTTGGCGATTTCGACTGTCGTGCCGAAAATCACCTTGCCGGTGTGCGGAATCGTCGTGACGTCGATGATCACAGCGTTCTGCATGCGGCCTTCGATATCACGAATACGCGCCTCGACCATCCCCTGCTGCTCGCGGGCAGCATGGTATTCGGCGTTTTCCTTGAGGTCGCCCAGTTCGCGCGCAGTACCGATGTCCTGGCTCAACTTGGGACGGACCACCTTGGTCAGGTGGGTCAGCTCTTCTTCCAGGGCGCGAGCGCCCTGGACGGTCATTGGGTATTTGATCATGCCTTCAATCCTGCATGGAGATCCTGCAAGCGACGTACGGTCTTCTCCGGACCGAACTTGAGCGCTTCACAGATCGCTTCGCCTGCTGCAATGGTAGTGGTGCAGTAAATCTTGTGCTGCAGGGCGTTGCGACGGATGGAGTAGGAATCCGCGATCGACTGGCGACCTTCGGTGGTGTTGATGATCAGAGTGACTTCGTCATTCTTGATCATGTCGACCACATGCGGACGGCCTTCGGTCACCTTGTTGACGCGACGCACTTTCAGGCCCGCCGCTTCGATCAGCTTGGCAGTGCCTGCGGTGGCGACGATCTCGAAGCCGAGATTGATGAGGTCACGAGCGACCGCTTCAACCAGAGGTTTGTCATCGTCACGTACGCTGATGAACGCGGTACCGCCAGTCGGCAGCACTTCGCTTGCGCCCATCTGGGCCTTGGCAAACGCTTCACCGAAGGTATCACCCACGCCCATCACTTCACCGGTCGATTTCATTTCCGGGCCGAGGATAGGGTCAACACCAGGGAATTTGGCAAACGGGAACACTGCCTCTTTCACGCTGTAGAAGTTCGGAATGATTTCCTTGGTGAAATTCAGCTCTTTCAGCGTTTTGCCTGCCATCACGCGGGCAGCGATCATTGCCAGGGAAACACCGATGCACTTGGAAACGAACGGCACGGTACGCGATGCACGCGGGTTGACTTCAATGACGTAGATGTCTTCGCCCTGAAGCGCCAGCTGCACGTTCATCAGGCCGACAACGCCCAGCTCCAGTGCCATCTTCTTGACCTGCTCGCGCATTTCGTCCTGGATGTGAGCCGGCAGCGAGTACGGCGGCAGCGAGCACGCGGAGTCACCGGAGTGAACGCCCGCCTGCTCGATGTGCTGCATGATCGCACCGATCACTACGTCAGTACCGTCGCAGACCGCGTCGACGTCCATCTCGATTGCGCAGTTCAGGAAGTGGTCGAGCAGCACCGGGCTGTCGTTGGACACCTGAACCGCTTCGCGCAGGTAACGCTTGAGTTCGTCTTCCTGGTAAACGATTTCCATCGCACGGCCACCCAGTACATAGGACGGACGCACCACCAGTGGATAACCGATCTTCGCTGCGGCACGAATCGCTTCGTCTTCGCTGCGCACAGTGGCGTTTGGCGGCTGACGCAGGTTCAGACGCTCGACCATGTGCTGGAAGCGCTCGCGGTCTTCGGCACGGTCGATGGCATCAGGGCTGGTGCCGATGATCGGTACGCCGGCGGCTTCAAGAGCACGCGCCAGTTTCAGAGGCGTCTGGCCACCGTACTGGACGATCACACCTTTCGGCTTCTCGACACGGACGATTTCCAGCACGTCCTCCAGGGTGACAGGCTCGAAGTACAGACGGTCCGAGGTGTCGTAGTCAGTGGACACGGTTTCCGGGTTGCAGTTGACCATGATGGTCTCGTAACCGTCTTCACGCAGTGCCAGCGCGGCGTGTACGCAGCAGTAATCGAACTCGATACCCTGGCCGATGCGGTTCGGGCCGCCACCCAGGATCATGATCTTGTCACGCGTCGAAGGGTTGGCTTCGCACTCTTCCTCGTAGGTCGAGTACAGGTACGCGGTGTCGGTTGCGAACTCGGCGGCGCAGGTGTCGACGCGCTTGTAGACCGGGAACACTTCGAGCTTGTGACGGTGCGTGCGCAGGTTCTTCTCGGTAACGCCCAGCAGCTTGGCCAGACGCGCGTCGGAGAAGCCCTTGCGCTTGAGACGGAACATGACGTCGCGGTCGATCGCCGACAGCCCCAGAGTCTTGATCTTCTCTTCGTCCTTGATCAGGTCTTCGATCTGCACCAGGAACCATGGGTCGATCATGTTCATGGCGAAGATTTCTTCGACCGTCATGCCGGCGCGGAAGGCATCGGCGACGTACCAGATACGCTCGGCGCCCGGCACGGTCAGCTCGCGCTTGAGCGTGCTCATGCTTTCCGGATGACTCAGGTCCAGCTTCGGATCAAGACCGCACACACCGACTTCCAGGCCGCGCAGGGCTTTCTGCAGGGATTCCTGGAAGGTACGACCGATGGCCATGACTTCACCGACCGACTTCATCTGAGTGGTCAGACGCGCATCGGCCTTGGCGAATTTCTCGAAGGCAAAGCGCGGCAGCTTGGTGACGACGTAGTCGATTGACGGTTCGAACGATGCCGGGGTCTTGCCGCCAGTGATTTCGTTCGACAGCTCGTCGAGGGTGTAGCCGACTGCCAGCTTGGCGGCAACGCGAGCGATCGGGAAGCCGGTCGCCTTGGAGGCCAGCGCCGAGGAGCGCGATACACGCGGGTTCATCTCGATCACGACCATGCGGCCGGTGTTCGGGCAGATGCCGAACTGAACGTTGGAGCCACCGGTTTCAACGCCGATCTCGCGCAGCACTGCCAGCGAGGCATTACGCAGGATCTGGTATTCCTTGTCGGTCAGGGTCTGTGCCGGCGCAACGGTGATCGAGTCACCGGTGTGCACGCCCATCGGGTCGAAGTTTTCGATCGAGCAGACGATGATGCAGTTGTCCTTTTTGTCGCGGACAACTTCCATTTCGTACTCTTTCCAGCCGATCAGCGATTCGTCGATCAGCAGTTCCTTGGTCGGCGACAGGTCCAGACCACGGGCGCAGATTTCTTCGAACTCTTCACGGTTGTAAGCGATACCGCCGCCGGTGCCACCCATGGTGAACGACGGACGGATGATGCAAGGGAAGCCGAGCTTTTCAAGAACCGCGTTGGCTTCTTCCATGCTGTGCGCGATGCCGGAGCGCGGGCACGCCAGGCCGATGGACTTCATCGCCTTGTCGAAGCGCGAACGGTCTTCTGCCTTGTCAATGGTGTCAGCGTTGGCGCCGATCATTTCGACACCGAACTTCTCCAGAACGCCTTCGCGCTCAAGATCCAGTGCGCAGTTCAGAGCGGTCTGGCCGCCCATGGTTGGCAGCAGTGCGTCCGGACGTTCTTTTTCGATGATCTTGGCAACGGTCTGCCACTTGATCGGCTCGATGTAGGTGGCGTCGGCCATGGCCGGGTCGGTCATGATGGTGGCCGGGTTGGAGTTCACCAGGATGACGCGGTAACCCTCCTCACGCAGAGCCTTGCAGGCCTGGGCGCCGGAGTAGTCGAATTCACAGGCCTGGCCGATCACGATGGGGCCGGCGCCGAGAATCAGGATGCTTTTAATATCTGTACGTTTTGGCATGGGTTGTCACTCAAATCCGCAGGTCAGTCGGCAAGCCGTCTTGAACATTTGTCTGAGGTGGCCTGGGCGGCAGCGACCGGACACTGAGTCCGGGGCCGCCCTGGGCACCTGCGTATTACAGTCTCAAGGCAACCGGTCAGCGGCGCTTGGCCATGGCTTCGATAAAGCGATCGAACAAAGGCGCGACGTCGTTCGGGCCCGGACTCGCTTCAGGGTGACCCTGGAAGCTGAATGCGCTCTTGTCGGTCAGTTCGATACCCTGCAGGGTGCCGTCGAACAGCGACTTGTGAATGGCGCGAACGTTGCTCGGCAGGGTTGCCTCATCCACCGCAAAACCGTGGTTCTGGCTGGTGATCATGACCACACCGGTGTCCAGATCCTGGACCGGGTGGTTGGCACCGTGGTGGCCGTGGCCCATCTTCACGGTCTTGGCACCCGCGGCCAGTGCCAGCAACTGGTGGCCAAGGCAGATGCCGAACACCGGAATGTCGGTTTCCAGCACTTCCCTGATCGCCTTGATGGCGTAATCGCACGGCTCCGGGTCACCTGGGCCGTTGGACAGGAAAACGCCGTCCGGCTTGTAGGCGAGCACTTCACTGGCAGGCGTTTGCGCCGGCACCACGGTTACCCGGCAACCGCGCTCGACCAGCATGCGCAGAATGTTGACCTTGACGCCATAATCGTAGGCGACCACATGATAAGGCAGCTCGGACGCGGCGATTTCAGGATGGCTGTCGGTTTTCAGATCCCAGACGCTGGAACGCCACTCGTAGGTGTCCTTGGTGCAGACTTCCTTGGCCAGGTCCATGCCCTTGAGGCCCGGGAAGCCGCGGGCAGCGGCGATGGCTGCCTCTTCGGTGATGTTATCGCCGGCCAGGATGCAGCCGTTCTGGGCGCCTTTCTCACGCAGGATGCGGGTCAGGCGACGCGTATCGATGCCAGCGATGGCAACGACGTTGTTGGCTTTCAGGTAATCACCGAGGGACAGCTTGTTACGCCAGTTGCTGGCGACCAGAGGCAGGTCGCGAATGACCAGGCCGGCGGACCAGACGCGATCCGACTCTGCGTCTTCAGGGGTGGTGCCGGTGTTGCCGATATGCGGGTAAGTCAGGGTAACGATCTGCTGGGCGTAGGAAGGATCGGTAAGAATTTCCTGATAGCCTGTCATTGCGGTGTTGAACACCACCTCACCAACGGTCTGACCGTCGGCTCCAATGGCTTCGCCGCGAAAAATGCTGCCATCAGCAAGGGCGAGTATGGCTGGCTTAGTCAAGAAGACCTCCCGTAAATAAAACCTGAAAGGGCGATCGCAGGCTGCAAAAAAGCGGAATGACGTAGTTACGTCACCCCGCTTTCTTATGGAATCATCTGCGCGCTTTTAGTGGACACACTAAAGCTGTAGCTTACAGAAAAGGCCCATTTTGGTCTACCACCAATGAGCCTGAAATGCGGGGAAATGCGACAGGGCCACGAATGGCCCTGTATGAAATCAATGCAGACCCAACACATCCTGCATGTCGTAAAGCCCTGGCGCCTTGCCGTCGAGCCACATTGCAGCCCGCACAGCACCCTTGGCGAAGGTCATGCGACTGGACGCCTTGTGCGTGATCTCGACCCGCTCACCGTCCGCGGCGAACAGCACGGTGTGATCACCCACTATGTCACCGGCACGAAGGGTCGCAAACCCGATGGTCTGACGATCACGCGCACCGGTCTGACCTTCACGGCCGTAGACCGCGACTTTTTCCAGATCGCGACCCAGCGCATTGGCAACCACTTCACCCATGCGCAAGGCGGTGCCGGACGGCGCATCGACCTTGTGCCGGTGGTGCGCTTCGGTGATTTCGATATCGACCTCATCACCCAGAACGCGCGCAGCGGTGTCGAGCAGCTTCAGACACAGATTCACGCCGACACTGAAATTGGCAGCAAAGACGATGGGAATGTCTTTGCCCGCCTCTTCCAGACGCTGCTTCTCTTCGGCGCTGAAACCGGTGGTGCCGATAATCATCGCCTTGCCTGCCTTGCGACAGAACGCCAGATTTTTCAGCGTCACCGACGGGTGGGTAAAGTCGATCAGGACGTCGAACTCGTCCGCCACCTTTGCCAGATCACCTGAAAGCGGCACACCGATACGGCCCAGCGCAGCCAGTTCGCCCGCATCAGCCCCCACCAGCGTGCTGTCAGGACGATCGATAGCGGCGGTCAACCCGGCGCCCGGCGCCTGCTGAACCGCCTCGATCAAGGTCTTGCCCATACGCCCGGCGGCGCCAACTACAGCAATACGTCGCATGCCCTGCTCCCGTTGATAGCCTTACAGATCGCCGAAGAAACGCTTCACACCCTCAAACCAGCCACTGGCTTTCGGAGAGTGGGACTCGTCGTTTTCAAGCGAGGTGCGGAACTCTTCAAGCAGCTCGCGCTGACGCTTGCTCAGGTTAACCGGGGTTTCGACGGCAACACGGCACATCAAGTCACCGGCACCACCACCACGCACCGGAGCGACGCCCTTGCCACGCAAGCGGAACTGCTTGCCGGTCTGGGTACCTTCGGGGATCTTCAGTTTGACGCGACCGTCGAGCGTCGGCACCTCAAGCTCGCCGCCCAGCGCTGCATCGGTAAAGCTGATAGGCACTTCGCAGAACAGGTGCTTGCCGTCACGCTGGAAGATCGCGTGCTCGCGCACATTGATCACGACATACAGGTCGCCGGTCGGGCCACCCTGGGTACCCGCCTCGCCTTCGCCAGACAGACGAATGCGGTCACCAGTATCAACACCTGGCGGCACTTTGACGGAAAGCGTCTTGGACTCTTCGACGCGGCCTTCGCCATGGCAGGAATCGCACGGGTCAGAGATGATCTTGCCGTGGCCGTGGCAGCGCGGACAGGTTTGCTGCACAGAGAAGAACCCCTGCTGCATGCGCACCTGACCAATGCCGCCGCACGTAGGGCATGTGACCGGCGAAGAACCTTTCTTGGCGCCGCTGCCGTCGCACGGCTTGCAGTTGACCAGCGTCGGAACGCGGATATTCACGTTAGTACCGCGAACCGCCTCTTCCAGATTCAGCTCCAGCGTATAGCGCAGGTCGCTGCCACGCTGAGCGCCGCCACGACCACCGCCGCCACCGGCACGGCCGCCGCCAAAGAAGTCGCTGAACACATCGCCGAAGATATCGGAGAAGTTGGCGCCACCGGCACCGCCACCAAAACCACCGCCGCCACCCATGCTCGGGTCGACACCGGCATGGCCATACTGATCGTAGGCCGCGCGTTTGCTGGCGTCGGAAAGCACTTCGTAGGCTTCGTTGGCCTCTTTGAACAGCTCTTCCGATGCTTTGTCATCAGGGTTGCGGTCAGGGTGATGCTTCATCGCCAGACGGCGATAAGCCTTCTTCAGGTCCGCCTCGCTGGAGCCTCGCTCCACTCCCAACACTTCGTAATAATCACGCTTTGCCATAATTCTTCCGCACTCTTGAGGACGTTCGGCGAAGGCTCTCCTGAGCCGCACCAAACTCGTTGAGCCCCATACAGGCCCGGACCCAACTCACGTCGATTCAACGATCCTGGTCTTCGTTCAGCAGCCAGATGCATCCGGCCGAGAAAGCGGCAGAATGATTCGCCACGCAGGAGCGTCGCGATCTTGCCACGTGGCGTGCGGAGCAACTCCACACGCCGAAATTTTTGCCTGTTCCAGACACGCCAACGCGGGAGCAAGCTCCCGCGCGGCGACATCCTACCAGTCAGCGCTCGAAAGAGGTCAACCGGCGTTCAAGTGAGCCTGCGCTTACTTGTGGTCTTTTACTTCTTCAAACTCGGCGTCGACAACATCGTCAGCCTTGGCAGTTTCTTCAGCTGGCTTGGCCGCAGCGTCCGGGTTTTCAGCCTGCTCGGCATACATCTTCTGAGCGATTGGCGCGGAAACCTTCGACAGCTCTTCGACCTTGGCTTCAATGGCAGCCTTGTCGTCGCCCTTGATAGCGGCTTCCAGAGCAACCAGCGCAGCTTCTACCGCAGTCTTCTCTTCAGCAGTGACCTTGTCACCCGCGTCAGCGATCATCTTGCGAGTCGAGTGGACCAGCGCATCACCCTGGTTACGGGCAGAGGCCAGCTCTTCGAACTTGCGATCTTCTTCGGAGTTGACTTCAGCATCGCGAACCATCTGCTGAATTTCTTCCTCGGACAGACCGGAGTTGGCCTTGATAACGATGGACTGCTGCTTGCCGGTGGCCTTGTCTTTCGCACCAACGTGCAGAATACCGTTTGCGTCGATGTCGAAGGTTACTTCGATCTGTGGCACGCCACGTGGAGCAGGTGGAATCTCGGCCAGGTCGAACTTGCCCAGAGACTTGTTCTGAGCGGCTTGCTTACGCTCACCCTGCAGGACGTGAATGGTTACCGCGTTCTGGTTGTCATCGGCAGTCGAGAACACCTGGGATTTCTTGGTAGGAATCGTGGTGTTTTTCTCGATCAGCGCAGTCATCACGCCGCCCATGGTTTCGATGCCCAGAGTCAGCGGGCTGACGTCCAGCAGCAGAACGTCTTTGACATCACCGGCCAAGACTGCGCCCTGAATGGCAGCACCCATGGCAACGGCTTCGTCAGGGTTGACGTCTTTGCGTGCTTCTTTGCCGAAGAACTCGGTCACCAGCTTCTGAACCAGCGGCATACGTGTCTGACCACCGACCAGAATCACGTCGTTGATCTTGCTTCTGTCGATGCCAGCATCTTTCAGCGCCATTTCGCAAGGAGCGATGGTGCGCTGAACCAGGTCTTCAACCAGCGATTCCAGCTTGGAGCGGGAAATCTTCACTACCAGGTGCTTCGGACCGGTTGCGTCTGCAGTGATGTACGGCAGGTTGACTTCGGTCTGGGTGCTGGAAGACAGCTCGATCTTGGCTTTTTCGGCA
The DNA here is from genome assembly GCF_020312195.1 of Pseudomonas sp. P129. Lineage (NCBI taxonomy): Bacteria > Pseudomonadati > Pseudomonadota > Gammaproteobacteria > Pseudomonadales > Pseudomonadaceae > Pseudomonas > Pseudomonas sp. P129. The sequence continues at coordinate 438,464 of NZ_JAGPYS010000001.1, read as the reverse complement.
GCTTCTTTCAGACGCTGCATGGCCAGCGGATCACCCTTGAGGTTCATGCCGCTTTCTTTCTTGAATTCGTCGACGAAGTAGTCGATCAGACGAATGTCGAAGTCTTCACCGCCCAGGAACGTGTCGCCGTTGGTGGCCAACACTTCGAACTGGTGCTCGCCATCGACTTCAGCGATCTCGATGACCGAGACGTCGAAGGTACCGCCACCCAGGTCATACACGATGACAGTGTGGTCGCCCTTGGCCTTGTCCATCCCGTAAGCCAGCGCGGCTGCGGTAGGTTCGTTGATGATGCGCTTGACGTCCAGACCGGCAATACGGCCAGCGTCCTTGGTAGCCTGACGCTGACTGTCGTTGAAGTAGGCCGGAACGGTGATGACCGCTTCGGTAACCGCTTCACCGAGATAGTCTTCGGCAGTCTTTTTCATTTTCTTCAGGATTTCAGCGGAAATCTGAGGAGGCGCCATTTTCTGGCCATTCACTTCAACCCAGGCATCACCGTTGTCAGCCTTGACGATCTTGTAAGGGACCATCTGGATGTCTTTCTGAACGACATCCTCTTCGAACTTGCGACCGATCAGACGCTTAACCGCGTACAGCGTGTTGTGCGGGTTGGTGACCGCCTGACGCTTCGCGGACTGGCCGACCAGAATCTCGCCATCATTTGCGTAAGCAATGATCGAAGGTGTAGTACGTGTACCTTCGGCGTTCTCGATAACCTTGACGTTACCGTTTTCCAGAATGGAGACGCAGGAGTTGGTAGTCCCCAGGTCGATACCGATAATTCTGCCCATCTTTGACTCTCCCGAAACTTGCAAAACTTGGATTTGGTTGCCGCCAGTGCGTTTACACCGTGCGGTAGCTCTTAAACGCTTGACCTTTAAATGGGGGCCTTACAGCTGATTTCAAGCCTGCTCGTTGATTGACGGCGTTGCAGGCGATGGTGCCTTGCTGACCACGACCATGGCCGGGCGCAACAGGCGACCATTAAGCTGATAACCCTTCTGAAATACCTTGAGCACTGTGTTGGGCTCAACGTCGGCACTTTCCTGCATGGCCATCGCCTGGTGCTGGTCGGCACTGAACGGTTGGCCGTGCGGATCGATGGCTTCCAGCTGATAACGCTTGAGGGTGTCCTGGAACATCTTCAAGGTCAGCTCGATGCCTTCACGCATCGGGCGAATGCTTTCATCGTCCGGACTGGACAGATCAAGGCCTCGCTCCAGACTGTCGATGATCGGCAACAGATCACCGGCAAATTTTTCCAGCGCAAACTTGTGCGCCTTTTCAACATCCTGTTCGGCACGGCGGCGGACATTCTGCAGATCCGCAGCCACGCGAAGGGATTGGTCCTGCGCAGCAGCCAGTTGCTCTTCGAGCACCTGCACGCGGGTTGTCAGTTCGTCACCCGCGCCCGCCTCGGCAGCCTGATCCTGAGCCTGCGCATCCAGATTCTGTTCGTCAGCCATACATGTTCTCCTCTAAAAACGTCCGCGATCCCGATTCGCGCTTCTGCCCACCTATATGGGATCGGATTTTCCGGCTTCAAGGGTTTCGTGCGATCGAGATACGCATCCCCTGACAAATAATCCGGATTCCAGCCCGACAAAAAATGGCGAAACGACTCAAGAGAGACTAAAAACCACTGCAGACCGATGAAATCGAGCTAAGCAAGGGCATTGTCAGCCATAAATAAAACACTGTATAAATAACCAGACAAACAGCCCGGGAGCCGCTCAATGCTGGTGCACCTTTCCGTACACAACTACGCCATTGTCGAACACCTTGATCTTGAACTGGATCGAGGCATGAGCGTCATCACCGGCGAAACCGGCGCTGGCAAGTCGATCATGCTCGACGCCCTGGGCCTGACCCTGGGCGACCGTGCCGACAGCGGCGTGGTCAGGCCCGGCGCCGACAAGGCCGACATCCTGGCCACGTTCGACCTGGGCGACATTCCCGAGGCACAGACCTGGCTCAAAGAGCGCGACCTGGACAACGACGGCCCCTGCATCCTGCGCCGGGTCATCACTGCCGAAGGTCGGTCACGCTCCTATATCAATGGCTCGCCCTGCCCTCAGGGCGACCTGAAGGCGCTGGGCGAACTGCTCATCGATATTCACAGCCAGCATGAGCACCAGTCGCTGCTCAAGACCGATACCCATCGGCGCCTGCTCGACGAATACGCGGGCGCAACCGATCTGGCCCGTCAGGTCCATCTCGCCGCACAGCGCTGGCGGCAGACGCGGCAGGAGCTCGAGCGTCTTTCCAACTCGGGTGACGAGCAACGCGCACGGCATCAGTTGCTGAGCTATCAGCTCGAAGAGCTGGAAAGCCTGAGCCTGGGCGAAAACGAGCTTGAACAGCTCGAACAGGAACACAAGGACCTGACCAACGCCGAAAGCCTGCTGAGCATTTGCCGACAAGTGGTCGAGCAGTGCAGCGAAAGCGATTCCGGCAACGTGCTCAATGCCCTGACCGCCAGCCTGCATCGTCTTGGCAGCGTCGACCATTCCCCGTCCGCCCTGAGCGAAGCCACAGGCCTGCTGTCCAGCGCACAGATCCAGGTAGAAGAAGCGGTAGGAGAACTGAACCGCTTTCTGGATCACTTCGATGCCGACCCAGCCAGGCTGCAACAGCTCGAAGAACGCCTCGATGCCATTTACACACTGGCGCGCAAGCACCGCATCCAGCCGGGCGAAGTGGCGACACTGCAACAAAAGCTGCTGGATGAAATAGAAACGCTGAATGCCAACGACGAATCCATCGAACGCCTGGAGCATGAAGTGCAGGCATTCGCCCGGCACTATCAGGATAAAGCCCGTGAGCTGAGCGACCTGCGCCACAATTCGGCGACGAAACTGGCCAGCGCTGTGGAACAGGAAATTCATCGCCTTGGCATGCCCGGCGGCCGTTTCCAGATCGACCTCAAAGCCAATGCCAGCGTTGAACCCTCGCCTCACGGCCTGGAGCAGGTGGAGCTACTGGTCAGCGCCAACCCCGGCCAACCACTGAAAGCGCTGGCAAAAGTCGCGTCGGGGGGTGAGCTGTCGCGCATCAGCCTGGCGATCCAGGTCATCACCGCACAAACTTCGCGGGTGCCGACGCTGGTATTCGATGAAGTGGATGTGGGGATTGGCGGACCGACCGCCGAGATCGTAGGGCAACTGCTGCGTCGCCTGGGCGAGCGCGGCCAGGTCATGACCGTCACTCACCTGCCGCAGGTCGCGGCGCAGGGTCATCAGCACCTGTTCGTGCACAAGGTGCGCGACAACGACGCAACGCGCACAGCGGTGTCCAGGCTCAGCAAGACTGAACGTATAGAGGAAGTCGCCCGAATGCTGGGCGGCATCGATCTGACCAAGGAATCTCTGGCGCACGCCAAAAAGATGGTCGTTACGGCGAAAAGCTGAGCTATAGAACGCACAAAGGCGACCGCGGTCGCCCCTGTTGCTGATTACGCCTTCTTGTTGCGGACGTAAAGCACCAGATTGTGGTCCACCAGGTCAAAGCCGTGTCTCTCGACAATGGCTTTTTGAAGCTTCTCGATTTCTTCGTCGAAGAATTCGATCACCTCACCCGATTCCACATTGACCATGTGGTCGTGGTGGCCGCCATCAGCCAGCTCGAACACAGCATGACCGCCGTCGAAATTGTGGCGCACCACCAGCCCAGCGGACTCGAACTGAGTCAGAACACGGTAAACCGTGGCCAGACCGACGTCCTCGCTAGCCTCCATGAGAGCCTTGTAGACATCCTCGGCACTCATGTGGCGTTGCTCTGCAGAATCGAGCATTTGCAGTATTTTGACCCGCGGTAGGGTTACCTTGAGTCCTACTTTACGTAGTTCGCTATTTTCAACCATGGTCAGCTTTCTCGCAGACGCTGCTTCGCAGCTTCTCTTAATGCAGGTATGATCGGAGTTTACGTTGTCCCAGCCAAGATAGTGGAAGTCGCCCACCGATGCAAAACACCAAGCTCTTGCTAACCAGTTTCACCTTCGTGGGACTGCTCGCACTCGCCGGTTGTTCATTCCCCGGGGTTTACAAAATCGACATCCAGCAGGGTAATGTCGTCACGCAGGACATGATAGACCAGTTACGCCCCGGAATGACCCGGCGGCAAGTACGGTTTATCATGGGCAACCCCCTGCTGACCGACACTTTCCACTCCGATCGGTGGGATTACCTGTACAGCCTGCAGCCAGGTGGCGGTGAACGCCAGCAGGAGCGTGTCAGCCTCATATTCAACGGCAATGACCAGCTCGTGAGCCTGTCTGGCGACTTCATGCCCGGCGTCAGCCGCGATGAAGCCATTCTCGGCAAGGACAGCAACACCACTGTCCCGGCAGAGAACCAGCCAGTGCAGCAGCCTGAAGAGCCGGCCAAGCCAGGTTCGTTGCTGGATAAAATCCAGAAAGACGTGGACAGCGTCGAGACCGTACCGGTCCCGACTCAGGAACCGCTGGATACCAACTCCCGGTAGTCCAAAGCGTCCAACAAAAAGCCCGGCATGCCGGGCTTTTTTGTGCTTTCCATTCAGCCTGCGTTCAGCCGGGAAGCCCTCTTTTCTCACGCGCCCTGGCGGCACGCAGACGCCTGATCTCCATGGGGTCGGCCACCAGCGGACGATAAATCTCTATCCGCTCCCCCGCCTCCAGCACCCGCGCAGCAGGATCAGTCACCACCTTGCCGAAAATACCCACGGCGCACTGGCTCAGATCCAGTTCGGGAAACTCCTTGTCGATGCCGCTGAGTGCCAGCGCCTGACGCACCGAAGAGCCGGCCGGGATATCGACCGTCTTCAATACCTGGCGCTGTACAGAGGCGTAGACCACCTCTATCTGAATCGATGCGTCAGCCATGCAGCTCTTTCGCTCGCTGGCAGAACGCATCCACCAGCGTGTTGGCCGCCTGATTGAACAGCGGCCCCAGTGTGGCGCGAACGATGGTGCCGGCATAATCGAAGGACAGATCCAGACTGATCTTGCAGGCTTTCTCGCCCAGCGGCTTGAATGTCCAGACACCGTGAAACTGTTCGAACGGCCCTTCGACCAGGTCCATCACGATCGACTCACCGGGAACCAGCGTGTTGCGCGTCATGAACTTCTGGCTCAGACCGCCCTTGGCGATCTCCAGGCTGGCGCGCATCTGCGCCTCACTGGCTTCAACCACGGTAGCGGACGAACACCACGGCAGAAACTCGGGATAACGAGCCACATCATTGACCAGGTCATAAAGAAACCCGGCCGGGTACGGCAGTAAAGCAGAGCGTTGTATATGCGTAGTCATGTGAGCGTCATTTCCAGAGCTGAGCGGCAAACACCACAAGAATGCCGAGCGGCGCCACGTAGCGCATCAAAAAGTACGTCAGGTTGAAGAACAGCGGACTGCGAATCGACAATTCGTCGCGCACCGTCTCACGGCTCATCACCCAACCAGCGAATACTACAAAACACAACCCACCCAGCGGCAACATGATCCGCGAAGTGAAGAAATCAATGACTCCGAAGAAGTCCAGGCCAGTCGATGCGCCCCATTGATAGAGGTGGAATGCGCCTCCATCGTTCACGAAAAACTTGGCTTTTTGCCAGATATTGAACGAGAACACCGTGCCCAGCCCGACAAACCAGCAGGTAAAGGCCAGCCAGAACGTCACCCAGGCGCGACGAATACGGGTGCGCTCGACCAGATAGGCGACCATCGGCTCAAGTAACGAAATTGCCGAACTCCAGGCTGCAACGGCCACCAATACGAAGAACACGATGCCCATCAACTGGCCGAACGCGACGTTGCCGAATGCATACGGCAACGTGACGAACATCAGGCCCGGCCCCTCGCTGGGGTTCAGGCCTGCTGCGAACACGATGGGGAACAGCGCAAGGCCGGCCAACAGCGAAACGAAGGTATCGAGCAACGCGATGCCGACGACCGTGCTGCTGATCGACGCGCCTTTGGTCATGTACGCGCCGTAGACCATGATCGAGCCCACACCGACGCTCAGGGAAAAGAACGCATGCCCCATCGCGGGCAGCAAGCCATCCAGCACCTTCTCGGGATTGAAGTCGAACATGAAATGCACGCCTTCCATGAAATGCCCGGTGGTCAGGCTGTAGCCCAACAGCGCCAGCATCAGCAGGAACAGCATCGGCATCATGATACGCAGGCTTTTCTCCAGCCCGGCCTCGACACCCTTGCCGATCACCACCGCCGACAGCAGCATGAAAATGGTGTGCCACAGAATCAGACGCCATGGGTCGGCAATCACCGCACCGAAATACGCACCGACCTGATCCGGCGACACACCCTGAAAGTCGCCGCGCCCCATGTCGATGATGTAATCCAGCGACCAACCGCCCACCACACTATAAAAGGAGAGAATCAGCAGCGCCGTGATCATCCCGGCAAACGCACCCCAGGACCAGCGCGGCGAATGCCCCGCTTCCTGCGCCAGCGTCTTGAGCGCATTCGCAGGACTGAGCCGGGAACGACGACCAATCAGCGTCTCGGCGATCATGACCGGAATACCGATCAGCGCGATGCACGCCAGAAAAACCAGTACAAATGCACCGCCGCCGTAGGCACCGACCATGTACGGAAATTTCCAGATACTGCCCAGCCCCACAGCAGAGCCGGTGGCAGCCAGGATGAACACCCAGCGGCTTGCCCAGCTACCGTGGACCGAAACCTTGTCCGTCGACATTATCGAAACGCCCAGCCAAAAAAGATCGCGCATTGTCCGGGATTCAACCTTTGTGCTCAAGCACGCGCTTTCCCGTAGCCGACATTGATGCAACTGCCTATAATGCGCCCCCTATGGCTAAGCTCAAGAAACACCCTACAGGGACCATCGCGCAGAATAAGAAAGCGCGTCACGATTACTTCATCGAACACAAGTTCGAGGCCGGTCTGGTCCTGTCTGGCTGGGAAGTAAAAAGCCTGCGTGCCACCAAGGTACAGCTGGTCGACAGTTATGTGCTGCTCAAGGATGGCGAGGCCTGGCTGATGGGTTGCCACATCACTCCTCTCAAGACTGCCAGCACACACGTCATCGCTGACCCGACACGCACCCGCAAACTGCTGCTGAACAAGCGCGAGCTCGAAAAGCTCACCAGCTCGGTTCAGCAGAAAGGCTATGCCTGCGTCGCCCTTTCCGTTTACTGGAAGGAGCACCTGGTCAAGTGCGAAATTGCGCTGGGTAAAGGCAAGAAGGAATACGACAAGCGTCACACCGAACGCGAACGCGATTCGGACCGTGAGCTGCAGCGTGCCGTGCGCTCCAAGGGCAAGGACGACTAGTTTCTGGCGCCGGCGTGTGCCAGATGTCCTGACCCGGATATTTGGCACTTCATATCTACCCCTTTACCCCCACACCCCGCCCCACTCCCCCGCTTCAACCTTTTCGATACCTCCAAGCGAAGATCGCCTCATTTTGGTGCTTGAATGCGCAATGTGGCTATTTCGCAGTATTGCGAAAATAAAATAGAACGCCTGCGTTACACCACAGTCAATCCTTTAGGCCCAACTGTTAACGGGCTTTCAACCCCCTCGGGCGACGGCCTCAAACACCGGCCATACCGAGTCCACAGGTTACAAGGAGAGACATATGAAGCGTACCGCCCTCACTGGATTGTTCCTCAGCGCCGCCCTGTTGGCTTCGCCGGTTTTTGCCGACGATGATTTGTGCTCTGCCAATATCAAGACTCTTGAAAACTCTGTGGGCTCTACCAACACAAACCTGAGCACCGGAAACACGGACATGCTCGAAACCACGGTGAAGAACGCTAAGGCGGCCCAAGCTCAAAAAGACGAGAAAAAATGCATTGAGATCACTCAGAAAGCTATCACGTCATTGAACAACACCGGCTCGGGTAGCGAAGGCGCCAAGTAAAGCTTCGAGCAGGCCAGCCAGGCTGGCCTGAACGATTGCAGCAGACGGGTCGACGTGCCACGCCAATTGGCGTACACTGCGCCCCAGTGATTGCGAAAGCAGTCTCGGGGCCGATTTGGATTCGACGCCGGTGATGAAACTTTAGGTGCATGCCGAGTTGGTAACAGAACTCGTAAATCCACTGTTGCAACTTTCTATAGTTGCCAATGACGAAACCTACGGGGAATACGCTCTCGCCGCGTAAGCGGTGCTAGCCTTCCTTCTGGTAGCTTCGGCTCCAGCAATCATCAGGGGATGCCTGTAAACCCGAAATGATTGTCATATAGAACAGGATCGTCGCCTAGTACGTTGTGGACGAAGCGACTAAAACTTACACAACTCGCCCAAAGCACCCTGCCCGTCGGGTCGCTGAGGGTTAACTTAATAGACACGGCTAAGCATGTAGTACCGACAGCGGAGTACTGGCGGACGGGGGTTCAAATCCCCCCGGCTCCACCAAATAGCAGTCTAGACCTGTCTCAGACAGTCTACGAAACACCTCAAGAAGCCCGCCCTGCGCGGGCTTTCTTGTTTCTGACGATCTATCTACGTCTACCCCTATATCTTCCCGCCGTGTATCCCACTGTGTATCCTTGCACTATATTTGAACTGAAGGGATACACACGGGATGAAGCGTGCCGATATCAAGCGTCGCCCTCTCTCTGACACCACCCTGCTCGGCCTGGAGCCTGACGCAAAGGAATATCGAGAACATGATGGCAACGGTCTGTATTTCCGCGTCAAGCCTGACGGGCAAAAGTCTTGGCAGCTGCGCTACAAAACTCCGGCAGGTAAATGGAGTTGGCTAGGCCTGGGGGGGTATCCAGAAGTTAGCGGCTCCCTCGCGAGAAAAAAAGCAACGGAGCTCCGCGGTGATGCTGCGGAAGGCAAGAACCCTATTGCCACCAAAAAAGCCCGTAAAGCCGCCGAAATTGAAGCCGCTAACAACACCTTCGAAGCGCTAGCACGAGAGTGGTTTACAGCTCGTCGCAGGAACTGGGAGGAAGGCACGGCCGTTAGAGTCATTGGTGCTCTAGAGCTGCATGTGTTTCCAGTTTTCGGCAAGCGAAGCTATACCGAAATCCTTCCTCTCGAATGGATGGATTTTCTTCGGGGTATGGAACAGAAAGGCATCTTGGAACAAATGAGCCGGGTACGTGGATTTTGCAAAGAAATCTACGATTTGGCCCGAGTCACCGGCAGGGCTGTGCACAATCCACTTGAAGGACTGCACAAATTTTTGCAGACCCGAGCAGCAGAAAACTACGCGCACGTAACGAACGAAGAATTACCTGCGCTGCTTCGTGCAATTACCTCATACCCGCATGCAAAAGACGTTCGCCTTGGCCTACGTCTTCTTGCTCTCTTGGCGGCTCGTCCCTCAGAGCTGCGCGAAGCAAAATGGACTGAGTTCGACTTCGAGAAAAGGCTATGGACGATCCCAGCTGAACGTATGAAGAAACGCAGGGAACATTTAGTGCCGCTTTCTCGGCAAGCTATCGAAGCGCTCAAGGAATTACACACGTTGAGTGGGTCTTACCCGCTGCTCTTTCCCGGACGTAATGATCGTACAAAGCCACGCAGCAACACCGTATTTCTAATGGCCCTAAGGCGTCTAGGATATGAAGGCCGACAAACAGGCCACGGTTTCCGTCACATCGCAAGTACGACGCTGAACGAGAACGGCTTCGAGGAAAATCATGTAGAAGCTCAGCTTTCACACGTCAAAGATGGAGTTGCCGGTGTTTATAACAAGGCGATTTATCTCAAGCAACGGACGTCAATGATGCAATGGTATGCCGACTACCTCGATGAGCTTGAGCATGGAAATGTTGTGCACGGCAACTTTGGAAAGGCCGTATGAGATTTCAAATCCATACCCCCTCTAAAAGCGGTGTTACTCGTGTTACAGGTGTAGCGTATCTATTTAAGCTATTGATTATAAAAGAATTATTTCAAGTTACACGACGAGTTAGCCGACACATTGCGACGTGTTACGAGGCCGAATCGTGTAACAACACTGCCCCAACCACCCCGCTGCTGGCCCGAACTGTGGTACTGCCGAACCGCTGTACATGTGACGCAAGCCGGGGCCAAGGGGCGGTCGATGGACAATGAGAATATGCCGGTTGGTTGCCTTGAAATTGCTGGATGCGATGTCAGCAATTTGCTTGAGGAACTGGACGACATCGAACAGGCCGTGCATGAGTTAGCGCTGTATCCGCAATTTCGTGAGCATTTCAAAGAAGCTCTAGATGTGGCCAATTACGCCACGTCATTCTGGCTTGAGGATGGCAGCTACCCTGATCGAGCAGGATCGGTAGTGGCCACCATGTTCCGACTGCGCGATGAGATTGAGGACCAGGCCAGCTATAGAGATTCCGGTTCGCTGCCGAGTGTCATGAGAGGATTTCTTGGAGTTGACCACAACGATGCTGATTCGCAACTCGTAGCAACTTACGCTCTGGTGCAGAGCGTTCAAGCTGTCCAGGTACTCGCTAATTGGCTCTTTGAAACGGAACTCTACGTCTTCGAGCTGGATGTCGATCTCATCGCCCAAATGCAAGCGACAGATCCTGATAGGTATTGCGCACTGGTGGGTAAGGAGCGGCTAAAGCATCCGGGGGCGGAGATTGACGCTCGAGAATCCTTTCGCACCTTCATGGGCGAGGCCGACAAGGCGCTCATGCTTGCGAGCATCTTCAAGCAGGTTGAAGAGGTCGACGTAGCGAAGGGCAATTTCAATGTAGCCAACTTTTTAAGGAAAGCGCTGAATAAGGCACTGACCAACGCGTTTTCCGTACAAGCCTCGCAAAGAGGCGCGGCGGCTGGCAGGGCCAACAGCCACCCGGACTCGGTAAAGCAGCAGAACGCAGCGGACCTGCGCAAGCGCATTTGCAAAGCCGCCGACCGTCTCATTCTGGGCAACCCGGCTATTTCAGAGCGAACACTAAAACGAGCGTTGGTCGAACAAGGGATAGCGTCTGAGCCCACCATCAAGAAATACCTGGTCACCTGTGGCTACTTACCTCGGTAAATTTTCTTAAAAGCAAACCGTGTTTGCTTTTTTCCGCCTCCCTAGTCTGTGCCTGTCTCTCACCATATAGGCACGGCTATGTCATTCCCTCTACAAGCAATTAACACCGCGCACCCAGCTCGTGATCCCGCCACCACGCTCATTCGCATCAGCGAAGTCATTGCGATAGTCGGCCTCGCCCGCCCCACGATTTACAAGCTGATGCAGCAACAAGACAGCGGCTTTCCGCTCCCGGTAAAACTGAGCAACAGCAACGCCCGAGGTGCGCCCGTTGCATGGGTCTTGGGGGAGGTTCAGGCATGGACAAGAGCGCGCATCGCTGCTCGCGATCAGGTGGCCGCATGAACAACCGCATGTCAAAAGGCGACGGGCCTTTCATCGACTCCTACAGCATCGGGTTCCAGCTCTACAGACCGGGTGAGCTCAACTGGAAAAGTCGCACCATTGCGGGCGTCAGCTGGAATGGTCTGGAGCAAGAAGCGATCTTTTTCAATGCAGACGGCCTGGCTCTTCCTCTCAGACCCAACCCTTGGAATGTGCCCGAGTGGATTCGCAAGCATGCGATCCGCCGCGAGTTCGCCAGCGTGCATGGGACTGGCCATTTCGCGATGAAGGAAGGTCGCCGTAAGGCATTGCGAACGGTCGGCCTCAATGACTGGGTGACTTACTGGCTGGTCGACCAGTCTGGCGGCTTCGCCAATGAGTCGAAGTTTTGGCAGGACTACGTGGCCACCGATCTCGCCACAGAACAGGCCAACAGCGAAAAGCTACACAGCGAAATGCGTCTGCAAGAAGACCGGGCGACTTACATCGAGCAGAGCATTGCCGAGCGTCGTGACCACCTGACGGTCATGCACCGCCGCCGATGTAACGAAGATCGAAAAATTCTCGCCTGGCTGAAAGGCGAAGTCCCCGCTCCACTATTTGACACCCAAGTGAAGGCGGCTTGAGCCCTCCCCCACCCCAATCTGCTGGCCCTGATCTGGTACCAGAACGCCGGGCTATCACGTTACAGGTTCGGCGCACGCACAAACGAAAACGCCTCCGGGGGCAACCGGAGGCGTTGAGGTAAATCTACATGCACGTCAAATGTATTTCGCATCGAGCGCGAGTGCAAGTCGCTCAAACAGTTGCACATCCCAAAACCGGGCGCTATTCTCTGGCCGTCGCTGCAAATTCAGCGATCAGGTTTGGCGACCTGAGAAACTTGGCGCACAAGCGCCCCATAAGACAGCAGGCGCTTTTTTTGTGCCCGCTGCGCTACGTTATGGCGGCTGTGTGTGGGATACCTTCGGGTATGCCGGGTTCCAAGTTCCCGGTTCGCCAACCTGCGCACAGCTGCCACCCTAATTCGTTTGGCGACGTTTTGGTGGCAGCTCCAAACCAAACTTGGAGTTACGCACATGCACGCCCTCATTCCTTCCAGAAATCGCGCCGCTGCCCATCGCGCTATGGCTCTCGCCGCTTTACACGCCAATTCCAGCCTCGCTACACGCCTTGCCCGCTACAACGCTCACATGACCAAAGCTCGCGCCCTCGAAACCGCAGGGGGTGCCCAATGAACAACGCCCTGAGTTTTTGCCTGCCCGAAGACCTGCTCTGTGTTAATCCGACAGCCGATGCCGGTATTCCCATCGATGCCATCACCTGCGCCGTCGACCGCGCCAGCTCGGTGCTGTTGTTGCTTGAAGACCAGTTCGAAAATGACGGACCCAGCCTGGCGAATCACATCATCGCCGCCGCCCTTTGGGACGTACGCGGTACGTTAGGTTTGATACGTACGCTGGCGCTTCACGCAGACGAGCTGGTCCGCGGTCCCGCGCAAGGAGGTTGCCTGTGAGCGCATCCTTCCAAGGCAACACCACCGGGCACACCGCCTTTGCCAAATACAACGCCCGAAACCAACCACTGTTTAGCGTCAATGCAGGCGTTTCCTGCGAAGAGGCCTTAGAACACGCCTCCGTGCTGACTGACTGCATCAACAAACTGACGCTTCAAGCGGGGATGAACGAGGACAGCAGCGCGGCATGGGCTGCCCATTACTTGGGCGATATGGTCAAGGCCATCATCGATGACGTTACCACCAGCCTGCAGTTTCCAACGGAGGATCGCCCATGAGCGCCTCCGGTACGAAAAAACGCCCTTCGTTCGCACAAGTGAAATCTGCGGCGCTACGCAACATCGACAAGGTAATGGCTCACTGGCTGCCCAACGGGAAGCGAGTAGACGGCGGTAAAGAGTACACCGCACCCAACCCTACCCGAACGGACAAGCGTGCGGGCTCTCTGAAAATCAGTATCAGCAAAGGCACCTGGTCTGACTTCGCGACCGGCGACAAGGGCGGTGACTTGATAGACCTAGTGCGCTATATCGACGGCGGCACTGACGTCGAGGCCTGTAACAAACTGGCGGATCTGCTCGGCGTAACTGCGGACTCAGCGCCCGCCAAACCCGCATCGGCCAAAAGCAAAGCGCCCGAGTGGATCGCCATTCAGCCGATCCCGGCCGAGGCCATGAACAAATGCCCGGTTAAACACCGGCAGCATGGCGCACCGTCCAAGGTCTGGATTTATCGTGACGACAAGGGCCAGCCGCTCATGGCGTTGTACCGGTTCGACCTCGGTCCCGATGAGGACGGCAAACCGAAGAAGGTCTTTGCGCCGCTGACCTGGTGCAAACGCAGCGACGGCGAAACGACCCAATGGCGCTGGCAAGGGCTGCCCGAGCCCCGACCCCTGCTGCGACGGGATGAACTGGCACTGCGCGCCGATGCGCCGGTGATCTTGTGCGAGGGCGAAAAAGCCGCAGATGCAGCTGCTGATTTGATGCCGAACTACGTGGCCATCTGCTGGCCGAACGGTTCCAACTCTTGGCATAAAGCAGACCTAACACCGCTAAAGGGTCGCGACGTGCTGTTGTGGCCAGACAACGACGACAGCGGCAAAACCTGCATGGACGCTGTCGCCAACAAGCTGCGCGAGATAGGCGCAGGCTCGGTACGGGTCATTGCGTTGGAGGTGTTCAAGCGCAAACCCACGATGAAAAACGAGCGCGCCGCTTTCGCCAAAGGTGGCCAATGGGACAACGGCGATGATGCCGCCGACGCTCCTGCCAAAGGCTGGACAGCTGCCCATTTCGCCGAGCTGGAGCGCAGTGGCGAGCTGTTCGGTTCGGTAGAAGAACCGTCCGCAGCGGAGGAGCCCGAACCCACTCCGAAAGCGAAGACGAAGCCAACGGCCAAGCGCCCTGCGAAACCGAAAAACGACCTGATGCCTGGCGGCTTTCGCCTGACGGCCGAAGGTGTGTTTTACGCAGGGGACGACGGCGAAGCGCGCCCGGTGTGTTCGCCTCTGGAGATCCTCGCCCGGACCCGCGATGACAAAGGCCACAACTGGGGCCTGCTCGTGGAGTTCGACGACCCCGACGGGGCCAAGAAGCGCTGGAACATTCCGGCGCGCACCATGACCGGCGACTTTGGCAAGGACGTACTCGGCCCATTGGTGGACATGGGCCTGCGTCTGGCTGGCAGTCGATCAGGGCGCAATGCACGCAACGACCTGCAGAGCTACCTCGGCGGTTTCGACAGCGCACAGCGGGCACGACTGGTCACTCGCCTGGGCTGGCACGACAGCGCCTTTCTCCTACCGGAACAACAGGTCGGCATCCACAGCGAGCACCTGCATTTCTACGAAGCAGGATCTCAACTGCCGCCGATCAGCGAAGCGGGCACGCTTGAGCAATGGCAAGAGCAGATCGGCGCGTTGTGCGTGGGAAACCATCGCCTGGCGTTTGTGGTCGGCGTGGCTTTCGCGGGTCCATTGCTGCACATGCTGGGTCATGAGTCGGGCGGCTTTCACCTGTATGGCGATAGCTCAGGCGGCAAGACCACGCACCTGCAGGTCGCCGCCTCGATCTACGGTGGACCGCGCCTGGTGCGTTCGTGGCGCTCGACCGACAACGCACTGGAATCCATCGCCGCCGCGCATTCCGACGGCCTGCTGGTGCTGGACGAGATTGGCATGTGCGATCCACGCATCATCGGCGAGACGGTGTACATGCTGGGCAACGGCACCGGCAAGGCACGGGCCAATGATCGAGGCCAGGCAGGCCGACAGGTGCAGGAGTGGCGTTTGCTGTTCCTCTCCACCGGCGAGAAGACGTTGGCCCAGCACATGGCCGAAGCGAACAAGGAACTGAAAGCGGGCATGGAAGTACGCATGCTCGCCGTTCCAGCCGATGCCAGCAAAGGCTTAGGCATGTTCGACACCCTGAGCGGTTTTGAAGATGCGGCAGCACTGTCCGACGCGCTCAAGGCGCGAGTCGCGAAATACTACGGCACACCGCTCACCGCCTTTCTCACAGCCCTGTGCGAACCCGATAAACGCCACGCCTGGTCCGCCATCCTGCGCCGCACGCTGGAAGGCTTTATCGCCCAATCGTTACCCGCGTCGGCCAGCGGACAAGCTCACCGTGCCGCCGCTCGCTTTGGCCTCGCCGCCGCAGCGGGTGAACTGGCCACCGCGATGGGGATAACAGGCTGGCCCGACGGCACTGCCACCACCGCTGCTCGGGTTTGCCTCAACGCATGGATGAACGAGCGCGGCGGCGTCGGTAACTTCGAAGGTGACGCAATCGTGTCGCGACTGCGCCAGGTCATCGAGCGCTTCGGCGAGAGCCGATTTACCCGCTGGGAATCGGCGGCGGCGAAGATCGACGAACACGGCCCACGCACCATCGACAGGCTTGGCTTTCGCAAGACGATGGAGCACGGCCTGGGCGACTCCTTACACACCACCAACACCTATTACGTGCTGCCCGAGTCATGGCGCTCGGAGATTTTCCGGGGCATGAACATCAATGCGGTGAACAAGGAGCTGCTGCAGCGTGGGGTCATTGAGCCGGGGAACGACGGCAAGGCATCGAGTCTGGTGCGCTTGCCCGGCCTGGGCACGCAACGCTGCTACATCGTGAAGACGATTCCGGGATTGGCTGAAAGCGAGGCTCGGGCCGCCTGAGTGCGTGCCTACTGATCGAGGTAGCGCCGGCTGATTCCCGGCCTCGCCAGCCACACAACCAACTCCCAATCGAATTGAACAGAGACCAGGCTCATGAACGAGATCCAAGAACTGAAAGACCGCCGCGATGACCTGCTGAAAGAGGCGGACCAGTTGCAAGCCCAGCTACTGCCCATTGAGGCCGAGCTGGAAAATGAGCAGTCCGTTGCCGCCCAGGAGCACGAGCTACGCGACAAGTACAACGAGTTGAAAAGGCGCTTCGACTCGCGCAAGCACAATGCGGACCTGTTGGATCGGAAGATCAATCGCCGCGAAACCCTCGCTAATAGCGATTCCCTGATGGCGGGTTACATCGAGGCTATGAACAACTGGAAAGCCGATGAGCAGGAGCTGAATGAAAAACGTCAGACCCTCAGCATCCGTCTTGAACAGATCAAGCAACAGGCTATAGAGGACATGGCCAAAGCACGCCAGGCCGAAACAGACGCCGCCACTGCGTATGCACAGGCCGTCGCATGGAGCGACACCGAAAGCGAAAAAAATGCCAGCGCCGATGCTCAAAAAGCCGCGAAGAACCTTGCAACAGCAGCCGAACATAATCGTCGGCAAGACTTGATCATCTCCGCGCTGGAGCAGGAGCTGCTCACCGTGGATCGATACATCGCCGAAGCTCAGGAAAAGCATAAGGGGATAGAGCGCGACGCCCTGTGGCTTTCTCAAACAGTGCTAGAAGAGAAATGGAACGAGGCCGCTAAGACACTCTTCGATGTGGGCGGAAAGCTCTGGGCGAATTACAACCTGCTCGGCATTGATCAAGTGAGCTTGCTGAAGTTGGCCGTTCCACAAGCAGGCGAACGGGTCGGGAGCTGGACGTGGCATGAACTATCCGACCGGGCGCGCAGATACAACGCGCAAGATCTGCTCCTGCTCAACGATATTTCGACACCTCAACAGGCTGTACTCGTGAGCCAACTGGAGCAACAAACTGATGAAAGCAGTGAACAAGCCACTACAAAACAGCACGAGCTGGGCTGACATGCTCAAGGCTCGGAAAGCTCATCTGGCTGCACTGTTGAAAACCATCAACGCGACCTCAGCTAAAGTCAGTCAGATACAAATGCTGACGATCAAGGCAATTAAAGCGGAAATGGCGCACATTGAAAGCCAGCTGATACGTCGGAAATAGTGCGAAACTTTTAATCGGCACTATCGATCTCAATAACACACAACTACAGATAAAGGGGACACTATGTCCAAACTCGCAGAATACCGTCAGCTGGAAAAACACCTCGCCGAGCAACTCCAGGCACTGGAAAAAATGAAAGGTGATGATGGACTGAAGAAAGAGATCGAGTTCGAAACGAAGCTGCGCAAGCTGCTTGAGCACTATGGCTTCAGCCTGAAGCACATCGTCAATCTGCTGGACCCACAGGCATCGGCCCGATACCAGATCTCTGACAAACCTGCAGGCACGCGCAAACCGCGCGTACTCAAGGTGTACAAAAATCCGAATACTGGTGAAGTGATCGAAACCAAAGGTGGGAATCACAGAGCCTTGAAGGAGTGGAAAGCAGAATACAGTGCTAATGTCGTCGAAGGGTGGTTGACGAAATAACCAGTTTCACCAGAAAAAGGGCCCATACGGGCCCTTTTTGCTGCTGACCTATAACCCACCAAATCAGCATACAGCTCCAAGCCGGATTGACGAACGACCTGCGCAGTCGTGATTTTTCATAAAGAAATTGGAAGGCCGCGTTCTGCCAATAGCAGTCATTGGCACTTCCTACTTTCAAAGAACGGCAGATATCATCCGTGGGAACATAGGCGTCAATGTAGCAATCGACGACCAGAATCTACCTCTGCTTCTGCTTCTGCTTCTGCTTACATTAGCTCAGGAGAAAATTTGTCCATAAGGGGCATGCGCGAGAGACTCTGAAATGGCTAGCGCTTTCATGTGGTCTGGTTTATTTTCTTCCAGCTTAACTTTGAACCCATGATATATATTTCCTTGGTGACAGTGAAATTGATACCATGACTCATTAAAATAGCTATATATTCGATCATTGACTTTAATGCCGTTACTCAAAGCAAATTGCGCATCAGCAAGAGAAAGATCCATGACACTTACCAGCTCACCGCGCGCGCGATACTCTTTAAGCCGATGTTTTGAATTGTGTTCGAATATCCATGAGACATTGGATAAGCTAATTTCATCCGTCACGTTTATAACGTTTTTTTGGCCCCAAACTGAGCTAGAAACTGAGATAGCTGAAACGTTGTAGGGTGGGCAATTTTTTGCTGAAACAGTTAATGGAGCCCCAACGCTTGCTGCCGCACCGTCGAAACAAGAATCCTTTAGACAGTTCCCGACGCTATCATTAATCGTATCATGATCTTGAAGGTGGCAATTATCGACATACGGCTGCTTGAGAAAGACCTCGATAGCAAGTTTTCTCTGTAGCTCATCGGTAATCCGCGCTCTAGCAGAGCTGGCAATCAGTACTTCTTTGACTGTCATATTACCTGTAATAACTTTGTTGCCCAGAGAGCGCGTCCGGTATGCCTTATTACCAAATCCGATACTCTTCGTCCGGGCCGCCACTGCTGCCAGACAAGATAGAACATCCATCGCCTCAGCTTCATTAGAGGCTTGGCCGGTTATTGACAGATCATTAATGAACACTTTCATTAGAACAACCTCAGCAAATCCTTTTCGGCTTGATCAAAGAAGCCTTCATCCATATCGCTCAGGCCTCCCTCACTATCAATAGTTATTTCTGTGACAACTCGACCTAACTTACTCGCTCTCACGGAGTTAACAGTAACGAACCCATTTTCAAGAGAATTTTCTTTCGCAAAAACACGAATACCATTGACTATGTGATCACTGTGAGTTTCAAGTATCACTTGCACATGGCAAGTTGCAGTCAAAGACAGCAAAGCCGCGAGGGAGGACTGAGCAGCAGGATGGAGATGAACCTCCGGATTCTCGACAATAAGATACCCACCCTCCCTGGTACATAGAGCCGCCAGTACAATAGGAGCCACATTGCTTATACCGAAGCCTGTGTTAACAGGGCGAACCTGATATGCAGTGGCTCCTGCCGAGAATGTATTAGATACTTTATCAAGAGTAAGGTGCGAGTTAATTACTATATCAAAATCAGCGCTAATAAGCTTCATCGCCTCTTTAAAAGCTCTCGCCAAACTGATTGCGCGGGTATCAACTTCGTCCACTCCTGGGCAAATATGCTTAGCAAGCTTCTGATTGGGAGCAGGCATGTCTCCGTAACGAACCAGTGCGGCAATCGCGTATTGCCCGTAAATTCCCAAATCGAGCTTATCTGACTCAAAATTAGTATCGTAACTATTTTGAGGTGAAAGTCTGTAGGCGCTCAAATAATTAAAGTCGGCAGAAAAGAAATCGTGCTCTAATTGGGGCGGGGAGTCAAAGCTAATATGATAATCGTAAGGTTGAGCCTCTTTGAGATCAGAAACAAAACTCACATCATCGATCGAAATGGATAATGACTCTCCAACTGGAGAATGACTTATCAAATCTCGAGTGTGTCCAACCGAAAAGTACTCACCTACCAAGCTAAGCTTTCCAGCCTTGAGTTTGCCACAGTTATAGTTCTGTCTAAGCAGTAAAAGTGACTGAATGGCTGTGGACTTTCCAGCAGAGTTGGCTCCACAGAAAACAGTTAGATTTGACAAGTTAAATACTGCACTATTGAAACACTTTATATTTTTTAGTTCAAGCTTTGAGATCATGCATTAGCTCCTAAGTTGAAAGCTCTTTAAGGAACAACTGAGACGAACGGTTGCTTCTGTACCCGATCTTCCGATTGGTGATGTCATCCAAATCTATATTTCGATTTTTCAAACAGTCGATAAAGCATGCAACTATACTATCACTGTCGAGAATGATCTCATCGTTGCGGCGCGATGGGTATTTACGTCTCGGTAGATCTGCGAATAGAATAGGCGTTCCAAAATATCTTCTAGCTTTCGACAGTGTTTCAACGACGACATCCTTCAACGGGCGGAAATCGTCCGAATTTTGATGTAAATAAATTGCGGTATCATCAAGAAGATCGCTAAACTTACCTGAGTACCTAACATTTGATGGTCGCATACGGCCATGATAGGTCAATGAAGCAGAACACAGAAGCAGATAAAGCTCATCAAACTCCGAAACATCTCGATGAGTAGACTTCGTCGTCTCCATTGAAAAGCTGTAAGAGTATTGATCCTTCGGAGCTAAGAAGTTCCGAGTTGCGTCCTGCAGCTCCCTTATGAAGTATAAATGTTCCCTGAATGCATAGTTTCTAGCGAGCTGAACCGGAAACTTATAAGAATCGGAATGCACCCTTTTAAAAAACTCAAACTTCAAGATAGCATCGGTGTCATAGCTGATAACAGTAAAGCCAAGCTCGGTGCGATTATGAAAGATAGAGGACTGACTATACTTAAGATCGGAATAGCGGCACCCCTCAAGGGATGGTAAAAGCTTCAAGCCCTGCAATCTAAATACATTAGAAAAAAAATCTTGGAGACATATCAAGCGCTGCACGCCGTCTAGTATAGATAATTCCCCATATCTATTCTCTTCACAAAGTATGTCTGTAGTGGGCATTCCAACCAATATACTTTCTATAAAGGTTGACTTCGAACTCGGCGACCAGGAATTGGAGTAAGTGAACATCGGGTCCCACTTAATCCGATCACTACGAATCCCTTCTAGTATCGATGGTATCGATTGACTTGTCTTTCGATATCTAAAAGATGTATCAAGCTCGTAATAATCCATGGTGCGCCACCCCCGAAAAATTTGGCAATTTTAGCATGAGCCATGGTAAAACACGAGGCCCGATCTAGTGCGATAAAATTCACGAAACGCCTCTCTTTGCCTGGTGATCCTGAGCGAAAGTTCGGTTTTGAGGAGCTAATATCGTGCTCATAGTATTATCTCTTTCATCACCTGAATTCGAAGTTTCACTTTTGTATAACTCCCCCAAAGACAACCGTACGCACCTCAATCATGAATGAGGGCCACTGAAGATCGCCGCTTTTTTCTTCCCCCCTCCCCGTTCCAGCTGCTCATAGGCGAAATGGTCATTGACAGATTTAGCCTAGAAAGCAACTGCGAGTAGGTGGGATTATTATGCACTTCTCAAGGCGCTCCGAGTGGCTTCTTTTGGCCGGTTGCTACGCCTTAAGATAGGCAGCAATGGACCATTACCGGTCAGTAGTGGCAGGCATTGGATTAACATTCCTCAATCTCAACGCAACATTTGTTGCATCTCATGTCGTATATAATCGAATACCTGCGAAAGTATCGCGCGACATCGTAAAGCCGTTACTATCAGATCCGAATATGTCTTCGCATAAGTCAGGACTTAGCTACAGCGTTGATCTTCTTGTTTACGTAATGATTGCGCTTCAGCCCGCCCAAGTTAATGCGCCACGACCTGAACCAATTACTAACATACTCTTCATTATTGCAATTTTGTTTTTTACTTTATTGTACAGACACTCCGTAATAGCAAATAAATTTAGAACGGGATATCTGTATCGAAACCACCCGCATCTACCTTTTTATTTGCTTTGTGAAGCAACTCCTCATTCTCGAGCAGATAATCAATCCCGTCGGCAGTTATTGAAAATGCATAATATTCAGAGCCGTTATACTCGTGATCTATAGCGATACTCTTATCTAGAAATCCGACCCTCTCTAGCTTAATAGCAGCTAAACTCAGTACCCCTTGCTCAACCCCTTTCAGATCGTTGAATGTACTCCATACAGATACACCATCCGGTGAGCTAGCATAGCTTTCAAGAACTTTTGCCAGTAGACGATGCTCAACGTCGCCAAGCTTATAATTGTATCCAGCCTTTTTGCGCGGTTTTGTCTGAATATTTAGATCCTGTGAAAGCAAACCTAAACGTGCCACTTCCTTCTTGATTAGTACACATGGGTGATTAACAGCGGCCTCTAAATTTCCATCAGACCTTTCACCATTGTAATCTGCGGGTGTAAGACCCAAAAGGTCAGTCGGAAAATGCAGCTCAGTGTCTCGAGGTTTAACGATGAAGCACCGTTCCTTACCTAAAGTACCGACAAATAGCCCTAGTTCAAAAAGCACATTATCTCGAACGATGTGCTTTTGTTGGTCTCTGATTTCTGCAATATCATCTGGTGTAAAAATGAAAATTGCAAAATCCACTGATTCCGCCATTTTTACTAGAGAGTCAATCGTGTTCTGAGAAAGGTTAAACCCATTCTTCCAAACCGTTACCTCAGCCTGATGATCTAGGTTTACGTTGAATGCGTCAGCCACATCCAAACTTTCCACCGCTGATGCTATAAATATTCTTGATTTCCTCATATAACCTCCTTAAAAACTCGACTCAGGCTGACCGCTAATGTGGAGCCAACCGGCGGAAAAAAGCGCGTTTTTTGGACGTTCAGCGCGCGACGTGGGCGATAGTTACCCGCATTGTCACACGTTGAGCTGGCCAAGAATAAACGTAAGTGCTCCATGAAGTACACCTACAGCTAGGTATAGTTCTCGTTTACCCATCATCCTTCCGCCCTTGGGGCTGCGAGCGACTTGGCTAGTAAGGATGGAGAACTGACTTTTTGTGAGGCACATACAGCTACTGGCTACTATGCCATTAACTCGGGAGTGGGCCAGAGCCGCTTCCTAACGGCTCATCCTAACGGGGAATACCATAAATCCCGATATGCGCAGCCCCTCGTTCGCTTACCTGAGCTCAGTTTACCGACCACATTGGGTGGTTTTTTGAATGTCGTCTCCGTAAGCATTGAGTCGAATCCGGTCGGAACACACAACGCAGCTCGGCCAGCAATATGCCGGCCATGATGTAGCGTAAGAGCGCGCTAAGCGTTCAGCCTGGCCCAGCTCTGAGTTGAGCGTGGGTCAGGTCATATGCCTATCAGAAATTTAGGAATTCAGAGGTGCTTCTACGATTGGATAGGTTGCGGTGGTGGCGGAGGTGCTGGCACGAGTCCCATCAGATCAACAATTTGACTTGCGAGATCAGTCTCCATAACTATTAGAAACTCGTTCGCTAGTTTAACATAAAAGTCATAAACATCGTCATCGGAGATTATCCACCCCACTTGAGCGTTTTCTAAGGCCGCCTTGAAAAGCTTAGTTGCGTCTGACGCATCAAAATATCCCAAATAATTGGCCAGCTTAGAGATAGCCACATGAGTTGTAGAGAAGCTGCCACTCTCCTTTAGGTATTCAATCGCTTCATTTTTCTGGTTAATAACAGCTAAATACTCAGGGCTTTGTAATCGATCCCGCACTTCCTCTGGCGCTCCAACGGCAGCCATTCCATGCACCGGAGGAGGAGGAGGAGGTGGTGGTGGTGGTGGTGGAACAAGTATTGGAACAGAGGGTATTTGAGGTGGCAGCGGCGCGTCAACGTCCACTGGCGGCTCTGGGAGCTCAGGCTGTTGTACGAGTTTCTTATAATGGGCAATTACAGACTTAATGTTTGTATAGATGTGGAGAGATCCATCTTCTTTTTTCTTTGACCACTCCTCGGAAAGGTAGCGCTTGGCTTTGACTGTTCTTTTGTCTAGGTTGGCTAGAGGTGATGCATAGTCACCATCCTTAGAGACGATATGTAGATCCCCCGCCGGTACGTGCTTAAGTAGAACCTCCCAATTATATCTATCGCCAACGCTTTCTCCTTTGCCCGGAGGATTACCTCTTTGGGAGCGCTCAATCGCAAGCTTAAAGGTTGCATCATCCTCGTCGTATTTTTGTGAATTATTGAAGATTTCAGTTATTTTTTTATCGACAGGCAAGTCATTCTGCAGCGCTAAACCTGTCGCATTAGCTATTAACGTCTTCTTTGCGGACTCTGCAACTTTTATAGCTTCCTGATAATTTCTGGCTGCTTCCGTTCCTCTCATGTGGTTTGGTACCGCATTGGGGAACTTGCTACTCTGGAATTCTGTGACAGCACCATGGAGCTTTGATTCTCGATTTCGCTCAAACTCATTCTCTACCTGTTTTGGAAGATGCAAAACTATCTTGTTCGGACCGATATTTTCTAGCAATTCATCTATGACTCCGTCGTCATCGTCGGGATAGGTGTAGAAATTCAAGAAGATATTTGTATCTATGAACAAATGCATCACTGGCATAAGCAGTTCCTTCGCTTGGAGTATCAGGGAGATCGCTTCGATCATTTCACAGCGCCCACCATCTGACTACAGGCCTTGGGCGTTCTGGAGCATGCAACACGTCCGGGTCGTGCTCAATGATCCTCGTGCCGTAGTGCAGGCGGATCATATTGCCGTTGTGTCCCTGGCGCCCCACTGATAAGCGATCTTTAAGACATATTTATACAATGCAGCCGCTATGAGCTTGCAGGAGGGAGTACGGCCGAGATCGGAACGTCGGCTTTTGGACGATAGCAACCATCGTACAGAGTTGCCCGTACGGCACACAGGCAGCGGCAGCGTTACACAATTCCGTATTGTTACATCACATAAACATAAACTCACAGCGAAGTGTTACAAGAATTTAATGCTTATTTTTCATATACTTAAGAAAGATTGCTACACCCGAAACACCAGTTACACCGCATTTGACGGGCATGTTCCCCGCCCCCCTATGAAGTGAGCCCCACCAGCGAAAGGAATCCGGCATAAGCCGGGGGACCCTGAGGACTTCCGCTGCTTACGGGGCAGGGAACCCGCGCATCTTGAGTAGCGGACGTTTTCACAGCTTAGTGAACTGGTGAACCCGGTGAACTCACCCAATCGGGTGGTGAACCCAGATGTTCATTCCTTCAGCTACTGATGTGCTGCTGTCAACCCGTCAACTGTCAACCAACGTTAACCGAGCAGCAGCTACCAAACCCACGCGGGTTTCATGCCCCGTATCAAAGGCCTTCCTTCAGGGTCCCCAGCCCAAGGTTGGTTGTCAGCGAAAGGAAGCTGCAATGCGCAAGCGCAAACGCCGAAGTAGCATCTAGAAACTCTTCGACCTTGGCTGCACGACTGCGTACACGTGCCACCCATTCGCTTGTGACCTTTCGGTAGGCTCTTTCTCGCTCCTCCTTCCAACCAAGACCCTTCGGGTCTCTAGACAGCGTGTGGGTTAAATAAATACGGTCGATTGCCTGGTCCGAGAAGCGCTGATGGTGATGCACAGAATTCCTAGCTCTCAGTTCCTGATCGAACTCCTTGTCGAACAGCTTTATGTACCTGCCTACGTCTACCTTATTGTTTGACACCGAAGCGTCTAGGGCATTGAGGTAGTTCTTGAGCCGCTCCCTAAACTCATAGAATCGGCCAAAGTACATTTCGCATACGTTCGTTAGGTGATCCGAATGGCTGACAGGCAAACCGCGAAAGGGATACCGTCGGAAGTAATACTCACAGTCGCGCAGTACCTGGATCGTCTGATGAAGGCCCAAGTATTGATAGACGACTGCGTATTGCCCATCCACCTCTGGAGGAAAATTGAAATCTTCGAGCGGCTCGCGCTCCTCGTCTGACAGCCATTCATCGTCAAACAGCACCCTGTCAAGTTTTTTGCGGTTCCACTCTCTCCAGCCTGGGTAGCTATCGAGTCTACGAATCCATTCGTAGACTGCTTCCAGCATTAATTTGTTGTTCGGCCACGGCTCGGTCGAAATTGTACTCACCGGATCAGCCATCTAATCAATTCCCCAGCTCCGCTTATCATTGACGTTATGTACGTCAATTTAGCCGTTTCTTTTGACATTGGCAGACGCAGCGTCCAGCACCCTGTATCCCTGCATGTATCCCCAGAAACTTACAACCCGGCCTCCCCCTTTAAATACGGACACTTTGCCGCCCGGTTCAAACGACCCCGGCCCACCAAACAAGCGTTACAAATCAAGCACTTAGCGTTTATCGCAAGTGCTTTTTTTGTGCCTTGTTGGGCCGTATTGGCTCAGTAATTCCAGCTTTATGACCGTCTCCAATGCCCCCAAAGGCTGGCGGCGGGCGCGGCTTTCTACTGACAATTTTTGTCCAGCCTCTCTGCACAATGCGCGCCCTGCCCAACCGACCGAGCGATTCACATCAAAAATGCTTCCGTGTATTATCAAAAGCTCAGGATCGCATTAAAAGGAATTGAATATGTCATTGGAAGCATATCTGCAGATCGAAGGAGTTCCCGGCGAGACACTCTCAGAAGGCTACGAAAACTGGATCGAGCTGCAAGACTTCGACCTTTCGGCTAGTCAGACGGCCTCAGCTACCTCCACGTCAGCCGGCGGCGCAACCTCGGGCAGGGCTTACATGAGCGACATGCTCGTTCGTAAGGCTGTTGATAATGCCACCCCAAAGCTTCATGAGGCTTGCTGCAGTGGTAAGCACTTCAAGCAGGTATCTGTGCATCTTTTCCGTGCAGGCGACCCAAAAGTCAAATACCTGGAGATAAAACTTGAAGAGGTTATTATCAGTTCTTTTTCATTAACGGGCAATGGCGACCAGGACAACAGCTTTCCAAGCGAACTTATCGCTCTGAACTATGGAAGAATTCAACTTATTTACTCCAAGCAAAGTCGGAAAACAGGGCAAAGCGCTGGACAAATTGCTGGCGGCTGGGATGCTATCAGCAACAAGATATTTTCATAACCACCCATTAGATTTCGCAGGGACAGGCGATGAATTACGAAATACCAGCATTCATTCCTCCCGGAGTCAATGTAGATGTCCACATGAAGCTCGCGAACGATCAGTGGAAAAAAGATCCTAGCACGGGTGCTTTAATGAGTTGGTTTTACTACAAAGTCCGTAACAAGGGCCCGTGGGACTACAAGCAGAAACATCCTGAGTGGGAGGACTTCGGCAATTTTCATTACGGCGCTGTGGGGACAGCCGGCCAATTAACTGAGCAGCTTCTACTGAGAGCCGCTGGGTTCGCCCAAGGAGAAGCCAAAACACGAAAACATAAGTGGGGCCATTGGTTCTGGCTGCCTCCATACGGGGATGACCCCAAAGACCAGAAATGGATAAAAATGGGGATCTTGTATGCAAAATCCAAAGGATACTAACTTTAGATTTACTTACAAGAATTCGTTTTGGATACTTGTAGTCTTTTTAATAGCGAAGGCATTTCTTGGCGACCTTTTTGATTTCGGTAGTGACGCGGATGAAGTAGTGTTGAAGCGGGCGCTTCCTCAGGGTGATTGGCTGTATATTACACGCTATGGCGCCATGGCCACTGACATGGACACACTACGTTTTTTCATCAGTAAACCGCTTGAAGGCGACGATTCAGAAGTACTGCATAAACTTAATAAGGAAAGCGAATTTCTGATCACGGATAGCTCTTTAGAAAACGTCGCCATCCATGATACACCCAATGGCGTAGGAATTACGGTAAAGGGTGCTGTCTACCGTTACTTTAGCAAGGAGTATGTCACTGAAGGCGACAACCTTAGAAGTTACAGGATTACGCTAACTCAAGAAGATCCTACGCCAAAGGACTGAGAAATAAGACTTTACCTTTAGAGCTGGCTGTACTGATAATTTGTGCCCGGCCTAAGCAGTTAAACCTTCTAGACTGGGCGGAGCGACTTTGATTGTTAAGTTTTGAGATACACCAGCGCCTAGGGACCACCCTGTACAGGCAGCACTAGTCATCGCATGATCCTACAACAAATAAAATTCGGTAAGATAAAATAAATAACCGTGAACACCTACAATTCTATTCTATCGTAGATGAACAAGATCAGGTTTTTTAAGATGGATAAAAACGATCTGAACCATGACATACTTAATTATCTCATCGAGAGAATCTACTTTTATGTTGGATTTGGCAAAAAAGCGTTTGAAACGCTCAGCCTCGCCACTAGAGTCAGTTGGGATCTAGGGCTTGACGGTGACGACGCCAGTGACTTTATGGAAGATTTTTTCGAACACTTTGGTGTTACCCCCGGTGACTACGACCACTATCGTTATTTCAAGCCCGAAGGAACCGATATTTTTGTGTTCTTCAGATCCAAAGATCGGCGCGCAAAGACAGTAATGACGTTAGGCATGTTGTATAACGCAGCCCAAACTAAGGCATGGAACTGCGAAGCTCTTGAGCAAAAAAGCTTTAGCACTTTGCCAATTTATAACAAAACCGAGGAAATTCCTATCAATGGGTTTAGCATAAGGACAAGGTAGTGCTTATCTTAAAGCATGCCTGAGCAGGTATTCGCGTGAATGAGCGCAACATGACTATCAGGAAATTCGTCAGCGAGTCTGGCTAACGCAAGGACGCCACCAACCCCGAAAAACCGTGATGGAGTTCAGCGAGGTGGAGAAATCTGGTACAGGGCTGCGGATGGTTGAGCGCTTATCGACGTGGAAGCAATCATGACCCCGGGAGTGCCAACGTGCAGCCATGCCACTAACACCGGGTCACTCATACGACTCCCCAAAGGACCCGCCCCTTTGCAGACGGGTCCAGCCAGGGAGACTATAAAGAGCGGATCGTGTAGTTGATGTGCAAAATGATATCGTTCAGGCTTTCCAGCAGCGCCTTCTGTTTCGTTTCGGCCTGCGGGAAGCTGATTATCATGCTGCCCTCCCTGATATCTGCCCCTTCAAACGGTAACCAACGTGGGTCATTAAAGTCGGGTTGAAACTGACCGCTGTCATTCACTCCTCGCGAAATTGCCATGTTGTCGCAACCCGGCGGTAAAACGTTCCCCCCGCCGGTGTAATTGAGTACCGCCTGAATATCCTGGTAAGGCCCCAACAAGGCGGGCAGTGATACGCTGACCTGTTTGATTCGGCGCTGATCTCCCAGCCCGCCGGGGTAGTCATCAACTATATTCAGATCTGCCAGTGTAATTGAAGCCGTTAACGCGCCGCTTTCGTCCAGCCTGACACGCTCGGCGCTGCCCTCTGGGGGCGTATCCCCGTTCAGCAACGCCGACACCGCTGCTGACAGTTCAAATTGATCGGTTTCTGCCAATGTGCTGCGGTAAAAATCAGCCAGCGAAACTGTCCGTGTGATTTCAAGGGCGCGTTTAGACCACTTCATCCGGGCAGTTTCCAATTGCGCCAGATTGAGCATGAGCCCTTCCCCGCAGGTAAGTCCGGCCCAGGTACCCTGCCATCCACCACCGCGAATGTAGGTATCGCTCTTGCCACTCTCCCAGTGCCACGCCTTTTCGGCCATCAGGCAGCGCGACACCGCCAGGTCGTAAAACTGGAAGTAAATGGTTGCCAAACGACCACGCAGCCAGCTGTAAAGAGCGCCATTACTAAACTTGGTCTGCAGGAAGTCTAACTGCGCCTGTGCTTGTCCTTGTTGCATCTCCAGGTGCGCTTTCTGCAGTTCAGTAGACTCGCGGCGCACCTCGAGCGATGCTAGCTGGGCCTCTATCTGCTGGATCTCGCCCTCTGCATTGTTGCGCTGGATCTCCCACTCCTGGCGCCGGCGACGGTAGATTTCTTCCTGGGAAATGCGCGAGCTATCCATCATTAGATTTTCAGCACTTATAGAGATACCAAGCCCCGCCATGGTGCCGACAGCACCAAACTTCATACCACCATTGGCCAGCCCAAAGATGTTGGGGGCAAGATCCAAAGCCGCAGCGGCTATATACGCCGCCTTAGCTCCAGCACCAAGCGATTTGGCGCTTTCTAGTGAACTTATAGACAGGCGTTCGCGGGAATTGATGTCTTCATCATATAAGCGGGAGTAACTGTCAAATCGTCGCTGTGCACTGTCTTTGGAACGAGAAAGGACCTTTTTTTCAGCCTCCAGCTCTCTGAGCGTGCCTTCTTGTACCTGGATAGTGCTAGCCATCAGCTCAGTGCCTTGATTTTGCAACAAGGCGTTCAGCGACTCTGCATCCTGACGTTCAAGCACACCCAGAACAGCATTACCGAACTGTATGAGCTGGAACACCAAACCGCGAGCACTGTCGAGCATCGGCTCGAAGCGCCACAGAGGGAGAGATGTCACGGGGAGATCTGACCCGCCACTACTCTCCGCCGCCACGGCAGCGTTGAGCAGGGCCTTTGGATCCGCCGGCTTGGCGAATAGCGGCAACAGCAGCGGCTGGCCGTCCAGCGTCAGGTTATGCCGCAAGTTGTACATCCGTTGGCGCAACGTTAGCCAGTAGCCCTGCATGACCTCGTTGATTTCCGGCAGGAACAAGGCACTCGCCGCTGCCGTTTTTGTCGATGCCATCGACTTAAGGGTTTCGACTCGCCCGTCACGCAGCAAGCTCAATACGGTCAAGTGTTGCTCAGCCAACGCCTCAGAGGATGCCTCGCCCAACGATGGCTCAGCCCATAGCGCATTGGCGCGGATGTAAGGCTGTTCCCCCAGCAGGTTCAGAGCCTGGCTGTACCAGACTTTCGCCTCGGCGAGGGTATCTCGCTCAAGCTTACGGTAGGCAGCGTCGCCTCGCGCAATAAGCAAGTCCAACGCCCGCATGAAGGTAGCGACCTTGTAGTGCATAGGGTCGTTTTGCGCCACTGCGTCAGGATCTACAGCTTTGAGTGGGGCGTCGTTCCAACTGGTGTCCTCTTGAAGTGGGCGCACGTTCCAGTTACGGTCGACATGCTGACCGCGAACAACATAACCTGATGGGCTCCATACATAACGTAGCCATGGGTCCGCCAATGTGAACTGTTGTTCTTGAAGGAAGCGTTGCGCCGCCATCATTGGGGTGTAGTAGAACAGCTCCCAGAAATACAGGGCATTGGCGCCTGAGAAGTCCATTGGCACGGTGCTACGCGATTTAACAGTAACACTTTTGACAATGTCTTCTGAGAGAGAATTGGTTCCAGGCCTGCTGACAGTAGCCACTCCAGTATCAGGCGCATAGAGCAACCAAACACTCTGGGAATTTAGACCATTGTAGTCAGCCTCTTTGTATTGTAAACGCAGATGAACCTCGTTCGTTGTGAACCAACCGCCATCGGGATAGGGTATAAATAGATTCACCACTGTTGTACTCGTAGCACTAAGACTACCGGACCACGCCAAATAGCTATCATTAACAGCAAGAAAATAGTTGTAGTAAATTTTTACCCAAGGCTCATCGCCGTGTACACCGGGCTTATGGATCGGGAGTGTGAGCGTGGTGAAGAAACCTGCCCCCAATTGAGGCTCCTGAATCTCTTGCGTCTCGTAGCTAAGAATCGTGTCGATGCCTGCAGCAGCCCTTTCCACTAATTGGCGTGCAAACAGTGTATTGAGGCGCGTGCGACAGGCGTCGAACTCCATATACTGAGCTTTTTCAGGGGTGTTTTTTATTTTGATGATGTTTTTTGAATCAGATGCATTTCGAGTAACGGGAACAATCCACTGTATACGATCATCACTGTCAACCCCGCCAATGCTGAAGCTGAACGCCACATCATAAGAGGGAAGGACACCCCATTCTTTACTAATCGACACATTGCTAACATCAAAGTCAAAAACCATTCCACTTATATCAAAGGGAGGAAGAGCACTTACATAATCTCCGGCCAAAAAAGCCTGAGGTCCGTTGACATCAAAAACATTTAACTGAAGAAGATCGAAAGAAAAAGGGTAAAAAGGATTCGCCATCCACTGAGGCGGCGTATCAAATTGATAACTACCCGTAACAAGTTGTATCATTACAGTAAATCCTGCGGGACTCGGACAAAGCATCGAATCAGGATACGGATCATTGTAAACCGCAAGCACAAACGTCACAGCACTCACAGCATCTTCACGCACTAACAACCTGGCATGTGCATCACCGTAGTACACCCAGACAGAAAGAGGAACTCCCCATGTTAAAATAGTACTCAGCGCTAAATATATCTTCCCTCCCTGCCTGACGAACCATATCTTGCCGTCGTCAGAGCTCAGGGCGCGAAGAAAGGGTGTTTCAGCGAACGAACTATAGTATTCATACAGCAGCCTTAACGGGTTGGGAATTCTCGGCACCAGCGTAATCCGCTTACGTATGGAAATTTTCGCGACAGCCTCAGATCCATTGACATCGAGCGTATAACTTCCATAACTGACTGAGATATCATAATTCCGTTCATATAATCCATGAACTGACTCGCCCCCCAAACTCAACCCGTGAGTATATTTATTATTGACAACGTTGCCTTCAGTGGGATCAAGCTCATACTTCATAGACGAAAGAAAAGTTTCAGCAGAGCTTTGTCTTTGATCCGATGCCATGTCTTCATAAATGTAGACTAAACGCATATCCGCTTGAACTGGCAGTTGATCCGCATAACTATCTGCTTTTCTATAGAGCAGCACTGCCATGGTTGTTTCTGCGTCAAAACTCGTGCAATAAATCCCTGGTGGCTTACCGCCAGCCGCAAAGCCATTTTCCTCCTCGGTCACATCAATGATTTTCGGTGACGTCCAGTTACCGTCGTAACGTAGGTAGGAAATATTGATGGCGTAATCAAACATCTTTGGATCGCCCGGCGAGCCGTCCGCCTTAGGTGGAGTGACATCTTTTCGCTCTAACCAGCAGAGATAAAGGCGCGATTTGTAAATCACCGGCCGGATGCAATCCCCCCACGGCTGTGCGGCACACTCAATCTTGCGCCAGTCGGTCCAGGCGTTCGCCGCTAATTGCCCGTCCTCACTGCGCCGGCCTTCGTCCGCGCTGCGCCAGTAGAATTCACGCACTTCGCTCTGGTTCGTACCGATGAAGTAGGTCTTCCCTTCATGAACGTCAAGGTTATCGTGATAGCCACTGATCACCCTGAGGTTGGCCACTTCCTCAAAACTGTTGAGGTAGGTGTTAAAGGCGTCCCCTACCGTATCGGTATTGAGTTGCGCCTGCCCCAACGTTTGCAGCATCGTATTCATCATGCCGCTCTGGCCCAGACGCACCGTGGGATCGACATAGTTTTCCGGGTAGTAGACCAACTTCGCCGCGCCAGCCCAGGTGCTGTAGCGCTGGTTATACCGTTCCCAGTCGGTAAAGAATTGCCCCGTGACTGCCGCCTTATCTACGGTACCTTGTGACTCGGCGGCACTTAAGGTCCGCTGTATAAATGTCTGTACGCTCACGATGGCTTCAGCCACGCGAGAGGTCATTACCTGTGGCCCGTTGAGGTTGTCTAACAGTAGATATTGATAGAGCCCTTCACGCGAATTATTTGCCAACTGGGCAGTCATCCCGGACTTGAGCAGATAGCCACACAGGGCGGCGCTCAGTCCGGAGGCCAAAGCGGCCTCCATGCCTTTGGTCTCGTAGGGTGTCAGCCCTGCCGTGAACGCATCCGCAACGCGCACCCAGTCGTCCCATGGCGGCTGGTTACCTGCGGTATAGTTCAGCGCAAGAAGCTGCCCGATATTCACGGGTGTCACACCAAAGGTGGTGCTCAACGCCGCCCACTGCAGCACGACGTCGATCTCCGACCAGGCACTGAGTTTCGTTTCTGAAGCTGCTTGAGTATTAGCATAGGCTTGCCTGGTAGCCTGCTCGAACCTTGTCGCATCATCATTCAGCGCCCTTGCAAGATCAGCCGGAGTGAGGGTGTCGGCCACAAAGGCTGCCAGCACGGCAGACGCTCCATCACCCAGGCTTTTTAGCCAGGCACTGAAGTTGCAAAGCGCTTGTACCGTTGCCAAAGAACGCGGCAACACCGCAACTTCTGGTGCAGGCCCCAAGAGCCGGGCAGGAGTGGCTACAAACAATGAAAAGGCTTGAGGATTGATACCTGTGGCGTGATAAATCAATGCCAACTGCGCTAGACCGTAGCAAAACGCAACGACGCTATCATCGTCGGTCTCCGCCCCGTCCCAGAATTGATCCACGGTCCACTCAGCTGGCTGGAGGCCATTGGCCCAAGCAAGAACCGATTCAGCCACTGGGGCGGACGGTAGCGCTAAAGACGAAACCAAAACGGGTGCTAGAAGGGCGATACGCTTTTCCAAGGTATCGGCGTCAGGATGAGCACTTATCACACCCTTAAGCTCGTCCAACAGCGCCGAAATTTCGGTGGTAGCCGCCTGCGTAAATGTCGGGCGTGTTAACAAATCAAGGTCGGCCACGGACAGTTTTCGCGAGTTCAGCCATTGCGTCAGGCTGTCGACCTTTTGCAACCAGCCTGACCATAGCTGAGTACTTTCCAGCTCAGAGGTTAGCCTAGGCAAGCCAGCAGCCTTCAATAATTGTTCTAACTCCGTCACACTTAACGCGTGGAGTTGGGCCCAGCGGCTCAGGGCATACATCGCTGACAAATTTTTAAGATTAAGAGTCAATACGCCTGAAGAGGCGGCGTTGTCAAAAATCCTGAGCAAGGCAAACAGCCCCACGTCGTCAACGTTAAGCGCGCGCTTCAAAATAGCTTTTTCAACAGTGTTGTCGGTAGCGTTCGTCGGCAGCAGGTTTATTGAGGTCGTTGAGGGTGCGAACGTCTCGCCATTTAGCGGCGGGCTATTAAATACCTGATCAAACAGACTTTGATTATCGTCATAACTGTTGTTGGACAGTAGTCCTCCGCAGAGAACCAAGGCTTCTTCAGGCTCAACGCCATAGCGCTGTACGCATCGCTGAACCTGAAACAGTAACTGCAAAGTCTCATCGGTGATATTAACAGGATTAACGCTATTGACAATGACTTCCAAGCTTTTAGGATGCAGACCCGTGGCACGCCACAGGCGTATGGCCTTATTCAATTTAAGCACGTAAAACTGGAACGAATCAATAATATTTACATTATAACTTACGACCCCACCCACATAGGAGCCGTTATAATGATAACGTCGCAGGGACATTGTAAATTCACCCTGCAGAAGATCCGAAGCCTCAATGCTTACCGTATACGATTGCCCAGGAACAAAATCCCCCCACTCCTGGTTTTCTTCATATATGATAGCGTCTGCAGTATCAACCCTCACCTGAAAAATATCATAACCAGGCTGAGCATCACTAAAGCTAAATCTCAACAACCACGTTCCGTCCGTCTGAGGCAGTAACCAAGCGTAGTTTAACGTATTCGTAGGATGTCCGCTTTGTAGACGATAAATCTTATCCCCTATCCTGGTCACCAATAAATTGTTGATGTATTCTTCAGCCCCCTCCTCCCCACTGGCATAATCTGTTGAAAATAGCGCCACTTCCTCATCACTAAGTCCGTAATAACGACGCAGACTCTGTGGCGTGATCAACGTCTCCGGATCAATAGCGCCGAAGTTTCTGGCGTATAACTCATCAGCGCTTCCCGCCGTTACTTCCTCCGTCAATATGGCGTACACCTCAGGGGAAATATCAAACGCCATTCCCGCCATGGTGGCCCCGGAAAACAAACCCGTTACTCGTGGGTTAGCCGCCAACTGTTTAAACTTGGGATCCTTCTGTATCTGACTCTGACGCAAACGAGCATGGGGGTGATGATACGGTGTCGAGCCACTGAGTCGATACGTAGACAGCCATTCCAATACCGACCCCTGACCCTCTGCCGTTACTTCCAGCTTCAGCGACTCTCCAGCCAGGGTCATCAGCACCTCGTTCGAGAGCGAGAGCGCAGAAACCTCCTTGTTCATATTGCTTTGACTGAGTGATAACCCCTTCAGGTCGGGCCGGCGCTTGTCAATGTGATAAGGCGACTCTTCCGGGTACAGGCCGCGAGCATTCCGGTAGAGAGCCGAAAGGTAGGCCGCCGGGGAGAACATCGATGACACAGAGCCTGGCAAGGTATAGCTACTGGCGCGATGACCAAACTGCTCTTCATAATCACGTAGCGATGCGTCCGGAGGGTTGATGCCCAAACGCACTGCGTTTTTCAGCAATGGAGAGGAGCGAGCCAGCAAGCATTTCTCGTAAATTAGCGCCGCCTCTCGCTCGTCACGGGCTGATTCATACAGCTCATCGACCTCACAGAATGATAAACCACTCGTCGATAGTTTGTTACGAAAGGCTGCGGGGGATATCAACGCCTGTGCAGCCAATGAATCCAGCCCCGCACGCGCTGACAAGCGTTTTATTCTGGACAATCTATTAAGACCCATGGAAATATCCTTATAATTAAATTCGCACACATGGCTGTGTTTGGGGCTATGAAAGCACTGTCACAATTACAGTCGAAAATACATTGCCACCTCTCAGAGTGAGGGGCCTGGCGCTCAAGTGTTATTCATGATAATTGAGCGTAGCCATGAACTAATCTTTAGCAACGCGAACAAATTAAATTCATGATGACCGGTTGAAACCGGACGCTCGTCTTTTAGGCGAGAATGCTTTAGGCGAGCAGGTTTATAGATCGATATAGCTGATGACGTTGCGCTTTTTCCAGAATGCTGTTTTCTAAATAACTCACTTTACGTTTAAGGTTTCAAGCGTCTCACGTCTGCGTGGGATTTTATTCAACGTCTCCTGTCCCTTTGCGTTGCAAAACTTATCGGATTGGCTGAGCATTTCGTAACACTGTCAACCTCGGACAAATACAGATCCTGGGTGGAAAAAGATTATTTACCTGGCCCGCGTCGATGGAATTCCAATGGCAACAGGGCTGACCCACCTCAAGAGCAGGGAGATAGGCAATCTTCGTATTGCCCGCATTCATGGGCCAGGGCGGAAGCGCCCATGCGGCCTACATCTGACCATCGGGCTACGTCTGGCTGCGCAAGCAACTGTAGACCAGACCGGCCGCTGCCCTGCCCTGCCCTGCCCTGCCCTGCCCCTCATTCAACAAGGCCTGCGCGCACCACCGCAAGACCAGCGGCCATCCCGCTCATCTGACAATCACGTATAGTGGCCATATATCATCACCCTGTTCGACCAAGGCGTGTGCCGTCGATAACGGTTCGGCTGGCATCAGTATGGAAAACTGCACGTGCCGCAAAGAAGAAACCTGAAAAACTCTATTTTCGTACCCTTGAAGCTGTCTCAATTGATCGGTCTTTTCAGTTGGGTTATCAGCTGGTGTCTGAATCCGTCCATTGATCGATCACTGGATATATTCATCTGCTGCGCGCTGGCGGGGGCGGCGCTGTCGATCATTGTCACGTCTAATAGCAGGAGCATGCTGGCGTGGCGCCTGTTCGGCATCATTTACATGGCATCACTGACCTTTCTGTTCAATGAACAGATCGACCGCATGGGCGAGGAAGCGTCGATGTGGGGGCTGGTGGTCACCTCCCTGCTCATCACGGGAATGAGCGTATTCTTCGTCAAGTTTATTGATTACATCGCCGCGGCTGCGCTGATCTGGTTGATCATGTGGCAAACGGACCTGACGGCCGTCGGCGTCGACCATGTACCTCTGTTTTATGTGTTCCTGATCAGCTCGACGTTACTGGGCGGCTGCCTGAATGCAACCTTCCTGAGCCTTATCATGCAGACCATGGCAGCCAGGGACCGTTATCAGGAACTGTCCGAAACCGACACCCTGACGCACGCCCCCAACCGTCGTGCACTGGTTGCCGGTCTGAATACCGCGCTGGCATCTGCTGATAAATCGTCGTTGTGGTTTGCCATGCTTGATCTGGATCACTTTAAAAGTATCAACGACACCCATGGTCACGACGTGGGTGACAATGTTCTTATCAGTTTTGCAACACTGCTGAAAAGCACAAAGGGGCTCATCAGCTTCGGTCGTTTGGGTGGGGAAGAGTTTGGCGTGATCTTATCGGCGGCGAACGCCACAGACGCTATACATGCACTGGAAGGGTTATTGATGCTCGCGCAACATGATGAAGCGGCTCAAGTCCCCTATTCATTCAGTGCCGGTGTGGCGAGCTTGTCGCGGGTTGAAACGATCAATGACCTGTTGAAAGAGGCCGATGAAAACCTGTATTACGCCAAGCGCAGTGGCAGAACATGTATCGCCTTTGAAGGCAGGATAGTTTCATCGAACGCTGTCAGCACGACAAAGCACAATCAAGCGACGCAATCAGTTGAAAAGCCTACGCATGCCTAGCACCCGTCTTCCCCTTCAAACATTCCCGCCCCGCCGCACCTTCGAATACCGATCGATATCCTCCCGCAATGTCCATCCCTGCCCCTGCCAATAACGTCCGGCCGCTTCATTACTCTTCATGACGTCCAGGTGACACTTGTAAATACCCAGCGCCTCCAGACACTCGAGACAGCGTTCGACCAGCTCATGGGCAATCCCCCGCCGGCGATACTCGGGCAGCACGATCAGATGCTGCAGATAACCGCGTCTCCCGTCATGCCCGCACATCACGCAGCCGCACAAGGTGCCGTCCGCCTCGGCGACGAAGCTCATGCCGGGGTTGCGTTCAAGGTAGCGAGCGGTCGCTTCGCGCGAATCGGCGTCGCGCAGGGAGATGCCTGGCGTGCTGCGCATCAGTTCGATGACCGCATCGTAGTCGTCCAGGGTCATGCTGCGAATCGTGATCATGGGCTAAGCCAGGCCTGCGGTCTCATGGGCTGAGCAGATTAGCAGAGCCGCTTGATGCCTTGATGACAGCGCTGCCAGAGTCTGCCTATCGCCCCGTAATGTTCTTTCTATTAGAAATCTTCGTGAAGAAGGCTAATCTGCATAAGCATCGGCGAAAGTCGTGCGGTTTCACCCTGATAAGGAGATAACAATGAGCTCAAGTCTGCTATGCACGTTGTGGGCTCGGCTCGCAGCAATCTGACGATCGCTGTGCCGCGTATCTGTAGAGCTGGCCTGATCGTTCACCGAGCGGCCGGCATGAACCCAGTGCTGTTGAGTTCCGTCATCATTGTCTGAGGTCCCACGAGTGGACTGGATGGCCGGATGCAAATGACAAAAAGGTGTATCAAGCATGTCAACTGAATCGAAATGCCCCTTCAACCACGCTGCCGGCGGCGGCACCACCAACCGTGACTGGTGGCCCAAGCAGCTGAACCTGAAAATTCTGCATCAGCATTCCACGCTCTCCGACCCGATGGGCGAGAATTTCGACTATGCCAAGGAGTTCAAGAGCCTTGACATCGAAGCGGTCAAACAGGACCTGCGTAACGTCATGACCCAGTCCCAGGACTGGTGGCCGGCAGACTTCGGCCACTATGGCCCGCTGTTCATCCGTATGGCCTGGCACAGCGCCGGTACTTACCGGACAGGCGATGGTCGTGGCGGTGCAGGTGCCGGTCAGCAACGTTTTGCGCCGCTCAACAGTTGGCCCGACAACGTCAGCCTGGACAAGGCTCGCCGCCTCATCTGGCCGGTCAAGCAGAAGTACGGCCGCAAGATCTCCTGGGCTGACCTGATCGTGCTGACCGGTAACGTCGCGCTGGAGTCCATGGGCTTCAAGACCTTCGGTTTCTCCGGTGGTCGCGCGGATGTCTGGGAACCGGAAGAGGACGTGTACTGGGGTTCCGAGACCACCTGGCTGGGTGGTGAAGAACGCTACGGCGCGCAGAAGAAAATGCAGCAACCGGGCGACGGCACGCTGGTGGCCGAGCCGGAAAATCACGCCAACGAAGAAAGCCGTACCGCCAGTGGCGAACGCAATCTGGAAAACCCGCTTGCCGCCGTGCAGATGGGCTTGATCTACGTGAACCCTGAAGGCCCTGAAGGTGTGCCGGACCCGGTTGCTTCGGCAAGGGATATCCGTGAAACCTTCGGTCGCATGGCGATGAATGACGAAGAGACCGTGGCGCTGATCGCCGGTGGCCACGCCTTCGGCAAGACCCACGGTGCCGGCCCTGCCGACAACGTTGGTCCGGAGCCTGAAGCAGCCGGCCTGGAAGAACAGGGTCTTGGCTGGAGAAACAAATTCGGCAGCGGCAAGGGTGGCGACACCATTACCAGCGGCCTGGAAGTGACCTGGACTTCGACGCCAACCAAATGGAGCAACGAGTACCTCGAAAACCTCTTTGGCTTCGAATGGGAACTGACCAAGAGCCCGGCAGGCGCGCAT
This sequence comes from Pseudomonas sp. P129, assembly GCF_020312195.1. Classification (NCBI taxonomy): domain Bacteria; kingdom Pseudomonadati; phylum Pseudomonadota; class Gammaproteobacteria; order Pseudomonadales; family Pseudomonadaceae; genus Pseudomonas; species Pseudomonas sp. P129. The sequence goes on along the minus strand of NZ_JAGPYS010000001.1, from coordinate 398,631 downwards.
CAATGGACGCCGAAGAACGGCGCAGGCGCCGGCAAGATTCCGGATGCCCACGATCCATCCAAGCGTCATGCACCAAGCATGCTGACCTCTGACCTGGCACTGCGCTTCGATCCGGCTTACGAGCAGATCTCCCGTCGCTTCCTGAACAACCCTGAGCAACTGGCCGACGCGTTCGCCCGCGCCTGGTTCAAGCTGACTCACCGTGACATGGGCCCGCTTGCCCGCTACCTCGGCCCGGAAACACCGGCCGAAGAGCTGCTGTGGCAAGACCCGATTCCAAGCGTTGATCATGCGTTGGTGGATGATCAGGATGTGGCCACACTCAAGGCCAAGATTCTCGCTTCGGGCCTTTCGGTCTCGCAGCTGGTGTCGACGGCCTGGGCGGCAGCTTCTACCTTCCGTGGCTCGGACAAGCGCGGTGGTGCCAACGGCGGCCGTCTGCGTCTGGCTCCGCAGAAGGATTGGGCAGTCAACCAGCCTGAGCAACTGGCAGGCGTGCTGAAGACCCTTGAAGGTATTCAGAGCGAATTCAACGCAGCTCAGTCGGGCGGCAAGAAGGTTTCAATCGCCGACCTGATCGTCCTGGCCGGTAACGCAGGTGTCGAGCAGGCTGCAAAAAATGCAGGCCAGCACGTCACCGTTCCGTTCGCACCGGGCCGTGCCGATGCGTCTCAGGAGCAGACCGATGTTGAGTCGTTCAGCTTCCTCGAGCCGATCGCTGATGGTTTCCGCAATTACCAGAAGGGGCATTACAAGGTCTCGGCAGAATCGTTGCTGGTCGACAAGGCGCAACTGCTGACCCTGACGGCACCGGAGATGACTGTGCTGCTGGGCGGCCTGCGGGTCTTGAACATCAACGTCGGACAGAGCAAGCATGGCGTCTTCACTGATCAGCCGGGCACCCTGACCAACGACTTCTTCAAGAACCTGCTGGACATGGGCGTGGAGTGGAAAGCGACTGCGGGTGGCACCGATACGTTCGAAGCCCGTGACCGCAAGACTGGCGCAGTGAAATGGACCGGCACCCGTGTCGATCTGGTCTTCGGCTCGCATGCTCAACTGCGTGCGATTTCCGAAGTGTATGGCAGCTCGGATGCACACGAGAAGTTCGTCAACGACTTCGTGGCAGTCTGGACCAAGGTGATGAACCTGGACCGCTTCGACCTGGCCTGATGTATCTGATGTGCTGAGTTGAAAAAACGCCTCCCTTGCGGAGGCGTTTTTTTTGCCGCTATCAACCAGCGAACGCTGGTTTTATCAGCGGCTCATCATGCTTGCCGCCTGCTCCGTCGCTTCGGTCGTTCTGGTCGCCAGCTTGCGGACTTCATCCGCCACAACCGCAAAGCCCCGCCCTGCCTCACCGGCGCGCGCAGCCTCGATTGCCGCATTGAGCGCCAGAAGGTTGGTCTGGCTGGCAATGCTCTGGATAGTGCCAACTATCTGGGTCAGTTGAGCGATGTTCTCTTCCAGGTTTTTCTGATGCTGTGCTTCGGTATCGCGAAGAGCGTCCTGCTCATGTTTCAAATGCACATCCACCAACGCACCGACCACCCTCAGCGGAACACCTTCGGGATTGCGCCGAGTCTGGCCGCGCGCACGGAACCAGCGGTACTCGCCGGTTTTCATCTTCAGGCGGTACTCGATATCGAACGGCGTCTTGCCAGTCCGGTCATTCAAGTGCGCACCGAATGCCGTCAGACTGCGCTCCTTGTCTTCAGGGTGCAGCCGTGACGCCCAGCTATCCAGTACGTCAGGAAACTCTTCGACCGTTTCAAAACCCAGCAGGCGCCTGAACTGGGGGGACCACCAGAAAGGATTGCGCGCATTGACCGGGTCACCGGCAATGACTTCCATGTCCCAAAGACCGTCGGAGAGCATCTCCCGAGCGAGTTCGAAGCGAGTAATGATCACATCGTGTTCAAGATCACGCTCAAGCTCATCGTGAATATCCCGAAGAGAACCGGCGACCCGCAGCGGCGTTCCGCGCGCATCCCTTAATGTTTCGCCCTGGGCATAGAACCAGCGGTAGGTGCCGTCCTTCATCGCCAGACGATTCTTGATCCGATACGGCGTGTTGCCGGAACGGTCATTCAGGTGTTTGGCAAATGCGTCCAGCGAGGCTTGTTTATCTTGAGGATGAAGCCGGCCTGCCCAGCTCGCCAGTACGTTGGGGAAGTCCCGCTCGTCATTGAAACCGAGAAGCTTGCGTAGTTGCTGCGACCACCAGAATCGATTGTTCGGGTTGACCGGATCGCCCGCGACCACCTCCATGTCCCAGAGGCCTTCACTTGACGCACGGTTGACCAGATCAAAGCGGGTTTCATAAGCGGCAGCCGAGGCAGAGGCTTCGCCCAACAGATGGCGGGCGGTTTCCAGTTCTTGCTCAAGCGCGGCAATACGTTGCTCGTCGAGGCGACGCTGGGTGCTCAGCGAGCTCCAGCATTCCAGTACCGCACTTTTTTCAGCACATCCCCCTACCGCGGGCTCAGTGCCGCCCTTGAGCGAGGAAATAAGTTGCTGAAGGGCCTTTTTGTCGCGACGGGGGCTGAACAGGTGAAGCATGCTGTGGGCTCTCAAAATAAAGTCGGATTTGCCGAGTCCCTGGCATGTCACTTCTTTATCGACATGCCGTGAGGTTTCTGTATGTCGGATTGCGATCAGATCATGGACATCCGATCCAGAATCAACTTCACGGCCTGCTGATCGGTTTGCGCCCCTGCCAACGACTCCGCTACCCGGACGCGGAGCGTCCAGAACGGCATTCCCACGCTGGAGCGTGAGGAACGATAATCTTGTAACTATCGTGCCAAGGACTACTGCAACTTCAGCCCCGCTGCGCAAACCTGCGCAACACCACCACACCCAGCACAGCCGACAACACCGAACCGATCAGCACGCCCACCTTCACCTCATCGACCAGTTCCGGCGCGCCCGGGAAGGCCAGTGCGCCAATGAACAGGCTCATGGTGAAGCCGATACCACACAAGGCTGCGACGCCATAAAGCTGGCCCCAGTTGCTGCCATCCGGCAAGCGCGCCAGGCCAGCGCGAATCGCCAGCGCGGCCATGGCGAATATGCCGACCTGTTTGCCGACCAGCAGTCCTAGCGCAACGCCGAGCGGGACCGGGTCCACGAGCGTGTCGGCGGTAATGCCTGACAGTGACACGCCAGCGTTGGCAAAACCGAAGATCGGTACGACGGCAAACGCCACCCACGGGTGCAGCTTTTCTTCCAGGTGCAGCAGCGGCGAGCGAGCCTCCTCATCGGGTTTGCCCAGCGGGATGCACAGCGCCAGCGCGACGCCCGCGAGGGTGGCGTGGATACCGGACTGGAGCATGAAGAACCACAGCAGCGCGCCGACGATGAGGTAAGGCAGCAGTTTTTTAACGCCCAGACGATTCAGCGCGACGAGCACGGCGATGGAGCCCAGCGCTGCGAGCAGCATGGGAATGGAAAGATCGCTGGTGTAGAACAGCGCGATGATCAGCACCGCGCCGAGATCATCGAGAATCGCCAGTGCCGACAGGAAGATCTTCAGCGACAGCGGCACGCGCTTGCCCAGCAGTGACAGCACACCCAGGGCGAACGCGATATCGGTCGCTGCCGGAATGGCCCAGCCGCCGATGGTGTCTGGCCGCCCCCAGTTGAAGGCCACGTAGATCAGCGCCGGAACCAGCATGCCGCCAAGCGCCGCAAAGCCCGGCAAGGCTCTCTGGCTCCAGGAGGCAAGCTGACCGGCGAGCACCTCGCGCTTGATCTCCAGGCCGACGAGCATGAAGAAGATCGCCATCAGACCGTCGTTGATCCAGTGCGAAACCGACAAACCGGCGAACACTGCGTGCAGCGCGGCGAAGTAGCTGTCGGCCAGCGGTGAGTTGGCAACGATCAGGGCCGCCAGCGCGGCTGCCATCAACACCAGCCCGCCAGCGGATTCAGCAGCGAAGAAACGCGTGATGAACGCTAGTGCATTCGGAGATTCGGTACGAGGGGTGGGTTTGTGCATGACAGCTCCGCGGGGGTACAGCGCAAAAAGGCCGCAATTTTACCACCGGCAGAACCTGTCAAAGGCCTGGTAAACCTGAGGATACAAATTAACGTTTCCCGGCCGAATAGGCATCGGAAAGCGTTGCTGAATAGCGCCTGCCGTTCAGACAGGCGCCCTGCTCATCTCAGTTCTTGACCGTTTCTTCGAGCGTAAAGCGGCCCAGCGGGTTCTGGCCGAAGTGCTCGATGTTCTTGCGCGACACGCTGATGTAGGGACTGTAGTAGAGGTCGATCCAGTTGACGTCCGCCTTGGCCATTTTCTGCAGGTCGATGTACATCTGCTCACGCTTTTTCGGGTCCATCTCGACCCGTGCGGCAGCGACCAGCTCCTTGACCTTGTCGTTCTTGTAACGGGTCATGTAGTTATTGTTGGTGTCGTGGCCGAGCACGAAGGTGGTCTTCTGGTCCGGGTCGAGGATGTCGTTGGTCCAGTACATCACGGAGATGTCGTAGTCACCGGCAATCAACATGTCCCAGCTCTGGCTCGGGTCGACTTTCTGCAGCGTTGTGGTCACGCCGACCTTGGCCAGTTGCTGTTGCAGCATGACCGCGATTTGCTCGTCGACCTCGTTGCCCGCGTTGACCACGTAATTGAGTTTCAGGTCAGACGCACCGGCGTCCGCCAGCATCTGTCTGGCCTTCACCGGGTCATAAGGACGTTGCAGGTTGTCGGCGTAGTGGTACAGCGCGCCTTTAGGAATGTAGGAATTGGCCACGGTGCCCAGCCCGAAGGTGGCGGCATCGACCAGCGATTTCTTGTCGATGGCCATGTCCAGCGCCTGGCGCACTTCCGGCTTGGCCAATGCGCCGTGTTCGTGGTTGATCAGCAGATGATCTTCACGGGTAGAGGGGTCGAGATGGACCACCAGATCGGGGTCCTTCTGCAGATTTGCGATGCGCGAGAACGGTATCCATATCGCAGCATCGAGCTCGCCCTTCTGGACCATGAGCGTGCGGGTGTTATCGTCCGGCACCGAGATCCACTCGACCCCGTCCAGGCTCACGCTCGGCGCTTCCCAGAAATTGGGGTTCTTCGCCAGAATCACCCGGTCACCGCGCCGCCACTCCTTCACGGTAAATGCGCCGGAGCTGACAGGCTGCTCGGCATACGCTTCCTCGCCCATGCTCTTCATGGCTTTCTCGGAGAGAATCGACACGTTGGGCAGGGCCAGTTGCGAGAGGAACGAGGCCGAAGGATTCTTCAGCGTGATCACCAGCGTATGGGGATCTGTCGCGACGGCCTTATCGATAATCTTGTAGGAATCGCTCCACAGCGACCCCTTGTCGTCGCGGATTCGCAGCAGGCTGAACACCGCGTCACTGGCCGTCAGGTCCGAGCCATCGGAGAATTTGGCCGGACGCATCTTGAGCGTGTAGGTCAGCCCGTCAGGCGAGATCGACCAGCTTTCCGCCAGCCCCGGTACCAGCTTGGTGCCTTTGTCATCTACGCGGATCAGCACGTCGTAAACGTTGGAAAACACCCAGTTGTCGATGTTCTGCGCACTTTTGATCGGGTCGAACGTGGTGCCATCCTCACGACGGCCGATGGTCAGCACGCCCGCAGCTTCGGCCACGCCCGCCGCCAGGGAACAGGCCGCCAGCATGGCGACGGTCAGCATTTTCATTGGTCGAGCTTTCATACGCATGAACTCCTTGTCGATGTCGGGACAGATGTCGTTACAGGTTGAGATCAAAAAACCGGGGCTTCCAGCACGCAGTCGTAGCGCTGCTGGCCGACATGCCGGGTCGGTGGCGCGACGCTGAAGCAGGTCGGCCTGGCAAACCGGCAACGCGGATGAAACGCGCAGCCGTCGGGCAAATCCAGGGGGCTTGGCGGCTCACCCTGCAATGGCTCGCCGAGCAAAGGACGATCCGGATCGATTTCCGGAATCGCCTGAATCAGCGCCGCGGTATAGGGGTGGCGCGGCGAAACAAAGACATCCTCGACCGGGCCTTCTTCAACGATTCTGCCCAGGTACATCACCGCCACCCGATCACACAGGCGACGCACGATGGCCAGGTCATGGGCGATGAACAGAATCGCCAGGTTCATGCGCTGGCGCAGCTCCAGCAGCAGGTTGATGATCTGCCCCTGAATCGAAACGTCCAGCGCCGCCACGCATTCGTCGGCAATGATCAGCCGTGGCTCGATGGCCAGCGCGCGAGCGATACCGACACGCTGACATTGTCCGCCGCTCAAGGCACCCGGCTTGCGTTCGGCAAATTCGGGCCGCAGACCGACCATGTCGAGCAGTTCGATGACCCGCGCCGGAATGTCGGAAGTGGCGACCTTGCGCTGCACGGCAAGCACCTCGGCCAGCGTCGCACCGATGGTCATGCGCGGATTGAGCGAAGAGGACGGGTCCTGAAAGACCATCGCGGTTTCGCTGCGCAGGCGTTGCAGATTGATACCGCTGCCCTGGGCCATGTCGACGTCATCGAAGACGATCTGCCCGGAGGTAATGTCATTCAGGCGCAGAATGGCTCGCCCCAGCGTGCTCTTGCCGCTGCCGGACTCGCCGACCAGCCCCAGCGTTTCACCCGCGCAAATGCTCAGTGACACACCGTTGACGGCATGCACCCAACGCTTGTTGAGGCCCATGAAACCCGAGCCGGGTGCCGGGAAGCGCACCACCAGATCATTGACGTTCAGCAGTATTGGGCCGCTCATGAGACGGCCTCCCGGGATTGCACCAACGGGTAGTGACAGGCCGCCGCATGGGCAACGCCCATCGGCCGCATCAGCGGTAGCCTGTCAGGACAGTCTGCTCCTGCATGACTGCAGCGGGCATGGAAACGGCAGCCGCCGGGCAGTGCGTCGAGCAAGGGCGGCTGGCCGGGAATGGTCCGTAGCAGTTCGCTGCCCGCGCTGCTGGCGGGCTGGCATTCGATCAGGCCGTGGGTGTAAGGATGACGTGCGCGGGCGAGCACATCGCGCTTGCTGCCGTGCTCACACAGGCGACCGGCGTACATCACCGCAATCGAGTCGCAGGTTTGCGCCACCACGCCGAGATCGTGGGTGATCATGATCAACGACAGCCCGTGACGATCGCGCAGGTCCAGCAACAGACGCAGGATTTGCGCCTGCACCGTCACATCCAGTGCGGTGGTCGGCTCGTCGGCGATCAGGACCTGCGGCCCACAGCCCAGCGCCACGGCAATCATCGCGCGCTGGCGCATGCCACCGGAAAACTCATGGGGGAAGTTATCCACACGGGACGCCGGATCGGGAATACCGACCTGGCGCAAAAGATCGATCGCCTGCGCCCGGGCTTCACGCTTCGATGCGCCCTGATGCAGACGAACACCTTCGGCGATCTGCTCGCCGATACGCATCAGCGGGTCCAGATGGCTGGCGGGGTTCTGGAAAATCATGCCGATCCGCCGCCCGCGCATGGCACGCATTCCAGCGGCATCCAGCTTCAACAGGTCGACATCATTGAGCCGTACCGAGCCGCCACGCACGTGCAGATCCGGCGACGGCATCAATTGCATCAGCGCCCGGCAGGCCATGGTCTTGCCAGAGCCGCTTTCACCGACCAGCCCAAGGATCTCGCCCTGGTGCAGGTCGAACGACAACCGGTCGACCAGCGTCACTTCGCGGCCGCGATGGCTTGCCACCACGCTCATCTCGCTGACCTGCAGCACGGGCGTACTCATTGCCGTTCTCCCAGGGTTTCGGCGACGCCGTCCGCCAACAGGCTGAAGCCCATGGCCAAGGTCACGATGGCCAGGCCCGGAAAGGTGCAGATCCACCACGCAGAAGTGAGGAACGCCTGCCCTTCGGCGACCATGGTCCCCCACTCCGCCATCGGTGGTTGCACACCCAGGCCCAGGTAGCTGACCGATGCGCCACTGAGCAGCACCAGAACCGCGTCAGACATAGAAAACACAATCGAGCCGAACATCGCGTTGGGCAGCAGATGGCGGAACAGGATACGCAGGTGACCAAAGCCCAGGCTCTTGGCCGCCAGGGCGAAATCGCTTTCCTTGAGCACCAGGACCTGTGAGCGGATCAGCCGCGCATAAGACACCCAGCCCACCAGTGCCATGGCAATGTAGAAGCTGCCCAGGCCTGGCCCGAGAATCGCGATGATCGCCAGCATCAGCACCAGAAACGGGAATGCCAGCACGATGTCGATCACGCGCATGCACAGGTTGTCGAAACGTCCGCCGATGTAGCCCGACAAGGCGCCGACGAAGGTCCCGATCATGAACGGGAAGATCACCCCGATCACGCAGATCTGCAGGTCGACGCGTGCCGCCCAGATCACCCTGGACAGAATGTCGCGACCAAAATTGTCGGTGCCGAACGGATGCGCGAGGTGCGGGGCAAGCATGCGCAGCTCGGTGTTCTGGTAGATGGGGTCGTAAGGTGCCAGCCATGGTGCAAACAGCGCCAGTATCAGCCAGCCCCCCAGTAACGAACCGCCCAGCAGCATCGCCAGCCGGCCGTTGCGCAAACGCACACGCAGCCGGGAACGCCAGTGCGGACGAAGATCGGCATGGGCCACGGTCATTTGATATTTACCCGCGGGTCGATGGCTACCGTGGCCACATCGGCGAGGAAGTTCACCATCACCGTGGCACAGGCCAGCACCATAGCCACCCCCTGCACCACCATGTAATCGCGGCTGAAGATGCCGCGCACCAGCAACTGACCGATGCCGGGAATCGCAAACAGGCTTTCGATCACCACGGTGCCGCTGATCAGCCAGCCGATGTTCACCGCCAGCAGGTTGATCGAAGGCACCAGCGAATTGGGCAACACGTGGCGCCGAAACAGCGCCCCTTCACTGAGGCCACGCGCCCGGGCTGCCGTCACATGATCGGCTTGCAGCTCCACGAGCATGCTCGCGCGCAGGTTGCGAATCAGCACCGCGGACAGAGCCAGCGCGATGGTCAGACAGGGCAGCACCAGGTGATGGGCCTTGTCCAGCCAGTCGCTGCCGTAGCCCGACACCGGAAACCAGCCAAGCTGCACACTGAACAGCAGGATCAGCATGATGCCCAGCCAGAACGCCGGCATGCCCAGCCCTGTGGTGGTAAAAACGCGGATCAGGTTGTCGCTCCAACTGCCTTTGTTACGCGCAGCGAGCGTGGCCAAGGGCACGGCAATCAGCAGCGCCAGCAGAACGCTGCCCGACACCAGAAATACGGTGGGCTCGATCCGTGTGCTGATCAGCTTGAGTACGTCTATCTTGTACAGCAGCGATTTGCCCATATCGCCCTGCACCAGGTTTTTCATGAAATACACGTACTGTGTCCACAGAGGCTCATCCAGACCATACTGGGCGCGGATGTTGGCCAGGGCCTGTGGTGTGGAACGCGAACCCAGCAGGATGCGCGCCGGATCGCCGGGGATCGAACGCACCAGAATGAAGGTGACCAGGCTGATGCCGAACAGCACCGGCAGCAGCTGCAGCGGACGCTGGAGAATGAAACGATAACGACCCAGATTCATCAGACGCCCCGATGCTGTGACAGAAAATTCAGCAGGACCGGAAAGTACGCCGCCGCCCCCTCTACGTAAAAGGGCAGAGCAGAGTTGTAGTCGAACATTGACCATCCGTCGACTTCGATTGTTTTCAGCTCATCCGGCCTGTGTTCATAGCCCATTGCATTGCACCTCTGCGGACGACGCTCATGGCATCAACCCTATCCTGCAAGGCGAGCGCAGACAGCTAGCAATTCTTATAGGTTTTACAGGACTGGCAGCCGACTGGACGCACGCGTGGCACCGTCCTTGCTAATTGCTATATTAGAGCCCTACATCGGCTCAATGACAAAGGAGGTCATGCCATGCATATCAGGTTGTCGGATTTCAATTCGCGGCTGCAGTCTGCATCCACGCTGGATCAGCAAATGGATTGCGCGCTGCTGCTGGCATCGGATCTCGGATTCGATGCCGTGATCTACGACTACAGCCCGGTGCCAGTGTCCCATGATGGAGCACTGATCACCCCGTCGCTGCTTTCATTGCGCAATACACCTGCGGACTGGCACGCGCTTTGGTGCAGTCAGGGCTATTACCAGATCGATCCGGTGCAACACCTGGCCGTCGCCAGCGTCTCGCCGTTCGTATGGTCATACCAGCCCAGGGCCGAGACGGTGCTGAAAACCTTCATCACCGACATGCACAAGCCGGTGGTGCGCTATCTGCATGACTCACACATGACCTGTGGCGTAACGGTGCCGATCCACATGCCCAAGGGCGGTTTCGCCACGCTGACCGGGCTGTGTACGGACGGCAGCGATGTCGCCCTCGAGGACGCCCGCCAGAGCCTGGCGGAGTTTGGCCTGCTCGCTCACGCCTTTCAGGAGGTCGCCTACCCGCTGTTCGACCAGAAAATACGCTCATGCAATGCGATCAGGCTGACCCCGCGTGAGCGCGAATGCCTGAGCTGGTCTGCCGAGGGCCTGACGGCCAGGGAGATTGCCGATCAGCTCAACCGCTCTGTCGCTACGGTGACCTTGCACCTGAATTCGGCCATGCAGAAGCTGGGGGCAAAAAACCGTGTGCAGGCGGTGGTGCGTGCCGTTCACTACCGTTTACTCGACCACTGACCGGATTATCGGCCAAAACCTATCATTTTCTATAGTTATGAGGCGCAAGACGCCGCGCTATGGTGCCCCCAAACTATCCAGCAGGGACCGGCGACATGGCAGATATGACGATCAAGGAAGGTTTTGCGCCCTTTGGCGACTATCAGACGTGGTATCGCATCACAGGCGACCTGCATGGTCCCGGCACACCACTGGTTATTCTGCACGGCGGCCCCGGTTGTACGCACGATTACGTCGATGCGTTCAAGGACATCGCCAGCACTGGCCGGGCCGTTATCCATTACGACCAGTTGGGTAACGGAAAGTCGACTCGACTGCCCCATAAGGGTCGCGATTTCTGGACGGTCGATCTGTTCCTGAGCGAACTCGACAATCTGCTTGCGCACCTGAGTATCAAAAACAACTACGCATTGCTGGGCCAGTCGTGGGGCGGCATGCTGGCGGCAGAGCATGCCGTGCGCCAGCCTGCAGGGTTGAAGGCGCTGATCATCGCCAACTCCCCCGCAGACATGCTCACTTGGGTAAACGAGGCCAACCGGCTGCGCGAGGATCTGCCAGCCGACGTGCAGGCTGCGTTGCTCAAGCACGAAGAGGCGGGAACATTGAAAGACCCGGAATACCTGAAAGCCTCGCGAGCATTCTATGACCGTCATGTCTGCCGCATCACACCGTGGCCGGAAGAGGTAAAACGTACCTTCGACGCGATTGACGCCGATCCGACCGTGTACCACGCCATGAATGGTCCTACCGAGTTTCACGTCATCGGCACGATGAAGGACTGGACCATCGTTGATCGCCTGGAGCTCATCAATGTTCCTGCCTTACTGATTTCCGGGAAGTACGACGAAGCCACACCGCTGGTCGTGAAGCCCTATGTGGATAACGTCCCCGACATCAGTTGGTCTGTCTTCGAAGAGTCCAGTCATATGCCCCATGTAGAGGAGCGAATGGCCTGTATGGGATGCATCGCAGGTTTTCTGGACAAGCTGGTCGTTACGGGTAACGAGTTTGCGGCTTAACCCTCAGCCCTCATTTGATCCGCCCCGGGAAGCCACGTCATTAGAGTTAATACTTTAGTAACGCTAATAGCGAAAGTTAACTTTATTGATCGTACGACTGGAACTTTTCGACGTACACCGTTGCTTAACGTCGCCTAACGACACGTGAATACTTCATGAAATAACTTTCATCGCTATTCATTAAAGCTCTCTCGTTTCCAGCAGAAAACCAGTTACTGGAAGGAAAGTATTGGCCTTCGTCTGTTTTGCCGCTGGAGGCAACCATGAACCTCAGATCGTTAAGCATTTCACGCAGGGCCTCCCTGTGTTTTGGCATCATTACCTTGCTGTTGATCGGTCTGGGTGCCTTCTCCTACGTACAGATCGGCCACCTGCGCGTAGCCGAGCAGAACATAGAAGAAAACTCACTGCCCAGCGTTCAGGTCGTCGACGACATTCAGATCGCCCTGCTTCACGCCCGTCTGGAAAGCATCCGCATGCTTGCCAGCAACGATCCGAGCGTACACGCCACCGCAGAAGCCAAGGTACGGGAAGCGATCGAGGCGCTACGTGCCAACAGCGACTTCTATCAGAAGCACCTGCTGTCGGGAGAAGCCGACCGGGCGCAATTCGAAGAAGCCAATAACAAGATGGGCGTTTACATTGACGGCTTGAAACAGGTCGTCGCACTGGACAGCGCTGATCACGAAAGAGCGGTCTCCCTTGCCAACGGAGAACAGGCCCTAAAGGCCGCTGCCTATCAGGAAAAACTCACTGCGCTACGCGGGCACAATGCTGAAGAAGCGGTCGTCTCCGGGAAAGATGCCACTGCAGTCTACGACCACAGCGTCAACGTGTTGATGATTGTGCTGATCGCAGCGTTCCTGCTTACCGTGGTACTCGCGATTGCCCTGACACGCAGCATTGTCGACCCGATCAGCGCCTCGCTGAAACTGGCGGAAGACATCGCCGCCGGTGACCTGACCCGGCAATTGAGCGTTAGCGGCAGCGATGAAGCATCACGTTTGATGACGGCCCTGAACACCATGTCGGGGAACCTGCGCACCACCATTCACGAAATTTCCGGCGCGTCCGCGCAGTTGAGCACTGCCGCCGTCGAGATGACGTCGATCACCGAAAGCGCCGACCGCACTCTGCAGCAACAGAACAGCGAAATCGAGCAGGCAGCGACTGCGGTAAACGAAATGAGTGCTGCCGTAGAAGAGGTCGCTCGTAATGCTACGTCGACCTCGCAGGCCGCCCAACAGTCGAGCCTTTCCGCCGATCTGGGTAACCAGCGCGTTAACGAAACCCTGACCGCCATGCAAAACCTGACAGGCCTGGTCGAGGGTTCTTCCGCGCAAGTTACTGCGCTGGCCGGCCAGGCTCAGGACATCAGCAAAGTGCTGGGCGTGATTCGCGGCATTGCCGAACAGACCAACCTGCTGGCACTCAATGCTGCCATCGAAGCTGCGCGTGCCGGCGAACAGGGTCGCGGCTTTGCTGTGGTCGCCGATGAGGTGCGGGCTCTGGCGCATCGTACACAGACGTCCACGCAGGAAGTCGAACAGATGATTTCAGCGATTCAGGCCGGCTCTTCCGCCACCGTCGAGTCGATGCACAAGAGCACTCAGGAAGTTCACGTCACTCGCAAGACCGCAGAAGATGCCGGCGAATCGCTGCGCCAGATCACCGACTCGGTACTCGAGATCAATAACCGTAACCTGCAGATCGCGGCGGCGTCCGAGCAGCAGGCGCATGTAGCGCGCGATGTCGACAGAAGCCTGGTCAGCATTCGCGACCTGGCCGTGCAGAGCAGCGAAGGCACCCGGCAGACCCTGATCGCCAGTACCGAACTTTCGCAGTTGGCGGTCAACCTGAATGATCTGGTTCTGCGCTTCAAGACGTAATCCAGGCCTCCACGCCAACCGGCCATGACACAAGGGCAGCAGATTCGTCTGCTGCCCTTCTTTTATGGAGTCAGTGCAGTTTCGGCAAAAAACCGGCAATGGCTTCTCCTACCGACAGCCCTCCTTTCAAAACCTGTCAGCCGCGCCTCTCTGCTGACAGCGTTTCAGACGCATTGCCTCCATTAGTTGAAATAGGATCCATAAAGGCCTATTTATGAGCACAGGCTATTTGAAAAAGCCCGCAACGTTGACATGGGCATAAAACTCATTCAATAGTTGGCGGTGAACAACACGATATTTCATGTAAGCCACGATCAGGTATGACACGATCACTTCCTGCACGGGATCGGCAGCGCCCGGCGTACTGCCAAGGCCGCATCAGTGCTTTTTATGACCAGGGTGACAAATTTTGAACAACAACCTGACTTCAGCAGAGCTGGCAGTCATCAGTGAAATCGAGGCCACTTCCAGTCTTTTACGACTGGTAACCCGGCTGACCGGGCTAAGATTTGCGGCAATTGCCAAAGTAACCGAGGCCAGCTGGACCGCATGCGCTGTTTACGACGAAATCCAGTTCGGGCTGGAAGCCGGTCATCAGCTCAAGCTGGAGACCACGTTCTGCAATGAGCTGCGTCAGCACCGCCAGCCTATCGTAATCAACGAAGTCGCGACCGACCCCGTCTACGCAGAGCATCCCATTACTAAAATGTACGGTTTCCAGAGCTACTTCTCGTTGCCGATCATTTTTCCCAACGGAGATTTCTTCGGCACCCTGTGCGGCCTGGATACCAAGCCTGCGCCACTCGATGACGCCAATACTCTCGATACCCTGAAAGTATTCTGCACGCTGATCGCCAGCACGCTATACGCGCACTATCAACTGCAGGAAATGCAGGAAGTTACCGCTTAAGGCATGGAATGCCTCAGACGCACAGTTGCCGCTCCATGATCAACGTACGCTCCTCTCCCTCCAGATGCTCCCGCACCACGTTGAAGCCCAGCGCCCAGTAGAACCCCTGCGCAGTCAAGGATGACGGTACAACCATCCGCACCGCGCCAGCCTTGCGGGCCACGCGCTCCAGTTCTGCCATCAACAAACGCCCGACACCCCGCCGATGCCGGTCAGGGTCGACGAACACCGAGCGCACCACCTCCCCCTCCAGGCTGGCAGTGCCCACCACCACGTTGCCCTCTGACGCCACGAATACCCGTCGCTGCTGTATGAGTTGCTCGATCGCAGCCGGGCTGAAACTCAATTGCACGCGCTCGATCACGCTGGCGGGATAATCCCTGGCATTGCTGATTCGCAAGGCCGCCAGTACTACTCGGCTGATCGCATCGGCGTCGGCTATACGGGCGGGTCGCACCTCGATGCTCATGGTGTGCCTCCTGGCTGGCTTGCGATGGATGAGCTCGTTTCCAGAGAGAGCTGGCAAGCAACACACGCCCCCATACGATGAAGAATTTGTTCACTGCGCATGCAAAAAATGCAGGCAAAGAGCCTGCGGGACGACCCTCGATTCACTTATTTTCGGCCAGTCGACGAATGGTAGTGTTCGCAAGATACCGTAAATAAAAGGCCAACCCCTCGCCGCGCGCGGCTTGAACAACGATAGCGTTCAAAAAATCCGATCTGCGGCCGATTAATCGGTATCTCGCCGCTGTGGTCGGAATCTTTTCGTCTGTTAAAGTGAGTTTCGTGATGTCATATAGTCATCATCGAGTACCCATTGAGAATCGTCATGAACGCCAGTGCCCCCATCCCTCTGAATGAAACGCAACGTCTGTTGCGCATCCGGGAACTGTGCGTGCTTGAGGATACGTCCGATGACGTATTCGATGAACTTGTCGCGATGACCGCTGCTTTTTTCGAGGCGCCGATTGCCTTGATCTCGATCGTCGATGAGCACCGTCAGTTTTTCCGCGCCAGGGTGGGCCTGAAAGCTCGTGAAACGCCACGTAACGTGTCCTTCTGCGCCTACACCATCCTTTCCGACACGCTGTTCGAGATTCCCGACGCGACGCTTGATGCGCGCTTCGTGAACAACGGCCTGGTGACCGGCCACCCAGACATCCGCTACTACGCAGGCGCGCCACTGATCACCGATGATGGCATTGCCCTGGGCAGCCTGTGTGTGATCGACACCAAGCCGCGCGAGCCGATGAGCGAATACCAGACGCAGATGCTCAAGCGCTTTGCGTCGCTGGTCATGAAGCGCATCGTCGGCCTCAGGCTCAGTTGCTTCATCGACCAGCCCACCGGCTTGTACAACCGTTCACGCCTGCAGGAAGATATTCATCAGGCAGTGGCATCCAGTGTCGATTATCAACTGGTCGTGGTGGACATGATTACCTCCGCGTTCCTCAACGACATCGTCAAGGCGCTGGGTTACAGCTTCTCCCAGGACCTGGTGACGGCAATCAAGGGCCGCCTGGAGTGCCTGCTGCCGCCGACCTGTTCCCTGTACAAGGTCAGCCCTACGCGCTTCGGCTTTCTGTTGGCGGGCGACCGCACGCCTGAGCACCTGTTTCGCACCATCCTCAAAGACTTCGAGACACCCGTTGAGTGCCGGGGTATTCCGGTACAGATGCAGGTCGGCCTGGGCGTCGTGACCCTGAACCAGGGTGCAGTCGAAGAGCAGGACTGGATGCGCATGGTGATCAGCGCTGCCGACGATGCCCGCGACCGCGATCTCGGCTGGGCGATGTATGAACCGCACTTCGACGCTGCCCAGCAGCGCGCTTTCAAACTGCTCAGTTCGTTGACCAGAGCGGTGTACGCTCATGATCAACTGCGTCTGGTCTATCAACCGCGCATCGACCTCGACTCCGGCCTGTGTACGTCGGTAGAGGCCTTGCTGCGCTGGAATCACCCGACGCTCGGCGCCATCGGACCGGCCGAGTTCGTGCCGCTGGCCGAGAAGACCGCACTGATGCGCCCGCTGAGCCTTTGGGTGCTGACCAGTGCCATCGAGCAGGCCGCTCGTTGGCAGCAGCAGGGCTTCGATTTCCGTATTGCGATCAACGTGACGCCCGAAGACCTCACCGGCCCGGCGTTCACCGACCGGATGATCCGCCTGCTGGGCATGCACAAGATAGACCCTACCCGCTTTGAGCTGGAGTTCACCGAAGGCGCGTTGATGCACAACCCGGCAGAGGTGCGCCATCAGTTGGAGCGCATGCGTCAGATGGGCATGGATGTGGCGATCGATGACTTCGGTACGGGCTACAGCAACTGGAATTACCTGCGGCAGCTGCCCGCGACGACGGTCAAGCTCGACCAGTCGCTGATCCGCAATCTGGCGTCCGACAAGACCGATCAGCGTCTGGTCAAGGCATTGATCGGTCTGGCCAAGAAACTCGGATACTGCGTCGTGGCCGAGGGCATCGAAACCGACGAGATTCGTTGTCTGGTCAAGCAATGGGGCTGCGATGAGGGTCAGGGCTACCTGATCGCCAAACCCATGGAAGCCGAGGCGCTGCTGAACTGGATCGGCCCGAACCAACGCCTGCAGAGTGCTGCCCAAGCCGCAGAGGCGGCAGTCGTCCGCGACAAACGGTTATAACCTTAGAACACATCTTCATAACCGTTTACCACACAAGCCGTTATGCTGCCCGCCACTTTTTGCCTATGCGTTTGCTTGAAAAAGGTTGGATATGGAAGCGGGTGGTCTGGGTTTCGTCATTGCAGGGCTGGTAGTCGGTTTCATCGTTGGTATGACCGGAGTCGGTGGCGGCTCGCTGATGACGCCGATACTGTTGTGGTTCGGCATCAATCCGGCGACGGCGGTCGGCACAGACTTGCTGTACGCGGCGATTACCAAATCCGGCGGGGTTCTGGTCCATCGCAAGAACGACAACATCGACTGGAAAGTCACCGGGCTGCTGACCCTGGGCAGCGTCCCGGCGGTGCTCATGACGCTGTGGTTTCTGAGCACCCTGCATACGGCCCCCGAAGCGCTCAACGCGATCATCAAGCAGGCGCTGGGGTTTGTGCTGCTGCTCACCGCCCTCGCCGTCCTGTTCAAGAAAAAACTGCTGGCCTTCGCTCACCGACGCGGAGACGGCTACTCGTTTTTCAGCGGCACCAGCCTGACGGTATTGACCGTGATCACCGGCCTGATTCTCGGCACCATGGTTGCACTCACCTCGATCGGTGCGGGCGCGCTGGGCACGGTAGCGTTGTTCATCCTCTATCCACTGCTGCCAACCCGGCGTCTGGTGGGTACGGAGATCGCCCACGCAGTCCCTCTTACGCTGGTCGCAGGCCTTGGCCATGCGAGCATGGGCAACATGAACTGGGAGTTGCTGGGCTGGCTGTTGATGGGCTCACTGCCCGGCATCTACCTGGGCAGCCATATGGCCGGTCGTGTCTCCGATGACCTGCTACGGCCCTTCCTGGCGATTATGCTGGGCACGATCGGCTTCAAGCTGGCGTTCTGATCGGCGCTTATCCATCAGCCTGTCACATTTCTGAGTCAGGCTTCTCCACGAACACAGCCTTGAAAGCTGCAGAGCCGGTTTGCTTTCAGGCCGTGTGCGCTCATCGGGGAATTGTAATTTTTTGTAGCGAGACACCGATTTTCGGCGCAGGATTTCGTGCGTCTGCTCTAGCGCCGATGACCCGGCAAAGACTTACCCTCACTGAAAGGAGATGCCAACAATGCTCATCCGAATTGAAGAAGGTGTATATGGCGATGCCTGGGTTGTAATACTGGACGACTACCCGGTCAAATGCCGGAGCTGGCAGGAAGCCAGAGAATTTGCCGACCGCATGAAATCCAGAATCGATGCGCCTCATTCGCTGCCGCATCTGGCACACCGCGCAGTCCCTGAAAGAAGCGTACAGGCGATTGCCCGCTAGACCGACTCAATCCCCCGCGAATCATTCGACACAGCGTTGCCACGCAACCGGCGACGCTGTTTCACCCCGTCATGACGCCGCTTTATTATCGATCCACTTCTCGATTCCATGACATCCGTTTCACATCCCCTTCACGTCCGGCTGCGTAAATTGACCCTACTCCTTTGATGAATCCCATTTGGCCCACCCCGTTGTGGGCCATTTTTTTGCCTGCAGAAAAGTGCCGGTACTCCCCCGCTGATCCGGCAGGATCACTCGCCTCGCGCTACGGGCGACGATGACACTGCCAGCACCTGGCTGCTCAATACGTCGGTATTCAGCTCTGCCAGCCGATCACTGCCGGTGCCATTGGCAATGTGATCGCTCCAGGTCGCTACCGACATTGCCATCCAGCCCAGCACAAACAATGCAGCTGCCTGTAATGCCCACTTGGTCATGATCGACATACGCGTTCTCCTTGTTCAGGTCTGAATGGCAAGCATGTAAACACCCCACCATTGCAGAAGAATTGCAGAGATTTTTATTTTTGCCAGCCGGCATTTCACCTTTGTGAGCAAAGGTGTCAAAAAACAGGAGGGGGCGATCTACAAGAGGAAATACCCACGCCCGCAGGCGGGGTATTTTTGAAAAGCGGGGTCAGTACTTGGTGTTTTGCTGCTCAGGTCTTGCCGGTGTGTCCACATGACGCGGACCCGCAACCAGCAGGGCCAGCACGCCAACGATTGGCACGGCAACAACGACAATGATCCACATCAGCTTGTTGCTGGATTGTGTCTTGCTCTTGCGAATACGCAGTACTGCCCAGATGTCCGAAATCACGATCAGGGCGGTCAGCGCTGCGAACAACCACAAATGATTTTCCGATATCCAACCCATTTGAAATCTCCTGCACCATCAACGAAGGCAGCCAGACCAGCTGCCCTACTGTAGAAGAGGTCACAAAGAGCCTTAAAGTTCAGAGAATATTTCGGATTGTGACCGGGTGCTCAGCGCAGACGCAGAGCGTCCAGAACGGCATGCCCAGGCAGAGCATGAGCACGATAGGGGTATTCACCCACATATCGTTCCTCACGCTCCAGCGTGGGCATGCCGTTCGTGACGCTCCGCGTCCCACTCCAGTCAGGTAATCGGTGCCGGGTTGAAGAGCGTGATGTCGTTGTGCAGCCGGTAATGCTCGGTCCAGGTCTTCTTCTTGCCGCTGGCCACGTCCAGGTAGAAGTGGAAAAGCTCCCAGCCCAGATCCTCGATGCTCGCGCGTCCGGTCGCGATGCGCCCGGCATCTATATCGATCAGGTCAGGCCAGCGCTGGGCCAGTTCGGTGCGGGTCGAGACCTTCACTACCGGCGCCATTGCCAGACCGTACGGAGTACCGCGCCCGGTGGTGAATACATGCAGGTTCATGCCGGCAGCCAGTTGCAAGGTGCCGCAGACGAAGTCACTGGCCGGTGTCGCGCAGAAGATCAACCCCTTGCCGCTGACCCGCTCGCCAGGGCCGAGTACGCCGTTGATGGCACTGCTGCCTGACTTGACGATCGATCCCAGAGACTTCTCGACGATGTTCGACAACCCGCCCTTCTTGTTGCCCGGCGTGGTGTTGGCGCTGCGATCAGCCTCGCCTTTGGCCAGATAGCGGTCGTACCAGTCCATCTCCCGCACCAGCGCCTGCGCGACGTCCTGATCCTGTGCGCGTGAAGTCAGCAGGTAGATGGCATCGCGCACTTCGGTCACTTCGGAAAACATCACCGTTGCACCGGCGCGAAGCAGCAGGTCCGAGGCGTAACCCAATGCCGGGTTGGCGGTAATGCCGGAAAACGCATCACTGCCGCCGCATTGCATGCCCAGAATCAGCTCCGAAGCGGGAACCGTCTCGCGACGCCGCAAATCCAGCTTTTTCAAACGCGTCTCGGCCAGCTCCATGATCTGTTCGATCATTTCGTTGAAGCCGTGGCTGGAGTCCTGCAGGCGATATAGCCAGGGTTCGCTGAGGTCCACCGAGCTGTCGCCCTCATGCATGACCTGCCCGGCCTGCAACTTCTCACAGCCCAGGCTGATCACCAGTGCCTCGCCGCCCAGATTCGGGTTGCGTGCCAGGTTACGTACCGTACGAATCGGGATGTAAGCATCAGTGGCAGTGATCGCCACGCCGCAGCCGTAGCTGTGGGTCAGCGCCACGACGTCGTCGACGTTCGGGTACTTGGGCAACAACTCGTCACGGATGCGCTTGACCGCATGGTCGAGCACACCGGTCACGCACTGCACGGTGGTGGTGATACCGAGAATGTTGCGAGTGCCCACGGTGCCGTCGGCGTTGCGATAGCCTTCGAAGGTGTAACCCTCGAGCGGGGCCTGCTTTTCCGGCACGGCATCGGACATCGGCAGGCTGTCGAGCGCAGGCGCGGAAGGCATGCGCAACTGGTCTTCCCTGACCCAACTGCCGCGCGGTATCGGTTGCAGTGCATAGCCGATGGTGTGGCCGTAACGAATCACGGCCTCGCCCACGGCCAGGTCAACGGTACTGACCTTATGGCTCTGCGGTACGTTATCGACAGTGACCAGGCCGTTGTCGAATTCGGTTCCGGCCGGCACACCCTGGTCGTTGACCACGACCACGACGTTATCCAGCGGATGCAGCCGGATATAGCGTGGCGAATCGGCATGTTGAATCAGGTTCATCACGGTTTCCTCAGGATTTTGCTTCGGAAAGGTCGCTGACCGAGTCGTTCAGCAATGGCCCCTTGGCAGGCGGCTCTTTCAATTCCACACGCTTGATTTCACCCACGATGAAAATGTAACTGATCACCGCCAGCAGCGCGTTGGCGCCCACGAACACCAGCGCCCATTTGAACGAGCCGGTGCTGCTGATGATGTAGCCAATCACGATCGGGGTGGTGATCGATGCAATGTTACCGAAGGTGTTGAACAAACCGCCGCTCAAACCGGCGATCTGCTTGGGCGACACGTCGGACATCACAGCCCAGCCCAGCGCGCCCACGCCCTTACCGAAGAATGCCAGGGCCATGAAGCCCACGACCACCCATTCGATGTCGACGTAGTTGCAGGTCACGATCGAGGTCGACAGCAGCAGGCCGCCGATGATCGGCGCCTTGCGCGCAAAGGTCAGCGAATGGCCCTTGCGCAGCAGGTAGTCGGAAATGATCCCGCCCAACACTCCGCCGATGAAGCCGCAGATCGCTGGCAGAGACGCGATGATGCCGGCCTTGAGGATGGTCATGCCGCGCTCCTGAACCAGGTACACCGGGAACCAGGTCAGGAAGAAGTAGGTGATGCCGTTGATGCAGTACTGGCTGAGGTAGATACCCAGCATCATACGGTTGGTCAGCAACTGACGGATGTAATCCCACTTGGGGCCGCTGCTGGCTGTTTTTTGCGCGCCTTTACCCTTGTCCTGATCCAGATCGACCAGCGCGCCATTGCTGGAAATGTGTTCCAGTTCGGCCTCGTTGATCATGGGGTGGTTGCGCGGGCCGTAGATGACCTTCATCCAGATCATGGAGAACACGATACCGAACGCGCCCATCACGACGAACACGTGCTGCCAGCCGTAGGTGTAGACGATCCAGCCCATCAGCGGAGCGAACAGCACGGTGGCGAAGTATTGCGCCGAGTTGAAAATCGCCGAGGCGGTACCGCGTTCGGCGGTCGGAAACCAGGCGGCGACAATGCGCGCGTTACCTGGAAAGGACGGCGCTTCGGCCAGACCGACCAGAAAGCGCAGCATGAACAGCGCAACGATGGCCGTGGAGACACCGAACTCGCCCACATAGCCTTGCAGCAGAGTGAACAGCGACCAGGTGAAAATGCTCATGGCGTAGACTTTCTTCGACCCGAATCGGTCGAGCAGCCAGCCACCGGGAATCTGACCGGCCACGTAGGCCCAGCCGAATGCGGAGAAGATATAGCCCAGCGTGACGGCACTGATGCCCAGGTCTTTCTGAATGCTGGAACCAGCGATAGCGATGGTGGCGCGGTCGGCGTAGTTGATCGTGGTGACCAGAAACAGCATCAACAGGATCAAATAGCGGACATGCGTCGGCTTGGACTTTTGCATGGTAGAGCTCCCACTGATTATTTTTTTACGCGGGTAAAGCTGTTTTTTGGGTGTAGCGTTACAGGCCCCTTGGCAGCGTCACGGCGACGACATCTGCCACCTGTAAGGGTCATGCCGTGCAACGAAAAAACCGCTGATCGCTCAGCGGCTTTGTCGTGGCAGGTGTTACTGCTTGCCCTGCTTGTCCATCAGTGCAGCGAGCATGTCGCACTCGTCTGACGTCAGATCGGTCAACGGTGCGCGCACCGGACCTGCGTCATAACCGGCGATCTTCGCGCCGGCCTTGACGATGCTCACGGCATAACCGGCCTTGCGGTTGCGGATTTCCAGGTAAGGCAGGAAGAAATCGTCGATGTACTTGCCGACCGCCTGATGATCGTCGCGGGCGATGGCGTGGTAGAAGTCCATCGCCAGTTTCGGTACGAAGTTGAACACTGCGGACGAGTAGACCGGCACGCCCAGCGCCTTGTAGGCAGCGGCATAGACTTCAGCGGTCGGCAGGCCGCCCAGGTACGAGAAACGGTCACCGAGACGGCGGCGGATCGAAACCATCAGCTCGATATCACCCAGGCCATCCTTGTAACCGATCAGGTTAGGGCAACGCTCGGCCAGTTGTTCCAGCAGGGTTGGCGTCAGGCGGCAGACGTTACGGTTGTAGACCACCACACCGATCTTCACCGATTTGCACACGGCTTCGACGTGAGCGGCAACACCGTCCTGGCTGGCTTCGGTCAGGTAGTGCGGCAGCAGCAGCAAGCCCTTGGCGCCCAGACGCTCGGCTTCCTGAGCGTACTCGATGGCCTGACGGGTCGCACCGCCTACACCGGCGAGGATTGGCACGCTGGTGGCGCAAGTGTCGACGGCAGTCTTGATGATTTCGGAATATTCGCTGGCAGCCAGGGAGAAAAACTCACCCGTGCCGCCGGCGGCGAACAGAGCGCTTGCGCCATACGGAGCCAGCCACTCGAGGCGTTTGATGTAGCCAGCGCGATGAAAATCGCCCTGGGCATTGAAATCGGTAACCGGGAAAGACAGCAGACCGGAAGAGAGGATGGACTTCAGTTCTTGTGGATTCATTATTCGAACACCCTGGAGGACATAATTGTTAGAGGATCACCGGGTCAGCGCCGATGTCGTAAGTCATCGTACAACTGATAATAAAATCACTCAACAGGGATTTCGGGTTTTTTCAGAGGGAGCGCACGGGGCCCGGTTTTGACTCCTGCGATGCCACGTAGATGTGTGACGCGGAGCGTCAAGACCGGCATTCCCACGCTGGAGCGCGGGGACGATAGTCAAAATCGCAGCCACTGCCGCAAAAGTGCTTTTCTACCACGATGGCACGGACGACGCAGAGTGCGACGTTAGTGACTGGGCGAAGGAACCCGACGAAGTCGGGCCGGAAACGGAGCGAAAGGCTTTAGTTACTTTGGCCTCATCAAAGTAACTCGCCGAGGGGCGAAAAGGTGACCTGAGCCGAACCCAAATCCACCTGACAAAGAAAAGCCGCTGTGTGACGCAGAGCGTCACGAACTGCATTCCCACGCGGAGCATGGGAACGATAGTCAAGCGTGAGGAACGATAGATGTCAGGGAGAACACTTATCGTGCCCACGCTCCAGCGTGGGCATGCCGTTCTGGACGCTCTGCGTCCTCTTTTTAAACCTCAAGCCCGCTGCGATTCAGCCTCTTCATGCGCATGGCGCAGGCGTTCGCGGCTGTTGGTCAGGTGCAGGCGCATGGCGGCGCGGGCCGCATCGGAATCCTGGCGGGCGATGGCGTCGAAGATTTCTTCGTGCTCGCGGCTCAGCCGATTCATATAGTGCTGCTGGTCATCATGTGCCAGACGCGCGGAATTGAGCCGGGTACGCGGGATGATGCTGGTGCCCAGGTGGGTCATGATGTCAGTGAAGTAACGATTGCCGGTCGACAAGGCAATCTGCAGATGGAACTGGAAGTCCGAGGCCACGGCATCGGTGGCGTGTGCCGCACTTTCATTGAGCGCGTCCAGCGCCGAACGCATGGCTGCCAGTTGTTCATCACTACGCCGCTGGGCTGCCAGGCCTGCCGACTCGACTTCAAGGCTGATGCGCAATTCGAGAATCGCCAGTACATCGCGCAGGGTGACGATGGTCGCCGGGTCAATCCTGAAGCCACTGGGGCTTGGCGTATCGAGCACGAAGGTGCCGATGCCGTGACGGGTCTCGACCAGACCGGAGGCCTGCAGACGCGAAATCGCCTCACGCACGACCGTCCTGCTGACGCCCTGCTCTTCCATGATTGCGGATTCGGTGGGCAGTTTGTCGCCGCGCTTGAGCTGACCGCTGCGAATACGCTCGGACAGCTCTGTCACCAGCTCCTGCGCGAGGCTGCGGTGTTTTCTGCGGGCGCGGGGCAGAGCGCTTTGATTTTCCATCCAACATCGATCTCTGGACTGCTAAACATGGGCTAATCATAGCTCAGCGGTTGTATGATCACACCCTCAAAAGCGCCGTGTCCCCTATAGCATCGACCTCAAAACGTTGCGGATCACACTTGCTCGATCAATTTGCCGCTCTCGACGCGCACATGCCGGTCATGGAAGCGTTTCAGGCTGCTGCGGTGCCCGACACTGATCAGCGTCAGGCCGGGCAGTCCGTCGATGATGGCGCGATGCATCGCCGTCTCGTCATCTTCGTCCATGGCCGAGGTGGCCTCATCCACATACAGCCAGTTCGGCGCGACCAGCAGGGCACGCGCGAACGCCACCCGCTGCTGCTCGCCCGGTGAGAGAAAACGCTGCCAGTGGTTGCTTTCGTCCAGGCGCGGTATCAGATGCTCCAGACGGCACTGATTCAGTACCTCGGCAAAGCGCTGTGCCGGGTAATGCTCGACGGGCTGTGGATAACTCATCGCCTCACGCAAGGTGCCGATGGGCAGGTAAGGCCGTTGCGGCAGGAACAGCGCCGTGCCGGTGGGCAAGCGAATCTGCCCCGAACCCTCAGGCCAGAGACCGCCCAGCGCCCTCAGCAACGAGCTTTTGCCACTGCCCGAGCGACCGCTGAGCATGACCCGCTCTCCCGCACCGACCTGCAGACTGGCGTCGCTCAGCAACTGACGACCGCCGGCAATGCTCAAGCCCAGATTGCGCAGGTCCAGCGTGTCGTCGCCGTGAATTCTTTCGATGGCCGGCTGCCGACCTTCATTGTCAGTCATGGCCTGGCGGAAGCTCAGCAGACGGTCGCTGGTGGCGCGCCATGACGCCAGCGTGCCATAGGCGCTGATGAACCAGCTGAAGTTCTCCTGCACATTGCCGAATGCCGAGTTGATCTGCATCAGATCACCCAGCTCGATCTTGCCGGCGAAATAGCGTGGCGCGGCCACAATGAAGGGAAAGATCAGCGCAATCTGCGAATAGCCCGAGGTGAAGAACGTCAGCCGCTTCTGGACCTTCATAGAGGCCCGGAAGTTATTCCAGATCATCATGAAGCGCGCGCTCAGGCGCTGGTTTTCGTTGCGCTCGCCTTCGGACAAGGCAATGCTTTCAGCGTTCTCGCGCACACGCACCAGCGCAAAACGCAGGTCCGCCTCGAATCGCTCCTGCTGGTTGTTCAACGGGATCAGCCGCTTGCCGATCCAGTGGGTCAGCAGGCTGCCCACCAGCGCATAGAGCAAGGCCGCCCAGAACATATAGCCGGGAATGGTCACGCCGAACAGCTCGATACTGCCCGACACGCCCCAGAGAATCACCGAAAACGACACCAGGCTGACCACCGCGCTCATTAACCCCAGCCCCAGGCTGAGGGTGCTGGTGGTGAACTCGTTGAGGTCTTCGGACAGGCGCTGGTCAGGGTTATCGGTGTAACCGCCCTGCTCCAGCTGGTAGTAATTCTTGTCGGCGAGCCAGCGCGCGAAGTGTTGCTCCGTCAGCCAGCGACGCCAGCGGATGGTCAGCAACTGGGTCAGGTACAGACGATAGACCGCAGCCAGAATGGCGATCGCGGCGATGCCGCTGAAGTACAGGATCAGGTGGGTGAACGCAGCCAGATCCTTGTTCTGCAGCGCGTTGTAGAAGTCTCGGTACCAGCTGTTGAAGAACACCGAGACCTGCACGCTGAACAGCGACAGTGCGATCACCGAGACCAGCAGCAGCCAGGCAGTGGTCTTTTCCTCACTGCGCCAATATGGCGTTATCAGCTTCCAGACGCGGGGTAAAAATGCTCCTTGCACAGTATCGTTGACGGCAGAATATTCAGCATTGCGATTCATGTGGTTCAGGCTCGCTCTCTTTGAACGTACGATGCCTGAGCACAATGAAGCAAAAAAACGCCTAATCGATCACTATGAAAAAACCTTCATCAACGTCGCACGGGGCGTTTCTGCAACTTGCGCTGCAAGGTCCGGCGATGCATGCCCAGCGCACGCGCAGTCGCTGAAATATTGCCCTCGTGCTCGGTCAGCACGCGCTGGATATGCTCCCACTGCAAGCGGTCCACCGACATCGGATTCTCCGGGACCAGCGTGTCGAGGTTGGCGTGCTCGGACAACAGCGCTGCCAGTACGTCATCAGCGTCAGCCGGTTTGCACAGGTAGTTGCACGCGCCACGCTTGATCGCTTCGACCGCCGTGGCAATGCTCGAATAACCGGTGAGAATCACCACACGCATCTCCGGGTCCATTTCCAGCAGCTTGGGCAGCAGCACCAGACCGGAGTCGCCGTCCATCTTCAGGTCCAGCGCGGCGTACTCGGGGATGTCCTGTTGCGCCAGGGCCAGCCCTTCTTCAGCCGAGCCGGCGGTGCTCACGCGAAAACCACGACGGCTCATGGCCCTCGCCATCACACGGGTGAACGTCGCGTCGTCATCTACCAGCAGCAGGTGCGGCAGCTCTTCGCCTTCGACCTGGATGTCATCGTCACTCATGCTTCTTCTCCTCGCGTATCTCGGGGCAGGCGCAGCTCGGTGAGCGTACCGCCTTCTTCATGACTGTAGAGCTTCACCGAGCCACCCGCACGGGTGACGCTGGCCTTGCTCAGGAACAGACCCAGGCCGAAACCTTTGCCCTTGGTAGTAAAGAACGGTTTGCCGATCTGTTCGGCAATCGCCAGCGGCACACCCGCGCCATGGTCGCGAATGCTGATGCAGATTTCCGCACTGTCCCAGTCCAGGTTGACTTCAAGGCCATCGGGGCAGGCATCGGCAGCGTTGTTGAGCAGGTTGAGCAGCGCCTGAGTCAGGTCCGGCGGCGGCGCCAGCATCGGCGCTTCGCCCTTGCCCAGCTTATAGAAACGGTAACTCACTTCCGGGCGCATCAGATGCCAGCGGTTGAGGGACTCATCCAGCCAGCGGGTGGCAGCCTGATATTCGACAGCCATACGCCGATTGGCTTCGGCGGCGCGCACCAGTTGCTGCAGGGTCTGCTTGCACTGCTTGACCTGCTCCTGCAGCACGGACAGGTCATCCTGCAAGGCCGGGTCACTGTGATCCTGGCGCATTTCCTTGAGCAGCACGCTCATGGTTGCCAGCGGCGTTCCCAATTCATGGGCAGCCCCTGCGGCCTGGGTCGCGACGGCGAGCAACTGCTGATCACGCAGGCCTTCTTCGCGACGCTCGGCACGCAGTTGCTCCTGACGACGCAACTCTTCGGCCATCTTCGCGGCAAAGAAGGTGATTACTGCCGCCGCCAGGGCAAAACTCAGCCACATGCCGTAGATCTGCATGTTTTCCCGGGCGATGGAGTCGGTTTCCAGCGGGTAGGAACGCACCATCAACAAGGTGTACATGCTCAGCGCAAAGCCGGACAGGATCAGCGAGTAGCGCCACGGCAGCGTGGCAGCGGCGATAGTCAGCGGCACCAGATAATAGGAAACGAACGGGTTGGCCGAGCCGCCCGAGTAATACAGCAGCGCGCTGTGGATCAGCAGGTCCAGCGCCAGTTGCAGCGCATATTCAAGCTCGGTGAGCGGCAGCGAGGTGCGCAGACGGATGACCGTCAGCCCGCAGAGCACCAGTGAGCAGCCCAGGGTGATCGACAGTTGCAGCCAGGGCAACGGCAGAAAGTCGAACAGCCAGGCCATACCGACCGAGCCGGCCTGCGCGGCCAGCACCAGAATACGGATGAATGTCAGGCGCCACAGGTTTTGTCGTGTGGCTGAAAGCATTTGAACGGGGGCGAGCATGAGCTCTCCTGATGAGTGCTCCAGGCGGATCGCAGCGAGTATAACCAAGCGGGAGGCAAAACTGAAAAAGTGCGTCAACGCACCGCACGCCAGGGCACTCGGTCATCGCAGGAACCGGGCCAAAGCGCTACAGTCAGAACACTTTGCGCCGCCCGACAACTGTCGGCGGCCGTTTGATAACAAGGAGCTCTCATGTTCAACCTTCGCCCTGCCGCCACCCTCGTCGCGCTGGCCGCTGCTCTGTCCAGCCTGCCCGCCATGGCTGAAGAAGCCCGTTACAACCAGATTTCATTGCGCGCCGAGGTCAACCAGGAGGTGCAGCGCGACCTGATGCTCGTCACGCTGTACACCGAAGCGCAGGACAGCGATCCGGCCAAACTGGCCGCGCAGATCACCGAGACGCTGAACAAGGCATTGGGTCAGGCGCGCCAGGTCAAGGACGTGAAGATCCGCCAGGGCAGCCGCAACAGCTACCCGGTCTACGACGATAAAGGCCAGAAGATCACCGGCTGGCGTGAACGTGCCGAACTGCGCCTGGAAAGTGCAGACTTCGTCGTGCTGTCCAAGCTGACCGGCGAGCTGCTGACCGACCTTAAAATGGGCGGCATGGACTTCTCGATCTCGCCATCGACGCGCAAGACCAGCGAAGACGCCCTGCTCAAGGACGCGGTGACCGCATTCAAGGCTCGCGCGCAACTGGTCACCGAAGCGTTGGGTGGTACGGGCTACAAGCTGGTCAACCTGAACCTGAATACCTCGGGCTACCCGCAGCCGTATCTGCGCGCGCCGGTCATGATGATGGCAAAGTCTTCGCGTGCAGACTCGGCACCGACACCCGATGTCGAAGCGGGCACCAGCCAGGTCAGCGTTGCGGCAGATGGCGTGATTGAAGTCGCGATTCCGTGAATGACAGGGCGGTAGTATCGACTGCCGCCCTTTTCCACGCTCCCCTCCTCCTGACTCCCCCCTCTTGCTCGGCAATCTCCTACGTTGGCTGATGCCCCGCCTGATTGTCGGTAATCTCGCGGCTCGCGAAACTTGCCATCTCACTTCCGAGCACTATCGCCTTGGCTGAGCGAACCGGCCAACGCGCGCTTGCCATCAAGGAATCAAGGATGAATCCCCCGCATAACGCTTCCCGCAACCCTGCCACTGTCAACGATCAGGGCATGAATACCCATCGCGAACCGCTTCCAACCCCCTTGAGATTCGAAGCCGGTGATGGCGACAAACACAAACATACCCATGGCGCTATCGAAGCCGTTCTCGAATCTGCAGGTTTCAGGCCTGAGGAAATCCGCGCGATCTATTTCGGCAACTGGCTGCGCGACTACTCGCAGTTGCTTGATCCGAAAATCGTCAGGGCGACAAGCATGCCGAAAAGCTTCCCTGACCTGCTTTCCCGTGACGCACTGACGCGCATTGTGGACGTGCTGGCAGTCAAGGAATTCACCGATCTGATGAAGGCAGACCGCTCGCGCTTCGTCGTGACCGCAGAGCGCCTCGGCGTCTATCGTCCTGCTGAACACATCGACAACCCCAGAACCCCCGACCCCAAACCGGCCAATCCAAAAGAACGCGACGCCGACTTCGACGCCTGGGTGCTGCCTGACGATCCGCTATTGAAGGTCGACCATGACACCTCGATGAAACGCTACATTCAGCGCTCGGTGGAGGTGATGGCTGCGGGGCTGGAATCGGCCGTCAATGGCGGCCCCGGCTCTACAGACGGTTTGCGCGACATGGGCGCGGCGCTGCACATTCTCGAAGACTTCTTCGCCCACTCCAACTTCGCCGAACTCAGCCTGATCAAACTCGGCCATGAGCGCATTCTGCCCTGGACGTCCGAAGCAGACTGCAAGCACCGTCTGCCGCTGGTAACCGGTACGCTCGGTGGCAGCGATATCATCGCCAGCCTCGCTGAGCCGCTTGGCAGGATTCTGTTCTCGACAGACGAAAAACCGTTCGAAGCGATCAAGGCTGGAGAACGTTACGAGCGCGACCAGATTATTCAGATCGTTCTGGGCGAGCACCCTGATCCGCGACTGCTCGCGGGTTACGAGGCCTTTCTCGAAGCGCGGGACCAGTGGGCCAGCCAGCCGTTCTCCGAACAGGTCGAACAGTTCTACGCCTTCATCGGTACGCCGGGGCGATTGCTTGGCAATGCATTTGGCACCGTCATGCAAAGTCTGGCCATCTGGCTTGGCAACAGCGTCGACGACCTGCAGACCCTGCTCGACGAAGACCCCAATAGCAGCGGCTCGACCGATCCGTCACATTCGCAACTGGCCAAGGATCATGCGCAGCACCCGCTGCATGTGCTTGCCGCAACCCTCGCCAGAAAGGCCGTGCTGCAAGTAGGTCAGGCCGTTCTGGGCCAATGGCATGGCAAGGAAGGCGCCGAACAACCGGTCCGGGTAGCCACGCGGTTCTTCACTCATCCCATGGACTGCGACTGGCAGGACGCGATTGTCCGGGAATGGGCCGAGGCCAATCCAGAACAGGTCGAGCGGGCGACACTCAAGAGCGAGCTGGACCAGACCAGAATCCAATTGCAGCAAAGCACGAAAAAGGACTTGCAGCGTTTTAGTCAGGACGGCAGCAATTTTCTGGACGTGTTTTTTGAAAGTGTGTCGCTGGCAGACCTCTGGGCGAGGATTACCGGCCAGTAAGCGTATTGTCCGACCCCGACCAAGTACGGCACTATCCGTTGTCTAGCTGATTGTCGACTTTCAAGCACGGTTACTGCCGTACCACGCGAGGGATCCATGGGACACACACTTTTCAAACCGCTGCTGCTGACCACCGCGCTGCTGGCCTGCGCGCCTTTGGCCCACGCGGCAAGCACGCTGGTGTATTGCTCTGAAGCCAGCCCGGCCGGTTTCGACCCCAGCCAGTACACCAGCGGCACCGACTTCGATGCCTCGGCCGAAACCGTTTTCAACCGTCTGACCCAGTTCAAGCGTGGCGGTACGGAAGTGGAGCCGGGTCTGGCCACGCGCTGGGACGTTTCGCCGGATGGCCTGACCTACACCTTTCACCTGCGCGATGGCGTGAAATTCCATACCACGGATTATTTCACCCCGACGCGCACGTTTAACGCCGATGACGTGCTGTTCACCTTCAACCGCCTGCTCGATGCCAACCACCCGTTCCGCAAGGCGTATCCGTCCGAGTCGCCCTACTTCACCGACATGGGCCTGAATACGACGATCAAGAGCGTCGAGAAAGTCGACCCGCTGACCGTCAAGTTCACCCTGAACAACATCGATGCGGCCTTCGTGCAGAACCTGGCCATGAGCTTCGCATCCATTCAGTCTGCCGAGTACGCAGACAAGCTGCTCAAGGAAGGCAAGGCCGAAGACCTGAACCAGAAGCCCATCGGCACTGGTCCGTTCGTCTTCAAGCGCTACCAGAAGGATTCGCAGATCCGTTACGTCGGCAATACCCAGTACTGGAAGCCGGAGGATGTGAAGATCGACAACCTGATCTTCTCGATCAGCAGTGATGCCGCCGTGCGCCTGCAGAAGCTCAAGGCCAACGAATGCCAGGTCAGCGGCTATCCGCGTCCACAGGACATCGAGGAGATGAAAAAGGACCCGAAACTCAAGGTCCTCAGCCAGCCAGGCTTCAACCTGGGCTTCGTGGCCTACAACGTTACGCATCCGCCGCTGGATCAGCTCAAGGTCCGCCAGGCGCTGGACATGGCCATCGACAAGCCGGCGATCATCAAAGCGGTTTATCAGAGCGCGGGCCAGCTGGCTGAAAATGCGCTGCCGCCGGGTCAGTGGAGCTTCGATCCGACCATCAAGGACGCCCCGCACGACCTGACCAAAGCCAGGCAGCTGCTCAAGGAAGCAGGTGTAGCGCCGGGTACCAAAATCGACCTGTGGGCCATGACTGTGCAGCGCGCGTCGAACCCCAATGCACGCATGTCGGCACAGATGATCCAGTCCGACTGGGAGAAAATCGGTATCAAGGCCAACATCGTCAGCTATGAATGGGGCGAATACATCAAGCGCGCCAAGGCCGGCGAGCATGACGCGATGATTTACGGCTGGACCGGTGATAACGGTGACCCCGACAACTGGCTCGGCGTGCTTTACAGCTGCGCAGCCGTCAAAGGCAGCAACTACGCCAAATGGTGCGACCCGGCCTATGACAAGCTGGTGCAGCAGGCCAAGCTGACCAGCAACCGCGATGAACGCATCAAGCTCTATCAACAGGCTCAACACATTCTCAAGCAGCAGGTGCCGATCACCCCGATTGCCAACTCCAAGGTGTTTCAGCCGATGCGCCAGGAAGTGCAGGACTTCAAGATCAGTCCCTTCGGTCTGACACCCTTTTATGGTGTCAGCCTGGGAACAGTGAAGTAACAACACAGCGCCAACCGGGTGCATTTTTCTCACCCGGTTGCGCCTTATTGGTGCGCGAAATAATCGAAAAAGCGTCGCGCAAACGATCAACTACCAAGAAAGTTACACTTTCGCGACATTCCTGTACGATCGTGCCACTCTTTGTCGCTTCTTTCGCCTCACTGTCTTGCTTTGGGTATGGCCCCTGCATAAGTATCGGACGGATCGGCTCACGAGGTCGTTCCCTCTAATCAAAAATGACAACAACTGAGGCAACCATGCTCAAACACGCGGTCATTCCGTTTCTGGTCGGCGCCAGCTTGCTCGCCAGCGCACCTTTCGCTCACGCGGCATCGAATCTGGTGTTCTGTTCCGAGGGCAGCCCAGCGGGCTTCGATCCGGGTCAATACACCACTGGTACTGACTTCGACGCCTCGGCAGAGACCATCTTCAACCGCCTGAGTCAGTTTGAGCGCGGCGGCACCGCCGTAGTGCCGGGCCTGGCGACCAAATGGGACATCTCCGAAGATGGTCTGACGTACACCTTCCACCTTCGCGAAGGCGTCAAATTCCACACCACGCCGTACTTCAAGCCGACCCGTGAATTCAATGCCGATGACGTGCTGTTCACGTTCAATCGCATGATCGACAAGGACATGCCTTACCGCAAAGCGTACCCGACCGAATTCCCGTACTTCACCGATATGGCGATGGACACCAACATCAAGAAGATCGAGAAGATCGACGATCACACCGTCAAGTTCGTGCTGGGCATGGTCGACGCCGCGTTCATCCAGAACATGGCGATGAGCTTCGCGTCCATCCAGTCCGCAGAGTACGCCGCCAAGCTGCTCAAGGAAGGCAAGCCGGAGCTGATCAATCAGCAGCCGATCGGCACTGGCCCGTTCGTGTTCAAGAGCTACCAGAAAGACTCCAACATCCGTTACACCGGCAACAAGGATTACTGGAAGCCTGAGGACGTCAAGGTCGACAATCTGATCTTCGCCATCACCACCGATGCTTCGGTGCGCATGCAGAAGCTCAAGAAAAACGAATGCCAGATCACGGCTTATCCGCGTCCTGCCGACGTCAAAATCCTCAAGGAAGACAAAAGCCTGAAGATGCCTGATCAGGCGGGCTTCAACCTGGGTTACATCGCCTACAACGTGATGCCTCAGATCAAGGGCGAAGACCATCCAAACCCGCTGGCTCAGTTGGAAGTGCGTAAGGCGCTGGACATGGCGGTCAACAAGCAGCAGATCATCGACTCCGTTTACCAGAGTGCAGGTCAATTGGCGGTCAACGCCATGCCGCCGACCCAGTGGTCCTATGACACCACCATCAAGGACGCCAAGTACGATCCCGAGAAAGCTCGCCAGTTGCTCAAGGAAGCCGGCATCAAGGAAGGCACCGAAATCACCCTGTGGGCGATGCCGGTTCAGCGTCCTTACAACCCCAACGCCAAACTGATGGCCGAAATGCTCCAGTCCGACTGGAAGAAGATCGGTATCAACGCCAAGATCGTCAGCTATGAATGGGGCGAGTACATCAAGCGCGCCAAGAATGGCGAGAACGGTGCCATGCTGATCGGCTGGAGCGGTGACAATGGTGACCCGGACAACTGGCTCGGCACCCTGTTCGGCTGCGACGCCCTGAATGGCAACAACTTTGCCAAATGGTGCGACAAGCCGTTCGACACGCTGATCCATCAGGCCAAGCAAACGTCCGATCAGACCGAGCGCACCAAACTGTACAAGCAGGCGCAACACCTCCTGAAAGACGCCGTGCCAATGACGCCTATTGCGCACTCGACGGTCTATCAACCCATGAGCTCCAAAGTACAGGACTTCAAGATCAGCCCGTTTGGCTTGAACTCCTTTTACGGTGTGAGCGTGAGCGGCAAGTAAAAGCGACTGTTTGCTGCGCCGCTCACCCGGCGCAGCAAACCGCTCTACTTGAATATAAGCCCCGAGTGATGGGTTGAAACGTGCCGATAACGGCATTCTTCTACTATCACTAAGATATTTCCTACGAGCTTTGCAGCCTTCGAGCCTATATACCGCGTGCCTCTGACGACTTACCGTCGAAGGGCAGCGGCAATGGCGGGAAGCACGCCGCTTCGTGTCCAGGTGTACCGG
Organism: Pseudomonas sp. P129; assembly: GCF_020312195.1. Classification (NCBI taxonomy): domain Bacteria; kingdom Pseudomonadati; phylum Pseudomonadota; class Gammaproteobacteria; order Pseudomonadales; family Pseudomonadaceae; genus Pseudomonas; species Pseudomonas sp. P129. The sequence continues at coordinate 363,530 of NZ_JAGPYS010000001.1, read as the reverse complement.
GCATGTCGTGCAAAATTGCGTGGGGCGAGGCCTTTGGGCCAGTTAGATATTAGAGCCTCGGCTCATCCTTCGAGGATAGGGATCATCATGCGTAAAACTCTTGCGATGACGTCGTGCCTGGGACTGTTGGCACTGGCCCCGTTTGCCCAGGCGGCAAGCAATCTGGTGTTTTGCTCCGAAGCGAGCCCGGCTGGCTTCGACGGTGCTCAATACACTTCCTCCACCGATAACGATGCATCCGAGCCGATCTACAATCGACTCACCGAATTCAAGCAAGGCGATACCACCGTGGTTCCAGCGCTGGCGACTTCCTGGGACACCTCGGAAGACGGCCTGGTCTACACGTTTCATCTGCGCGAGGGCGTGAAGTTCCACAGCAACAAGAACTTCAAGCCCAGCCGTGACTTCAACGCCGACGACGTGCTGTTCACCTTCAATCGCATGCTCAAGCCCGATCATCCGTTCCGTGTCGCTTACCCGACCGAGTTCCCCTACTTCACCGGCATGGGCCTGAACAAGAAGATCAAGTCCGTCGAGAAGACCGACCCGCTGACCGTCGTCTTCACCCTCAATACGGTCGATGCGGCATTCATCCAGAACATCGCGATGAACTTCGCCGGCATTCTCTCCGCCGAGTACGCCGAACAGCTGATGGCCAAGGGCGACGTGCGCGACATCAATCAGCAGCCTATCGGTACAGGGCCGTTCGTGTTTCAGCGCTATCAGAAGGATTCGCAGATTCGCTACAAGGGCAACAAGGAATTCTGGGACCCGAGCCGGGTGAAAATCGACCAGTTGATCTTCGCCATCGTGACCGACGCCTCCGCGCGCATGCAAAAGCTCAAGGCCAACGAATGCCAGGTCTCGGTCAACCCGCGTCCGGCGGACCTCGCCAGCCTCAAGGCAGACAAAAGCCTGCAGGTCATCGAGAAGCCAGGCTTCAACCTCGGCTACATCTCTTACAACGTGCGCCACGAACCGCTGGGCAAGCTGCAAGTCCGTCAGGCGCTGGACATGGCCGTCAACAAAAAGGCGATCATCAACGCGGTTTATCAGGGCGCGGGGCAACTGGCAGTCAACGCCATGCCACCGACCCAGTGGTCCTATGACGACAGCATCAAGGACGCCCCCTACGACCCGGAAAAAGCCAGGACCCTGTTGCGTGCCGCTGGCGTCAAGGAAGGCACGGAACTAACCCTGTGGGCCATGCCGGTTCAGCGTCCGTACAACCCCAACGCCAAACTGATGGCTGAAATGCTTCAGGCCGACTGGGCCAAGGTCGGTATCAAGGTCAAGATCGTCAGTTACGAATGGGGTGAATACCTCAAACGCACCAAAAACGGCGAGCACGATATCTCGCTGATCGGCTGGACCGGCGACAACGGTGACCCGGACAACTGGCTGGGCACGCTTTACAGCTGCGACGCGATTGGCGGCAACAACTATTCGATGTGGTGCGACAAGAAATACGACGACCTGATCAAGGACGCGGTTGCGACCACTGACCGCGTGAAGCGTACCGAACTGTACCAACGGGCGCAGCGCTACCTGAAGGAGCAGGTGCCGATCACACCGATTGCCCACTCGACCGTCAATCAGCCATTGCGCGCCGAGGTCAGGGACTTCCACGTCAGCCCGTTCGGTCGCAACAACTTTTCAGGCGTCAGCATCGTCGATTGATCGAAAACTCCGCACGCCCTCGCCGTCTTGTGTCACGGCGAGAGCGGGTACTTGCGCGTCGATACCTATAACAACGCAGGACCCAAAGTCCTGCACCACCAAAAGCCAGGCTCAAAGAACTGGCATATAAAAAAGTGATAAAGGGAGCTGCACATCGTGAAAACAACTAGCACTGCGTTATTGGCATTGTCTCTCTCGTCGTTTGGCGCACTGGTTCAGGCTGAACCGGCAAGCCAGACGTTCGTACCGACCGAGCTGAGTTCAAAGAATGCACAGGCCGACGCCAACGGTTTTATCGAAGATCAACACCTGACCGGCACGACCCGTAACTGGTACGCCAATGAACTCAAACGTCGTGGCGAAGTGTTTCGCTACAACGACAACGGCATTGCCGAGCAGACCTCGCGTCGTATCAACTGGCAGCAGGGCACGATCGTCAACTACACCTCGGGTTACACCCAGGGTGTTGTAGGTTTCTCCACCGAGCTGGCGCTGTACAACGCCATTGCACTGGACCGCGACACCGACGACTTCGCCGGCAGTTCCAACCGTACCCTGGCGCACAGAGACGGCGACGCAGTCGGTCAGTGGAGCAAGATGGGCCTGGGCAACGTCAAGGCGCGGGTTTCCAACACCGTACTGACCATGGGTCGCCAATCGGTGAACACCCCGGTCATCGCCTTCATCGGCAACCGCGCACTGCCCTCCAGCTTCCAGGGTGTTGCCGTACAGAGCGACGAGCTGAATAACCTGTCCTTTCAAGCCGGTAGTTTCGACCGCGTATCGCCACGTATGGAGCAGAGCCTGGACAAGTTCCGCTCCGAGTACGGTGATCGCAGCCAGACCGCCGACCGTCTGGACATGTTCGGCGCTGACTACAAGCCGACCGACAGCCTGACAACCAGCTTTTACGCATCGAATCTGGAAGATTTCTGGCACCAGTACTACTTCGGTTTCACCCACGAACTGGGTGACAGCAAGGCGCTGGCGCTCAGCACCAACCTGAACTACTACAAGACCAAGGACTCCGGTCAAAGCAAACAGGGCCCTATCGACAACGATACCTACAGCCTGTCCTTCACCGGTACACACAATGCTCACAGCATCAGCCTTGCCTATCAGCAAGTATCTGGCGATGAGTACTTCGACTATGCGCACGACACCAACGCGATCTTCCTGGCCAACTCCCTGCTCTCGGACTTCAACGGCCCGAACGAGAAATCCCTGCAGATCGCCTACGTACTGAACATGGCCGAATACGGCGTGCCGGGTCTGAAATTCAACATCTACCAGGCTCGTGGCTGGGACATCGACGGCACCAAATACAAAGGCAACGTCTACGGCGACGTCCAGACCATCAATGGCGTTCGTACACCGAGCGGCGTAAACGCAATGGACGGCGAGACTCACTACGAATACGGTATCGGTACGTCGTACTCCGTGCAGTCCGGCCCGCTCAAGGCCACCGCCATCCGCGCCACTTACACCACCCACCGCGCCAGCGAGAATCAGGCTGATGGCAACATCAACGAATTCCGTCTGGTGACCACCGTTCCGTTCAACATTCTTTGATTCGCTGAAAACCGTTGGGGCGCAAGGCAACAGCCTCGCGTCCCAACATCACCATCGGCGTCAACTCTATGGAGGGTTCACAATGAAACTGTTATCGCTACGCAACTCGATCGCCCTGGCCCTGCTCAGCGTCGCCGTCAGTGTTTCGGCAAAACCCCTGGTGGTCTGCACCGAAGCCAGCCCCGAAGGCTTCGACATGGTGCAATACACGACAGCAGTGACGGCCGATGCCGTGGCTGAAACCGTGTTCAACCGCCTCGCGGATTTCAAGCCCGGCACCACGGAAGTGATTCCTGCGCTGGCTGACTCCTGGGACATCAGCGACGATGGCCTAACGTACACCTTCCACTTGCGTAAAGGCGTCAAGTTCCACACCACCGACTACTTCAAACCGACCCGCGACATGAACGCCGACGATGTGCTCTGGAGTTTTCAGCGTCAACTGGACCCGAAGCACCCGTGGCATGACAAATCGAGCGTCGGCTTCCCCTACTTTGAAAGCATGGGTTTCAAAGAGCTGCTGAAAAGCGTCGAGAAAACTGACGACTACACCGTCAAGTTCACCCTGACCCGCCGCGAAGCGCCATTCCTGGCCGACCTCGCGATGGCCTTCGCTTCGATCTACCCGGCTGAATACGCCGACCAACTGTTGAAAGCCAACAAGACCGGCGACCTCAACAGCAAGCCGATCGGCACCGGTCCGTTCATCTTCCAGCGCTATGCCAAGGATGCACAGGTACGCTTCAAGGCCAACCCCGACTATTTCCGCGGCAAGCCGCCTGCCGATGCCCTGATTCTGGCCATCGCCACTGACAACAATGTGCGCCTGCAGAAGCTCAAGGCCAACGAATGTCAGATCGCGCTGTATCCGAAGCCGGACGACGTACCGAGCATCAAGAAAGATCCGAATCTGAAAATCGATGAGCTGGAGGCAATGACCACCGGCTACATTGCAATCAATACCACGCACAAGTACCTGAGCGATGTGCGAGTCCGCAAAGCCATTGACATGACGTTCGACAAGAACGCTTATGTCAACGCGGTGTTCGGCAAGGGCAATGCGCTGGTAGCGGTCAACCCGTATCCGCCGACCCTGCTGGGTTATAACAAAGATCTGAAGAACCCACCGATTGACCTCGACAAGGCACGCGCCTTGCTGAAGGAGGCAGGTGTACCGGAAGGCACTACGTTTACCCTGTTCACCCGCAACGGCGGTGGCCCGACCAACCCCAACCCGATGCTCGGCGCGCAAATGATGCAATCGGACCTGGCGAAGATCGGTATCAAGATCGACATCCGTGTCATGGAATGGGGTGAAATGCTCAAACGCGCCAAGAATGGCGAACATGACATGGTGTCTGCCGGCTGGGCAGGCGACAATGGCGACCCTGATAACTTCCTGACTCCGATGCTGAGCTGCGAAGCGGCGAAAAACGGCGAGAACTACGCCCGCTGGTGCAACGCCGATTTCCAGAAGCTGATCGATCAGGCGCGTGAAACAGTGAACCCCGAGGAACGCGCTGCGCTCTATGAACAGGCCCAGGCAATATTCAACAAGGATCAGCCGTGGATCAGCATGGCTCACACCCGAATGTTCACCGCTATGCGTAAAAATGTGGAGGGCTACCAAATCAGCCCGCTCACAACCAACAACTTCGCCACTACCCAGGTGAAGTAGAAAAATAATCCGGCGAGCTCATAACCCGAGACTCGCCGGAGCACGCCTAACCGGCTGATGAGGTACACACCAAGATGTTTAGTTTTATCGCCCGCCGAGTGGGGTTGCTGATACCCACTTTCTTCGGCATCACCTTATTGACCTTCGCCCTGATTCGTCTGATTCCGGGCGATCCGGTCGAAGTCATGATGGGTGAGCGCCGTGTCGATCCGGAAATGCACGCTCAGGCCATGGAGCGTCTGGGTCTGAACAAACCCCTCTACGCCCAGTACATCGATTACATCGGCAAGCTCGCCCAGGGCGACCTCGGTGAATCGCTGCGTACGCGCACCAGTGTCTGGTCCGAATTCACTTCGCTGTTCCCGGCAACCCTGGAGTTGTCGCTGGCGGCGCTGATTTTCGCGGGTATTCTCGGCCTGCTGGCCGGGGTGATCGCCGCACTCAAGCGAGGGTCCCTGTTCGACCATGGGGTCATGGGGATTTCCCTCGCCGGTTATTCCATGCCGATCTTCTGGTGGGGCCTGATCCTCATCATGTTCTTCTCGGTAACGCTGGGCTGGACCCCGGTTTCCGGGCGCATCGACCTGCTGTACGACATTCCGCCGGTCACCGGCTTCATGCTGATCGACACGCTGCTCAGTGACGAACAGGGTTCGTTCCTCGATGCCCTGCACCACATGATTCTGCCGGCCATCGTACTGGGCACCATCCCGCTCGCGGTGATCGCCCGGATGACTCGCTCGTCGATGCTCGAAGTGCTGCGTGAAGACTACGTGCGTACCGCCAGAGCCAAAGGCCTGTCGCCTGCCCGTGTGGTATTCGTTCATGGCCTGCGCAATGCGCTGATTCCGGTACTGACCGTGTTCGGTCTGCAAATCGGTACCTTGCTGGCCGGTGCGGTACTGACCGAAACGATCTTCTCCTGGCCGGGTATCGGCAAGTGGTTGATCGAAGCCATTGGCGCCCGGGACTACCCGGTCGTGCAAAACGGCATTCTGCTGATCGCCTGTCTGGTGATCCTGGTCAATTTCGTGGTGGATATCCTCTACGGCTTTGCCAACCCACGCATTCGTCACCAGCGCTGAGATCATCGATATGAGCACCCCTACTCCTGCGGTAGCAGTCGATCAAAGCCTGCTTTACCCATCCCCGTACAAAGAATTCTGGCAAGCCTTCTCGAAAAACAAAGGCGCGGTTGCCGGCCTGCTGTTCATGATCCTGATCGTGTTCTGCGCCCTGTTCGCGCCCTGGGTTGCACCCCATGACCCGAGCGAGCAATACCGCGACTTCCTGCTGACGCCTCCGGTGTGGCTCGAAGGCGGCCAATGGCAATTCATCCTCGGTACCGACGAACTGGGCCGCGATCTGCTGTCACGTCTGATCCAGGGCTCGCGCCTGTCGCTGCTGATCGGTCTGGCATCGGTGGTCATGTCGCTGATCCCCGGCATTCTGCTGGGCCTGCTGGCGGGCTTCTTCCCTCGCGTGCTCGGCCCTTCGGTGATGCGCCTGATGGACATCATGCTCGCCCTGCCTTCGCTGCTGCTGGCTGTGGCCATCGTGGCGATCCTCGGCCCAGGCTTGATCAATACCGTAATCGCCATCGCCATCGTGTCGCTGCCTTCCTATGTTCGTCTGACCCGCGCTGCGGTGATGGGCGAGCTGAACCGCGACTACGTGACGGCTGCCCGTCTGGCTGGCGCCACACTGCCACGCCTGATGTTCATCACCGTGCTGCCCAACTGCATGGCACCGCTGATCGTTCAGGCGACCCTGAGCTTCTCGTCGGCGATTCTCGATGCCGCAGCGCTGGGCTTCCTGGGTCTGGGCGTACAGCCACCGACGCCTGAGTGGGGCACCATGCTCGCCTCGGCGCGCGACTACATCGAACGTGCCTGGTGGGTCGTGAGCCTGCCCGGTCTGACCATTTTGCTCAGCGTGCTGGCAATCAACCTGATGGGCGACGGTCTGCGCGATGCGCTGGACCCGAAACTCAAGAACGCCGCCTGAGGAGATTCGCATGTCACTTCTTGAAATCAAGAATCTCAACGTCCGCTTCGGCGACGCCAAGGCCGTACCTGTTGTGGACGGCCTGTCCCTGAGCGTCGAAAAGGGAGAAGTACTGGCCATCGTCGGCGAATCGGGTTCCGGTAAATCGGTGACCATGATGGCGCTGATGGGGCTGATCGACTCCCCCGGCATCATCACCGCCGACGCGCTCAATTTCGACGGCAACGACCTGCTCAAGCTCAACTCGCGGCAGCGTCGACGCATCATCGGCAAAGACCTGGCGATGGTCTTTCAGGACCCGATGACCGCTCTGAACCCCAGCTATACCGTGGGTTTCCAGATCGAGGAAGTGCTGCGCCAGCACCTGAACATGTCGGGCAAGGCCGCACGCCAGCGTGCACTGGAACTGCTGGAAAAGGTCGAGATCCCTGGCGCCGCTGCGCGCCTGAATGCCTACCCGCACCAACTGTCCGGTGGCATGAGCCAGCGTGTGGCGATTGCCATGGCGATTGCCGGCGAACCGAAACTGCTGATCGCCGACGAACCGACTACCGCGCTGGACGTGACCATCCAGGCGCAGATCATGGAGCTGCTGCTGAGCCTGCAAAAAGAGCAGGACATGGCACTGGTGCTGATCACTCACGACCTGGCTGTCGTGGCCGAAACCGCCCAGCGAGTCTGCGTGATGTACGCCGGTCAGGCCGTCGAAGTCGGTCAGGTGCCTGGGCTGTTCGATGTCCCTGCCCACCCGTACAGCGAAGCCTTGCTGGCCGCCATTCCCGAGCACAGCATGGGCGCCGAGCGCCTCGCCACGCTGCCGGGCATGGTCCCGGGCCGCTATGACCGTCCACAGGGTTGCCTGCTGTCTCCGCGCTGCCCGTACGTACGCGACAACTGCCGTACCGAACGCCCTGCCCTTGATCCCAAGGCGCACAGCCTGGCGCGCTGCTTCTATCCCTTGAATCAGGAGGTGGCGTAATGAGCGTCGTACTGACCGCCCGCGACCTTACCCGTCACTACGAAGTTTCCCGCGGCCTGTTCAAGGGCTCGGCGCTGGTGCGTGCGCTTAACGGGGTGTCCTTTGAACTGGAAGCCGGCAAGACTCTGGCTGTGGTCGGCGAGTCCGGCTGTGGCAAATCGACACTGGCGCGCGCGCTGACACTGATTGAAGAGCCTTCATCCGGCTCGCTCAAAATCGCCGGTCAGGAAGTTGCCGGGGCCAGCAAGGCCGAGCGCAAGCAGTTGCGCAAGGACGTGCAGATGGTCTTCCAGAGCCCTTATGCCTCGCTCAACCCAAGGCAGAAAGTCGGGGATCAGCTCGGCGAGCCGCTGCTGATCAACACCAATCTGTCGGCCGCCGAACGCCGCGAGAAAGTGCAGGCGATGATGGCCCAGGTCGGTTTGCGCCCTGAGCACTATCAGCGCTACCCGCACATGTTCTCCGGCGGTCAGCGTCAGCGTATCGCGCTGGCCAGGGCAATGATGCTGCAGCCCAAAGTGCTGGTAGCGGACGAGCCGACTTCAGCGCTGGACGTATCGATTCAGGCCCAGGTACTGAACCTGTTCATGGACCTGCAGCAGGAATTCAACACCGCCTATGTGTTCATCTCCCACAACCTGTCGGTGGTGCGTCATGTCGCCGATACGGTATTGGTGATGTACCTGGGCCGGCCTGCGGAAATGGGTCCCAAGGAAGAGATCTACAACCGTCCGCTGCACCCGTACACGCAGGCGCTGCTGTCGGCGACCCCGACCATCCACCCGGACCCGCTCAAGCCGAAGATCAAGATCGTCGGCGAGCTGCCCAATCCGCTCAACCCGCCAAGCGGCTGCGCCTTCCACAAGCGCTGCCCCTATGCGACCGAGCGTTGTGCAGCCGAAGTGCCGGAGCTGCGCCTGGTGGATAACCGTCAGGTGGCATGCCATTACGCCGAGCAATTCGTAGCGGCGTAGCTACAAGCTACAAGCTACAAGCTACAAGCTACAAGACTATCGTGCCCACGCTCCAGCGTGGGCACGCAGTTCTGGACGCTCTGCGTCCGATCTTCGCTAGTCAATACACGTCCCGCCGATAACGCCCTTCCTCGATCAGTTCCCTGACTGCCTGCTCGCCCAGCACCTCGTTCAGCACCTGATCCACGCCCGCCGCCATACCCAGCAAGCTTCCACAGATGTAAATCGCTGCACCGTTGTCGAGCCATAGACGCAGTTCATCGGCCGCCTCGCGCAAGCGATCCTGCACGTAGATCTTTTCTGCCTGATCCCGGGAAAAAGCCAGGTCCAGACGCGTCAGATGGCCAGCCTGCAACCAGCTCTGCAGTTCAGCACCGCAATGGAAGTCATGCGCGCGGTTACGTTCGCCGAACAACAACCAGTTGCGCACTCGCCCTTGAGCGATACGCGCCTTGAGCAGGCTACGCAAACCGGCCAGCCCCGTGCCATTGCCCAGCAGGATCAATGGCAGCGGCTCGGCAGGCAGATGAAAGCTGCTGTTGCGGCGTAAACGCAGGCTGACGGCACCGCCCAGGGCACAGTGTTCGGTAAGCCATCCCGAGCCCAGCCCCAGGCTGCCGTCGGCATGCACTTCCTGGCGCACGATGAGCTGCAGACAGCCGTCCTCTGGAATCGAGGCAATCGAGTATTCGCGTACGGAGACCAGCACCAGCGCATCGATCAACGCCTGCGCATGCAGCCCCACCAGATGCGCACGGTTCTGCGGTAGCTGGCGGCTTGCCAGCGCCTGCGCGAGCGGCTCCTGCAAACCATCCACGCTGACCAATGCATCCGGATCGACACCCAGCCCGGCGAGAAACGGCTCGATGACCCGCAGCGTGTGACGCGGCATCACCTCGACCAGATCCCCCGCCTGCCAGTGCGCCGAGGTAGGTGGCGTCAAGTCCAGCAGATAGACCTTCGAACCACTGCTGCCAGCGTTCAATAGCGCGCGCCGAGTCAGCGTCCAGTTCTCGAAAACCGGTGCCTGCCAGTGCGCTGCAGGCGCGCAACCGGTCACCTGCCCCAATTGCTGCTGCCAGTGTTGCAGGGCTGCAGGATCGGCGCTGTCGACTTCAACGGGCGGGAACAGGCTGCGTCCGCCCAGCTCGGTCAACCAGCCGTGCAAACGATGGGCAAAGCCGCAAAAATGCGGGTACTGCCGGTCGCCCAGCGCCAGAACGGCATAATCGAGCTGGTTCAGTGAAAGCGGACTACCCAGCAGCTTGCGCTCGAAACGTCGGGCACTGTCCGGCGCCTCCCCGTCACCAAAGGTACTGACAACGAACAGGGCATTACGGCTTCGGCATAGTTCTTCTTCGCTCAGATCGCCCAGCCGCTTCACGCGTACCGACAATCCCGAAGCCTGCAACTGGCCGGCGGTCTGCCAGGCCAATTGCTCGGCGAAACCGCTTTGACTGGCGAAACAGACGAGCCAGGACGCTTCATCGTCGTGATCACCACCCTGAACATCGCCGCGTGCACGCTCGATACCGCGCTTCTTGCGACGTCGATCCAGGTACAGCAACCAGCCAGTAATAAAGAACAGCGGCATCAGCAACGATGCGCCGGTCATGATGATTCGCCCGACGAGCCCGAAGTAACTGCCGACGTGCAGCGCGTAATTGCTGGCCAGTAATTGCGCACCGAAACTGCGTTCGGCATAGCGTACAACCGAGCTGACCTGACCATTGGCCGGATCAAGGGTGATGGTGTTCAGCGCACGCGGGTGCGGAGAATCCTTGAGCAGGTAAAACACGGTGGCAGGCTGACCGCCTGCAGCAGGCAGGCGCAGGTTATAAGCCCGCAAGTCCGGCCCTGCGGTCTTCCGGATACTGTCCCAGACCGCCACGTAATCGACCACCAGCGGCAATCTTCCGGCAGCCTTGGCTGGGGCAGCGATGCCCTCCTCGAGCGGCGGATCCCCGATCAGTTTATTCAGGCCGTTGCTCACCCAGTCATATGACCAGGTGAGCCCCGTGATGGCGAACAACAGGTAGAACAACAAGCACCAGGTGCCGAAGATCGAATGCAGGTCCCAGTTAAAACTGCGCCCCTTCTTCGCCCAGTCAACCGTCAGCCAGACCCGCCAGTTCCGCACTGCGCGAGGCCAGCGCAGGTACAGTCCGGACAGGCAAAAGAACACCAGAATCAGCGTACACGCCGCCGTGACCTGCTTGCCCGCCTCGCCCACGGCCAGATAACGGTGCAGCTTCAGGACAAAGTCGAAAAACCCTTCCCCCACCGCATTGCCTTTCAGCTCGCCGGTGTAGGGATCGAAATTGCGCTTGGGGCCTCGACGCTCGCCCGCTTTGGGCGTGAAGAAGACCTGAGCGACACGATTGCCGGTGGTTTCGACACGCAGAATAGCGACCGTCAGGCCGGTCGCAGCTTCCAGCCTGCGCACCAGTTCGACGGGCGGCAGCGTGGCACCTCGCGACTCGACCAACAGCACATTCGGATTCAGCGCATCGAGAATTTCGTCCTCGAACGAATACAGCGCACCGGTCATCCCCATGAGGGTCAACACCAGACCTGCCGTGATCCCGAAGAACCAGTGCAGTTGAAACAGGACTTTCTTCAACGCCGACGCTCCCCCCTCTGCGGGCTGCGGCGCGCATTATGCTCCAACCGCGACACATTCTCATCTTTAAATCGAGGCAACGCGGGTTTCCCTGTCCAGTCGCGCCGCTGACGAGTAAAAACATCCTTATAAAGAACATTAAATCTACCCCTATACCACCTCCATTTAAAAAGGCAGTTGCCCACGACGGCTGACTGCAAATAGTCAGGTGTCTTACATCTTTAAACCATGTTTCTGCTTTGACGCCCTCCGCCCTGAAACTCTAATCTTTTTCAGCACGAGAACATTAACTCGTGGAGGGGATCAATTTCTGTTCTCCCAGTGGAAATAAGGACATATCCATGCACCCAATGTTTTATGACGTCGTGAAGGCAGAACCTTTATCCGGTGACCTCAAGGCGGATGAGGCGATAAAAACGGCCGAACTGTTCGGTACGATGTCGTCTGCCACTAACAAGCAGGTCACCCGTGCACCCGGTCTGATTCTGACCAAAGAGCAGATTATCAACCTCAAGAAATATGAATTGGCGGGCCTCGCTCTGCCCATTGAACTGGACGATGTCATTGTTTATCTCGGCTATTCAAAAGGTGCCGGTGTCGGGCTTGAACCTGAAGACTTTCTGAAAAGTTTCAACCTTATCCACCGGCATGCACGTCGCTGGAGTCCTCTGCGCACCGACCTTCTGGGCATAGGCAGCAAACTGAAAGTCTTCGCAGGCAAGATGCTCGTGTACGGCCAAAGCATGGAGGAGATCAACGACGACATCCGGACCGGGAAAATCGTTGACCATTATCAGATCAAGACACTGGAGGATGTTAAACGCTTGACCCTTGAACTGGGCAAGGACTTCCCGGGCATCGCGCTGGATGAAAACGATAAGGAGATCACCAAGGAAATAGGCTACCACCTCACCGATATACTGGACCTGATCACCGCCAATCTGGCCGATGCCCAAACCATCAAGAAGGAGCTGGATCAGTTCGGCCTGGACCTGTCGCTGCATGTCGGGCCCGAGATACAACGCAAGATGGTTGCCATCGACAACAGCTCACTGCCAGCCGACGTGGCGAAGCTGACCCTGGATATCGAGCAGCGCGCAAAGGACATCGATGAAAAGAACAAGGAATACAAGGCGACGGTACAACAATCGTTGAATTCGGTCAGTAGCTTGAACATTGCGGGTCTGGCACTGGGCATTTACTTTGGCGTCGAGGCTGAGAATGCCAGGTACGCACGCAATGAATTAATCGCACAACAAGCCGCCGACATAGACACCTTGCAAGACAAGAACAATATTCTGGGCTCATTGAGCAGGGTAAAGTTTAATTTGCAGAACCTGGCGACGATTGTGGTCGATGCCGACGTGGCCACTAAAAACCTGATTACCGTATGGAACAAGCTTTTTCTGTTCATTGAGGCGTCTGTGGGATCGGCGTCCGAGATAAACGACGCCTTGTCCTTAAGGCAATTTATGAATCACTTCAGACAAGTCGTTCAACCCTGGAAGACCATCGAAGATGACTCGGACGCCTTGCTTAATGTGTTCAAGGAAGCCGATGAAGAATATAAACGGATTTATGGATAACTCGACAATGAAAAATACGCTCACGCTCAATGACACCGCCTTCTCGGCTCAAGCACCTGACCGCGCCGCCATGACTCGCAGCCTGCAACTCATGCGTAACAGTCTGGTAAAGGCAGACCTGCTGTTTGCCAAGACCCAGTACCTGCCCAACCTTTATGAAAAGCTCACGCGCCTGAACATCCTGGCCGTCACTGAACAGCAGCGCCTCGGAGAACACGCTGAACGGCTGATCATTGATATCGAGTCGAAGACCACCCTGCTGACGCAGTACGCTCAACCCTCCGCTACTCCCATAGATGCCGAGGATCTGGAAGATATTGACGCTCAGTGTCAGCGCCTTGTGAACAATGTCACTGCAACGGCCGATCAACTGGCCAATGCTGTGAGTGGACTGACGCAAGGTATCGATCGACAGCAGACCGCTGAGTTTGTACAGAGTCTGGAAGGTGACATGGCAAAAGTCGGCATCGAACTCGATGTTTCACACACCAGCCTGGCGAAGTTGAAAGACGAGCGTCAAGTGCTGAGCAGCGCTATCGACGCCCTGGAAAGCAAGGGGCTGGCGAGTATTGCCAAGGACACCTTGATCACTGCGGAGAAGGTGCTCGGCCTGGGAATGCAGCCCCCGCAACTCGCCGTGATCATGCTGGCGCTTGAGCAAATGAAGGCGACCCTGGAAAAGGGGGCAGCGGGAATCAACCTCATCGCGATGATCAAACGCCGTGATGGTTTTCGCGAGCGCATCAATGCTCTGTCCCAGCAATTGGCAAGCCTGGACAAGGACAAAATGGGGTTCGCACAGCGCATTGAACTGCTTGAATGCTTCAACGCTTTTGACGAGCAACGGGCCGCTTATGTCGAGCAATACCAGAAAATCAAAAACGCGCTGGACAGCTTTCTGGACGTCAACACCACGGGTACATCCGATGACAGCCAACGCAGCATGCGCCTGATCGAGTCGGGCCGACAGTTGATCGGCTACTTGAGCCGCATTCGCTGATAGCAGCGTAGCTCGGGTTGCAAGGGGAATGGCCTGTACGCCCGTTGCAACCCGCGTTTATACACCTGCCGTTCGACAGCAGCCAAAAAGTCATCAACTCTCGAGGGGCCAGCATGACAGAACAACTCTTGTACCAAAGCGACTTCAAGGACCTCACCACTTACCTGCAGGTCTTGCAGAGGCTTCCGGAATTGACCCGCTCTTTCAAGGTCCATCTTGATCAGGTGCCGCTGGCCGGACGCAGCGCCGACCCCATTCCCGAACTACGCAATGTGCTTGACAGGGCCTACAAGGACTTATCTGTCTGGTCAACGCTTATGCCCAAGTTGATGGCGATGCACAGACGACTTGACGCCCTGACGGCAGAACTCACGCAGTTTTCCGGAAATGCAACGCAGCACCAGAAGCTGGCCGTGCAACTGAGGGGCTCCGCAGGCGATCGGCTGATAGCGTTCGAGAACGAGTTCGATAACGAGGAACAGACCGTACAGAAACTGACCCAGGGTATCTGCACCATTCTGCCGCGACTTATTGACTTCCTGAACGACGCTATCTCTCGCTATAGCCGCAAGTTCGGACTGAAGCCGGGCAACCCTCTCCGGGAAAATCTGGCAAACGCCCTGCCGCTGTCATTCGGTGCACCGGATGCGATCGACGCGCAAGAACGACTGTTTCGTGCACAAGGTTATGCGTACCGAGCGTCAGGGTGGTACACCCGCGCTTACACGGCCGCCAGTAATCTGGGTGCCTACCTGTCGCGAATGTGGGAACTGCTCTGGGCCTGTGTGGGCAGCATTATCGGCGTACGTAAAGCCGACACACCTTCGCGTGACCGCCTGGCATCAGGGCTGCTACTGGTCAACGTGCGGGAAATCCAGCGTCTTTCCAAAGGGTTCGACACTGGGCAGGAGCTGACTGCCTGACCCCGGATGAAACGCAAAAAAAACCCGCGATCACTCGCGGGTTTTTATATCAGGACAGCGCTTACAGGTAGAACGACTTCAGCGGCGGGAAGCCATTGAATTCCACTGCGCTGTAACTGGTGGTGTAGGCACCGGTGGACAACCAGTACATGCGGTCACCGATGGCCAGGTTGAGGGGCAGACCGTACTTGTAGTTTTCGTACATGATGTCGGCGCTGTCGCAGGTAGGACCGGCGATGACCACTTCTTCCATTTCGCCTTTCTTTTCGGTCCAGATCGGAAACTTGATGGCTTCGTCCATGGTTTCGATCAGGCCGGAGAACTTGCCCACATCGGTGTATACCCAACGCTCGACCGCGGTACGCGACTTGCGGGCAACCAGTACCACTTCGCTGACCAGAATACCGGCGTTGGAGATCAACGAACGGCCTGGCTCGAGAATGATTTCCGGCAGGTCATCACCGAAGTCTTCCTTCAGGAAGCGAATGATCTCTTCAGCGTAGGTTTCCAGGCTGTTGGTGCGGGTGATGTAGTTGGCCGGGAAGCCGCCACCCATGTTGATCAGCTTGAGAACGATGCCGTCTTCTTCTTTCAGACGCTCGAAGATCACTTTGACCTTGGCGATGGCAGCATCCCAGACGCTGATGTCGCGCTGCTGCGAGCCGACGTGGAACGAGATGCCGTAAGGCACCAGCCCCAGGTCGCGGGCAAGAATCAGCAGGTCCATGGCCATGTCGGTCTGGCAGCCGAATTTGCGCGACAGAGGCCAGTCGGCGGTGGTCGACCCTTCGGTCAGGATGCGCACATAGACTTTCGCGCCCGGTGCAGCCTTGGCAATGTTGCGCAGGTCGGCTTCGGAGTCGGTGGCGAACAGACGCACGCCCTTCTCGTAGAAGTAACGAATGTCCTTGGATTTCTTGATGGTGTTGCCGTAGCTCATGCGCTCCGGACCAACGCCGCAGCTCAGGACCTTGTCCAGCTCGTAGATCGAGGCGATGTCGAAGCTCGAACCCTTTTCCTTGAGCAGATTGATGACTTCAACGGCAGGGTTGGCCTTGACCGCGTAGTAAACCTTGGCGAATTCGAAGCCCGCACGCAGGTCGTCATATGCCTTGCTGATGATGTCAGTATCAATGACCACGAACGGGGTTTCTTGCTTGTCAGCGAACGCCTTCATTTTCTTGAAGGTTTCGGCTGAGTAGTAGTCTTCGACATTGATCGGCATGCTGCTGGAACTCCTATTGGCAAACGGTATTGGTCAATGGGTACAAATGAACGCCCTCCGTATCCCCACTTTGGTTCGCCTACTTCCCAAGGCATGTCGCCGAAAGCAAAAAGGCCCTGAAGGGCTGCCTTCCTGGCCTTGCTGTCTCGTCGTCAGTACTTGAGCCGGATGGATCGTTTCCAGCATGGACGTTCGGCGCGAACTTTAGGACCTGAGGGGCCGGATATCAACAAAAAATGTCGCGTTTTTGCACAGGGCTCTCGAGTTGCCTTCCCAAGGACCTGTTTAACCGACCTGCATGACAGGCAGATGTTCCCCGCACGGATAACCCGCGGCTGAAAGGGAATGGCTGGATAGGTCGGGTTTGCCAATAAAAACAAGGATCAGCACCGGGCGCGCCGGGCAAGCACAGCGATTACCGATAGCAAAGGCGGCTGACGAATCAGGAAGGAGGCGCTGAATAAAAGATTCAGGAGATAACGCGTCGTTCGCGGGGAAAAGGTACAGAAACAGTGTAAGCCCGGTACCTCGCAGGCACCGGGCTTACATTGCGAGACTTACACCTGTGCTTCGGCTGCAACGTCCGCAGGCGAAACAATGCTGGTCTTCATGCCACGCGAACGGCCCGAGCTCAGATACGCCGCAATGGACTCTTGCGTCACTTCACCCAGGAACACGTTCTCGGCGTCCAGCACCGGCAGCCAGGCGCGGTTGAACTCGTACATGCGCGACAGCAGGATGCGCAAGTGCTCGTCGTAAGCGGCAGTGGCGTTGAATTCACGCAGGAACTGCGCGCACGTGCCCTGCTGGCGATGCAGGTCACGACGACGCACATAGCCCATCGCCTTGTTCTCGCTATCGGTGACAACGATGTAGCGACGGTCGTTTTCGTCCATCACTTCCAGAGCGTCGGCAACCGGGGTTTCCGGGCTGACCGACGGCGCGTTGTCGGCGGCGTCTTCGGCCTTGACCAGCAGCAGGCGCTTGAGGGTGCTGTCCTGACCGACGAAGCTGCTGACGAAGTCGTCAGCAGGATGCGCGAGCAGGGTGTCCGGATGATCGATCTGCAGCAGTTTACCGCCACGGAAAATCGCGATCTTGTCACCCAGCTTGATGGCTTCGTCAATGTCGTGGCTGACCATGATCACGGTCTTGTTCAGCGCGCGCTGCATCTCGAAGAACTCGTTCTGGATCATCTCGCGGTTGATCGGGTCGACCGCGCCGAACGGTTCATCCATCAACAGCAACGGCGCGTCGGCGGCCAGCGCGCGGATCACGCCGATGCGCTGCTGCTGACCACCGGACAGTTCGCGCGGGTAGCGATGCAGGTACTGCTTGGGCTCCAGCTTGATCATGCTCATCAGCTCGCGAGCACGATCATGGCAACGCTGCTTGTCCCAGCCGAGCAGCTTGGGCACGACCACGATGTTTTCTTCGATGGTCATGTTCGGGAACAGACCGATCTGCTGAATCACGTAGCCGATGTTGCGACGCAGGGTCACTTCGTCCAGGCCCGTGGTGTCTTCGCCATTGATCAGCACTTTGCCGGAGGTCGGCATGATCAGGCGGTTGATCATTTTCAGCGTGGTGCTCTTGCCGCAGCCCGACGGGCCGAGGAAGACGCAGATTTCGCCTTCGTTGACCGTGAGGCTGACCGAATCGACAGCCTTCACTTCTTTGCCGTTGCTCTGGAAAGTCTTGGAGAGGTTCTGGAGTTCGATCATTTCAGTAATCCTTTTGGAGTCAGCGTGCGTTGCAGCCATTGCAGGAGCAGGTCGGCGATGATGGCCAGAATGCTGACCAGGACCGCGCCGACGATCAGCATCGACATATCGCTGCGGCTGATTGAAGCGAGAATGAGTACACCCAGACCACCGGCGCCGATGGTCGCGGCGATGGTCATGACACCGATATTCATCACCACGGCAGTGCGCACACCGGCGAGGATCACGGGCACGGCGATGGGCAGTTCGACCATGCGCAGACGCTGGCCGAAGGTCATGCCGATGCCTTTGGCGGCTTCGCGAATACCCGGTTCTACCCCGGTCAGCGCCAGATAGGTGTTACGCATGATCGGCAGTAGCGAGTAGAGGAACACCGCCGTAATCGCCGGCATCGGGCCAAGGCCCTGGCCGAATTTGGAATAGAACGGCAGCAGCAGGCCGAACAGAGCAATCGACGGCACGGTCAGCAGCACCGTGGCGCTGGCCTGCAACGGGCCCGCCAGCGCTGGAAAACGCGTCATCAACACGCCCAGCGGCACACCGACGACAATCGCCAGGGTCACGGCGATGCCGACCAGCGTGATGTGCTGCCAGGTCAGCTGCAGGACTTGTGCCCAGTCCAGATGGGAGAAGGCGCTCAAGAAACTCATATCGTCTCCTTCCTTAGTTCAATGGATGCTGGCGCAGAAAATCTGCGGCAACAACGGATGGGCTTTCATGGCCGACGTCGACGCGAGCGTTGAGGTCGATCATGGTCTGGTTGTCCAGCAGGTCAGCCAGCGGCTTGAGCAGCGTGGCGATGTCCGGATGCTTATCCAGATATTCCTGACGGATCACCGGCGCCGCGGTGTAGTCCGGGAAGTAGTGCTTGTCGTCTTCCAGCACTTTCAGTTTGAAAGCATTCAGACGACCGTCGGTGGTGTACACCAGACCGGCAAAAACCTGACCGTTGCGCAACGCGGTGTAGACCAGCCCGGCGTCCATCTGCCGGGTGTTTTCACGACCGAGATTCATGTCGTAGTGCTTGACCATGCCGATCAGCCCGTCGGAACGGTTGGCAAACTCGGTGTCCAGCGCTACGACATGACCCTCTTTGGCTTCGTCCTTGAGCACTTTGGTCAGGTCGGTCATGGTGTTGACCTGCGGGTACTTGTCAGCCACTTTTTGCGGCAGTGCCAGCGCGTAGGTGTTGTTGAACTTCGACGGAGAAAGCCAGACCAGGCCTTTCTTCGCATCCACTTCTTTCACCCGCGCATAGGTCTGGGCGCTGTCGAGTTTTTCATCGATATGGTTGTAGGCCACCAGCGACACACCGGTGTATTCCCACAGCAGATCCAGCTGACCGCTTTCCTGAGCGCTGCGCGCCAGGTTGCTGCCAAGACCGCCGGTAATCTGCACGTCGTAATTTTTGGTCCGCAGGTATTGCGCAGTCAGTTCGGCGAGCATGGTCTGTTCGGTGAACACCCGTGCGCCGACACGTAACAGCGGCTTTTCCGCAGCCTGGGCCAATGCCGGAAACAACAAGGCAAAGCCTAAAAACAAGCATATTCTTTTCATGAGGATTCCTTCGCTCAGCGAGCCAGTCCGCGTTCCAGCCAAAGACGGCTGGCCAGTGTCACCAGACCATCGAGCAGCAGCGCCAGCAGAGCGGTACACGCCGCACCCAGCACCAGTTGCGGCTGGTTGTTCAAGGCAATGCCCGGGAAAATCAGGCTGCCAAGGCTGTTGGCACCGATGAGAAACGCCAGCGGCGCGGTCCCGACATTGATCGCCAGCGCGACACGCACACCGCCGATAATGATCGGTACGGCATTGGGCAACTCGACACGCCACAGCACCTGGCGCGGGGTCATGCCGATACCGACGGCAGCTTCCTTGAGTGAACCCTGGACGTTTTTCAGGCCCTCGTAGGTGTTACGCACGATAGGCAACAGAGAGGCGAGGAACAGCGCGAAGATCGCCGGCCCGCTGCCGATCCCGAGAATCCCGAGGGCAATGGCCAGAACGGCGAGAGGAGGAACGGTGTTGCCAATGTTGAATATCTGCATGAAGCGTTCGGCGCGGCCAACCATGCTTGGTCGGCTGAGGGCAATGCCTGCAGGGATGCCGACCACCAAGGCCGCCAACATCGAAACCAGAACCAGAATCAGGTGAGCCTGAAGGTAGAACAGCAGGTCATCCTGGTATTGCTTGATAGTACTGATGCCGATCCAGTGGATCAGCAGGGCCAGGAGTGCGATCGCAACCGCACCTCCCAATAGCCCCTTGCCATAGCGATTTGCCACAGGCGGACTCCTTATTTCAGTCGGCGAACGCGTTGACCTGGACGTCCGGAAAGGACGCCGGCAATAACGTTCGCGAAGAGCAGCGGGTGGGTCGCCGGTAAGGGTTTAACCTCGGCGAAAACACAAGCCATAAGCGCAGCTTCGTCAAACCAACATGCTGATGAATCAGCCCCTTGCGTTGGCTTCGTTGCGAGCCTTGACGGGGGAGTGGACGTCTCCACGACCTGAAAGGTTCCCACACGAGACATTATCTGGCCATCGTTTATTGTCTGAACGGTTCGGTTATTGCCGCGAGTTGAGCTATAATCTGCGCCCTTTTTCAATCCCATCCCAGGCGATTTCCCATGACCCAACAGGCCGCCGAAGTCGCGAAACGCCGCACTTTCGCCATTATTTCCCACCCGGATGCGGGCAAAACCACCATCACGGAAAAACTCCTGCTGATGGGCAAGGCCATTTCCGTCGCCGGTACGGTCAAGTCGCGTAAATCCGACCGTCACGCCACCTCCGACTGGATGGAAATGGAGAAACAGCGTGGTATCTCCATTACCACGTCCGTGATGCAGTTTCCGTATCGCGACCACATGATCAACCTGCTCGACACTCCGGGCCACGAAGACTTCTCCGAAGACACCTACCGCACCCTGACGGCGGTCGATTCGGCATTGATGGTCCTCGACGGCGGTAAAGGCGTCGAGCCACGCACCATCGCGCTAATGGATGTCTGCCGTCTGCGCGACACGCCTATCGTCAGCTTCATCAACAAGCTCGACCGCGATATCCGCGACCCGATCGAGCTGCTCGATGAAATCGAAGCGGTCCTCAAGATCAAGGCGGCGCCGATCACCTGGCCGATCGGTTGCTACCGGGACTTCAAGGGTGTCTATCACCTGGCCGACGACTACATCATTGTCTACACCGCAGGCCACGGCCACGAGCGCACCGAAACCAAAATCATCGAGAAGCTCGATTCGGACGAAGCCCGCGCCCACCTGGGCGATGAATACGAGCGCTTCGTCGAGCAACTGGAGCTGGTACAGGGTGCCTGCCACGAATTCAACCAGCAGGAATTCATCGACGGTCAGCTGACCCCGGTGTTCTTCGGCACCGCGCTGGGCAACTTTGGTGTCGATCATGTACTCGATGCCGTGGTGAACTGGGCGCCCAAGCCGCTGGCACGTGTGGCCAACGAGCGCACCGTCGAGCCGGCGGAAGAGAAATTCAGCGGTTTCGTGTTCAAGATCCAGGCGAACATGGACCCCAAGCACCGCGACCGCATCGCCTTCATGCGTATCTGCTCGGGCCGTTACGACAAGGGCATGAAGATGCGCCATGTGCGCCTGGGCAAGGACGTACGGATCGGCGACGCGCTGACGTTCTTCTCGTCGGAGCGCGAGCAGCTGGAAGAAGCCTACGCCGGCGACATCATCGGCTTGCACAACCACGGCACCATCCAGATCGGCGACACCTTCACCGAAGGCGAAGCGCTGGGCTTCACCGGTATTCCGCACTTCGCCCCGGAGCTGTTTCGTCGTGTCCGCCTGAAGGACCCGCTCAAATCCAAGCAACTGCGTCAGGGTCTGCAACAGCTGGCCGAAGAAGGCGCCACACAGGTGTTCTTCCCGCAGCGCAGCAACGACATCATCCTCGGCGCCGTCGGTGTGCTGCAGTTCGATGTGGTCGCCAGCCGCCTCAAGGAAGAATACAAGGTCGAATGCGCCTACGAGCCGATCACTGTGTGGTCAGCGCGCTGGATCGACTGCGACGACAAGAAGAAGCTCGAAGAGTTTGAGAACAAGGCGGTGGAAAACCTGGCAGTGGACGGCGGCGGTCACCTGACCTACCTCGCCCCTACCCGCGTGAACCTGGCCCTGATGGAAGAACGCTGGCCCGACGTGAAATTCCGCGCCACCCGCGAGCACCACTGACCGGCCGATGGCGTCACCCACGGCATTCCCACGCGGGAGCGTGAGGAACGATAGTTCTCTAACTATCGTGCCGATGCTCCGCGTCGAGCGTGAGGAATGATAAGCGTCCGAGAGAACACCTATCGTGCCGACGCTCCGCGTCGGCATGCATTTCTGGACGCTCCGCGTCCTGTCCCGAACTTGCGGCGCGGCGCAGATCTGTGACGCGGAGCGTCACCCACGGCATTCCCACGCGGGAGCGTGAGGAACGATGGGCGTGCCCAAAAGTACGCCCTGCGTCCTCTTCTGGCTGGCATTCGCTGATCTGGATCAACCATTCAGCGCAAAATGAGAATTAATCTCAATAGAGCCTTGCTATTATCCCGATAAGAATTATTCTCATCTGACTTGCACAGGAGATGAGACATGACCTATTTGATCGATGCATGGCTGGACAGACCCCACCCTTACCTGAGAATTCTCCATCGCGAGACAGGGGAAGTGTGTGCCGTACTGGAAGAGGAAGCGCTGGAGGAGTTACGCGATCAGGGCGATCTGGATGTGTGCAGCTTGAGTTCCAGCGAGCCATTGGTGCTCAAGGAGCTGGTGAGAAACCTGTTTCTGTTCTGCTACGCGCGGGCGTTGCGCCCCATGGGTGAGTTGCACTGAGCATGAAGCATCAGCACAACTGCGTCGCTGAACGAATCGGCGCGATTCGCTCAGCGACCATCTGCATCGACCGCGTCGCTTACAGAACGTCCAGCAGTTCCACGTCAAACACCAGTACGCTGTGCGGTGCGATGCTGCCTACGCCCTGAGCGCCGTAAGCCAGTTCGCTCGGCACGTGCAGACGCCATTTGCTGCCGGCGTTCATCAGTTGCAGCGCCTCGGTCCAGCCGGCAATCACGCCGCTGACCGGAAATTCGGCCGGCTCGCCACGATCGTAGGAGCTGTCGAAGACGTTACCGTCGATCAACGTGCCGTGGTAGTGAACGCGTACCTGGTCTTCACGGGTTGGCTTGGCGCCAGTACCAGCGGTCACGACTTCGAATTGCAGACCCGAAGCCAGCGTGGTCACGCCTTCGCGCTTGGCGTTTTCAGCCAGGTAGGCCTTGCCGGCGCCCGCAGCCTGCTCAGCCTTGGCGGCTGCTTCAGCCTGCATGATTTCGCGGATGACCTTGAAGCTGGCGGACATTTCTTCCTGACCGACACGGCTTGGCTGACCGCCAAACGCATCGCGCAGGCCTGCCACGATGGCTTCCAGATCGACGCCCGGTGGCGGGTTGTCGCGCAACTGATCGCCCAACTGACGGCCAATGCCGTAGCTGACGCGGGTTTCGTCGGTGGACAGATTGACTTCGGACATGACACTGCTCCGCATGGGGGCATACAGTCAGTGAGCGGTTGAGGCCTGATGGCCATCACTTCGACACTCGCTGATACACCCCGGACAAAAGGCCGAGCAGCCTAGCACAACAGACCGGAAACGTCCTACAGCAGCGGTGGCTAACTTCTGACGATCAGGACCATGAAGAATGAAACGAGATCGGCAGGCGCATTTCGGAACGGTCATTGACCGGCATGCCGCACAGCTCATCATGGACAACGCAATGGACCAGGTAAAAAGGCACCACCGGTATGTCCTTGAGCAGCTCCCGGGCATGCTCTACCGAGCGAAGATGCAGGGTCTTGCCCGCCGGGTCCTTGAGCATCACCGAAGTGCCATTCATGCGCACATCCAGCAGATAGATGCCGCCTTCGATGGAGATCAGGTTCAGCTCATCGACCCGCCCGGCCTGGGCGTGGTCGGTAAATTCCTGATAATTCATGATCGAACCTCCTGCGCAAATGCCTGATGCATCGGAACGGACGTTTTACAACACACAGCGCCGACATGCCAGAAACGATAACGCCCGCCCCTGTCATTCCATGTAGTTTCAGTGCTTGGTGACCTTGTCCAGATAGCCCATCGCAAACGCCGATATCACGAACGTCATGTGGATAATCACGTACCACATCAGGTATTCGGGCTTGATGTTGGTGGCGTCCATGAACACCCGCAACAGGTGGATGGAAGAAATCGCGACAATGGACGCTGCGACTTTCATCTTCAATGAAGACGAATCCATGGTGCCCAGCCAGTTGAGCTTTTCCTTGTCCTCGTCGATGTCCAGTTGCGACACGAAGTTCTCGTAGCCGGAGATCATCACCATCACCAGCAAGCCACCGACCAGCGCCATGTCGATCAGCGACAACAGCACCAGAATCAGGTCAGCTTCGGCCAGCGAGAAGATGTTGGGAATGACGTGAAAGATTTCCTGGAAAAACTTCAGACACAACGCCAACAGACCAAGGGAGAGGCCGAAATAGATCGGCGCCAGCAGCCAGCGCGATGCGTACATGGCATTTTCAAAAAAACGTTCCATTGATACTCGCAAGGTGTTTTAAAGGAGCGGGCGAGTATATCAGCGGTAATGCGCCGCTCTGAGCGTGCGACAAAATATCGCACAGCGGCAGTTAGCGCACTTGAGGAAACGGGTTAAGGGTTAAAGGCTAGAACAGCGACGAACTCTGACAGACAGTCCTGTCGCTATCGATACGGCGCAATTCAGCCTGGATGTGCAGCGTCCAGATAGGCACGTCATCGGCGCATTGATAACCATGCAACGACAGGCTTTCAATAACGCTGGTGAGCACCGTTTGCGCTGCGGGCAGGCCTTTGAAAGGCCCCTGGGACTTGATTGCGGAAGGCTGTTCTTCGGCCATACCGGCGGCGAAGAACACCATCCACTGTCCGTTGTCATGAGGAAGAGGCCGGATGACACACTCGATGCGGGTCATCAGCCCCATGCATTCTCGGGTAAGGCAAAGGCTACGCGGCATGATGCGCTCCTGTTCAGCAACAGTATTCATCCGTCCCATGAAGCAGAATGCACGCCAATCTCTTTGGCCACTGCGATCACCTCAAGACTAGAAGAAAACCACCCGGCGAGAAACCATCTCTGATGAACGGAGCACCGGACGGTTTGGCATCGCCCGGTTCCTGCGCAGTCAGACCTTGAGTTCAGGCTGCAACTGCGCAGGCTCCTTTTCCAGCTCTTCCTTGAGGTCTTCGTCGCTGAGCATCTCTGCGATATCGCGCAAACGCTCCACGACACGCGCATTGACGCTGCCCTCAGGGAATTCGCCATGCTCGTCGGGCGCACCGGCAGGTTCGCCCACCAGCAGGCTCAGCGCCTCATCGGCCTGACGTACTGCGTAGATGTGGAATTGCCCGGCACGAACAGCCTGTACCACACGCTCATCCAGCATCAGCGTGGTGACGTTGGCGTGCGGAATGATCGCCCCCTGCTCACCGGTCAGCCCACGTGCTTCGCAGAGGCGGAAGAAGCCCTCGATCTTTTCATTGACCCCGCCCACCGCCTGAACTTCGCCAAACTGGTTGATCGAGCCGGTAATCGCGAAGCACTGCTTGAGTGGCGTGCGTGACAGCGCCGAGATCAGCGTGCAGACCTCGCCCAGCGACGCACTGTCGCCATCTACGTAACCGTAGGACTGCTCAAGGGCGATACTCGCGGAAATCGCCAGCGGGAATTCCTGGGCATAACGGCTGCCGAGGTAGCCGGTAAGGATCATCACGCCTTTGGAGTGGATCGGCTGGCCAAGGTTGACCTCGCGCTCGATGTCGACGATCCCGCTGCCGCCCGGGTAAACCGTGGCGGAAATCCGCGCGGGCACGCCGAAGGCCGAGTCACCAACCTCCAGAACCGTCAGGCCGTTGCACTTGCCGACTGCCGCGCCGTCAGTGTCGATCAGGATCACGCCAGCCATCATGTCATCGAGAATCCGCGCCGAAACGCGCCCGGTACGGGTGGCCTTGGCCTTGAGCGCACGCTCGATATGCCCGGCGTCGGTCTTGTCGTCGTTGGCCAGCTGGCGGATGAAATCGGCCTCGCTGACCAGCTGGAACAGGTCACCGATACGCGCCGACAAACGCCCCTGATGCTCGGCCAAGCGGGCGCTGTAAGTCGCCAGCCGTGCCACTGCGTCAGCGGTCAGAGGTGCCATGCCCTCCTCCGAGGTCCGGGTCTTGAGCAACTGAGCGAACTGCTCGAGCGTTTCATCGACCATCGGAATCTCTTCATCGAAGTCGACCAGCACCCGGAACATCTCCTGGAAGTCAGGATCGAGGTCTTGCAGGGTGTAGTACAGCGAACGCGAACCGATGATGATGATTTTTACGTTCCACGGAATCACTTGCGGCGTCAGGCTCACGGTGGCAACACGGCCGAGCTCGCCCAGCGGCGACTCCATCTTCAGCTTGCGCGATTGCAGGGTACGCTTGAGCGCATCCCAGACGAACGGCTCGCCGAGCATCTTCTCGGCTTCCAGGATCAGGAAACCGCCGTTGGCGCGATGCAGCGCGCCAGGGCGCAGTTGCCGGTAGGTGGTGTACAGCGCGCCCTGATCGGTGCTGTATTCGATGCGCCCGAATAGGTTGTCATAGGTCGGGTGTTGTTCGAAAACCACCGGCGCACCGCCATCACGGGTATTCCCGACCACCAGACTCGGGCTGTACTGCTCTTCCAGCAGCTTGCGCGCCTGGGCATCGGTCTTGGCATCATCGACCAACTGCTCGACCAGCGTCTTGAGCAGGTACACCTGCATGGCCTGCAGGTAGGCGCAGACCGCAGCGTTCTCGGCGTATTTTTCCGAGAGCGGTGCCAGCAAGGGTTGCAGGGTCAGGGTGATGGTTTCTTCATTCAACTGACGCAGCTGATTGTTGGACTCGCGCTTCCACTGCGGCAGGCTGGCCAGCTCTTCGTTGAGACGCTCCTCGAGCGCGGAGATATCTTCGTGAAAACGCTCGCGATCCGCTTCGGGCAGCTGCGAAAACTCGGCCTCGTCCAGCGCCTTGCCGTCGGCCATCGGCGTGAACGCGATGTTGGAGCTGTCGCGATACAGCGCGATGTCTTTCTCCAGCGACAGGCGCTCGATGACATCAAGAGCACGGTCGTAGCGCTGATTGAACGCACGGTCGATCGAGCTTTTCTTCTGCTGATACGAGGGGTGCTCGAAAACCGCCGGGAAGGTCACCAGCAGGTTGTCGATCAGACCGCCGATGTCGGCGGTGAACTCATGAGCAGTACCTGGTGGCAGCTCCAGCGCCTTGGGTTCGCGGGGCTCGTCGAAGTTGTTGACGTAGACCCAGTCCGACGGCGTCTGCATCCGCTTGCCTTCGGCCTTGAGGTAGCGTTTGACGAACGAAAAGCGCCCGGTGCCGGGCTCGCCCATGACAAACACGTTGTAACCGGGGCGCGGCATGGCAACGCCGAACTGCAGGGCCTCTACGGCTCTCTCCTGGCCAAGGACACCGCGAAAGGGTTCGAGCTCGTGGGTGGTCGCAAAGCTGAACTGCTCAGCGGAAAACGGACGGGTCAGCGCGTTGGGCGCCAGGCGTAGGTTGGCTGCGACAGAATCGGGCATCAGTAATCCTTACATCAGGCGGGGCAGATGTCGGCATTCTGGCGCTCGCTGTACACGACTTGCAAGGCAGGAAAGAGTCGAAAAGCATTTGCGTGACTGCCGCCAGGAGCCGCGTCCTGAAAAAAGCCGTTTTCAGGTAATAATCTGTAATCACTCACGGAACCCTTGGAACGTGCCTAAACTCCAAACTGAACAGGTGGTTGCTGGCTGGCCATCTGTCTTGATGTAACGACTCAAGAAACTCGACCCTTGGCTGAACTAAAAAGAGAAAAAGCTATGAAACGGATTCTTCTTGGAACGCTCTTCGCCGCTGTATCGATCAACGCTATGGCTCAAGCACCAGGCGGCCCTGACTGCGGTTGGGGCAACATGCTGTTTGAAGGTCAACGCGGTACTCCAGCTCACTTCCTGGCTTCGACCACCAACGGTACTTCGGGTAACGCCACCTTCGGCATGACCTCCGGCACCAACGGCTGCTCCACCAACGGCGCACTGACCTATGGCGGTAAATCCTGGCTTGCCATGAACGGCATGATGGATGAACTCTCCAAGGATATGGCCATGGGTCAGGGCGAAGCACTGACGACCTATGCTGTGGTACTGGGCGTTGCACCAGAAGACCGCGAGCACTTCGCCGCCGTCACCCACGAGCACTTCTCGCAAATCTTCAGCAAGGCCGACGCCACTGCCGAAGACGTCCACACCAACACTGTGAATGTTCTGAAAAACGATCCGACTCTGGCCAAGTACGCTACCCAGGCTTAAAGTCGCTCGCCCGCCCTTTCTTCGCAAAGGGCGGGATCCCCTTTTCTGATTAGTTGCCCTCTATGCTCAAACGTCTTGTATCGCTGGCGCTGTTCGTCTGTGCCCCTTTATCTGCGGCACCTCATGCCAGCGCTGACCGTTTGCAGCAACTGGCCAATGAGCCGTTCTGGATTTCCCTGGGTCACTACGAGGCCGGCAAGCTCGGTGGCTGGCGCAGCTACGTCACAGACCCGAAATTCTTTCTCGCCGCCGACGGTGCGCATGACCCTAAGGCAGAGCTCAGCGCCACGCTGGAGGCGATTTACGCCCCCGTGACCAATGAGCAGACCCACGCCCAGTGCGTATACCCGGCACGTACCCGCTGGCTGCGCGACCAGTTGCACCTGACTGACCTGCCAACCCCGGACTGCAAGGAATTCAAAGCCTGGTACAAGGATGTGGCGCCGGACAGCACGGTGCTGATTTTCCCGGCCGCGTACCTCAACAGTCCCTCGTCGATGTTTGGCCACACGCTGCTGCGCATCGATCCGGCCAGCGCGAAAACCAACAACACCACACTCTTGAGCTATGCGATCAACTTCGGTGCCTACATCGAAGGCATGGACAACAGCATTCTGTACGCGTGGAAAGGTCTGGCAGGCGGCTACCCGGGGTTGTTTGCGCTGGTGCCGTATCAGGAAAAACTGTCGGAATACCGCAGCCTGGAAAACCGCGACCTGTGGGAATACCGGCTGAACCTGACTGCGGAAGAAACCGGGCGCATGGTCGAGCACGTCTGGGAGCTGAAACAGATCCGCTTCAGTTATTTCTTCTTCGACGAAAACTGCTCCTACCGGCTGCTGGAATTGCTGCAGGTCGCCCGCCCGGGCCTGAAGCTTACCGATCAGTTCGGCCTGACCGCGATCCCGACCGATACGGTCAAGGCGATCAAGGCCGCCGGGCTGGTGGAGAAGATAGATTATCGCCCGTCACGCGAACGCGAGTTGCTGAGCCGCGCCGAACCGCTCGATGCAGACGAGCAACAGTGGGTATTGAAGGTCAGCGCCGATCAGAAACAGCTGCACAACAGCGAGTACCTCGCGCAGCCCAAAGAACGCCGCGCGTTGATTCAGGACGCCGCCTACCGTCTGGAACGCTACCGCGCCAACGGTCTTGAGCGCGACACGCAGCGCTCGCAACGCAGCTTCGAGCTGTTGCAGGCGATCAATCAGAACCCGCCGCCACAACTGGACATCCCGCGCCCCGGCCTGCCGGAAGAAGGCCATGAATCACGTACCTGGCAGCTGGGAGCGGGCACCCGCGGTGACAAGGCGTTTGCCGAATATGGCCTGCGCATGGCCTACCACGACCTGAACGACAACGCCTATGGCTTCCCGCTGGGTGCGCAGATCGAGATTCTTCAGCTCAAGGTGCGCCAATATGAAGGCAACGACTGGCAGGTGCAGCAACTGGACCTGGCGACCATTCGCTCGCTGACTCCGCGTACCGAGCTGCTGAAACCCTGGTCATGGCAAGTTACCGGCGGCCTGGAGCGGGTTCTCGGCAGGCATGGCGACGAGAACCTCGTCAGCCATGTCAACGGTGGTGGCGGCGGCACCTGGAAACTGACCGACGACATGCTCGGCTTTGCACTGGGCACGGTGCGGGTCGAGCACAACAACGATTTCGCCGAATTCATCTCCCCCGCTGCGGGCTTTAACACTGGCCTGCTGTGGCGCAACCCGCTGGGCAACCTGAGCCTGGAAGCCAAGGGCGACTATTTCACCAATGGCGAAGTGCGCCGCAGCGTCAGCCTCAACCAGCAATGGGAGCTGTCCCGCAACCTCGGCCTGCGCCTGAGCGCCCAGCGCGAATTCAGCCAGATGAGCTCGCCGCAGAATGAAGTGATGCTTGAGGTGAAGTGGTATCACTACTGACCGGCTCGGTGGAAACGGCCGGCAGTGTGTCGCGCAAATAAAAGCACACTGCCACTACACGTTCCCTACATCGCTTTTACGAATAACTCACAAATTACCTTCTAGACTCCTCTCATAAGCAGAGGGAATCACCATGAAGCGGTATTGGCTGTTGTTGTCGCTGGCCATCGTGCTGGCGGGTTGTCAGTCCACCCGTGACCAGATGCTGGCCGAGGGTTATCCGCCGGGCTTTGCAGACGGCTATCAGGATGGTTGCAGCAGCGGCAGGGAAGCAGCAGGCGCCACGACCGGCCAATTCCGCAAAAACGTACCCCGTTACTTGAAAGACAAGCTCTACGCCCAGGGCTGGACCGATGGCTTTCGTCAGTGCGAGACCTCGCAGGACAATCGCGACCGGCTTGATCCTGGCCAGGTCTTCAATGAACGTGATCGCGCCTGGGAGCAGGAAAAGACCCGCAGTGCCGCCAAGGCCTATCGTCCGAACTGACCCGCAAAGCGTGGAAAATCGACGAAACCAATGATGTCCTGCTGTGGCCCAAAGCCTATTAGGGAGGACTTTTCATGAGCCGCGCATTCGTAAACGAAGACAACGCTGCCGCCGAGGCCGAACAACCGGTAGAGCGGCTGGTCAGCACACAGATCAACTACGTCACTGCCGAAGGCCTGACCCTGTTGAAGAAACACGTCGGCAGCCTGCAGGCTCAGCACAGTACGCAAAATGCGTTGGGCGAAGCGGCGGACAAGCAACGACTGGCCGACCTGGAACGCGACCTGCGTTACTTCAACCAGCGCCTGCAAAGCGCGCAGGTCGTCGCCCCGGCTGTGTCGACCGAAAAAGTGCAGATCGGCAGTTGGGTGACGTTCGCGGATGAACAGGACAACCGCCAGCGCGTGCATCTGGTCGGAGAGGATCAGGCCGATGCAGCCAACGGGCTGATCAATTGGGGGTCGCCACTGGGCCGCGCCCTGATCGGCGCGCAGAAAGGCGATGAAGTGTTGTGGCAGCGCCCGGCGGGCGATCAGTCGATTGAAGTGCTGCTGATCGAACCTGACGCGTGAGCCAGGCCAGCCAACGGCAGCGCCGCTCCTTGCAAGGAGCGGCGCGTGCCTGAACGCTGATCAGGCCAGCTTTTTGTGACGCACACGATGCGGCTGGGCAGCCGCTTCGCCCAGACGCTTCTTGCGATCGGCTTCATACTCGGTGTAGTTGCCTTCGAAGAAGATGGCTTGCGAATCGTCTTCGTACGCCAGGATGTGCGTGGCTACACGGTCAAGGAACCAACGATCGTGAGAGATCACAATGGCAGCGCCCGGGAAGTCCAGCAGCGCTTCCTCCAGTGAACGCAGGGTTTCCACGTCGAGGTCGTTGGACGGTTCGTCGAGCAGCAGCACGTTGCCGCCCTCTTTCAGGGTCAGCGCCAGGTGCAGACGACCCCGCTCACCACCGGACAGGTCCTTGACGAACTTCTGCTGATCGCCGCCCTTGAAGTTGAAGCGACCGACGTAGGTACGCGACGGAATCTCATAGTTACCGATACGGATCACATCAGAGCCATCGGACACGGCCTGGAACACCGACTTGCTGCCGTCCAGGTCATCACGGCTCTGGTCCACGCAGGCCAGCTGCACGGTTTCACCGACTTCGATGCTGCCCGAATCCGGCTGTTCCTTGCCCATCAGCATGCGGAACAATGTCGACTTGCCGGCACCGTTACCGCCGATCACGCCAACGATGGCGCCTTTGGGCATGGAGAACGACAGGTTGTCGATCAGCACGCGGTCGCCATAACCCTTGGTGACGTTCTTGAACTCGATAACCTTGTCGCCCAGACGCGGACCGGCCGGGATGTAGATCTCGTTGGTCTCGCTGCGCTTCTGGAATTCCTGCGACTGCATTTCTTCGAAGCGTTGCAGACGCGCCTTGGATTTGGACTGACGCGCCTTGGCACCCTTGCGGACCCATTCCAGCTCGTCTTTCATGGCTTTTTCGTGCGCGGTCTGCTGCTTGGATTCCTGCGCCAGACGGTCGGACTTGGCTTCAAGCCAGCCGGAATAGTTGCCCTCGTAAGGAATACCGGCGCCGCGGTCGAGTTCCAGAATCCAGCCAGCCACGTTGTCCAGGAAGTAACGGTCGTGCGTGATCGCAACCACAGTACCCGGGAAGTCGTGGAGGAAATGCTCCAGCCAGGCGACCGAGTCGGCATCCAGGTGGTTGGTCGGTTCGTCGAGGAGCAGCATGTCCGGTGCGGAGAGCAGCAGGCGGCACAGCGCGACACGGCGCTTCTCACCACCGGACAGGACCGAAACCTTCGCATCCCAGGCCGGCAGGCGCAGCGCGTCGGCGGCGACTTCCAGCTGACGCTCCAGGTTATGGCCATCGCTGGCCTGCAGGATGGATTCGAGCTTGGCCTGCTCGGCGGCCAGCTTGTCGAAATCAGCGTCCGGCTCGGCGTATTCGGCGTAGACCTGATCGAGACGCGCCTGGGCGTCCTTGATCACGCTGACCGCCTCTTCCACGACCTCACGGACCGTCTTGTTCGGATCAAGTTGTGGCTCCTGCGGCAGATAACCCACATTGAGCTCCGGCATCGGACGTGCTTCGCCATCGAACTCGGTGTCGACACCCGCCATAATTTTCAACAGCGTGGATTTACCCGAACCGTTGAGGCCCAGCACACCGATCTTGGCACCGGGGAAGAAAGACAGAGAG
Source organism: Pseudomonas sp. P129 (assembly GCF_020312195.1). Classification (NCBI taxonomy): domain Bacteria; kingdom Pseudomonadati; phylum Pseudomonadota; class Gammaproteobacteria; order Pseudomonadales; family Pseudomonadaceae; genus Pseudomonas; species Pseudomonas sp. P129. The sequence goes on along the minus strand of NZ_JAGPYS010000001.1, from coordinate 330,489 downwards.
ATGTTTTTCAGGATTTCACGCTTCGGCGGCACAACTTTGCTCAGCCGATGCATGGTGTAGACGTATTGAGCCATGAAATGAAAACCTAGCGTCTGTAATGAGGACCGATTTGGGTAACGAGCTTAAAGCTCCGGCCGGAAAAAAGCTTTTATTTGTCCTTGAGACTTGCCGCGGGACCGTTCCGAGCCTTGAATAAACTCAGTTGGAAACCTGTCGGGCAGTGCTGGCAAATATAAAGCCTGATCGATATTGCAAAAAGTGGAGTCACTCATGCAGGAGTCGGTGGAGACCACGCGTTGCGCAAAGCTACCCGAATGCTGCGTGCAGGGCAAACGATACGGCGCAACGGGACTGGCACTTTGCCACAACTAAAGGCATGCTAGCCGCCCTCTTTGGGCGACCCGCCTATTTTACATAAAGCATCACTGCTTCAGTCCAGCAGTCAGGAACAGCGATTTGCCCACTTCAACGCCTCTGTCGTCATCCAGTGTCGCTACAGACAGTGCGACCAGGCCTCTGCGTGGGTCAGTGAAAGGCATGCTGGCGGGCCTGGTTCTGGTGGTGCTTGCCCTGTTGCTCTGGCAACTGATCGAGCAGTTTCACCAGACTCAGGAGCGTCAGCGTCAGCGCAGTCTGGAGTACAGCGTGCAGCTGTCCGACCGGATGAGTCTGAACATGGCGCTCAAGGCGCAGATCGCCATGAACCTGCTGGACGAGGCGCTCTCCTCCGGGGAGCAGCTGGAGCAGCCGACGACGCTGGTGAACCTGCGCACTGCCCTGCCCGCGCTGCGCAGCGTCGCCCGCCTGAACCCGGCGGGTGAGATTGTCAGTGACAGCGCCGAGGCCTCGCGCGACGCTGAGTTTCTCGGACGGGCCATGAAACAGGCGCGAGGTCGCCCCTACTTCTATACCAACTCCGAAGACGGCAACCAGATTTATATACTGATTCGCCTGGGCAACGGCGTGAGCGGCGATTACTGGGCATTGCGCGTGGCGCCCGACGCTTTGAAGGAACTTGCCAGCCAGCCGGCTCAGGACTTTCAGTACCTGTGGCGTCTCGAACAGCGCAAGACGCAGCGGGTCATTCTCCATGAACCGGTGGCCGCCAACGACGCGGACAGTGGCCTGTCCGACACCATTCTGCTTCAGCCGCTGAGCAACAGTGACTGGCAACTGCGGGGGCTGTTCGACACCTACAAGGCCCGCAGCGAACTGCTTGCGCCGCTGATCGGCAAGTGCCTGATCGGCGTGCTGCTGTCGATCCTGCCGTTGATCGCGCTGATGAGCCTGCGCAGACGCCAGCGCCAGATGCTGCAAAGCCGACGCCGCTACCGGGATATCTTCGAGGGCGCGGGCGTCGCAATCTGTGTCATGGACATGTCCGGCCTGCAGGAACAACTGGAAGCACTCGAGGTCAGGAACGGCGAGGACTTCGAGCGTCTGCTCAAAAGCCAGCCCGCCTCCCTGAAACGCCTGTTGCAGCAATTGCGCATCAGCGAACTCAACGAAGTCGCTCTGAGCCTGCTGGACATCGAGCACCGCGAACAGGCATGGCAACCGTTGATCGAGGGTGAATCGCGCTCGCGTCCGGGGGTCGGCATTCCGATCATTCAGGCGGTTCTCGCCGGACAGCCGCGACTGGAACTGGAAATCTGCCTGACCCGTGCAGGCGGTCAGGATCAGCACCTGTGGCTGGTCATGCGCCTGCCCGAGACACGCGGCGACTTCGATGCCGTCATTCTCAGCATTGGTGATATCACCAGCCGTAAACAGGTCGAGCTGTCGTTGCTGGACCGCGAGAGCTTCTGGTCCGACGTGGTCCAGACCGTTCCCGACCATCTGTACGTTCAGGACGTGCTCAGCCAGCGGGTGATCTACAGCAACCACCACTTCGGCTACACGCTGGGTTACAGCAAGTCAGAACTGCACGCCATGGGCGAGTTCTTCTGGGAAGTCCTGCTGCACCCCGACGACGCCCGACACTATCAGGACATGCGCCTGCGCCAGCGTCACCATGGGCACAATGAATTACTGCAAAGCGTGTTGCGCTTTCGGGACCGCGAGAGCAACTGGCGGAGCTTCGACATTCGCGAACAGGCACTGGCCTGGGACGCAGAAGACCGGGTCACCCGCATCATCGGCATTGCCAAGGACATTACCGAGCAGGTCGCGTCCAGCCAGTCGCTGCGTGACAGCGAACAGCGTTACCGCATGCTCGCCGAAAGCATCAGTGACGTGATTTTCTCCACCGACGGCCGGCTGGCAGTCAACTACGTCAGCCCTTCGGTAGAACGTGCGCTGGGCTACAGCGCCGAGTGGATCATACAGAACGGCTGGTCCGCCGCGATTGCCAACCCCCAGCAAATAGTCGGTTTTGATGCGCTCATGAGCCGCATCGACAAGGTCCTCGACAAACCTCAGGAACTCGCCAGGCTGCGCGAAGAAGTCACCACCCGAATGTTCCTGTTCGACTGCCTGCGTGCCGACGGTCGCAAGATCCCGGTGGAACTGCGCGTGGTGCTGGTGTGGGGCGAACACGGCAATTTCGAGGGCATCTTCGGCGTGGGCCGGGACATCAGTCAGCAGCGTCGGGCCGAGAAAGACCTGCGCATGGCTGCCACTGTATTCGAGCATTCGACATCCGCCATCCTGATTACCGACCCCGCCGGCTATATCGTGCAGGCCAACGAGGCCTTTACCCGTGTCAGTGGCTATGAAGTGGCTCAGGTGCTCGATCAGTTGCCGGGCATGCTCACCGTGGAATCAGAACAGGAAACCCGCCTGCGCCACATTCTCAGGCAGTTGAACGGACAAGGCACGTGGGAAGGTGAAATCCGGCTCAAGCGCCGTAACGGCGAACACTACCCGGCCTGGGTCGGCATTACCGCAGTCCTCGACGACGAAGGCGATCTGGCCAGCTACGTGTGCTTCTTCAGCGATATCAGCGAACGCAAGGCCAGCGAGGACCGTATCCACCGTCTGGCCTACTACGACGCGCTGACTCACCTGCCCAACCGCACCCTGTTCCAGGATCGCCTGCATTCGGCGCTGCAGCACGCCGAGCGCCAACAGGCCTGGGTCGTGCTGATGTTCCTCGACCTCGACCGCTTCAAACCGATCAACGACTCCCTGGGGCATGCCGCGGGCGACCGGATGCTGCAGGAAATGGCCACGCGGCTGCTCGCCTGTGTGTCGGTGGATGACACCGTGGCCCGCATGGGCGGTGATGAGTTCACCCTGCTGCTGGAACCGGATGAAAGCCGTGAAGCGGCGCTGAATCGCGCCATTCATGTCGCCGAACGCATTCTGACCAGCCTGATCACGCCGTTCGTGCTGGAAGGCCGCGAGTTCTTTGTGACCGCCAGTATCGGCATCGCACTCAGCCCGCAGGACGGCAAGGAACTGAGTCAGTTGATGAAGAACGCCGACACGGCGATGTATCACGCCAAAGAGCGCGGCAAGAACAACTTCCAGTTCTATCAGGCCGACATGAACGCGACCGCGCTGGAGCGTCTGGAGCTGGAAAGCGACTTGCGCCACGCCCTGGAGCAGAAGGAGTTCACCCTCTTCTACCAACCGCAGTTCAGCGGCGACGGCAAACGCCTGACGGGCGCGGAAGCCCTGTTGCGCTGGCGCCATCCGCGCCGCGGGCTGGTGCCGCCCAACGACTTCATCCCGGTGCTCGAAGAGCTCGGGCTGGTCGTGGAAGTCGGCGACTGGGTCCTGGCCGAAGCCTGCCGTCAACTCAAGCACTGGCATCAGGCCAGGGTTCGCGTGCCCAAGGTGTCGGTCAACATCTCGGCACGGCAGTTCTCGGACGGTCAGCTCGGTAAACGCATCGCCCACATACTCGAACAGGCCGGCCTGTCACCCGCCTGTCTGGAACTGGAGCTGACCGAAAGCATCCTGATGCGCGAAGTCAACGAGGCCATGCAGATACTCGATGGCCTCAAGAACCTCGGCCTGAGTATCGCCGTCGATGACTTCGGCACCGGCTACTCGTCGCTGAACTACCTCAAACAGTTCCCGATCGACGTGCTGAAGATCGACCGCACCTTCGTCGATGGCCTGCCGTCCGGCGAGCAGGACGCCCAGATCGCCCGCGCCATCATCGCCATGGCCCACAGCCTGAACCTCTCGGTGATCGCCGAAGGCGTAGAGACCCACGAGCAACTTGAGTTTCTCCGCGAACACGACTGCGACGAAGTCCAGGGCTACCTGTTCGGCCGCCCGATGCCACCTGCCCAGTTCGAAGCGCAATTCAGCAACGACGCGTTGTTCATGCTGGATTGAGGGCCAGTTCTCGCAACGTCGCCATCGTCCATTTGAACGATAGCCGAACCCTTGAATATGAGTAGACTTGAGCCACTGCCTCGCACAGCGTCGACGACAGCGAGCGCTCTACCCATAACAAAGAACACAAGGGGGTAGCATGATCAGCGATACAACGTCCCTGGACAGTGTTTCCTGGCAGGTCGTGGAAGCCTTGAACAAGGTGATTCTCGCGCTTCAGACCGAGGTCAGCAGTGCGTCTATCTCTACGTTTCATCAACAGGCACTTGAGCGGGTGCGCGCGCTGGTGCAGTTCGACAAGGCTTGGTGGGGAAGATCCACCTGGCGTGACAACTGGCCCGTCGAGCACAGTTCCTTTTTGCTCGGCCTGCCCTCCGGTTACGCCGCCGAGTGGGAGCAACTCAAGACCTCGGATGCCAGCGTCGGCAGAATGCATCAGACCCAGGGCGTCTGTCAGGTCATTCACTGCACGGCAGCGGATGCCCCTCCCGCGCTTGCCGACCTCGGACGCCAGTACGACCTTTGCTTCGCGCTGGGCATAGTCCTGACCGACCCGCACACCCAGCAGGGCGTGCATTTGACGCTGTTTCGCTCGGCCGACCACACGCCCTTTTCGCCCTTGGACAAACGCCTGATCGAGTGGCTGATGCCGCATCTGATCGCCGCTGAACAGGCCAGTTATCTGCGCACGCTCACGACCCTGCGGGAAACGCAGGGGGCCTACGATGAGACCGCCATGGCGGTGAGTGATCGTTACGGCGTGCTGCTTTCCATGGAGCCTGCGTTCGCGTCGATGCTGGCCTCGGAATGGCCCGACAGGCCGTCCAATCGTCTGCCCCGACAGTGCAACCCTCAAGCGGGCTATTCGAGCCATAACCTGCACATCACGTCGCAGCCAGTGGGCGACCTCGTTCTATTGACGGCGCGCCGACGCAGCAGCCTGGAACTGTTGAGCTCGCGCGAACTTCAGGTCGCCCGAGGCTTTGCGGTCGGACAGACATACAAGGAAGTCGCGCGCAATATCGGTATGTCGCCCTGCACCGTCCGGCACCACTTGAGAAAGATCTACAACAAGCTCGGTGTCACCCGTAAAGCGCAGATCGCCCAGTTACTGCATTTGACTGACGGCTGACGCCAACGCGCTCTATCCCCATTTCCGGTTTTTCCAATAACTGCCACCCCGCAAGGGAGGGCTGTGCTCGCCCATAAAAATAACAAGGCACTTACCGATGTCATTAAAAAACCACTTTCTCAGCGCTTCAGGGCTCGCCATGGCGATCCTGTGGTTATCGTCCACAGCGTGCGCCACCGAGAATGCGGCGCCCACGACAGCCGCTGGCGTTTTTGACTTTGGCGCAGGTTTCATGCCGCCCACCACCCCCAATGGCACCGTCGGCATGCGCATCAGCAACTACCGCGCGGATGTCATCAAGGACAGCCACGGCAATGACAGCCCCAACGACTTCCAGATCAACGTCCTGGCGATCGGCCTTGCCTACTTGCGAATGACCGATCAGGCGTTTTTGGGGGCCCGCTATGGTTTCGCGGTGGTGCCGATCTTTTTCAAGATGGATGCAGACCTGGGTGTGAACGTCGGGGGGCAACGGGTAGCCAGCGACAGCGCAGCGCTGTTTCGCCAGGCGGACCTGCAAGTGGTGCCGATCATCCTGGACTGGAAGCTCGGGCCGGGGCTGGGCATCAATACCCAGCTGATGATTCAGGCGCCCACCGGGGACTATGACAAAAACCGTCTGGTCAGCCCTGGCACCCATCACTGGACGGTTTCTCCGCTGCTGAATGCGACCTACATTTCACCCGGAGGCTTCGAGGTTTCCTCGAGTTTCCAGATCGATATAAACGCGCGTAACCCCGACACCGATTACCGCAGTGGCGTTGAGTACCGGCATGAGTTTGCAGTGGGCCAGCATGTCGGCGACTGGACCGTCGGCATCGGCGGCTACTACTACCGGCAGCTGTCGGACGACGACGCGCCGGGGCTGACCCGCGGCAATCGCACGCGGGTACTCGCCGCAGGCCCTGCAGTGAGTTACTTCAAACCCGGCTCAGGTCTGCCCCCCATCTGGTTGCACGCCTACAAGGAGTTCGACGCCCGCAACCGTGCCGAGGGCTACACCGTGGCGCTGCGTACCGGCATCAGCTTTTAAGTGGCGTGCGCACCGCGACGACACGCTTTCAATCCTGGAGACGATCGATGAACGACCTGCACGAATTATTCAATACGCTGGACGGCCGTGGCCTGGCAACACTGGTACGCAATGGCGAGGTGAGCCCCGGCGAGCTGCTGGAAACCGCTATCACGCGGGTCGAGCAGGTCGAGCCCGGCCTGAACGCCGTCAGCGAAAGGCTTTACGAGCAGGCGCGCAGCCAGGCGAGCGGAAGCAGCGTCAGACAGGGCGTCATGGCAGGCGTACCGACCCTGGTGAAAGACATGTTCACCCCGATGACCGGAGCACGGATGACCAGTGGCTCGCATGCGCTGGGCGAGTTTCGCTCAGACATCGACTGCGAAATCGTCAGCCGGCTGCGCCAGGCCGGCTGCCAACTGATCGGAACGACCACCGCCCCTGAATTCGGCGTGTCCTACAGCACCGAATCGCAACGCTTCGGCGCGACCTGCAATCCGTGGAATCTGCAGCACAGCGCGGGTGGTTCCAGCGGGGGTGCCGCCGCTCTGGTTGCGGCGCGCGCCATCCCCTTCGCTCATGGCAACGACGGCGGCGGCTCGCTTCGCGTGCCGGCTTCCTGCTGCGGCGTATTCGGCTTCAAGCCCTCGCGCGGCCTGCTGCCGTCCGGCCCGATGGTCGGCGAGGGCTGGGCAGGCCTGAGCACCGCTCATGCGATTACCCTGTCGGTAGGCGACAGCGCCGCCCTGCTTGATGCCACTGCCGGGAGTGACCTGGGTGCTCCCTATGCGGCGCCCATGCCAGCGACGCCCTTTGCACACGCCGCAGGACGCGATCCCAGGCGCCTGAAAATCGCCCTGATCTCGGCAATATCACCCTGGCCGGCCGAGCCGGAAGCCCTGGCCGCACTGCAACACACTGCGGCCTTGCTGGAGGCGCTCGGGCATTACGTGGTCCCGACGACGTTGCCGGTTCAGTTACCTGAATTCCTCGATGCGACGTTCGACATCATCGGCTCACACACCCAGGGCTACCTCGATCTACTGGGCAAAATGCGCGGTTTCCCGGTGGCCATGGATGAACTGGAGCCGCGCACCCGTGTGATTCTGCGCGAACGCGGGCAACTGCCTGCAACACGCTACATTTCCGCGGTCGAATCGATGCATGCACTGGGCCGGGCGATGGCCGGTTTCTTCGAAGAGTACGACATTGTTCTCACCCCGACGCTCAACCGCGCGCCGCCCCGCCTGGGGGAGCTGGCCTTCGACGACGACAGCCGTTCTCTGCAGGACTTCATCGCGCTTTCGCACAGCTACTCGCCCTACACGGCGATCTTCAACGCGACAGGCCAGCCGGCCATGTCCGTGCCCCTCTACTGGACAGCCGATTCGCTGCCGCTGGGCTCTCACTTCGCCGCGCGGTTTGGCGACGAACTGACCTTGCTGAGCCTCGCCGGGCAACTGGAACGCGCCCAGCCGTGGGCCGCACGCAGGCCGCCGTTAAACGCTTGTGCGGGTTGATGCGACGGGATTATTGGCGGTGGCGAGACCACCGCCTGCGTTGCAGGCGGCGGTCTGCCGGCTACAGGCTTATGGCTCGCCAGCCGCTTGCTGTGCCGGCGTCGGGTGCGACCCGGTCAGGTACCGGAAGCGGTCGTAGAGACCCGCCACTACCTGCCCGCCTGCGATCCTGCCCGGAATTGCCGTTTGCAGGGTGCCGACCGCGCTCCCCAGACGCGAGGTGCCGACGTAATTCCCGGCCCAGGACGCAGCCGCCCTGCCAGCCTGATGCGCCGCCTTGCCTTTGTCAGTCAGGTAGCTCAAGCCTTTGCCGGCTGCTGCGCCAGCCACTTCTCCAACCATACCGGGAAGCGTGAGGTTGGCTGCGGTCAGGACCGCAGCACCGGAGGCATAGCCTTTGATCCCCTTGTCGAGAAAATTCCAGACTTTGTTGACGCCCAGAAACCCTGTCATCACCAGATTCAGGCCGACGATTTCCTTGAAGACCTGAACCGCCTTTTGCATGTCGACTTCAGGGTTCATGGCCAGCTTGAGCATCTCCGATACGCACCAGACGCCGTCCGCCGCGTAATCGGCTTTGCCGACCATGCTTTTCATCAACATCACCAGCGCCGCACCGATACTCGCCGTCAGGGCCACCAGGCCCAGTTTGGTGTAGAAGTCAGGGTCCGCCTTGCGCTCCCCCTCGGCCAGTGGCAGACCTGCGCGCAGGGCATCGGCGCTTTCGAACCTGGCCTGGAACTCACTGCTCTTGGTGCCCAGGTACGTCAGGCTCGAGTTCATGATGTCGGTGATGCTTTTGTCTTGCTTGTACAATTCGGTCGCCACTTTCATCTGCTGGGCAAAATGCTCGCTGACGTCGAAATGCCTGACCACGGCAAGATGGTCTTCCTCCGGGATGCTGGCGTTCCCGGTGTCTTGCCTGGAAAGCTTGCTCTTGGCGAGCTTGAAGGCGGCGACGATCGATTCGCGGTTGAATACGCCCAGCGTGGCTGCGCCCGATGCCACGGCCGTTGCGATACCGAAGCCGACCTGCTCCAGCAGGTGTTCGTTCCTGGCAAAGGTGGGCTGCGCCACGATGGCGTTGGCCAGCACGGTGACGAAGTAGCGGTTCAGGCCGTGATCGACATTGGTCCGCGCGTTGGTCAGCTCGTTCATCATCAGGCCAGCCATGAACACTGCGTTCTTGGTGAAGTGGGCAACCAGCGATGAGCTGTAGGAGTTGTCCTTGCTGACGAACGCCACGGCCAGTGGCAAGGGTGCCAGCGCGAGCAGCATCGCCGGACTTGCAAGGATGCGACTCTTGAACGAGGCACCGTTCTTGAGCGTGCCCAGTTCGGCATTCATGCTTTGGTTAAGGCTGAGCAACTCATCTTTCACATCAGAGGGTAGCCCCGAGCGGCTCAACACTGCAGGCAACTGTTCGTTGTGAGCGCGCCAGGCGTCGAGTTGACCCTGGCCGTTGGCCTGAACGATTGCGCCCAACATGTCACGCTCGGCTTCGCTCAGCGCCGACGATGGTTTTTCCAGCAGCGTCTTCACAACGTCGGACGTCGTGGTAGCAGCACTGGGCAAATGACCAAGACGGGCCAGTTGCTCCTCGCTCAATACCAGCGAACCGTTGGCCAGCGCCAACCGCAGTTTTTCATCGAACCCCATGCCGCACCGGGCCTCGATGTCTCCTTCAGGGGCGAAGGGCAACGGGGTATTGCTGACGATATCGCGTTGTTCCTGCGTGAGATGCAGCACATGCTTGTTCAGGAAGGCATGCATCTGATCGGGCGACAGGTGTGGCGCCGGGGTGCGCATCAAGGCCAGCAACCCCTTGTCGTCCATTGGCGCGAGCGCCCCATAGGCATCAAACTTGCGCACCAGATTGCCGCCGGCCTTGAGCAATGCCTGGCTTCTCGTCAGCCGGGGCTCGGCAGCCTCATGGCCAGGTGCAGGTGCTTCGCCTGGCTCGATGGAGATTGCTTCCAGCCTCGGCAAAATGCCGTGTTCGCGCAATAGCTGCAGCAGCGCCTCCACCACTTCCGCCAGCTCGCGCAATTCATTGCAGGCAGGCGCGTCCTGGCAATTTTCGGTCAATGCCTGCAATGCGCCGGGCAACGTCTCCAGGTCATTGAGCGTGTCGGCATGTGAGCGCAGCAGACTGACGACCGCTTCGGGGTGACGCTGGAGGCTGTCATTCAACTCCGCAGTACGCTGCTTGGCCGTGTGAACGAAATGGCTGAAGAGCGTGTAAGACGAAACAACGGGGGGCTCTGCGCCCAGCGTCTCGGGATCCAGATGAGTCAACGCCAGCAGATCCGGAATCGCCCGGGCCAGAGCGGGCGGGCGGGCAGTCAAACGAGCGACGGATTGGTGCAGCCGCGCCGTCCTGAGCCCCTCGCAGGCCAGCGACAGTGAGTCGTGAGATGCATGAGAAGCAGGCATATCGGCCAGCCGGCCAATACAGCGGTCAAGCAGGTCTTTCAGCGCCGGCGCCTGATCCTCGTCGGCAAGTTGGTGCCAACCCTGCTCGGTCGTGGCGACCTCGGCCAGGCTTTGGCAGAGCTGGGCAACTGTGGGCCAGGACGGCTGCTGTTTGTCCAGCTCACGCTGAAGAGCAGACAACAGACGTACAGAGTCCTGCGCTGGCGCGGTCGAGGTGCGACCAAATGCCACAGCCAGCTCGCCGGAGGCAAAAAACGCCACGGTACGAGCCTGCTGCGGGGTTCGCTCACAAACGCCGGTGGCATCGGAGGACGCAGGAGCAACGTCCGGCAATGAGGAATGAGAGGAGCGCGTTATCTGGGAGGGCATCATGGGCGTTTTCCCTATTGTCGGTGGGTACGGGCAACAGACCGACTGAGTGTCGTCCGGCCCGGAACGGTTCCGGTAATTAAGGGGAAGTCGGTGCGTGATCGCTGAAATTGCGAGTGGATGTGCCCGGTTCACGCCGCCGATGACTAAATTGATCTTGACCATCTCATGCGGCCGGGCACCACACAGAACAAGCCTTGCGCCTGCAGCACGACCATGATTTTCAGGCCTGGTCGAAACCCGCGTGAACGCGGTCACTGGTCAAGATGACTGCCTTTCATATGCCAGATAAAACCCGATGGGGTAGAATAGTTGCCTTTTCCGCCATGCCCCCTTGAGGACTGCCATGTTCAGCCGTGATTTGACTATCGCCAAGTACGACGCCGATCTGTTTGCCGCCATGGAGCAAGAAGCTCTGCGTCAGGAAGAACACATCGAGCTGATTGCCTCGGAAAACTACACCAGTCCGGCCGTCATGGAAGCTCAGGGCTCGGCCCTGACCAACAAGTACGCCGAAGGCTATCCAGGCAAGCGCTACTACGGTGGTTGCGAGTACGTCGACATTATCGAGCAACTGGCCATCGACCGCGCCAAGGAACTGTTCGGCGCTGATTACGCCAACGTCCAGCCACACGCCGGTTCGCAAGCCAACTCGGCGGTCTACCTGGCCCTGCTGCAAGGCGGCGACACCATTCTGGGCATGAGCCTGGCTCACGGTGGTCACCTGACCCACGGCGCCAGCGTTTCGTCCTCGGGCAAGCTGTACAACGCCGTTCAGTACGGCATCGATGCCAACGGCATGATCGACTACGACGAAGTCGAGCGCCTGGCCGTCGAGCACAAGCCAAAAATGATCGTCGCCGGTTTCTCTGCCTACTCGCAGATCCTCGACTTCCCGCGCTTCCGCGCCATCGCTGACAAGGTCGGTGCCTACCTGTTCGTCGACATGGCGCACGTCGCCGGTCTGGTCGCCGCAGGCGTCTACCCGAACCCGGTGCCATTCGCCGACGTCGTGACCACCACCACGCACAAGACCCTGCGCGGTCCGCGTGGCGGCCTGATCCTGGCGCGCGCCAACGCCGAGATCGAGAAGAAGCTGAACTCGGCGGTGTTCCCTGGCTCCCAGGGCGGCCCGCTGGAGCACGTCATCGCGGCCAAGGCCGTGTGCTTCAAGGAAGCGCTGCAGCCTGAGTTCAAGACCTACCAGCAGCAAGTGGTGAAGAACGCCAAGGCCATGGCCGGCGTGTTCATCGAGCGTGGCTTCGACGTCGTTTCCGGCGGTACCGAGAACCACCTGTTCCTGCTGTCGCTGATCAAACAGGACATCTCCGGTAAAGACGCTGACGCCGCTCTGGGTCGCGCCTTCATCACCGTCAACAAGAACTCCGTACCGAACGACCCACGCTCCCCGTTCGTCACCTCCGGCCTGCGCTTCGGCACCCCGGCAGTGACCACTCGCGGCTTCAAGGAAGCTGAGTGCAAGGAACTGGCCGGCTGGATCTGCGACATCCTGGCTGATCTGAACAACGAAGCCGTGATCGACGCGGTTCGCGAGAAGGTCAAGGCCATCTGCGCCAAGCTGCCGGTTTACGGCGCTTGATAAGCCTGGTTTAAACGCAGTACCAAAAGCCCCGACTTGTGAGAGCCGGGGCTTTTTGTTGGGCAACTCATTGTGTGGGCAGAAGCCTGGCCGCTGAACGACCTCTCAACCGCATACCTTCTCGAACCCCGCCCGTATCTTCTCCTCCGGCAACTCATCGGCAATGAACACAATCACGCTCTCGCGCTTTTCGCCTTCGGCCCACTCGGTGTCCCAGTCGAAGCCATACAGTTTGAGCACGCCCTGAAACACCATCTTGCGTGGTTCGTCTTCGATGTTGAGCACGCCCTTGTAGCGCAGCAGTTGTTTGCCGTGGTCTTCGAGCAGTTCATTCATGAACTCGCTGAGGCGGTCCAGATTCAGTGGTTTGTCGCTGCGCAGGACCAGGCTGCTGATGCGGTCAGCGGAATTGCCAGCCGGGGCCAGCGGGCGCAGGGTCATACCGCCGCCCAGGTCAGCGTTGAGGTTGAAGCCGCGTACGTCGAGCAGTTCGGCGAGGTCGATTTTGCCGTGCTCGACGATACGGATCGGCGCGCGGCGGTTGATGCGGGTCAGGCGCGCACTCAGGGCTTCGAAGGCTGCGTCGTCGACCAGATCACGCTTGCTGACCAGCAACCGGTCGGCAAAGCCGATCTGCGCCTGGGCGATGGTTTGCGCCAGGTGGGTATCGGCGTGCGCGGCGTCGACCAGGGTGATGATGCCGTCGAGGATGTAACGCTCGCGCAATTCTTCATCAATGAAGAAGGTCTGCGCGACCGGCGCCGGGTCAGCCAGGCCGGTGCATTCGATCACCAGTCGGTCGAACGCGATTTCGCCGCTGTCCAGACGCTCCAGCAACAGGTAGAGCGCCTTGGTCAGGTCGGTGTGAATGGTGCAGCACACGCAACCGTTGGACAGGGTCATGATCTGTACAGGGTCGGTGCCGAGCAACTGGCTGTCGATGCCAGCATCGCTGAATTCGTTTTCGATCACGGCGATTTTCAGGCCGTGTTCGGCCTTGAGCAGGTGGCGCAGCAAGGTGGTCTTGCCGGCGCCCAGAAAACCGGTCAGCACGGTCACGGGGATGGGTTGCAACTCAGTCATAAGGCTCCTGGCGTGAGGCATTCAGCTGAAATGAAAACGCGCCACAGGTGATGGCCTGCGGCGCGTCGGATCAAACCATAACGCAGATCAGCGGATCAACAGCACTTCGGACCGGCCTTGCCGCCGTACCGTGCCTCTTGCCGTTCCCGGAAGAACTGCTCGTAGGTCATCATCGGCTTGTCCGGATGAGTGTTCTGCATGTGTTCGACGTAGGTGTCGTAGTCCGGCATGCCCACCATCAGGCGCGCGGCCTGACCGAGGTATTTGCCGAGGCGACTCAGGTCATTGAACATGGGCAATTCCTCTGTGGGTAACCATCGTCACACCTGCGACGCTGGCGGCATGGCCTGGAACGGCGCTTCCTTGTCGGTGCGCTCCTTGGTGCTCCAGGCCGCACGGCCGACTTTAATGGCGTAGAACAGGATGCTGAACACCACGAACAGGAACAGCACGGTCAGCCCGGCGTTGGTGTAAGCGTTGAAGATCACGTGCTGCATCTGGTCCATGGTCTTGGCCGGGGCCAGAATCTGACCGGCATCGGCCGCAGCGCTGTATTTCTTGGCCAGGGCCAGGAAACCTACCGCAGGGTTGGCGTCGAACAGTTTGATCAAGCCAGCGGTCACGGTGCAGATCAGCAGCCAGACGGCAGGCAGCATGGTCACCCAGACGTAGCGCTGACGCTTCATCTTGATCAGCACCACGCTGGCCAGCATCAGGGCGATACCGGCGAGCATCTGGTTGGAGATACCGAACAGCGGCCACAAGGTATTGATGCCGCCCAGCGGGTCGATGACGCCCTGATAGAGCAGATAGCCCCACAGCGCCACGCAACCGCCGGTGCCGATGGCGTTGGCCGTCCACGACTCGGTGCGTTTCAAGGCCGGAACGAAGCTGCCCAGCAGGTCCTGCAGCATGAAGCGTCCGGCACGTGTCCCGGCGTCGACGGCGGTCAGGATGAACAGCGCCTCGAACAGAATCGCAAAGTGGTACCAGAACGCCATGGTGTTTTCACCCGGCAGCACCTGATGGAGGATCTGTGCGATACCGACGGCCAGCGTCGGAGCACCACCAGCCCGCGCCAGCACGGTGTTTTCACCAATGTCTTTCGCCACAGCCGTCAGTTGCTCCGGCGTGATGGCAAAGCCCCAGCTGGACACCGTCTGCGCGACGGTCACCACGTCACTGCCGACCACGGCAGCCGGGCTGTTCATGGCGAAGTACACGCCCGGCTCGATCACCGAAGCGGCAACCATCGCCATGATGGCCACGAAGGACTCCATCAACATGCCGCCGTAACCGATGTAACGGGCGTTCTTCTCGTTATCCAGCAGCTTGGGCGTGGTGCCCGAGGAGATCAGTGCGTGGAAACCCGACACTGCACCGCAGGCAATGGTGATGAACAGGAACGGGAACAATGCGCCCTTCCAGACCGGGCCTGTGCCGTTGGTGAACTGGGTCAGGGCCGGCATTTTCAGCTCGGGCGCCAGGATCAGGATGCCGATCGCGAGTGCCAGAATGGTGCCGATTTTCAGGAAGGTCGACAGGTAGTCACGGGGCGCAAGCAGCAGCCAGACCGGCAGCATGGCCGCTACAAAGCCGTAACCGACCAGCATCCAGGTGATCTGCACACCGGTGAACGTGAACATCGGCCCCCAGGTCGGATCCGCCGCTACCATCCCGCCGACCCAGATCGAACCGAGCAACAGAATGACACCGACGATGGAGATTTCACCAATGCGCCCCGGACGGATGTAGCGCATATAAATGCCCATGAACATCGCGATCGGGATCGTCGCCATGACCGTGAACATGCCCCACGGGCTCTCGGCCAGGGCCTTGACCACGATCAGCGCCAGCACCGCCAGGATGATGATCATGATCAGGAAGCAGCCGAACAGCGCGATGGTGCCGGGAATACGGCCCATTTCCTCGCGAACCATGTCACCCAGCGAGCGTCCGTCACGGCGCGTGGAGAGGAACAGGATCATGAAGTCCTGCACCGCACCGGCCAGCACCACGCCGGCGATCAGCCAGAGCGTACCGGGCAGATAGCCCATTTGCGCTGCCAGTACCGGGCCGACCAGCGGGCCTGCGCCAGCGATGGCGGCAAAGTGGTGTCCGAAGAGAATGTGTTTGTTGGTCGGCACATAGTCCAGACCGTCGTTGTTGACCACCGCCGGTGTCGCGCGCAGCGGATCGAGCTGCATGACGTGAGTGGCGATGAAAAGACTGTAGTAACGATAGGCAACCAGGTAGATAGCTACCGCAGCGACCACTATCCACAAGGCGTTTATCGCCTCTCCGCGGCGCAAGGCCACGACCCCAAGGGCACATGCCCCGACAATTGCAACGATGAGCCAGGGAACATGGCGCATCAGACTATTATTATTTTTCATTTTTTTTATTCCAGCAGAGTTGACTAGAAGGCAAGCCATGCGAGTTTAGCGCCGGATCAGCGAAAGACCACCCCCAACCAAGGTCTAGGTCGAATTTTGATCAATTGCGGCAGATACCCGGCATAGAGGGCTGGAATGGCCGCGACAGATGGCGGTCCGATCACAAAACCGTGATACAGAACTGTTCTGTAATTGCTTTCCGGTCTATCGTGCATGGACAACAGAATCGATTAGATAACGACCTGCCGCTGACCTCTCGTGGCGGGTAACAAGAGAGTTCATTCGATGACCGACTCACCTGCAGATCGCCGTCGTTTCAAGCGCATTGCCTTCGACGCCAAAACCGAATTGAAACAGGGCGATCAGACCTGGAAGGTTCAACTGCTCGACCTGTCCCTGAAAGGCCTGCTGATCGAGCGACCCGAGTCATGGACCGCCCATACGGCGCAGCCCTTTGAAGTCGATATTCGCCTGAGCAATGACGTGTACGTGCACATGGATGTCCAAATCACCCACGACCATAACCGGCAACTCGGTTTCGTCTGCCGGCACATCGGGCTGGAGTCGATCAGCCATCTGCGGCGCCTGATCGAGCTGAACCTTGCCGATCAGGACGAACTGGACCGCGAGCTGGCAGCACTGATCGAACTCTAGACCGCTTACTCGAACAGCGCATCCAGGGCCTGCTCCAGGCGCGTAACGGCAATGATCTGCAAGCCGGGCGGCGCTTCCTTCGGCGCATTGCCCTTGGGCACGATGGCGCGCTTGAAGCCGTGCTTGGCGGCCTCCTTGAGGCGCTCCTGGCCGCTGGGCACCGGCCTGACTTCGCCCGACAGCCCCACCTCACCGAACACCAGCAAGTCATGCGGCAACGGACGATTGCGCAGGCTGGACATCACCGCTGCCATCAAGGCCAGGTCGGAGGCGGTTTCCAGCACCTTCACACCACCCACCACGTTGAGAAACACGTCCTGATCGTGAGTGGGAATGCCGCCATGTCGGTGCAGGACCGCCAGCAACATGGCCAGACGATTCTGATCCAGACCCAGCGTTACGCGGCGCGGATTGGACATGTGACTGTCGTCCACCAGCGCCTGCACCTCGACCAGCATCGGCCGCGTGCCCTCCCAGGTGGCCATGACCACACTGCCCGGTACTTCTTCCTGCGCACGGGTGAGAAAGATCGCCGACGGGTTGGAGACTTCTTTCAGGCCCTTGTCGGTCATGCCGAACACGCCCAGCTCGTTGACCGCGCCAAAGCGGTTCTTCACCGCGCGCAGCAAACGCAGGCGGCCGTCCGATTCGCCCTCGAAATACAACACGGTGTCGACCATGTGCTCAAGCACACGCGGGCCGGCCAGTGCACCTTCCTTGGTGACGTGGCCGACCAGGAAGATCGCCGTACCGCTCTGCTTGGCGTAGCGCACCAGCAAGGCGGCGCTTTCGCGAACCTGCGACACGCCGCCAGGGGCCGACTGCAGCTGTTCGGTGAAAATCGTCTGGATCGAATCGATCACCATCACCTTGGGCTTCTCGACCTTGGCGGTGGCAATGATGGTCTCGATGCAGGTTTCGGTCATTACCCGCAGCTTGTCCTGCGGCAGCCCCAGGCGCCGGGCACGCATGGCGACCTGCTGCTGGGATTCCTCACCGGTGACATACAGCGCGGGCATGCGCTGGGCGATGTTGCACAGCGTCTGCAAGAGGATCGTGGACTTGCCGATGCCGGGGTCGCCGCCAATCAGCACCACCGAACCGTCAACCAGACCGCCGCCGAGCACCCTGTCCAGTTCGGTGGAGTTGGTCGAGAAGCGCGGGATTTCTTCGACGCTGACTTCCGCCAGGGTCCTGATCTGCGCTTGGGAACCGGTCCAGCCGGTACGCCCGGTAGGCGGCGCGGCGGCACCGCTTTCAATCATGGTCTCGACCAGTGTGTTCCAGGCACCGCATTCGCTGCACTGGCCCGCCCACTTGGGAAATGTCGCGCCGCACTCGGTGCAGCCGTACAAGCGTTTGGCCTTGGCCATGACAACCCCAGTCGTTAAAAAACGCCCATGATAACGCAGGTTGCAACCCCTGCCAGTCGCTCGGCGACAACTGCTTTTGAAAACCGGATAAAACTTACGCGAACGACTTCGGTCGATTGAACGTGGCACGGGCGGCAGCAGTACGTCTGGGCTACACTCATCCGGATCAAATTTATCTGCTACAAGGAATTACCCCATGAGCGTGCTTAAGGAATTCAAGGCATTCGCGGTCAAAGGCAACGTAGTTGATATGGCTGTCGGTATTATCATCGGCGCGGCATTCGGCAAGATCGTTTCTTCGTTCGTCGGCGATGTCATCATGCCGCCGCTGGGCCTGTTGATTGGCGGTGTCGACTTCAGCGACCTGGCCGTCACCCTGCGCCCCGCGCAAGGGACTGCCCCGGCAGTGCTGCTGGCGTACGGCAAGTTCATCCAGACCGTCATCGACTTCATCATCGTCGCGTTCGCGATCTTCATGGGCGTCAAGGCCATCAACCGCCTGAAACGCGAAGAAGCCAAAGCCCCTACCCTGCCGCCAACGCCCTCCAAGCAGGAAATCCTGCTGGGCGAGATTCGCGACCTGCTCAAAGAGCAGAGCAAACCGGCAGCGCCCATTACCGTGGATCCTGCGCGTACGCTTTGATTGAGCAAGGCCTGCACCTGCAGGCCATCGGCCCTAACCACGATGGCACTGACGACGCAAATTGCGACGTAAGTGACAGGACGAAGTCGGGCCGGAAACGGAGCGAAAGGCTTTGGTCACTTTGGCCCCATCAAAGTGACTCGCCGAGGGGCGAAAAGGTGACCTGAGTCGAGCCCCAATCCACCTGACGAAGAAAAACCGTTGTGTGACGCGGAGCGTCACGAACTGCATTCCCACGCGGAGCGTGAGGAACGATAGTCATCAGGTTCCGGGCCGTGCCTCTAGCCCGACTACTCTAAAGTGCTTTTCGGACACGATGGCACAGACGACGCAGAGTGCGACGTAAGTGACGGCTGAGTCCTGGCGCTGATCAGGGGGTAGCCTGGCAGGACGCCAGGCTAGCCGCACCGCGCCATGGATGGCGCGTTGCGGCGCCCCCCGGATCAGTGACAGGGCGAAGGAACCCGACGAAGTCGGGCCGGAAACGGAGCGAAAGGCTTTGGTTACTTTGGCCTCATCAAAGTAACTCGCCGAGGGGCGAAAAGGTGACCTGAGTCGAGCCCCAATCCACCTGACGAAGAAAAACCGTTGTGTGACGCGGAGCGTCACGAACTGCATTCCCACGCGGAGCGTGAGGAACGATAGTCATCAGGTTCCGGGCCGTGCCTCTAGCCCGACTACTCTAAAGTGCTTTTCGGACACGATGGCCTGACGACGCAAATTGCGACGTAAGTGACAGGACCAAGTCGGGCCGGAAACGGAGCTGCGGGTTTTGCTTGCTTTGGCCCCATCAAAGTAAGTCGCCGAGGGGTGAAAAGGTGACCTGAGTCGAACCCTATCAAACTGACAAAGAAAAGCCGCTGTGTGACGCAGAGCGTCACGAACTGCATTCCCACGCGGAGCGTGAGGAACGATGGTTATGTGACTATCGTGCCAATGTTCGACACGATAGCCATCGTTAGCCGCCAACCCTCACCAATACGTCTCCACCGCCACCTGCCCCGGCTTGCGTGACAGGCTCAAGCGCATCTCGCGCTGCTTGAGAATCGCCCGTGTGTCATCGATCATCTGCGGATTGCCGCACAACATCACCCGCGAATGCTCCGGCGTGAGAGCAATGCCGGCCGCGCGCTCAAGCTCCCCGTTTTCGATCAACTGCGTGATACGCCCATTCAATGCGCCCGGATGCTGTTCACGGGTCACCGTAGGCAGAAACAGAAACTTGTCCGCGTATTCGGCCAGGTACTCACGCTGCATCAGTTCGGCAATCAATTGCTGATAGGCCAGCTCGCGTGACTCACGAACGCTGTACACCAGAATCACCCGCTCGAACTTCTCCCAGACCTCGAAATCCTGAAGGATCGACAGAAACGGCGCGACACCCGTGCCTGTGGATAACAGCCAGAGATCGCGCCCATCGACAAAGCGATCCAGGGTCAGATAACCAAACGCCTGCTTTTCCACCAACAGACTGTCGCCCTCACGCAAACGGCTCAACTCGCTGGTGAATTCGCCATCCGGCACCACAATGGAAAAAAACTCCAGAAACTCGTCGTGCGGTGAAGAAACCATCGAATAGGCACGCCATACCACTGAACCGTCGGCCTTGGTCACCCCGAGACGCGCAAACTGTCCGGCACGAAAGCGAAAACCGGGATCACGCGTGATGCGCAGGGTAAACAGGTTCGCGGTCAGCGGCGTGACACGCTGCAGTGTCTGTCGGGTGAATTTGTCGTCACTGACGGTCATGGTGCGCTTTGAACTCCTGAATATGGGAAGCAGAGCCCAGTGTCCCGCAAAGCAGGCTCGATAAACACCGGCTGTTTGTGGTGGATTACCCGGCAACGGGCTCTGCCGCTTAGAGTATTTGGTTCTTGGATCAGCTCCTGACGGGTAGAACATCCACAGGCCAAATTGCCCCGACCCTTCTCGCGCGGGGTTTTCAGCCAACAGCCACAGAACACGCTGGCATGTGCCATCAGCCCATCCGTCCGGCTGATCCGCAGCCCGACGGATTGCGGTCTATTTGTTCCTAGACTGGATAAACACCCAGCAAGGTCTGTACACGTACTGCAAGGAGGCTACATGAACACAATGGACATAAATTTCTCACAGCCCTCGCCAGCAAAAAACCTGACTCAGAGAGAAATCGAAGTCCTCAAGTGGTCCGCTGAAGGCAAAACAGCTGGCGACATCGCAATGATCCTCTGCCTGAAGGAACGCACCATTCACTTCCACATTGCCAGTGCCATTCAAAAAATGGGCGTTTGCAACAAGACGGCTGCCGCCGTACAAGCCGCGCTCAGCGGGATGTTCTGACAAACGGGCAATCACCGCGTAATCAGACAGGTATCGAAACGAAAAAATACGTAAAATCGTCTGTCTCAGCGAGCCCACCTGTCATCGGGCTCACTGACATACCTTCGATTGCACAGAGTTCTCCCGCCAATGCCCCTGCTCATCAGTCCCTTCGCTGAACTTGATCTCATTCGCCAACCCGAGCAACAGGATGAGCCCCTGCAGGCATTCGATGCCGCCGACGAGTACCTGCTCAATCATGTTGCACAAGCAGGGCTCAGCCTGCCCAGTCGGGTTCTGGTGCTCAATGACAGTTTCGGCGCGCTGGCGGCGAGTCTCGCGCCGCATGCCACGGTGATCAGCAGTACCGACTCGTTTCTGGCGGCGCAGGCGCTGGAAAAGAATCTGGCGCGCAACGGCATGAGCTACGACGCAGTACCGCACATCCCGGCCAGCGAAGCGTTGCAGGGGCCCTTCGACTGGGTGCTGATCCGGGTGCCCAAGACCCTGGCGCTGCTGGAAGAGCAACTGATACGCCTGCAAGGTCAACTGGCCCCCGGCGCTCGGGTCATTGCTGCGGCCATGGTCAAGCATTTGCCGCGTTCGGCGGGCGACTTGCTGGAGGAATATGTAGGGCCGGTGCAGGCCTCGCTGGCAGTGAAAAAAGCCAGGCTGCTGTTCGCCACGCCACAGCCCATGGAAGTGCGCACCTCGCCCTATCCGACGCGCTACCGGCTGGAGGAGCCGGCCATCGAACTGCTCAACCATGCCAATGTGTTTTGCCGCGACGGGCTGGACATCGGCACTCGCGCCTTCCTGCCGCATCTGCCGAAAAACCTTGGCACGGCAAGGGTCGCAGACCTGGGTTGCGGCAACGGCGTACTGGCCATTGCCAGCGCGCTGGACAACCCGCAAGCGCACTACACGCTGGTCGACGAGTCGTTCATGGCCGTGCAATCGGCAGCCGAGAACTGGCGCGCGACGCTGGGTGATCGCGACGTCCGGGTTCGGGCTGGCGACGGTCTGGAGATGCAGGAGCCTGACTCGCTGGATGTGGTGCTGTGCAATCCGCCCTTCCACCAGCAGCAAGTGGTCGGCGACTTTCTCGCCTGGCGGATGTTTCTGCAGGCGCGTGCCGCGCTGGTGACCGGCGGGGCGCTGTACATCGTCGGCAATCGCCACCTGGGTTATCACACCAAGCTGTCGCGCCTGTTCCGCGGCGTCGAACAAGTGGCCGCCACGCCGAAATTCGTGATTCTGAAAGCCCGCAAGTAACCCACGCTCACGACAAAAAAAAGACCCCCTTGCCACGCGAGTGGCAAGAGGGTCGCAAAACGTGTCCGCAGACACGAACGGGAATTCAGTATCAGTGTGTCGTCAGGCCCGCTGCGCTCATGAACATGCGCATCAGGCTGGCCACGATGAACAGCGCGAATACGCTGCCCGCCCAGATTCCGACCAGCCAGGCCAGTCGTTGCCAGAGCGGCTTGCTCAGCGCCGGATCAGGATCGTGCATGGAATTTTTACCAGACATCGTCATTCTCCTCGGTTCGGACTAGTGATAACCGTCTGCTGCCGTCACCTTGCCGCGGAACACGTAGTAGCTCCAGAAGGTGTAGCCCAGAATGAACGGAATGATGAACAGCGTGCCCACCAGCATGAAGCCCTGGCTCTGCGGCGGCGCGGCGGCTGTCCAGATCGATACCGAAGGCGGAATGATGTTTGGCCACAAACTGATGCCCAGACCGCTGTAACCCAGGAAGATCAGCAACAGGGTCAGTAGAAACGGCGTGTAGTGGGCATTGCGGGCCACCGCCTTGAACAGACCGTACATGGTCACCAGCACCAGAATCGGTACCGGCATGAACCAGAACAGGTTCGGCATGCTGAACCAGCGATGCGCGATATCAGCGTGGGCCAGCGGCGTCCACAGGCTGACCACGCCCATGACCGCGAGCACCGCAAGGGCCAGCGGACGTGCCAGATCATGCATCGCCTTCTGCAGCGAGCCTTCGGTTTTCATGATCAGCCAGGTGCAGCCCAGCAGCGCGTAAGCGACGATCAAGGCCAGCCCGCAGAACATCGGGAACGGCGAGAGCCAGTCCAGCGAGCCA
The DNA here is from genome assembly GCF_020312195.1 of Pseudomonas sp. P129. NCBI lineage: Bacteria > Pseudomonadati > Pseudomonadota > Gammaproteobacteria > Pseudomonadales > Pseudomonadaceae > Pseudomonas > Pseudomonas sp. P129. The sequence goes on along the minus strand of NZ_JAGPYS010000001.1, from coordinate 307,566 downwards.
CCGGCAAACTGGCGATCGACCACCGGGATGCCTTCAATGTAGGTACCCAGCGCCACACCCTGGAAGAAGGTCGCAGCCAGCGAGCCACCAATGAACGCCTTGTCCCACCAGTGACGCTTCAGCTCGGTCGCCTTGAAGCGGAACTCGAACGCCACGCCACGGAAGATCAGGCCCATGAGCATGAACATCAGCGGTAGGTACAGCGCAGACAGGACCACCGAGTAGGCCAGCGGGAATGCACCGAACAGTGCCGCACCGCCCAGCACCAGCCAGGTTTCGTTGCCGTCCCAGACCGGCGCGACGGTGTTCATCATCACGTCGCGGTCGGAACTGTCCTTCATGAACGGGAAAAGAATCCCGATACCCAGATCGAAACCGTCCATCACCACGTACATCATGATGCCGAAGACGATGATGATGGCCCAGATCAGCGGAAGATCGATACCCATGGCTTAAATCCCCTTGCCGTGACGATCAAGATTGTCGCCATGTTCTTCGCCTTCAACAGCAGCGGAGAGCGGACGGGCCGGTGTGCGTTGCTGGCCGGGACCACCGTGCGGCACATGTTCGACATAGGCTTTCGGCCCTTTGCGAACCAGACGCATCATGTAGCCAAGACCGGTGCCGAAGAGCACGAAGTAGACGACCACGAACAGCACCAGGGTGATGCTCATCTGCGCCACGCTGTGCCCGGACGAAGCATCGGCGGTACGCATCAGGCCGTACACGACCCACGGCTGACGGCCGATTTCGGTGGTGAACCAGCCGGCGAGAATGGCGATCAGGCCGGATGGCCCCATCCACAACGCCAGGTACAGGAACGGACGCGAGTTGTACAGCGTGCCGCGCTTGCGCAGCCACAAGCTCCAAAGGCCGGTGAAGATCATCAGCATGCCAAGGGCGACCATGACCCGGAACGACCAGAACACGATCGTCGAATTAGGGCGATCCTCAGGCTTGAATTCCTTGAGCGCAGGCACCTGCTTGTCCAGGCTGTGAGTCAGGATCAGGCTGCCCAGGTACGGAATTTCCACCGCGTACTTGGTACGTTCTTCCTTCATGTCGGGAATGCCGAACAGGATCAGCGGGGTCGGTTCGTCACCGACGTTCTCCCAGTGACCTTCGATGGCCGCAATCTTCGCAGGCTGATGCTTGAGCGTGTTCAGACCGTGGAAGTCACCGACGACAGCCTGGACAGGCGCCACCAGCAGGGCCATCCACATGGCCATCGAGAGCATCTTGCGCACCGCAGGTGTGTCGCGACCCCGCAACAGATGCCAGGCAGCCGACGAACCGACGAAGAACGCCGTCGCCACGAACGCGGCGATCGCCATGTGCGTCAGGCGATAAGGGAACGACGGGTTGAACACCACAGCGAACCAGTCAGTGGGAATGACCCGACCGTCGATGATCTCGAACCCTTGCGGGGTCTGCATCCAGCTGTTGGACGACAGAATCCAGAAGGTGGAGATCAGCGTGCCGATGGCGACCATTACCGTAGAGAAGAAGTGCAGGTTGCGGCCGACACGATTCCAGCCGAACAGCATCACGCCGAGGAAGCCCGCTTCGAGGAAGAACGCGGTCAGCACCTCGTAGGTCAGCAGCGGGCCGGTCACAGCACCTGCGAAGTCGGAGAAGCGGCTCCAGTTGGTGCCGAACTGGTAGGCCATGACAAGCCCGGAAACCACGCCCATGCCGAAGTTGACTGCAAAAATCTTCGACCAGAAGTGGTACAGGTCACGGTAGACGTCATCGCGGGTCTTCAGCCACAGACCTTCGAGCACAGCCAGATAACTTGCCAGACCGATGGTGATGGCAGGAAACAGGATGTGGAACGAAATCGTGAATGCGAACTGAATCCGGGCGAGATCTATAGCCTCTAAACCGAACATAAGATGTTCCTCTCTCAGATGAAACCTGCTGCCAGCCGCAAGCCAACAGCGATTGCCCCCACGGTAATGAGTGCTTATGTTTCTTTATTCTGGCGTTTCCAATGGCGAAAACGCTGGTCGATGCACTGATCGTTGCCTGAACGCACTGATGCAGATCAATCGACCATCAAAGAGTAGTCCTGTTCGGCCATTAAAGTCGTGTGGTCTATTGTCGCGTGGCGGGTTGTCTCACCTGCGGAGAACTGCGGCGTCTATCGTTCCTCACGCTCCGCGTGGGAATGCAGTTCGTGACGCTCCGCGTCACACATTGCAGCGTTGACGCCTGATTCAGGCGTTACAAGGTGCACGCACCCTCAAAGCCTGAGCCTGGTCTACGCGCGCTGTCTCGCCGTGCTGAAAATTTGTGACGCAGAGCGTCACGAACTGCATGCCAACGCGGAGCGTTGGCACGATAGGCAGCTGGATTCGCGCTCAGCGGGAGAGCGCCTTGCGAAACGCGAGCAGCTCCATTGTCACAACAGCTTATCCAGCGTGATCGGAAACTCGCGGATACGTTTGCCGGTGGCGTGATAGATCGCGTTGGCAATCGCTGCCGGCACACCGACGATGCCGATCTCGCCGACGCCCTTGGAACCCAGCGCGTTGACGATGTCGTCGTGTTCTTCGACAAACAGCACGTCAATGTCGCCGATGTCAGCGTTCACCGGGATATGGTACTCGGCCAGGCTGTGGTTCATCGGACGGCCCAGGTCGTGGTCAAGCATCGCCTCTTCCTGAAGCGCCATGCCCATGCCCCAGACAACGCCGCCCAGAATCTGGCTGCGCGCCATTTTCGGGTTCACGACCCTGCCCGCTGCCACGGCACTGACCACACGATTGACCTTGATGGTGCCCAGATCCTCGTCGACCAGCACTTCGACGAACACCGCCGAGTGCGTAGCTGCCGCATAGGCTTCGCGCTTGTTGTCCGGCTCGGCGTCGACTTGCACCTCGATGACACCGTGGGCCTGAGACGCGGCCAGTTCAGCCATCGATAGCGCCTGATCGCCGACGTACAGCTTGCCCGCTTCGAAGCGAACCTCATCCGGCGTCACAGAAGCGAATTGCGGATGCAGCCCTTTGGCAACTTCCAGTACTTGGCGCTGCAAAGCCTGACAGGCCTGTTGCACCGCAGTACCGACTGAAGACACCGTGAACGAGCCGCCCTGCAACGGCGCAGTCGGCAACGAAGAGTCGCCCAGCAGGAAGCTGACGTTATCCACCTCGATACCCGACGATTCTGCAGCGATCTGCGTCATGACGGTATAGGTGCCGGTGCCAATGTCGGTGGTAGCGCTGCTGACCACCAGCGTGCCGTCCGCTTGCAGACGCGCCTTGGCGCTGGCCTTCATCTGCATGGCCTCCCAGACACCACCGGCCATGCCCCAACCGACCAGCTGACGGCCTTGACGCATGCTGCGTGGCTCAGGGTTGCGGCTGGACCAGCCAAAGCGTTCGGCACCCTGTGCGTAGCATTCGCGCAATTCCTTGCTCGAATACGGCTTGTCTTCGTTACCGTTGCGCTCGGCGTAGTTGGTCAGGCGCAGGCGCACCGGATCGATGGCCAACGCGTAAGCCAGCTCATCCATGGCGCATTCCAGGCCGATCATGCCCAAGGCAGCACCCGGCGCACGCATGTCGAGCGGCGTGAACACGTCCAGCGGCACCAGTTTGTAGGTCAACTGCACGTTGTCGCAGTGGTAGAGCATGCCGCTCCATTCCACGACGTGTTCGCTGAAGTCCTCGAAACGCGAAGTCTGCCCGATGGCTTCATGACCGACCGCCAGCAAACGACCGTTGGCAGCCGCGCCCAGACGCAGGCGCTGAATGGTGCGCGGACGATAACCGAAGGTGAACATCTGCTGGCGGGTCAGCGTCAGGCGCACGGAGCGCTTGAGGTGCAGTGCAGCCATTACTGCCAGCGGCAGTTGATATTGCGGGCGCAGGCCAGAACCGAAGGCACCACCGACGAAAGCGGCCAGCACGCGGATCTTGTCCTTTTCCAGGCCGAACACCTTGTGCAGATAGTCCTGACAGTTTTGCGTGCCCTGGGTCTTGTCGTGAATCTGCAAGCTGCCATCGGCCTGATACAGGACGGTCGACGCATGCGGTTCCATCGGGTTGTGGTACTCGCTGGGCGTGCTGTACGTCACGTCCACGCTCAGCGCGGAGCTGGCCAGTTCGCCTTCGAAGTTGCCACGCGGCGGCGGCAATTCGGCAGGCGCGTCATAGGCGGTGTCGAGCATGGCCTGCAGATCGGTCTGGTGCTCCTGCTGCTCGTATTCGATACGCACCAGCGAGCCCGCGTGACGCGCCAGTTCCAACGTATCGGCAACGACCAGCGCGAGCGGTTGGCCGCTGTACATGACGTTGTCGTTGTAAAAAGGACGAAACGGCGAACCGTCGGCCGAATCGGCGTCCTCATAGTTTTCGTCATAGCTGGCCAGCCACGGACGATTGGTGTGGTCGATGACCGCGACCACACCCGGAACCTTCATTGCCTCGCTCGTATCGATGCTGGCGACGCGACCGTTGGCGATGGTGCTGGAGACCACGCTGCCATACAGCAACCCTTCTTCAGGGTATTCACCGGCGTAACGTGCGCCCCCGGTCACTTTCAGGCGGCCGTCGACGCGGTCCACAGGCTTGCCCATTGGCGAAAATGGCTGGTTCATTGGGCGCTCCCTCCTGTTGCGGCATCGCTCAAGGCACGAATGATCGCGCGGCGGGCCAGTCTGACTTTGAAACCGTTGTGCTCCAGAGGCTGCGCATCTTCAAGCATGGCGTCTGCAGCAGCGGCGAAGTTCTCGCGAGTGACCGGCTTGCCGACCAACAGCGCTTCGACCGCCTTGTCGCGCCATGGCTTGTGCGCGACACCGCCCAATGCCAGACGCACGTCGCGAATCACATCGCCGTCCATATCGATGGCGGCAGCCACCGATATCAGGGCAAACGCATAGGACGCACGGTCGCGGATCTTCAGATAAGCGTTGTGGCTGACAAAGCCGTTTGCAGGCAGTTCGACGGCGACGATCAACTCATCGTCGGCCAGTTGATTGTCCCGTTGCGGAGCATCACCCGGCAGGCGATGGAAATCAGCAAACTCGATAGTGCGGCGGCCGGCACGTCCTTGAACATGCACCACGGCTTCCAGCGCAGCGAGTGCCACGCACATGTCGGACGGGTGAGTCGCGACGCAGTCTTCGCTGGCACCCAGGATCGCGTGAATGCGATTCAGGCCCGTACGCGCCGGGCAGCCACTGCCTGGCTCACGCTTGTTGCACGGCACGCCGGTGTCATAGAAGTAATAGCAGCGGGTGCGTTGCAGCAGGTTGCCGCCGGTGCTGGCCATGTTGCGCAACTGCGGCGAAGCACCGGCCAGCACGGCTTTGCTCAGCAGCGGGTAACGCGCTTCGATCAGCGGGTGGTAGGCCAGGTCGGCGTTGCTGACCAACGCACCGATCATCAAACCGCCCGAAGCGGTTTCACTGACATCCCTCAAAGGCAGGCCGGTGATGTCGATCAGGTGCTCGGGCGTGGCGACGTTTTCTTTCATCAGGTCAAGCAGATTGGTGCCGCCTGCAATGAAACGCGTGGCCGGTCCGCTCAGGTTGACCGCAGCAGTGATGTCGGTCGGCTTGCTGTAGGTAAACGGATTCATGCGTTCACCTCCGGCTTTGGTGCTGCGTTGTGGAACTGCGGCAGCGCCTCTTCGACGGCAGCGAGAATATTGCTGTAGGCACCGCAACGGCACAGGTTACCGCTCATCAGTTCCTGAATCTCGGCACGCGTGCTGGCGCGCCCCTCATTGGCAAGCCCGACAGCCGAGCAGATTTGCCCGGGCGTGCAGTAGCCGCACTGGAACGCATCGTTCTTGATGAACGCCTGCTGCATGGGATGCAACTGGTCGCCATCAGCCAGGCCTTCAATGGTGGTCAGCTCGGCGCCATCGCACATGATCGCCAGCGTCAGGCAGGCATTGATGCGCGTGCCGTCGCGCAGTACGGTACACGCACCACACTGGCCGTGGTCGCAGCCTTTCTTGGTGCCGACCAGATCGAGCTGATCACGCAGCAAGTCCAGCAAGGTGGTCCAGGGCAGCACATCCAGTTGGCGGAGCTGTCCGTTCAGGGTCAGGGAAATCGCGTGGGTGGCGAAGTCCTGGGGGTTCGGGGTCGTTGCACTCATGGAAACCTCACGGTAGGCGGTCACTTAGCGCACTTTTTATGCGTCTTAAGGGGTGGGACTTCGCGAGGTTTGCAACGTTCAGGCTTTCTTGATGGGCGTACTTGTCATTGAAAGGCCGTCATCCACAGGCAGCCATCCCGCCAAGCTGCTGGTATGATGCGCGGCTTTTTCCGACCCGCAAAAATCAAACGGGCTGCCCTGCAGTCTGTGCATTGCTGTTGGAGTCGATCATTCACGACGCGCGCCGCGTCACGGAGAGCCAGACATGCTGGAAAGGCTGTTTCAACTCAAGGCACACAACACCAACGTGCGAACCGAGATTCTTGCGGGCGTCACGACTTTCCTGGCGATGGCTTACATCCTGTTCGTCAACCCGAGCATCCTCGGCGAAACCGGCATGGACAAGGGCGCGGTATTCGTCGCCACCTGCCTGGCAGCGGCCATCGGCTCGACGGTGATGGGCCTGATCGCCAACTACCCGATCGCCCTGGCACCGGGCATGGGCCTGAACGCCTTCTTTACCTACACCGTGGTCCTGCACATGGGCCACAGCTGGCAGGTAGCGCTGGGCGCGGTGTTCATTTCAGCGGTGATGTTCTTCATCCTGTCGATCTTCCGGATTCGTGAATGGATCATCAACAGCATTCCCCTGCCCCTGCGTTCGGCGATTGCGGCCGGTATCGGCCTGTTTCTGGCGCTGATCGCCCTGCATAACGCCGGTATTGTGGTCAGCAACCCGGCGACCATGGTCGGCATGGGCGATCTCAAGCAGCCAGCCCCGGTACTGGCGACGCTGGGCTTCTTTCTCATCGTGGCCCTGGATTACCTCAAGGTTCGCGGCGCCGTGCTGATCGGCATCCTCGCGGTGACCCTGGTGTCTATCGCCCTGGGCTTCTCGCCGTTTGGCGGTGTGGTGTCGATGCCGCCTTCGCTGGCACCGACCTTCATGCAACTGGACATCATGGGCGCGCTGGACGTCGGTCTGGTCAGCATCATCTTCGCTTTCCTGTTCGTCGACATCTTCGACAACTCCGGCACGCTGATCGGCGTGGCCAAACGCGCCGGGCTGATGGGCAAGGACGGGCACATGCCGAAGATGGGCCGTGCGCTGATCGCCGACAGTACTGCCGCGATGGCCGGTTCCCTGCTGGGCACCTCGACCACCACCAGCTACATCGAGTCGGCTGCAGGCGTGAGTGCCGGTGGCCGCACAGGTCTGACTGCAGTGGTAGTCGCCGTGCTGTTCCTGCTGGCGCTGTTCTTCGCCCCGCTGGCCGGCAGCGTGCCCGCCTTCGCGACCGCACCCGCGCTGCTGTTCGTCGCTGTGTTGATGGCGTCCGGCATGGCGGAAATCGACTGGGATGACATCACGGTCGCAGCGCCAGTAGTCATCACGGCCCTGGCCATGCCATTCACCTATTCCATCGCCAATGGCATTGCCTTTGGCTTCATTTCCTGGACAGCGATCAAGCTGCTGTCGGGACGCTGGCGCGAGCTGAATTCGGCGCTGGTGATCCTGTCGATCCTGTTCGTGATCAAGCTGGGCTGGTTCAACGCATGAGTGTTCCCTTCGACCCTGCGAGCTACGACCGTCAGCTCGAAGAAAAAACCGTCCGCCTGCGCGAGTTGCTGGCGCCGTTCGATGCTCCCGAGCCACAGGTGTTCGACTCGCCACGCGAACACTATAGGCTGCGCGCCGAGTTCCGCCTGTGGCGCGAAGACCAGAAGCGCTATTACGCGATGTTCGCGCCGGGCGACAACAGGACGCCGATCCTGCTCGAGGGCCTGCCGATCGCCAGCGAGCGCATCAACGCGCTGATGCCGGTGCTGCGCGAGCGCTGGGAAGCCAGCCCGACGTTGAACCACAAGCTGTTTCAGGTGGACTTCCTGACCACGCTGGCAGGCGACGCGATGATCACCCTGTGTTATCACCGCCCGCTGGACGCCGAATGGCAGGCCGCCGCCGCGCAACTGGCCGCCGAACTGGACGTCAGCCTGATTGGCCGTTCCAAGGGGCAGAAGCTGGTCATCGGTCATGATTACGTGACCGAGAAGCTCGACGTGGCTGGCCGCACCTACAGTTACCGGCAACCGGAAGGCGCTTTCACCCAGCCCAACGGCACGGTGAACGGCAAGATGCTCAACTGGGCCTTCGATGCGCTGGGCGAGCGGCAGGACGACCTGCTGGAGCTGTATTGCGGCAATGGCAACTTCACCCTGCCGCTGGCTACACGCGTGCGCAAGGTGCTGGCCACCGAAATCAGCAAGACCTCGGTCAATGCGGCGCTGAGCAACCTGGATGACAACGGCGTGGACAACGTCACGCTGGTGCGTCTGTCGGCCGAAGAACTGACCGAAGCCCTGAACGAAGTGCGCCCGTTCCGCCGTCTGCACGGCGTGGACTTGAAGAGCTACGATTTTGGCAGCGTGTTCGTCGACCCGCCGCGCTCCGGCATGGACCCGGACACCTGCGAACTGACCCGGCGCTTCGAGCGCATTCTGTACATATCCTGCAACCCGGAAACCCTGGCCGCCAACATCGCCCAACTGCACGACACCCACCGGGTCGAGCGCTGCGCACTGTTCGATCAGTTTCCGTACACCCACCACATGGAATCGGGCGTGCTGCTGGTCAGGCGCTGAGGCTCCTCTGACTGACTATCGTGCCGACGCTCCGCGTTGGCATGCCGTTCTGGACGCTGCGCGTCCTATCCTGAACATGCGGCGCGACGCAGATCTGTGACGCAGAGCGTCACGAACGGCATTCCCACGCTGGAGCGTGAGGAACGATAATCTCGACTATCGTGCCGACGCTCCGCGTTGGCATGCCGTTCTGGACGCTGCGCGTCCTATCCTGAACATGCGGCGCGGCGTAGATCTTTGACGCAGAGCGTCACCCACGGCATTCCCACGGAACGATAATCCCGACTATCGTGCGGCGCTCTGCGTCGCATGCCGTTCCGGACGCTCCGCGTCCTATCCCGACGTGCGGCGCGACGCAGATCTGTGACGCAGAGCGTCACCCACGGCATTCCCACGCTGGAGCGTGAGGAACGATAATCCCGACTGTCGTGCGGCGCTCTGCGTCGCATGCCGTTCCGGACGCTCCGCGTCCTCTTGCGACGCGGAGCGTCGTGAAATGCATTCCCATACTGGAGCGTGAGGAACGAGAGTTCTTTCATGCTCGTCAACTGCGAAACTGTCAGAATATTTATTAGCTTCCTATCGATACGCTGGGGTATAAACCAAAAACCTGAATCAGCTGCTTCGATGGGATCCTTTTTCTTGAGCTCCGAGTCTTCCGCGCCTTCTGTACCGGTCAAGTTGTCCAGCCAGCCCGGTTTCGTCAGTTTTATCCTCTCGCGCCTGATGGCGGTGTTCGCCATGCAGATTCAGGCGGTGGTCGTTGCCTGGCAGGTTTATGACATGACCCGCGAGCCGATGGCGCTGGCCTATGTGGGCCTTGCTCAGTTCATTCCCATGTTGCTGCTGTTGATGCCTGCCGGGGATCTGATCGACCGCTACAACCGCAAGGTCATCCTGATGCTCAGTTGGGGTGTGCAGGCGATCTGTGGGGTCATTCTGCTGGTGTTCTCGGCACTGAAGCTGCAAGACCTGCGGCTGATCTACGGCGCGCTGATGCTGTATGGCTGCGCCCGCGCTTTTACCGGTCCGGCGCTGCAAAGCCTGCTGCCACAGATTGTCCCGCGCGACCAACTGGCCTCGGCCATCGCCACCAACAGCGTGATCATGCGCTGTTCGACCGTCGGTGGGCCGCTGATCGGTGGCTATCTGTACTGGCTGGGCGGCGCAGAGCTGACCTATTCGGTCTGCGTCGCAGCATTTATCGCCGGCATCCTGTTTCTGGCCCCCGTGGCAACGCCCTTTGCCGGCAAGCCGGTGGAACTGGGTTCCAGCGCCTGGGGCCGGTTCACCGCGGGCATTGCCTTCATTCGCTCGCGGCCGATCATCCTCGGCACCATTTCGCTGGACCTGTTCGCCGTGCTGCTCGGCGGCGTGGTGGCGCTGCTGCCGATCTACGCCCATGAAGTGTTGCACCTCGGGCCGCAGGGGCTGGGCATGCTGCGTGCGTCGATGAGCCTGGGTGAACTGGGCGTCGGCATTTACCTGAGCATGCGCCCGCTGCAGCGCAACGTCGGCATGACCATGTTTCTCGCCGTCGGCCTGTTCGGCGTCGCGAATCTGGTGTTTGCCCTGTCGACCCTGTTCTGGCTGTCATGCCTGGCCCTGCTGATCGCGGGCGCGGCGGACATGGTCAGCGTGTTCATTCGTTCAGCGCTGGTGCAGTTCTCGACGCCGGACAACATGCGCGGCCGGGTCAATGCCGTGAACATGCTGTTTATTGGCTCCTCCAACGAACTGGGCGAGTTCCGTGCAGGCACCAGTGCCTCGCTGGTCGGCGCAATCCCTGCCGCAATCCTGGGTGGCGTCTGCACGCTGGGCGTGGTCGGCGCCTGGATGACGGGCTTCAAGTCATTGCGCCAGGTCGACCGTTTTGCCGACGCCTCGCCGCCGGACGTGCTCAACGCGCAGCCCGTCAAACAGGCCTGACGGCGGCAGGTTTCAGCAAAACACAGCCACGGCACAGCTTGCGCGAACCAATCAGCCTCGCCGCACCTCTATACCCTCGCATTCTGCACACGACGCTGGCCGGAACACGCCGGACTGGCGCATTCGCGTATCAGCAGCGAAACTAATTGCACGAAAAGAAGAGGGATCCGACATGCTCTGGAAAAAAGGCCGACGCAGCGACAATGTAGTCGATGCGCGCGATGGCGGCAGCAGTGGTGGCGGCGGTGGCATGCGCATCGGCGGCAAGGGGCTGGGTCTGGGTCTGGGCGGCATCGTGATCATCGTCGCCATCGGCCTGCTGACCGGCCAGGACCCGATGCAGATTCTCGGACAACTGACCGGACAAGTGACCGAGCAAAGCGCTCCACCCAGCGCGCAAACGCGTGAAGCGCCGCCGGCCAACGACCAGCAGGCCGAATTCGTGCGCAGCATCCTTGGCGATACCGAGGACACCTGGCGTGCCGTGTTCGCCCAGAACGGTCGCGAATACAAGGACCCCACGCTGGTGTTGTTCAGCGGCCAGGTGAACTCGGCCTGCGGTCGCGCTACGTCGGCAACCGGTCCGTTCTATTGCCCGGCTGACCAGCAGGTCTATCTGGACATGGAGTTCTTCCGTGAAATGGCCCAGCGCTTTTCCGCCGCTGGCGACTTCGCCCAGGCTTACGTGATCGCCCATGAAGTCGGGCACCATGTGCAGACCCTGCTGGGCATTTCCGCCAAGGTCGACAAGGCTCGCCAGGCCGGGCAAAAAATGGAAGGAGCCAACGGTTTACTGGTCCGCCAGGAGCTGCAAGCGGACTGCTTTGCCGGTGTTTGGGCGTACAACGCACAAAATCGTTTGAACTGGCTCGAGCCGGGTGATATTGAAGAAGCATTGAACGCGGCCAACGCTATCGGCGATGATCGCTTGCAACAGCAAAGCAGTGGTCGAGTCGCTCCGGACTCCTTCACTCACGGCACGTCTGCACAGCGTGTACGCTGGTTCAAGGCAGGCTTTGCCCAAGGTCAAATCAATCAATGCGATACATTCGCCGCCAAGAGTCTCTGAGCACATGATTAAACCGCTTCTGGTCCTGTTGTTGAGCACTGCCTTCGTGAGCCTCGGGGCGCATGCCGAGGATCAAGCGGTCAATTCCATCAGCCCGGATCGCCTCGCCATCAATGGCGCCGAGGCGACCCTCGGGCTGAGCCAGGAGTGGGTACACCCCAAGCCGAAGATCGAGCGCGTGGTGATCGTCCTGCACGGTCGCCTGCGCAATGCGCAAACCTACCTGCGCAGCATCGAACGTGCGGCCAACCAGTCCAGAGAGCGCGGCAAGACCCTGCTGATCGCCCCGCAATTCCTGGATGAAAAGGATATCGTCGCGCACCACTTGCCGGACTCGATCCTGCGCTGGCGCCAGAACAGCTGGATGGAAGGCGCAACCTCCACCGATCCCAAGCCGGTCAGCTCGTTTCTGGTGCTGGACCACATCCTCAAGCGCCTGAGCGACAGCAAGCTGTTCCCCAACCTGAAGGAAATCGTCATTGCCGGGCACTCCGGTGGTGCCCAGGTGGTGCAGCGCTACGCGATGATCGGCGGCAAGGAAGACGCCCTGCTGCAGCGTGAAGGGGTGAAGCTGCGCTACGTGATCGCCAATCCGTCGTCCTACGCCTATTTCGACGCGGAACGGCCTGAGCCGGTAACCGCGCAAAGCTGCCCGAACTTCAACGACTGGAAATACGGCCTCAACAAGATGCCGTTCTACTCGGGCAAGGAAAAGCCGGCTGACATCGAGAAGAATTACGTGAAGCGCGACATCACTTACCTGATGGGCGAGCTGGACACCGACCGTAATCACCCGGCGCTAGACAAGACCTGTGCCGCCGAAGCGCAAGGCGCCTACCGCCTGATTCGCGGGCAGAACTACTTCAACTATCTGCAGAAGCGTCACCCCGAGGGGCTGAACCAGCGCCTGGTGATCGTGCCGAAAGTCGGCCACAACGGCGACGGGATCTTCACCTCACCGGAAGGCCAGGCGGTGCTGTTCAAGCCGTTTTGAGTGGTATTGATATAACTATCGTCCCCACGCTCCGCGTGCAACGCTACATACAAGTCCGCTTTTGATTCTGGCCGGAGGCCGTGGGAGCGAACTTGTTCGCGAAAGGGTCAACATAATCGTCGAAAATGCATCGACTGAAATACCGTCTTCGCGAGCAAGCTCGCTCCCACAAGATCAGCGCTGCTGCAGAACATCTACGTGGCTCGAAAACACCCCCTACCTGCGGGAGTGATCCACAGGGCTTGAAAACACGCCGGACCTGTGGGAGTGAGCTTGCTCACGAAGAGGCCGGTGCAGTCGCTGAAAATCTATATATCCGTGACTAAGCCTTCGCGAGCAAGCTCGCTCCCACAAGGTCAGCGCTGCTGCAGAACATCTACGTGGCTCGAAAACACCACCGACCTGCGGGAGTGATCCACAGGGCTTGAAAACACGCCGGACCTGTGGGAGTGAGCTTGCTTACGAAGGGGCCGGGGCAGTCGCTGAAAATCTATATATCCGTGACTACGCCTTCGCGAGCAAGCTCGCACAAGATCAGCGATGCTGCAGAACACCTATGTGGCTCGAAAACACCACCGACCTGCGGGAGTGATCCACAGGGCTTGAAAACACGCCGGACCTGTGGGAGCGAGCTTGCTCACGAAGAGGCCGGGGCAGTCGCTGAAAATCTATATATCCGTTACTAAGCCTTCGCGAGCAAGCTCCCACAAAGACTTGTGGATAACGGTGAGCGCTCCGCATTGCCACGATAGGCAACTCAGATCACCCCAGCATCCCGCGCAGCGCTATGCAATTCTCTGCATGCCAGTCAGTCAGCTCCGGCCAGGGATTGTCTTTCAGGTTGACCAGAATGGTCTTGGCGCCTGCCGCACGGCCGCAGTTCAGGTCATGCATGTAGTCGCCGATCATGACCATCTTCTCCGGCTCGACACTCCAGCGCGTGGCCAGCTGCAGTAAACCCGCCGGATCCGGTTTGGGAGTCGCCTCGTCGCGGCCCAGTACATCCTCGACGGCAAAGCAGTCAGCCAGGCCGATGGCCTTCAAGGTGATATACGCCAGCTCCTGAGCGTTACGGGTGAGTATGCCCAGTCGATAACCGCGCGCCGACAATTCGCGAACCAGCTCGACCGCGCCTTCGGCAGGCTGCGAAGCCAGTGCCAGCTCGCGCTCATGCTCCAGCAGCCAGGCGTGCTTGGCCGCCGATTCCTCAGCGGGCAACGCAGCAAGATGCCCGAGAATGTCATCGTCCTGGGGGATGCCCAATTCACGTTTGATGGCCGGGAAGTCGTGGATAGGGACGGTCAAGGTACCGTCCATGTCGAACACCCAGTGCCGTATACCTTCGAGTGTCATGCCCAATCCTTACGATGGCGGATCAGCCCTTCCTGACTGACCGATGCGACCAGTTGCCCGGTGCGGTTGAAGATACTGCCGCGCGAGAAGCCGCGCGAGTTGCCTGCCCAGGGGCTGTCCATCGCGTAGAGCAGCCAGTCATCGGCACGCAGGTCGTTATGGAACCACAGCGAATGGTCAAGGCTGGCGACCTGCATGTCGCGCTGCCAGACGGTCTTGCCGTGCGGCAGCAGGGATGTGGTCAGCAAGTTGAAGTCGGAGGCATAGGCGAGCATGTAACGATGCAGCGCCTGCACGTCCGGGAGGCTGCCATCGGCGCGGAACCACACGTATTTGACGGGATCGCCGGGCTTGGGATCGTACGGATCTTCAGCGGTCACCGGGCGGAACTGAATCGGCTTGGGGCGCAGAAACTTGTCGTGCATCGCTTCAGGAATCAGGTGCGCGCGGCGGGTCAGCAACTCCAGCTCGGACGGCAGGTCTTCCGGGCCGACAATCTTCGGCATCGTCGCCTGGTGCTCGAAGCCCTCTTCGTCGTACTGAAACGAAGCGCTGCAGGTGAAGATCGGCTTGCCCTTCTGAATGGCAGTGACACGGCGCGTGCTGAAGCTGCCACCGTCACGCACACGGTCCACCTGATAGACCACCGGCAAACCGGCATCGCCGGGACGCAGAAAGTAGCCGTGCAGCGAGTGAACATGACGGTCCTCTTCAACTGTCTGACTGGCGGCAGACAGCGACTGACCCAGCACCTGACCACCAAACAACTGGCGAAAGCCCAGATCCTGGCTATGACCGCGGAACAGGTTTTCTTCAATGGCTTCCAGCGTCAGCAACTCAACCAGATCATCCAGCACTTGGCTCATTCTCATTCCTCTCGTACATCGACTTTGCACTTGTACGGCAACAGCAGTCGCTGCATTTTCCCACAGGCCTCGGGCCCGTCCCCGCTGGAATGGAATGATACAGATTTAAGATGGTTGGCTTAATTCAATCTGCACCCGGATCAAGGCTTCAGCGTCTTGAGCCACTGCTCATGGCTGATCCGGTACAGCACGTGCGGTTTGAGCGGGTGGCCGTCCGCAAGATTGGGGTGATCGAAGTTGCCGGACTCATCCTGCTGCATGCCGATTGCCTGCATCACCTTTTGCGACGGCTGATTGTTGACCGCCGTGAACGACACGATCTCCTTCAGCTCCAGGCGCTCGAAACCACAGCCCAGCGCGGTCCAGGCCGCCTCGCTGGCAAAGCCCAGGCCCCAGTGTTTGTGCGCCAGCCGCCAGCCGATTTCCACGGCCGGGGTGAACGGTGCCTTGAAACCCACGACATGCAGCCCGGTGAAACCTATGAACTCGCCGGTGTCCTTGCGCTCCAGCGCCCAGAACCCGAAGCCCAGTTCGGCAAAATGACCACGCAGCCGCCCGATCATGGCAGCACTTTCGAGACGGCTCAGGGGGTCTGGAAAATAGCGCATGACACGAGGGTCCGCGCACATGTCGGCGAACGCCGGCAAGTCATCGTCACGCCACTGCCGCATCAGCAGTCGGGCGCTATCAAGCTTGAGTATCGGTTCCATCGATTCCCCCGTGTCACGAGACATGAATGGGCGTCAGTGCAGCCATCTGCTGCGCCACACAACTGGGCGTACGGATGCTTTACTGGCACTATCGGGCTTCGGCCCTCTAACGGACGCAAAATGTCCCTACCGCTTATCTACCATGAAGACTACAGCCCGGACTTCCCGGCGGATCATCGCTTCCCGATGGACAAGTTTCGTTTGTTGCGCGATTACTTGATCGACAGCGGCCTGACCAGTGACGTTCAATTAATGCGTCCCGAGTTGTGCCCGGCGGACATTCTGGCGCTGGCTCATGATCCGTCCTACATCAGCCGCTACCTTAGCGGTGATCTGTCGCGCGAAGACCAGCGGCGTCTCGGACTGCCGTGGAGCGAGGCTCTGGCACGCCGAACCATCCGTGCGGTAGGCGGCTCACTGCTGACCGCCGAACAGGCCCTCAAGCATGGCCTGGCCTGCCACCTGGCGGGCGGCACCCACCATGCGCACTATGACTACCCGGCGGGTTTCTGCATTTTCAATGACCTGGCGGTGATCAGTCAGTACCTGCTGCAAAGCGGCCGCGTGGACAAGGTGCTGATCTTTGACTGCGATGTGCATCAGGGTGACGGCACGGCGCGCATTCTGGCCGATACCGAGGACGCCATTACCGTCTCGCTGCACTGCGAAAAGAACTTCCCGGCACGCAAGGCGCAGAGCGACTGGGACATCCCGCTGCCGATGGGCATGGGCGACGCCGACTACCTGAACGTCGTCGATGACCTGCTCAACTACCTGCTGCCGCTCTATAAGCCGGACCTGGTGCTGTATGACGCAGGCGTCGATGTCCACAAGGACGATGCGCTGGGCTATCTGCAACTCACCGACCAGGGGCTGGCCAATCGCGACGAAGCGGTGCTGCGTCATTGCCTGAGCCGCGACATTCCGGTCATGGGCGTGATCGGCGGTGGCTACAGCAAGGACCGCTTGGCACTGGCAAGGCGCCACGGAATCCTCCATCACAGTGCGCAACGGGTCTGGAACGACATGGGCCTGTGAGCCTGCGCGGTACTTCGCTTCAGTCTCCGCCAATGACGTGCGCCACACCTTGAAAGAACGCTCGGGTAGAATGCCCCACCCCTCTGCTATCGATACTTCGCTGACCATGACCGACCTTGCCCTCTCCGCTGCCCGAACCGTCGCCATCATCGGAGGCGGCCCTGCGGGGTTGATGGCAGCAGAAGTGTTGAGCCAGGCCGGACTGAAGGTCGATCTGTACGACGCCATGCCATCGGTTGGGCGCAAGTTTCTGCTCGCCGGGGTGGGCGGTATGAACATCACTCATTCCGAGCCTTACCCGGCCTTTCTGGCGCGCTATGCCGAACGTTCGCCGATGATCGCTCCGCTGTTGCGCGGTTTTGACGCTGATACCCTGTGCCAGTGGATTCATGCGCTGGGCATCGAGACTTTCGTCGGCAGCTCGGGGCGTGTGTTTCCCACAGACATGAAAGCCGCGCCCCTGCTCCGTGCCTGGCTCAAGCGGCTGCGTGATGCGGGCGTCACGATTCACACGCGGCATCGCTGGTCGGGCTGGAACGCCGATGGCAGCCTGCGCATCGCGAACGCTGACGGTGAACGGGCGATCGAACCTGCAGCCACATTGCTGGCGCTGGGCGGCGCCAGTTGGGCGCGGCTGGGTTCGGACGGGGCCTGGCTGCCGTGGCTGCAGGCAAGGCAGGTCGAGGTTGCACCTTTGCAGGCCGCCAACTGTGGTTTCGAGGTGAGCGCCTGGAGCGACCTGCTGCGCGACAAGTTTGCCGGTGCTCCGTTGAAGAATATCGCGATGGGCCTGCATGGCCATGCCCTGCGCTTGGGCGAATGTGTGCTGACCGCGACGGGCGTGGAAGGCAGCCTGGTGTATGCACTGTCGGCGCAGATTCGTGAACAGATCAACCTCCACGGCTCAGCGATTGTGGATATTGACCTGCTGCCCGGCAAGACGCTGGCAGACATTCAAAAAGCCCTGAGCAAACCCCGTGGCTCGCGCTCGATGTCCAAGCACCTGCACAGCCAATTGGGCCTGGACGGCGTCAAGGCAGCACTGTTACGCGAGCTTGCGCCTCGTGAAGCGTTTGCCGATCCACTGGTGTTGAGCGAGGCCATCAAGGCGCTGCCACTGCCCCTGATCAAACCGCGCCCCATCGATGAGGCCATCAGCACCGCAGGGGGCGTCACCTTCGAGGCCATGGACGAGCGTCTGATGCTCAGGCAATTGCCCGGCGTATTCTGCGCCGGTGAAATGCTCGACTGGGAAGCGCCGACCGGCGGCTACCTGCTGACCGCCTGCTTCGCCAGCGGCCGCGCTGCGGGGTTGGGGATGGTCGAATGGCTGCAATCGCGCTGATCATGATCGTCGCCACGCTCCGCGCTTATCGTTATGTAAAAGTCCGCTTTTGATTCGGCCCGCAGGGCGTAGGAGCGAACCGGGCGACGCTTCGCTTGTTCGCGAAGAGGGTGTTTCAATCGATGCATTTTCGGCGATTATGCAGGCCCCTTCGCGAACAAGTTCGCTCCTACGGCCTCCGGCCAGAATCAAAAACGAACTTGCGTATAGCAATGAGCGCTCCGTCCGCTTTGAATGCGCACTGCGCCTCAAGGCTTCTTCTTGCGTGGGCCGGTGTTGAAGACCGGTACTTTACGCACCGGTTTGACCACCGGCGCAGGCTCGGAGTCGCCGCTGTCGACCCATTTGCCCAGGTTGCGCTTGCTGCCCGACACCTTGGGTTTTTTCGGTTTCTTGGGCTTTTTCAGGATCTGGCCGCTGGCATCCGTGCTCGGTACGCGATGCTCCGGCTCGAAGTCCTGCTCTTCCTTGCGCTCCAGGGTCTGGCGGGTCAGCACTTCGATGGCTGACAGCAGTTCGACTTCATCGGCACACACCAGCGAAATTGCCTCCCCCGTCAGCCCCGCACGGCCGGTGCGGCCAATACGGTGGATGTAATCCTCGGCCACGATCGGCAGGTCCAGGTTGACCACGGTCGGCAGGTCATCAATGTCCAGACCGCGCGCAGCCACGTCGGTGGCGACCAGAATCTTCACTTCGTTGCTCTTGAAGCGGTCCAGCGCACGCTGGCGAGTGGCCTGCGGTTTGTCGCCATGAATGCCGTCGGCGTTCATGCCCAGCGCCTGCAAGCGATCCACCAGTTGATCGACGCCAACCCGGGTCTTGGCGAATACCAGCACCTGACCCCAGCGATGCTTCTTCATCAGATGGATGAACAGATCCGCCTTGCGTTTCTTGTCCACGGTCACGACCCATTGCTTGACCGAAGACGCCGCGACGTTGCGCGGGCTGACTTCGATGGTCAGCGGGTCATTGAGCATCTGCGCGGCCAGCAGACGAATCTCGTCAGAGAACGTCGCGGAGAACAGCAGGGTCTGGCGCTGCTTGGGCAACACCGCGTAGATACCGCGCAGTTCCTCGGCAAAACCCAGGTCGAGCATACGATCAGCTTCATCGAGGATCAGCGTCTGCAACTGGGAGAACTTGACCGCGTTCTGGCGATGCAGATCGAGCAAGCGACCGGGGGTCGCGACCAGCACGTCGACGCCCCTGCGCAGCTTCATCATTTGCGGGTTGATGCTCACGCCGCCGTAAGCCGCGTAGGTGGTCAGCGGCAGATGCTCGGCGTACTGACGAATGCTTTCGTGAACCTGATCGGCCAGCTCGCGGGTCGGCGCCAGTACCAGCGCGCGAATCGAGTTGGGCGCGACTTTCGGGCCTTCCATGGTCAGCCGTTGCAGCAGCGGCAAGGCAAAACCTGCGGTCTTGCCGGTGCCGGTCTGCGCAGCTGCCATCAGATCGCGGCCCGCCAGTACCGGAGGAATTGCCTGGGTCTGTACAGGCGTCGGAGTCTGGTAACCGAGCGCTTCGAGGGCACGCAGCAAGGGTTCGATCAGGCCGAGAGAGGCGAATGTCATGGAAATACCGTAGGAAGATTCAACGCAAGGCGCGCAGTTTAACCTGTCCGGCGCGCCTCGGTTAGCTTGTGCGTGTCGATGCGACCTCTGACGGCGGCGACCGGCGCCATTGCGGCAGGCCAATCAGCACCACGGCACTGATGATCACCACCATGGCCATGCACTCTTCGACACCGATCGTTTCGCCAGCGAACACCACGCCGAGCATCACTGCCACGGCCGGATTGACGTAGGCGTAGCTGGTCGCCGCTGCCGGGCGCACGTTCTTGAGCAGGTACATATAGGCGCTGAACGCGACGATAGAGCCGAATACCACCAGATACAGCAGCGCGCCCCAGCCCGCCGCCGTCGGCATATGCGCCAGACGCTCGCCACTCAAGGCACTGCCGATCAGCAGCGTCGCCCCCGCCGTGATCATTTCCGCCGCACTGGCCATCGGGCCTTTCGGCAACGGCAAATGCTTGCTCAGCACCGAACCCAACGCCCAGGCTGCGGCGGCAAAAATCACCACGGCAGCGCCATAAGGGCTGGCTTGCAAATTGGAGCCGAGGTTCAGCAGGCCGATGCCGATCAGGCCCAGCACGATGCCTGCCCATTCAAGATTCGTGGTGCGATTGCCCCAGAACAGGCCGAACAGCAGGGTAAACAGCGGCATGGTCGCCACCGCCAACGCGGCAACGCCTGATGCGACGCCTGCGTGTTCGGCCAGGGTCACACCGCCATTACCGCAGGCCAGCAGCAGGAAGCCGATCACGAACGCAGCTTTCCACTCGCGCCAGGTCGGCGCAGGCACGCCGCGAAACCGCAGAAAGCCATACATCAGGCAGCCGGCAATCAGAAAGCGCACACCCGCCATCATCAACGGTGGCCACGATTCCACGCCGATGCGGATCACCAGATAGGTAGAGCCCCAGATCAGGTACAAGGCCAGAAAGGCACCGATGAGCAAGGGTGAAACACGAACGGATTGAGGCATGGCTAGGCTCTGGGATCATTGTTATGGTTGACCTATTGTATGAAGGCCGAAGTCGGATATTAAGCAGACAAACCTGTTTAAAACGCGCTGAAACTTACGATTCAATGCTTGTCAGGCCTGCTTTCCTTTTATTTTAAAAACGCCCATCGCTGGGTACGAGGCACGCCATGACCCTGGATAAATACGATCGGATTCTGCTCGATGAGCTGCTGAAAAATGGCCGGGCGTCTTTTGCGCAACTGGCGAAACTGGTCAACCTGTCCGCGCCCGCGGTGGCCGAGCGGGTCGCCAAGCTGGAAGCCAGTGGCGTGATTACCGGTTACGAGGCCAAGGTCGATCTGTCGAAAGTCGGCCTGCCGATTCAATGCATCATCGAACTGCGCATGGGCAGCCATGGCAATCAGCAGGCCTACAAGGAACTGTGGAAAGTCCCCGAGCTGATCCAGTGTTACCGGGTGACGGGCGACCCGTGCGTAATCATGCGCGCAGCGGTCGATTCGATGCCGCATCTGGAAGACCTGATCAACCGGATCGCCAAGTTTGGCTTCAGCAAGACATCAATCGTGCTGTCGACAGCCGTGGAGCGCAGCCTGCCGAGCGATTACTTGATCAGCAACGGCAAGCAGGAGCACTGACAGGTCAGACGCCGCGCTGGCGCTTCAGGGTTTCACTGATCTTCGCGGCCGGGACTTTCTGCAGGGAACACAGCATCTGGTGGGAGATGGCAGAGATGCCGTGGGTCTGGCGCAATTCGTTGGTCAGGTGCGCGGTCAGGTTGGCCGCCATTTCCGCATCGGCCATCGCCCGGTGAGCCTTGCCGGTGTCGGGCAGACGCGCATAGCGGGTCAACGTGCCGAGCTTGTGGTTCGGTGCGCCGGGCATCAGGCGTCGGGCCAGCAGCAGTGAACAGGCGAAGCTCTGTTCGCGCGTGCGCTGGATACGCGACAGCTCGTAGTCCCAGAACTTCTGGTCGAACGAGGCGTTGTGCGCCACCAGCGGTGTCGAACCGACGAAATCCGCCACATCGCCCATCACCCGCTCGGCGCTGGGGGCGGTACGAATCATGTTGTTACTGATGCCGGTCAACCCTTCGATGAACGCAGGAATACGCACGCCGGCATTCATCAGGCTCTGAAAGCGCTCGACGATACGCCCCTGCTCCATGATCACCACCGCAATCTCGGTCGCCCGGCAGCTATGGCCCGGGGAGATGCCGGTGGTTTCAAAGTCGATGACTGCAATACGTTCCAACACTGGCCTGACCCTGTTAATTCATTTCAGCAAAAACGCGCCTTCGATCGGCACGTAACGACTGGCGGCGCGGATCAACGAGTTCGCGGTCAGCCCCGGCACGCCGTAGGCGACCGCCTCGACCCCATGTTTGCTGATCACGCGTTCGAGCAACATGTCGAAGTCGCCATCACCCGACGCCAGCACGATTTCGTCCACTTGCGGCGCGAAATCCATGATATCGATGGTGATGCCGACATCCCAGTCCCCTTTGGCCGAACCGTCGCTGCGCTGGATATACGGCTTGAGCCTGACCGTGAACCCCAGATTGCGCAGTATCTGCTGGAACTGCTGTTGCTTGCTGTCGCCACGATCGATGGCGTACGCAAACGCGTGAACGATCTCGCCGCGCTTGCTGATATCCGCCCACAAGGCGGCGTAATTGAAATGACAGCCATGCGCCTGGCGCACGGTGTAATACAGGTTCTGCACGTCGGCGAACACCGCGATCTTCTTCACCGCAATTCCTCATGGCGGGCAACATGCCCACGGGTTACAGCGATCCGGAACGTGAATCGGTGCCCAGTATGCCAGTTTGAGGAAGGAATTGAGGGATGGATCGGTACCGGCCGCTGCGAAGCCCGCGCGTCATGGCACAGATCATCGTTCCCACGCTGCAGCGTGGGAATGCCGTTCTGGACGCTCCGCGTCCGTTCCAGAGCACGCGGCGCAGCGCAGATTCGTGACGCAGAGCGTCAAAAACATTCCCGCTGGAACATGAAGAACGACCGTCACATCCTCAAACGAACGAATCATCATCCGAGAACATGTCGCCACCATCGTCGAAATTGTCGTCAGCCGTGTACTGCTGATCCGGCTGCCCCCAACCGCCCTGATCATTGAACGAGCCGGTGTCCTGCGCCTGTGGCGCGTCATGAATGACTTCGACGATTTCCTGCGGCTGGCTGTGGTGGCTGAACATGCTGCTGATACCTTCTGCCAGCAGCACACCGCCCGCTACACCGGCCGCGGTCTTCAGCGCCCCGCCAAGAAAGCCACTGCCGGCAGCCGGGGCAGGCGCGGCATAACCGCCCTGTGGCGCTGCGGGCGCAGGTGCAGGATTGAAACCGCCACCATCACGCCAGCCGCCACTGGATGGCTGGCTAGGTTGTGGCTGCGATGCGCGCGGTGCACTGCTGCCAAAGATACTCGACAAAAACCCGCCACTCGCTGGCGCGGACGAGGCTTGCCCCTTGGCCTGCTGGAGCTCGGCCTGCAACTGCTGAATCTGCTCGTCGCGCTGTTTTACCTGCTGATTGAGCTGATTGACGGCCGCTTCCTGCACCAGAATCGCCTGCGTCATGTAGTACGGCGCAGCGGGCTGGCGGGTCAGATGCTCCTTGATACGCGCCTCGGCCGCAGCATCTCGCGGGGCGGAAGCCGTTTCAGCGTCTTTCAGTTTCGAGAAAAGACCGTCAATCAGGGTTTGCTCTTCGCTGTTCATGACCACCTCACTGAGTTGCCACTGGAATTCTTCCCTGCCGCAATGGCAGGACCATGTGCAGAAAATGGGGCCTCATCGACGCGCTTCAATGACATGAAGAAAAAGATAACAAGGCGTGCGCCGAAAACCACTGCGCTTGGTTAGACCGGGGCCATGGGCTAAAGTGTGCGCCTGCTTTTAGCCTGCGATCTATCTCCATGAACCCGTTGAACGTCATCCAGGATTCGCTTTATTTCTTCCGGCGCAATCTGGGCAGCATCGCGCTGCTGTGCCTGCCTGTCGTGATCCTTGAAGTGCTGGCCAAACAAGCGCTGGGCAGCGCCATGTCCGCCGACACTTCACCTGCCTACGCATTGGTGATCGGGCTGTTTTTCTACCCTGTCTATACCGCCGCGCTGATCCTGTTTCTCGACGCACGCAGCCGTGGCGAGGACGTACATACCCGCGATGTACTGGCCATGGCCGTGCGCCTGTGGCCGACGTTCGCCGTGCTCTCGGCCATGAGCACCCTGCTGATCATGTTCGGCCTTTCATTGTTCGTCTTACCCGGCATCTGGGTGATGATCAAACTGGCGTTCAGCGAATACCTGCTGGTCCTCCGCAAACTCACGCCGTTCATGGCCATGCGCGAAAGCATGCAGATGACCACCGGACACTTCACGCGCATTCTGGTGTGCGTACTGAGCGTCTACATTCCCCTGTGGCTGCTCGAGGGCGCCAGCCTGTACCTGTTTCCGGAACCGCAAAGCGCAGCGGTTTCCGTGATCACCGACAGCATCGGCAGCTTCCTGCAACTGTTCACCACCATCGTGACGTTCCGCCTGTTCATGCTGATCAGCGAGCCCGCGCACCGCGCCTGAAGCAAAGGCTGACGTCAGGCGCGTCGATTCGGTATGCTCAACGCCGAATCCCTCACTGAGCGCCAGGCGCCCCAAGTCGAGCCGATGCCCCGTTTACTGCTACGTCTGACCCTGTACGGCTTGCTGCTGGTCGCCGTATTGCTGTTACTGGTTTTCCAACTGACCTGGCGCCCTCCGGCCCGTGAATTACTCACGGCCAGCTGCAACCCTGCAGTCGAGGCACCGAAACTGGTGCCGGGGCAAGCGCTGAAAGTCATGACCTGGAACATCCAGTACCTGGCGGGTAAGCGCTACGTGTTCTGGTACGACATGGCTGACGGCAGCGGCCCGGACGAACGCCCGACCCATGAAGACCTTGCCTACAATCTGGACGAAGTGGCGCGGGTCATCCGTGACGAACAGCCCGACATCGTGCTGCTGCAAGGCGTCGACGATGGCGCCAAGAACTCTGACTATGAAGATCAGTTGGCGCTGATCAAGGAACGTGTCGCGGACCTCTACCCGTGCAGCACGCAGGCCTTCTACTGGAAGGCAGAGTTCGTGCCCAACCCGCATATCTGGGGCAGCGTCGGCAGAAAACTGGTGACCCTCAGCCGCTTCCATATCGACAGTGCCGAACGCCTGCAACTGCCGGTGCCCGACGCCAACATCATCAGCCGTCAGTTTCAGCCAAAGGATGCGTTGCTGGTCAGCTACCTGCCCTTGCGTGACGGCGGCAAACTGGCCGTCATCAACACCAGCCTGACCACCGCCAGACACGCCGGCGACACCGCACAAAAACAGGTCGCGGCCACTGAAACGCAGCTGGACAAGCTGGAAAGCGGCGGCACGCCCTGGCTGATCGGCGGCGACTTCAACCTGCTGCCGCTGGGCCAATACCAGCGCCTCCCCGAGCAACAGCGCCTTGGCTATGCCGCCGACAGCGAACTGCACCAGCTATGGGACAAATACCCGATGATCCCCAACAACGCCGAATCCAGCGGCATCGACCGCAGCAAATGGCTGACGCGCTTCCCCAACGATAGCCGCATCAACGGGCCGGACCGGACGGTGGATTACCTGTTCTACAGCCCGAGCCTGAAGCGGGTCAGCGCGCGGGTGCGGCGGGATGATACGTTGCTGATCTCTGATCACTTGCCGGTGATCGGGCGATTTTTGCTGCCGGTTTTGCCTTGAGGTGGAAAGCGGCATTCAGGTTTCAATACTCTGGCTGGTCACCAGACTTCCGAATGACGTGCTTCAACAGCCGATTATGATCAAATACTTGGAACCGTTTCTGGAAGCGCTCGCCTAATGATTAGCCCGTGGATACTTCCATGGGCGACGTGCCAATACCGGCATACACCAAAGGGTGATCCACATGGCTAAAGACGACAAGAAAAGTAAAGGCGAAGCCTCGAAAGCCAGCAAAGACCTGAAAGACAAGAAGGCATCACCGGCCAAGAAATCTGAAGCGGCCTCGACGCTTTCCAAGTCTTCCGAAAAGAAAGACAAGAAGAAAGACGCCGAGCCAAAGAAAGCGGCCAAAAAAGCTGATAGCAAGCCAGAAAAGGCCAAGAAATCAGACAAGGTTGAAAAGGCTGAAAAGCCGGCTAAAAAGAAAAAGTGACATCTGCTGCCTGCCAGGGCGTTGCGCCCTGGCGTTCTCTGGGTCACTGTCTCGATTGCAAGCTAAGTGACCAGAATAAAGAGGTTCTCCCTTTAGATATCAACTCAACGTTGCACGCCCTGAATTTTCTCAAGACGCATTTCATAACCTTGACCTGGCTGCGTGACCGTCTCTGTTTCAACGGTCTGCACAACACGGCCCGATGCATCCTTGGTCACTGCGATGCTTTTGCTGTAAGCGGTTTGAACGCAGCCCGAGATAGAGATGACTGCCAGCAACAACAAAGCGAAGTTAGTTTTCATTATGGATTCCTGTCCATTGGTTGAGTGGCGGGCAGCTTAACCGGATAGATAGCCTCTTGCCGTCATTTTTGCGCTTTTGCTTTATAAAGTCCGCTGGAAAAGCCGAGCCCCTAATTAGCCTGACGCCGTTCAACGTGATCGGTTGGCAGAGCTTGACGGCTTAGCCTCTCGGTCTACTGGATTACGAGCCATTGCTCCCGGACCTCACGTCCCCCTCAGCTTCACCCGCGCCCTCGCCTCCGCCACCAACGGATCATCCGGCCAGTAATGCTTTCTATCACCTAGCACCTGCGACATTGACAGCGTTGTAGCTTCTAAATTAGTGGACTTCTGGCGTTTTCGTCAGCAACACCGTTGACTGTCAATCTCGCTATGGAGGATTGACATTTTGAGAGGATATTTTTTGAGAGGATTGACACCCTCGGCAAGATCTGCCCATAACAAAGCGAAACGGCCCTAACAAGGCGGGCCGTTTGCTTGGGACCGTCACGTAGCGTTAGAGGGTTGAAGCAACAACTGTATATGTATACACAAAACCGCACCTATTAGATCCGTGCAAACCCATACTCAAGTCTTCGCACATATCAATCGAAATGTTCCGAGCATTCGCAAACCATCCTTTCTTCTAGCCAGATAGAGCTCATTCAGTTCAACAGAGCCATAGTCTCTCACGGACTGAAATCCTATACTCTGAAGCTCATTTTCAATGACAGCGGGGTCAAGCCATGTTTTCCATGGTTCACCCAGTTGCCCGATCAAACTCACAAGATAATCGCCTATGGCATTTTCAATGGGATCGAGCAACGTAGGGGTGACGCCGTAATCGAAAATTATGCCGCTTCCTTTTGGCAGTGACGCGACAAACGTTAGTGTGTCAAGTATCGCTTCCTGGGATATGTATATCGTCACGCCTAGCCAAGAAAAAAATGCAGGTTGATCTGCGCGAAAACCGGCTTTCTGCAGCTCTTCGGCTAAGGTGTTACTTTCAAAATCAACCGCCACGAACGTCAATGAGTCAGGTACTTTTATGGACGCTTCTTTAAGGAGACTTCTCTTCCATTCTTGGGTAGATGGATGGTCCACTTCAAATACCTGAAGGCCCTCTTCAAGATAAGTATTCCTGAGAGCGAATGTATCAAGGCCGGCACCTAAAACGACATATTGTTTCACTCCGGAGTGTACACATTTTTTGAGTTCATCTTCAGCTAATCGACTACGAATAACCACGGCAGCACGTATGCCTCGCGCATGGAGATCGTTGGATTGGAATGGATACTGTCGCAGGTCGGTTGCCGCCTGCTCGCCAAGAATCGGCAAGGCCAACGGGTCGTTGAATATGATTGGTTCGTCCAGCAGCTGATGAGCGGCCCGGAGTTCGGCAACCTGAAAAGCAGTTCGACTTGGAATACCCGTATTAATAATGTTTTTCTGTGAAGTGAGCATCATAGCTTTCCTGTATCGTACTATGGACCAACTAATATTTTCTGCATGATTATCCTTCACGTTTTACACCATCAATAGTTGCTGGTCTGCTATAGCTGGTTTTTTCGATCGACACTTGCAATTTGGCTTGCAACGTCCAGATTCCGCTTTAAGGACCTTTCGTGACCTGACTCCGCTGTCCTTGCACGCCCACCGGTACTTCGCCCTTGAAGGTCACCCGGCGTACGATGCGCTCTTGGGTTCCTTAATCATCCAGCGCGTAATGCTGGGTGGCGCGGTTATCCCAGATCGCTACGTCACCGCTATGCCAGCGCCAGCGCACAATATTTTCCGGCCGTGGGACGAGACTCTGCAGCAGGCTGAACAGGTGGGGGGGGGTAATGTTGTTCGATTAAGGCTATAGCTGGCATATTCAGGCAGCAAATGACTTAAATTCACTCTCGATGTATTTGATTCAGCCTACGCAAAAAGATAGATGGTGCCGTTCTATGCTGTCGGCACTGCGGATGACCGAGGAAGGCTCGATGGAGTTACGATGTCACTGTCGGCAACGTCAGCATGAAAAAGGCGCAAAAAGGGTCAAGAAAAATGCCAGTATTTCTTGACCCTTATCTGATGAGGGCTTGATGTCAATAAATTTTACTTACGAACGGGACAGTCGCTGACGAATTTGCGCAACCAACGCGTCAAGCGTCCCGCTTTCATTGGTCTCCACGCGTTTGCTGAGCAGCAACTCTTCGGCGCTGAGCGGGTCACGATTGGCCTGCTGCCCTTCGATGACGGTCAGGGTGGCGTCGGACAGATCGTTGTTGTCTGTCTGACGTTGTGCCAGCCAAGCGGCGATCACGGCCTGTGGCGCATTGCAGTCGAGGATCAGGAACGGTGCGCCGGTGGCCTCAGCGATTTTCGCCGCAGCGTCGCGTTGTTCACGCTTGAGGAAGGTCGCATCCAGTACCACCGGGAAACCAGCGCGCAGTAAGGTGTCGGCGATCTCGTTCAAGCGCGCGTAGGTGGCGGCGCTGGCATCTGCGGCGTAGATCCCTGCCTGCGGCTTGTTCTCGACATGCTGCTCGCCGAACAGGCGCTTGCGCTCTACATCCGACCGTAGGCGAATTGCCCCCAGTGCTTCTACCAGGCGCATGGCCACGTGGCTTTTGCCGACGGCTGATACGCCGTGAGTGATGGCCAGGAAACGCGAGGGGGTGGTGCTGTAGCTTTCTGCCAGGTTGGCGTAGTTGCGGTATTGGCGCAGGGTGGTTGCGCGCTGCACCGCGTCTGCCTCGGAAGGCATGCTGAACAGTGCAACCTTGGCGCGTACCAGGGCGCGGTAGGCTTTATAGAAGTTCAGCAGCTCCAGGCCTTGGTAGTCGCCGGTAAGTTCCAGGTACTGGCTGATAAAGCGCCGCTCCAGGCTTTTGAGGCCACGGTCTTCCAGGTCCATCGCCAGGAAACCGGTGTCGGCATACACGTCGGTGAAGCGGAATGGCTCGTTGAACTCGATGCAGTCAAAGATCACCACATGGTCATCAATCATAGTGGCGTTGCCCAGGTGAATATCACCGTGGCATTCGCGGATGAAACCATTGAGCTTGCGTTGTTCAAACAGTGGCTTGAGGCGCTCGAAGCTGCTTTCGGCCCAGGCCTGCAAGGCTCCCAGTTGTGCCAGGTCAGCCTTGTCGCTGAGGAAAGGGCGGATCTGCTCGAAGTTCTGCAGCACCGGCACCATGACGTCGTGTGGCGTGCCGGCGGTGTGTGTGGCCCGCACTTTCGGGGCATTCAGGTGAAAGTGCGCGATCTGCTTGGCCAGTTCATCGATGTGCGCGCTGGTCAGTTCGCCGTTGGCTTGCAAGGTGCTGAGCAGCTGGCTTTGTGGGAACTGGCGCATTTTCAGCACGTAGTCGACTACCGGGCCGTCGCCGCCCAATTGCGGTGCTTCTGCGCTGCCGGTGATTGGCAACACTTCAAGATACAAATTATCGGTCAGGCGCTGGTTGAGGCGCAGCTCTTCATTGCAAAAGTGGCTGCGGGCTTCCAGGGTGGTGAAATCGAGGAAGCCGAAATTCACCGGCTTCTTCATTTTATAAGCGTAGTTACCCGTAAGCAGGACCCAGGAAATATGGGTCTCGATGACGTGGAACTGATCCACCGGATGGGGGAACAGGGCCGGTTTTTGCAGGGCAGCAATCAGGGACTGGCTCACGTGTGATCCTTCGGAGTTTGGGGAAATTCATGGAGGGTATGATTGCTGCTACAGACGGTTGTGCAAACCGCTGTCCAGCTCATATTGGTCATCAATATTATTAGCTCAGCAGGCTGGAAACACCTGAATATAATATAGCGCAAGAAAACATCATCAATACTGATGCTGATGCTGATGCTGATGCTTTAAGTATTACCCGCCTTGTGCCCCCTCCTTCCTGCGAATGGAGATTGACAACAGTTCCGACGCTCAGCCAAAAAAGGGTTGCCAGCAACATAACCCCAGAAAAGACCAGCATTTCCTGAGCAATTAAAAGCGGATCGTCGATAAGCGTAACGGAAAAGATGATCGAAGACACAATAAATGCTTTCGGATTAAACAACGTAGTAATAAATATATTAAATCCCAAAATAGTTTCGGTCGCTTTTAAAAAGTCACCTGAAAGCTTCCACGTCTTGCAAGACAGGTAAGATATAGAGCCCGCACAGAACACCTTCATGAAAAACAGACAACCTGTATTGCCCGAGACATATTCGATCAGAATGGAATAGAAGGTGATCGCAATCACGTAGCCGGAAAGCTCGAACAACGGTAAACCAGCAGACGTCAAAAACCCCTTGGACACGCCGGCCGCCAGCAATAACGTATTCGTCGGTCCCGGAACAAATAACAGTACAGCAGACTCAATCGCTACCTTCAGCAGTTCATGCATATCACACCCTTGCACAACAGCAACATTTCACTTGACAAAAATTCATTGAATACCTGGTCACTCACCGCGCGCCCCGCAACTCGACCCCGTCCGCGCGCGTACGTCCCCAAGGCATAAACACGCGGTCATAAAGCTTTTTCAGGCATGGTACTTAACGATGCATGCCCCCCAAAAAAACATGCCAAAACTCAGGCAAAAGGCCAAATCACCATCATCCATCGGGGTCCCCGTCAGATTCAACAAACTATCAATCGTAAAAACATGCGCTTTCGGAGGCCGCGTTGGCAGCCTGAGTGTTGAGGCGTCGCCGCCGACCTCCATAATGTACATTTTGGACAAGTGCATAATAAAGTTATTGGTTATGAAGTGGCTTATAGCACTTTTATCAAAATCAACTTTCAAAAAAATATCCCTAGACAGCGTACGAACTGCGGTCAAGGCGAGCCGTAACGCATCAATATTTTTCTTTTCAGCATAAGCCTTAGTGACTCGGTGGTCGGTGGCCTCCGACCGCGCGATAACCTCATAGCAGTTTCTGGTTTTTTCGCAGGTCACCAGACAAACTGCCACCCCGTCACTTAAAATCGCCGTTCCAGGATAATGCCGCTCCTCGTCAGTCATCAGCTTTTCTGCGAATACCAACAAAACCTTGCTGTCTGGGCGCTCCTGCAGGATCTGCCCACAAAAACGCAAGGCATGAACGAAATTACCGCACTCCCCCGCAGACAAGGCATACAACGTCGCCTTATGAATACCGATATTCGCTGCCAACTTCGAGAGGTAGACACTCAGGCCAACGACCTTGTCAATGAATTTGGTTGAGCTGATATAGACAATATCGGTCACATCCTCTCGACCGACATGGCTCTCATCCAGGACCTTCGCGGCTGCCTTTTCGCACACAGCATAAACGTCACGACTTTCATTTACATAATATTCAAAGCCGCCCGCCCGAAAGGCCTTAAGCTCATCAGGACTCATGCAAGATGACAAGCTATCAATTGACTTCGACTCGTCGAAATCAAACACGACGTTAGAAATAAACAGATTGGACATACCGGCATTCCCTGGCAATTAAATATATACAAAAAAGAGACAGTCCAAATACTCAAAGCCCTGGCAGCCTATACGCCATCCAAAAGAGCCGAGCTTAACTCAGCCAACGAGGGCTGTTTATTGACGAACTGAACCTTGAGCCATTCGGAAATGGCCAGATAGTTGGACGGTAGCAACCTGCATAGCGTTGGCCTTTGATCATCCGACAGCCAACCATGGGCGTTACCCGCACGCTGGCGAATCGCTGGATCATTAGTGATGTACGTCTTGGCTCGCCCACCAAAATGGATCGTCTTAGGATCTGGAAGATCCACTATAAAGGCGTCGCTTGCGGAAAAAAGGGTCTGCCTGATCAGTCCAGGCAAAAAAGACTCGCCTATCAGCACGTTCAACTCACTGCTGACAAAAAAATCTATTTGACTGAGCGTCCCTTGAGTGAAGTCGTTCGGGGCCGACAGCGCGCCTTCGATGCCAATCTTTATATCCAGTTCAGGGTGTTCAACCCTCAACCGGTTAATGCTCATCAATGCCTCCAGGTCATGCTCTTCATTATTGAGAATAATGGCATCACAGGCAGCGATGTTTTTCGCAAACTCAAACTGAGCAGCATCAATTCGCCCTTGCAGGTGCAAACGCTCAAGAACACCTTGCGGTAGCTTCTGGTAAAAGCCCTGAACACAGCGAGGATCATCCACGCTGATAAACAACTTGTTCTTTTGTGGGGTACTACTAAAACGCCCTTGGTAGGCCGAAATAACCCGGTAGTAGACCAGTTCAGTCGTCATACCGTAGACGCCGGTCAGGGCGACAGCGTTCAACTGATGCGCCAGAACTTTTGAAAACAGAACCTTATCGTTTTCACTGTGGGTAATAGCCACCCCCACACACCCGGAGTCATTGGATCTTTTGGCGCCCAATCTCGACAGAATGCTGTCCAGGCTACCGGAATCAATCGCCTCAGCGGTCCAAGGAACTGCCTGAAAAGCTAGATGTCCGCACGCCTGTGCACGCTCTATAAAAGAATAATCCAGATTATCTTCCGAGAGCGTCAGGACATGAGGGTAAGCCAGGCCAAAATAACTAGAAAACTCATCCCCCCGGCTCCAGCGACTTTTGAAAGCCTTACCCAACCCGTCTTTCGCAGGCTGCCGGGCAACCTTGCTTTCCACGCTCTCTGTGCTGCCTGGCACCTGGCGAATGACTTTCTCACCCAAGACTAATGGCGAGCATTTATTGCGGATCTTGGTGGTCAACTTGGTGAGCACATCACCAGGACCGATCTCTACGTACTCATCGACCTCCAACCCCATCAAGTAACGAACGCTGTCCAACCACTGCACTGGGCTGTACAGTTGCTTCACCAGTTGGCTCTTCAGCGTTTCATTCTGATGGGGCAAACCGGTGACGTTACTGATCACCGTTTTATTCATCGGTCGAAACGTGAAAGGCTCGAGAAACCGCTCAAAATCTTGTGCTATCGGCTGCATGTAGCGCGAATGAAAAGGTGCCCCCACCGGAATAGGAATGTAGGTGCCCGCCAGCGAGTTGATAATGCCTTCAAACGCCTCCAGCGCCTGATGCGGCCCTGCAATCACCAACTGATCCGGAGAGTTGATGTTTGCAACATCAATGCTGGTAATGCCGTTATCGTTGAGCAGTTGCTGCAGATCCTGAGCTTTATAATTCAGGATCACGGCCATGGAACCGGCATTCGCGGAAGACATCAATTCCCCGCGGTGCTTGACGATGCGCAGTCCCGTTTCAAAGTCAAAGACATCCGCGGCGAACAGCGCCGCATATTCTCCCAGGCTGTGCCCGGCCAGGAACTTGATCACCACCTCGTTATCTTCCCGATAGGCGAGGTACTGCAATGCACACACGGTATACAGCGCAGGTTGCGTGTACTGTGTTTTGTTCAACTGCTTCTGTGGGTCTTCCAGGCACAGCTGCTCAATGGAATATCCCAGAATATCACTGGCGATTTCAGTCTGCCGACGGAAACGTTGGAACAATTCACGCCCCATGCCCACTCGCTGTGAGGCCTGTCCTGGAAAAACAAGGGCAGTGTTCTTTGCTGGATTATTGCCGACCACGCTTGTTCGAGTCTTTTCCATAGAATGATTTACCAAGGTAGTGTCTTGAGGCCCGGGTTGAGCGATAGCGCTTTCGCTATACGCCTTTGCAAGGCGCTTTAGGGTCAGCACGCCGGCCTGGTATTGAGTCGTGTCGTTACTCATCAAGGACATCAGCGTCAGGCTCACAGGGACCTGCTTTGCCCTGAACGCACCCAGATGCTGTTTGACAAATCCATGCAACGATCCGGAAGGACTAAGATCAACATACACAGGCGTCGCGCCTGTGGCGCTTGCCTCTATCAAGTCGATGGTGTCTGCAAAGTTGATGGGTGACTCAACGATCCCCCAAAAGTGCTCGGCGTCAATCACACGACACCGCGCAACCGTTGCACAGGAGTAAAAAGGCAGCGTGAATGCCCCGGTTGTGTACTTTTTTATCGACGCTAAAGAAGCCGCTTTTAACGGGCGTATGGCAGGCGAATGAAAGGCGTAGTCCACAGCGATCCGCTGATATAAAAAAGCTCGTTGCTGGCAGCTCTTTTCCAACGCATCAATCACCCACGTATCTCCCGAAAAGGTGACGTGTCGTGAGTGATGCACACCCGCAACAGCAACTTCAGGAAACTCGGCGAGCAGTGCGTCCCTTTCATCCGGGGTAATCAATGCCGACAGCATGCCGCCTTTCGGCAACTTGCCTTGTCCTGCAAACTGCTCGATCAATAAGGCTTGATCACAGATTGCAGCCAATAAATCCGTATCCGAAATGGCACCGGCAACACAAGCGGCAATGAACTCCCCCAAACTCGTGCCGATCACCGAGTCAGCGGTGATCCCTTCAGCAGCGAGGGTTGAGACCAGTGCCAGTTGCACCATCACGATGCTCGGATGAGTGAACGTGATAGAGGAGAAGTCATCGCTGCGAGACTTGTCTTTACGATAAATCTCCGCGATTACCGATTTACCCAGTATGCGTTGGCCTATCAGATCCAGCCGCAGCATGGCTTCACGAAACGTTGAATGCGTCAGGAATAGATGGCTCGCCATCTGATAGTAATGACACCCCTGCCCGCCGAACATAAATATCCTGTGCAAGGGATAGACCATCCCCTGGTTCAGCGGCGAGGCGGTGTCTCTGGCGAGCGCATCGGTCCTGACATTCATTGCATCAGCCCTCCACGTCGGTTTCTAACACTTCTTCAATCTGGTCGCCGTGCTCAGCCACCAGGTACTGTGCCAACGACTGAATGGTGTCGTGCTCGAAAAACACCACCACAGAGATCGCCAGCCCCAGACGGCTGTTGATCAACTCACACAACCCAACAATGCTGATCGACTCGTAGCCGTTTTCAGTAAACGTTGCTACAGGACTAAACGAAGCTGACTCCTTGTCCAGCAACTCCGAGGAGATTGAAACCAACCAGGAAACCGTTGCCTGCAACTCGTCGCTGGCGCCATCAAACGAATAGGCTGGCTGTTTTTGCGCGACCGCTGCCAGTGGCGCAGGCGATGCAACGGGAGGCTCCACGGTTACCTGCGGTTGAATGACTGGCGTGTTGTCAGCGAGAGTTGCGGCCTTCCAGATGAACGCGAATTGCTCATCCGAATGGTTTTTGTCCAGGGCGTGAATAAATGCAGTGGCAATGTCATTGGCCGCGTTGCCCTCCACTTCCAGCGCTACGGTCTTGCCTTCGCGGTAACCAGTACCCTGCAACGCCGCGCGATAACGACCAAAGGTTTTTGCCAGGGTGTTGAGCTGTTTACTGTCGTGTTCCTCGACGGTCATGACGATGGAGAACGATTGCAGCTGGGAGTCAAATGAGTAGGTCGCCTCATCTAGGTTAATCAGTGCCGCGAGATGACGAATAAGCGCCTTGTCTTTCAACGGTTCCTTATGCTGCTGAACCTTGTCATCGGCCGGAACAATGTAATGCACACCCTGGATATCGCCCAGTTGGTCTTTTATCAGCAACAGTGCATTGAACACGGACTTTCTATCGTCAAGTTCAGCCGCGTAGTAGCCGACTTTGGTATTGTCCAGGCTGTTCTGAAGTAACCCGATTTGCTCATCGATGTCTGGCGCTGAAAGCGCGTCACCCAGGATTGCGATATGGCATCCGCTGGTTTCATCATCAATCGCACGAATCACACTTTGGCCCACCTCATTCAAGCCGTTTGCCAGGACATAGACACAGTTGTCATTGAGTAACGAGCCTGATTCCGGCTGGCTGACTTTCTGCACGCTGCCGGCATAGATACTGTCGTGGGCACACAGGTATTCAGCGATGTGAGTCTGTGTGTCTGCTGCACGGTTGATCAGCGTCGAAATGTTGGCAAACGAGCACAAGGCTTCACAGTAAATAATCGTCAGTTTGACATTGGCAGCACCCAGCACGTGCTGTTCCAACGCCCCGGTCAATGCTGCATAGAGTTGATACTGGCGATCGAACGGCATGATGATTTGCAGGTGCAAAGGCTGAGTGCTGTCCGCCAGCCAGGCTTTGACCTTCTTCGCTAGTTGACGTGAGACGGACTTGGCCAGATCAGCGAAGGACTGGGCAAAGCCGTTCGGCAGGACTTGCTGCCATTCTGAAGAGCCGGCATCGAGGCCGCAGGTCTCCAGATCTCGCTGGAAGTAGTCCAGGGTGTCCAGGCCAACGACACAGATTTTCGTATCGGCCTGCGCCGGTTTCGGATGTGGGCTCACGTCCACCTTGTTCCAGCGATGAATAAACAACGACTTCGGTTCGGCGGTGACTTTTTCGACCGCCACCGGTGCCGTAATGAACGGCTTGCCAACCACCGGCTCAACGGTTTTCTGAACAATCTTCCCTGCGACTTTTTCAACGACCGGTTCAACCATAGCGGCTACGGTTTTCACCCGCTGCTGCACAGAAGCTGCCTCGACTTTTTGAGACACGCCGGCCGTGTGGTTGCCCATCGGCAACCAATGACGGTTTTGTGAGAACGGGTAGGTCGGCAGGCTGATACGTTGCCCTCTTTTCCCCAGCAGGCCGCCCCAGTTAATCACCACCCCTTTGGCCCAGAGCGCGACGATGTTCTGGTATTTACCTTGCTTCAGCCATTCAGAAAGAATCAGCTCAAGGGAGTTATCCTCGTACAACAGCTTCGCTGTGGCGTCCATCTCGCTGGCATAGCAGACATGCAGCGGGGATTTGCCTTTTTTATCATTCAGGAATGCATCGAGGTTGTCTTCAAGGTGCTCGATGGAGTCCGCCAGGAAGCTCAGGCGGTACGGCATTTGAGTGCGGCCAGTTTGCAGCGTATAGGCAATGTTGCCCAACCAGTATCGTGGCTGGTTGTTCAGGGAGGTGTTTTGCTGAGCGTTGTAGTGGATGTAGCCCAGCAACTGCGCAGCTCTCTGGTGTAGCGCCTCCTTTGATTTTGCGGACAACACGATCAGTTCCGGGTAATCCATCGTGTAATTGACCTGATTCGACACTTCCTCGTGCTCTTCGATGATGAAGTGCGCATTCGCACCGCCCGCGCCAAAGGACGACAGGCCGGCAATCCGCTTTTTGACCTCTTTATTCGGCAGACGCCAATGGGACAGCAACTGGGGGATCGAGAAGGAGGTTTTTTCGATCTGCAGGTTTTTATTAATTTTCTTCGAGTGGAGCGAAGGGACGATTTGCTGGTATTTCAGTTGCAGCAGAATCTTGGTCAAACCGGCCATGCCTGCGGCACTTTCGCAATGACCGATATTCGATTTCACCGAGCCTACCGAGCAGAACTTACCTTGTTGTGCCGAGTCTTGATCGATGGAAAACGCCTGCCTCAGCCCATGAATTTCGATGGCGTCGCCCAGATGGGTGCCCGTACCGTGCGCTTCAATGTACGAAATGTCCGCAGAACGAATGCCGGCCTGTTGGACCACTTTTGAGATCAGCTTACTGTGAGCTTTCGGGCTTGGAACGGTATACCCATTGGTCTTGCCTGCGTGAACGATCAGCGACCCGGTAATCACCCCATAGATGTGGTCGCCATCGCGCAGCGCATCCTCGTAGCGTTTCAACAAGACCGCACCAACACCTTCTCCCGGTACATAGCCGTCTGCACTCTCGGAAAAGCTCGCACATTTACCGGTCTGCGAAAGGTCGCCGCCCTGTTTCAGCACACCATATTTGTTGGGATGCAAGGTCAGATTGACCCCGCCGGCAATCGCGTAATCAATCTCCCCAAGCTTCAACGCAGAGCACGCCAGGTGCACGGCGGACAGCGATGACGAACACATGCTGTCTATGGCGACGCTAGGGCCTTCCAGGTTCAGGATGTAGGAAACACGGTTGGCAATGGAGGCAAAGCTGTTGGAGATGGCCTGCCCTTCGTACAGACCTTTAGCCGTTTCGCTGTGCAGCTGATACTCCTGGTACATCGCGCCGACATAGACACCGGTGGTCATGTCACTTTCGGCCAGGGACTCTTTGGTGTAGCCCGCATCTTCCAGCACCGAGAAGGCACATTCGAGGAATTTGCGTTCCTGAGGATCTGTCAGCAGCGCATCGGTTTCACTGAAGTCGAAGAACTCCGCGTCGAACTGGTCAAAGCCGTCAATAAAGCCGCCCTTGAAATTTTCCGGATTTTCGACCCGATTAAAGCCGGTTTGCTCCCACCTTGCCTTGGGCACTGAGGTCACCAGGTCACGACCTTGCGACAGGTTTTCCCAGAACTCGTCCAGGGTCCGCGAGCCAGGGTAAGTACCATTCAGACCGATGATCGCGATA
This sequence comes from Pseudomonas sp. P129, assembly GCF_020312195.1. Taxonomy (NCBI): domain Bacteria; kingdom Pseudomonadati; phylum Pseudomonadota; class Gammaproteobacteria; order Pseudomonadales; family Pseudomonadaceae; genus Pseudomonas; species Pseudomonas sp. P129. Next base: position 269,214 of record NZ_JAGPYS010000001.1, on the reverse strand, counting down.
TCGCCGGAACGACGGGGTTCAGGGTAGGTTTCCTGGAAATCAGACACCTGAGGCAGTGACGCCGACGGGGCGTCAACCTCTTGAAGGGAGAATGCGCCCAGGTCGATCACGTCAAACTGAGTAACCGCAGGTGCGCTGGCAGGGGCCTGGGTGTGAGAAGCAACGGCAACCGGGGCAGCACTAGGTGGTTGTGCATCGCTGAAATCAATACCCAGCAACGCCGCCAAGGCCTGTTTATCTTGCTCGATAAAGTAATCGATGATGCCTTCGACGCTATCAATATCAAACAGCAGGGAACTGCTGACCTGCTCGAAATGCTCACGCAGTTTATTGGTGAGGGTGACGACCAGGATAGAATCGAATCCCAGTTTTTCGAGGGAGAGGTCCAGCGCGATTTCATCGACAGGAAGCTGAACGACGTCGGCGATCAGATCAGTGAAAAACGCCTGGCTCTTGGCTTTCAACATTGCAACGTTGACAGCCGAAGGGGTATTTGACGGGGTAAGCATGGAGGATTCGTTCCCTGATGAATGACTGGATCCGGACTCAACGACCTTGGGGGCAAGGGACGCGGCGTGCTTTTGCGCACGCATCAACATCACGAACTGCCCCATGTCGTGGGCCAGCTCGGCGGGGAACTGCGTAGAGCCGTAACCCACTTGCAGGGCGGTGTTGTGCCACGTGGCAGGCTCCAGAACCGGAGAGCCCGGCACCCTGATGTGATCGTCGTTGTACAACCACCAACCGTCGAGGAAACCAAACGTGAGGTGGTTGAACAAGGTATTGCGGCTGAGCTCGTTGACGATCAATGAGCCCTGATCTTTCAAAACTTCCCAGACCCGGCGAATCGAGGCGGCAATGTCACTGGTGGCGTGTAACACGTTGGTGGCAACTGCAATATCGTAGTAATCACGCTGCAGTGGTTGGTCATCGACCGACTTTTCTACGTTGAAAATCTCGTAGCGCAAGAATGGATTGCCTGGCCCGTATTCCCGCTGGGCATGAAACAGAAACGACTTCGAAAGGTCGGTGTAGCAGTACTCTGCGATGTTGGCGTGAAACGGCGCCAGGTGCTTGAGTAACACGGCGGTTGTACCGCCGGTGCCAGCGCCCACTTCCAGAATGCGAATTTTCCGCTGAGGGTCAGCGGCCAGCAGCGTGTTGATTTCGTCAACCACCGTCCTCGAAAGCACCAGGTTGAAGTAGTCAGCAACGCGGTTGTTTTTATAGATACCCTCGACCATGCGCATCGAAGAGTCAGGGAACATGATGTCGGTGGCCTTTATTTTCCCGGTCAGTATCTCCTTGGTATGGATCAGCAGGGCTTCAACCAGTTTGACTTGAGCGGATTTATTATCATCCAGCAGCCATTCAACTTTTGCGGTGTTCCAGGAGAGCCAGGCTGCGCTGGCATCGCTCTCAGGAAACTCTGCCGTTTTGCTGAATTGACCAGCGTCGTGACGAAGGTAGCCCTGGCGCACAAGGCTCATCAGGGTCTCCGTCAACCAGCGCGAAAAACCTGCGCGAATATCGGTCTTGCGAAGCACGTTTTCAACGGAAAACTCAGTACCGGAAAACACGCCCAAGGTTTCAAGATCGGCAGCGACGATCCGGCAAAGGTAGCTGTCCATGTCCTCCAGGTAAAAAACGCCTTCCTCCCTTAGGGCCATATAGTGTTCATTCCGATACACATATTCCATCATACAGCCCTCCACTACATTGTTATTTAACTGAGTTGTTGATTGCACAAAACCAAATTCTGTAGTGTTCTGATGAAGTGTCACCTTATCTATCAATGTTATTTTTTCTGGATCGTAGGCAGCGATAAAACTGGCCTGTAAATGATCCCCTGCCATCAACGCCTCAAAGGCCAACATGCCGATGGTCGGGTTGATTGACGCCATCCCGCTTTTTTCCAGCACCTTTTGATACGACGCATCACTGACAATGCCGACGGTTCCCCAATACCCCCAGTTCATGGTTCTGACATGGGTAGTTGCGCACTTGGCCTGCAAGTAATGGGCAAAACTGTCTTTAAAGGTGCACCCCGCAGCGTAATTACTCTGCCCGGCCTGGCGAGCAAAGCTCTGGATCGAGGAATAGAAGGCGATGAAGTCGAGGTCTAGATCGGCAAAGTAATTTTCGATGTTTCGGCAAATATCCACTTTCGCAGCAAGGGCCGAACTAAAGGTTGTTTCAGACATATTGGCAACCGTCTTGTCCTCCAGGACGATTGCCGAATGAATAATGCCGTCCAGCCGGCCATATTGACGGAGGATGGTGTGTCGTAATTGCTCCATTTGGTGTGGCTGGGTGGCATCAACCGATACGTACAGGGGAGCACGACCGAGTCTCTCCATGGCACGCAATGAATGACGGATTTCATCATTAATGGCTTTTCGACCTGCCCAAATGACTTGGCTATCGTGCCGTTGCAAAAGACTTTCGGTCCAGGCCTGGCCCAAGCCACCGGCACCACCGATGATCAGATACACCCCGTTGTCACGGTAGATCGGCTTGACCGGCTCACTGCCGTTTTCAACCGGCAACACCTCCAGGTGCTCGGCATACCATTGATCGTCGCGGCAGCAATACGTCTGTCCTTTGACTTTTCTTTTTTCAATACCTTGCGACGAGCGCACCAGCGAGGGGTTTGAGGTCGCACGCGCCACAAAGGCGTCATCGACATCAAGCAAGCTTATCGTCCAATGGCTGTATTCTTTCGCAGCGGCACCGACCAACCCGTGCAACCCGGCGTTGACCGCTGTGTTAGTGCCTTCGTTGTTGACATTGAAGTTATTCTTGGTGACGACTGTGATCGACAACCTGACTTCATCAGCCTTTAATTCCAGCAACGCCTTGAAGAACCTGAAGAAGATTTTTTCTTCGATACCATACTGTAAACCTTGATCCTCTGCGTGCACAGAGACATCAAGGCTACCGCCGATCCAGAGGATACTTTTAATCTTTCCCGGGATGCAGTCCGCCAGTGTCGCGGTCATACGTTCCAGCGTATCCAGCGCAGTAAAGCTGCAGTGAGCCTGACCGCCAACCCACGACAATAATCTCTGCCTGTTTGGCGACACACCCGCCGCAGCAGTGACTGGAATAATAACCAGAACGCTTTCATCGGTCGCCAACGACGGGCTGCCCGCTATTGGCCGCCAACGATTAACGGCATAAATGTTATGCACGGCATTGCTCATATCAAACCTTCTACCCAGAGGTAACAATCAATAGCACCCAAACACCAGGACCTGTTTAAGCTTCAGACAATCGCGGCACACCGGACAGTATCCGTTGGCGATAACCATCCAGCACCGCACAGACATTGGATTGCGCGTCGTAGATAACAATGGTCCAGATTTCTTTCTTGCCATCATTCAGCACATGCCCAACCGACCAGGCGTTGAGTGGAATTTCCCGATACTGTTGAAAGCGGTCTATTGCAAAAGGAACCCGGGTTTGCACCCCACCCTGATCCCTGGTTTGTTTGGCTTTTTCCCGCGCTACAGCGAGAATCGAGATGGCCTGAAGTGCAGAGTCTGCAAGGCAGGGATGAACCGAAAAAGGCGACTGTTTATTCGCCAGGATCGACGGCAGTTGCAATTGAGCGATGACCGTCGAGGGCGAAAAGTAGAGGGCCTTGATACCTTGCAAACGGGTCTTGTGGGTAATGCCATGGCGACGCAACAAGTCATAGCATTGCGCTGCCGGTACTTTTCGATACTGGGCCAGCCCTGCCGCGCTCAGGTCAATCTCATCGAACCGGATCCCCTGTGCTTTCAGGTGACTGAACGACTGATCTTCTGCCAGCACCTGTTGACCTGACGACAAATCACAGATGGCTTGGGCATACAGCTGCTTTTTATCTCGGCTCAGCACCTTCAGGTCAGCGTTGTCGCCTCGCTCTGTCACTTCCACAATAATCGGTAAGCGTGGCGTGGCGTCGGTAAAGACCATCGGCTGAACCCAGGCAATATCGTTCAGCGCTATTTGGTAGGCATTCTTGAACTTGTCGCCATACACCGCGCAAACACTGCGTTTCATCAGCTCGATATACATCACGCCGGGCAGGACTTTCTGCCCCATAACCAAATGATCCGCGATGAAGAAATCATCCACCGTCAGGGTGAATTCACAGTACTTGCTGGCGGCTTTTGACCTTGTCGCCGTGGCTCGTGGGGCTGATGCGGGAGGACTCGGACGTGCAACGGAGGCCTGTTTCGCCGGCGCTTTATCCTTCGAAGACGCCCAGAACGACATGGAATTGAACGGACTTGCCGGCAGGCTACAAATGCTGCCCTGGAACGAAGCGTCGTTGACCTGGCCGTTTTCAATATAGACGTGCGCTTGTTTCAGCAAAGCCTGGGCATTGCCCTGCCCCAGGTCGCTCGGCGTAAAGATTTGCATGCTCGGCTTGGCTGCTGACAGCAGGGAGCCCAGTGCATTGGCCAGTTCAGAAACCGAGCGGCTAAGAATCGCCACGCGCTTGCCGAAGTGCCTGCGCCCGCAGGCCAAGGTGTAAGCGATGTTGGTCAGCGACACCGTCGCGTCAGACTCGAGGTGCTCACGCAGTTTCTGCAGGAGTTTGACCAACTGTGGGTCAGAGTTCGCCGACAGCAGAATCAACTGCGGCCCAAACTTCTCCGCCGTGTGCCGTACCGGCTGGGGTAAATCACCGAGCACCACGTGTGCATTGGTGCCACTGGCACCGAAGGCACTGATCGTTGCCAGCCTCCGGCCATTTCTGGCTTGCCACGGTTGTGAAGATTTCGCGACATAAAACGGGCTACCGGCCAAATCAATTCGCGAGTTGCCTTTGGTGTGGTGAATCAGCGGCGGAATGGTGCTGTGTTCCAGTGCCAGCACCGACTTGATCACACTCGAGATACCGGCGGCAAATTGGGTGTGGCCAATGTTGGCTTTGACCGAGCCCAAGGCGCAGTAATTCTTGTGCGCGGAGTCCGTGGTGAAGGCTGCACAGAGTGCGTTGAACTCAATCGGGTCGCCCAGGTTGGTGCCGGTGCCGTGGGCCTCCACCATGGAGATGTCGTTAGCGGTAATACCGAAATCCTTGTACACCCGTTTCAGCAACTTCTCTTGCGAGACGGCGCTTGGGGCCGTGATGCCGTTGGTTCTGCCGTCCTGGTTGATGCCGTCACCGTAGATGACCGCGCGAATGTTGTCGCCATCGGCCAAGGCATCGTCCAAACGTTTAAGAATAATCGCCCCGACCGCTTCGCCGGGGACAAAACCATCGGCGTTTTCATCAAATGGCGAGCACGTCCCGGTGGGCGACAACATCCCGGCTTGTGTCGCCTGCACGTACAAGCGCGGCGTCGTCTGTACAAATACACCGCCCGCAATCGCCGTATTGGTGATCCCCAGTCGCAGGTCTTTACAAGCCTGATGGATCGCCACCAACGAACTTGAACACGCAGTGTCGATGGTCAGCGCCGGCCCTTTGAAATCCAGGTAATAGGCAATCCGCGACGCAATCATCGAGCCCATGTTGCCCCACAGCGCTTGCGCCGGTGCCTCACTGGCCTCGAACACTTCGTTGTAGTCGCCAGTCCAGCCGCCGACGTAAATGCCGAACTGATCTTTCACTTCAGGGGTCAGGCGACTGCCTGCATAGCCACTGTCCTCCAGGGCATGCCACGCCTCTTCGAGGAAAAGGCGTTGTTGTGGGTCCATATACGTGGCTTCAACCCCGGAAATGTTGAAGAAGATCGCATCGAACTTATCAATTTCATTGAGGAATCCACCGCGCTGGCAAACACCGTCGCGATACTTTTCCTGATTGAGATAGTCCGCCAGGTCCCAACGACTCACCGATTCGGTGCTGTCTTTGCCGTCGCGGATATTGTTCCAGAACGCCTCGGTATCATCGGCACCGCCAAAACGGCCACTCATGCCGATAATTGCAATCGGCTTTTGGTTGCGTTCCTGGCCAGTTGCAGGCGACTCGCTGAGTAGCTGAGGCGCTGGCCGAGCGAATTGAGTCGACGAGTCGACGATCGTCACAGGCGTAATCAGCCCATGGGCATGGCGGGATAGATCCTCGACATTCGGATAATCGTAGATACACGTGGTTTTCAAACCGAGACGATACTGTTCATTAAGCGAATGGATTAAATCAACGCCCAGAATGGAGTCCAGACCGTAATCGACAAACGACACCTCATTGTTGATCGACGCCTCATCCATCTTGAGTACATTGGCCAGTCTTTCTCGAATGAATCCGGCAACGGCCGGCACTTCAAGGCGAACGGGCACGTGACTGATGATTTCGGCGCTCACCTTCCCTGCTTCTGATGGCTGATCCAGGTGTCTGACGGCCCTTGCGTTCGAACCGACTTTGTCCAGGAAGCTATGGGTGTTGGCCGCAAAGGCATACTCGGGTATCCGGCATTTTTTCGGTTGCAGCCCATCGCTGTACAAACCTTCCCACTGCTCAAAGCTGCCATTGACCCACAGTTGCGCCAAGGCGTCCGACTCGTGGTGGGCAAAAGCAATCTGAACGCGGTCGTGGGCCAGCGCTCTTTGCTTGGAAAGCTCTTCAAACCGGTGAGTTTTCACCCCGGCATACAGGCCGCTACCATTAACCTGAGGGTCTTCCTCGCCAAGGAAGCGCTGGAGACGCTCGATAAAACCGGCTAGATCCCTGGCACAAATCGCGACGCGATGTTGATGGGCATTTCGACACGTCTGCAGCGTGAACGCGACGTCACGCAACGCGGGTACGGTCGACGATGAAGCGCCGCCCTGAATAACCGCCACCAGTCGCCCAATCGATACGCTGCCTTGCCAATTGAGCATCGACAGATTCAGCCCGTAGCGGGTGTTGACGGCCTCGAATAGTCGATAGAAATCAAATGGTTTGAGCCCGGCATCGACCAAGGGGGTTGAATCGTCAACCTGATTCAACGAGAGATTGTTATCCAGCCCCCGAAGCGTGGCGCGAATAAACGTCGCAATATCCATTGCAGTGGAGGCTTCAGGCGCTTGCGCCTGAAGGAAATCCAGGAACCGACGGCAGTTTCTTTTCAGGCCTTGTTCGGTATTCGAAGAGAAAGGGAAAACCAACGCCTGGACATGTTCTTGCCCGACAGGTGCGCCAACGACCTGTTCCTGCGGCGCTGTGTACTCCTCCAGAATAACGTGGGCATTCACCCCCGCCGCACCGAACGACGAAACACCGGCGATACGATTGCGGTTGTTGCGCGATGGCCACTCGATCAGCTCCCGCTGCAAATAGAACGGCGACTGGTCGAACTCCAAGTTAGGATTGATCGTCTGTGCGTGCAGGCTGGGTACCAGGACCCGGTGCTGCATCTGCAGCACCACTTTGATCACACCGGCCAGACCGGCGGCGGCTTCCAGGTGGCCGATATTGCTTTTTACCGAGCCAATCGCGCAGGAAGACTCAGGCAGGTCATTACCTGAGAAACAGGCTTTGAGTGCGTTCAACTCGATGGGGTCACCGAGTTCCGTCCCGGTGCCGTGAGCCTCGATGTAGCTGAGTTCGCCCGCTGTGATATTGGCGCTGTTCAGGGCTTTCTCGATCACCGCCGTTTGCGCCTTGGGGTTCGGCACGGTGTAGCCTTTGGCGGCGCCACCATGATTGACCGCCGAGCCTTTGATTGTTGCGTAAATCCGGTCGCCGTCTGCCTGGGCCTGCCGAAGCGGCTTCAGAATAAGCGTCGCGACACCTTCACCCGGTACAAAGCCGTCCGCCTGGTCGCCAAAACTGTGGCACTGACCTTTTTGCGACAGCATGCTGGACGCACAGAGTTGTACATAGCTTGCGGGGTGCAGATACAGGTTCACGCCACCGACAATCGCCATCTGGCAACGCCCAGCCTTGAGACTATGGACCGCCTCATGAATCGCCACCAGCGACGATGAACACATGGTGTCGATGGGCATGCTGGGCCCATTGAGGTCGAAGAGATAAGAAATACGGCTGGCGACAGAACTGAACCAGGTCGTCGGAATCGTGCGTTCGTCTTGATTCCAGAGTGCCGGGCCGTAGAGATTGAAGCCAGTCTTGGTAATGCCGACGTAGACACCAACGTCGCCGTCATACTGCTGCTTGATTTTATCTTTGGTGTAACCAGAGTCCTCCAGGGCACGCCAGCAAGACTGCATAAACAGCCGCTCCTGCGGATCCATGGCGAGGATTTCTCGTGGTGAGAGCTTGAAAAACTGCTCATCGAAATCATAAGCCTGTTCAAGAAACCCGCCTTGCTTGCAGTAGGATTTACCGTCTCTGATGGCCTCGATTTTGTCCGTGGCATAGAAGTCTTCCAGGGACCAGCGCGACTCAGGAATCTCGGTCACCGCGTTCACGCCGTTGCGCAACAGCTCCCAGAACGCTTCGATATTCGCCGCTCCCGGAAACTGCGCGTTAATACCAATAATGGCGACCGCATCACCGGCCTGCGCATCCACTGCGCGGGGCACTGCCGGACGCGGCTGAGCGTCCTGACGGGCAGAGGCTTGCGGAGCCTGTTGGCTCGCTGCCGGGGCAACCGCGCCGAGCCACGCCTGCACCGCGTCGGGTTGCAACTGGCTCAGTGTGGTGGCCAGGTCATGAATGGATTCCACTTCGTACAGCAGCGTTTTCGACAGTCGAGAGAAATGCTCACTCAACGCCTGATTGATCCGCATGATGGAAAACGAGTCGAGGCCGTAGCTTTGCAACGGCTCGAAGGTGTCGAGTTTGCTTGTCTCCAGCTTCAGGACGCTGGAGATCAACTGTTTGAGGTGAGCGACCAATGGATCATAGGCAGTCTCAACCGATGTCACTGCGCCCTTCCCGCTGGCTGCTTGAGCCGTTTGCTGACTGAGCGCCGGGGTTTGCAGGTTCCGCTGTGGTTTAGCGTTAACGTACTGGCTATCAATTTTCACCGGATCGCCATAGGTCACCAGAACATGGTGGGTATCGGCGGCCAGTAACAACGTATTCACGTGATTGAGGGCCACATCGACCGGCAACGGCAACAGACCGTACTCGACGTGGAGTTCTTTCAGCGCCTGCTGGTCAACACCCATACCGGCGTTTTCCCAGAGCGGCCAGTTCACCGACAACAGGCGATCAAAGCCGTTACGCCCGACCTTGTTTCGAGCGTCGCTGAAACCATCAATGAATCCATTGCCGGCCGCATAGTCGATCTGGCCGACAAAACCTAACTGGCCTGCACAAGAGGAGCAAAATAGAATGAAGTCAAAGCCCGTTTCAGTCTGTTGACTGACGTCGTTTGCAGCCTGAATCAGATGGAGGCTGCCACTGACTTTGGCTTCCAGGGTATTTTCAAACTGCTCGACGGTTTTGTTGACCAGAAAACTGTCATTCAACGTGCCGGCGCAGTGGAAAATCCCTTCGAGGTGATGGGAGGCGACGACCTTGATCAACAGCGACTTGAGGTCCGAGTAGCTCGCCGCGTTCGCCGTGAGATAGGAAACCCGGGACTTTCCGTAGGTGTTTACCAATTGCAGGTACGGCGTATTACTTTGCAGATCGGCTTCACTGCGGCGCCCGGTCAATACGACGCGGGCCTGCTGCCCCTGGCGCAAAATGTAATCTGCCAAGTGCAAACCAATACCGCCTACGCCACCTATAATCAGATAACTCGCATCGGTTTTTATAAAGCTTTGCAACGACGCACCATCAGAACGGTCACTGAGCGTTTCAAACACCTGAACATAACGGACATTCTTGAGGTAGCGCACATACGCCGCGTGACTGTGCTGTTCCTCGGCCAGGCTATTTTGGCTTAACTGACCCAAGGAGGCTTCATCAAGCGCCACCAGTTGAGTGGTAATGCTCGGGTGCTCCTTATTCAGGGTTTTCAGCATGGCTGAAATAGCCGCTTCCACTCCGACATACACAGATTCGTGCGCTACTTTGTCTTCAGCGTAACTATCGGGCCTCAGAAAAAACACCTGGAGCAGCGTATCCGCCGAGCTTTTCCGGCCTTTACCATGCTGCAAAATGGCCGTGACCTGCGCCTTCAAACTGAGGAAAACGTCGAGGATCATCGCACTGGCCAAACCGCTCATCTGGTCGGCAAGCGTGCCTTTGGCGGCCGCCTCTTCGGGAGCCGACACTACCGTCATCCGGGCCAGCAGGCGTTGATCCAGGCGGGCTTTCAAGGTATCCACCAACCGCTCATGACCGTGCTCCGTTACGACCACCACGCAATGCTGTTCGTGAGCCTGAGCCACATCGAGCGCGCGCCCAAGCGGCGCATCGCGCCACACCGGCACATAACGCGTACTGCCCGGCGGCCCGGACTGCTCTTCACGCATACTGCCCCCGGTGGCGTCGGTTTTGGCCAGCGCCTGAACCGCTTGCTCTTTAGTAATACGACCCGCTTTGAGTTGATCAATAATGTAACGCTGAAAGTTAGCAACCTCATTGGAGTTATTCATGACGACACCCTTAATCCTTTCTCAATAGCTGCAGGACCGTCTCGGTATCCAGATCGTCCAAAAGCACTCTATCCAATAAATCTTCATAAAATGAGTGCGCTACAAATTGCTCATTTGAAAAATTATCGACGTCATACCAGGTGGTCACTTGGTCTTTAGGCAGCCAATACCGCTGCTGTTCGAAAGGATAACCAGGCAACACAACCCGATTAGGCCGTGCGCCTCCGTAGAGCAAATTCCAGTTAAACTTAACGCCTTTAACAAACCGCTCCGCCACCATATTGGCATTGTCCAAAGTGAGCAGTTTTGGCAGTGCCTCGTTGGACATTTTCTCGGTTTTCGAGCCCTTGATATGCCCGGTAAAGATGGACACGTGGTTTAACTCATTGGCCCCGGTCGAGAAGTCTGCATCGGACAGTGCGGCCTCACTTTCAATAAACCGCGTGAGTTTGCTCAGGCCATCCGCGCTATCCATGGCCACAATCGACAAACGGTAAGACAGCTCGGCACGCCCAACCTGGAGGGTGTAAGCCACCTCCTCAATCTGCTCGGGATGACTGGACAGGTGCTGGCGTAAATTGATCGCTTGCGAGACCAGCCCACGGCGAGTTTTCGCCGACAGCACCAGAACCACCTCGTGCCCGGAAAACGCCCGGTGCGCACGAGCAGTCGTCCGATTGCTTTCATAACGGCGCAGAACGACGCTGGCAATCGAGCCGCCAAATCCGAAACTGCTGACCGCCGCGAAAATCCCCTGATCACTGGCCTTCAAGCTGGACTGGCGTTCGTTGATCACGAAGCGGCTGTCATGCAGCTCGATATAGGGGTTCAACGGTGAGCAGTGAAGATTGGCGGGCACCGTCCGCTCGCTGAGTACTTTCACCGCTTTGATCAGGCCGGCCACGCCTGCGGCTGACTCCAGATGCCCGATATTGCTTTTCAGCGCGCCGAGATAAATCGGCAAACCATGCGTTTCCGTCACCGCCTGTTTCAGCGCATTGACCTCTACAGGATCGCCAAGCTCGGTGCCAGTACCATGAGCCTCAACATATTGCAGTTGGCTCAAGTCGATCTTTTTAAGGGTTGTACGCAACAGCTCAGCCTGGCTCTTGGCATTCGGCGCCGTCAGCGACTTGGCCCGGCCGCCATGCTGATGCGCGCTGCTTTCAATCACGGCCAGGATGTTGTCGCCGTCTTTCTGTGCCAGCGAAAGCGGCTTCAGGATGACCACGCCCACACCCTCCCCTCGAACATAACCATTGGCATTGCGCGAGAAGGTGTTGCAACGCCCATCCAGGCTCAACATGCCTGCATGGTCAGGCTCGGCGAAGCCCTGGATGTCGAGTAACAGATTGACCCCGCCGGCGATGGCAAAGGACGCCGAGCCGGAACGCAGGCTTTCACAGGCATTATGGATAGCGACCAGTGAACTGGAACACGCGGTGTCAATCGACTCACTCGGGCCGTGGATGTCCAGGAAGAACGACACACGGTTCGCCAGCATGGCGTGAGAGTTGCCCGTGGCGATGTAACCGTCCAGCTCCTGGTCTTTTTGCAGCAATGCCCGGTAGTCATTGTTGCTGACCCCGATAAATACCCCGGTGTCCGAAGGCAACTGGCTGGGGTCATAAGCGGCGTTTTCAACGGCGTGCCAGACCACCTCCAGGACTTGGCGTTGCTGTGGGTCCATGAACTCCGCTTCAACACGCGAAATATTGAAAAACGCCGCATCAAACCCGTCCACCTTATCCAGGTAGCCACCCTTTTTGACGCAAGCCACACCGGCGAACGCCGCTTGGGTGTCCTGGTTGTAACGCTGGTAGGGGAAGTCTTGAATGCTGTCTTGGTTATTGAGCAGGTTCGACCACAACGCTTCAACCGACGCGGCCCCCGGGAATCGTCCGGCCATACCAATGACCGCGATGGATTCATGAGGGTGCGGCAGACGGTGATTCCGCTCGGCCTCTGGTTTCTCGACGCGAGAAACCGGCGTTGCAGCCTGGTTCACTGCAGAGGCGCTGTTCTGTGGCGCCTCTTCACTGGTGCCGCTGACGCCTTGATCCTTGAGGTAAAAACACAAGGCCTCAATATTTTCGCAGTCAAAGAAAACGGCCGGGGTGATTCTGGCGCCCAGCATCTCGTTAATTTCTTTGCTCAACTGGGTTAAGCCGATGGAGTCAAAGCCGAACTCGTAGAAGCTGGTTCTTGCGTCCACTTCGGATTCATCAAACTTCAAAAGCTTAGCGACGATGGCAGACACGGCTTTGCCGAGACCGTCGGACTCCGTGCCAGCGGCGGCGACTGGTCGTGGAGACTCGGCAGTCTCGTGGCGGAAAACGGGTTGACTGCGGAAGCTGGCCGTCTCAATGGTCTTGGCGGCACGCGGTTCAATGGCTTGGCTATTGGCGATATACACATCGTCCAAGAGGGACAACAAAGTGCCATTCTTATCAGCCAACGCAATCGTTCCGCGCAACGCTTGCCCCGACGATTCGAGGGAGAACAGCAGGCTGCTGACCTTCGACACAGACGCTAAATCCAGCTGGACATTGCAGGCGCAAAGCGCGTAGTTGCTCCAATGGTCCAGTCCTTGGCGCAAGGCGATGTAGAGGACGGCTTGTTGCAACGCCGAACCGAGTTCGGATAAAAACGTCGTGTTGCGGGCAAAGTGATTGTGTCGATAATCAGTATCTTTCAAGTGCACGCGATAGCGCTGTTCACCGATCAACTGCAGCTCGCTGATAGCATTGACGTAATCGCCAAAAACGATTTTGTGCTCTTCCAGCGCTTTGCTGACCTGTGCACCGGAAAGGCTTTCCCGAACGGTCGCATTCGCAAACGCGGGAAAAGGCTGCTGGAGAACCCTGCGTCCATCGCCAGCTTGCACGGCAAATTCGACCCGTGCACACAGTTGATGCGGCGTCGACGCATCCGCTGTGGAAGAGATGTAAACGTCAGAAAATTGCCCCGTTTGATCATTCAATGCCACCGCATAACACAGCTGCGAAGGCACAACAGGGATAGGCGCCAGCAACTCCCAACGCACAGAGGTGTAGCCGCTTTGCGGATCAGCCTGCTTCATCACTGCAATCGCCGCATCGAGCAGGCTGAACGTGATTAACTGCGGCTGTTTCTTGACCCGGTAAAGGTAGTCGAGGATTTCAATCTCGATCAAATCAGCGGAGTAACGGATGCCGCTCAGGTCGGAGGTGTTGTCACGGACCAGCGGGTGATATTTGTTGCGGTTGCCCAGAGGATCAATAACGCTTGGGGCGTCTTCCAGAACCTCAAACCAGCAGCGTTTCTTCTCGAACTGATAAGCCGGAATGCGTACTTTAATCATCGCACCCAAGGCCGCTTGGTCATTCAAGCCATGCAAGGCAAACCAGTCCACGGTCGAGCCATTGGTCCAGTACTCGGCCAATGTCTCAAGCTCAGCGCTCTCGATAGCCTGACTCAGTTCCCTCCTGGAGAACTCCTTGGTCGCACCCGACGCACTGTCCACGAAGCGCACGGAACGGTTGCTGGAAAGACCACTCAGCCAGCTATCAATCGACCCAATGACCTCATTGACGCTGTCTGCGCAGAATGCCAGGCGGCATTTCATCTGGTTCTTGGCCACTTGCAGGGTGTAGGCCAGCGAGACGGGCGATACATCACGGTGGTCTTTCAGGTAGCTTGAAAAACCCTGCAGGTTCCTGACCAGCGAATCACGATTGGTCGCCGAAAATACAAACAGCTGTTGCTGGGTCTGGCGCGGGCTGCGGCTGGTCGTCCGAGGGTCGACATACTCCTCCAAAATCATGTGCGAGTTCATCCCTCCAGCACCGATGGAGGTGATCGATGCTCGACGCGGTAAGACCAGGTTGCTTTCGGAACGAGGAGCTGGCCACGACTGCAGTTCTTTATGCACATAAAACGGTGAGTCTTCGAAACGAATATTGCTGTTGAGCGTATCCGCACCCAGCGACGGCACGATCTGCTGGTGCTTGAACTGCAGTAAGATCTTCGAGATGCCGGCGATACCAGCGGCCGCTAGAAGGTGGGCAAGGTTCGACTTGATCGAGCCAATCGGACAGAACTGCTTCTTATCGGTGTATTTTCGGAAGGCCTGGGTAGCGCCTTTTATTTCGACCGGGTCGCCCAGTTCGGTACCCGAACCATGGCCTTCGAAGTAACCAATGGTTTGCGGGTCAATTTGCGCATCTTCAATCGCTTTTTCTATCGCCAGAGCCTGCATATGCGGCTGCGGAACGGTGAAACCATTGCGTACGCCAGCATTGGACAGGGCCGTTCCCTTGATAATGCCCCAGATGTTGTCGCCATCACGCTTGGCATCTGCCAGGGTTTTCAGGACCACGGCACCCACGCCTTCGCCCAAAATAGTGCCATCGGCGCCAATCCCATAGCTTCTGATGACATCTGAGGTTTTGGTGGTGAAATGTTCCTGGGAACTGGAGATCAGGTTGTAAGGGTGCAGGAGCAAGTTCATGCCCCCCGCCACGACTATTTTCGACTCACCAGACCGCAGCATTTGCACAGCCACATGAATGCAGGTCGATGTCGCCGAGCACATGGTGTCGACAAACAAGGACGGGCCGGTGAACCCATAAAAATACGACAGCATGTTCGGGATCGTGCCGGTGTAGCTGCCGCTGGCAGAACCGCCCCGCGTGAGGTTGTTTTGGAAACCATACAAGTTGTAGTGGTTGCTCATGGTGCCCGCGACAACACCCACGTCGCCTTTATACAGCTGTTGCAACGACTCTTTTGAATAGCCCGAATCTTCCAGGGCCTCGACGCCCACTTCGAGGAACAGCCGGACTTCCGGTGACATCTTCTCGGCTTCGAGTTGAGAAATCTGAAAGTAACGCGGATCAAACTTGTCTATGTCGTCGAGGAAGCCACCGGTCTTGATCGTCGACTTACCCCACACATCGCGTTCTTTGTAGTAAATAGCGTCGTGCTTCCAGCGATCCGCCGGGATCTTCTCGAACGCATGCTGGCCACTTTTCAACAACTCCCAGAGTTCATCCATGTTTCTCGATTTAGGATAACGTCCGGACAGACCGATGATCGCAATATCATGCTGATCACGGTCATCGGCGGCGACCTGACTGGCGACAGGTACTGCTTCAATTTGCTTGTTGATCGACGGTGCCGGTGCGGCAGCCGCCTCTTCAGCGACCTGTTTGTCTTTAGAGGGCGTGTCTGTATGAGCTGCGACCTCGACGACAGGCGCTCTGCCCTCCAGGTACAGGCTCTTTAGTTTATCGCTGTATTCATCCATCAGATAATCGGCCACTTCATTGATCGTGAAGTATTCGAAGAACAGCGTTTTTGATAACTGACCGAATTGCCCCTCGAGTTGACGGATCATTTCTACCGCCATAATCGAGTCAAAGCCGTACTCTTCGATTTTCTGATCGCCTCGGATCGTCTTGGCGTCGCGTTCAATGACGATAGCCAACTTGCCCTTCAGATAGTCCTGGGCATATTGAAACAGGGCCTCATTATCGACGTCATCACCGCTCTTCGAGGGATCAGGACTCTCCTGACTGCCCCCCTCAGGCACAACGCTGCGCTGGTTAAGGCCTGCGATGTAAGCGTGGATTTTCTCCTGGTTGCCGTACGTGACGAGGATCGGAAAATCATCGGTGGTGGTCAGCGCATAACGCAACGCGTGCATCGCTTCATGGGTGGGAAGCGGCTCCATGCCGGTTGTTTCATGCACCGATGCTAAGGTGCCGGCGTCCATTTTCATGCCACCTTCTTGCCAAAGCGGCCAATTAATGGCGATCGTCTGCCCGGTCCCCTCCCCCTCGCGCACCCGTTGATTGCGATCAATCGCGAAGGCATCCAAAAAGGCGTTGGCTGCGGCATAGTCACTTTGGCCAGCATTGCCAAACGTGCTTGCCACCGAAGAGAACAGCACGAACTTGCCTAATGGCAGACGCTTGATCGCCTGATCAATAGCCAGCGTCCCATCGAGCTTTGGCGACAGCACTGGCAGCGAATCCTTGACCTCTTTACGCAAGATGAAGTTATCGGCAATGTGGCCAGCGGCATGGAATATGACATCAACGCTGTGATGAGTATGCTTCAGTGCAGCGACAAAATTCTCGACCTCAACGACATCGGTAATATCGAGTGGCTGATAATCGACCTTGCCACCCCGTGCTTGTATTTCACTTTTCAAGGCAGAGAAAACAGCCTGCTGCTCGGCGGCGGTTTTGCGCCCGGTCAAGTAGAGCGTGCACCCCGGAAAATCCGCTGCGAGCTGCCTGGAAATCAGTTGACCAATACCACCCAGCCCGCCGGTTATCCAGAACACCGGCTGTTCATTAAGCACCGGAATTTTTCCCTGAACAGGCCTTACGGGTTGCGCTGTAATCCGTTCTATCCGACGCAGGCCTTGCGCATCATGACGTACGCTAAATGCTCCGTCGGCGATGAGAAACTCACGGGCGATGATCGATCCGGAATCGACCAGCGGTGAGTTTTCTATCGATACAAAGCGGCCCTGGATCCGTGGGTTTTCATTGTGCGCGACCCGCAGCAGCGCAGTCAGGCTGGAGCGGATCACATCCGGCAGTGTCGAGGAGGCGCAGACCAAAAGGTGTTGAATAGTTTTAGGCTTGGTTTCCAGGAGTTTCTTAATGTATGAAAACACGTGGGAGTACGCTTCAATCGTCGGTGCGCTGCTCACTGCCTCAGGGGAAGACAGCGCCATCGACTGGAACGTGCAGGACGTTTGCGCAGACACCTGATTACGATAATTGGCGATCCAGCGATCATCCTGAATCGTACTGCCCACATAAAGGGCAAGCACGTGATTAGCACGATCTGCGGGCGCTGTTGAGCTTATTGGCGGCTGTTGATGGTCTGTACTGTCAACAACCCACTGTTTCGAAAAATAAAGATTCTGGCTACTCGGTTCATTCGAGCCACTGTTATTCTTGCTGGTCATTTGCTCACCCACGGGACTGCGCAATAAGCACATCGTAAAGTTTTTCGCCGACGCTACCTGTTCGCCTTGTTCGGTAAAAATATTCAGGTCAAAGGTCAACGAGGCTTTAGTGCCGGCAAATCGATTTTTCTCACTGATACGAGCCCAGACGGTCGTGGGGCAAATCTGATAGACCGATAAACTGTCGAGTGAAAAAGGAACATAGGGATAACGTGAGGCGTTATTGGACAACGCCGTCGCAATACCGGCCTGCAATACCGAGTCGAGAATTGCCGGGTGGGCAGAGAATGATTGTTGACTCCCAGCGATTGAAACCTTTACCCAGACTTCATCCACGCCGACATGGATTTGCTCGACACCCTGCAGCCTCGGGCCATGGTAAATACCTGTGCTCTGAAGGTATTGATAGCATTGATCGCGGTGAATTTTCTTGAATGGCGACATGTCCGGCAGGTCAATACGATCGGCTACCGTTGAACCCGGCTGATACTCGCCTTGCACATGAACACGAACTTTATCTTTAGCCTGCCCTTCGATATTTTTGGGATGGGTATAAAAACGAAAGCCTTTGCCTGGCTGCCCAGAGGCAGCGTTTGCATCAGCCTGCTTACTGTCGAAGTCGAGGTAAATCGACTTTCTGATATCGACGTCGTCGTCGGACAGTTCGATGGCAAATGGCGATAACCAAAATACGTTTGAGAAGTCGACATTGATCATTTTATCGGCACGGGGAATCGTCGATAAAATCATTTCCAGATAGTGCACACCCGGCAATATAGATTGGTTATTAACCGTGTGATCTTCCAGGAAGAAGGCTTTACTCGACAGCGTAAATTCGACTGTACCCGGCTGTTTTGGCTTGGCCACATCAGCGTTCTTTTTGGGGAACCAGTAAGCCGTGCGCTCAAATGAATAAAGCGGCAAGCGGACTTTCGCGGGGATCAGGCCAGCGTCGAGATAAAGGTCATTCCAATCGACGGCAACCCCAAAAACCCAGTACTGGGCCAGGCTGAGCATATCGTGATTGGACATCCAGTTTTCAGTCAGTGACGCTCGATTTTCTTCGGCGTAACTCCTAAGTTTCTTGCCTTCTCCGGCATCGTAAGAGTTACCTACAAATGTGTGCTCGGCAGCAGCGCGTGTATCTATAAAGCTCCGAATCGCCAGTTTCAGTTCGTCGATAGACTCAACCACAAAGCACACGCGTTCTGTGAGCGCGTCGCGCTGGCACTGTAATGCATGGGCAATGCCGGGCAGGTTAGGAGGGTTGTCCTCCAGAAACGCCAGCAGGCGCTGGGCATACGCCACCAACGACTCACTTGACTTGGCCGACACAGGGATCGCAAACACGGGATGGTTATCAGCGACTGCACGGGCTGACAACTGCGCGGTTTCAGGAATGAACTCCTGGATCACCGCATGGGCATTGCTGCCACCAAATCCAAATGAACTGATACCGGCGATGCGCCCTGTCGAGCCATCCGCAGGACTCGCCCAAGGCTGATGCTTGTCGACAATATAAAAAGGCGTATCTGTCAGTTCTATCTTGGGGTTGATGCTTTTAAAGTTCAGGTTTCCGGGCAGTTCTTTATTTTTTAACGCGGCTAAAATCTTGATAATCCCGGCAACACCCGCTGCACCTTCCAGGTGTCCAATATTTGTTTTAACCGAGCCAATACCGCAGTAGTTTTTCCTGGACTGCGGGTCATCGACAGCGTGGCTCGCCTGAGCGAAGGCTTTCTTAAGCCCGTGGATCTCGATAGGGTCACCCAACGGCGTGCCGGTGCCATGGGTTTCGATATAGCTAACATCGCGAACATCAATATGACTGCGTCGATAAAGCTCTGCGATCAGGTCCGCTTGCGCCTGAGGGTTGGTCACGGTCAGTGAGCCGGTTTTACCCCCATGGTTGTTGGCAATACCTCGCACCACGGCGTAGATGTTGTCCCCGTCCTCAATGGCCTTGTCCAACGCTTTGAGCAGCAAAAGCCCGCCGCCCTCACCGCGTACATAACCATTGGCGCGGTCATCGAAGGTATAGCTCTTGCCATCTTTAGAGAGCATTCCATTTTTGGTAAAGGCGATAAAATGCTGCGGACTCCAGATTAAATTCACCCCCCCGGCCAAGGCCAGCTCACACTCGCCGGACTTGATGGCATTGACCGCTAACGCCAACGACACCAGCGAGCTTGAACAGGCGGTATCAATGCTGATACTGGGGCCTTTGAGGTCAAAGTAATAAGAGATCCGGTTGGATAAAATCGAGTACGCCGTTCCCGTCGGAAAGTAAGGATCAATCGGCGTGTGATTCAGCGCCAACAGCTCAGCGTAATCCCAGTGACACACCCCCATAAAAACGCCGGTGTTCGTCCCCTTCACGCTGGATGGGCATATCCCTGCGTCTTCAAAGGCATGCCAGGCCATTTCCATGGCAATACGTTGCTGGGGGTCCATGAACTTGCTTTCACGGGGCGAAATCCCGAAGAAATTGGCATCGAAGCACTCGATATCATCGACGAACCCGCCCCAAATACTCGATGTTTTATCGCCGCCGGTTTTAGGATCACCGTAAAGCTCAGCCTTCGACCAACGCTTTTCATTCACCTCACTAATCAGGGACTTTCCAGCTTTAAGCTTGCCCCAGAAGGCATCAATAGAGTCTGCTTCAGGCAGGCGAAGGCCAACCCCGACAATAGCGACCTGGGTGCTATCTAGGTCAGTTTTTGTGCTTGACATAAACGTTGTCCCTTAGGTTTCTAGTGCCTTGCGTCTACGGCTTGCACCAACAACTTATCCACCCGGCAAGGATTGATATAAGCCGCGCCCTGACGTTTGACAAACCATTTATCCAGCTCGATCAAGGACATCAGATAGACAAACGCCTGGTTGTCTCTGACTGTTATGTCTTCACCGCCGGCAAGGGTTCGTTCGACCACTTTTTTGATCAGTGCTTTTGCAAACACCGGATTAATCAGCTCGATGGCGTCCAGCGCATTTGACTCGCAAAGATGATTGAGATAATCGAGGGCGTGTTCGACAAACGGCCCGCTGTCCGGCGCACGATACGGTGTTTTGGCTTTATGAATGATACGACCCGGCAGAATTCCATCGTAGGCCATGCGCAGCATGTACTTTTCAGTAAAGCCATCGTCAAAACGCAAATTGATGGAGGAGGCGAGTTTCTGCACATTGATGTCGAGGAATGGACAGCGGTTTTCAATACCATGAGCAAGGCCCATACGCTCGCCCTGGCTACTGAGGAGATACCCGGAAAGCAAGGTATTGAACTCCAGCCACTGGGCTTTTTGCGTTGGGCTTAACGCGCTGTACACCGGGTCTTTCGCCACCCATGCCTGAATGCCAGCAAATGGATCATTCTTAGTTTTCAGCAACCGACTGGCAAAGCGCCCATTTTGAAAACGTATTTCGTGGGAGAACAACCCAGGGATTTTTTCTTTCGCATAAGCGTTATAGAAACCCATCAAGTTCGAGTCATTGTCTTCACTGAAGCTTTTCATGTAAGGATACAACTTGGCCAGCAAGCGTTTCTTCTCATCGTGATCAGTGGTGTCCCACTGGGAGCGCAACAGAGTCTCTTTAAAGATGTTGTAGCCCAGAAATACTTCATCCGCTCCCTCTCCGCTCAGAATCGCTTTGATACCGGTCGAGCGAACATGCTTGGACAACATGTACATCGGCACGGGCGCGGTACGAAACAACGGCATTTCAGCATGGAAAACCGTCGCCGATAAATTATCAACAATGTCTTTATGGTTAATAATCAACCGTTCATGCTTGGTCGAGAACAACGCAGAGACGAGTTGTTGATCACTCGACTCATCCAGGTTCTTATCTTCAAACTCCACAGAAAACGTGCGCAGCGGCTTTTGCTTGATGATCCTTGCCGCAATACTGGTCAAAACGGAGGAGTCAACACCACCACTGAGGTACAGCCCCATAGGCACGTCACTGCGCAGTCTGAGCTTGACCGCCTGCTCGAGGGTGTTGCGGATTTCTTCCTTGGCTTCATTTTCAGTGCCATCAAAATCCACAGCGCGAAAATCCAGGGCGTAGTAGGGCCGGATCTCACACTGAGCCCCTCGCAAGGTCATGATGGACCCAGGTGGCAGCTGACGAATGCCCTGAAACGGGGTTTGCGATGGCAGGGGTGTCCAATGGGCGAGGATTGAGGACAAGGACATTTCGTCAAACTTGAACTCAAACCCTGGAAAGCCAAAAAAGCACTTCATCTCTGAAGCAAAAAGATAACCACCGTCGGTTTGCGTATAAAACAGCGGGCGCTTACCAAAGCGATCGCGCGCTATAAATACTTCATCTTTAACCGTGTCATAAATGGCGAAGGCGAAAGCGCCATTAAATTTTTCCAAGGCCTCATCACCCCACTCCATCCAGCTGCGCAACACCACCTCGGTGTCGGACTCAGTGGAAAAATTGTGTCCCAAGACCTGCAATCGACGCCTTAGCTCGATGTAGTTATACAGTTCACCGTTGTATGAAATCCAATACTGACCTGTGCCATCGCTGAGGGGTTGAATACCTGCCGCAAGGTCAATAATACTTAAACGCATGGTGCCGAGACCCATGGAATTATTGACATAATACCCTGCCTGGTCGGGGCCTCGATGTTCAATCATTGAAAGCATATTTTTTATGACGGTGGTTTCATCGAGATTTTTATTTTTAACACCAAAGAAGCCAGTTATCCCACACATAAAAATAAACCCACCAAAGTTTAAGTTGGCACCCCACACAGAACTGTAGCGCCCTACCGCCTTAGCGAAGGTCGAAAGTCCCAATCACGGCTTGGAGTTTTTTTGCCAAGGCCAACGCGCACGCGCCACAAACACCGAATAATATTACGGAGAAAAGCATCGACAAACTTTAGCTGTCCTGCCTGACTGACAACAGTATCTGATGGACTGGTGGGCCTCTCAACCGCACCTCGGAACTACCGGGTGGCCGTTGCCCGCTTCTCGACAAACTCTACCATATTCTGGATAGAAACCAGCACATTGCCCATCATATCTTCCTGGGTGAACACAATACCAAACTCCTTCTTCAAGAAAGAAATAAGTTGAATATAACCTACCGAATCGATCAAGCCGAGTTTGATGAGATCATCTTGTTCTGTTATATCCTCGTCGAACTCAAATAAGAAATTTTGAGTCAGATAGGATTTGATTTTTTCTTTCATGTATTCACTCTTTCATAGCCATTGCACATTCCACCGCAACGGAGGGACTTTTAAACGCACCCTCAACGAATAGATCAAGCCGACCCGGCCGACTCCAATTCTGCGCGTTCAAAAGGATATGGATGCCAGTCTTCATTATCATGACTGGTCACTGCCAGGCTTTTATCCCGTTCGTAGTAACTGGTAAACTCCGGAATAATAGCTTGAGTCCGACGCATGATCCTGTTGTGGTTCGAGACCAGCGCACCACGCTTGTGCATGGTGCCATTGCAATTCCAGATCAGAAAATCGTCCTGCTTCCAAAAGTGCTCATAAACGTATTGATCTTTAATTTGATGATCAAACAGAAACTTTAAGAGCCTGTAGCTCTCTGACTTACTCAGCCCTTCAACACGCTCCATAGTGTTGTAGTTCAGATAAAGATATTTTTGCCGGGTGATCGGATTGGTTTTAACTAATGGTTGGTTGACCGGTTCAGTACGCTGAGGATCGACAAAGTAGTGAAGCACTCGAAGATTATCAATACGCTTTTTCAGGCTGTCTTCCAAGTCATTATAGGCGGCAACGGTGTCGCAAAATAACGTTGCTCCGCCTTGTGCGGCAGCCAGCTCTGCATATAAGCAATTAATCGTTTCAACGTTTATGGCTTCCGAGTCACCAGTGTGCCAACACGAAGTTCCCTTACCCTTGGTATGATTGTCTTTCTCATCCCATATCGCATGCTCATCCTGAGTTTTGTCGCAAAAATCCGGGCCATTCACAAAATACAAAATCTCCCCATGATTAATTAGCGGCAGCCCATTAGGAATCACCTCGTCATCACCAAAAGTAGTTGTCTCTATCTGCGGCGCCCAAGAGTGTAACTTTAGGTTCGGATTGCCCAGCAGTCGCGTGACTGCGACTTGCTCTCTTCGTGTAAGATTTTGATTCCTGAATAACACAAACCCGCGATATGCCAAGCATTTTTTTATCGCTGCGATTGTGTCAAACGACAGATTTTTGTGTAGTTTTAAATTCTCGATTTCGACGCCAAAACTCTGAGCCGGGTATGATATTTCAAAAGGAACACTTGATAATTTTAAACCCATGACACCCCCCCAGAATTTTAATCTACACTGATTGAGTTAACGCTTATAAATACCTTGAAGCTCGGGTCTGTAAGAATCACCTCACCGCCCTCCTATTCAGATTTCTTTCAGCATGGAGTCAAGAACATCGCCTTGGCCGAACCCAGGGTTTTCGACTGGCTTAACGCTTCAGCAAAAACTATCACTGAATGAAAACACCAAAAAATTATATAAATTCATCCTTGATGTATTTTATTCATTCCGCTTGATCTATTCCTTGATGGCTTCTTGCTCGCCGTTTGCGGGCCACACATAGATAGCCAATCAATATCACTTCATTCAGCTCTTTAATCAGTCCTCTATCCCAGCCATCAATCGTATTCCCCATAGGAAAATCGGCGCCCTTATTGGCACTGTCGGTGGTGCCACCCAAGGGGTCACCTGGGCAATAGCCTTCTAAGGTGACGTCCTGCTCAGAAACCACGATCACCCCACCATCACCCAGTTATCTTGCCGCTGATAGCCTGGAGACGGAGCTTGGACCTCACCCATGCGCCCAGTGTTGGTCGCAGCGGAGAACGGTGCATCGCCCTGAAATAGACAAATTCATCTGCACACTGACCCGCCAGCGAGCACGCAAGGGTGTGTTCATTACCACTTCGGATTTTTACATGGGCGCGAGAGACGGCACTCGGCCTGGATATCAAGGCTGTATTAATCGATGGTGTCGAGCTCGCCCGGCTTATGGCCCGGGCACAACCTGGGCGTGAGCGTTAAGCAGAGAGACGAAATAAAGCAACTCAAAAGCGATTATTTTACTCAGGAGTGACGCGCGGGCTAAAAAGCTAACCACAAGCCGGCTTTTTATTTGTCCGAAGTAATCGTAACGCGTTCGAGAATCCTGCCGGTAGCCTAGCTATTCCGGGGTTTCAGGCATTTCCCTGTCCGATGGTGTTCAATACCATTCGACCTCATCCGACGATGAAGTGGAGGGACAGGTGGGGGGACAAAAGGGTCGACAAGGGAAACCCGCGGCTAAGATAGACCGAGTACCAGAGCGTGAAGTTGCTCGGCATCCAACCGGTAACCACCCCAGTTCGCAGCCCGCAGAACAACGGCATGGCCAAGAGCTTCATGAAGACGATCAAGGGTGGCTGCGTGGCGTAAGCGTCCAAGCCAGATCGAGAAATTGGCTCTGTATAACCTGGCAATGCCTTCGAATACTACAATGAACAGCATCCGCACAGCGCCTTGAACTATCGCTCACCGAGAAAGCTCAGGCGCTTGGAGCCGTATCAATTTGGCAGGGATTGGTGTACGGCTTTACGGGGACAAGTCCACGGCAAGATTGACATACCAAAATAACCGGATAAACACTATAGCCCATGTATTCGCCCAAACAATGGAGTGCTGGCTAATATGTTTTCAAAAATCCCCTTAACGTCTCTACGATCGTTCGAGTCAGCGGCTCGACTAAGCAGCTTCAAAGCGGCTGCCATTGAACTTTTTGTTACTCCTTCAGCGATTTCACATCAAGTAAAATCACTAGAACACTGGCTCGGCTTATTGCTTTTTGAGCGAGTAGCCAAGGGAGTCACCCTAACGACTGAAGGGCTTGATTTATACAAGAATATCCATCAGCATTTTTCAAGCATAAACCAAAGTCTTAGTCAACTACGCTCACAGACCGACGAGAACGCAATCACCGTCACAACCACCCATGCATTTGCCTCATTGTGGCTCATTCCCAGATTAGGAGATTTCTACCGCCGCCATCCAACGATGCAAGTCAACATCATCACCAGCAAAACACAGGCAGACCTGCACAGAGATGCCAGTATCGACGTGGCTATTAGCAGCGTTTTCAAAGAGGTCCCTGATACCTATCAGCTACATCTAATGGACGAAAGCTTTCTGGCCTATATGCCCTGCAGGACGCCCTTATCTGGAGACACAAGGTCCCCACTCATCAACGTTCGTTGGGAGGCTGATGGCCATAACCCATTCGACTGGACGACTTGGTGCCAAGCGGCGGGACACGACGATTGGCTGGCCAACGCCACGTTCAGGGAGTACGACGATGAACATCATGCTTTGCAAGCTGCAACTTCTGGCTATGGGATGGTGCTCGCCAGCGACGTCTTAGCCGTCGACAGTGTTACCCGAGGCTTTTTAACGCCATACAAGCCCGAGGTTAAACTAACGGGGACCCATTATATCTCGGCCTGTGTACCTGGCAGAGAACGAAATCCGCCCGTCAGGTACTTCCTTGACTGGCTCAGTAAAGAAGCCTCTAAACATCTTGTACTGCAACGCCTCCTCACAGAGTCCATAGACTTTAGCGCACACAAAAATCCATTGAGGAACGACCGGAATCAAAGCATGCTCAAGCTCCAGATATACTAACAATGAGACTGGGAGTTCGATGCTCTGCCCCCCCATCGATGGCAATGGAGACCACGTAGATAGGCATAAATCGCCATTTGCCATCAGGCAGTGACAAGTCACTGAGCTACAGTTGCGACACCGCAAACCATTCAACATCACCTGTACACTAAAACCGCGCAGCCGTACACACACGTTTCTCCAATCGTCGCACACATCAATATCCATCCGTATGCGTCCGACCAAGTCATCTACCCAGCCCCACAAAGCCAGGGCATGGTGTGCACTTAAATTTAAGTGGACACCCGTTCTAGCTTTTTAAGCGGGTATTTCATGCAGCCAACACGCCGCTCCTATTCCAAGCCCTTCAAAGCCCAGGTCATTCAGGAATGTGCCCAACCCGGCGCTTCGATTGCCAGCGTCGCACTCAGCCATAGTCTCAACGCAAACCTCGTCCACAAATGGATTCGGCTGCAAGCGCAGAAAAGCCCGGCGCTCCCACCTGCATTTATTCCGTTAGCCATGCCGCCGGCCGGTGCAAACTCCCATGGAGATGCAGTACATCCACAGATCCCGCTCGTTCATGCAAGTCATCAATGTTTTGAGTGATAACGGAGACGTTATACCCTGATTTGGCCAGTCGGCTCACCGCGAGGTGTGCATCATTGGGAGCTGCTTTAGAGACCTGTTGGCGCCGCCACAGGTACCATCCCCATACCAACGGAGGATTTTCACGAAAGGCCTTGGCTGTTTCCATATTGCGCGGATCGTATGAAGCCCAAGTACCGGTCAATGGATCGTTGTACGTGGGGATGCCACTTTCAGCTGAGATTCCCGCACCCGTGAAAATGACGATCTCGGGGGCTTGGGACAGGGCCTTCGCGGCGCTTCCAAATTCAGGCACAGAACATCCAGTCCATAAGGTTTAACCAGTATTTTGCCCTCTAAGTCCCCCTCGGCTTCACCCGCGCCGTAGCCTCCGCCACCAATGGATCATCCGGCCAATAATGCTTCGGATAGCGCCCCTTCAAATCCTTCTTCACCTCAATGTAGGTCGACCGCCAGAAGTTAGCCAGATCCTGCGTCACCTGTACCGGGCGGCGTGCCGGGGACAGCAAGTGCAGTTTCAGCACCTGCCGCCCATTGGCAATGCGCGGGGTATCGGACAGTCCAAACAATTCCTGTAACCGCACCGACAGAATCGGCGGATGTTCGCTGTAGTCGATACGAATATTCGAGCCAGAGGGCACTTGCAGAGTCTGGGGTGCCTGCGCCTCCAACTGTTGCGGCAATGGCCATGGCAGGAGGTTGCGCAGGATTGATGACAGGTCGAGCTGGCTGAAATGGCTGAGTCGGGTGACTTTGCCCAGGTAGGGCATCAGCCAGTTTTCGAGTGTTGCCAACAGTTGCGCGTCACTCAGATCAGGCCACTCGCTTGCTGAGCTTTTCTCGATATCCAGGCCGCGCAACAGTGCGACACGCGCCTGCCACTGACGCAGTTCCGCCGTCCAGGGCAGCAGTTCCAGGCCTTTGCGACGCACCAACGCCAGCAGCGCGTGACTGCGGGTTGCGTCGTCGAGGCCGGTCAGTGGTTCGCGACTGATGATCAACTCACCGACTTTGCGCTGTCGCTCGGCGCGGAATACGCCTTCGCGTTCGTCCCAGTCGATCTGGTCCACGCTGATGACTTGCTCGGCCAACACCGAATCGAACAGTGCCGGATCAAACTCGGCGGCGAGGTAAATGCGTTCTTCGCGCTGGCCCTGACGACTGCCCAAATCCGCGATGACCAGCCATGGCTGTTTCATCAGCGCATCCGCCTCGGCGAACAGTGCCGCGCGACCATTGGCCAGTCGGTATTCGGCTCCGCCCGCTCGGCGTTGCTGTGCGACGCGATCCGGGTAGGCCAGCGCCAGCAAGGCGCCCAGCCAGCGGGAGTGGTCCGGATCGCTGACCGGGCTGTTCGCTGCGCCGCGCAGATAGCCGCGATATTGCCGCGACAGTTGTCTGGCCCGTTGTATCCCGCCTTGTGCGCCGCGCGCCGCGCGTTCGATGCCGGCCAGCAGAGTCAGGCGGCTGTGCAAGTCCGCCCCAGCTCCGCGCAAGATATCGCGCTCGCCCAGCAAGGCCGCCACGTCGCACGCCAGTTCGCCCAACCCTAGCGTATGGCCGCGCAACAGCAGATGGGCGATGCGCGGATGAGCAGGCAGCTCAGCCATCGCCTGACCGTGTGGCGTCAGGGCTGGCGGCTGACCCGGCTGATTGTTCAATGCCTCCAGACGCACCAGCAAATCCTGCGCCTGTGCATAAGCCGCGGCTGGCGGCACGTCGAGCCAGACCAGTTGCGCAGGCGTGACGCCCCAGCGGGCCAGTTGCAGCGCAAGCCCGGCGAGGTCCGCCTGAAGAATTTCTGCTGCCCCGTAGGCGGCCAGTTGATCGTGCTGCGCTTCAGACCACAGCCGGTAACACACGCCCGGCTCCAGCCGCCCTGCCCGCCCGGCACGCTGGGTGGCGCTGGCACGAGAGATGCGCTGAGTCTCCAGACGCGTCATGCCGCTGCCCGGATCGAAACGCGGCACCCGCGCCAACCCTGCATCGATCACCACACGCACGCCGTCGATGGTCAGGCTGGTTTCCGCAATATTGGTCGCCAGCACCACCTTGCGCGTGCCCTTGGGAGCCGGTTCGATAGCCGCGCGTTGCGCATTCAGATCAAGCTCGCCATGCAAAGGACACAGCAGAATGTCAGCACGCTCGCCCAGTGCTTCCGCCAGTTGCTGGTTGACCCGACGAATCTCGGCCTGCCCTGGCAGAAACACCAGCAGGCTGCCGGACTCGCTGCCCAGCGCATCCAGTACCGTCTGCACGACACGCGGCTCGACAAACTCACCGGGCTGAAAAGGACGCCCCCATTGCATGCTCACCGGAAACATCCGCCCATCGCTGCGCACCACTGGCGCATCGTCCAGCAGCGCCGCCAAGCGCTCGCCTTCCAGGGTGGCCGACATGAGCAGAATCTTCAGCGGTTGATCGTCCCGAAACAGCTCCCGGCCGTTGAGGCTCAGGGCCAGGGCCAGATCGGCATCCAGGCTGCGTTCGTGAAACTCATCGAAAATCAGCAGCCCCACGCCTTCCAGCGCCGGATCGTCCTGCAAACGCCGCGTGAGAATCCCCTCGGTGACCACTTCAATACGCGTCTTCGGGCCGACCCGGCTTTCCAAACGAATCCGATAGCCCACCGTCTCGCCGACCTTCTCGCCCAGCTCGCTGGCCAAGCGCTCCGCCGCCGCCCGTGCTGCAAGGCGACGCGGCTCCAGCATCAGAATGGTCTGCCCTGCCAGCCAAGTTTCCTCAAGTAGCGCGAGCGGCACGCGCGTAGTCTTGCCCGCACCGGGAGGGGCTTCGAGCACGGCTTCATGGCGTGTGGACAAGGCCTGGCGCAGGGCTGGCAGCACGGAATCTATGGGTAACGAGGTCATGGGGGCTCCCGGAGAGATGCGGGAGAGTATACCGGGGTGGGGTTGGGGAATCAGGGAGAGTATTGGCATAACGCTTTAGAAAGCCCTCTCTCTACTCACCCTTCTTAAAAATTTGACACCCCATAACCCTAGACGATTTTCTAGCCTTACATAAACGTCACTAAGCTGCACTTAATGCCACTGACCTTTGTAAATCCTGATACCAGAGCCCGTTGTCATAAGCGATTGTCACCAACGTGGTCTCTGCGTATTCCGGAAGGCAGGCAAGACGCTGAGCGACTGCCAGACATGCCGCTGCGGTATTGCCGACAAAAGTACCGCTCTGAATATAGAATCCGCGTTGCGCTGCCAGCATCTCGCCATGTTCGACTTGATAGCATCTGTTTACCAAGGACCAGTCCAGAAAGGGTGGGCAGACGCCAACCGCCATCCCTTCAAAACGATGGTCTGAAAAAACACCATTCTTGGAGTCGCAACCCGAGGGGTCGACCAAGACAGTAGATACATCGAAACCATTGTCCTTCAAGCCCAAGGTAATACCGGTAAAGCTCGCCCCCGTCCCTGCGCAGCCTATAAACAAAAGCTCTTTGTCGGCCTCAGCTTCTTCTAATTGGCAGGCAAGCTCAAATGCAGTCTGGTAGCGATATGCCTCGATCCCGATTTGGTTATTAAACTGATCGGTATAGTAGTAACACTTGTCCATTTCGACCTGATGCTCCAAATGATGGGCAACGACATCCCTCGGCGATGCGCCTGCGATCAACATATCCTTACCAATCAATTTGGCACCAAAGCATTCCAACAAATCTCTTTTGGTCTGACTAAAACCGAGGCCAACTGCCAGTTCAACCGGAATACCATACGCGTGGCAGGCAGATAACAGACCAAAACCAAAATTGCCACCCGTCTTTTCAATTACAGTAGTTATACCAGGAATAATTTTCCCATTGCGTAGCGCATTTTTTACAATTAAATTAGCTGCGCGATATTTGTGACTACCTCCTGGGTTATTCATTTCCAGCTTGGTTAAAACTCGATCATGAGTTCTGATAAGCACACTCATTTAATGCCTCCCTCCATGGCGTGGCCCGTTTTTTTTTGATCCAACAGCGCAACAATTACAGCTAACAAAAAGATGCATAGCCCAATACAAATAGCGTTGGTACCAAACCAGCCTACCGTGCTGAGCAACAGCGAAGGAGTAAACGCACCGATCGTTGCGAAAACAGCGATAGCAAGGTCGTTTTTTCCCTGCATGCGCAAGGCTTGCGAGCTGCTCTGAAGGGCTTGAGCCAACAGAGCTCCGCCTCCCACATAGGTTAGATTCCAGCCTGAGCCAAGGATGATCAGAGCGAAGACCATGGCGCCGTAAGAGCTTGATCCCATGTTTATGGCTGAGCAGCCGGCCAGCATGAGGACGCCCAAGCAGAGGGTGGTTTTGATCCCTAGTTTCTGGATAATTGCCCCCGTAAAAAAAGACGGAGCAAACATCGCTATCACATGCCACTGGATCGCCAAGCGCACATCCGAAAAATCCTCGTGCATGTGCTTCATGTGCATTGAAGCCTGAATCATCAGCACGTTCATGATTGCGTAGCCTATTGCGGCAACAGACATAGCGATCAACATCGTCGACGTCATCACTTGCGGCGGCTTGGTCTCTGGGCTTCCTCTGGAAACTAATGGCATCACCGGATCGTCAGGCAGGCAAACGGTGACCAGAAAAGATAGTACAGCCAGACCGATGAACGAGGCGTAGCACAATGAAAATAGAGAGTAGCCGCCCAAGTCCCTGAGCACCTCAGTCAGTGTCGGTCCCACCACGGCGGCGATAACCCCACCGGCTACAACCAGAGAGATGGCTTTGGGCTTTAACTTTTGATCAAGGTTGTCGGTTGCAGCAAATCGGTTGAAGTTGGCAAAAGCGATATAAACCCCGAGTGCCGAATGGCTAAACATCAGCATCGGAAAATGCTGGTGCTCGACTGCCCAGAAGCCACTCAAGCCGGATGCCACCAGAGGTATGGCGCCAAACATGAAGGCTTTTTTCCGACCGATCCGGCTCATCAGCCTGGAAGCGGGATATGTGGCCAGCATCAGGAACAGGAACTGTAAACCATACGGCACCGTTGAAAAACGGGCTTCAGGTGCCAGTGCGGAGCCGACAATAGCGGCCATGGTCACGGACATTACAGCGGTGGTCAGGTTAATGGATTGCGCGATGAAATACAGATAGGTGCGTCGCGGAAGCGTAGTCATCGTAGGGCGCGCTCATGATAGGGGGACAAATCAATTTCAGCGTTGGGAAAGTCACAGATCAGTCGTTCTTTACCTTTACCCAACCTTTTTCGACGTACGTTCAGGCGGCCTATGGCACTAGGATTAACGAGATGAGTGCCACCGCAGGGAATCTCGATGCCTTGGTAACTCCACATGCGCGCATCCTCAACATCAAAGACCGTATAGCTCTTGATCACGTCGTCGTGGGCGATCAACTCATTTGCGAGTCGTTCTATTTCACTGATGTCATCGCTGCTAAAGGACTCTTCAACAAGAAAATCAAAGCGTGCCGAGTTTTCTTTAATGTGACAGCCGATGGTCCACTGCTTTAGTTCCTCGCTCAGGCTGGTGGCAGCGGCATACAGAAAATGGCTAGCGCTGTGAGATAGACTCAATCGTTCGCGACGCAAAATATCAATTCTAATCAGAGCAGCCATGCCTTCACTTATTGAGTCAAGGAGGTGAAGATCCTCAGGATGTATCATATGGAGGATAACTCCGCCTAACTTTCCGCCCTTGAAGCCTTCCAGGTGAATGGGGGTGCCGTAGAGCTTTTTTACCCAGACAAATCGCACGGTACCAATGGGTAATTCTATAGTACCGAAGTCAGCTTCCTGCCCACCTCCCTCGGGGTAGGCAACCGTACAATCAAGCTCAATAGCGTCTGGGTACAACCGCGTCACTTTGGTATTTGTAGACCCCAAGTACCGATCCTTGTAATACAGTTTTTCCGTGTTACGCAACACATCGTGAGTCGTGGCGATCATTGCTCAATTACCACCTGCAGTGATGTTTTCACTTGCACTCGAGCACCCGAGGGAACGTCTTGGGTGATGATACAGCGCGGTCCAATGAATGCATCGTCACCTATGTTCACCGGACCCAATACGCTTGAAAAAGCGCCTATCTGCACGCGACTGCCTACTTTAGGATGACGCGGTATCGAAGGATTACTGCTGATACCTCTGGCTCCCAGTGTTACACCTCCGAGAATATAACAGTCGTCGCCAATTATGGCGGTCTCGCCAATTACAGTACCGAACCCATGATCGATGATAAGTCGAGCACCTATGCTGCAGCGGAAATGGATTTCTGCGCCAGAGAGCATTTTTCCTCGCCTGGAAATGATGGCTGCCAGAGACTGTTCGTGGGAGTTACAGCTTCTTTTTGCATTTTGGTATACACAGTGGGCCAGGCGGTAATGCATTACCGCTGCGAAGGACGTGTAAGTCCTTGCAATGACCAAAGGATCGCCGCAAGAGGCCGGGTCCTTGCGCGCGAACATCAATAGATCCTCGTGCGACTGCTCGGTAACGTACTCAATGAGAAGGGTTTCTTTTAATTCATTGAACTCCTCTACAGAACAGCATTCCAGCAATGCTGCGATGACAAGGTTCTTGACCAGTTGAAACGACTCCTGACCACCTGCGACGGCGAGTCGGGAAGAAGGTACTGATCGTATGTCCATATTTGGCATTATCTCGATATCCAGTCTCTGATTTCAGGGGCTTCTGCGCAGCTGACGCCCTGCTGGCTCAAATGCCAGCAAGCGCATAATCGCACTCACCCACCCCACAAGCGCGCACAGTCGACAAGCTTTACAGTTAACTGTTAGGGTGTTTTTCCTATCAGTTTGCCGGGTGCTTATGAGCGTTGATGCCCTTTATGACTCGCTGAAACAGCGCCTTGAATCAGGCGAGTGGCTGGCTGGACAACGTATGCCGTCGATAAGGAAGCTGGCCTTGACTGCCGAAGCGAGCTACCACGATGCCGTCTCGGCCTATGCTCGCCTGGTGAGTGAAGGTGTGCTGTCGGCTTCTCCCGGACGCGGTTACTTTGTGAGCAGTCATGTCACCCATGTGGATAACGTGCGGGAAATAGAGTGCATGAGCGCCGACCCACTGTTCAGGCTGCTACAGGCAGGGCCGCACTACACCAAGCTGGGATGTGGCTGGCTGCCACCGGCATGGCGAGATACCGAATTGCTGGCCAAGGCCATTCGACGCACGGCGCGGCTGGAGCAAAGTTCGCTGGCCGAATACGGCGACATTTCCGGCTATCTCCCGATGCGTAAACAGCTTTGCGTTCACCTGAAGCGTCTCACCCGTATCGACATCAGACCCAGTCAGATCCTCACCACCCTGGGAGCAACGCAGGGCCTGGATCTGGTTGCCCGCCTATTGATCAAGCCCGGTGACCATGTATTCGTGGACGAGCCGGGCAATGGCAACCTGATCAGGTTGATTCAGTTGGCGGGCGGACATGTTGTGGGTATAAAGCGGACTCAGGACGGGACGGACATTGCCGAGATGGAGAGTTATCTGGCGAAGCACACGGTCAAAGCGTTCTTCTGCAATAGCACCTTCCACAATCCGACCGGCAGCAACATCAGCCCGCACAATGCTTTCAAGGTTCTGCGTCTTGCTGTAGAGCACGAGTTCTTTGTGGTCGAAGATGATGTCTATGGTGACTTCAGCCCCACTGTCCGCCAGACGTTTGCCGAACTGGATAATCTGGATCGTGTGATCTACGTCGGCAGTTTTTCCAAATGCCTTTCTGCTTCGCTGCGCGTGGGTTATATCGCCTGCTCGCAAGAGCTCATCGAGCCGCTGACACGCTTGAAACTCCTGACATGCGTTGCCGTTCCAGCGTTCTGCGAGCGGTTCGTCAACACCATTCTTGCGGACGGTACTTATGCCCGGCACATGCAGGATGTTCAACAGAGGCTTATCAGCCAGCAGGTCCAGACTCAACGCGCCCTGCGAGCAAGAGGCTGGCAATTCGATATAGCACCGCAGGGCGGCATGTTCATCTGGGCCTATCACTCGGACATCCCTAACCTGGAGCCCTTCATAAAGAAACTTGAACAACACAAGATCCTGCTGATGCCGGGCTCGGCGTTCTCGGTGTCGCGCGACTACCAGCGTTTTGCGCGAATAAACTGCACGCATTTTTCCGAGGCAATAGAAGAACGCTTTTCAGTGTGATCAACGAAGAGCAGCGTTTAGTTATCGGGGCTACTTGCGCGTGGAGCCCACTGCTCAATAACACTGCCGCCAGCATGCCTCACGCCGAAAAGTCAGGTCTTGAACTCGTTACCGTTCTCATCAATAACGCCATTGTCGTATTTCGTACGCAATTCTGGATCGGACAAAATCCTGAACGCATTTGAAATTTTTTTGAAACGCTCATTCGCCTCGGCCACGTTGCCCGCGTTTTTATCAGGGTGGTACTTCAACGCGGCCTTCTTGTAAGCCTTTTTGACTGCGGAGAGGTCCGCCGTCATGTCCGAGAGGCCCAAGTGCTCGTACAACTGTTTCACGGGTGGTTTGGCGGGGGCGGAATCGTCCACCTTCGCGGACGCGCCAGTGGGGGGTGTTTTGGGGGGCCGCTCTGTTGACGGCCGCTGAGCGCCCGCATCGGGCTGGGCTTTCGGCGGTGGCGGCGCGCTATTGGCCTGGGGGCGAGCGCTTGGAGGCGTTTGTGGGCGTGCTTGCTGTTGAGTACTTTCAGGTCTCCAGGATGGGCCCGGTGTGGGTCGTCGCACGCGATCGGTGTTCTGCTGACGAATCTCGTTGATCACCTGGTCAGCGATGTCATTCATCAGTTTGTTCAGCTTCAAGTTGCTGGAGAAGAATGCGTAGTTCGCCTCACTGTTGTGCTTGCCATTCTCGGGTTCGGGCCTGGCCATCGCGTCGGCCAGCGTCTTGCCCAGAGAGAACAGCAGGTTGCCCTTGCTATCATTGATGCCCAAAAAGCTCATCACGTTGCGCATCGACTGGTCGCGCTCCCAGACAACGCTGGCCACGTCGAAGGCAGCTCGCGCCAGATTGAATCGGCCTCCCCCTTCGTGCGTCTCGACATGGGTCACCGGTTCCTTGCCGAGCAATGCGTCGAGGATCACCTCGAGGCCTTTCTGCTGGCGCTCGTTGAGCCGGCCTTTCTGCTCCAGCAATGAGCTGTTGACCTGCAACGCCACTTTGCCAGCGATATGGCTGACGACGTTCATCGCGCGGTCTATCGTTGGCTTTGTCGAATCGCTGAGCGCCACTCGCGCCAACGAAGATGCAAGGTTGGTGAGGTTGATCATCTGCTTCTCCGGAAACTCATACCGCCTTGGTGGCAAGCAACGAGATCCGGTTCCACGGGATGTGCAACTCTGCACAGGTGCAGAGCACTGACGCGAGCATCAGCCAGGTTGGCGAATAATGGTCAGCCCGCCCTGGCCGCCATCGCCGTCACTTCCACCCGCATCCCTTCAACCGCCAACGCCGCCACGCCCACCGCTGCGCGCACGGGCCACGGCTTTTTGAAGAAGCGTTTGTACACTTCGTTGAAGGCTGCGCGATCGGCCATGTCGGTGAGGTAGATGGTCAGGTGCATGACCCGGTCCATCGAGCTGCCGGCGCGTTCGAGGGCGTCTTTCAGGGCTCGCAGGTGCACTCGCTCTGCTCGGTGATGCCGCCCAGTTCCAGGCTGCCGTCGGGGTGGGTGGGGATTTGGGTGCTGACCAGCACGCCGTTGAAGTCGGCGACGTCCGAGGAGATGGACTCCGGGTCGGGATCGGGGGTGAAGGTGATGTCTGCGTTTGCCATGGGTTCTCTGCTTTGCAAAGGATGGAAAACGCCAAGCCTACGCGAGCGAAAGATGGGGGTCGAGCCGTGGGCTTTGGCGCGGAAAGTTGAAATGCGCCGCGTTGCTCTACAGAATCGCGCCCGGACCCGGCCATGCTGTCGGGCGTTTGGGGTGAAAGGGGTTGCCGTTGAACGAACAGAGATTGTCCATGCGCCTTGAGCGTGTGGCGACGCATGTGCCAGCCGGTGCACGACTGGCCGATATCGGCTCGGATCACGGCTATCTGCCGGTGGCGCTGCTGAACCGTGGCGTCATTGCGGCAGCGGTGGCTGGCGAGGTGGCGTTGACGCCGTTCTGTGCAGCCGAGCGCACCGTGCGCGAGAACGATCTGCAGGATCAGGTCAGCGTGCGCCTGGCCGATGGTCTGGCGGCGATCAAAGCGGAAGACGCGATCACGGCGATCAGTCTCTGCGGCATGGGCGGCGAGACGATTCGCGACATCCTTGAAGCGGGCAAGGCGCGCCTGAGCGGTCAGGAACGCTTGATCCTGCAACCCAACGGCGGCGAGCAACCGTTGCGTGTCTGGCTGATGGAGCATGACTACCGCATCGTCAGCGAAGAAGTGCTGCGGGAAAATCGTTTCGACTACGAAATCATCGTCGCCGAACGCACAGGCCCCGTTAAGTACACGGCTGAGGAGCTGTATTTCGGTCCGCTGCAGATGCAGGCGCGCAGCCCGGCGTTTCTGCTCAAGTGGCAGCGTTTGCTGGGCAAGAAACACAAGACGCTGCACAACTTCGAACGCGCCCAGCAAGCCGTGAACGAAGAGAAGCTGCAGGACGTTGCGCAACAGGTCCGCTGGATTACCGCGTTGCTGGCGTGAAAATCGAACTCATGCCCGAACCGGCTCTCCAACCCGCATGATCCGCAGTTCAGGCTTTAAGGGTGTCTACATCTGGTGCAGCCTGAACCAGGCGTCAACGCTGCAATGTGTGACGCGGAGCGTCACCAACGGCATTCCCACGCGGAGCGTGAGGAACGAGAAGTGTTCGGGAGAACACTTCCAGTGCCTACGCGCAGCGCGCCTTGTGTACAACCATCGACGGGAGTAAAACGACCATGCATTCAGACGCACTTTCCTGGGGCCACGGGCCTCGTCTGTTCGAAGTCTTCCTTGAGCCGACCTGCCCTTTTTCGGTCAAGGCCTTCTTCAAACTCGATGAGCTGCTGGCGCAGGCAGGAGAAGACAGGGTCACGGTCAAAATCCGCCTGCAATCGCAGCCCTGGCACATGTTTTCGGGTGTCATCGTGCGTTGCATTCTGGCGGCTGCGACCCTTGAAGGCGGTAAGCAAAGCGCCAAGGCGGTCATGACGGCGGTTGCGTCGCACCGTGAAGAATTCGAGTTCGAACACCATGCCACCGGCCCGAATATGGACGCAACGCCCAACGACATCATCGCGCGCATCGAGCGTTACAGCGGCCTGGCGCTGGCGGAGGCATTCGCCAATCCCGAGCTTGAGCAGGCTGTGAAATGGCACGCCAAATACGCTCGCCAGAACGGCATACACGTCTCGCCGACCTTCATGATCGACGGTCTTGTGCAGCCGGGCTTGAGCAGTGGCGACCCGGTATCGAAGTGGGTCGCGGAGATAGGTTGAGGGGCGGGCTCAACCCAGCGCATCGATCCGCTCATTGATCCACTCGCGGCTGCGCGCCAGCGCCTTGCGCGCCAACGTGGTCGGGAAGTGGATGAAGCCGTGCGGCGACTCGGGCATGAGGTGCATTTCGACCTCTGCCGAGTTGGCCCAGCGCTCGGCCATTTGCAGTGTGTCATCCAGCAGCGGGTCAATCTCTCCGACGAACATCAGTGTGGGCGGAAGGCCGGTCAAATCGCCATACAGTGGTGACAATGGCGGTTCACGGCGTTTATCGTCGCTTCGGTCGGGGGTGAGCGCGCGCATGGCGCCGACCATGCCCGGACCGTCCAGCACCAGTGTCTCGGGCCCTGCGGTACGCACGCTCATGGTACCCGTCAGGTCGTAGACGCCGTAGTACAGCACCGTACCCACTATCCGCTCGAGCAGATCAGGTCGGTTTTTCAATTTCAGGAGGGTGGCTGCGGCAAGATGCCCGCCAGCGGATTCGCCGACCACGATAACCGGCAGGCCGGCAAACTCTTCGCAGTCTTTGCCCAACAGCCAGCAGGCGGCAGAAAAACAGTCCTCCATCAGGCCCTCGATGGGGGTTGTCACAGCGAGTCGATAATCAACCGAAACAATGGCCACGTCGCAGGCGTTGACCATGGCGACGTTGAGATCATCGTTCATCTGCGCGTTGCCGATCACCCACCCGCCGCCGTGGATGTCGAACACCACGCCCCGGGGTTTGCCTTTGGGGCGGATGATGCGCACGGGCACCGGTACGTTATCCGAGCTGACCGTTCTTTTCTCGATGCGCAGGTCATGCCCTCCCGGTTTCAGGGCGCTGCCGATCTGAGCTGCGCGCAACAGCGCCTGAATCAGCCGGGGCGTGACGCGATTGCGAATCTGGAAACGCGGCATCCGCGAGAGGGTTTTATTGAACCGTCGTACTTCTACCAACTCCTGTTCACTGCAAGGCCAAAGCTGTTTTGTGTCCAATTTCTGCTCTCTTGTCAGGCTGACGTATGCGGGGGCGCGTAATTCGGTTTGCCCCCACCTGTAGCTGAGAGGCTTTTAGTCGTAGAACGGTTCAACGGATGCCCGACCGCCCACGAAAAAACTGTCCGCGACCAGCCGCAACGGTTGCAGGTCCAGGTCACTGGCTTTATCGCCGATCAGCTGTTGGAAGTGTCGATACACCGCTGCGTACTCGCCCTCCTCCGAAACAGCCTGGCGCAGGCCATCGATACTCAACAGCGCACCGCCGTTGTCCAGGCGCAACGTGCCTTCGGCGCAGCAAATCTCGATGCTCCAGAGTTCGTCGTGACCATGATCGAAATCGAACTCGGCGCGAATATCGAGATGGCGCGTGTCGGACATCTTGATGGACGCGGCGATAGGCGACTGGCAATTGCTCGGCACGCGCAGTTCGGCAGACTCGACGAACAATGGCAGTGGCAGCAGGTGGGTCACGATCGACAGGGCATTGATGCCGGGATCGAACACGCCCAGGCCACCGGGCTGCCAGATCCACGCCTGACCGGGGTGCCATTTGCGCACGTCTTCTTTCCAGTCGATCTGCACGCTCTGCAGGGTGCGGCTGGACAACCACTCACGCGCCGCTTCGATACCCTGCGCGTAACGCGAATGCCAGGCGAACAGACCGCTGACGCCCTGCTCTTGCACCTGGGCCACCAACGCCATCGCCTCACCCAGGGTCGCGCACGGCGGCTTCTCGACCAGCACGTGTTTGCCGGCCGCCAACGCCTCTTGCACCAGGGCAAAGCGACCTTGCGGGGGCGTACAGAACGCAATCGCGTCAACCTGCAGCCCGCTCGCAAGCAGTTCGCCCAGGGATTTGAAATTCTCTACCCCGGCGCACGGCTGGCCTTGCGTGGCCACGGCCACCAGCTCAAACGCAGGGTTGGCGTGGATCGCAGGGACGTGTTGATCCTGCGCAATCTTGCCGTAGCCCACCAGACCGAGACGAATCGGTTGCATACATGACTCCTGGGTTTTTGTAATTATCGTGCGACACAGTAAACCAGATGTTAATCGTGGTCGGTAAGAGGCATTGGCGATGGAGCTGTTTTCCTGGCCGGTCTCACATTCGATAATCTTCAACGCCCGCTCAGGGCCCTGCGATTCTGCAGTTCAGAATGCTCCGCATCCCATTGGGTTTAACTTCACGAGCGCAGAACCACGCCATCACTCAATAGTCTTAGCCTTGCAGTCATTGCCTTGTATAGTTGCCGTCTTCATCTCAGGAGCTTTCCATGCGCATTCCTTCTCGCTTGATCGGTGGCGTTCTGGTCGCCACGTTGCTGACTCAGATTTCCGCCTGCGGCAGTATTTTCTATCCTGATCGTCGTGGTCAGATCGATGGCAAGGTTGACCCGGCCATTGCGGCGCTGGATGCTTTTGCGCTGCTGTTCTATATCGTTCCGGGCGTGATTGCGTTTGCGGTGGACTTCGCCACTGGCGCGATCTATTACGGGCCCGGCGAGCACGCGCAGATCGATCCGCAGAAGCTGCAAAAAGCGCTCAAGGCTGACGGCAGCGTCGATAACACCAAGCTGCAAGCCATCATTGAAACCGAGCTGGGCCGTTCCCTGCCGTTGAACGATCCACGCCTGATCCAGCATAAAGGCAGCGTGGAACAACTGGCAGCACTGGGCCTGGTCCCTGCCGCCTGATATCGATCCCGTTCAAGGAAGCGTCATGAGCACCACTGCCGAACATTCCCGACTGCTGCGTCTGGCGACACGGGCCTCGCTGGCGGTTGCCACGACGCTGATCCTGGCCAAGGGCGTTGCCTGGTGGCTGAGCGGCTCGGTGAGCCTGCTGGCCGGTCTCACCGACTCGCTGCTGGATGGCGCAGCCTCGTTCCTCAACCTGCTGGCGGTGCACTATGCACTGAGGCCTGCCGATGACGATCATCGCTATGGTCACGGCAAGGCGGAAGCGCTGTCGGGCATGGCGCAGGCGTTGTTCATCACCGTCAGTGGTGTGCTGATTGCCGTTCAGGCGGTCGAGCGCATTCAGAACCCGGAACCGCTGGGCGCGCCGCTGCTGGGCATGGTCGTGATGGTGATTTCCATCGCGCTGACGATCGCACTGCTCACCCTGCAATACCGGGTGATCAAGGCGACCGGCTCGGCAGCGATCCGCGCTGATTCGCTGCACTACCGTTCAGACCTGCTGCTTAACGCCAGCATCCTGGTGGCGCTGACGCTGGCGTATTTCGGCTGGCAGCAGCTGGACGCGTATTTTGGTCTGGGCATCGCGCTGTATATTTTGTGGAGCGCCTTTCAAATAGCCCGCGAAACCATATCGGTGCTCATGGATGCGGAGTTGCCCGCCGATGTCAGCACTCAAATGCTGGCATTGGCATGCGAAGTGCCGGGCGTGCTCGGTGCGCATGATCTGCGTACACGAATCTCCGGCAATCACTGGTTTGTGCAGTTGCACCTGGAGCTGCCGGGCAGCCTGACGCTGTCGGTCGCCCACGCCATTTGTGATCAGGTGGCTGACGCCATTCACAAGCAATTCCCGAAGGCCGAGGTGCTGGTACACGCCGACCCTCAGGAAGTCGTCAAACAGGCCAGTGCCTGACCGATATCAGTTGACGGTGTAGCCTCGCCCCGCCAGGCACGCGCCCATTGAGCGACGATACAGATCGACCACGTCAGGCGGTGGCTGGCTGGTGACATTGGCCGGGTCGAAACCGCTTTGCTCCGCAGCCCAGCGGTAGCACTGGTATTTATCCAGCTCAACCTGCTGCGGGCTCTGCCCGTTGGCAGGGTAGGCCACCGGATCGTAGCCATTGCCCTGTTGTTCGGCCGGCGGAGCCTGATACACGGCTTCGTTCTGCGGCGGATTGACCACCACGTAGTCCTGGCTGTCCGGCTGGTAGGCGTAATAGGTCCCGGCAGCCAGAAACAGCAGGCTGCTGCCGATCCATACTTCCTGAGAGTAGGACGGTAGTCTGCTGACACGCACGCCGTAGGGCGGTGTCACCACGACATAACGCGGGCCTTGCGGGCGATACCAGTAGCCACCCGAGTAGTAATAGTCCTGACCACGATAGGGAATACGCGAGTAGCCACCCGGTACGCGATCTATCGCATAGCCAGGCCGATATTGCGGACCTGGCCCCCAGCCATTGCCGTGCCCGTCGGGACGCCCTTCCCAACGGTCATTCGGGCGACCGTTGCCGGCCTGCCAGTTGCGGTTGTTGCCGCGTGGAATGTCCTGGTAATAGCCCTGACGCGGCGGCTGGGTTTGCCACGCCTCTTTCGGGCCGCTCTGGATCGGCAGGTTGTCCTGAGCCTGGCGCAACTGCTGACGCTGCTGGTTTTGCTGCTGCTGAATCTGGCGCTGCTGATCGCGCTGTTGCTGCTCGATCTGCTGTTGCTGCTGGCGCTCGATGTTGCGCTGCTGAAGCTGCTGTTGCTGGATCTGCTGCTGTTGCTGACGCTCGACCTGACGCTGCTGATTCTGCTGCTCCTGAATCTGACGTTGCTGATTGGTCTGCTGCTGGTTGATCTGCTGTTGCTGCTGACGCTCGACCTGGCGCAGCTGGTTTTGCTGCTGTTGGATCTGCCGCTGCTGGTTGTTCTGCTCTTGAGCACGCTGCTGTTGCTGCTGACGCTGCTGCGCGTTTTCACCAGGGCTGCCGTAAAGCGGATTGCGCGGTGGTTCATCACGTTCGTCGGCCAGCGCCTGAGCACCGATGCTCAGACACAACAGACTTACACCCGCAAACTGCCAGATGCCAGATTTCATGCTTTCCTCACTAGAGCGCGGGTTGACGTCATTAAGACTGTTTAAGCGTAGCGCCGTTCTGCGCACTTTATCAGCAGACAAAGAAAAGGGGACCAAATGGCCCCCTTGAGATACTTCGTCCTGGCGCAGCGCTTTTGACGCTGGCTCACCTCATGCCGTCTTCTGGACAGTATGTAGCCCGGGGGCCTGACACACCCTGTCGGGTGGGAGGCCGCGACTGGCCTGATTCGGCGGGTCGCGCTGGACGCTGTGTCCGGGCAGTGATTCTGTTTAAAAGAATAGGCCTGAGGCTAAGGCAGAAGATTGCTGATATTGCGGATTAAAACATTACTTGCGCAATTTTTGACTTCAGATGAATAATCCAGCGCAATTGAATTGATAATGGGGTGCATCGTGAGCAAGCTCGACAGATACGACCTGAGCATTTTGGCTGAATTGCAACGGGACGCACGCATATCCAACCAGGAATTGGCCGAACGCATTGGTCTGTCGCCGTCACCCTGCTCGCGCCGGGTCAAGCAACTGGAAGACGACGGTTACATCGTGCGCCAGGTTGCCCTGCTGGATCGCAAGAAACTGGGTCTGAACCTGACCGCCTACGTGCTGATCGGCATGGACCGGCACACGCCCGAGCGCTTCGAGAATTTCGAGCAGCAGATCCGCAACCTGCCTCAGGTTCTGGAATGCAGCCTGGTGACCGGCATGGACGCGGACTATCAACTGAAAGTGGTGGTGCCGGACATGGATCACTATCAGAAACTGCTGTTGGGCCATCTGACCCGCATCGAAGGCGTGACCAGCGTCAAATCGAGCTTTGTTCTCAATCAGGTGCTGGCCAGCACCGAAATGCCGCTGACTCACCTGCGCAACTGAGCCAACACCGGCTTCACAGTTTTGCGGCGACTTCCCTGTACTGGCCCTGATCCAGGCCCTCCAGCGTCCAGTCGCCAATCCTGACCCGCACCAGCCGCAGGGTCGGCAAGCCGACGGCAGCGGTCATGCGCCGCACCTGCCGATTACGCCCTTCCTTGATCACCAGCTCCAGCCAGCTTGTCGGCACGCTC
Organism: Pseudomonas sp. P129; assembly: GCF_020312195.1. Classification (NCBI taxonomy): domain Bacteria; kingdom Pseudomonadati; phylum Pseudomonadota; class Gammaproteobacteria; order Pseudomonadales; family Pseudomonadaceae; genus Pseudomonas; species Pseudomonas sp. P129. The sequence continues at coordinate 225,307 of NZ_JAGPYS010000001.1, read as the reverse complement.
TTGCGAAAGCGCACGGGCGGGTTGCGCGGCCAGAGTTGCGGTTCATCAAGCTGCCGCGCTTCGGCGGGCAAGGTCGGCCCGTCGTTGAGCTGGACACCGTCGCGCAGCTGCTGCAACTGCTCATCGCTCGGCTCGCCTTCGACCTGCACCCAGTAGGTCTTGGCCAGCTTGTGTTTCGGATCGGCAATGCGCGCCTGCAACTGGCCGTCGTTGGTCAGTAACAGCAATCCTTCGCTGTCGCGGTCCAGACGCCCGGCCGGATAGATGCCAGGGATCTTGATGAAGTCCTTGAGCGTCGCCCGCCCTTCCTCATCGCTGAACTGGGTCAGCACGTCGAAAGGCTTGTTGAACAGGATCAGCCTGGGCTCGGCCGGTGGTGCTTTGGCGACACGCCGGGCAGCACCTGCCGGTTTGGAGGCAGGACGGCGGGAAACGGGGCGTTGGGTGCGGGACATGAGAATTCGGCAATCGGCAAACAGAAAGGGCCACTTTAGTGGCCCTTCGTGCAAATACCAATCTATTAACGGCAAGCCATCAACGGAATGGCGGCTCGTCGAAGCTGCGCAATTTGCGTGAGTGCAGCGAGTTCAGCTCGGTGCGCAGCAGGTCCAGCGCAGCGATGCCGATCTTCAAGTGCTGGCTCACCGCACGTTCGTAGAACGCATTCGCCGAACCCGGCAGCTTGATTTCGCTGTGCAACGGCTTGTCGGATACGCACAGCAAGGTGCCGTAAGGCACACGCAGGCGATAACCCTGAGCGGCGATGGTGCCGCTTTCCATGTCGACCGCCACTGCGCGCGACAGGTTGATCAGCGGACGTTCCTGCGCCCAGCGCAGTTCCCAGTTACGGTCGTCATAGGTCAACACCGTGCCGGTGCGCAGGCGCTTCTTGAGCTCTTCGCCGCGTTCGCCGGTAATCTGCGCAGCCGACTCCTGCAGGGCCAGCTGCACTTCGGCCAGGGCCGGAATCGGGATATGCGGCGGCAGCACACGGTCGAGAATCCCGTCACGACGCATGTAGGCGTGGGCCAGCACGTAATCGCCGATGGTCTGCGACTGACGCAGGCCACCGCAGTGACCGATCATCAGCCAGCAATGCGGACGCAGTACAGCGAGGTGATCGGTGATGTTCTTGGCATTGGACGGGCCGACGCCGATGTTGACCAGCGTCACGCCATGACCGTCTTCGGCGATCAGGTGGTAGGCCGGCATCTGATAGCGGTGCCAGACCACGCTGGCGACGATGGCCTGGGCTTCGTCCTGGCCCATGCTCTTGTCGACTACCACGTTACCCGGCAGGACCATGCGCACGAAACGCGGGTCTTCGCGAAGCTTTTCCAGGCCGTGCAGAATGAACTGGTCGACATAGCGGTGATAGTTGGTCAGCAGAATCCACGGCTGTACGTGGCGCCAGTCGCTGCCGGTGTAATGCACCAGACGGCGCAGCGAGAAATCCACCCGCGCAGCGTCGAACAGCGCCAGTGGCAGCGGGTCGACGTTGGCCCAGTCATACAGGCCGTCGGCAATGCCATCGGTGGCGGCCGACAGGTCGGTGCTCGGGAACACCCGTGCCAGCGCCGCAGCGGTGACGCCCGTGCCGGCCAGCTCATCGCCCTGCTCGACCACGTAAGGATAAGGAATGCTCTGCTCGCTCATGCCGACTTCGACCGTCACGGTGAAATCGTTCATCAGCGGAACGAGCTGTTCGAGCAGGTACTTTTTGAAGGCTTTGGGCTGCGTGACGGTAACGCTGTAGGTGCCCGGCAGCTGCACCTTGGCGTAGGCACGGGTGGTCACCGGTACTTCGCCCTGGCATTTGTAGATCAGGCGCAGTTCCGGGTAGCTGAATTGCGCGCGCTCTTCGGCGGTGGGTTCGACGCGGTCTTTCAGGTAGCGCTTGAGCGCCTGACTCAACGCACTGGTAGCGCGTTCATGCAGCTCGGCGAGCCGTTCTACAGCCTGCTCGGCGGTGTCGACAACAACAAAGGCTTGGGTCACGATTCATGTCCTGTCTGATCTTGCAGACGTGCATCGTAACGGGTTCGCGTGCTCATGCCACCTGCGGCGAGGACCTTTGCAGCAATGTTTCTACGTCAACGCCCGTGGGCAATGCGCCATACACCCGCCCGCCGGACGCTATCCGACCGGCAATGAAGCCGTCACTGACCGCCGCGTTACCCGCTTCCAGCAGCAGCTTGCCCTGCAAGGCGATGGCGATGTCTTCGGTCAACTGGCGGGCGCGATACTGAATGTCGCCGGTGTCCTGAAACGCGGCCTTGAGCGTGCCGATGTGCGCCGCCAGATGCCGGTCGCCATGCCCGTCGCCCAGCTCGTCGAACAGCGCATCGAGTGCGCCGGGCTCCTTGGACAGGGTTCGCAGCACGTCCAGGCATTGCACGTTGCCGGAGCCTTCCCATGTCGAGTTGACCGGCGCTTCGCGGTACAAGCGGGGCAGAATGCTGTCCTCGACATAACCGGCGCCGCCCAGGCACTCGGCGGCTTCGTTGATCATGGCCGGGGCGCGCTTGCAGATCCAGTATTTGCCCACTGCGGTGACCAGGCGCACAAAACGCTTTTCGTGATCATCATCCAGGTGGTCAAGCGCGCGCCCCATCCGCAGGGTCAGGGCCAGCGCGGCCTCGCTTTCCAGTGCCAGGTCAGCCAGCACGTTCTGCATCAACGGCTGCTCGGCGAGCAACCGGCCACTGACCGCACGGTGCGCGCAATGATGAGTCGCCTGAGTCAGCGCCTGACGCATCAGGGCACTGGAGCCGATCATGCAGTCGAAACGGGTCATGGCGACCATTTCGATGATGGTCGGCACGCCGCGCCCTTCTTCGCCGATCATCCACGCCAGCGCGCCGCGAAACTCAACCTCGCTGGAGGCGTTGGACCAGTTGCCGAGCTTGTTTTTCAGGCGCTGAATGTAGAACTCGTTACGCGTGTCGTCCGGCCGGTGGCGTGGCAGCAGAAAACAGCTGAGACCCTTGTCGGTCTGCGCCAGGGTCAGGAAGGCATCGCACATGGGTGCCGAGCAAAACCATTTATGCCCGACCAGTTCGTAGGCCTGGCCGGGGCCGCCGGCCCCCACCGAAAACGCACGCGTGGTATTGGCCCGCACGTCGGTGCCGCCCTGCTTCTCGGTCATGGCCATGCCGATGGTCGCGCCGTTCTTGTGCGCAATGCCCACGTTGCGCGGATCGTACTCAGTCGACAGCACCTTGGGCAGCCAGATTTCAGCCAGATCCGGCTGCAGCCTGAGCGCAGGCACGCTGGCAAAGGTCATGGTCAGCGGGCAGCCGCTGCCGGGCTCAGCCTGGGTGTGCAGATAGCTCATGGCCGCACGCGCCACGTGAGCACCGGGCTGCGGCTCGGTCCACGGCAACGACGGGATGCCATGCGCGATGGCCGTGCTCATCAACTGGTGATACGCCGGGTGGAATTCGACCAGGTCGATGCGGTGCCCGTAGCGGTCATGGCTGGCAAACTCGGGCCTGTGCTGGTTGGCCAGGAAGCCCGCCGCCATCAGCGGACCTCCTGCCAGCGCACCATAGGCGTCGATACGCGGCTGCGCCCAGCCTGCACCGAATCTGCTGCTCCACTCCTGAAGCGGCACGTCGATACGGTAAAGGTTTGCCCCGTCCAGCGGCGGCGGTTGATTGGTGACTTCGTGGGTTTCGGCGAATTGATTCAGGTTCATGAGTCATCTCCTGCCTGCATACACACGCAATATGCACACAGTGAATCACGCACCCGGCCCTCGCAAAAGTACCGCAGCCGCCTAACGGTCGGCGCTTTAAGCTGATGGCGCTATAAGGCCGCTTATATGCCCCATTGAGCCTTGAGTTCAGGCGCCCTGCGCACTGCACCCGGTACGACCATCAGCATCGGGACACTCAGCGTAAAACAGCTGCCTTTGCCGGGTTCGGAACGATGACTCAGCTCGCCGCCCTGCAACTCGATCAGTTTCCGGCAGATCGCCAGACCGATGCCCAGCCCACCGTACTCACGGGTCATGGAGCCGTCGACCTGAAAGAAATGCTGATACAGCCCGGCTTCGTCAAGGCAGCTCAAACCGATACCGCTGTCCATCACTTCGACCCGCAGGTACAGGCGCTCCAGGTCTTGCGGATGACCACTGAAACGCACCTGCACTGCGCCTTTTCGGGTGAATTTGATCGCGTTGTCCACCAGGCACTCGATGCACTGGTAGAGCTTGCCCGCGTCGCCACGAAGGCTCGGCGGCAGTTTATCGTCCAGATCAAGTGTCAATATCAGGCCCTTGGACTGAGCCGCACCGCTGAAGCGTTCACGCAGCCTGTCGGCCAGATCCTTGGGCGAAAACGCCTCGCAGTCGGCATACAGCACCCCGGCCTGCAACTCGGTGAGGGTCAGGATGCCGTTGATCATGCTCATCATGTCGCGTGCCGAACTGGCGGCGGTTTGCTGATACATCTCGACTTCGTCGTCCATGTCGAGCGTCTGCATGACTTCCAGCGACCCGATCACGCCGTTCATCGGCGTGCGCAGCTCATGGGTGAGCGTGGCCAGGAACTCATCCTTCAGCCGGTTGCTGTTGGCCAGTTGCTGGTTGAGACGCTCCAGATCCTGACCGGCAGCCAGCAAGGTTTGCGCCTGCTGCCTGCGGGCGTGGTTGATACGGTCGGCCAGCGCCATCGACAGGAACGCCATTTCCAGCACCGTGCCGATGTGCGAGGCGTACATGGTCAGGAAGGTATTGGGCAGATAGCCAAGCAGCATCAAGCCGAAGATCAGTCCGCTGACCATGAACACCGACCAGGCGAGCACAAAATAGCGCCCGACCCGCTCGCCTTTTATGACCGCAATGATACCCGCCAGGTAGATCGTCAGGGCGCCTGCCATGACCAGTTGAGCGGCGCCGCGCAAGGCTGGCCCGTAGCTGAGGAACAAGGCCATACCCATGACCAGAACGGCAGCGCCGATGACCGCCAGCAACAGCCGGTCCAGCCAGCGGCTCAGTTGTGCCGTGCCCAGGAAGCTGCGCGAAAACTGGCACGCAAATAACGTCGCCAGCGATATCAGGAAAGGGGTCGACGCATTCGCCCACCACGGGCTGTCAGGCCACAGGTATTCGATCGCAACGCCGTTGATCGACATCTGGTAAAGCCCGAACGAGGCGACGTACAGCAGGTAATACAGGTAATCCACCTCACGAACGCTGAGGTAGATGAACAGGTTGTAGACCAGCATGCCCAGCAGCACGCCGTAGATCAGACCGAAGACGTAAATCTTGGTGGGCTGCGCATCCATATAGGCGTGGGTGGACCAGAGGTAGAGCGGTGCCTGAACAGCGCCTTCGCTGCGAATACGCATGTACAGGGTTCGCGTCTGGCCAGACGGCAGGTCCAGCTGGAAGAGGTAGTTGTTCTGGGCGAACTGACGGCTGGAGAACGGCAGCATATCGCCGGTATGCCAGGCGCGAGTGGGCTGCCCGTCGGCATCCGGGCCGTAGAAGTCAATGTGGTCCATTGGCGGATAGGCCAGTTCCAGCAGCCAGTCGTTATGGATGCTGGCATCTGTGGGGCGATAGGTCAGCTCGACCTTCAGCCAGAAGGCAGAACGCGAATAGCCGGCGTTGAAGGTTCCGGGAGGCACGGGCTTAAAGGCACTGGCATGAGCGGCAGCGCTGACGCTTTCGATGGTCGCCTCGCCGGTGGGGTCCTCGAATACCTGAATGGCACGGCCCAGCGGCAGAAAACGAGTGTTTTCATCAAACTCGACTGCATGACTCTGCAACGGCAGCCAAAGAGCCAGAATGATCAACAGATAGCGCATTGAAGCCCCAAGGTAGGTCGTCGCGTTCAATCCATCCATTGATTACGACGTCCCGCAAATTTCTATCCTTGAAACAGGCTAATGATTCAAACACACCATTGAACGTGCACATGTACCGGCAGACATCAGTAAAAGCCCGAGCCGTCACTCGTCAGCCTTGCCACTCAAGCATAGCCGCTAATAGCTGAAAGACAGTATCGCGATCAAAATCAAGGCAATAGCTCTATATCGGTGACTGCAGAGCAAACATGAGTACTTTTTAAGGTTTTGTCGAGCCTGCCGTCGTCGCCGACTGACCTCGATCCGCAAGAAAAAACCGGCCCCCCGAGCGGCCCGCGAAAGGTTTAGTGATAAGCTCGCGCACCATGAATATCTATAGCTCCCGCCCCGTAGTCCTTTGCCTGTCCGGCCACGACCCTAGTGGCGGTGCCGGTATGCAGGCCGATATAGAAGCCCTGCTCGCCCAAGGCTGCCATGCCGCTCCGGTCATTACCGCGCTTACGGTGCAAGACACCGTCAATGTCAGTGATTTCCGCGTGCTGGATCGCGAATGGGTGATGGCGCAAGCCAATGCAGTCCTCAACGATTCGAGCGTAGCAGCTGTCAAGCTGGGCATGCTCGGCTCACTGGACATGGTCGATACGGTCGTCGATCTGCTTCTGGCTCACCCGCACTTGCCCATGGTCTGTGATCCGGTGTTACGCGCTGGCGGCGGCGGCAGACTGGGCAAGGACGAGGTCGGCTACGCCATGCGCGAACGCCTGTTGCCACTGTCGACCATCGCCACGCCGAACCTTCCGGAAGCCCGCATTCTTGCCGAGCTGCCCGAAGGTACTGCGGATGAGTGCGCTGACAAACTACTGCCGTTTTGTGAATATCTGTTGATCACTGGCGGTCATGGTGATGAACAGCAAATCCATAACCGCCTGTACCTGCGCGGCGGCCAGACCCACACCTTCGTCTGCGAGCGTCTGCCCGGTAGCTATCACGGTTCCGGCTGCACCCTGGCCAGCGCACTGGCCGGGCGGATCGCCCAGGGGCAGGAGCTGGTCAGCGCGGTGAAGTCGGCACTCGACTACACCTGGCGAACGCTGAGGGATGCCGAACAGTTGGGCCGGGGGCAATTCGTGCCACGTCGGCTGCCGCTGGATTTTTGCTCGTAACACATCGCCATGAGGGTCGATTCATGAAACTGCGTGGCCTGTATGCCATCACCGACAGCCAGTTGCTGTCCGGAAAATTTCTGTCGTACGTCGAAGCGGCGCTGGACGGCGGCGTGACGCTGCTGCAATACCGCGACAAGAACAGTGACGAGTCCCGCCGTTTGCGCGAAGCGACCGAACTGCTCAAGCTCTGCGAACGCTACAAGACCCGGCTGATCATCAACGATGACGCTGAACTGGCTGCGCGGCTGGGGGTGGGAGTGCATTTGGGACAGTCCGACGGCTCGCTGCCCGATGCCCGCGCCCTGCTCGGGCACGAGGCGATTGTCGGGGCTACTTGTCATGGCCGCGTGGAACTGGCCGAGCAAGCCAAGGCTGACGGCGCGACGTACGTGGCATTTGGCAGGTTCTTCAACTCCCTGACCAAACCCGGCGCCCCGGCCGTGCCGCTGGACCTGATCGCTCAGGTGCGTGCCAGGGTCCACCTGCCGATTGCGGTGATTGGCGGCATTACCCTGGAGAACGCACCGCAACTGGTCGAACACGGGGCCGACCTGCTCGCCGTGGTGCACGGCCTGTTCGGCGCTGAAAATACTCAGGAAGTGACGCGCCGGGCACGTGCATTCACGGCGCTGCTGTAGAGCGCAATCACTGTGGGCGCGAGCCGGGCGACGCTTCGCTTGCTCGCGAAGGCGATGGTTTAGACGCTATTTTCGGGGCCTGCATTGCCCCCTTCGCGAGCAAGCTCGCTCCCACAAGTACGTGGATCCTCATTCGCAGCCGCTCTTCATTTGATATAGTGCGCGTTCCTGCGCCTTCTCTGGCTCATGCCACCCAATAAAGCAGCCCACCCTGAAGCTGCCCGCCTCGGCTGACCCCAGCGTAGACACGAATTCCCCGCTTCAAAGCAGAGACCCGATCATGTCCCGTTCCGAAACACTGTTCGCCAACGCCCAAAAACACATCCCCGGTGGCGTCAATTCGCCGGTTCGCGCCTTCAAGAGCGTGGGTGGCACGCCGCTGTTCTTCAAGCACGCTGCGGGCGCCTACGTGACTGACGAAGACGACAAGCGTTATGTGGATTACGTCGGCTCCTGGGGCCCTATGATTCTTGGCCATAGCCATCCCGACGTGCTCGACGCCGTGCGCAGCCAGCTGGAACACGGCCTGTCCTACGGTGCACCGACGGCCATGGAAACCGAAATGGCCGACCTGGTCTGCGAACTGGTGCCGTCCATGGAAATGGTGCGCATGGTCAGCTCGGGCACTGAAGCGACCATGAGCGCGATCCGTCTGGCCCGTGGTTTCACCGGCCGCGACAGCATCCTCAAGTTCGAAGGCTGCTACCACGGTCACTCCGACAGCCTGCTGGTCAAGGCCGGCTCCGGCGCACTGACCCTGGGCGTGCCCAGCTCGCCTGGTGTACCCGCAGCTTTCGCGAAACACACCCTGACCGTGCCCTTCAACAACCTAGACGCCGTGCGTGACCTGCTGGCCGAAGTGGGTCAGGAAGTGGCGTGCATCATCGTTGAACCCGTGGCCGGCAACATGAACTGTGTGCCGCCGGCGCCTGGCTACCTGCAAGGGCTGCGCGAGCTGTGCGACGAGCACGGCGTGGTGCTGATTTTCGATGAAGTGATGACCGGTTTTCGCGTAGCCCTCGGCGGCGCACAGGCTTACTACGGCGTGACGCCCGACCTGAGCACCTTCGGCAAGATCATCGGTGGCGGCATGCCGGTCGGCTGCTTTGGCGGCAAACGCGAAATCATGTCGCACATCGCACCGCTCGGCCCGGTCTATCAGGCCGGCACTCTGTCGGGCAACCCGCTGGCGATGGCGGCCGGCCTCACCACGCTGCGCCTGATCAGCCGTCCCGGCTTTCACGATGAACTGAGCGACTACACCCGCCGCCTGCTCGAAGGTCTGCAACAGCGCGCCGATGCAGCCGGTATTCCGTTCGTGACGACCCAGGCCGGCGGCATGTTCGGCCTGTATTTCAGCGAAGCCGACGAAATCGTCACGTTTGAAGACGTGATGACCAGTGACTCCGAGCGCTTCAAGCGTTTCTTCCACCTGATGCTGGACGGCGGCGTGTACCTCGCGCCAAGCGCCTTCGAAGCGGGTTTCACCTCAATCGCCCATGGTGATGCCGAGTTGAAACTGACCCTGGATGCCGCAGAAAAGGCATTCGCTGCGCTGAAATAAGCTCCTCAGGCACCACTCGCGCAGGGTGTCAGTGAACCGGCGCGAGTGATGACTGCAAATGAAACTGAACGTTAAGTATGCATTTTGCTTCTACAATGCACTGCGAACGCTGCATATACACGCTGACAACAACCCTGTTTCAGGTAATCCGCCCGTAAAGAAGGGTGTTTTCAGGCCGTGCAGCAGAAAATCCGTAAAGACTTTGTAAGGTTGGCTCTGCTTATTTCATAATGCGCAGCCAGCACGTTTAGCTGGTCGGGCATGCCCGCACCTTTTTCAGAGGTAAGTCGACTCCCATGAACCGCACCGGCCGCACCCTTGTATTGGGCTGCCTGTTGCTTGTCTATCCCCTGCTGGCAACTGCCGGCGGCAACTCGTTGTTAGTACCGGCGATGGGTCGTTGCACCCTCAATACCCTGCCAGAGAACCTGCCTGCAGCGCTTGAAGCCTGCCAGCAGGCCGCCAAGGGTGGGGACGCGCAGGCACAGTACGAGTTGGGTGAGTTCTATTACGAGGGCAAAAATGCACCTCGCGATTTGCCGCAGGCGCTGAATTATTTCGAGCAGGCTTCACTGCAGGGCCATGCCCAGGCGCAGTACCAGCTGGGCTTGATGTTCAGCCGTGGCGAAGGTGTGCAGGCCAACAACATTCAGGCGTACATCGTGCTGAAGATGGCCGCGGTCAACGGTTCGGAAGAGGCGCTGGACGCTGCCGACGAAGTGTCGGCGAAGATGCCGCGTGACGAGCTCGAAGTGGCCACTCAGGTACTGGGGCAGATTTTCCGCAAATACCTGCTTGAACTGCAGACCGCCGAAGGGCGCAGTCCTTTCTCTCCGTTGCCCTGATCAGGAATCCTTCAGGGCAGTCGCGATGCAAACCTGCAACGCTTACTTTTCCGGCATCGGCATGGGGAACGGCATTACATTGCTGGTACCGCGCGCCTCGCTGATCTTCGGCGTGCCCATGCGTTCGACTTCATCGATGCGCACAATCGAGTGCATCGGCACGAAACTGCGCACCACGCCTTCGAACTGGGCCTTGAGCTTCTCTTCGCTGGGATCCACCACCACGGTCGTGCGCTCGCCGAAGACGAATTCTTCAACTTCCAGAAAGCCCCACAGATCACTTTGGTAGATCTGCTTGGCGTACATCTCGAACACCTGTCCCTGGTTGAGGAAAATCACCTTGTAGATTGGAGCTTCGCGTTTGGTCATAACGGGCGGGTAACGATCAGAGATGAAAAAGGGGCACGGACTATAGCATGTCCGCCCGCCTCGTCGGACAGCCGACGCTAGGAACCCGAGCCCTTCATCCTTATAATGCGCGGTTCACTGACACGGTTGATCATCACGCATGGCCAAAAAGCTTTATATCGAAACCCACGGTTGCCAGATGAACGAGTACGACAGCTCGCGCATGGTCGACCTGCTGGGCGAACATCAGGCCCTGGAAGTCACCGCTCGCGCGGAAGACGCCGACGTGATCCTGCTCAATACCTGCTCGATTCGTGAGCGCGCCCAGGACCGAGTGTATTCCCAGCTCGGCCGCTGGCGTGAGCTGAAGCTGGCCAATCCGGAAATGGTCATCGCCGTCGGTGGCTGCGTGGCCAGCCAGGAAGGCGCAGCCATTCGCGATCGCGCACCCTATGTGGACGTGGTGTTCGGCCCGCAGACCCTGCACCGCCTGCCGGAAATGATCGACGCCGCACGCGTGACCCGCTTGCCGCAGGTCGACGTCTCGTTCCCGGAAATCGAAAAGTTCGACCATTTGCCCGAGCCACGCGTCGATGGCCCGAGTGCTTATGTGTCGGTGATGGAAGGCTGCAGCAAATACTGCACCTTCTGCGTGGTGCCCTACACCCGTGGCGAGGAAGTCAGTCGTCCGTTCGACGACGTGCTGAGTGAAGTCATCCACCTGGCCGAAAACGGCGTGCGTGAAGTCACTCTGCTGGGGCAGAACGTCAACGGTTATCGCGGCACCACCCACGACGGCCGCGTTGCAGACCTGGCGGACCTGATCCGCGTGGTCGCCGCCGTCGATGGCATCGACCGCATTCGCTACACCACCTCGCACCCGCTGGAATTTTCCGACAGCCTGATCCAGGCCCACGCGGAAGTGCCGGAGCTGGTCAAACACCTGCATTTGCCTGTGCAATCGGGTTCCGACCGCATCCTGGCGGCGATGAAGCGCAACCACACCACGCTGGAATACAAGTCCCGCTTGCGCAAGCTCAGGGCCGCAGTGCCGGGCATCAGTATCAGTTCCGACTTCATCGTCGGCTTCCCCGGCGAGACCGAAAAGGATTTCGACAACACCATGAAGTTGATCGAGGACGTGGGTTTCGACTTCTCGTTCTCGTTCGTCTACAGCCCGCGTCCGGGCACGCCCGCCGCGGACCTCAAGGACGACACGCCGGAAGCCCTGAAAAAAGAGCGACTGGCCGCGCTGCAACATCGTCTGAACCAGCAGGGTTTCGAGATCAGCCGACAGATGGTCGGCAGCATCCAGCGCATTCTGGTAACCGACTACTCGAAGAAAGACCCGGGCGAACTGCAGGGCCGCACCGAGAACAACCGGATTGTCAATTTTCGCTGCGACAACCCCAAATTGATCGGGCAGTTTGCCGATGTACACATCGATGATGCACAGCCTCACTCATTGCGCGGCTCGCTGCTACAGTAAAACCTGAGTGTCGGCGCAGAAACGAATCGCCGAATGAATTCGTTTCTGCGCGGTCCCTACCATTGAGCACGGTGAATCCCTGGCGCGGCCTTTAACAAGGCAAAGCTTTCGCACAACCAGCGCTAGGGTTATTCTTCAATACATCTCAATTGCCGCCGGACGGCCATTAAACGACCTTGAACGCACCCATAGAACCTCATCGCTTCACCCTCGAGCCTTTCGAGGCCCATCGTTTCGCCAACTTGTGCGGGCAACTCGACGAGCACTTGCGCCTGATCGAGCAACGCCTGGACATCGAGATCCGCAATCGCGGCAATCAATTCGAGCTCATTGGCGACCCCAAACAAAGTCATTCCGCCGAGAACCTTCTGCGCCGTCTGTACCGGGAAACCAAAGGTACCGAACTGACGCCGGACATGGTCCACCTGTTTCTCCAGGAATCGGGGGTGGACGGCCTCGACAACCACCCTGCCGCCGAAGTCGGCGTCTCGCTGCGCACCAAAAAGGGCATGATTCGCCCGCGCGGCCTGAACCAGCAGCGTTACGTCAAGGAAGTCCTCAGCAACGACATCAACTTCGGCATCGGCCCGGCGGGTACCGGCAAGACCTACCTGGCGGTGGCCTGCGCGGTGGATGCACTGGAGCGCGAGCAGATCCGACGCATCCTGCTGGTGCGCCCGGCGGTCGAGGCTGGCGAGAAGCTGGGCTTCCTGCCCGGCGATCTGGCGCAGAAGATCGACCCGTACCTGCGCCCGCTGTATGACGCGCTTTACGAAATGCTCGGTTTCGAATACGTCGCCAAGCTGATCGAGAAGCAGGTCATTGAAGTGGCACCGCTGGCTTACATGCGCGGACGCACCCTTAATAACAGCTTCATCATTCTCGACGAAAGTCAGAACACCACCGTCGAGCAGATGAAGATGTTCCTGACCCGTATCGGCTTCGGCTCCACGGCCGTGATCACCGGCGACATCACCCAGGTCGACCTGCCCAAAGGCACTCGCTCCGGGCTGACGCATGTCATCGATGTGCTCAAGGACGTGCCGGGCATCAGCTTCACGCATTTCAAACCCAAGGATGTGGTTCGCCACCCGCTGGTACAGCGCATCGTCGAAGCCTACGAGCGTTTCGACGACCGCCTCAGCGATGGTCCGTCGGGCAACAACAGTTACCCACGGGACAAACACCGCGATGCTTGAGCTGGACCTGCAGGTTGCAAGCGAGACAAGCGCCCCTGACGAAGCCCGATTGCGCCTCTGGTGTGAAATGGGCTTGCGTCAGCGCAGTGCCGACTCCGAGCTGACCATCCGCCTGGTTGACGAAACCGAAGGCCGTGAGCTCAATAACACCTGGCGACACAAAAATTACGCAACAAACGTGCTTTCATTCCCGGCGGACGTTCCGGACGACATGCTGGACATCCCGTTGCTGGGCGATCTGGTCATCTGCGTTCCGGTCGTCAACCGTGAAGCCGTTGAACAGGGCAAATCCGTCGACGCGCACTGGGCGCACATGGTCATTCATGGCTGCCTGCATCTGTTGGGTTACGACCACATCGATGATGAAGAAGCCGAAGAAATGGAAGCACTGGAACGAACGTTGCTTGAGGAGCTGGGCTATCCCGATCCTTACGCCGACGACGAAAGTGCCGACCCTCCCCATTCAGACACACCAAGCAAGGACCACGAGTAAGGGCTATGAGCGAAGACCGATCGAGCAACGGGCAAAAGTCATGGTTGGGTAAACTGACCCAGGCCTTTGTCCATGAGCCGAAAAACCGCCAGGAGCTGCTTGAGCTGCTGCGCGAAGCCCACCAGAACAAACTGCTGGACAGCGAAGCGCTGGCCATCGTCGAGGGCGCCATTCAAGTGGCTGACCTGCAAGTGCGCGACATCATGGTGCCGCGCTCGCAGATGATCAGCATCAAGGCGACCCAGACACCCCGTGAATTCCTGCCGGCGGTCATCGATGCTGCGCACTCGCGCTATCCGGTGATCGGCGAGAGCCACGATGACGTGCTCGGTGTGCTGCTGGCCAAGGATCTGCTGCCGCTGATCCTCAAGGCCGACGGCGACAGCGATGACGTCAAGAAGCTGCTGCGTCCGGCCACCTTCGTGCCCGAATCCAAGCGTCTCAACGTGCTGCTGCGCGAGTTTCGCGCCAACCACAACCACATGGCCATCGTCATTGACGAATACGGCGGCGTGGCAGGTCTGGTGACCATCGAAGACGTGCTGGAACAGATCGTCGGCGATATCGAAGACGAGCATGACGTCGAGGAAGACAGCTACATCAAACCGCTGCCCAGCGGCGACTTCCTGGTCAAGGCCCTTACCCCGGTCGAGAATTTCAACGAATTCTTCGACAGCACGTTCTCGGACGACGAGTTCGATACTGTGGGCGGTCTGGTGATGAATGCCTTCGGCCATCTGCCCAAGCGCAACGAAATCACTGAAATCGGTGCTTATCGTTTCCGCATCCTGAGCGCTGACAGCCGTCGCATTCATTTGCTGCGCGTGACGCCCATTTCACGTCCGTAAACACCTGATGCTGCTTTAAGGAATCTACATGCGCTGGATAACCCGCCCCGGCTGGCCCGGTAACCTGCTGGCCCTGGCGGCTGGCGGGCTCACGACTCTGGCCTTGGCGCCTTTCGACCTCTGGCCTCTGGTGCTGGTGGCAGTGGCGATGTTCTATCTGGGCCTGCGCGACCTGAACCCGCGCCAGGCACTGGCCCGTGGCTGGTGCTACGGCTTCGGTCTGTACGGCGCCGGCACCAGCTGGATCTACGTCAGCATTCACACCTACGGCGGCGCGTCTGTACTGCTGGCCGGGCTGCTGATGCTGCTGTTCATCGCCGCCATTGCCCTGTTCTTTGCCCTGCCCGCCTGGGTCTGGGCGCGCTGGCTGCGTCGCAATGAGGCACCGCTGGCTGATGCGCTGGCCTTCGCAGCCCTGTGGCTGTGGCAGGAAGCGTTTCGCGGCTGGTTTCTCACCGGTTTCCCGTGGCTCTATTCCGGCTACAGTCAGCTCGACGGTCCACTGGCCGGGCTCGCCCCCGTCGGCGGCGTATGGCTGATTTCGTTCTCGCTGGCGATGACTGCTGCACTGTTGTGCAACCTGCACCGCCTGCGTGCACGCAAATCGTTTCTGGCCATGGGCGTGGTGCTGTTGCTGGCCCCGTGGGTGACAGGCCTGGCCCTCAAGGGGCACGCCTGGACATCGCCGTCCGGCGCGCCACTGAAAGTCGCGGCGATGCAGGGCAACGTCGAACAAAGCATGAAGTGGGACCCGCAAAAGCTCAACGATCAGCTGGCCCTGTACCGCGACATGACTTTCCGTTCGCAGCAGGCAGACCTGATCGTCTGGCCGGAAACCGCCGTGCCGGTGCTCAAGGAAAGCGCAGAAGGCTATCTGTCGATGATGGGCAAGTTCGCTTCGGACCGCGGCGCGGCACTGATCACCGGCGTACCGGTGCGCGAACCGACCGGGCGCGGTGAGTACCGCTATTACAACGGCATCACGGTCACAGGTCAGGGTGACGGCACCTACTACAAGCAGAAGCTGGTGCCGTTCGGTGAATACGTGCCGCTGCAGGACCTGCTGCGCGGGCTGATTTCCTTCTTCGATCTGCCAATGTCGGACTTCGCGCGCGGCCCGAACGATCAGGCGTTATTGCAGGCCAAGGGTTATCACATCGCGCCGTTCATCTGCTACGAAGTGGTCTATCCAGAGTTTGCCGCTGGCCTGTCGGCGCAAAGCGACCTGCTGCTGACGGTCAGCAACGACACCTGGTTCGGCACCTCGATAGGCCCTCTGCAACACTTGCAGATGGCCCAGATGCGCGCCCTTGAAGCGGGTCGCTGGATGATCCGCGCCACCAACAACGGCGTGACCGCGCTGATCGACCCGTTCGGCAAAATCACCGAGCAGATTCCGCAGTTCGAACGCGGCGTGCTGTACGGCGAAGTAGTGCCGATGCATGAACTCACGCCGTATCTGCACTGGCGCTCGTGGCCGCTGGCAATTGTCTGCCTGCTGCTGTTTGGCTGGGCATTGATGGCGGCACGGATTTCCAAGACCGTCTGACTGCACGAAGCCGGTTTCATCAGCCTGCAGGTGGAATCGGCTTCAGATGGTCACTGCTTCAGATGATCGTTACCCCTTCCGATAGATCCACGGATACACCAGCAAGCCTGCGGCTTCATTGAGCAGCATCCCGCTCTGCGTGAACACGCGACTTTCAGGCAGCCAGCCACCAAAAGGCCGAGCGTTGTCGACCCCCAGAAAGCCGACCGGCGCACCCACCACCGTGAAACCCGCCTGCTCGAAGCACCAGCGTGCCCGCGGCATGTGCCAGGCCTGAGTCACCAGCACCACGCGCTTGATACCTTGCGGCTGCAGAATCGCGGCGCTCATGGTTGCGTTTTCCCATGTGGTGCGGCTCAGCCCCTCCTGCCAGCGCACCGTCACGGCAAAATCGTCCTGCAGCGACTGCGCCATGATCGCCGCCTCGCTGGGCGGCTGGTCAAAATGCAGGCCGCCAGAGGTCAGTATTGGCAGTCCGGATTCTTTCGCCAATCGCGCCGCCAGACGCAGGCGCTCCAGCCCAAGACCAGTGGGCGTGTCTGTGCCCCAGGTCGGAGAGTTGCGCTCACGCCCATTGCCCAGCACCACAATGGCATCCGCCTGCTGCGCCAGCATCGCCCACCGCTGTTGCGGCAAGGGCGGGATCTGCTCCAGTCTACGAGCGGCGAACTCTACGGCGACCGGCAGACTCATCAGCCACAATCCGCCAAGGCCGACCGCAAAGAACGCCGTCGCCAGACGTGGCCGGGAGCGACGCAACCACCAGCCGAGGATCAGCAGGACAAACAGAATGCCGGGCGGCAAAAGGAGGGTTTTGAGCAGGTAACGCAAGGGCATCGGGACATCTCCATGAGTGCCCGCAGCCTAGAATGTTTGCAGGCACGCGACAATGCCTGGAGCAGGAAGCCGATGATAGCCAGGCCCTTGGCCTGCGCGCGCAGGCAGGCGTGCAATTGCCTAAGTGTTACGGCCCAGCCGTACTGACGCCTTGGCTCGTCGCCGATCCTTCAGCCACACGATCGTGGCTGACGCTCGGGGCGACCGGCCATGCTCCGCAGCAACCACACCGTTGCCCGTAGACGTGTCCACGACAGCTGCGCCTGCGTCCCCGCTACCTTTTTCGAGATAGGCCTCGATCAACTGGAACTCGGCGCGGCTCAACCCCTTGAGCTCAAGCTCGGCAGGCGACTCGTTTCGGAGCCGGACCGAGGTACTCGCCGTCTCGAGTGCAAGTCCGAGACGGTCGATCAGACGCCCGTACAGCCTGGATAGACTTACAACATGCTGCAACTCTGTCATCCGCTCACCTCATCGAAGATAAATCATCACCCTCGCGTTTGAGCTTAGCGCTGCTGCAAGAACCGGCATGGAACTACGACCAACGGCCAGATAAGGTTGTCGGCCGGGCGTTGAGCCCACACGGGGACGCAATCAGGGTTTCCCTCGATAGACGGCCCTCATGTATGCTACTGCGCTTCCTGTAATTCCACTTCCGCGCTCTTGAGCCCGAACGCACCGCACAGACAGTTGCAATTGTCCGCCACGCGGTGCCGACCTGACTCGGCGAAGCAATGAAGAGGTCAAGGGTCACTAATCCTTAGTAAAAAGTAGCCATGCACGAACTCTATCAGCCCCGTGAAATCGAAGCCGCCGCCCAAACGTTCTGGGATGAGCAAAAGTCTTTTGAAGTCAGTGAACAGCCAGGCAAGGACACCTTCTATTGCCTGTCGATGTTTCCTTACCCGAGCGGCAAGCTGCACATGGGTCATGTGCGCAACTACACCATTGGTGACGTGATCTCCCGCTACCAGCGCATGCTCGGCAAGAATGTTCTGCAGCCACTGGGCTGGGACGCTTTCGGCATGCCGGCTGAAAACGCCGCCATCGACAACAACGTCGCGCCGGCCAAGTGGACCTATGAAAACATCGACTACATGAAGACCCAGCTCAAGAGCCTGGGTCTGGCGGTTGACTGGTCGCGCGAAGTCACCACCTGCAAGCCTGATTACTACCGCTGGGAACAATGGCTGTTCACTCGCCTGTTCGAAAAAGGCGTGATCTACCGCAAGAACGGCACCGTGAACTGGGACCCGATCGACCAGACCGTACTGGCCAACGAGCAGGTCATCGACGGCCGCGGCTGGCGTTCCGGCGCGCTGATCGAAAAGCGCGAAATCCCGATGTACTACTTCAAGATCACCGCGTACGCCGATGAGCTGCTGGAAAGCCTCGACGAACTGCCGGGCTGGCCTGAACAGGTCAAGACCATGCAGCGCAACTGGATCGGCCGTTCGCGCGGCATGGAAGTGCAGTTTCCGTACGACCAGGCGTCGATCGGCGAAGCCGGTGCCCTGAAAGTCTTCACCACCCGCCCTGACACCCTGATGGGGGCGACCTACGTCGCCGTGGCGGCTGAACACCCGCTGGCAACCCTGGCCGCTCAAGGCAACCCTGCACTGCAAGCGTTCATCGATGAATGCAAGGGCGGCAGCGTTGCCGAAGCCGACGTTGCCACACAGGAAAAGAAAGGCCAGGCGACCTCGTTGTTCGTCGAGCATCCACTGACTGGCGAGAAACTGCCGGTGTGGGTCGCCAACTACGTGCTGATGCACTACGGCGATGGCGCGGTCATGGCCGTACCGGCACACGACGAGCGTGATTTCGAGTTCGCCACCCAGTACGGTCTGCCGATCAAGCCCGTGGTCCGCACCAGCGCCGGCGACCAAACGCCGGCCCCATGGCAACCGGCCTACGGTGAGCATGGCGAGCTGATCAATTCCGGCGAGTTCACCGGCCTGACCTTCCAGGACGCGTTTGACGCCATTGAAGCCGCGCTGGTCAAGAAATCCCTGGGCCAGTCCCGTACCCAGTTCCGCCTGCGCGACTGGGGCATCAGCCGCCAGCGCTACTGGGGCTGCCCGATCCCTATCGTGCATTGCGACACCTGCGGCGACGTTCCGGTCCCGGAAGACCAGTTGCCGGTTGTCCTGCCTGAGGATGTCGTGCCCGACGGCGCTGGCTCGCCACTGGCGCGCATGCCCGGGTTCTACGAATGCAGCTGCCCGAAATGTGGCGCATCGGCCAAGCGTGAAACCGACACCATGGACACCTTCGTCGAGTCCTCGTGGTACTACGCGCGCTATGCGTCGCCGCATTACGAGGGCGGCCTGGTCGAGCCGAACGCTGCCAACCACTGGCTGCCGGTGGATCAGTACATCGGCGGTATCGAACACGCGATTCTGCACCTGCTCTACGCCCGCTTCTTCCACAAGCTGATGCGCGACGAAGGCCTGGTAACCTCGAACGAACCGTTCAAGAACCTGCTCACCCAGGGTATGGTCAACGCCGAAACCTACTTCCGCATGGAAACCAGCGGCAAGAAAACCTGGATCAACCCGGCCGACGTGACCCTCGAAAGAGACGCCAAGGCCAAGGTGATCAGCGCCACACTGACCAGCGACGGCTTGCCGGTGGAAATCGGCGGCACTGAAAAGATGTCGAAGTCGAAGAAAAACGGCATCGACCCACAGACCATGATCGACCAGTACGGTGCCGACACCTGCCGTCTGTTCATGATGTTCGCCTCCCCGCCCGACATGAGCCTGGAATGGTCCGACTCGGGCGTCGAAGGTTCGCATCGTTTCCTGCGCCGCGTATGGCGTCTGGCTCAGGCGCATGTAACTCAAGGGCCATCGACCGGCCTGGACGTTGCGGCATTGTCCGACGAGCAGAAAGCCATCCGCCGCGCGATTCATCAGGCGATCAGACAGGCGAGCCAGGATATTGGCCAGAACCAGAAATTCAACACCGCTGTCGCGCAAGTGATGACGCTGATGAACGTGCTGGAAAAGGCCCCGCAGGACACACCGCAGGATCGCGCCCTGATGCAGGAAGGCGTGGAAACCGTCGCCCTGCTGCTGGCTCCGATCACACCGCACATCAGCCACGAACTGTGGAAGCAACTGGGCCACAATGAGCCGGTGATCGACGCGGGCTGGCCTGCTTTCGATGCAAGCGCGCTGGTACAGGACAGTCTGCAACTGGTGATTCAGGTCAACGGCAAGCTGCGTGGTCACATCGAGATGCCCGCCAGCGCCAGCCGCGAAGAGGTCGAAGCGGCCGCACGCGTCAACGAGAACGTATTGCGCTTCACTGATGGCCTGACCATTCGCAAGGTGATCGTCGTGCCTGGCAAGCTGGTCAACATCGTCGCAAGCTGATTGGATCGGGCGCCCGGCAAATGCAGGGCGCCGAACATATTTCCAGGGCACGCACTGGCGGCCCAAACGGATTCAAGGGGAGCATCAAGATGATCAAACGCAATTTGCTGGTGATGGGCCTGGCTGTTCTGTTGAGTGCCTGTGGCTTCCAGCTGCGTGGCACCGGTACCACCGAGCTGGCGATCAAGGAGCTGGATGTCAGCGCCCGCAACGCCTATGGCGAAACCGTGACGCAACTCACTCGCCTGCTGACCAGCTCCGGCGTCAAGGTCTATACCGGCGCGCCTTACAAGCTGATGCTGACCAACGAAGCCGAGACTCAGCGCGCCATCAGCTACTCGGGCTCGGGTCGCTCGGCTGAATACCAGCTGACCACCACCCTGACCTATGAAGTGCATGGCGACAAGGATCGCTTCCTGCTTGGCGATAAAGTCACTGCAGACCGTTCCTACGTGCACGACGGCAACAATCTGACCGGTTCCGACCAGGAAGCCGCCCAGGTTCGTCAGGAAATGCGCAACGACCTGATCCAGAAAATGATGGCTCGCTTGCAGCAACTGACCCCTTCGCGTCTGGGCGAGCTGCAGGCCAAGGCCGATGCGGTTGCCAAGGCCGAAGCCGACGCACTGGAGGCTGCCCAGCGAATCCGCGACGAGACGCCTCAGCAGTCGCCTGTCGAAGTTCCAGCCAGATAAGTGTTCGGGGCCATTCTCCGGCCCCGATATTCTCTGACTCATGAAACTCGCCCCCGCCCAACTCGGCAAGCACTTGCAAGGCACACTTGCGCCCGTCTACGTGATCAGCGGTGACGATCCGCTGCTCTGCCAGGAAGCAGCTGACGCCATTCGCGCAGCCGCACGCCAGCAAGGCTTCGATGAGCGGCAGGTATTCAGCGCCGACGCCAGCTTCGACTGGGGCACACTGCTCCAGGCGGGTGCCAGCATGTCGCTGTTTGCCGAACGCCGTCTCCTGGAGTTACGTCTGCCCTCCGGCAAGCCCGGCGACAAGGGTGCTGCGGCACTCATGGAATACTGCGCCAGACCTGCCGAAGACACCCTGCTGCTGATCAGCCTGCCCAAGCTTGATGGCAGTGCGCAGAAAACCAAATGGGGCAAGGCCCTGGTCGAGGGTGCGCAAACCCAGTTCGTGCAAATCTGGCCGGTAGACATCGGCCAGCTGCCGCAATGGATTCGCCAGCGCCTGTCGCAGGCAGGTCTGGCAGCGACTCAGGACGCTGTCGAACTGATCGCGGCCCGAGTCGAAGGCAACCTGTTGGCCGCCGCGCAGGAAATCGAAAAGCTCAAATTGATGGCCGAAGAAGGCCAGATCACCGTCGAGACCGTGCAGGCGGCCGTAGCCGACAGTGCGCGCTTCGACGTATTTGGCCTGACCGATGCAGTGCTCAATGGCGAAGCTGCCCACGCGTTGCGCATGCTCGAAGGACTGCGTGGCGAAGGGGTCGAAACGCCAGTGATTCTCTGGGCATTGACCCGCGAACTGCGCGCCCTGGCCAACATGTCGCAACAGTTCAGCCAGGGCGTACCGCTGGACAAGGTGTTCAGCTCGGCACGCCCGCCGATCTGGGACAAGCGCAAGCCACTGATGAGCAAAGCCCTGCAACGTCACTCGGCCAAACGCTGGAGCCAGCTGCTCATGGATGCGCAACGCGTCGATGCGCAGATCAAAGGCCAGGCAGCAGGCTCGCCCTGGAGCAGCCTGAGCCGGCTGGCACTGCTGATGGCGGGGCAACGATTGGCATTGCCTGCGGAGTAGGCAGGTGTTGTCGACTCTCGTTCCCACGCTCTGCGTGGTAATGCCCTTCAGGACGCTCTGCGTCCTCCTGTGACGCGGAGCGTCACGAACTGCATGCCGACGCAGAGCATCGGCACGATAATCAAAGCGACGGGCCTGCACCGGCCCCTTCGCGAGCAAGCTCGCTCCTACAGGTCTTCATTCACTCGGCCAATTACGCGCTCAGCGCCATAGCATACGACTATTGGACACACGCGCCGCTCTGCCCGATGATTCGCAGCGTTTTACAATACCCATCAGGAGCACCTGCCATGAGCAAGCCAAAGCGGCCGAACAAGGCCAAATCCATCATCGCCCAGCCCTTGTTCCGCAGTCGTCAGGAACAACCGGCCAAAGGCAAAGGCAGCTACCGCCGCGAAGCCTTCCAGTCTAAAAGCTGGGAGGCTTCCTGCTTTATGGCAGCCTGATATCGAGCAACATTTCCGGGGCGCTTTCAACCGCTTAGCCGTGTTATGGTCTGCACCTAACGGTAATACCCTTGGACTCAAGCATGCCTTCTCGTTTTACCCATCGCCCGCAGCTGCGCCAACTCATCGCTGCCTCCAGTCTTGTTGCCCTGGTAGCCTGCGCAGAAAAACCCACTGCAGCCGATGCCACACCTCTTCAATCCAGCAAGGTGCAGACAAACGCTCCTGCCGTAGCGCCTACGCCAGCACTGGTCGTTGATGACAACCTCACGATTCAGCCCGCCGTCAGCTTCAGCGAATGGCAGGCCGGCTTCCGTGCCCAGGCGTTGAAGGCAGGCATTCGCGCGGACGTATTCGATCTGGCATTTGCCGGCGTCACCCCCGACATGAGCGTGGTCAAGGCCGACCGCAGTCAGCCTGAATTCAGCCGCCCGGTCTGGGAATACCTTGACGGTGCCATCTCTGCCGCACGCGTACGCAAGGGTCAGGCGCTGCTGTCGCAGTATGCCGACGACCTGCAGAAGATCGAGCAGCAGTATGGCGTCGATCGTCAGACGCTGGTCGCGGTATGGGGCATGGAAAGTAATTTCGGGTCGTTACAGGGTACGCAATCCGTCATTCGCTCACTCGCCACACTGGCCTATGAAGGTCGCCGTCCCGGCTTTGCACAGAGCCAGTTGCTCGCCGCGCTGGAAATCATCCAGCATGGCGACATCACCCCGGACAAAATGCTCGGTTCGTGGGCCGGTGCGATGGGCCAGACGCAGTTCATCCCGACCACCTATAACACCCATGCCGTGGATTTTGACGGCGATGGCCGACGCGATATCTGGAACACCCCGGCCGATGCCCTGGCATCCACAGCACACTACCTGCAAAGCTCCGGCTGGCAGCGTGGTCAGCCCTGGGGCTTTGAAGTGGTGCTCGGCTCGGGGTTCGATTACTCGCTGGCCGATTCGACAACCCGCAAGAGTCTCGTTGAATGGCAGCAACTGGGTCTGAAACAGCCCGACGGCTCAGCCATTCCGGTCGCCGCCAGCCAGCAGCAAGCCGCCTTGCTGTTGCCAGCCGGTTATCGCGGGCCGGCCTTTCTGGTGCTGGACAACTTCCGCGCCATCCTCAAGTACAACAACTCGACCTCCTACGCACTGGCGATCAGCCTGCTCTCCGATCGCTTCAAGGGCGCGGGCTATGTCATGGGCAGCTGGCCACGCGGAGACCTGCCGCTGAGCCGCTCAGAGCGCATTGAGCTGCAAACCCTGCTCTCGGCACGCCAGTACGACGCAGGCGCGCCAGACGGCATTATCGGCGCCAATACACGCAAGGCCATCCGCAGTGCGCAGCAATCGCTCGGCTGGCCAGCCGATGGTTACCCGACGCATGAATTGCTGGAGAACCTGCGCAAGCCTGTCGGGCAGTAATCGGGAGGACGCAGAGCGTCCAGAACGGCATGCCAACGCGGAGCGTTGGCACGATAGTCCGCAGATAATCGGCACGATCATCAGCCACAAAAAGAAGGGCCAGGTATCGCTACCTGGCCCTTCCTGTTTTTGCGGCGTGCTGTCAGAGCATCGCCTTGGCGATCTTGGCTTGCTCGTCGGCGTGGTACGAAGAGCGTACCAGCGGCCCTGAAGCGACGTTCTTGAAGCCCATCTTGTAGCCTTCTTCGGCGAACCAGGCAAAGGTGTCCGGGTGGACAAAGCGCTGCACGGGCAAGTGATTGCGTGAAGGCTGCAGGTATTGACCCAGGGTCAGCATGTCGATGTCGTGTTCGCGCATGCGCTGCATGACTTCGATGACTTCTTCGTCGGTCTCGCCCAGCCCCAGCATCAAACCGGATTTGGTCGGTACGTGCGGGACCATCTGCTTGAAGCGCTGCAGCAGGGTCAGCGACCACTGGTAGTCCGACCCCGGACGCGCAGCCTTGTACAGACGCGGTACGGTTTCCAGGTTGTGGTTGAACACATCCGGCGGCTCGGCGGCGGTGATTTCCAGCGCCACGTCCATCCGGCCACGGTAATCCGGTACCAGCGTTTCGAGCTGCACGCCCGGCGACAGCAGGCGGATTTCGCGAATGCAGTCGGCGAAGTGCTGAGCACCGCCATCACGCAGGTCGTCGCGGTCCACCGAGGTGATCACCACGTACTTCAGGCGCAGGTCGGCAATCGCGATGGCGAGGCTCTTCGGTTCGTTGACGTCGAGCGGCTTCGGACGACCATGGCCCACGTCACAGAACGGGCAGCGACGGGTGCAGATGTCGCCCATGATCATGAACGTTGCAGTGCCACCGGAGAAGCATTCGCCCAGGTTGGGGCAGGACGCCTCTTCACAGACGCTGTGCAGCTTGTGCTTGCGCAGCAATTGCTTGATACGGTCGACTTCCGGAGAAACCGGGATGCGCACGCGAATCCAGTCAGGCTTCTTCGGCAGGTCTACCGTCGGGATGATCTTGACCGGGATGCGCGCAACCTTTTCCGCTCCGCGCAGCTTGACGCCCGCTTCGACTTTCGGACGGGCCACTCGCTCGGAAACATCCAGCGTCGGGATCAGGGTTTGCACGGTGTCAGTCATAATGGTTTATTCCGCCCGTAAGGGTCGCCTGCTCAGCGTAGTCGAGGTGTTTGACGAGCTGCGCACGCAGTCGGGCACTTACCTCGGAAAATTCTATCTGCCCTGCCTGATCGCTCAGTTGGGTCATGGCCAGCCCGGCGTATCCGCACGGGTTGATGCGGCGGAACGGCTCAAGGTCCATGTCGACGTTCAACGCCAGACCATGAAACGAGCAGCCGTTGCGAATGCGCAGACCGAGCGACGCTATCTTCGCGCCGTCGACGTATACGCCAGGGGCATCAGCCTTGGCTGCTGCCTTGACGCCGTAGTCGGCGAGCAAGGCGATGAGGGTGTTCTCGATCCGGGTGACCAGATCGCGAACGCCGAAACCAAGGCGCCTGACGTCCAGCATCAGATAAGCCACCAGTTGGCCCGGACCATGATAAGTCACTTGGCCGCCACGATCGACCTGTACGACAGGAATATTACCCGGCAGCAGCAAATGCTCGGCCTTGCCGGACTGTCCCTGAGTGAAAACCGGCGGATGCTGAACCAGCCAGACCTCATCGGCAGCCTCGCGGCCACGCTCGTCGGTAAAGCGCTTCATGGCGTGCCAGGCGGTTTCGTAATCGATCAGGCCCAGATCACGAAAACCCAGCGTACCCGCCATCAGAGCACCATGTGCACGAAACCCGTAGCGCGCAAGGCACTATTGATATCGCGCAACTGGTCTTCGCCGGTAGCGACAATGTGCAGTTGCACAGTGGTGTATTTGCCGTTGCTGCTCTGACGCTCGGCGAGCGTCTTGAGGTCGACCGTGGCATGCTTTTCAAGCACTTCCATCACGGCCGCCGTAAAGCCCACACTGGTGTCACCGATCACCTTGATCGGGTAGTCATTGCAGGGAAATTCTATTTTGTGCGACTTGATGTCGGTATCAGTCATGGCAGTAAAGGTCTCACAAGCCGTGACGACGGACACGCGGCCCGCTCAGATCATGAGCAGGCCGCGAGAAGGTCGGCATTGGTTACTGGATCAGTTGAACAAGCCGTAGAAGAACAGGCGGATGCTATCCCACACGCGGCGGAAAATACCACCTTCCTCAACCCCATCGAGCGCAATCAGATTGGCGGTGTGAACCACCTGATCGTCTTTCTTGACCTCGACCTTGCCGATCACGTCGCCCTTGGCGATTGGCGCAACCAGTTGCGGGTTCATGGTCATGCTGGCAGACAGCTTCTTCATGTCGCCTTTTGGCATGGTCATGCTCAGATCTTCAGCCAGACCGGCCTTGACCTGACGCTCGGTACCTTTCCAGACCGTGGCCTGGGCCAGCTCGGTGCCCTTCTGATAGAAGTTCTGGGTTTCGAAGAAACGGAAGCCATAGGTCAGCAGCTTCTGGGTTTCCGCCGCACGGGCCTGTTCGCTGTTGGTGCCGAACACCACGGCGATCAGACGCATGCCGTCACGTACTGCCGAGGACACCATGCAGTAGCCGGCTTCATCGGTGTGACCGGTTTTCAGACCGTCAACGGTCTTGTCGCGCCACAGCAGCAGGTTACGGTTAGGCTGTTTGATGCCGTTCCAGAAGAACTCCTTCTGCGAGTAGATCGCATAGTGGGCCGGGTCTTCGTGAATGATCGCGCGCGCCAGGATCGCCATGTCGTGAGCCGACGAGTAGTGCTCAGGGTTCGGCAGACCGGTCGGGTTCATGAAGTGACTGTTGGTCATGCCCAGGTCGCCGGCAGTCTTGTTCATCATGTCGGCGAAGGCGTCTTCGCTGCCGGCGATGTGCTCGGAAATCGCGACACTGGCGTCGTTACCCGACTGGATGATGATGCCGTGCAGCAGGTCGCTGACCGTGACCTGGCTGCCGACCTTGATGAACATCCGCGAACCGCCCGTGCGCCAGGCGTTTTCACTGATCGTCACCGGATCGTTTTCGCCGATCTGGCCGCGACGGATTTCCAGGGTCGCGATGTAGGCGGTCATCAGCTTGGTCAGGCTGGCAGGAGCCAGACGCTGATCACCATTGTTCTCGACCAGGACGTTGCCACTGGTGGCATCCATCAGCACGTAGGCCTTGGCCGCCAGTTGCGGTGCAGCAGGCGTCATCTGCTCTGCCGCCCACACAGTCGGGGTGATAATCAGTGGAACAAGCAGGCACAAACGTTTTGCAAAGGTGGTGATGTTCATCCGTCTCTCGAGAATCCTAATGGGCAAACATGCCCTTGCGGGCAAAACTGAACAGACCGGCGAAGCGAAAACGCCTCGGTACGGCTCGTGGCGCCAGGCTGTAACCCTGGCTGACAAAGTCGCCTGTTCGACACACGACCTTGTGGGCAGTTACCTGCAACGCTTGCCCTGAAAGCAAATCTGCGCCGCGTGCGACTGCATATCGTCCCCCATTATTGCCGGGGAACGATTGTCGAAGAACTTACTGATCCGATGTCACTACGCTCGGCTGACCCAGATTGGCCGACCTGACGCTGTTTTGCAGCTGCTGGGCTTCACCCTGCGTGTCGATCGGTCCCATCCGCACTCGATAGAGTGTTTGCTGATTGCGCGCTATCGAGCTGACGAACACCGGCGCTCGAACCATCCCGCTCAATTTCGACCTCAGGAGTTCCGCAGCGTCCGGGTTGGCGAAGGCTCCCACCTGGAGAAACAGCCCAGCGGCTTGTCCTGAAGCGTTTTTTTTTGCGTCAACCTGCATCGGCACGACGGGTGCAGCGTGCTGCTGAGGCGGCGGTGTGTACTGCTCGACGGTGCCGGTCGAAGTGGACAGCGCAGGCGGCGTCGCCTGGGCAACGACCTGCGGCTGATTGAGCAACAGCGGCGCCGGACGACCCCGTTGCGCCCACCATTCCTGCGGGTCGATACCCTCGACCTTGACCCGAGCCGTGCCGCTTTCGGCATAGCCGAGCTTTTTGGCGGCCGCGTAGGACAGGTCGATGATGCGGTCGGAATAGAACGGCCCGCGATCGTTGACGCGCAGGATCACCGTGCGATTGTTGTCCAGATTGGTCACTTTGACGTAGCTGGGCAGCGGCAGGGTCTTGTGCGCGGCGCTCATGCCGTACAGGTCATACACTTCGCCGTTGGCAGTGTTCTGGCCATGAAACTTGGTGCCATACCAGGAGGCGGTGCCCGAAGCGACGTAACGCTTGGCATCGCTCATCGGGAAGTAGGTCTTGCCCAGCACGGTGTACGGGTTGGCCTTGTAGGCCCCGGTGTGCAGGGTCGGCGTTGCGTCAGGGATACGCGAGACATCCACATCCCACCACGGCGCGCCGTCCTTGTGGGCTCGGTTGATGTCCAGGCCCGGCATCGAGCGCACGACTGCACCGCCTTTTGGCGGCTGCGACGACGTTGTGCGTGACGGCGACGAGCAACTGGCGACCAGCACTGCCAGGCCGGTCAGCGCCAGAAGCTTGAATGATTGAAGAATCGGCGATGCCCGCATTACTTGACGCCTCGAGCTTGAACCAACGATTCAGACAGCTGATATACGGCCATGGCGTACATCACACTGCGGTTATAACGGGTGATTGCATAAAAATTGTTCAAACCCAGCCAGTATTCAGGACCATTGTCGCCTTCCAGACGAAATGCCGTCACCGGCATATCGTCGCGCAGCGCATCATGACTCGCCCAGCCCAGCTGTCGCAACTCCCCGACCGACATTACCGGATCAAGCGCAGGACTCAACCCCTCGTCAACCCGGTCGCCGCGGGCCGTGGCGCGACTGACCACCGGCTGACCGGCCACCCAGCCATGGCGTTTGAAATAGCTGGCGACACTGCCGATGGCATCGTCCGGGTCGGTCCAGATATTGATGTGACCGTCACCGTCGAAATCCACCGCGTAGGCGCGGAAGCTGCTCGGCATGAACTGCGGCAGCCCCATTGCCCCGGCGTACGACCCCTTGAGGGTCAGGGGATCGACCTGTTGCTCGCGCGCCAGCAGCAGAAACTCGCGCAGTTCCTTGCGGAAAAACTGGGCGCGCGGCGGGTAATCGAAGCCAAGCGTCGACAGGGCGTCGATCACCCGGTAATTACCGGTATTGCGGCCGAAGAAGGTTTCTACACCAATGATCGACACGATGATCTGCGCCGGCACGCCATATTCCTGCTCGGCACGCGCCAAGGCGGCCTCATGCTGACGCCAGAAGTCGACACCGCGAGCGATGCGCGTATCGGTGATGAACATCGGCCGATACTCTTTCCACTGCTTGACCCGTTCGGCCGGGCGGGAAATGGCATCGAGAATGGCCTGCTTGCGCTCGACCTCGCGGAACAGGCTCATCAACTGCTCACCGGCAAAGCCATGATCGCGGGTCAGCTCACCGACGAATTCCGCCACCTGGGGCGACCCATCATAGTCGCCCGCCAGCGCCTCTTGCACCGAGCCAAGGATGCCCACCAGACCGACCACCGGAGCATATCGAGCCCAGTTACGCATTGCTTGCATTGAATAGTTCACCTTAATCAAACTTGAGCGATCCATTTACGATGTGTATGGATCGACATCAAAACCCCAAACGCTGACAGTAGGGTCACGAGCGAAGTTCCGCCGTAGCTAATGAAGGGCAACGGCACCCCCACCACTGGCAGCAGGCCACTGACCATACCGATGTTGACGAAAACGTAAACAAAAAACGTCATGGTCAACGCGCCGGCCAGCAGTTTGCCGAATAATGTCTGCGCCTGCGCAGTGATCACAAGCCCGCGGCCGATCAGCAGCATATAGATGATCAGCAGCGCACAGATGCCTACCAGGCCGAACTCTTCACCCAATACTGCAATGATGAAGTCGGTATGGCTTTCCGGCAGAAAGTCGAGGTGCGACTGGGTACCGAGCAACCAGCCTTTGCCGAACACGCCGCCCGAACCGATCGCAGCCTTTGACTGAATGATGTTCCAGCCGGTCCCCAGCGGATCGCTTTCGGGGTCCAGAAAGGTCAGTACGCGCTGCTTCTGGTAGTCGTGCATGAAGAAGAACCACATGGCCACCGCGGCCGGTATGGCCGCCGCCAGTACACTGATAATCCAGCGCCAGCGCAAACCGGCCATGAACAGCACGAAGGCACCCGACGCCAGAATCAGCAGTGACGTTCCCAGGTCGGGCTGGCGCACGATCAGAATGAACGGCACACCAATCAGGGCGAGACTGACCGCCACGTGCTTCAAATGCGGCGGCAGCGTGCGCTTGGACAGGTACCAGGCGATGGTCGCCGGCATAATGATCTTGAGAAACTCCGAAGGCTGGAAGCGGATCACCCCGGGAATGTTGATCCAGCGCGTTGCGCCCATGGCGTTGTGGCCCATGACATCCACCACCACCAGCAGCAGCACGCCGATGACATACAGCACCGGCACCCAGCGCGCCATGAAGCGCGGCTCCAGCTGGGCGATCACCACCATTGCCACCAGACCGATGCCGAACGAACTGGCCTGTTTGATCAGCAGGTCCCAGTTCTTGCCGCTGGCCGAATACAGCACGAACAGGCTGCCCGCCGCCAGCGTCAGCAGCAGGATCAGCAATGGGCCATCGATATGAATGCGCTGCAGAAACGTGGCGCGGCGACGCATCACGTCTTCACTGGACAGGATGCGGTCGAAATTACTCTTCACGGGCCGCAGCCTCCAGATTCAGGGAACCGGCGTACTCGGGTTTGAGATGGCCGTTTTCGTCGAGCAGCCAGGCGTCCAGGACCTGACGCACGACGGGTGCAGCAACGCCGGAACCGGACTCGCCGTTCTCGACCATCACTGCAACAACGATTTTCGGGTTATCAGCCGGGGCGAAGCCGACGAACAAGGCATGGTCGCGGTGGCGTTCCTGAACCTTGGTGCGGTCGTATTTCTCGCCCTGCTTGATGGCCACCACCTGGGCAGTACCGCTCTTGCCGGCAATCCGGTACTGCGCACCAATGGCGGCCTTGCGCGCCGTACCGCGCGCGCCGTGCATCACTTCCTGCATGCCATGGTTGACGCGTCCCCAGTTGGCCGGGTCGCGCAGCACGATGTCCGGCATCGGATTTTCATCAACAGGCGCCTTGCCTTCGATGGTTCTGGCCAGATGCGGCCGATTCCATACACCCTTGTTGGCCACCAGCGCGGTCGCCTGGGCCAGTTGCAAAGGCGTCGCCTGCATGTAGCCCTGACCAATCCCGAGAATCAGGGTTTCGCCAGGGAACCAGGCCTGCCGGCGCGTGGCGCGCTTCCACTCACGGGACGGCATCAGGCCGGGAGATTCTTCGAACATGTCCAGCGAGACCTTCTGCCCGATACCGAACTTGTTCATGTAGGTAGCGAGTCGATCAATGCCCACCTTGTGTGCCAGATCGTAGAAGTACGTGTCATTTGAACGCATGATCGCCGTATCCAGATCGACCCAGCCATCGCCGGTGCGGTTCCAGTTGCGGTACTTGTGATCGTAATTGGGCAGTTGGTAATAGCCCGGATCGAATACCCGCGAGCCAGGCGTCACCGCACCGGTATCCAGCCCGGCAATCGCCACCGCAGGCTTGATGGTCGAGCCAGGCGGGTACAGCCCTCGCAGGATGCGGTTGAACAGCGGCCGGTCGATGGAATCGCGCAGCTCGGCATAGGCCTTGAAGCTGATGCCGGTGACAAACAGATTCGGATCGAAGCTCGGCGCACTGACCATCGCCAACACTTCCCCGGTGGCCGGGTCCAGCGCGACGACCGCACCACGACGCCCGCCCAGTGCCGCTTCGGCGGCTTCCTGAAGTTTGATGTCCAGGCTCAGGACGATGTCCTTGCCGGGGATCGGGTCGGTGCGCTTGAGCACACGCAATACGCGACCACGGGCGTTGGTCTCGACCTCTTCGTAGCCGACCTGACCATGCAGCTCGGGCTCGTAAAAGCGCTCGATGCCGGTCTTGCCGATATGGTGCGTGCCGCTGTAATTGATCGGGTCGAGGCTCTTGAGCTCTTTCTCGTTGATGCGCCCCATGTAGCCGACCGAGTGGGCAAAGTGCGGCCCTTGCGGGTAATGCCTGACCAGTTGCGCAACCACTTCGACGCCCGGCAGGCGGAACTGGTTGACGGCGATCAGGGCGATCTGCTCCTCGCTCAGCTCGAACAGGATGGGCACCGGCTCGAATGGCCGACGCCCCTGCTTCATGCGCTTTTCGAAGATGATGCGGTCGTCGGGGGTGAGCTGCAGGATCTCGACAATGGTGTCGAGCACGCTGGACCACTCGCCGGCGCGCTCACGGGTCATGCTGAGACTGAAACTGGGCCGGTTATCGGCGACCACAACGCCGTTACGGTCGTAGATCAACCCGCGGCTGGGCGGAATCGGCTGAACGTGAACGCGGTTATTTTCCGAAAGCGTGGAGTGATACTCGTACTGGATGACCTGCAGGTAATACAACCGGGCAATCAGCACGCACACCAGCAACACCACCGCCACAGCACCGAACACGACCCTGCCGCGCACCAGGCGTGCGTCCTTTTCGTGGTCTTTGAGGCGGATCGGTTGAGACATTTAGGCCGTATTCACAGTAAAGACGATGCTACTTGTGATAAGGGTGCCCGGACAGGACCGTCCAGGCGCGATACATCTGCTCGCCGATCAGGATGCGCACCAGCGGGTGCGGCAGGGTCAGCGGCGACAGAGACCAGCGTTGTTCACTGCGGGCACAGACTTCAGGCGCCAGCCCCTCGGGGCCGCCGACCATCAGGTTGACCGTGCGCGCATCGAGACGCCAGCGATCGAGCTCGACCGCCAACTGTTCGGTGCTCCACGGTTTGCCATGCACTTCCAGCGTGACAATCCGCTCGCCCGGCTGCACTTTCGCCAGCATCGCCTCGCCTTCCTGACGGATAAAGCGCGCGACGTCGGCGTTTTTGCCTCGGGTATTGAGCGGGATTTCCACCAGTTCAAGCGCAAGCTCGGAGGGCATCCGCTTGGCATATTCGTGCCAACCTTCTTCCACCCACTTGGGCATGCGCGAACCCACAGCGATCAGACGCAGACGCACATCAAGACCTTATTCGTTGCCCGGTGTGTGGTGCGCAGCGCTGGCAGCACGGCTTTGTTCAGCCCCCTGCCACAAGCGCTCGAGGTCATAGAACTGGCGTGCCGCAGCGGTCATCACATGGACGATCACATCACCCAGGTCCAGCAGGACCCAGTCGCTGTCGCCCTTGCCTTCTTCGCTCAGGGACTTCAGGCCGGCAGCCTTGACCTTGTCACGGACGTTATCGACCAGTGCGTTCAACTGACGGTTGGACGTACCGGTGCAGATCAGCATGTAGTCAGCGATGCTGGTCTTGTCGCGCACGTCGATGGTCAGGATGTCGGCACCCTTGACCTCTTCGAGGGCTGCAATCGCAACATTGATGACTTCTTCACTGCTCATTTTTTGCTTGGTCATATAAAACTCATTCAGCTCGTATGTGTGGGACCGTCCAGACGCTTGTCGATCAAAGCAGTTTCAGGACGACCCATCAGTGTTCGGCGCGCGGTAAAGTCCGCGCGCATCGATATAGGCCAGTACCGCGTCTGGCACCAGAAAACGTACCGACTTACCGCTGGCCAGCAGTTGACGGATCTGGGTGGCAGATACCGATAAAGGCGTCTGCCAGACGAATGTAATCTGTCCACCCGGCCCTTTCAGGGCCTTGGGATCGCTGACTGCGCGGGCCGCCAGCAGATTGCGCATGGCATCCGGCGACTCGCTGTCCGCGTCCGGGCGTTGCAGCACCACGATATGGCAGTGCTCCAGCAGTTCTTCCCATCTGTGCCAGGTCGGCAGCCCGCAAAAGGCATCCCAACCCAGCAACAGGAACAACTGGTCGCGAGGCGCCAGTTCGGCGCGCATCGATTCCAGTGTGTCGAGGGTGTACGACGGTTTGTCACGTTTCAGTTCACGGTCATCCACCGTCAGGGGCGACACACCCGCAACGGCGCTCTGAACCATCGCCAGACGATCCTCGGCGGTGACGCTCGGCATGTCACGATGCGGAGGCCTGGCACTGGGCGTCAGGCGCAACTCATCGAGTTCCAGCAGTTCGGCCACTTCGAGCGCACCGCGCAAATGACCGATATGAACCGGGTCGAACGTGCCCCCAAGCATGCCGATACGTCTGGGCAGCGCGGTCATGGGGCTATTCAAGTCAGGCTTGTCCGCGCAATTGGCCGTCACCGATCACGATGTACTTCTCGCAGGTCAGCCCTTCAAGACCGACAGGACCGCGGGCGTGCAGCTTATCAGTAGAAATGCCGATCTCGGCACCCAGGCCGTATTCGAACCCGTCAGCGAAGCAGGTCGGCGCGTTGACCATGACCGAACTGGAATCGACCTCGGCCATGAACCGGCGCACCTGACTCTGGTGGTCCGAAACGATGGCATCGCTGTGATGCGAGCCGTAATGGTTGATGTGCTCGATGGCTTCATCCAGCCCGGACACGACGCGAATAGACAGAATCGCGTCCAGGTACTCGGTATGCCAGTCGTCCTCGGTGGCCGGGATCACGTCGATCAGCTCACGGGTACGCTCGCAACCGCGCAACTCGACACCCTTCTCGCGAAACTGTGCGGCCATCGACGGCAAAAAGTCGGCGGCAATGGTCTGATCGACCAGCAGGGTTTCCATCGCGCCGCAGATCCCGTAACGGTAGGTCTTGGCGTTGAAGGCGATCTTCTGCGCCTTGGCCAGATCGGCGTGGGCACTGACATACACATGGCAGATGCCGTCCAGATGCTTGATGACCGGCACGCGCGCGTCGCGACTGACGCGCTCGATCAGGCCCTTGCCGCCACGCGGAACGATGACGTCCACGTACTCGGGCATGGTGATCAGCGCGCCAACCGCTGCACGGTCGGTGGTTTCAACCACTTGCACGACAGCAGCGGGCAGCCCGGCCTCGGCCAGACCGCGTTCAATGCAGGCCGCGATGGCGCGATTGGAATGAATGGCTTCGGAACCACCGCGCAGGATGGTTGCGTTTCCGGACTTCAGACACAGACTGGCCGCATCGATGGTCACGTTCGGACGTGACTCGTAGATGATTCCGACAACCCCCAGCGGCACGCGCATCTTGCCGACCTGAATACCCGACGGCCGATAGCTCATGTCGCGGATCGCACCGACCGGGTCTGCCAGCGCTGCAACCTGACGCAACCCGACGATCATGCCGTCGATCCGTGCGGGGGTCAGGGCCAGACGCTCGAGCATGGCCGGCTCAAGCCCGTTCGCCTGACCATTGGCCAGGTCAAGCGCATTGGCGGCAGACAGCTCGGCGCGGGCTTCGTCCAGAGCGGCGGCAGTGGCCTGCAGGGCGCGGTTCTTCTGCGCAGTGCTGGCATGACCGATCACTCGCGAAGCTTCGCGGGCGGCGCGACCCAGGCGGGTCATGTAGTCAAGAACGGACTCAGTCATTGGTCTCAGAGGTCTTGGCAAAGAGGAAAGCGGCTGATTATAGCTGTCGTGCCGCCCGAACGACAGCGCAGACAGGCGGATGGTCGATATCAGTGCGCAGATTTTTCGTCACCGTGGCAGGCGTTGCCAGCGGCCATGCACAGGCAGGCATCACGTATGGGCTTAACGGCCTGTCATCATTCGGTCATGTTCAGAAACAACAAAGCGCCTAATCCGGACACATTCAGCTGCAATTAAACTTGCGCTTGTTATTATCGGGCTCTTTCTCAATGTACCCGTCCGATTATGCCCACAGCCCTCCCCGACCACTTCTTTCATCGCGATGCCCAGGTGCTGGCGCGCGACCTGCTGGGCAAAGTCATTCGCCACAAGTCAGGCGACCTGTGGCTGGCCGCGCGGAT
The DNA here is from genome assembly GCF_020312195.1 of Pseudomonas sp. P129. Classification (NCBI taxonomy): domain Bacteria; kingdom Pseudomonadati; phylum Pseudomonadota; class Gammaproteobacteria; order Pseudomonadales; family Pseudomonadaceae; genus Pseudomonas; species Pseudomonas sp. P129. The sequence continues at coordinate 189,540 of NZ_JAGPYS010000001.1, read as the reverse complement.
CATCGAAACCGAAGCGTACTACTGCGCCGAAAAGGGCAGCCATGCCTCGCTGGGCTACACCGAGAAACGCAAGGCGCTGTTTCTCGACGGCGGCCACATCTATATGTACTACGCGCGTGGCGGCGATTCGTTGAATTTCAGCGCCGAGGGGCCGGGCAATGCCGTGCTGATCAAATCGGCATTTCCCTGGACCGACGCGACCAGCGACGAAAACGCGCTGGCGCAGATGCAACTGAACAACCCCGACGCCAGCGGCGCGATGCGCCCGGCGCAACGGCTTTGCGCTGGCCAGACGCTGCTGTGCAAGGCGCTTGGCCTGAAAGTCCCGGTGTGGGACGCCAAGCGCTTCGACCCGCAGAAATTGCTGGTCGAGGACGTCGGCCAGACACCCGAACGTATTATCCAGACCACCCGACTGGGTATCCCTGCCGGGCGCGATGAGCACCTGATGTACCGCTTCGTGGATGCCGGGTACGCCCGTTTCTGCACACGGAACCCTCTCAGACGCGGTCAGGTCGAAGGCCGCGACTACTTATTTCTCGATCAAGGAAACTGACCGATGGGCGATCTGCTCAATGGAATGACTGGCTGGCTGACCGCAAACCCTTCCTGGGTGGCTGTCGCGATCTTTTTGGTGGCCTTCATTGAATGCGTCGCGATCGTCGGGATCGTCGTGCCGGGCACGGTCATCATGTTTGCCATCGCCGCCCTGGCGGGCAGCGGCATTCTGCCGTTGAGCGAAGTGCTGTTGCTGGGTTTTCTCGGTGGGCTGCTGGGTGACGCGGTGTCGTACTTCGTAGGCCGGCGCTTTCATCAGAATATCCGTCAATTGCCCGGCTTGCGCACGCACCCGGAGTGGATGGAAGGTGCGGAAAAATACTTCCACCGTTACGGCATTGCCAGTTTGCTGGTAGGACGCTTCATCGGTCCGTTGCGCCCGATGCTGCCGATGATCGCCGGGATGTGCGACATGCCGCTGCCGCGCTTCGTGGCGGTCAGTGTGCTGGCGGCGGCAGGCTGGTCGATTGCCTACCTGATGCCGGGCTGGGCGGCAGGTGCAGCGATTCGCCTGCCACTGCCGGAAGGCTTCTGGCCCGAGGCGGCCGTGGTCGGCGGCGGCCTGGCCGTCCTGTTCGGGCTGAGCATCCAGAGCAGTATTCGCCAGAAACGCTACGCAACCCGACTGATTTCCGCGCTCAGCCTGACGCTGGTCGCGGCGCTGTTCTTCGGCTTCCCCTTGTTGGCCGACTTCGACAACGGCCTGATGACGCTCATCCAGGAACACCGCAGCGAAGCCACGCAGCACATTGTGGTCTTCGTCACCAGCATCGGCGATTTCAGGGCGCAGTTGCTGGCCGCCAGTCTGCTGATCATCGTGCTGGCGGTTGCCAGGCAATGGCGCCACGCAGCCTTTGCCCTGACCGCCACACTGGGCACCGCGATCGCCAACGGCATCCTGAAAACGTTTTTCGCCCGCGCTCGCCCGGAGGTGCTGTTAGAACCGCTGACCACGTACAGCATGCCCAGCGGGCATAGCTCGGCGGCCTTTGCGCTGTTCATGACCCTGGCAGTGCTGGCCGGACGTGGCCAGCCCGTGCGGCTGCGCGTGACCTGGATGTTCGTCGCCGGTATTCCGGCCCTGGCAATCGCGCTGTCGAGGGTATATCTGGGTGTCCATTGGCCCACCGATATTCTCGCCGGCATGCTTCTGGCGTTCTGTGTCTGCGCCGCCAGCCTGGCGCTCATTCAACGCAAGGACCCTTTGCCGGCCATGTCGGTGCGCGTCTGGTGGCTCGTCGTGCCAGCCATGACCGCGTTGCTGGGTATTTTTGCCGTTCGCGCCCTGTCGCACGGTGTGCTGCGTTACCAGTATTGATCGGCAGAACTGATCGCACCCGCGCGCAACGGGTGCGACACTTCTCAAATCTGGCACCTTGCCAGTGCTCTTTCGAGGCGTTGACTACACTCTCCAGCGACAAATGAGTGTGCGATGGCGTGATCGAAGGAGTGTTGATGTCTGCACTGGATGGTTATACGGCGCTGCCCTCCCGGCAGCGCGGCGCGATCGGCCTGATGGCGGCGCTGACCATGGGTCTGGCGCTGCTGTGCACGCTGACCGTTATCGACAGCGGCAGGCTGTACCTGGAAAAGCGCTCGTTGCAGCGGGTTGCGGACATTGCCGCCCTGGAAGCGGCAGGCCGCAGAGGAACGTGCAGCGGCACGGCGGCCTCGGCGCCCGATTTCGCCAGTCAGAGTGCTACGCGCAACGGTTTCACCCCGAATACCGATGGCCGCACCCTGGTGACTCGCTGCGGAACACTTGCGGTGGACGTCGCGGGACCTCGCGTATTTGTCGCCGACTCGACGCAAGCGCTGGCTATTCAGGTGGTTGCGGCGCATCCGGTGCCGCGCAGCATTGCAGCCGGCATTGGCGCCCTGTTCGAAAAAACGCCCTCCCCACCGAATGTGACGATCAGCGCCACCGCCGTGGCCGCCAGCGCCTCGCCGCTGGCGGCACTGACCATCCGCAGTGCGGCAGTCACTGTGGACAGCACCGGCGCCGCCCTCCTCAACCCGGTGGTCGGCAGCCTGCTGGGCGGTACGCTGAACCTGAGTGTTGCCAACTGGCAAGGCATCGCAGACACCAACCTGAGCCTGCTGAGCTACCTGAACAGGCTGAAAACCGACCTCAGCCTTACGGCGATTGGCTACAACGATGTACTCAACACCTCGGTCTCGGTCAGTCAGTTGCTGCAGAGCGCAATCAACGTCATCAGCCCCAACGCGACGCTGGGCGGTGCCGCCGCCATTCAGGGCCTGCAAGCCTTGAAGCTGGCGGCTGGAACGACCACCGTGCTGCTGGGTGATCTACTCTCAGTGCAGAGCGGCACGGACCTCGCCGCGCTGAACACCAATCTGCGCCTGATGGATCTGGTCCAGGGCATCGCGCAACTGGCCAACGAAAAAACCGGCGTTCTGACCGCCACCCAGATCAATGTCGCCGGGCTGGCGCAGGTCACCACACGCATTCAGGTGATCGAGCCGCCTCAGCTGTCGGCGATCGGCGACCCGAGCAAAATCGACCCGCTCAACCCGCGAGACGGTGCCAACCGGATTTACGTACGCACGGCACAGATGCGCGCGCTGGTGTCGATCAACCTGCCGGTGCTCGGCACAATCACTTCGCTGGCCAATACCGCAGGTTCGGTGATCGGCAGCCTCACGCCGATCCTCAACAGCGCATTGGGCCTGAACCTCGCCGGGCTGGGGACCTCGGCCTCCTGCGCGCTGGGACTGAGCAGTTGCATGGTGACCGACTTCAAGTTTCTGACCGACAGCTCATCAAGCGCAGGCCCGAGAATCGACATGAGCCTGTCAATGGCCAGCGCCGACAGCTACGTCACCGGTTTTACCTGTACCAGCAACGCCAGCAAAACCCTCAACGTCAAGACCGACGCAGCACTGCTCAGCGCCAGGATCGGCTCGATCGACAGCTCGTCGGCCTTCCCCGCCAGCACTGATCCGGCGGCCATCACCGCCCTGCCGGTGCCGGTCATCGATATCGGCACCATGACCTGTCAGAAAATCGCCGGGCTGCTGGGTAACTGCACCGCCCGCAAGCCTTTCGGGGGTGGCGGTATCGGCCTTACCTTCGACAACGTCAGCCAGTCGGCACTGGGCAGCTCGACGGTGACCAGCACGACGTTCAGCTCGCCCAACCTGCCGGAGATCAACAGTGCCCCGTTTTACCTGACACGCGTTGCACACACCAAACCGAGCACCTTGCTCAACGGCACGGCTTCAAGCGTGAAAGTGAATGTGTATAAACCGGCGACCAGCAATGTGCTGGGCAACGTCATCACCGGTGCGGCCACCACACTGAACAGCCTGACCCTGGCGCTGGATGCGATTGTCGACGACACCCTGACACGCTTGCTGACGTCGGTCGTCGACCCGTTGTTCGAATCACTGGGTGTGAGCATGGGGGCTACCGATGTCGGCACCAACCTGAGCTGCAACCTGGGTCAGGCGACGCTGGTGATTTAGCTGCCGGGCTGATCGGCGTTGAATATCGGCAGCTCGATCTGGAAGCGAGCGCCCTCGCCGATGTTGGCGACGCTGAGCTGGCCGCCCATCTGGTCGACGATGCCGTAACTGACGGACAAGCCCAGCCCGGTGCCGACACCTACCGGTTTAGTGGTGAAAAACGGCTCGAAAATGCGCTCCAGCAACCGCGGATCAATGCCTCCACCGTTGTCCTGGACCGCCAGGCGGATGATATTTTCATCGCGCTCGGCCTCGACACTGATCCATGGCTCGAAATCCCGGTCCTTTTCCCGGCGCGACAACAAGGCATCCCGGGCGTTGACCATCAGGTTGATCAGCACCTGCTCAAGCTGATCGACATGACCACGAACCCGCACCGCGTCGATCATCCCGCCGACCCGCAGCTGCACGCCCTTGCCTTTCATGCCTTCAGCCAGCATCGAGATCGTGCCTTCGACCGCCTGGGCCGGATCGAACAGCTGCTCTTCTACTTCAGAGCGGCGACCGAATACCCGCATATGATCGACCACCCGGGCGGCGCGCTGCACCTGGGTGTCGATGCGATTGAGCTTTTCAGTGAGGTATTCGATGTCCACATCACCCCGACCCAGACGCTTGAGGACGTTGACCACGGCCATGCGCATGACGTTGAGCGGCTGATTGATCTCGTGGGCCAGACCGGTGGACATCTCGCCAAGCGTTGCCATCTTCGCGCTCTGATTCAACTGCATGCGCGAGCGGCGTACATCGGTGTTGTCACGGCCCACCGCCTGCACTTCGACCAGTTTGCCGTGTTCATCGAATACCCCCCGGTCGGCCCATATCCACCAGGCATACTCGCGTCCCGGCAGCTCGATACAGATTTCTTCGGTACTCACCGGCGCTTCCGGAGTCAGCTGGCCGATACGCTTGATGAATGCCTCGCGCTGCTCGTCCGACAGCCAGTCTCCCAGGTTGATCCCGGTCAGTTGCTCGGGTGTGCACTCCATATACTTGGCCAGCGGCCGGTTGCCGAAACTCAACACCAGGTCCGGCGTGTAGCGGCAGATCATGGCCGGCGAATCCTCGACCAGAATGCGGTAACGCTCCTCGCTACGCCGTATATGCTCGGCGGCCAGGGTGGCCTCGGTCACATCCAGCCACAGACCCACCGCCTCCACCGGCATGCCGAGGTCGTCACGCAGCAGTCGCGCCTCGTCCAGCAGCCAGTGGTATTGGCCGTTCCTGTTGCGCAACCTGAAACGGCGGCTGACGAATCCTTCGCGCAGCAGTTGGCGATTACGCTCGAACCAGATGTCGTGGTCGTCGGGATGGATGTACCCCGCCAGTTGCCCGTCGACGCAATCGGCCAGCGTCCAGCCCAGCAAAGGCGTGAGGCTGTCACTGAAAAAGGTGGGTTCCAGATTGCCGTGATCATAACGCTGCACGTAAATCACGGCGGGCGAACTGGCAATCAGGTTATCCAGCCGGGCATGGGCGGCGGCGGCCTCGGTTTCCTGATTCTTGATATCGCTGACGTCCAGCATGAAGCCCAATACCCGCTGCACCTGCCCCCTGTGCAACGCTTGCCCCTGAATACGAAACCAGAGGGTTTCCTGAGCGGGGTCGTTTTGTGCCAGACGTACACAGAGCAACAGCGGCGTGCCCTTGTCGCGCAACTGGGCGAGGCGACTGGACAGCTCCTGTCGATCGGCGGGATGAATCAGTGCCAGCCAGTCCTGACGCGACAGGCTCTCGACCCGGTCGCCCAGACGCAGACTGCGAGCCAGCTGCGGTGCCAGCAGAACCTCGTCACGATCCGGCAGCAATTCCCACCACCCGGTGCCCAGCAGGTCCTGAAGCACCGCCAGGCGTTCGACATGGTGACGGTTATGTTGCTCGGACATTCGAAAAAGCACCGGCCCGGCCAGCGCCGAGCACAGGTTGAGCCACTCGCGCTCGCCCAGGTCCGGCGCCTGCTGCTGCGCGTTATAAAAACCGAACATCAGCCAGGCCTTGGCAACGTTATCGCGGCTGTGGGGGATGAGAAAACCGTCAGCGTTGCCGAAAACACTTTGCAGCGCTCCCGCATCGACACTGCCGCCAAACCTCAGCTGCTGCGTGGCATCGACGTTGAATCGATCCAGCGCAGTGCCCAGCCGCTGCCCGACCTGCCACAACTCGGGCGCCGTATGAGCGCTGTACTGACAATAAACACGCCAGCCGACACCGCCAACCTCCGGCAACACCAGCGCCACACAGGGAATGCGCCACAGCTGCGCGAGTTCCTCCAGTTGCTCGCTCACCACGGCAGTCAGGCGGTCGACATTGCACCCTCGCACACGCTCGGCCATCTGCCCGGCAAACCGCAGGCACTGCTGGCGGCTGCGCGCGGCACTGGCTTCCTCCATCAGGTCGCTGATATCCAGCAATTGCAAGAGCCAGCCCTTGCCATGCGCCTGCACCCAGCCTCGGGCGTGCAAGGTATGTGCATCGTCGCCCTTGAAGTCCAGGTCGAGCATGTGCCCCAGCCAGTCACGCGGCACACCTTCGATAACCAGTGCACTGTTGGGCAGCAGCAGACTCATCAATCGCTGGGCAGCCGGCAGTGGCGCAGCGATGTCCAGACGAGAGAGCAAGTGCGGGCTGATACTTTGTATACGGCCTTCGTCATCCAGCAGCAGATAAAGGTCCGCACCGATCGGACCGGGCTCGCTCGATATCGGCAAGGGCTGCGGCACCTGCGTTGCTTCACCACGGCCCAGCCAACGGCTCAAACGATTCTTTTCAAGGGACAAGTTGCAGACTCGCTTGTGCAGTCAGGTTGCTGGGCAAGCGCGGAACCTCGCCAATGCCTGGAAGAGTCAACAAGGGCAGTACCTGAGCCAGTCGGGTCTTGGGGTACTGGATGGTCACGGTCAAAATGCCTGCGCTATAGGTCACGCTGGTATGGTTGATATTGAATCCCAGCGCAGGGGGTATCCACGACAACTGGTTCATGACCACACTTTGGGCCTGACTCTTCAACAGATCGTTATAGCCAGTAACTGTCGGACTGAGCGCCACACTTCTGCGCACCGCTTCACTGGCGGCGGCATTGAATGACTGAACCATGAGCAACGGCAGGCTATAACTCACCATGCCGTAGAACACCGCAAAGAAAATAACGAACACCGCAGAGAATTCAATAGCGGCGGCCCCCTGTTGACGACGGGGCAAGGTGTGGTGCAGAACAGTTTTCATATCGACGTCTACCCTGACATGTAATGCATCAACACAGCATAGATCTTTCCCGATAACAGGATGTCTTCGGCGTGATGAAATTATTTTTCCTGCTGATCTGGTTTGCAATTTGCGCCGAACAGGATGCGCGTTGCAAGCAGATTTCCAACGGACTGACACTCGGCGCAGCAGCGCTGGCGATTATCTACCTGGCGTTGACCGGTATGACCTGGCTCGGCTCGCCTGCGCTGGAGGCCCTGCTGGCCGTGACCCTGGCATTGGCGCTGACATTGCCCGGTTACGCACTCGGCAAGTTGGGCGCCGCAGACGTCAAACTGATGACGGCGTTGGCGCTGGCCTCGAACAGTGCCTATCTGCTGTGTACGTTTATTGGCGCGGGTGTTGCCATGGCGACCTGGCTTATCGTCGGAAAGAGTGCCTGGCCGCTTGCACAGCAATGGGTTGCGCAACGCTATCGGTATATGAACCCTGCGGCGCCAGATAAACATCCTTTTTCACCTTTTTTATTCGCCGGTTTACTCCTGAGCACGGCACTGCTCCACTAGTCGAATAACAGCGCGGGAAATTTTAATGCTATGTACATAGTCAGAAAGTACGACTACGGTTAAGTCATGGCCATGACGTACTGTCACCAATACCCACACTGATCGAATAACGCCGAGTCATGTTTTGCTGAATGGATCGGGGCGCCGTCGGCGGCCCCCTAACAGCATGGAGTTGCCTGTGGATAACTACCCGCTCACGAAAGTTCTAGTGGTCGATGACCAGCCCCTTATCGTTGAAGAACTCTGCGAGTTTCTGGAGAGCAGCGGCTATGAGTGTGTGCGTTGCCATTCAAGCCTTGAGGCCATCGAGCATTTCAGCGCCGACAGCACCATCGGCATCGTACTCTGCGATCTGGAAATGCCCGGCATGAACGGCATCGAGATGGTCGAAGCGATGAAGATGGCTGGCGGCAAGACGCACCTGTTCGAGGCCATCATGCTGACCGGCCAGGCCGAGAAAAAAGACGTCATCAAGGCGCTTCGGGCCGGCATCGCCGATTATTATCAGAAGCCGGTCGATCTGGAAGAATTGCTCGAGGCTGTGCAGTTGCAAGTCCAGGCGCTGCACGAGCGGCAGAAAACCCGCCAGCAACTGGGCCTGCTCAACGAAAAGCTCCAGTTTCTGGCCGCCTCCATCGACGATCTTTATCAGAACCTGGACAGCGTCCAGAACAGGCCTCAAACCGAGCGCAAAATGCGTAACCGCCAAGAACGTGATGGGCAGCAACGTGACGGGCAAATGCCGGTGGCACTGGCCAAGTTGTCACCCCGCCAGCTGGATGTGGCGCGCCTGGTCAGCACCGGACTGACCAATTACCAGATCGCCTGCGAACTGGGCATTACTGAAAACACTGTAAAACTCTATGTGTCGCAAGTGCTGCGCCTGACTCACATGCATAACCGCACACAATTGGCATTGGCATTTTCACCGGGCAAATCGGCAGAGCGGCAAAGGCAGAGCGAAAGCCAGGGCTGAACGGAAGTCAGGCTTCGATCCCGTTCAATACGACGTGATAAGGCACATCGACCAGCACCGAATGCACCCGATTGCGGCCGGCGTGCTTGGCGCAGTACAACGCCGTATCCGCCTGGGAGGCAAGGCTCAGGCTGTCGTCATGGGCACCGAGAGAAACCACCCCGGCACTGAAGGTGCAGAACAGATCGGCGGGCTGCGCCGGGTAATGGATCTCTGCAAAGCGATGGCGGATGTCATCCAGCACCCTGTGGGCGCTCTGGATGTCGGTGTCCGGCATGACAATGGCAAATTCCTCACCGCCGTAACGCCCGATGAAGTCGGTTTTGCGCAAGCGTTGCTTGAGAAACAGCGCAAGGCTCTTGATGACGCGGTCCCCCATCGGGTGGCCGTGGCTGTCGTTGACCTTCTTGAAGTGGTCGATATCGAGCATGGCAAAGCACAGCGGCTTGTCCTCACGTCGCGAACGAAAGCTGCAATCTTCCAGCAGTTGCAAAATATGCGTGTGATTGTAAAGCCCGGTCGGGCTGTCGCGGACCATGCGTGCCTTGAGGCTTCGCGCCCTGGCAGCACGGTTGCGCACCGTGGTGATCAGATGACGGGGTTTGATCGGTTTGGTCAGAAAATCGTCGCCGCCTTCGCTCATGGCATCGAGTTGCTTGTCCTGATCGTCTTCGGCCGACAGATAAATGATCGGCACGCTGACATAACGGTCGTTATGGCGAATGACCTTGGCCAGCTCCGTACCGGTACACCCCGGCATGTACATGTCGAGAATGATCAGGTCGGGCTGAAACTCGGCCAGTTCGGACATCGCCTGAATCGGGTCGAGCAACACCCGCGTGACGATTCCGGCGGCGTTGAGAACACGCTCGGTGTGCAGCGCCTGCGCGCGGGAATCGTCGATGATCAGCACTTTATAAGGCTCGTATTGAGCCACGCAGGTCAGCACTTCGATTTTTTCCAGCAGACTCGACGCTTCCAGCGCGCCGGTCAGAAACTCTTCGCCACCGGCCCTGACGGCGGCCAGGCGGGTGGGTGTATCGGTTTCATTGAGGCTGAAAAACAACAGCGGGAGCTTCTGTTCCAGCCCTTCCTGAGCCTGAGAGGCCAGTTCAAGACCCTTGCCCGGCCCGCTGAAATCGACATCCATGACAATCGCTGCCGGGTGCCGCTGTGCCATCGCCCGCTGAAACTCGGCGACATTGTGCAGCGACAGCGCCGCCAGCCCGAAAAACTCCAGCTGCTTGGCCAGGCGCTCGGCCCGCTCGTGATCCTGAAGCACTATATAGACGGGCTTGCGCAACGGTGGCAGCGCCGTCTGCTCGAAACGATCGCCGTGCCGCAGTCCGGTTCGGGAAAGGCGCTGCATCAGACGATTGAGATCCGTGATGACACGGCTGTTGAGACGACCGCGATTGGCTTCCACCGCATCGAGGGCCTGGCTGATCTCCTGCGCCAGAGCGCTGTGTTCTGCCTGCTCGAAACGCTCGGCGAAGCGCGAAAGACGCTGCGTGGACTCCTTGAGCTCGGCCATATCGCCGACCGACCATTCGGCCTTTTGCAGACGCTGCCACGTCTCCAGAATCTGGCGCGCCTGGTGAATGACCCGTTGGGCAAAGTGATGCTTCAGGCGATCTCGGCTAGGGTCTTCGTGGTCGGTCATGGTCAGACTACTGTGGTTTTGCTGAGCGATACGGCTGATGGCGCTATGCTAGCACCTCCGTTACAACAGAACAGCGTCGTAAGTCACTTATTTGACAACAATTTGATGGCGCATAGCCAGTATGCAAAATCAATCGATGCATAGACTGCGCCTATGATCGTTACAGTTCAAATATCAAGATAATGTCTGTCAGCCGCACCTTGAGGTAAGGTTGCGGTCGAACGCCTCGTGAAGCATTCAACTCAAGATCGAAAGGACCCTACCATGCTGGATTGGAAGAACCGCGCAGGCAGCGCGGGTGCGCGCAGCGCTGACACTTCATCGACCAAACGCCGCGGTTACCTGGGTAACCTGTTCTATAGCCGTGCGCTGGGCGCCCTGATCTTGATCTACCTGCTCGTCGCACTGGCAGTCGGCTGGTACTGGAGCAAGGAACCTGCGCTGTTCCCGGTACAACAGAATGCGCAAGCCGCCGCCGAGCGCGAAGGCAAACAGATGGTCATCGGCTACACGACGGTTGAAACGCTCAAGACCGTGGCGGGCACGTTGCTTAACAAGCCCGGTGGATACCTGTCCAACGACCGCATGCCACCTGGCCTGTGGCTGGACAACATCCCGAGCTGGGAATACGGCGTGCTGGTGCAGGTGCGTGATCTGAGTCGTGCGCTGCGCAAGGATTTCGCCCGCTCCCAGTCGCAATCGGCTGAAGATGGCGATCTGGCCCGCGCCGAGCCGTTGTTCAACTTCAACAATCGCAGCTGGCTGCTGCCTTCCAGCGAGTCGCAGTACGCCGAGGGGATCAACTCCCTGAGCCGCTACCAGGCACGCCTGTCCGATCCCAACCAGAAAGGCGCGCTGTTTTATGCCCGCGCCGACAACCTGAACAACTGGCTGGGCGATGTCGGCACCCGCCTGGGTTCGCTGTCGCAACGCCTGTCGGCCAGCGTTGGCCGGGTCAAACTCAACAGCACGCTGAAAACCGAAGCCGCTGTGTCGGTCAAACCCGGTGAAGTACCGCAGGTCGACGAGGAAATCGTCGAAACGCCATGGCTGGAAATCGACAACGTGTTCTACGAAGCACGCGGTCAGGCCTGGGCGCTGTCGCACCTGCTGCGCGCCATCGAGGTTGATTTTGCCGATGTACTGGCGAAGAAGAACGCGACGGTCAGCGTGCGCCAGATCATTCGTGAGCTGGAAGCCTCGCAAGAGCCGATGTGGAGCCCGATGATTCTCAACGGCAGCCCGTTCGGCGTGTTCGCCAACCACTCGCTGGTCATGGCCAACTACATCTCGCGTGCCAACGCTGCGGTCATCGACCTGCGCCAGCTGCTGAATCAGGGCTGATGTCCATACCTGCCAACGAGGCCGCGCACCGCGCCGCCTCGGATGCCGAGCAGATCGCCTGGGTCGACGAACAGGATCGACTGCTCGGTTCGCTGGTCCGCGCTGACCTGCGTGAACGCGGACTGATCGGACGCGGCACTTATATCCTGCTGTTCAACAGTCTCGGTGAGCTGTGCGTGCATCGGCGCACCTTGAGCAAGGCGATCTATCCCGGCTACTGGGACGTAGCCGCAGGCGGGATGGTCCAAGCCGATGAAAGCTACGCAGCCTCTGCCGCGCGCGAGCTGGAAGAAGAGCTGGGGGTCAGTGGCGTACCGCTGCAGGCCCACGAACAGTTTTTCTTCGATCAGCCGGGCAACCGGCTCTGGTGTGCAGTGTTTTCAGCCGTATGGGACGGACCTTTGAAACTGCAACCTGAAGAGGTCCTGGAGGCGCGCTTCATGCCCATCGCCGAAGTTCTGCAACAGGCTGAGCATAATCCCTGGTGCCCCGACTCCCTGGCGGCACTGAAACGCTACCTTAAGCAGATAGAGAACGAGCAGTAAGCGAGTGTTCAGCAATTGGCACATCCAGCCCCTTAGCAACCGGCCGGTTTGCCGTTACACTGCGCGACCTTTTCAAACTGGACCGGCCCTGCCGTTTCAGTAGCGCTGCCCCTGCCAGAGTGGGGCTTCGCGGTCGATAACTCGTACGAGTCCGACCCATCTTCAGTCCTCAACAAGAGGATGTTTGCGTGGCTAAAAAAGCCGCTTCTCTCGCCGCCCTGGGTGGCCTGGTATTTTCAACCGACGCTGGGCGCCACTGCCCCGATTGTCGTCAACCCGTTGCCGAGTGCACCTGCAAACAGACGGCCATCCCCGAAGGTGACGGCATTGCCCGTGTACGTCGTGAAAGCAAGGGCCGGGGCGGCAAGACCGTCACCACCATTAGCGGCGTCCCGCTGGCCGAAGAACCGCTCAAAGAGTTGGCCAAGGCTCTCAAGCAACGCTGCGGCACAGGCGGATCGCTCAAGGAAGGCGTGATCGAGATTCAGGGCGATCACGTCGAACTGCTGTTGGCAGAGCTGATCAAAAAAGGCTTCAAGGCTAAAAAGTCCGGCGGCTGAACCCGCGAATCAAATCGTCATTTCCACCCATTACAATGCGCGCAGTCAGCTTCAGGCTGGCGCAACGACTTATTTATAGGGGACTTCGATGTCCGTAAGACGCACACGTAAAGACGATGGCAGCCAATGGACCGTTGCGGACAGCCGCAGCGTTTACGGCATTCGCCATTGGGGCGCGGGTTATTTTGCTATCAACGAAGCGGGACGCGTTGAAGTCCGTCCCAACGGGCCGGACAGCTCGCCCATCGATCTTTACGAACAGGTCGACAATTTGCGCAAGAGCGGCCTGTCGCTGCCCTTGCTGGTGCGCTTCCCCGACATTCTGCAGGACCGTGTGCGTCAGCTGACCGGCGCGTTCGACAGCAACATCGCGCGCCTGGAATACCAGAGCAAGTACACCGCGCTGTACCCGATCAAGGTCAACCAGCAGGAAGCGGTGGTGGAAAACATCATCGCCACGCAGAACGTCTCCATCGGCCTGGAAGCGGGCTCCAAGCCTGAGCTGATGGCGGTGCTGGCACTGGCGCCCAAAGGCGGCACCATCGTCTGCAACGGTTACAAGGACCGTGAGTTCATCCGTCTGGCGCTGATGGGCCAGAAGCTGGGCCACAACGTGTTCATCGTCATCGAGAAAGAGTCCGAAGTCGAACTGGTGATCGAAGAAGCCGCCGAACTGAAGGTCGCTCCCCAGGTTGGCCTGCGCGTACGCCTCTCCTCCCTGGCGTCGAGCAAATGGGCGGATACCGGTGGCGAGAAATCCAAGTTCGGTCTGTCGGCTGCGCAGTTGCTGTCGGTGGTCGAGCGTTTCCGCAAGGCCGGCCTGGATCAGGGCATTCGCCTGCTGCACTTCCACATGGGCTCGCAGATCGCCAACCTGGCCGACTATCAGCACGGTTTCAAGGAGGCGATCCGTTACTACGGCGAACTGCGCAAGCTCGGCCTGCCGGTGGATTACATCGATGTCGGGGGTGGTCTGGGGGTCGATTACGACGGTACGCACTCGCGCAACGCCAGCTCGATCAACTACGACATGGACGACTATGCAGGCGTCGTGGTCGGCATGCTCAAGGAATTCTGCGACGCGCAAAGCCTGCCGCACCCGCATATCTTCTCGGAAAGCGGCCGCTCGCTGACCGCCCACCACGCCATGCTGGTGGTGCAGGTGACCGACGTCGAAAAACACAACGACGAAGTCCCGGAAATCGCCGACAAGGCCAGCCTGCCGGAAACCGTGCAATGGCTGGTCGACCTGCTGGGCCCGACTGACATCGAGATGGTCACCGAAACCTACTGGCGCGCCACGCACTACATGAGCGACATCGCGGCCCAGTACGCCGATGGCAAGATCAGCCTGTCGGAAAAAGCGCTGGGCGAGCAATGCTACTTCGCCGTCTGCCGTCGCCTGTACAACTCGCTGAAAGCCCGTCAACGCTCGCATCGTCAGGTGCTGGACGAGCTCAACGACAAGCTGGCCGACAAGTACATCTGCAACTTCTCGGTGTTCCAGAGCCTGCCGGACACCTGGGCCATTGGCCAGGTGCTGCCGATTCTGCCCCTGCACCGCCTGAATGAAGAGCCGGTGCGCCGCGCCGTGCTGCAGGACCTGACCTGCGATTCGGACGGCAAGATCAAGCAGTACGTCGACGAGCAGAGCATCGAGACCAGCATGCCGGTGCATTCGCTGAACGAAGGCGAAGACTATCTGCTGGGGATCTTCCTGGTGGGTGCCTACCAGGAAATTCTCGGCGACATGCACAACCTGTTCGGTGATACCGATTCGGTGAACATCTACCAGAACCCGGACGGCAGCGTTTACCACGCAGGCATCGAAACCCACGACACCATCGAAGACATGCTGCGCTACGTGCACCTGTCGCCGGAAGAACTGATGACCCATTACCGGGACAAGGTCGCCAGCGCCAAGATCACCCCACGCGAGCGCACCTACTTCCTCGATGCCTTGCGCCTGGGGCTGACCCGCTCGTCGTACCTGTCGTCCTGATCGTTGCGCGGAGCCAGATCTAACTGCTTATCGTGCCAATGCTGCGCATTGGCATGCAGTTCGTGACGCGGAGCGTGAGGAACGAGAGGTGCCCGTAACCACCGCCCCCCATGCTCCGCACTCATACAGCCCCCACTCGATGTAATCCCCCGCCAACACTTGCTGTAGGCAACGTCCTGTTCTACCTGCAGACCTCTACCCTGCCCGGCTTCTGCGCGAGAATCCGCGGTCGCATTCCCGGTAGAGAAGCCCTCCATGCCCGACCCCGCCAGCGCGCCATTCCTTCATCTGGAGATTGCCCGCCTGCAGCGCCGTTTCAGCGTCGTATCGTTCAGCGCAACCGAAGCGATCAGCCAGCCGTATGCCATCGAGCTGGAAATCCTCGGCGACGGCTTCGATCTGGACCTGACCAGCCTGATGTACAAACCTGCCTGGCTGAGCTGCGGTAGCGAGCCCGGATTTCATGGGCAAGGCTTTCACGGTCAGATTCACGGCGCGACCCGCAAGCATTACCACCCCGGCCCGGCCTGCTACACGCTGCTGATGGGACCTCGACTGGCCTGCCTCGGGCTACGCCACCACTCACGTATCTTTCAGCACATGACCGCCACGCGGATCATCGCCCAGGTGCTGGAAGAACATGGTTTGCAGCACTGCTTCCGCTTTGCCCCGCAGACGCAATGCAGCGAGCGCGAAAGCTGCGTGCAGTACCAGGAATCCGACCTGCAACTGGTCCAGCGGCTGTGTGCAGAAGAAGGCATTCACTACCATTTCGTCCACTCCCGTCGCCGCCACGAGTTGGTCTTTGGTGCCATCCACCGGGAAGCCGGATTCAAAACACCTGTCCCGGCACCGCGCCCCGCCATTGCGCCACTGCAGCGTGGCTGGATCAGCGGGCGCGACGGCGAACCGGCCAGGACCGATGCGTCAGGCCGGGTGCATGTTCGCCTCGAATGGGAGTGGCAACGCCCCGAGGGCCCCGACGCCGGCTGTTGGCTGCATCTGGCTGCGGGGCTGGACATCGAATGTCGGGGTGGCATGGCAGTGATTGTGAGCTTTTGCGCAGACGATACCCGCCCGCCGCAGATTACCGGCTGTTTGTCAGCGCTGGCAGACAAAGATGGTCGCAGGAATGATCAAGCACGTGCCGATAACGTTGAGATGCACCTCGACTGGCAGGTGATCACCGGGCCAGACCGACGACTGCAACTGGCGGACGGGACCCGCCTGGAACTGGCTGAAGGCAGCACACTGACAGTCGATGCCGGAGCGAGCACGGTACAGATCGACGACAGTGGCCTCACGTTGAGCAGCCCGCGCGTCAGCTTTGCCAGCCCATCGAGTGATCCGCGCAGCAGTGAATGACGTAGCAGCAACTGTGCGGCACTGGGACGAAGCGTGACGGTCTCAGGCATATCCGACTTACCTTCCAGAGCCCCTCCGCTATGATCCGAGTGATTTTCCTGACACTGATGACCGGTGCCGTACTGGCAGCGCTGTCCGGTTGCTCGCCTTTGAAGCTGCTCAATACGTTGAACCCAAGCGGCCCTGTCGATCATGTCTACAACCTGGCGTACGGGCCGGATCCACGTAATACGCTGGATGTCTACACGCCCAAGGCGAAACCGGCCAAGGCACCGGTCGTAGTGTTTTTCTACGGCGGCAGCTGGAACAGCGGTTCGAAGGCTGATTACGCGTTCGTCGGCGAAGCGCTGGCCGCACGAGGCATGGTGGTGATTATCGCCGACTACAGACTGTATCCACAGGTACGTTACCCAAGCTTTCTGGAAGACTCGGCCAAGGCCCTGGCCTGGGCACACAAACATGCAAACACCTACGGGGGCGACCCGAGCCGCCTGTACGTGATGGGCCACAGCGCCGGGGCCTACAACGCCGCAATGCTCGCGCTCGACCCGCGCTGGCTGGCGCGCGAAGGCTTGTCGCCCTCCATCCTCAGCGGCTGGATCGGGCTGGCCGGGCCTTATGACTTCCTGCCCATCGAGAACCCGGACGTGAAGCCAGTGTTCTTCTTCCCCAATTCCCCGCTGGATTCGCAACCCATCAACCACGTCACGTCCGGCGCGCCACCGGCACTGCTGATGGCCTCGCACACCGACTCGCTGGTCAACCCCAAGCGCAACACCGGCGGCCTGGCCAGGGCGTTGCGTGAAGCCGGCGTGCCGGTGCGCGACCTGTATTTCTCACGCACCAATCACGGCACGCTGGTCGGCGCATTCGCCAGATTACTGAGCGGTCTGGCCCCAGTGGTCGACGAGGTGGACATGTTCGTCAGGCACACGCCGCAAACGGCATCCGAAAAGAACGCAACCGGGCCAAAGGCTCAGTGAACGAACCAGCCGTCCCTGCGTGTCAGCCGCCAGGCAATGGTCCCCAGGCTCAGGCCGCGCAACAGGGTAAAAGCCAGGAACGTCAGCCATAGGGCGTGGTTGCCGTGGCTGGAAGCCAGATAAGCCAATGGCGCGATGCCCGCTGCGCTGAACAGCATCGCGTTACGCATTTCCCGCGCACGGGTGGCACCGATGAACAGGCCGTCCAGCAGGTAGCTCCACACGGCCAACAATGGCATCAGCGCCAGATACGGCAGATACATCATCGCGGTGGCGCGCACTTCCGGTATATCGGTCTGCAGGCTGACGAAGCCCTGCCCAGCCACCAGAAAGAACAGCGCAAACACTACGCTGGAAATCAGTGACCAGCCCCCAGCGACCACCAGAGAGCGGCGCAACGTATCCCGGTCCCGCGCGCCGATGGCATGCCCGCACAGCGCTTCGACCGCATGCGCCAGCCCATCCAGGGCATGGGCAGTCAACAGCAGGCCATTGAGCAGCAAGGCATTGGCGGCAACCGTCGCATCCCCCAGGCGAGCGCCCTGCACGGTGATCAGGAACATCACCGATTGCAGCGCCAGCGTGCGCAGAAAGATGTCCCGGTTGACGGCCAGCAAGGGCCGCCAGTTGCTCCACAGCCGCAAGGCCGACCAGACAATCCGGCCCGGCCAGGCGCGCAAGGTGTTGCGTGCCAGCAGCAGACCGAGCACCACGCCGGTCCACTCCGCGAGTACCGAAGCACGCGCCGAGCCGACCACGCCCCAGTCCAGCCCCATGACGAACCACAGATTGAGCACGATGTTGACGGCATTGGTCACCAGCAGAATCGCCAGTGGCGCCCGAGCGTTCTGTGCACCCAGAAACCAGCCGACCAGCGCATAACTGGCCAGCGCCGCAGGCAGGCCGAACAGTCGGGTATGGAAGAAATCCAGGGTCATTTGCTGCAGATCGGCAGACGGCTGCATCATCGTCAGCGCCAGATGGCTGAACGGCAAGGCGATCACACCCAGCAACAACGCCAGCCCGACAGCCAGCAGCAGCCCCTGCAACAGAATCCGCCGCAACGCAGCGCTGTCACTGCGCCCTGCCGCCTGCGCGGCAAACCCGGTGGTGCCCATGCGCAGAAAGCCCATGGCCCAGGCGAGAAAGGTATACAGCGTCGCGCCCACCGCCACGGCGCCCAGCTGATGGGCGTGGGGCAAATGACCGATCACCGCACTGTCGACCAGCGCCACCAGCGGAACGGAAATATTCGACAGAATCATCGGCGTCGCCAGCGCCCAGACACGACGATGGGTTGAGCGATGACGCCAGTCAGTGAGCAACGTAGACATGAGAACTCCCGGCAAGGCGGGCATTGTAGCCAGATCAAACGCGGGGTGTCCCAGCGTTTCGATACGTCCGGAAAGGGTACTCATGCCTCGAAAGCTGCGGCGTTATCGTTGCGCACGCTCCAGCCTGGGAATGCATTTCGTGACGCTCTGCGTCACCCACTGCATGCCAACGCGGAGCATAGGCACGATAGTCAGTCCGTTCGATAGATGACCTTACTGGTCAATCTGACAGTAATACTTGTCATCACGACTGTTATATAGTCGCCCCCTCTCTACCGTTGCCGATGAGTGCCCCCATGCTAAACAAAGGATTGTTTCTGGCTTGCGCGCTTGCGCTGCTGAGCGCCTGTGATTCTTCGTCCACAGATAAACCCGCGCCCGCCACGGCCCCCACGACCCAGGCAACGGTCACCGACACAAAGCCCAAACCCGCAGTCGACCTCGCCGCGCTGAGCAAGCGCTACGCAGGCCGTGAACTGACGGTCATCGACGTGTCGGAAATCCAGGTCGACGGCGCAAGCACGCTGTCGGTAAGCTTCTCGGTACCGCTCGACCCCGAGCAGAAATTCGACGAAAAACTTCACCTGGTGGACGGCAAGAGCGGCAAGGTCGACGGTGCCTGGGAGCTCTCGGACAACCTCATGGAATTGCGCCTGCGCCACCTGGAGCCGCAGCGCAAACTGGTCCTGACCGTCGATGCCGGGTTGCTGG
The DNA here is from genome assembly GCF_020312195.1 of Pseudomonas sp. P129. Lineage (NCBI taxonomy): Bacteria > Pseudomonadati > Pseudomonadota > Gammaproteobacteria > Pseudomonadales > Pseudomonadaceae > Pseudomonas > Pseudomonas sp. P129. Next base: position 170,243 of record NZ_JAGPYS010000001.1, on the reverse strand, counting down.
CCGTCAACAAGGCCAAACTCGCCGCCGAATACATCAGCCGCCTGGAAACCCGCGACCTGCAGCCCTCTGTCGGTTTCGCCAGCCGTGGCAGCCTGCTGCCGACCCGTCTGGCCGAGGGCCTGCCGGTGATCGCGCTGAACGTCGACAAGGTGGATGTCGAGTTCTTCCGCATCAAACCCGATTCGATGCCGAACTTCCTCGCCCAGTGGGACGGCGCGTCGAGCCTGTCCAGCTACAGTTCCGAAGAACTGCTGCCCATGGCCGATCTGATCTACAGCGGCCGCTTCGACCTCAAGCCCGCGCGCAACACCCGCGAAACCCTGTTGCTGCCGATTGCCGGTATCAAGCCCCTGCAACAGCCAGGCGTTTATCTGGCGGTGATGCGCGCCTCGGGCACCTACAGCTACTCGCAGCCAGCCACCCTGTTGACGCTCAGTGACATCGGCCTGTCGGTGCACCGTTACAGCAACCGTCTGGACGTCTTCACGCAAGCGCTCGAGGGTGGCAAGGCGCTGAGTGATATCAGCGTCGATGTGTATGACGACAACGGCAAGGTCGTCGCCCAGGGCAAGACCGACAGCGACGGCCACGCGCAACTGCCATTGCCGGCCAAGGCTGCCGTGGTACTGGCGCACAAGGACGAACAGACCAGCATGCTGCGCCTCAACAGCTCGGCGCTGGACCTGGCCGAATTCGATATCTCCGGCCCGCAGGCTCACCCCCTGCAATTCTTCATCTTCGGCCCGCGCGACCTGTATCGCCCCGGCGAAACCGTGCTGCTCAACGGCCTGCTGCGCGACAGCGACGGCAACACCGTCAAGCCGCAGCCCATCACCGTCGAAGTGCGCCGTCCCGATGATCAGGTCAGCCGCAAATTCGTCTGGGAAGCCGACAGCAACGGTTTCTACCAGTATCAATTGCCGCTTGCCGACGAGGCCCCCACCGGACGCTGGCAACTGGTGTTCGACCTGGGCGACGGCAAACCGCAGCTCTACGAGTTCAAGGTCGAGGACTTCCTGCCTGAGCGTCTGGCGCTGGAGCTCAAGGGCAGCAACACGCCGGTGGCGCCTGCTGACAACCCGCAATTCGATATCACTGGCCGCTACCTGTACGGCGCCCCGGCTTCGGGCAATACGCTGACCGGCCAGGTCTATGTCCGCCCGCTGCGCGAGGCGGTGCCGAAGCTGCCGGGCTATCAGTTCGGCTCGATCACCGAGGAAGACCTCAAGCATGATCTGGAGCTTGAACCCGTCACCCTCGATGCCGAAGGTCATTCAACGCTCGCCGTACAGAGCGAGTGGGCGCAGGCCAAATCGCCGCTGCAACTGATTCTGCAAGCCAGCCTGCAAGAGTCCGGCGGGCGGCCGATCACCCGTCGTCTGGTGCAGCCCATCTGGCCGGCCGAACAGCTGCCCGGCGTGCGTGCCCTGTTCGGCAGCAGCGCAGGCAATGACGACTACGACGACGAAGCCAAGGGCGAAGCGCAGACCAATGGCGACGGCCCGGCCGATTTTGAAATCGTCATGGCCGACGCGGCGGGCAACAAGCTGGCGGCTGACAACGTGAAAGTCCGGCTGATCCGCGAGCGTCGCGATTACTACTGGAACTACTCGGCCGACGACGGCTGGAGTTACCACTTCAATGAGAAATTCCTCAACCTCAACGAAGAGACCGTCAGCATCACCAAGGACGCCACCGCCAGGGTCAGCTTCCCGGTCGAATGGGGTCCTTACCGTGTCGAGGTGGAAGACCCGTCCACCGGAATGGTCAGCAGCCTGCGCTTCTGGGCCGGTTATCGCTGGCAGGACAACACTGACGGCGGCGCGGTCAGACCGGATCAGGTCAAGCTGGCGCTGGACAAGCCGGCCTACAACGATGGCGACACCGCTAAAGTCACTGTCACTCCTCCGGCTGCGGGCAAGGGTTATCTGCTGATCGAGTCCAGTGAAGGCCCGCTGTGGTGGCAGGAAATCGACGTGCCTGCCGAAGGCAAATCGTATGACATCCCGCTGGACAAAAAATGGGCGCGCCACGACCTGTACGTCACCGCTCTGGTGATACGCCCCGGTGAACGCAAGGCCAATGTCACACCCAAGCGCGCCGTGGGTGTGCTGCACCTGCCGCTGGACCGGGCGCAGCGCAAGCTGGCGCTGACGCTCACCGCGCCGGAGAAAATGCGCCCCAGACAACCGCTGACCCTCAAGGTCGCCGCCAAAAATGCTGACGGCAGCGTACCCAAACAAGTCCATGTACTGGTGTCGGCGGTGGACGTCGGCATCCTCAACATCACCAGCTACGCGACGCCCGATCCGTTTGCCAGTCTGTTTGGCCGCAAGCAGTACGGAGCAGACCAATTGGACATCTACGGTCAGTTGATCGAAGCCGGTCAGGGGCGCCTGGCAAGCATGGCGTTCGGTGGCGATGCACTGGCGAAGGGCGGCAAACGTCCGGACACCAGCGTCACCATCGTGGCGCTGCAAAGTGCGCCGGTGACGCTCAATGACGCCGGTGAAGGTGAAGTCAGCGTCGATATCCCGGACTTCAACGGCGAGCTGCGCGTCATGGCTCAAGCCTGGACCGAAGACCGCTATGGTATGGCCGAGGCGAAAACCGTGGTTGCCGCGCCGATCATCGCCGAACTGTCGACGCCGCGCTTTCTTGCCGGCGGCGACCAGACCAGCGTGGCGCTGGACGTCTCCAACCTGTCGGGCAAGGCACAGAAGCTGGACGTGAACATCAGCGCTGAGGGCCAGTTGAGCCTTCCGGGCGGCGAGCAGAGCAAGCCCCTGCAGCTCAAGGACGGCCAGCGCGTCACCCTGAAGATTCCGGTGCTGGCGCAGGGCGGCCTGGGTCAGGGCAAGATCAAGGTACTGGTCGAAGGTCTGGAACTGCCGGGCGAAAACCTGCCGGCCTTCACCCGCGAATGGACCGTCGGTGTGCGCCCGGCCTACCCGGCGATGCTCAAGCATTACCGCGCCACCCTCAATGATCAGCCCTGGAGCCTGCCGGAGGGCGCGCTGGAAGCGTTCGAACCGGCCGGTCGTGAGGCGCTGCTGTCGTTGTCGAGCCGTCCGCCCTTGAACCTCGGCGAACAGATTCGCGCATTGAAAGCCTACCCCTACGGCTGCCTGGAACAGACCGCCAGTGGCCTGTACCCGTCGCTGTATGCCGATGCTGCAACCCTCAAGCGCCTGGGCCTGACCGGCGAAACGGATGCCGAACGCAAGCGCAAGGTCGAGATTGGCATCGAGCGGCTGCTGGGCATGCAACGTTACAACGGCAGTTTTGGCCTGTGGGGCTCGGACAGCGATGAGGAATACTGGCTGACGGCGTATGTCACCGATTTTCTGCTGCGCGCCCGCGATCAGGGCTTTGCCGTGCCGCCGGATGCGCTGAAGAAAGCCAGTGAACGCCTACTGCGTTATCTGCAGGATGCCGGCCAGATTCAGGTCAATTACAGCCAGAACGCCGAACATACGCGCTTCGCTGTGCAAGCCTATGCCGGGCAGGTGCTGTCACGCAGTCAGCAGGCACCGCTCGCGGCCTTGCGCAGCCTGTTCGACCGCCGCAGTGACGCACGCTCCGGCCTGCCGCTGGTGCAACTGGCAGTCGCGCTGGAAAAAATGGGCGACAAACCCCGCGCCGACCAGGCCCTGCTGGCGGGCCTGGCCGCCAGCCGCAAGAATGAATGGCTGGCTGACTACGGCAGTTCGCTGCGTGATCAGGCGCTGATACTGGCATTGCGGGAAGAAAACGACCTCGGCAAAGACAAGCGTGATGAGCGCCTGTTTGCCTTGGCCGATGAGGTGGCCGCCAATCGTTACCTGTCCACGCAGGAAAGCAATTCACTGTTCATGGCTGGCCGCAACCTGCTGGGCAAAGCGGAAAAGGACTGGACCGCCAGCATCGCCAGCGGCACTCAAACCCGCGAGCTGAGCAACCGGCAGCCGGGCCTCAAGCTGGACGGTTCGCTGCTGGCCTCGCCGCTTTCGGTACACAACCAGAGCAGCGAAGCGCTTTACCAGCAACTGACCGTCTCCGGTTATCCCACCCAGGCGCCTGCGGCGGGTGGCGAAAACCTGAGCATTCGCCGCGAGTACCTGAACCTGAGCGGCGCACCACTGAACATTGGCGCCTTGAAAACCGGGCAACTGGTGCTGGTGCACCTGGAGATCGGTGCCAAACAGCGCGTGCCGGATGCGCTGGTGGTAGACCTGCTGCCTGCGGGCCTGGAGCTGGAAAACCAGAACCTGGCGCAAAGCGCGGCGAGCCTGGAAGACGCCAGCGAGGAGGTGAAAACCATCCGTGAGTCGATGGAAAACGCCGGGATCAAGCATCAGGAATATCGCGGCGATCGTTACGTGGCAGCCCTGGACATCGACGGCAGCAGCACCGTGCACCTGCTCTACCTGGCGCGAGCCGTCACCCCGGGCACCTACCGCGTACCGCCGCCGCAGGTCGAATCCATGTACCGCCCGAACTGGCAAGCCCTGGGCGAAGCGCCAGCGCAGATGGTGGTGAAGGGGAAATGATCGATTACTGACTGGAAGGCGTGACAGTTAGGGCAAGCTCGCTCGCAAATGGCCCGACACACCACAGCTCCAGTAGGAGCGACCGGGGCGGCGATCCGCATTGTTCGCGAAAGGGCCGGTACATCCGCTGAAGATGTATCGCCCGTACCAGAGCCTTCGCGAACAAGTTCGCTCCTACAAAAGTAAAAAGTGTCTCAGATGTGCGCCACAGAAACGATCGAGGCACCATACACAACTGCCCCGACACACCGCAGATCCAGTGGGAGCGAGCTTGCTCGCGAAGGCGTCGCCCCGTTCACCCGCCATGGCGGCGGGTTAGCCTTCAACGCATCAATGAATGATCCAGCTCAGCAACCAGAGGCCCAGCGCCAGCCAGATGATGCCAAGGATGATCGAAGCGCGCATGAAGGCGCGAACCGCCGAGTACAGCAGCATCAGGCCGATGACCAGTGCGATGATGCTGATCAGCGAGGTGTCCATGCCCAGCGTGCGAGACAAGCCATCGACAAAATTTCCCCCGGCATGGGTAAACCCGTTGAACAACCACGCCAGACCGTCGACAAAGAAGCGAATGATCGCGCCGATGGCCTGCCCGAGCCATTCAAAAAAGCCTTCTACCTGCATATGTACGTCCTGATTGGGGTCGTGAAGAAAATGGTCTGTCCGCTTTGGCTGTCGCAATGCGTGTCAGGTTCCGTGGATCATAAAGGCTCTTTGCGTTGAAACCTGAATTTCTTCTGCGCCTGCCGCGAACGTTCAAGTGGCTGGCGGGCGCGATCATGCTGCTGATCGCCCTCCTCTGGCTGGCTGACCGACTCTGGCCGCTGCCACTGCCCAGGGACGATCTGGCTCGCGTTGTGCTGGCCGAGGACGGTACACCACTGTGGCGCTTCGCCGATGCCAATGGCGTATGGCGCTATCCGGTCAGCAACGCGCAGGTCTCGCCCTACTACCTCGAAGCCCTGCTGACCTACGAAGACCGCTGGTTCTACAGCCATCCCGGGGTCAACCCGCTGGCGCTGTTGCGCGCCACCTGGCAAAACCTCAGCGGTGCCCGTGTAGTCTCAGGCGGCAGCACACTGTCGATGCAAGTGGCGCGGTTGCTCGATCCGCATTCACGTACGTTATCCGGCAAGTTTCGCCAGCTGTGGCGCACGCTGCAGCTGGAGTGGCACCTGTCCAAGGATCAGATCCTCAGTCTGTACCTCAATCGCGCCCCGTTCGGCGGCACACTGCAAGGGGCCGCAGCCGCCAGTTGGGCCTACCTGGGCAAGTCGCCGCAAAACCTGACCCGCGCCGAGGCGGCATTGCTGGCGGTGCTACCACAGGCGCCTAGCCGCCTGCGTCCTGATCGTCACCCGCAGCGCGCGCAACAGGCCCGCGACAAGGTGCTGAGACGTCTGGCCGAGTTTCAGGTGTGGCCGCAAGCAAGCGTGAACGAAGCACTGGAAGAGCCTTTATGGCTGGCGCCGCGACAGGAGCCGAGCCTGGCGCCGCTGCTGGCCCGACGCCTGAATCGACCCAACAGCCCGCCACTGATCCGCACCACGCTGGACGCCTCACTGCAACGACGCATGGAGGACCTGCTGATGGGCTGGCGCGCACGCCTTCCGGAGCGAACGTCGGCAGCGATTCTGGTGGTCGAGGCTGAGAACATGGCCGTACGCGCGTACGTCGGCTCGGTGGACATCAACGACGCCAAGCGTTTCGGCCATGTGGACATGGTCACCGCCTTGCGTTCGCCGGGCTCGACGCTCAAGCCGTTCCTGTACGGCATGGCCATGGACGCCGGGCTGATCCACTCCGAATCGCTGATGCAGGATGTGCCGCGGCGCTATGGCGACTATCGACCGGGCAACTTTTCGAGCGGCTTCGGCGGACCGGTGGCAGCCAGTTCGGCGCTGTCGATGTCCCTCAACCTGCCTGCCGTGCAATTGCTGGAGGTCTACGGGCCGAAGCGCTTCGCCGCCGAACTGCGCAATGGCGGCGTGCCCCTGACCCTGCCGCCGCTGGCCGAGCCCAGCCTGGCACTGATTCTTGGTGGCGCGAGCAGTCGGTTAGAGGACTTGGTGACAGGCTACAGCGCCTTCGCGCGCGGCGGGCGCAGTGCCGATGTTCGACTGCAACCGCAGGACCGACTGCGCGAGCGGCGCATGATGTCACCGGGCGCTGCGTGGATCATTCGCCGCATTCTCAGTGGTCAGTCGCGACCGGACATCGACCCGCGCGCCGAGCTGGTACAGCGCCCGCAGCTGGCCTGGAAAACCGGCACCAGCTATGGCTTCCGCGATGCCTGGGCGATTGGCGTCGGGCCGCGTTTCCTGGTCGGTGTCTGGATCGGCCGGCCGGATGGCACACCGGTGCCAGGGCAGTTCGGGCTGGCTTCGGCGGCGCCGCTGATGCTTCAGGTGCACGATGTGCTGGTCAATCGCGACAGCCAGCGCGGGATCGCCGCACCGGTGCAACCCGTGCCGCAGAACGTCGGTGTGGCTGCCATCTGCTGGCCGCTGGGTCAACCGATGAGCAAAAGCGACCCCAATTGCCGGCGCCAACGCTTCGCCTGGACGCTGGACGGCACCGCGCCGCCCACCCTGCAAGCGGCCGACCAACCGCTCGGGTTGGGTTTGCAGGAGCGCGTCTGGATCAATGCCAGGGGGTTGCGCGTCGCGGCCAATTGCCCGGACGCCCGAGCGCAGGACATCGCGCTGTGGCCTGCGCCTCTGGAGCCCTGGCTGCCCAAGGCAGAGCGGCGTGATGCACGCCTGCCACCCGCTGACCCGGATTGCCCGCCACAGAACCTGAACCTGGCGCCCCCGCTGAGCATTGTCGGTGTGCGCGAAGGCGACAACCTGCGCCTGCCTGCCGCCAGTCGTCAGGCTTTACGCCTCACGCTCTCGGCACTCGGCGGCAGCGGCCATCGCTGGTGGTTTATCGATGGCAAACCTCTGTCAGACACCGACACCCGGCAAGACTTCACCCCCACCCTGAGCAAACCGGGGCGTTATCAGTTAAGCGTGCTGGACGAGAGCGGCCAGACGGCGCGGGTTGAATTCAGCGTGGTGGAGTGAACGCAGACGGGTGTCGCAGAGCGTTACGAAAGGCATTCCCACTGGAGCGTGAGGAACGACAGGCCTTTGACTTCGTGCCCATACTCCGGCGTGAGCATGCTGCTGGGCGCGAGCCTGCCGTCACTGAACCTGAAAAACCTTCGGCTCGGGAAACAGGTTGTTGAGGGTTTCCAGCAAACGGACGTGATAGATCGGCTTGCGAAACAGGTCAAGCACGTGCAAACGCAGCAGGTCGCTGACGTCATCCATGTCGGCATGGCCGGAGGTGACGATAACGGGCAAATGCTGACGTGAGGTGTGATCGCGCAGGTGACGAATCAACTGGATGCCGCTTTCCTCCGGCATCCGCAGGTCAGTGATCACCAGCGCGATATCCGGATGGAGGGTCAACTGGTGCAAGGCCATCTTGACGGAAGACGCCGTGAAACAGCAGAACCCCTCACCTTCGAGCAGTTCTGCCAATTCCTCGTTTGCGTCCTCTTCGTCATCAACCAGAAGCAGTTGTTGGCGGATGGGGTGGACAGCCATGTGGTTATCTCAACAGGAATGAACTCAAAGCATATTAATCAACTAACTTACCGCAGTACCACCCAATCCAGTGACAATATCATTGAATTTTCCTTTGATAGCGTCCCCCAAGGGGGTCACGAACGCAAACAGTACCAGCGCCACCATGGCTACAATCACTGCGTACTCGATCGCCGATGCCGCCTCCTTGTCCTTGAAAAAAGACTGAATACGCGTGTAGATGCTGACGTACAACTGGGTAAGGAACATCTCATTTCTCCTTGCGCCTTCAGTGGCGCCAATAAACCTTCTTGCGCATATATCTCCTCGCAATATCAGCATTGCCCTCAATCAAAAAACCCACAATCTCAACAAAGCATTAACCGGAAAGTGATAGGTCTGCCCAGACCTTTGCGCAAACTGCAGAAACGGCTATGCCATTCATCCGAAAGCATTTTTATACCAAAGCAGAATGGCGCTTTGATTGCCATGAGCTACCTTCACATAACGGACATTTGACCTTGTCCTCTATTACCTGCTGGTGAAATTGCCGCACCGCGTGTGTTGAAGTTGTCCTGCGATGACAAAGGGAAAAGTTGCCATGAGCAGTCGCATTACCCTGGTGCTTGCTGTCCTGTTTTTGTTGGGGGCGTTGATTGCCGCGTATCTGGGGATCGCCGTCAGCAAACCAGCCGAGGCACCTGCAGCTGTCATTCCGCCCAGCGAACCTGTCACCACCGAAACAGCGATCCAGACGCCTCCGACGCCTCCCGTCGAGGACGCTTTGCGTCACAACGTCGTGGTATTGGCCAGGGATATCCCTGCCTACACCGCAATCACGGCCGATGACCTGACCATCGAGCGCCTCAAGGTCGCGCCACCCGGGAGCTTTGAAGCCATCGACAAGATTGTCGGGCGCAGCAGCTGGCGCACGCTGACCGCCGGGAGCTGGCTCACCGAGAGCAGCTTCGACACAGGCGGCACCCTGGCGCGGATGATTCGGCCACATGAGCGGGCCCTGGCATTGCAGGTCGATGAAGTGACGGGCGCCTCCGGGCAACTCAGCCCCGGCGACTACGTGGATGTACTGCTTTACCTGCCTGAGGACGTGAGCAATCCGAATCGGTCGAGCCAGGTTGTGGTGCCTGCCCTGCGCATTCTCGGCGTTGGCGCGCTGCTCGGTCCGGACCGCAACGGCAAGCCGGTGCAGGACATCAACGCTGACGAACGCCTCAAACAGGAGCAGCAGCGGATCAACGCGCGAACCGTCACGGTCGCGGTGCCGCAAGCCCTGGTGGCGCGCCTGATGCTGGCGTCGCAAACCGGTGTGCTGCGTCTGGCCGTGCGCAGCGCCGACGAGGGCAACCTGCAGGATTACTGGGCCAACGAAGCCGGCGGCCTTGACGCTGCCGAGCGACTCGATTCAGCCAACCGCCAACTGGTCAGCTTCAGACAACTGAGCCTGGGGCCGGCCAGCGCGCCAATATCAGGCGCAACCCCGCGTACGTCTCGCGCTGTCGAGGTCATACGCGGTAACCAGATCACGCAACAAACTCCCTGATTGAGCAAGGATTGCATTTGATGAGCTGTTGTTCCGTGCCAGTTATAAAACCCCGTTTGCTGGCGTTAGTCATCGCAACATTGTGCGCGCCAGGCGCGTGGGCCGCTTCGGGCAGTTGTGCCGGCCTTGCCGCGATGCCGGCGGCCGTGGAAATTGACCAGGGCATTCAACAGGAGGTGCGCTCTGCGGTGCCCATCACCCGCATCGCCGTGGGTGATCCGAAAATCGCCGATGTGCATGTCAACGGCACCGACGGTTTTCTGTTGACCGGCGTCGCACAGGGGACGACCAGCCTGATGGTCTGGACCGCCTGTGCAAGCGCGCCGCGCCAGAGCATGGTCTTCGTGCGTGGCCGGGCGACGACCGCCATGGTCGAGAGTGTCACCGCGCCGTCTGCCGATGCGCAGTTACCCAGCCAGGTGCAGACCGACATCCGTTTTATCGAAGTCAGCCGCACCAAGCTCAAGGAAGCCAGTACCTCGATCTTCGGCAAGGGCTCGAGCAACTTTCTGTTCGGCGCGCCCGGCACGGTACCGGGCGTCAACGTCACACCTGGCGCTGTGGGCGGCATAACGCCGAGCATTCCGCTGAACAACAGCAATTTCAATATCGTCTGGGGCGGTGGCAGCAGCAAGGTGCTGGGCATGATCAACGCCATGGAAAACAGCGGCTACGCCTACACGCTGGCACGTCCCAGCCTGGTCGCCCTCAACGGGCAAAGCGCGAGCTTTCTGGCCGGCGGCGAATTCCCGGTGCCGGTGCCCAATGGTGAAGGCAACGGTATCTCCATCGAGTACAAGGAGTTTGGCGTGCGCCTGACCCTGACCCCGACTGTCGTGGGCCGGGATCGGATTCTGCTGAAGGTCGCGCCGGAAGTCAGCGAGCTGGACTTCTCGGCCGGTATCACCATCGCCGGGACCACCGTGCCAGCACTCAACATCCGCCGTACCGATACCAGCATTGCGCTTGCCGACGGCGAGAGCTTCGTGGTCAGCGGGCTGATCAGTTCCAGCAACAGCGGTTCGGTGGACAAGTTTCCCGGTCTTGGCGACATCCCGATTCTCGGTGCATTTTTTCGCAGCTCGCAAATCCAGCGCGACGAGCGCGAACTGCTGATGATCGTCACCCCGCATCTGGTCCAGCCACTGGCCGCCAACGCCCGGCTGCCGTCGCTGCCAGGTGAGGCTCTGCGCACCTACGACCCGAGCTTCCCGCGCCTGTATTTTCTGGAAAACGGCGATTTCGACCGCCGCGACGGGTTATCCAAATGAGCCAGAGCCTGAGCCAGACCTTCCTGGCAATCACCCGTAACAATACCGATCTGGAGTGGCTGCAAAGTGCCCTGGGTTCGTTGGGCCAGGTGGTCAGTGCCGGTACCGGCAGCCTCGACGACCTGCTCGCGCTGGTGGACGTGACGTTCGCCAGCGTGGTGTTCGTCGGGCTCGACCGTGAGCATTTGATGACCCAGAGCGCCCTGATCGAAAGTGCGCTGGAAGCCAAACCGATGCTGGCCATCGTTGCGCTCGGCGATGGCATGGATAACCAGCTGGTGCTCAATGCCATGCGCGCCGGAGCCAGGGACTTCGTTGCCTATGGCTCTCGCTCCAGTGAGGTCGCCGGTCTGGTCAGACGCCTGAGCAAGCGCCTGCCCGCCGTGACGCCCAACCCGAACATGAGCGGCCTGTCGGTGCTGTACGGCGTACAAAGTGATGACGACGGGGCCTTGATCGCGACGCACCTGGCGATGGTCGTGCACAAGACCGGGCAGCGCACGCTGCTGCTGGACCTCGGCCTGCCACGCGGCGACAGCCTGTTGATGCTCGGTCTTGAATCGACCTTCAGCTTCGGTGACGCCCTGCGCCACTTGCGCAGGCTCGATGCAACGCTGATCGACAGTGCTTTCACCACCAGCGAAAGCGGCCTGCGCATTCTGGCCTACAGCGAAGCCGACGATCATCTGGAACAGTCCAGTGCCGCCGAGCTTTATATGCTGCTCAGCGCGCTGCGCCAGCATTTTCAGCATGTGGTGGTGAACCTGGTAGGTCAGCCCGACAGCGAAGCCTTGCGCTCGCTGGTCAGCCATTGCGATCAGTTGCTCTGGTACACCGACCAGAGCGTGCTGGGCTGTCGACGCAACCTGACGGTACTCAACAACTGGCGCGAAAAAGGCATGAAAATGCAGCACGCCGGCCTGCTGGTCGATCGTTATCAGCGCTCGGTCGCGCCCAATTCCGAAACCGTGAGCAAAACCTTCGGCCTGCCGGTGCTGGCGGTACTGCCGCTTGCGCCGGAGTTGCGCCTGAACGCCAAGAATCAGGGCGTGACACTGTTCGAACTGGCGTCACGCGACGCGCTGTGCTCCGGGCTGCGGCGGCTTGGCGAGCATCTGGCACGGCATACCGAGGCTCGCGAGAAAGCCGATCAGGGCTGGCTCGCTCGACTGTGGGGGAACCGGTAATGGCGGAGAAACTGTTTGGCGTCTCATCGCGTACGCAAGGCAAGCCTGACGACGGGCAAGGCCTGAAACTGGTGCTGCACCGTTACATCATCGACGGCATGGAAGAAAGCGGCAAAAGCCTGCTCGAAGGCTCACGACCGGCCCTGGCGCAGTTCGTCATCGACAAGGTGGCCGAATACGTCGCACGACTGCGGCTGGCCATCTCACGTTACGAAATGGAGCGCCTCGCTGAAGAACTGGTCGACGAACTGACCGGCTTCGGCCCGCTGGAAGTGCTGCTGCGCGACACCTCGGTGACGGAAATTCTGGTCAACGGGCCAGGCAAGGTCTTTGTCGAGCGCGATGGCGTGCTGCACCACACCGACCTGCGCTTTATCGATTCGCACCACGTCGAGCGCGTGATGCAACGCATCCTGGCACCCCTTGGGCGGCGTCTGGACGAGTCTTCACCGATGGTCGACGCACGCCTGCCCGATGGCAGCCGGGTCAACGCCATCATTCCGCCCATTGCGCTGGACGGCCCTTGCCTGTCGATCCGGAAATTCCGCAAGGACATGCTCAAGAGCGCCGACCTGGTGGCCATGCAGACCATCGATCAGTCGATTTTCGAGTTCTTCCAGGAGGCCGTTGGCAAACGCTGCAACATTCTGGTCAGCGGCGGCACCGGCACGGGCAAGACCACCATGCTCAACGTGCTGAGCCAGTTGATCGACAGCCATCAGCGTCTGGTGACCATCGAGGACGTCGCCGAGCTGCAGCTCAGCCACCCGCATGTGGTGCGCCTGGAAACCCGCCCGCCCAACGCCGAAGGGCATGGCGAGGTGCGCGCCAGCGACCTGATCCGCAACTCGCTGCGGATGCGCCCGGACCGCATCATCCTCGGCGAGATTCGCGGTGTCGAAGTGCTGGACGTATTGACCGCGATGAACACCGGCCACGACGGCTCGATGAGTACCGTGCACGCCAACAATGCACAGGATGCCCTGCTGCGTCTGGAAACGCTGGTGGGCCTGACCGGGCGGCTGATCCCGGAAAAGACCCTGCGCCAGATGGTCTGCGCGGCACTGGATGTGATTATCCAGCTGACGCGTCTGCCTGACGGGCGCCGCTGTGTCAGTGAAGTGGTGGAAGTGGTCGGCATACGCGATGACATCTATGTCACCAATACCCTGTTTCGCGTTGATCGCCGCACCGGGGTCGGCTTCATGCGCGAAGCGGCCCATGCCGCTGGCGACAAGCTGCGGCCTGGCTACTGACATGCTCAAGGAGTCGGCATGAGTGCGTCTCTGGTACTGGGCCTGATCTCCTTGCTGCTGTTTATTGCGTCCATTCGCATGTTCTACCTGGCGCTCAATCAGGGAGCCAGTGAACGGGTCCGGCAGCGGCTGATGGCCGGACAAGTGCAGCCCGTGGCTGAAAAGACCGGTTGGAGCTACCTGGATCGGGCCTTTTTGCGCGCCGGGCTGGGACAGCCGACCAAACGCATGGGCCTGGCCTTGTCGCTGTATGCGCTGCTGATACTGATCGGCTACGCAACGGCCGGCGTCGTCGGTGCGCTCAGCGTGCTGCTGGCGGTACCTCTGACACTGCGTGCGTTCGTTTCATGGCGCTATGAGGTGCGCGTGCGCCGCATGATCCAGCAACTGCCGCAATTGCTCGACCATACCGTGCGCAGCCTCAAGTCCGGCAGAACCCTGGCCGACGCCGTGCTGCACGGCATCGACGCCACCGACCAGCCGCTCAAGGACGGCATGAGCCGGATCGAGCGTAACGTACAACTGGGGGTCAGCCTGCCGGATGCGGCAAGGGACTTTGCCGAACTGTATGAGCGCGATGAGTTTCACCTGTTCGCCATCGGCTTGCGGGTCAATCACCGCTACGGCGGCAATGCCAGCGAGCTGATGGAAAACCTGATCAAGCTGATTCGTGATCGGGAACAGGCCGGTCGCCAATTGCGCGCCATGACCGGCGAAACCCGAATGACTGCCGTGGTGCTGGCGCTGCTGCCGATCAGCATGGCTGGTTACTTTCTGGCGGTGAATCCCAGCTATCTGCTGCATATGTGGGATGACGAAAGCGGCAAGATCATGCTGAGCGCGGCCTTCGCCCTGCAGGTCACGGGGTGCGTGGTGTTGTGGCGCATGTTGAGGAGCATTTGAGATGGAACTGTTATTCGCCGCCATGATGCTTGCCGCTGCCGCATTTTTGCTGTTGTCAGGCATAGCCCGTCAACGTAGCAATGAACGCCTGGTGGCCAGACGCTTGAGGGGCCAGGTGATCCGCGAGAGCCGCATCGGCAGCCTGTTGCGGTTGCTCGGTGACACCCGCATAGGTCAACGCAGCATCAGCCTGGATTCGGAAACCCAGATATTGCTCAACCGCATCGGCTGGCGGCGCGCCAGTAAACGCTCGTTGTTCGCAGCCTGCCAGGTCGGCGTTCCGGTCGGCCTGATGGTCGTGGCCATCCTCGGCCAGATGCTGTTTTTCAAAGGCGTCCAGCAACCGCTCATCGCGCCTATCTTTGCCCTGGGCGCCGGCTATCTGCTGCCCAAGCGGATTCTGGCGAGCGTGGCTCGGCGCCGTCAGAAACAAGTGGTGGTGGAAATCTCTACCTTTATCCCGTTGCTGCGCATCCTGTTCGAGTCCGGCATGGCGGTCGAGCAGGCGCTTCGGGTGCTCAGCAACGAAGGCAAAGACTTGTTGCCGGTGCTGTCCGAGGAAATCCGCGTGGTGCTGATGCGCGTTGATTCCGGCCTGGAACTGGGCGAAGAACTGAGAAAAACCGCAGCCCTGCTGGACGTCGACGAGCTGAGCGACACCTGTGTGATCCTCAATCAACTGATTCATCAGGGCGGTGGCGCATTGAAGTCCCTGCTCACGCTCAAGCAACTGATCGACGACCGACGCCTGACCCGCCTGCAGGAATACATTTCCAAACTCTCGGCAAAAATGTCGGTGGTCATGATGGTGTTTCTGTTCCCCGCCCTGCTGATTGTGCTGGCCGGGCCCGGATTTATGGCAATAAGCCGCGCACTGGGCAGTTGACCCGGTATTACCTGTGCACGAAAGGACGCATTGCAATGAAACCAGTGATCGTACTACTCGGGCTGCTGTTGCTGGGCGGATGCGCCAGTGATGGTCGCCCCCTCTGGACGCAGACCACGGCTCAGGCGGGCCAGTGCCCCAAGCTGACCTCGGATCAGGAGTTTTCCCTGAATCTGGCTCAGAACATGGCCGACGAAGGCCGGCTGCATGCCAGCCTTGCCAACCTGGAAAGCCTGCCCGACAGCCTGGGCGAAGTCCGCTTGCGCAAGGCCCGGGTGTTGCGGCTATTAGGCAGCAACGAGGCAGAGCCTCTGTACCGCAGCCTGCTGGGCACCTGCCGGGCAGCCGAGGGTGAGCATGGCCTCGGGCAACTGGCTGCGGCGCGTGGTGACAACGCGCTGGCACAGCAACACCTGCTGATGGCCAGCAAGCTGCAACCGACCGATGAAAAGATCCGTAATGACCTGGGCGTCGTCTACCTCAATCAGCTGAAACTGGAACAGGCACGCTTTCAGTTCCTGACGGCCATGGAGCTCAAACAATCGGACTCGCTGGCAGCGGTGAACCTGGCCACGCTGCTGATCTATCAGAACAACTGGACGCAGGCCGCCGAACTGGCGTCGCGGGCCGGGCTGACGCCTGAACAGGTGACCGATGCCCAGGCGCGCGCCGAGCAATTGCGAAAGCCCCCTGCTGCTCGAGCATCTGCACGGCCCATTGCCAGCCTGACAGGACAAAATGATCGTCAGTCCCAGGAGGTACGACCATGAAGCGCATGATACTCACCGGGTGTGTACTGCTGTTGAGCGCAGGAGATGCCTGGGCGGACAACCATGAAACTTCGCCTTCTGAAACCCGGCAGACCGAGACCTGGCTGCAGCTTCAGGCCAGCGGCAAGGCGGCTTCGCCGACGCCGCAGGTCAATACCGCTGCAGAACGCGACCTCAGTCTGCAACGCTGGCTGGACACCTATAAGTACAAGATCCCGGACTTTTACGATCAGGAGGCTGGCGGCAGCTTTTCCTCGGGCAAGAAATAATTCCGAACCGATTGTGGGCCTGCTGACACCCACTCTTACAACCTGCGCTCGGCAGGCCGCCGGGCACTCCGTTATCATGCGCGGACTTTCGATCTTCGAGACTGCCATGCGCCGTTTGTTATGCCTGCTGCTATTGATCCTGGCCCTGCCCGCCTCCGGCGCCGGTCTGCTGGACAGCCGTCCCTCATCCACCCTGGGCGGTGGCTCGCTGGATAACAGCAAGGACTTCCTGCCTGTGCGTCAGGCCTTTCAGTTGAGCCTGATCGAGACGACGCCGGAGTCGATCAAACTGAGGCTGGTCGCTACCGACGGCTACTACCTGTATCGCCACCGCTTCCAGTTCCGCACCGAGCCTGCCGACATCGGCCTTGGCCAAGCGCAACTGCCCAAGGGCGAGCAGAAACACGACGAGTACTTTGGCGATGTCGAGGTCTATCACGGCATTCTCGATATCGACCTGCCACGCAAACCCGGCGAACAGCGCCCCTTTACCCTCGCCGTCACGTACCAGGGCTGCGCCGACAAGGGCTTGTGCTATCCACCTGAAACCGAGCGCTTGAGCATTGGTGATGTGGCCGCCAGCCCGGCCGAGCAAGCCTCTGCCACCCCACCCGCCGCCACAGCAGCCTGGAGCTGGAAAGAACTGGCGCTGTTTTTTCTCGCCGGCGTAGGCCTGACCTTTACCCCGTGCGTACTGCCGATGCTGCCGATTCTGTCCGGCGTGGTACTGCGCGGTCAGGTAGGCGGATTGCGCGGGCTGAGCCTGTCTCTCGCTTACGTACTGCCGATGGCGGCGTGCTTTGCCCTGCTGGGCGCGCTGATGGGCGTGTTCGGTGCAGGCCTTAACCTGCAGGCGCGCTTGCAATCGGCCTGGGTACTGGTGCCGTTCTCGGCATTCTTCGTGATCTTCGCCATTGCCATGTTCGGCGCTTTCGAACTGCGCCTGCCGCAATCGATCAGCTCTCGCCTGGACCGTATCGCCGGCAAGACCCAGGGCGGTTCCTTGTGGGGGGCAGCGGTCTTGGGCGTGGTCTCCAGCCTGTTGGTGTCACCTTGCGTATCGGCGCCTCTGGCCGGTGCGCTGTTGTACATCAGCGCCAGCGGCGATGCGCTCGGCGGCGCTCTGAAACTGTTTGCGCTGGGGCTGGGCATGGGCGCGCCGCTGTTGCTGATCGCAACCGGTGGTGCCACATGGCTGCCGAAAAGCGGCCCTTGGCTGGTGACGGTCAAAAATGCCATCGGTGTGCTGCTGCTGGGACTGGCAATCGGCCTGCTGAGCCGCGTGCTGCCAGGGCAGGTCACGCTATTGCTGGTGGGTCTGCTGTCGGCCGGTGTCGCGCTGTTTCTCGGTGCGCTGGAATTCAACATCAAAACCACACGGCAGAAACTCGCCCAACTGTTGGGGCTGGCGCTGCTGGTCTATGCGCTGGCGTGCTGGTACGGCGCGCTGTCCGGGCAGACCGACCCCATGCGCCCGCTGGGTCGCGAATACGCCCCGGCAAATAACGGGGCAGCAGCTCCGGTCGCGTCACAGTGGCAGACGATCACGACCGCCGCCGAACTGGACCGTGTGATGCAGGAAGCCCGGCGCGAAAGCAAACCGCTGGTGCTGGACTGGTATGCCGACTGGTGCATCAGTTGCAAGGTCATCGAACACGAAGTCCTGCCTGACCCGGGTGTGGTCGCCCGTTTGTCGGGTTACAAACAGGTGCGTTTCGACATGACCGACAGCAACGCAGAGCAACGCGCCCTGCTCGACCGGTACAAGCTGTTTGGCCCGCCAGCGCTGCTTTTCTTCGATAAAAACGGCGAAGAACGGCAAACTGTGCGGGTTATCGGCGAAATCGACGCAGCAGGCCTGATTGAGCGTCTGAACAGCGCCAATGACCAAAACTGACACCTGAGTCACAAACTTTGCGCGAATATCGCTCATTGTGCTGGCTACTGTTGTTAACTGGACAGTCCATTGCCCTTCCGGCATAGTCGCCGGGCGTAAACCGCTCGCAGACAATAAAAGGAACACGCAATGGCGACCATCCTGGTCCTTCACGGACCCAACCTGAACCTGCTGGGCACTCGGGAACCCGGGGTCTACGGCACTATCACCCTGCCTCAGATCAATCAGGACCTGGAGCAGCGCGCTCGCGATGCCGGTCACCATCTGATGTATCTGCAAAGCAACGCCGAGTACGAACTGATCGACCGCATTCACGCTGCCCGCGGCGAGGGTGTGGATTTTATTTTGATCAATCCGGCCGCTTTTACGCACACCAGCGTTGCAATACGTGACGCGCTGATGGGAGTGAGCATCCCATTCATCGAAGTGCATTTATCAAACGTGCACAAACGCGAACCTTTCCGCCATCACTCCTACTTTTCAGATGTCGCTGTAGGAGTGATCTGTGGCCTGGGTGCCAGTGGATACCGACTGGCCCTGGAAGCCGCCCTGGAACAACTGGCCGCCAGTGCCAAGCCATGACGAGTCCAGCCTGAAGCTGACCATATGGCTTGAGCCGGCCGACACATTGCCCTTACAGAACCTTGGGAGTTGATTAATGGATATTCGCAAAGTCAAGAAACTGATCGAATTGCTGGAAGAGTCCGGCATCGACGAGCTGGAAATCCGTGAAGGCGAAGAATCCGTACGGATCAGCCGTCACAGCAAGACGCCGGCACAGCCTTACTACGCACCGGCTCCGGTTGCTGCGCCTGCAGCGGCTCCGGCTCCTGCAGCAGCACCGGTTGCGGCCGCTCCAGAAGCGCCATCGGCTCCGAAACTGAACGGCTTTGTGGTCCAGTCGCCAATGGTCGGTACGTTCTACCGTACCCCGGCGCCTACTTCGCCTGCATTCGTCGAAGTCGGCCAGACCGTCAAGCAAGGCGACACCATCTGCATCGTCGAAGCGATGAAAATGATGAACCACATCACGGCAGAAACCAGCGGTGTGATCGAATCCATCCTGGTAGAAAACGGTCAGCCGGTTGAGTTTGACCAGCCGCTGTTCACAATCGTTTGACCCGGGGAGAGCCTGCGATGTTGGAAAAAGTTCTGATCGCCAACCGCGGCGAAATTGCCTTGCGCATCTTGCGTGCCTGTAAAGAACTGGGCATCAAGACCGTCGCTGTACACTCCACCGCAGATCGCGAGCTGATGCACCTGGGCCTGGCAGACGAAACCGTCTGCATCGGTCCGGCACCGGCCAATCTGTCCTACCTGAACATTCCGGCGATCATTTCGGCTGCCGAAGTGACCGGCGCCACCGCGATCCACCCGGGTTACGGGTTTCTCGCCGAGAACGCCGACTTCGCCGAACAGGTCGAAAAATCCGGCTTTGCCTTCATCGGTCCAAAAGCAGACACCATTCGCCTGATGGGTGACAAGGTTTCCGCCAAGGACGCCATGAAGCTGGCCAACGTGCCGACCGTTCCCGGTTCCGACGGCCCGCTGCCGGAAGACGAAGCCACCGCTCTGCGCATTGGTCGTGAAGTCGGTTACCCGGTGATCATCAAGGCCGCCGGTGGCGGTGGTGGTCGCGGCATGCGTGTGGTTCATCGCGAAGAAGACCTGATCGAAGCCGCTTCCCAGACCCGCGCCGAAGCAGCCGCCTGGTTCAGCAACCCGATGGTCTACCTGGAAAAATACCTGACCAACCCACGTCACGTGGAAGTCCAGGTGATTTCCGACGGTCAGGGCCAGGCCATCCACCTGGGCGATCGCGACTGCTCGCTGCAGCGCCGTCACCAGAAGGTTCTGGAAGAAGCGCCGGCACCGTTCATCGATGAAAAGGCGCGCGAGGATGTTCTGGCTGCCTGCGTCAAGGCGTGTATCGATATCGGCTATCGCGGTGCGGGTACGTTCGAGTTCCTGTACGAGAACGGTCGTTTCTACTTCATCGAAATGAACACCCGTGTTCAGGTGGAGCACCCGGTTTCGGAAATGGTCACCGGCATCGACATCGTCAAGGAGATGCTCAGCATCGCCGCCGGCAACAAACTGTCGTACACCCAGGATGACGTGGTCATCAAGGGCCATGCGCTGGAATGCCGGATCAACGCCGAAGACCCGAAGACCTTCGTGCCAAGCCCGGGTCTGGTCAAGCACTTCCATGCACCGGGCGGCAACGGCGTACGGGTCGATTCGCACCTGTACAGCGGCTACAAGGTACCGTCCAACTATGACTCGCTGATCGGCAAAGTGATCACCTGGGGCGCGACCCGCGAAGAAGCCATGGCACGCATGCGCAATGCCCTGGACGAAATCGTGGTCGACGGGATCAAGACCAACATCCCGCTGCACCGCGACCTGACCCGCGATGAAGGCTTCTGCGAAGGCGGAGTCAACATCCACTACCTGGAGCACAAACTGGCCAATCAATAAGCCAGTCTGCTTCACGACGACAAAGCCGCAGTGATGCGGCTTTGTTGTTTGCAGCGCATAGCAGTAAACTTGCCCGCTTCCTGCGGCCGCACTGGCCTTACTAGCCACACTTATTTCCAAATCGAAGGTAATCCGCCATGCCTTGGCTGCAAGTCCGTCTCGCCATCAGCCCGGAACAAGCCGAAACCTACGAAGACGCCCTTCTTGAAGTCGGCGCCGTGTCCGTGACATTCATGGACGCCGAAGACCAGCCGATTTTCGAGCCCGAACTCAATACCACGCCGCTGTGGGCACACACCCACCTGCTGGCGCTGTTCGAAGCCGACACCAATGCCGAGATGGCCCTGGCGCACCTGAGCCTGCTGACCGGCGAAGAATTGCCCGAGCACAGCGCCGAAGTCATCGAAGATCAGGACTGGGAACGCAGCTGGATGGATAACTTCCAGCCGATGTGTTTCGGCAAGCGCCTGTGGATCGTGCCGAGCTGGCATGCCGCACCGCAACCGGACGCCGTGAACCTGCTGCTCGATCCGGGCCTGGCGTTCGGCACCGGGACCCATCCGACCACCGCGCTGTGCCTCGAGTGGCTGGATGGCCAGGACCTCGAAGGCTGCAACGTGCTGGATTTCGGCTGCGGCTCGGGCATTCTGGCCATCGCCGCACTGCTGCTGGGTGCCGAACAGGCTGTCGGCACCGATATCGACGTACAGGCACTGGAAGCGTCTCGTGACAATGCCGGACGCAACAATATCGCGGCCGAACGCTTCCCGTTGTACCTGCCCGAGGATCTGCCACACCAGCAGGCCGACGTGCTGGTCGCCAACATTCTGGCTGGCCCGCTGGTCTCATTGGCGCCGCAACTGGCAACCCTGATCAGGACCGGCGGACGCCTGGCGCTGTCAGGCATCCTTGCCGAACAGGGTGAGGAAGTCGCGGCAGCCTATGCTGACAGTTTTGAGCTGGACCCGATCGCAAACCGAGATGGCTGGGTACGCATCACGGGTCGCCGCCGTTAACCGCCGCTTCAACCGGACAGCCGCATGACCGACAGTTTCGTCACCCAGTGCCCGCACTGCCAGACCAGTTTCAGAGTCAGTCACGCTCAACTGAGCGTGGCCCGTGGCGTGGTGCGTTGCGGAGCCTGCCTGCAGGTGTTCAACGCAGCGCGGCAGTTGCTCGAGCAACGCGCCAGCGATGACGCCGAGAAAGAGGCCCTGCCCGCCTCGCCGGTGGTCGCAGCCCTGCCCGAACCGAAGTTTCTGCCGACGCCAGTTCCCGAGCCCGAGCTGAAGCCTCAGCCGGAGCCGGAGCCGGAGCCGGAAAAGTTGCCCGAAGAGGACGACCCCTGGCAGGTCAGCGAACTGGATCTGGACAATCTCAATCTGGACGAAGAACTGGCTCGCCTCGAACAACGCGAGACCCGCAGGCCTGACACCTTTGCCCGCCCCGTCAGCGATATCGGCAACGACGATGTGAGCCTGACTGCGAAGCGTGACAGTCGTCAGAGCGACGAAGCGGCATGGGTCGATACGCTGCATAACGATGATGTCGAGCAACTGCCCGAGCTGCATGCCGAGGTTATCGCGGATACCGACCCTGCAGAAGCTGCGGAGCCGCCGGAGGACGACAAACGCACCGAGCCGTCGCTGTCACTGGACAAGGATCTGGACGATGACGAGCCGCCGATGCCGGTCATCATTCAGCGCAAAGCCCCGCCTGCCGAGAAGGTCGAGCGCTGGTCAGCGGTGGATGACGATGATGAAGACCACGACCATGAGCCGGAGCCTGAAACCCGGGGCAAGCGCAGCCGCAACGAACCGGCAGTGCGCGACCAGACACTTCTTGATCTGACCGACGATCCTTTACAGCTGGACTGGCAACGGCCCAAACCACGCTGGGGCAGACGCCTGGCCTGGGGCCTGTTGATCGTGCTGGCGTTGGCGGGTCTGGCAGGACAGTACGTCTGGTACCACTTCGATCAGTTGGCACGTCAGGATCAGTATCGCCCGTTGTTTCAGCAGATTTGCCCGCAGGTTGGCTGCAAGGTGCCGAGCAAGGTCGACATTTCCCAGCTCAAGAGCAGCAACCTGGTCGTGCGCAGCCACCCGGAGTTTCAGGGGGCGCTGGTGGTCGATGCAATCATCTACAACCGCGCCTCGTTTTCCCAGCCGTTTCCGCTGCTGGAGCTGCGCTTTTCCGATACCGGCGGTCAGTTGATTGCCAGTCGTCGGTTCAAGCCCAGCGAATACCTGAGCGGCGAAATGGCCGGCAAGGAAGAGATGCCACCCCAGACGCCGATCCATATCGCGCTGGATATCCTTGATCCTGGCGCCAAGGCCGTGAACTACAGCCTGAACTTCCGCTCGCCGGAATGACACACCCGACGCCCAGGCGTCGGTCAAGACTGCATCTTTACACGCTGTTTTCAGCAAATAACACTGCACGATCGCAGAAATTTCGCTACAAAACACCCTTTGACCAGCCTCGTCGAGCACGGGTACGAGCTGTTCAGATTTTATCCAATTCAGCCTTTATCCAGTCATCGAGAGCGGGTATCATGCCAACCCTTTTTCAAACTCTCGGTTCGTTCTGACGGTGGCGCATGCGGCTGGCGGGATGAGCCGTTGCAGACCGGGTGAAACGGTTTTTACACGGCCTGCGGATGATTTGGCCTCCACAACAGGTAAGGCTATGTCGGCAGTACGCATCGGCCCATATACAGTGCAAAACGGCTTGATTCTCGCCCCGATGGCGGGCGTCACCGACCAGCCTTTCCGTCAGCTGTGCCGAAGACTCGGTGCCGGCCTGGTGGTTTCGGAGATGGTCACCAGTGACATGAGCCTGTGGAACAGCCGCAAATCGCGTCTGCGCATGATCCACGAAGGTGATCCCGAGCCGCGCTCGGTACAGATCGCCGGTGGTGATCCGCAGATGCTGGCAGACGCAGCACGTGCCAATGTCGAACTGGGCGCCCAGATCATCGACATCAACATGGGTTGCCCGGCCAAGAAAGTCTGTAACAAGGCAGCAGGCTCGGCGCTGTTGAAAGATGAACAATTGGTCAACGACATCCTGCAGGCCGTCGTGGCTGCGGTCGATGTACCGGTCACGCTGAAGATCCGCACCGGATGGGATCGCGACAACCGAAATGGCCTGACAGTGGCGAAAATCGCCGAGCAGGCAGGTATTCAGGCACTGGCGGTACACGGGCGAACCCGTGCCGACCTGTACACCGGCGAGGCCGAGTACGACACCATTGCCCTGATCAAACAGGCCGTGTCGATACCGGTCTTTGCCAATGGCGACATCGATTCACCGGAAAAGGCCCGGCACGTGCTGAAGGCTACCGGTGCAGACGGATTACTGATTGGCAGGGCCGCACAGGGGCGTCCCTGGATTTTTCGCGAGATAGAACACTTCCTGCGTACCGGAGAAACACTCCCGGCGCCGCAGTCGAGTGAAGTGGAACGCATTCTGCTTGAGCATCTGGCAGCGCTCCACGTTTTCTATGGAGACGTGATGGGCGTGCGCATTGCACGCAAACACGTCAGTTGGTATCTCGCAACGCTGCCGGGCGCCAGAGAGTTTCGCGCCCACTTCAATCGTTTGGAAGATACGGAAGCACAGTGCGCCAACGTCCGGGAGTTCTTCAGCCAAGGCTGCAAGGGCCCGGATAACGAGAATGATAAAGAGGTGGCCGCATGACGATGATGACCGAGACTTTAGTGAGTGGAACAACACCCGTGAGCGACAACGTCAATTTGAAACAGCACCTCAACACGCCGAGCGAAGAGGGTCAGACCCTGCGCGGAAGTGTCGAGAAGGCGCTGCACAATTATTTCGCCCACCTCGAAGGCGCATCCGTCACTGACGTCTACAACCTGGTGTTGTCGGAAGTCGAGGCTCCGCTTCTGGAAAGCGTGATGAACTACGTCAAGGGCAACCAGACGAAGGCCTCCGAGCTGCTGGGGCTCAATCGCGGCACGCTGCGCAAGAAACTCAAACAGTACGATCTGCTTTAAAGCATTCAAAACAGAAAAGGCGACCTTGCACCGCGGTCGCTTTTTTTTGCTGACTTCTTTTGCTTTTGATGGAAATCGAGATGACCGACCAGACTACCCGCCTGCCGATCCGCCGCGCTCTGATCAGCGTATCCGACAAGACAGGAATCCTTGAGTTTGCCCGCGAGCTTGAAGCGCTGGGCGTCGAGATTCTTTCCACTGGCGGTACGTTCAAGCTGCTCAAGGACAACGGTGTCGCGGCAGTCGAAGTGGCCGACTATACCGGCTTCGCTGAAATGATGGACGGCCGGGTCAAGACCCTGCACCCCATGATCCATGGCGGGATTCTGGGTCGTCGCGGCATAGACGACGCCATCATGACCGAGCACGGCATCAAGCCGATCGATCTGGTTGCGGTCAATCTGTACCCGTTTGAAGCCACTGTCTCCAAGCCGGGCTGCGACCTGCCCACCGCTATCGAAAACATCGACATCGGCGGCCCGACCATGGTCCGCTCCGCGGCGAAGAACCACAAGGACGTCGCCATCGTGGTCAATGCCAGCGATTACGGCCAGGTCCTGGAAAGCCTCAAGGCCGGTGGCCTGACCTACGCCCAGCGCTTCGACCTGATGCTCAAGGCGTTCGAGCACACCGCCGCCTACGACGGCATGATCGCCAACTACCTGGGCGGCGTCGACCAGACCGCCGAAACCCTGAGTACCGAAGGCCGCAGCCAGTTCCCGCGCACCTTCAACACCCAGTTCGTCAAGGCTCAGGAAATGCGCTACGGCGAGAACCCGCACCAGAGTGCCGCGTTCTACGTCGAAGCCAAACCTGCCGAGGTCGGCATTGCCACCGCCACCCAGTTGCAAGGCAAGGAGCTGTCGTTCAACAACGTGGCCGATACCGATGCCGCACTGGAATGCGTCAAGAGCTTCGTCAAACCGGCCTGCGTGATCGTCAAGCACGCCAACCCCTGCGGTGTGGCGGTCTGCCCGGATGATGAAGGCGGCATTCGTCAGGCTTACGAACTGGCCTACGCCACCGACTCCGAGTCGGCATTTGGCGGCATCATCGCCTTCAACCGCGAGCTGGACGCTGCAACCGCCAAGGCCATCGTCGAGCGTCAGTTCGTCGAAGTGATCATCGCACCGAGCGTCAGCGCCGAAGCCCGCGCCATCGTCGCCAGCAAAGCCAACGTACGCCTGCTGACCAGCGGCCAGTGGAGCGAGCGCCTGCCTGCGTGGGACTACAAGCGTGTCAATGGCGGCCTGCTGGTACAGAGCCGTGACATCGGCATGATCACCGAAGCCGACCTCAAGGTCGTCACCCGGCGTGCGCCGACCGAACAGGAAATGCATGACCTGATCTTCGCCTGGAAAGTCGCCAAGTACGTCAAGTCCAACGCCATCGTCTACGCCCGCAACCGCCAGACCGTCGGCGTCGGTGCAGGCCAGATGAGCCGCGTGAACTCGGCACGTATCGCTGCCATCAAGGCTGAACACGCCGGGCTGCAGGTTCAGGGCGCGGTCATGGCCTCCGATGCCTTCTTCCCGTTCCGTGACGGCATCGACAACGCGGCCAAGGTCGGCATCACCGCTGTCATACAGCCAGGCGGCTCGATGCGTGACAATGAAGTGATCGCTGCGGCCGACGAAGCCGGCATCGCGATGGTGTTTACCGGCATGCGCCATTTCAGGCACTAAAGGCAGCTTCAAGCTTCAAGCTTCAAGCTTCAAGCTTCAAGCTTGAGCCTAGCGTATTAACCATTCAAAGCCATGAGCTGCAAGCAAGCTGATCACCCGCGTTTACTTGCAGCTTGTAGCTAACAGCTTGTAGCTACTCCAAAGGAGTCTGTTTTTGAATATTTTGATCATTGGCAGCGGCGGTCGTGAACACGCCCTGGCATGGAAAGTCGCCCAGGACCCGCGCGTGCAGAAGGTGTTTGTCGCACCGGGCAATGCGGGGACGGCGATCGAGGCCAAATGCGAAAACGTGGCCATCGACGTTCTGGCACTGGAACAACTGGCGGATTTCGCTGAAAAGAACGTTGCGCTGACCATCGTCGGCCCTGAAGTACCGCTGGTTGCAGGCGTCGTCGACCTGTTCCGCAGCCGTGGCCTGGACTGCTTCGGCCCGACTGCCGGCGCTGCGCAGCTCGAAGGTTCCAAGGCGTTTACCAAGGACTTCCTGGCGCGCCACAAGATTCCTACTGCCGACTATCAGAACTTCACCGAGATCGAGCCTGCCCTGGCCTATCTGCGTGAAAAGGGCG
Source organism: Pseudomonas sp. P129 (assembly GCF_020312195.1). Classification (NCBI taxonomy): domain Bacteria; kingdom Pseudomonadati; phylum Pseudomonadota; class Gammaproteobacteria; order Pseudomonadales; family Pseudomonadaceae; genus Pseudomonas; species Pseudomonas sp. P129. The sequence goes on along the minus strand of NZ_JAGPYS010000001.1, from coordinate 143,379 downwards.
CGCCTATTGTCATCAAGGCCGACGGCCTGGCCGCAGGCAAGGGCGTGATCGTCGCCATGACCCTGGCAGAAGCCGAAGACGCCGTACGTGACATGCTGGCTGGCAACGCCTTTGGCGACGCCGGTTCGCGCGTTGTCATCGAAGAGTTTCTCGATGGCGAAGAAGCCAGTTTCATTGTCATGGTCGACGGCAAGAATGTATTGCCCATGGCCACCAGCCAGGACCACAAGCGCGTCGGCGACGGCGACAGCGGGCCGAACACCGGCGGCATGGGTGCCTACTCCCCTGCCCCGGTGGTCACCGCCGAGGTTCATCAACGTGTCATGGACCTGGTTATCTGGCCGACCGTCAGGGGCATGGCCGATGAAGGCAACGTTTACACCGGCTTCCTCTATGCTGGTCTGATGATCGATAAAGCGGGTAACCCGAAAGTCATCGAGTTCAATTGCCGCTTCGGCGACCCGGAAACCCAGCCGGTCATGCTGCGTCTGCAATCGAGCCTGGTACTGCTGGTCGAAGCTGCACTGGCGCAGGCGCTGGACAAGATCGAAGCACAGTGGGACCCGCGCCCGAGTCTGGGTATCGTGCTGGCCGCCGGGGGTTATCCTGGCGACTACGCCAAAGGCGCGGTCATCGAAGGTCTGGACGCAGCGGCACAGCTCGAAGGCAAGATCTTCCATGCAGGCACAGCCTTGCAGGATGAGCGTGTCGTGACCAGCGGTGGTCGTGTACTGTGTGCCACAGCACTGGGTGACAGCGTGGGCAACGCGCAGGAAAATGCCTACGCGCTGGCCGCAAAAGTCGACTGGCAAGGGTGTTTCTACCGCAAGGACATTGGCTACCGAGCCATTGCCCGTGAGCGTGGCGAAGACCAGGAATAATCGATCGGACCAGCCTCTTCAAACAGAGGCTGGCCGGTTGCTCCGGTATTCGCGGTTTTTACCAGGCATTCACTCACGAAGGGATTTCATTGTGCGCTGGCTCAGGATTGCCATAGCCTCAACCGTCGGACTGCTGACTCTGCTGTTCATGCTTTCGGCACAGGCAGAGCATGGTGCAGGCTGGTCTACGCTGCTCGACGAAAAGGCCCACCTGACGCTGGATGAAATCCGCTCGGCGCGCTATCAGAATCAATTCAGCCCCATCGAGCTGGAACGTGTCACGGCTGCGGATCGCGACAGCGCATTATGGCTGCACTACCGCCTGCAACCGACCCAGCACGAGCAATTGCTGCGCATCTTCGCCCCGGACCTGTCCAGCGCCGACATGTATGTCATGGACGGCGATCGACAGATTGATCATGTACGCACGGGCAATGACGTACCGATTGAAGATCAGCGACTGCCGTCCAACGATTTCCTGCTGCCGGTTCCGCAAAGCTCGGCCCCGCTGGATATCTACCTGAGGCTGGTCTCCGCGCAGAAAATGCGCCCCAGCATTACCCTTGAACCGGCCATCGCAAGCGCCGCCAATGAGACTCAGCCATTGCTGTTCGGGCTGCTGTTTGGCGCACTGTCCATGCTGATCGTGCAGAACCTGACGCGTTACGGGCACACCCGGTCGCGCAGCAATCTGTGGCTGGCCGCCTGCGAATCGTTACTCGGGCTCAGTGCCCTGTTGCTCCTCAACCTGCTGCGCCCGATCGACCCGTGGAATATCGCGCAAACCCCGAGCGCGCACCTGGCACTGTTGCTGGCCGCTGTCGCAGGCCTGATCTACACCTACTGTTTCTTCGTCCACCGCAGTGCCCGCAAGCTCGATCGCCTGTTGCTGGGCAACGCGGTGCTCATGGGGATCGGCGCCCTGCTGGTGCTGTTCGACGAAAAGCTGCCGATCAATTTCCTGACGTTCGGCCTGGTCTCGTTGACGACATTGAGCATTCTGGCGGTGTCGATGTGGCACTGGCAGAAGGGCTATCGCTCGGCGCGCCTGTTTGTCCTGGGGATGATCACCTTCAATATCGGCTACATGGTGGTCCTGCCCGGCCTGCTGTGGCTGAGCCTGGTGCCGCCGCAATGGCTGATACTGGCGCTGCTCAGCGTGTTCTGCATCAGCGGTGTGCTGATGAGCCTGGCGCTCAGCGAGCGCCATCGCAGCATCACCGAAGACCGTTTCAGCATCAGCCGCGATCAGGCGGCCAGCACCGCCGAAATCAACGCCAAAGCCGAGTTTCTGGCCAAGATCAGCCACGAGATTCGCACCCCGATGAATGGCGTGCTGGGCATGACCGAGCTGCTGCTCGGCACCCCGCTGTCGGTCAAGCAGCGCGATTACGTGCAGACCATCCACAGTGCCGGTAACGAACTGCTGACGCTGATCAACGAGATTCTCGACATCACCAAGCTCGAGTCAGGGCAGATCGAACTGGACGACGTGCAGTTCGACATCGGCGCGCTGGTCGAGGACTGCCTGAATATCTTCCGCGCCAAGGCCGAGCAGCAACAGGTCGAACTGATCAGCCAGATCCAGCCGCAGGTGCCACGTGTCATCAATGGTGATCCGACTCGCCTGCGCCAGACATTGCTGAGCCTGCTGGAAAATGCCCTGAAGAAGACCGACGAAGGGGAAATTCTGCTGGCCGTATCCCTTGAGTCATCGAAAAGCGGCAATACGCGGCTGCGTATTTCGGTGCAGGACAGCGGCGAATCGCTTTCCGACGAAGAGCGTGAAGAGCTGCTGCACGCCGAACTGCACAGCCGTAACTTCCTGGCCAGCAGCCGGCTCGGCGGCCACCTCGGGCTGGTGATCGCTCGTCAGTTGATCGTACTGATGGATGGCGAGTTCGGCATTCAGAACACGGGTGCGCAAGGTAATACGCTGTGGCTGAACCTGCCGCTGGACGCAAAGCTGCTTGAACAGCCGACCATCGATCTGGACAGCCCGCTCAAAGACGCCAGGGTGCTGGTGGTCGACGACAACGACACGTGCCGCAAAGTGCTGGTCCAGCAATGCAGCGCCTGGGGCCTGAATGTCAGCGCAGTGGCGTCCGGCAAGGAGGCACTGGCCCTGCTCAGAACCAAGGCGCACCTGCGCGACTATTTCGATGTGGTCCTGCTCGATCAGAACATGCCAGGCATGACCGGCATGCAACTGGCCGCCAAGATCAAGGAAGATCCAAGCCTGAATCACGACATTCTGTTGATCATGCTGACCGGCATCAGCAATGCGCCCAGCAAGATCATCGCGCGCAACTCCGGCATCAAGCGCATTCTGGCCAAACCGGTGGCAGGCTACACGCTCAAGACCACGCTGGCCGATGAACTGACTCAGTTGAACAAGGGTGTCGTGTCGAACAAGCCTGGCCCGGTCGTGACTCCGCCGGTCAACGTCCCTGGCGACTTCCGGATTCTGGTGGCCGAAGACAACAGCATTTCGACCAAGGTCATCCGCGGCATGCTCGGCAAGCTCAACCTCAACCCCGATACCGCGAGTAATGGCGAAGAGGCGTTACGTGCCATGAAGGCGCAGCGTTATGACCTGGTGTTGATGGACTGCGAGATGCCGATACTCGACGGCTTCTCGGCCACCGAGCAATTGCGCGCCTGGGAAGTCGGCAATCAGCGTGTACGTACCCCGGTCGTTGCACTGACCGCGCATATTCTCACCGAGCACAAGGACCGCGCGCGCCAGGCCGGCATGGACGGCCACATGGCCAAGCCCATCGAATTGTCCCAGTTGCGCGAGCTGGTGGAGCACTGGGTGGCGCACCGTGACAAGGCCCGCGGGCTGACGTCGGACGGCGAGCACTATCGGCAAAACTGACAGCGACGGGAAAGGCCTGTGGCCTGATAGACTGGCGATGCCATCCACCTGCTGCTGTGAGTCGAAGCCATGCTTCACGTGTTGTTCAGCGTCTATCTGAAAATGCTGGTGCTTTACAGCCCGTTTTTCGTTCTTTCCTGCTTCATCAGCCTCACGCGTGGTCACTCGCGCAAGGAACAGCGACGCCTGGCCTGGAAGGTGGCACTGGCGACACTGGTTTCCAGCGTATTGCTCTATCTGTTCGGACGCGTGATTTTCGATGTATTCGGCATCACCGTGGATGCGTTCCGGATTGGTGCCGGCAGCGTGCTGTTCATATCGGCACTGGGCATGGCCCAGGGCAAGTCGGCGGTGCAGACCGACAATATCCAGCAGGATGTGACCATCGTTCCTTTGACCATCCCGCTTACCGTCGGCCCCGGCACGATCGGTGCGCTGCTGGTCATGGGCGTCAGTCAGCCCCACTGGGACGACAAACTCACCGCCATCCTGAGTATTGCGCTGGCCAGCCTGACCGTAGGCGTCGTGCTTTACCTCTCCAACCGTATCGAACGAATCCTCGGCGATCAGGGTTTGCAGATTGTCAGCCGCTTGATGGGGTTGTTCGTCTGTGCGCTGGCCGCGCAAATCATCTTCACCGGCATCCGGGGCTACCTGCTGCCCTGACCGGATTCAGATACTTGCAGCGCGCACCAGCCCCTGCGCCCTGCCGTCCAGATAATCCATCACCTCGTCACGGTGTGCTGCATACGCCTTAGTGTCAAACGTGTAACTGCCACCTTTGAAGTGAAACAGCAGCCGTCGGCTACCTGCCGCATACTCGTCCACGCTGAGATGCAGACTGCACAACAACAGAAGGACTCGATCAGGTTCATACTTTTCGCAGGGCACGACTTGAAAACTGCCCAGACGTCCCTGATCGAAGCCGTTTTGAAAGTACGACTCTGCTGCCTGATTCACTCCCAACGCTGCGACAGCGCGCTGCACCAGGCCGCCAAGACGTTTGCGGTCCGCAGGATGGCTGACCTTGAACGTCGCGTCCAACAAATCGTCGGCACTGCTCACCACCAGTGAGTCACCCAGGACCACACCCTTTTGCTGTATACCGCGCGCCTTGAGGCGGCTGCGGTAGTAATGCATCCAGCTGCCCCATTGGGCCTTGAAATCAAACTGCCTGTCTGCGAACAACTGAGCGTCCAGAAGCACGTTCTGAATATCCGTGCGCTCCTCGCTCGCAAGCCCGGGCAGGAACGCCACCATACTGGGGATAGTGCCCAGATAGGCCGCATTGCCTGTGTCTGCACTCATTTGCGTTACTCCCTTCCATGGGCTTGTCCAGGTTGCTAAAGACTGATGATTTCGGCTGCGGCACGATCAGCCAGGGTGTCCTGCACAACCTGGCGAAAAGGCTCGAAGCTCTGGCGACTGAAGCGGAATGCAGTACCTACGACATGCACCTGCATTTCTCCGCCAAGAACCTGCCAAAAATAAAGCGCGGGTCTCAACGCAATGGTCGTCATCTGCAGGCTGCACAACAGGATCGTCACCTCGTCTTCGCTGTGCATTGAACACGGTATGAGTTGAAAGCTTTCAGAACGTCCTGACGTAAACCAACTACTGAAAAACGTCTTCGCATGATCACTGCTCAGTAGCCTGTCGAGCGAACTGCGATATAGCTGGCGAAGCTCGCCAGCGTTATCGAACACTGGAAGCTGCAAGCTGCCAATGTCGCTGAAACTGTGAATCTTCAAACGCGCATCGTTGATCCCGGCGCCATGCGAACCGCCCGTGGCGGCAATCGAGCGCAGGTAAACATCCAGCCATGCACGCCAGTTTCCCCTGGAAGAATGGCGATCATCTGCGACCAGTTTGGCATGGTGCAGACAATCGATTATGTCCTGGCGCAAATCAGGCTCGATGTTGCGGGCAAAGGACACCAGGCTGGCACCCGTGAGCAGGGCGTTATCCGGATCAGACATCAGGACTGCCCCCAAGCGACATGATCAGACCAGCGCGTTTGCTCGACAGCGCGGTATCGATGCCATCGCGAAACTGTGAATAGACCTGTTCGAACAGTTGCATCGCATAGACGGTCACAGCGATGTTGCCGTAGATATTCCTTGGCTCGATGACCTCGAAAAGAAATCCGGATGGCAACGGCTGACGCGTGGCGAACTGAAACTGCGCCAGCTTCAGGTTCTGCCGGGTGTCGACGAACGCCATTTGCAGAACCACGCTGACCTGCAATCTTCCTGCGTGATTCAAACCGCTCTGTACGCTCTGACTGCGCAGCAGATCAAGCGCTTCGCTGCCGACGGACTGATTGCCCACCCTGCGCATGAACGACTCTGCCTGCAGCAGAGTGTCGGCTGACACGAAGGGTGCAAGCGCGCGCGCCATGCAACTCCATACCGTTTCGGCAGACTCTGCCGGCAAAGGCTGGCTGACATGTTCGTTGGCACTCGGCAACCAGCCGAAACGCTGCGCTGCGGCGAGACGGGTTTCATTCCATTTTTCGGGTTCGGCAAACTTTGAGTGTTGCTTCGATGCGGCCAACTGCACGTACAGCATCGAGTCCAGCACATCGTTTTTCAGGGAGACCGGCTGCGGCTCAGGGAAAAACATCAAACAACCCGCATTGACGACTACGGCATCCAATTCCTGCTTCATGGGAAAATTCCTTTTATCCCGGAAGCGGAGGCAGTCCGTGCCTCCGCAAACACTCCGATCAGATGTCGAACTCTGCGATCGCACGACTGGCGTTATCATCCAGCCGTTGCTGGATCAGGTCGCGATGGCGCGCATACAGAGCCGTGTTGAGCAACAGGCTGTCCTCGCCTTTCCAGGTCTGGACACTGGTGTCCTGCCACTCCCAGAACAGCACGTTGGTGACGTCGCTGTCAGCCTGAAAACTGACTGCTGCCATAGCCAGACTCACAATGTTGTCCTCGGATTCGATACAGGAGGCGATACGGAAGCTGCCGCCACGGTGTGACTTGGTCTGGTTCTCGAACAGGCGCAGGGGTTCTTTTTTGGCTTTCAACGCGGCGATGGCATCTGCAGCCACCTTGAGCATCAGCAGCGATGCAGGTCCGGGCAACGCGGCAGCTGTAATGGCCGAACCGAGGATTTCCAGACCGACTTCGTCCATGGTGAAACGCTGCTGGGTAGCACGATAGCGCGCATAGCTCCACTGGGTGGAAAGCCAGCCCACCTTCGAGAGCACTTCGTTGAATTTGTCATACCACTGATCGCCCTGGGTTTCAGAGCTGAACGCCTTGTTGGCCACGAGGGTGGCGAACAGAAAGGAATTCATGACGTCCTGCTTGCTCTGCGCCGAGATACCGCTGGCAAATGCCAGCAGACTGCCTGCGACCACCGCGCCTTCATTGCCGGAGCTTGCGTCAGTGACGTCACGTGCCTCAAGTAACCCGGGGGTTGCTGCGGCCGCATAGGCGGCCAACAAAGGAGGGCATTCAGCCAGCTCGCAGGCGGCGATGTAATCGAGGTTGTCAGTGCTGTTCATGGTTTTTTCCTGTGTCATTTCATTAGTCCTTTAATTCATGAGTCCTGATGGACTGAATCGAGACTAACGAAATAACTCAGGCCGTTTTTTCGGCGCTTTCCGGTTGTCCTCTGATGGCTTCCAGGCACCTGGCGGTTGCGCTCGATACGCAGAACAAAATTCGACCCGCCGCCTGCCTCCCGGTATACCGCAGGTGAGCGAACATTCCCGGGAGGTTTCTGGAATCGGACTACGGCCGACGCAGGTTGGAGAGCGCCGATTCGCTCAGGCCTGTGAGCCGATACACAGGCCCACAGGCTTGAAGTGACATCGACACTTCAGCACTTTCCCGCGATAGAGAGCTGCAGGTATGACACGCGGGCGCGGTCACGCTGTAGGCTTGTTGCCGTACCAACGCGGCGTATAGACCCAGTTGCCGCCTTCGTGGCGAGGAAAGGTGCACGTCAGGGAAGAGCCGATCAACACCATGGTGCGCATGTCCACCTGTTCCGGGGTCAATTCGCCCAGCGTGATAACCCTCAATGTCTGCCCGGGACGGCCGATATCGCGCCCCAGCGTCACGGGGGTTTCAGGGATGCGATGCTGGCGGACAATCTCCAGCGCACGCCCCAGTTGCCAGGGCCGGGAGCGGGATATCGGGTTGTAGAACGCCAGCGCCAGATCGGCCTGGCAGGCAAGGTCCAGACGCTTTTCGATGATGTCCCAGGGCTTGAGGTTGTCGGACAGCGACAGCACACAGAAATCATGCCCCAACGGCGCACCGGCCTGGGCGGCGGTGGCCAGAGAGGCCGAGACACCGGGCAGAATTTCCAGCTCGACCGCATGCCAGTGAGGATTATCCGACGCATGCAACGCTTCAAGCACCGCTGAAGCCATGGCGAAAACCCCCGGATCACCGGACGACACCACGACCACCGAACGGCCTTGAGCAGCCAGTTCAAAGGCATGCCGGGCGCGCTGCATTTCTTCACGATTGTCAGTGCAGTGCAGTACCTGATCAGCGCGAAACGGCCCCGCCATGCGCACGTAGGTTTCATAGCCCAGCACATCATTGGCACGTGCCAGTTCGGCCTTGACCGCAGGCACCATCAGGTCTGCTGCGCCAGGACCCAGACCAATGACTGCAACGCGGCCACGCCCGCGGCCGATGCTCTGCACCTCCAGCGGTTGCGCCGCGACGGCAATCGCGGTGTGGGCATCGACGCAGAGCGGTGGCAACAGCTGCGGCACAGCCTTCATGGCCATCTCGCCGGCCGCAGCGGCGCTGACGAATCGCACCGCAACGTCCAGCTCGGCGGCAGCCTTGTGCAGGTGCGGATTGGCCATCTGCTCCTCGGCCGCCAACAGACAGGCCAAGGACTGCCCGGCGATACGTGCCTCACGCAGGGCCGAGCGCACGTGCTCAGCCAGTTCGTCGGTGAGCTCAGTCACCGCCACCAGCACGTTACGTGGGTAGATCAGCAATTCATGGGGCGAAGGATCGCGCAGGGCACTGCCGACATGAATGGCCAGCGCCGCCTGTGGATCTTCGGGCAGTTGCGTCTGAGCCAGCCAGGGGGCTTCACCCTCGATGCGCACGGGTTCGCCGGACAGCAGGTCGGAAACGAAACGCTTGCCCAGCTCCAGATCGCCCAACGCATAGCCGCTTGGCGGATTGAGCAGGCAGGTGCCGAAACGCAGCTCGCCGCTGGTGGTGATCGCCGGCGCAACGCCAAGCCCGCTGGCGATGCTGCGCGCCAGGACATTCACCCCGCCAAGGCCGCCAAGCAGCGGCACCACCGCGCTGCCGTCTTCGGCCACGGCGAGCACCGGCGGTTCGGCGCCCTTCTCCAGCAGCACGGCGGCCAGGGTGCGGATAACGATACCGGCTGCGCAAAGAGCGATGATCGGCGTGTTCTGTTGATACAACTGACGCAACGTCGCGCCGAAGTCGCTGTAAGCGCGGTCGGCCCCCTGTACGCGCTCGGCCAGGCCATGAATCAGCGCATCGGGAAACAGCTGTTGAATGCGCCGCGCGGTAGCAAGGCTGCCATTGCCGAGAATGACGATGGCCGGAGTCATGGAGGTCATCAGCCTTGCCACCTGTCGCCCGGGACGATAATCAGCGAAAAATACGGCGAAGACATCGGGTCGACCTGATCCAGCGGGACGATTTTCTGGTTGCTCATCGTGGCGCGCTCGACATACAGCGCACGCCCGGCCATCCCCAGCTCGGTCAGCACTTCGCGGACCTTGTGGAAGTTGCGCCCCAGTTTCATGATCACCGCCGCGTCGGCATCGGCCAGCTTGCGTTTCAGGTCATCGTGGGGCAGCACACCGGACAGCACCGACAGGCTCTGATTGCGATACACCAGCGGTGCGCCCAGCACCGAAGCACCGCCAAGCATCGAGCACACGCCCGGAATCACTTCAGCGTCGTAGTGCTCGGCCAGACGATCGTGCAGGTACATGTAGGAGCCATAGAAAAACGGATCGCCTTCGCAGATCACCGCCACGTCGCGTCCGGCGTCCAGGTGTGCGGCGATGTGCCGGCTGGATTCGTCGTAGAAGTCGCTGATGAGCTTTTCGTAGGACAGTGTCGCCGGCAATGCCTCGGTAGTGACCGGGTAGACCAGCGGCATCAGGGTCTGAACGTCCTGCAGATGCGCTTCGATGATGCCGAAGGCGTTGCCCTTTTTGCCCTTGGCCACGAAATACGCCACCACCGGCGACTCGCGCAGCAGGCGCAGGGCCTTGACGGTGATCAGCTCCGGATCGCCAGGACCGACGCCCAGGCCAATCAATCGACCGCGTGCCTGCATCATTCGATCTCCGTGGCCAGTGCGTTGACAGCGGCCACGGCCATGGCGCTGCCGCCACGACGGCCCTGCATGATCACGAACGGCACGCCGCGGCTATCGGCGGCGAGCATCGCCTTGGACTCGGCGGCGCCGACAAAGCCGACCGGAAAGCCGAGAATCAGTGCAGGTTTGGGCGCACCGGCATCGAGCATTTCCAACAGATAGAACAGCGCGGTCGGCGCGTTGCCGATGACCACTACGCTGCCTTCCAGGTGCGGACGCCACAGCTCAAGCGCCACCGCAGAACGCGTATTGCCCAACTCCAGAGCCATTTCCCGCACGCCTTCATCATGCAGGGTGCAGATGATCGGGTTATTGGCGGGCAGCCGGGTGCGGGTGATGCCTTCGGAGACCATGCGCGCATCACACAGGATCGGCGCTCCGGCGGCCAGAGCGTTGCGCCCGGCGGTACCGGCACCCGGCGAGAAGCGCAGGTCTTCGATGACTTCGACCATCCCGCAGGCATGGATCACGCGCACGGCGAGTTTTTCCAGGTCGGCAGGGATCGTGTCAAGACGCGCTTCGGCGCGAATGATCGAGAAAGAGTTGCGATATATCTCCTGACCATCGCGGATGTAATCAATCATGCATGTTGCTCCGTGAGCCGGCGTTCAACTGCGCGCCGACTGCTTCAATAGTAAGGTTGCGCGCGCGCAGCACGCCGAAACCGGCATGCGCTGCATCGCGAAAATAAAGATCGTAACGGCCCGGCGCGACAGCCAGCAAGGTCACTGGCGCTACGTGGGCGGCGGCGCAGGAACGCGTGCAGCCGCTCAAGTGAATAGCCTGGCCGGTATCAAGTGCCGCAGCCAGTTGCAGGGCGTCGGCCTTGGTGTCGGCCAGCCCCTTGGCGCATCCGGCAGAACCGGTACAGGCGAGCATCTGCGCCAGCGGTTGCTCGGCAGAACCTGCGAAGCCGGATGCCTGCAACTCGTCCAGCACCGCTGCCGCGCGCTCGACCGGCACGTTGGGCAGCAACAGGCTTTGCCAGGGCGTCAGGCGCAGCGTGCCGTCGCCCTGATCCGCAGCCAGTTGCGCCACGCTGCAAAGCATCGCCGCATCGAGACGCCCCAACGGTACTGCAGCGCCCACCGCCACCTGATTCGGCTGGGCCTGTGGATAAACACCGATATGCCGAGTGCCTTGAATGGCCGGACGCTGCCAATCGGTGATCGCCTTATCGGTCCGCACTGTGCAGGCGGACCGGGTCGACAGCTCACGCAGCAGATCGGCGGTCGATACCTCGGTCAGCAGGTGCCGCATCCGGGTGTGCTCGGGACGGGCCAGGTCGAGAAACAGCTCCAGCAGTGCGACAACCAGCATCTTCCCTTCGGCTAGAGGGACAGCGGCCAGCGGTCGGTCATGGGCCGGGCAGCCGGCCAGGCCGAACGCCAGCAGCACTTCGTCGTCGCGTTTCAGCGCCGACAGCCACACGTCGTGCGGGTGTTCGAGCATGACCAACGCTTCACCAGCATCCAGCGACAAGGCGAACTTGGGTGACAGCTCATGAAAACGCGGGTGATGTTCCAGCGCGTCGAGAATCTGCGCTGCCAGCGGCCGGGCATCGAAGAGCATCTGCGGGTCCAGCCCGGCCGTCGGGCTGAGCATCAGGTTACGCACATCGTCGCTGGCCGGGTTGGCGGGGCCGAGCCCTGCCGCCATCAAGGCACCGATCAACCCGTCATGATCGGCACCAATGCCGCGAATCTGCAGGTTGGCGCGGTTGGTGGCTTCGATAACCCCCTGTGCGTACGTGCGCGCGGCCTCGGCAACGGCCATAGCCTGCGCACTGCTGATCACCCCGCCCGCCAGCTTGATCCGGCAGATCCCGCCGTCCAGTGCCGGGACGATACGCAGCAACCCCGGACAGGCCGAGGGGCGTAGCGTTGCAGAGGATGTGCGAGCGGACTGCTGCTCGTTCAATGGGTCACCCGATGTGAACTGGCTGGAAACGGACGTTGATTAGAGCACTTGTACCCCGTCGGGCGCGGTATTATGCCTGCTTTGTCCGCAGGCATGAAAAGGCGCTCTGTCGGAAGTTCGGATTGAGGTAGGTACATGTCGCCGTGGCTGACAGTCGTGGGAATCGGAGAAGACGGTTACAAGGGGCTCGGCAAGAACGCCAGACACGCGCTGCTGCATGCTGATCAGGTGTTCGGCGGCCCGCGCCAACTGGCGTTGCTGCCGCCGTGCATTCGCGCCGAGCGACGTGCGTGGCCCAGCCCTTTCTCGTTGAACCCTGTGCTCGAGCAGCGCGGTGCCGAGATCTGCGTGCTGGCCAGTGGCGACCCGATGATGTTCGGCGTCGGCGCCAGTCTTGCACGCGTGGTCAGCATTGACGAAATGCGTATTCTGCCTGCGCCCTCCTCTTATTCTCTGGCCGCCGCCCGCCTCGGCTGGCCCCTGCAGGACGTCGTCACCCTGTCGGTGGTTGCCCGGCCGGTGGCCGCGCTGAACGCGCACTTCCACCATGGCATGCGTCTGCTGGTGTTGAGCAACGACGGCAGCAGCCCCGCCGTGATTGCCGGTTTGTTGCGCGAGCGCGGCTTTGGTCCAAGCCGCATGACCGTCCTGGAGCATCTGGGTGGCGAAGCCGAACGGCGCGTCGAAGGGCTGGCCAGCGAGTGGGGCAACCCCGAGATCGCCGCGCTGAACCTGGTTGCCATCGATTGTCGCGCCGATGCCAGCGCCATCCGTCTGAGCCCCGTTTCAGGTCTGCCGGACAGCGCCTTCGAACATGACGGCCAGCTCACCAAGCGCGACGTACGCGCCATCACCCTCGCCCGCCTTGCACCGCTGCCGGGCGAACTGTTGTGGGATGTCGGCGCGGGCTGCGGCTCCATCGGCATCGAATGGATGCGCGCGCACCCGACCTGTCGGGCGATGGCCATCGAAGCCGACGAAGGCCGCCAGCAACTGATCGAATTCAACCGCGACGCACTCGGCGTGCCCGGCCTGCAACTGGTGCGGGGCAGTGCGCCTCAGGCATTGAGCGGTCTGGAGCGCCCGGATGCGATTTTCATCGGCGGTGGCGTGACGCGTATCGGCGTGCTGGAAACCTGCTGGGAACAACTGCGTCCGGGTGGCCGACTGGTCGCCAATGCGGTCACCCTGCAAAGCGAAACGGCCTTGATGGCCTGGCGCGAACGGCATGGCGGCGAACTGACCCGTATCCACGTCGCCCACGCGCAGCCCCTTGGCGAATTCGACACGTGGCGTCAGGCGTTGCCGATCACCCTGCTGGACGTAGTCAAACCCTGATGCGCGAAGAAACCGCCGAACAGCCTGCGCCACTACGCAGTGGCCTGACCACTGGCAGCTGTGCGACCGCGACCAGCCTCGCGGCGGCGCGGTTGTTGCTCTGCGGGCAAGTCAGCGATGCGGTGGACATCGTCCTGCCCAAGGGTAAGCAGGTGCAGATGCGTCTGGAGTTCTGCCGGCTTGTGGATAACTTCGCGGAAGCCGCCACCCTCAAGGATGCCGGCGACGATCCGGATGTCACCCACGGCGCGCTGGTGTTTGCCCGCGTCAGGCTGCAAGCGGCAGCGGGCGTACGCTTCGTGGCGGGCGCAGGTGTCGGCACCGTGACCCGCCCCGGGCTAGTGCTGGCAGTGGGTGAGCCGGCCATCAACCCGGTACCCCGGCGCATGATGACCGAGCATTTGCTGCAGTTGGCCGAAGAACAAGGCTACAGCGGCGGATTCGAAGTAACGATCGGCGTCGAGGGCGGCGAGGCGCTGGCGCTCAAGACCATGAACCCGCGCCTGGGCATTCTCGGCGGACTGTCGATTCTCGGCACCAGCGGGATTGTCCGGCCGTTCTCCTGCGCGGCTTATATCGCCTCGATCCACCAAGGTATCGATGTTGCTACCACCAACGGCTATCGGCATATCGCCGCCTGCACCGGCAATGCCAGCGAAGACACCATGCGCCGCGTGTACAAAATCCCCGATATCGCCCTGATCGAGATGGGCGACTTCGTCGGTGCCGTGCTCAAGCACTTGCGCAAGGTGTCTGTGGATAAGTTGAGCGTGTGCGGCGGCTTCGGCAAGATCAGCAAGCTGGCCGCCGGCCATATGGACCTGCACAGCCGCCATTCCAGCATCGACCTGCCACAGCTGGCGCACTGGGCTGCGGATGTCGGCGCGGATGCAGGTCTGCAACAGCAGATCCTTGCAGCCAACACCAGTCAGCAAGCGCTGGCGATGAGTGCTGCGGCGGGTGTGCCACTGGGTGACGAAGTGTGTCGCCACGCGCTGAATTTCGCGCGCAGCATCGTGCCTGCGAGCGTTCAGGTGGAGGTTTTCGCAATTGATCGTCAAGGCGGGCTGGTGGGTCAGGCTGGCGTTGACTCACAGAGAGAAGCGACATGAAACGTATCCTGCTGCTGGGCGGCATTACCGAGGCGCTGGCCATTGCGCGAAGGCTCGGGCCTGAGCACATCTACAGCCTGGCGGGCGTGGGCCGGGTGCCGTCGGATCTGGCCTGCCAATTGAAGGTCGGCGGTTATGGCGGCGCCGAGGGCATGGCGCAGTACATGGGCGAACAGGGCGTCGACCTGCTGCTGGACGCAACCCATCCCTACGCCGCGCAGATCAGCCACAACGCAGCGCGTGCGGCCAGGCTGGCGGGCATTCCCTGCTGGGCCTTGCGCCGCACCGCGTGGCAGGCAGGTCCGGGGGATGACTGGCGTGAAGTGGCTGACTGGTCAGAACTGGCCTCTGCCTTGCTCCCCTTCAAGCGCCCGCTGTTCACGCTGGGTCGTGAGCCCTTGCAGCACCTGAACGAAATCCCCCCGCACCAGTTCTGGACACTCCGGGCACTGGACGACTACCCCGGCAACGAACGCTGCGAAGTGATCGGCGCACGCGGCCCCTTCATGCTGGAAGACGAACGCCAGTTGTTCGAACAGCGCCGCATCGACGTACTGATCAGCAAAAACAGCGGCAGCAGCTCCACCGAACCCAAACTGGATGTCGCCCGCGAACGCGGCCTGCCCGTCCTGATCCTCAAACGCCCGCAGTTGCCTGACGTCGACCGGCCGTTCTGGGGCGTGGATGAGGTGCTGGAGGCCTTGGGGCTGGAGTCAATGAGCCGTCAGTCCTCATGAAAATTCTGAAAACACCCCGCCCCTGTGGGAGTGAGCTTGCTCACGAAGAGGCCGGGGCAGTCGCTGAAAATCTATATATCCGTGACTCCCCCTTCGCGAGCAAGCTCGCTCCCACAAGATCAGCGCTGCTGCAGAACATCTACGTGGCTCGAAAACACCACCGACCTGCGGGAGTGATCAACATGGCTTGAAACACCCCGGCCCTGTGGGAGTGAGCTTGCTCACGAAGAGGCCGGGGCAGTCGCTGAAAATCTATATATCCGTGACTACGCCTTCGCGAGCAAGCTCGCTCCCACAAGATCAGCGCTGCTGCAGAACATTTACGTGGCTCGAAAACACCACCGACCTGCGGGAGTGACCCACAGGGCTTGAAAACACGCCGGACCTGTGGGAGTGAGCTTGCTCATGAAAAGGCCGGTGCAGTCGCTGAAAATCTGTTGATCTGCTAATCCGCCTTCGCGAGCAAGCTCCCACAAGATCAGCGCTGCTGCAGAACATCTACGTGGCTCGAAAACACCATCGACCTGCGGGAGTGATCCACAGGGCTTGAAAACACGCCGGACCTGTGGGAGTGAGCTTGCTCACGAAGAGGCCGGGGCAGTCGCTGAAAATCTATATATCCGTGACTACGCCTTCGCGAGCAAGCTCGCTCCCACAAGGTCAGCGATGCCGCATGAACATCTACATGACTTGAAACACCCCAGCCCTGTGGGAGTTATCCACATTCCTCGAAAAAACTCTGGACCTGTGGGAGTGAGCTTGCTCACGAAAAGGCCGGTGCAGTCGCTGAAAATCTATATATCCGTGACTACCCCTTCGCGAGCAAGCTCCCACAAGATCAACGCTGCTGCAGAACATCTACGTGGCTCGAAAACACCACCGACCTGCGGGAGTGATCCACAGGGCTTGAAAACACGCCGGACCTGTGGGAGTGAGCTTGCTCACGAAGAGGCCGGGGCAGTCGCTGAAAATCTATATATCCGTGACTACGCCTTCGCGAGCAAGCTCGCTCCCAAAAGATCAGCGCTGCTGCAGAACATCTACGTGGCTCGAAAACACCACCGACCTGCGGGAGTGATCCACAGGGCTTGAAACACCCCGGCCCTGTGGGAGTGAGCTTGCTCACGAAGAGGCCGGGGCAGTCGCTGAAAATCTGTTGATCTGCTAATCCGCCTTCGCGAGCAAGCTCGCTCCCACAAGGTCAGCGATGCCGCATGAACATCTACATGACTTGAAACACACCAGCCCTGTGGGAGTTATCCACATTCCTCGAAAAAACTCTGGACCTGTGGGAGTGAGCTTGCTCACGAAGAGGCCGGTTTTTCACAGCCAAATTGCGTCCCATAAGGGATAATCGCGTACGCTTTTGACCAGGTTGGCTCGAACAGGATTGGCAACGATATAACGGGCAAAATCCAAAAGGCTTTCTTCAGTGCGGATGCTGACGTCGTGGAATCCGCTTTGCCAAAAAGGTCCACTGCAGCCTCTGGCTCTGTTGATGGCGATCGCGCTTTTCGATTTAACGCGCTGTACAACGCTGGATAATGAGTGGCTATTCAACTGCAGTAGCCAGTGAATGTGGTCGGGCATTACAACCCAGGCTAATGAATCGGCCAGTTGCTGCGCCTGAACGTGTCGAAGCTCATCCACCAACAGACGCCCCATGCGCCAATCGGAAAAGACAGGAGTTCTCTGGAATGTTTTTGCGGTGACCAAATAAATCTGGCCGGTACCGGAGAATCGCCCCAAGCGTAAACGATGTGATTGTGATCTCTGATTCATCCTCATCACCTTATGGCTGCGTGCTGGGGAACGACTCTACGAAACGGGCTCACTCAGCGGCGCTCAAAGGTTTGCCCAAGTGTTTCGGACTTCCAGTTGAGCTACCTTTCACTCCTTCATCGAATCCCCCGGAGAATCCCCCATGCTCAAACAAGCACTGCTGCTGGCCGCACTGCTGCTGCCAGCCTGCCTCGTCCACGCCCATGAGTACAAGGCAGGGCCATTGCTGATCGGCCATCCGTGGTCAATGGAGCTGCCGCCCAATGCACCAACCGTGGCGGCCTATTTCACCCTCGAGAACAAGGGTGACAGCGCCGACCGCTTGATCGGCGTCGACACGCCCATCGCCGGACAGGCGCAGTTGCATGAGCATGTACACGCCGACGGGCTGATGAAGATGCAGCACGTGCAGGCGGTCGACATACCGGCTGGCGCGAAAGTGGTTTTCGCACCCATGGCCTGGCACGTGATGCTGCTGGACATCAAGGACCGTTCGAAGCTGGTGGTCGGCCAGCGCTTCCCGATGACCCTGCATTTCGAAAAGGCGGGGGATATCGAGGTGCAGGTCGTGGTACAAAAGCAGGCTTCGGAGCACCAGCACTGAGTAGCCTTCCCGAGTGAGCAGCGCATGCCGTCGCGACAGATCAGTCCCTCGTAATAACCGGGGAGCCTGGCTGAGTCTGTTCGCCATGTTGATGATCTTTATCGGTCCACTGGTTTCCCAGTCGATGCCGATGGATCATCACGCCGGCATGTCGATGTCCATGCCAGCCGGCATGGACATGCCGGCCGATGGTCACGCCCAGCATGGCAGCGAGCATGCGATGCCTGCCGAAGCCGGGATGAGCGATCACGCGCTGTGGGCAAAATGTGGCTATTGCACACTGCTGTTCAGTTGCCCGGCATTGCCCCATGTCCTTCAACTGGTCGCCGCCCCGCCACCCGGACCCGCTGATTTTTTCGCCCTGCTGCCCTTGCCGGGGCATGCCCGCAACGCCATCTTCCCCAATGCTCGAAGCCGGGCACCACCAGCGCTCATCACCGCATAAGCCGAAAAAAAGATTTCACGAGGGCGCGCGGCTCACTGCTGCGCGCCGTTCGTGCTGTGTTGTCCCTATTGGGGAGCGTTTGACGTGTCCAAACCTGATGTCTCTTTTTACAACCTTGCCTGGCGATGGCATTTCTACGCGGGACTGTTCGTCGCGCCGTTCATGATCCTGTTGTCGCTGACCGGCATCATTTACCTGTTCAAGCCGCAACTGGATAACCTGATGTACAGCGATCTGCTGAACGTCGCGCCGGCCGAGCACCGCCTGACTGCCGACGTGTTGCAACAGCGCGTGCTGAGTACTTATCCACACGCCACGGTCGGCAAGTATTTCCCGCCGACCAGCACCGAGGGCAGTGCGCAGTTTGTCGTCAGCGAGCAGGGACGGGAGCTGAATGTCTTCATCGACCCCTATCGCGGCGACATTCTTGGCACCCAGGACGCCACAAAGAACCTGCAGGCGGTTGCCCGCGCACTGCACGGCGAGCTGATGATCGGCACGCTGGGCGACCGGCTTGTCGAGCTGGCGGCAGGCTGGGGCGTTGTGCTGGTGATTTCCGGCCTTTATCTATGGTGGCCACGCGGTCGCTCGGCGGCTGGGGTTTTCTGGCCGCGCCTGACGGCCAAAGGGCGCGTGCTGTGGCGTGATCTGCACGCGGTTACCGGCTTCTGGGGCGCTTTGCTGTTGCTGTTCATGCTGTTGAGCGGCATGACCTGGACCGGTCTGTGGGGCAAGCAATACGCGGCGGTGTGGAACACCTTCCCGGCCGCCATGTGGACCGACGTCCCCAAGTCCGACAGGCAGGCTGGCGAGCTGAACAATGCCAGCGTGCAGACCGTGCCGTGGGCAATGGAGAACACACCGATGCCGGTTTCGACCGGCGAACACGCCGAGCACATGGACCACATGCACATGTCCAGCGCACCGGCAGCGCCAACAGTGTCCTTGCAGAAAGTGGTCGACATCGCGCGGGCCAGAGACATCGTGCCGGGCTACAGCATCACCCGGCCCAAGACAGCTGACGGCGTGTTTACCGTGTCGGTGTTCGCCGACGACCCCCGTGATGATGCGACGCTGCATATCGACCAATACACCGGCAAGGTGCTGGCTGATGTGCGCTACGTCGATTACAGCACGGTGTCCAAGGCTACCGAGTTGGGCGTCATGCTGCATGAGGGCAAGTTTTTCGGCTGGATCAACCAGCTGCTTATCTTGCTGGTTTGCCTGATGGTGTTGCTCAGTTCGGTCAGCGGCCTGGTGATCTGGTGGAAACGTCGACCTCAGCGCGGGCTCGGTGTACCGCCCTTGCGCCACGACCTGCCACGCTGGAAAACAGCGACAGTGGTGATGATTGCCTTGGGCGTAGTGTTCCCTCTGGTGGGCATTTCGATGCTCATTGTCTGGGTGCTTGATCGAATAGTGCTTTCGCGCTTTGCCAAACAGGCGACAACAGCTTAGATTGCTCCCTGCGGGGCCTGAAACCACTGAGTGGCGTTGTGATGAATTCCTCCTCATACCCGGTTTCAGGCCTCGCCCTGCCTGAATTGCTCTTGCTCCCCCCTATACGTCCTACCCACCGGATAGCCGATGCCGCAGCCATCGACCATCGCTGGCTGATATCCCCGCAGCACCGACCGTGACTACATGACATGAACCGCCAGGCCATTGCCTCGAGCGGATCATCCATCATGCAGACGAATCGGCACCATGAACTTACCGCTCACGACATCACCCCCACCTCTACCCGCCTCGCTTGCCAGCGATAGCTATCCACCCGGTTTCAGCAAGACGACGCAAGAGCTCGCCCGTAGCCTGCTGCACCCGCTCAAACCCGACCTGGATGTCGAGACCACATGGCTGACCTACCGCGACAGCAAGGTCGCAGCGGACGACGGCGCCAACATACACAGCGTTCCGTTGATCTCCAGCCTGGTCGAGCATTTCACCGGCCTTTTGAACTGGACCGACAATGATGTGCAGGGTCTTTACCCGACCCCGTCGTCCACTTCGCAGACACCGGCCATCCAGCCGCTGGGTCGAGCGGCTATCGTGGATTTCTACACTCGGGTCAGCCAGCAGCTGGAGCAATTCTATAGCCAGAAACTTGCAGACTATTGGGCCATCGCAACGCCGGACGGTGAAACCCGGAGCAACCGGTATCTGGCCGAGCAGATCGAGTGTCTGAAATCCGAATGCGCGGTGCTGATCGCCTCGGGAAAAATGGCGACCGGGCACTACAGTCTGCTATCGGCAGCACTGGGGCCATGTGCCACACGCCCGGCCGGAAACATCGCGCAGATTCAACCCCACAGCATTTTCAGCCTCTCGACCCGTGTCGGTGATGGCCCTGCAATTGCGATCTCCGGTGCGTTTGCCATCGCTCGACGTCTTCGTAAAGAACCGCTGTTACAGCTTGACGAAGAGGAGCTTGAGGACGTCCTGCTGTTCACTCCTTATGACGGGCTGGAGGCATTTGCATCCCTGACACACATGAATGAGCGCCTTGCTCAACGCGCAACAGAGCCTGACTACAGGCGACGCCTGGGGATTGAGCCTGCGGCTGAACAGGCAAGCCAGGCCGCCTCCGGTTTCATCGCGCTGCAATGGCAGTACACCTTGCTGGAAGGCAATTTTCTGAGCCTGTTGCACACCCGCCAGATCGCCCGACAGCAATCAATGTTCGCTCAGGCCGTACAGCTTGCTCGTGCTCAACGGATGGACGAGGTTTGTTTCGAGCAATTGATAACGCATTTGCTGAAGCCAGAGCTTTACTTTGACAACCATTGGCGCCTGGACAGGCTCGATAACGACCTGGTTCAGAGCCAGATGCCTGACTGGTGGAAAACCATGCAGCCGTCGCAACGCGAGGAATGGCTTGCGCAGGCACAACAGTTTGGTGAGTCGGTTGTCAGCATCCGGCAAGTCAGCAAGGCTAACTTCGACCCGCCGGACAATGATAGCCGTACCTATCTCACGCGCTATATCGACAAGCAGCTGGATGAAGTATTGAAACAGGCATCTGTCGAAATAGCCGCGCAGCAGATTACCGTTTCAATTAATTACAGGCTTGGCACCGAAGTGCTGGAGATCCCCGGCGCACCTGTGCTGCCGACAACCGAAACTGAAAACATTTCGCTCTGGCAACTGGCGCATACCCATGCCCACCGTGCCAGGGCCGCAGATGCAGTGCTGATCAAGGCTGTCGATGAGGCAGGCGCCGTCATCCATAAACTGGACATGGCCACTATAAAGGGGCTGATCACAGCCATAGAGAACCCTCAGCACCTTAGCGACTACCTCGATCTCAATCTGAAGACATCGGCGTATGCGCGACAACTCAAGCAGTTGCAGAAAGCCATGCTGGAAGCCCGGATGAAGATGGCCCTGCTGGAGATCGAACAACAGGCTTTTGCACCGGCCGGTCTTGAGTGGATCGAGGCAGTGCTTGATTCGCCGGCACCGCAAGGGCGCCGGACCATCAAAGGGGAAGCCATCGAGGTCCGGTTTTTCAGCGTCAATCAATTCATGATGACCAATGTCATGCTGATTGCTCCAGCCGACAAATTCGAGCGGGGGCCACTGGTGCTGTGCACGCTGGATGCTGCCGACGGCGTCGTTTTCCGCTGGTTCAACAGCATGTATCACCTGACCACCGGTTTTTTGGAAAAAGCGCCATTCCAGCAGTATCTGATTGAGCAAATACCGGTTTCCAGACGCCTGGAAACGTTGCGTGCCATGCAATACGAAAAGCAGGCCAAGCACTGGCGCATGCCCGAGGTTTTTACCCAACTGTCGCTGATACCGATCCCGGCGAGGCTGCTGCACCCGGTGGTATTTGTCAGCCAAAGCAAAGACCTTTATGTGGAAATCCACGAGACCAGGATCAATCAGTTGATCAGCGAAGCCAAACGGCAAATGAGTCTGGCCAACGGCATGGGGCGATCAGGCCGAACCTTCGATCTGATCGCCAACATCGGAATTCTGTTTTTGCCTGACCCGATCATGATGCCTGTCGCACTGGGCGTGGGCCTGTACAAGACCTGGAGCGCCTTCTCGAAACTCGACGAAGGCGACCTCGAAGGTGCAGCCGAGGAATTTCTGAGCGCCGTAGGCTATCTTGCTACCGCTTTCATTGGCCGCCTGGCGCTCGCCCTGAAGCCGGCAATGCATGCCTCGAAGGTGGTAAGACGCCCGCACCTGATCCGCAGGGTCGGCCGCGACGGGCAGATCCAGATCGGCTACCTCCTGTCGCACTCCAGAGCCCCCCGCTTTGCAGACCCCAAATTGATCGTCGCTATGGACTCCCAACGTTTCATCGCCATCGATATAGAGGGCCAGACCTTTTTCGTAAGCCGACGTACCAATATGTTTGGTCACTCGCGCCTTTATCGGCGATCCCCGACTGACCCAACGCTACTGGTGCATGAGCAGGAATACGCTTTGCGCACCACCAGCGGGGCCTGGAAAACCGTGGGCAAACAGATACCACGCATCAGTCAGTCCGCCATCCGTAATGCCCGATCACAACTGGCCAGCCTGACCACTGCCTGGCCTGTGTCCCTGGAAGAGACAGGTAGCGCCGAACGCTTGAAGTTCGAGGCCGACTACCTCGCCCTGGGCGCAGCGTCCAACGCCGAAAACCTTTCCGAAATAGCGGCTTATGCGGAAGGTGGCTCGACGGACATCAACCCTCTGTTACGAAGCGGTGTGCGCAATGCCACAACACGCAACTTTCTAAGCCAGTTCTATCAGCTCAAAGCATGGGATGGCACTGCTTTTCGCTCGACGTACGTATCAAGCGAAGGGATGGCCTGTCTGGAGCACGAAGCAGGTGCGGTGTTTACCGACAGTGGCGTGCAGTCCGCCTCGATATCGCGAGCCAATGCCTTCCTGTGGAGCCGGGATGGATTTGTGAGCAGTAACGCCAATGCAGAAAATCACCCGGTCTTTTTCATCTTTGCCCCGGGCATACCGAAAAAAAACATGTTTACCGGCTTCCTCGGTGATCACGTCGCCGTCGCACCGGGCACGCGCATGCAACTGGGGGCGACAACGCGAATCAACGGTCAGCTGTTTGCGTGGTTCGACGCTCCCGAGCAACTCACTGATCAGACGTTTGACCTGTACACCGGAGCAAAGGAGCTATGGGTCTGAAACACCTGGGAAATTGACCGCTCGCTAGCCTGAACACCCCTTTCGCACCATCGCAGAGCTTCATACGCACCAACGGCAGAACGTTGTTCCACCTTGGTGCGACTCCTCGACTCAACGCGACAAAATCATTCCGTTTCGCGACGTTGCTGCGTTGGCCCAGACCTTGCTAAAGCCTGAAAGAGCAACGAAATGCACCGCCGCCAAACCTCAAACAATGTACTAAGGGAGCCAGTCAATGAAGCGTCGCAGCCTGATCAAAGCCTTTACCCTGTCCGCATCCATCGCCGCCATGGGGCTGACCTGGACCGTTCAGGCTGCCGAGACCATCAAGGTCGGCATTCTGCATTCGTTGTCCGGCACCATGGCCATCTCCGAGACGTCGCTCAAGGACATGGCCTTGATGACCATCGACGAGATCAACGCCAAAGGCGGCGTCAACGGCAAGATGCTGGAGCCGGTCGTTGTGGACCCGGCGTCCAACTGGCCGCTGTTCGCGGAAAAAGGCCGTCAGTTGCTGACCCAGGACAAGGTCGCCGTGGTGTTCGGCTGCTGGACATCGGTGTCGCGCAAATCGGTACTGCCGGTCTTCGAAGAACTCAACGGCCTGCTGTTCTACCCGGTGCAGTACGAAGGCGAAGAAATGTCGCCCAATGTTTTCTACACCGGCGCCGCGCCTAACCAACAGGCTATCCCGGCCGTCGACTATGTCATGAGTGAAGATGGCGGCGCTGCCAAGCGCTTCTTCCTGCTTGGCACCGACTATGTCTACCCGCGCACCACCAACAAGATTCTGCGCGCATTCCTGCATTCCAAAGGCGTGAAAGATACCGATATCGAAGAGGTTTACACGCCGTTCGGTCACTCCGATTATCAAACCATCGTGGCCAACATCAAGAAGTTCTCCGCGGGTGGCAAGACGGCCGTTATCTCCACCGTCAACGGCGACTCCAACGTGCCGTTCTACAAGGAACTGGCCAACCAGGGCCTGAACGCTACCGACGTACCGGTTGTGGCCTTCTCGGTAGGCGAAGAAGAACTGCGCGGCATCGACACCAAGCCACTGGTAGGCCATCTGGCCGCCTGGAACTACTTCCAGTCGGTGGAAAACCCGGTCAACAAGAAGTTCGTGGCTGACTGGAAAGCCTACGCCAAAAAGAAAAACCTGCCAGGCGCTGACAAGGCCGTGACCAACGACCCGATGGAAGCCACCTACGTCGGCATTCACATGTGGGCGCAGGCGGTCGAGAAAGCCAAATCCACCGACGTGGACAAGGTCCGTGAAGCC
This sequence comes from Pseudomonas sp. P129, assembly GCF_020312195.1. NCBI lineage: Bacteria > Pseudomonadati > Pseudomonadota > Gammaproteobacteria > Pseudomonadales > Pseudomonadaceae > Pseudomonas > Pseudomonas sp. P129. Next base: position 118,871 of record NZ_JAGPYS010000001.1, on the reverse strand, counting down.
ATGGCCGGACAGACGTTCGCAGCGCCGTCGGGCTTTACCCTGACCATGGACAAGACCAACCACCACTTGCACAAGCCAGTGATGATCGGCGAAATCCAGGACGACGGTCAGTTCAACGTCGTCTGGCAGACCAAAGAGCCGATCCGCGCCCAGCCATGGAGCCCGTACATCCCTGGCAACGACAAGAAGCCGGACGCCCCGGCGAAGAGCAACTGACGGATCAACGCTGCTTGATCGTTCCCACGCTCCAGCGCCAAGCGTTATACACAGGTCCTGAAGCCCGCGAAGTCCGGGGTTTCAAAGCTTCTGCCCACAGGGCGTAGGAGCGACCGGGGCGGCGATCCGCCTTGTTCGCGAAGACGGTAGTTCGAACGATACATTTTCGGAGAATGTACCGGCCCTTTCGCGAACAAGGCGGATCGCCGCCCCGGTCGCTCCTACGGCCTTCGGCCAGAATCAAAAACAGCCCCCGCATGTGACGCTTGGCGAAGGGCGTGAAGGACCGTCTCAAGAGTAGACGACGCCATACTGAATCAAGGCCATATTGATATGCCTTCTTATTTTTACCGTTTGATCCTCGCCATCAGCCTGCTGCTGCCTTTGGCTGCCCAGGCCGGTGATGCCAGCGACTTTGTCGCAGCCAGTTCTTCGCAACAGGCAGAACTGCTGGAGGCCTGGGCCGCCAGGCCTGTGCCGGAACGCGTCGAGCTGCTTGAAGCCTTACGCGATGGCCGTGTGGGTGCCGACAGCAGCAAGCGCGCCTGGATCGAAAACAACGATCAATACGTGGCCGTCGATGCACAGGCACCAGCCGCCGCCGATGCGCCAACGCCTGACGAACCGCGTAAATTGCGCTTGAACAACCGGCTGCGCGGCCTGGTTGAAACGGCGTTGGCCAGCCACCAGTTGCTGGCAGCCGATACACGACTGCGCATGGCCGCCGCCCTGCAATTGCAAAAAAGCGCCCGCCCTGCACAACTGGAGTTGCTGACCGAACGCGTGGCCGGCGAAACAGATTCCAGCGTCAAAAGCGCACTGACCCTGGCGCTGGCCAACCTGCAAATGGTCGATTCCAGCCCGACAGTACGTCTGGCTGCCGTGCGGCTGCTTGGCGAAACCGGTGATCCGCTGGCGCGTACCCGTCTTGAATCATTGCTGGCGCCCGGCGTGGAAACCGACGCTTCGGTACGCGTGGCGGCTGAAACCAGCCTGGCGCAGGTCAAGCGCAAGCTGATGATCGGGGAGATCCTCGGCCAGGCGTTCAGCGGCATGTCGCTGGGCTCTATCCTGTTGCTGGCGGCGCTGGGTCTGGCGATCACCTTCGGCCTGCTGGGCGTGATCAACATGGCCCATGGCGAGATGCTGATGCTGGGGGCCTACTCCACCTACGTCGTGCAACTGATGCTGCAGCGCTACGCACCGGGGGCCATCGAGTACTACCCGCTGATCGCGTTGCCGGTGGCGTTCTTTGTCACCGCCGCGATCGGCATGGCCCTGGAGCGTACGGTCATTCGTCATCTGTATGGCCGCCCACTGGAAACCCTGCTGGCGACCTGGGGCATCAGCCTGATGCTGATTCAGGCCGTGCGTCTGGCCTTCGGCGCGCAGAACGTCGAAGTCGCCAACCCGCAATGGCTGTCTGGCGGCATCCAGGTGCTACCTAATCTGGTGCTGCCTTACAACCGCATCGTGATCATCGCGTTCGCGCTGTTCGTGGTGGTGCTGACCTGGCTGCTGCTGAACAAGACCCGCCTGGGCCTGAACGTGCGCGCCGTTACCCAGAACCGCAACATGGCCGCCTGCTGTGGCGTACCGACCGGGCGCATCGACATGATGGCCTTCGGTCTGGGTTCAGGTATCGCAGGTCTGGGGGGTGTAGCCCTGAGCCAGATCGGCAACGTGGGCCCTGATCTTGGCCAAAGCTACATCATCGATTCGTTCCTGGTGGTCGTGCTCGGCGGTGTCGGGCAACTGGCCGGTAGCGTGATGGCGGCTTTCGGGCTGGGCATCGCCAACAAGATTCTCGAACCGCAAATCGGCGCCGTGTTGGGCAAGATCCTGATCCTGGCGCTGATCATTCTGTTTATCCAGAAACGTCCGCAAGGCCTCTTCGCATTGAAAGGACGGGTGATCGACTGATGAGCCAGCCATTGATAGTAACTGCCGCGCAAAAAGTCGGGCCCAGAGGCACGCTGACCGCAGGCTGCGTAATCCTTGCAGTGCTGCTGGCACTGCCGCTGCTGTCGCTGCTGCCTGCCGATAACAGCTTTCAGGTCTCGGCCTACACCCTGACCCTGGTGGGCAAGATCCTCTGCTACGCCATTGTCGCGCTGGCGCTGGACCTGGTCTGGGGCTACGCCGGGCTGCTGTCGCTGGGCCACGGCCTGTTCTTCGCCCTGGGCGGTTATGCCATGGGCATGTACCTGATGCGCCAGGCCGCTGGGGATGGGCTGCCGGCCTTCATGACCTTCCTGTCGTGGACCGAGCTGCCATGGTACTGGGCGGGCACCGACCATTTCCTCTGGGCGATGTGCCTGGTGGTATTGGCACCGGGACTGCTGGCGCTGATCTTCGGCTTCTTCGCCTTCCGCTCGCGGATCAAGGGCGTGTACTTCTCGATCATGACCCAGGCGCTGACCTTCGCCGGCATGCTGCTGTTCTTTCGCAACGAGACCGGCTTTGGCGGCAACAACGGGTTCACCAACTTCCGCAGCATTCTGGGCTTCAGCATCAGTGCACAAGGGACCAGAGCCGCGCTGTTTCTGGCCACGGTCGCACTGCTGGTGGCCAGCCTGTACATCGGCTGGCGCCTGGCGCAGAGCAAGTTCGGCCGCGTGCTGACCGCGCTGCGCGATGCGGAAAACCGCCTGATGTTCTGCGGTTACGATCCGCGCGGCTTCAAACTGTTCGTCTGGGTGCTGAGCGCCATGCTGTGCGGTCTGGCTGGCGCCTTGTATGTGCCGCAGGTCGGCATTATCAACCCCAGCGAAATGTCACCGACCAACTCCATTGAAGCCGCTGTGTGGGTAGCCCTGGGTGGCCGTGGCACGCTGATCGGCCCGCTGCTGGGCGCAGGTCTGGTGAACGGCATGAAGAGTTGGTTCACCATGGCCTTCCCGGAATACTGGCTGTTCTTTCTCGGCGCGCTGTTCATCATCGTCACGCTGTATCTGCCCAAGGGCGTGATCGGCATGCTGAAGAAAAGGAGCGAGCAATGAAAACCACTCCGACCCCGTCTTTCATGCTCGAACCGATTCTGGCCCCGAACTCCGACGCAGGCACCAGCCGCGATGCGGTGGGGCTCGGCAAGAGCGCAGGCAAAGGCCTCAATACTCGCCACGGCACGATCCTGACGCTGGAAGACATCAGCGTCAGCTTCGACGGCTTCAAGGCCCTGAACGATCTGAATCTGTACATCGGCGTAGGCGAACTGCGCTGCATCATCGGCCCCAACGGCGCGGGCAAGACCACGCTGATGGACGTCATCACCGGCAAGACCCGTCCCAGCCACGGCAAGGCCTGGTTCGGTGAAACGCTGGACCTGACGAAGATGACCGAAGTGCAGATCGCTCAGGCCGGCATCGGCCGCAAGTTCCAGAAACCCACGGTATTCGAGGCCTTGAGCGTGTTCGAAAACCTTGAGCTGGCGCAGAAGACCGACAAATCGGTGTGGGCCAGTTTGCGTGCGCGGTTGAGCGGCGAACAACAGGACCGGATCGCTGAGGTGCTGGAAACGATCCGCCTGACCAGCTCGATGCACCGTCCTGCAGGCTTGCTGTCCCACGGCCAGAAGCAGTTTCTGGAGATCGGCATGCTACTGGTTCAGGACCCGCAATTACTGCTGCTCGACGAGCCCGTCGCGGGCATGACCGATGCCGAAACCGAATTCACCGCCGAGCTGTTCAAGAGCCTGGCCGGCAAGCATTCGCTGATGGTGGTTGAGCACGACATGGGTTTTGTCGGCTCTATTGCCGACCATGTCACCGTGCTGCACCAAGGCAGCGTGCTGGCTGAAGGCTCGCTGAACGACGTACAGGCCGACGAACGCGTGATCGAAGTTTACTTGGGGCGCTAGCGCGACCAGCTGCAAGCTTTTAGCTGCAAGCTTTTAGCTGCAAGCGGCAAGCTAGAAGCAAAAACAACGTGCTGCTCTTTACTTGCAGCTTGAAGCTTGAAGCTTATAACTCATGAGGCCCTCATGCTCACTGTTAGCCAGCTCCACCAATATTACGGCGGCAGCCACATTCTTCGCGGTCTGTCGTTTGATGTGAAGGTCGGTGAAGTCACCTGCCTGCTGGGCCGCAACGGCGTGGGCAAGACCACACTCTTGCGCGTGCTGATGGGCCTGCTGCCATCGAAGGAAGGTTCGGTGCAATGGGAAGGCAAGACCATCACCCAGTTCAAGACACACCAACGGGTGCATGCAGGGATTGCTTACGTGCCGCAGGGCCGGGAAATATTCGGCCGGCTGACGGTCGAGGAAAATCTGCTGATGGGCCTGTCGCGTTTTCCGGGCGCCGAGGCCAAGGAAGTGCCGGCCTTCATTTACGAGTTGTTCCCGGTGCTGCTGCAAATGAAGCACCGCCGCGGCGGCGATCTGTCCGGTGGTCAGCAGCAGCAACTGGCGATAGGCCGGGCGCTGGCGAGCCGTCCACGCCTGCTGATTCTCGACGAGCCCACCGAGGGTATTCAGCCCTCGGTGATCAAGGAAATCGGCGCGGTCATCAAAAAGCTCGCCGAGCGTGGCGACATGGCGATTCTGCTGGTCGAGCAGTTCTACGACTTCGCCGCGGAACTGGCCGATCAGTACCTGGTGATGTCGCGGGGCGAGATCGTCCAGCAGGGCCGTGGCGAGAACATGGAGAGCGACGGCGTTCGTGGTCTGGTGACCATTTGATGCGTCAATCCGTTATCGTGCAACACTCGACAAGCCAATGAAGACACCATGAACCTGCCTGCCAACACCGCCCTCTTTACCCCCAGCTGGCACGCCGAGCTGGAATTGGGTTACGGCCGTTTTGATGACAGCACACGCCCGACGCTGCGGCGCCACAAAGGACCGCTGCGCGTGCAAAAGCATCTGTACGCCGAAGGCCCGGAGGTGTGCCAGCACATCATCGTTCATCCACCGGGCGGTATCGCCGGGGGAGACCGGCTGGATATCTCGGCCACCGTGGGTGCCGATGCCTGGGCACAGTTGACCAGCCCCGGCGCGGCCAAATGGTATCGCGCCGCCAGCCCGGCCTTTCAGCAACTGGAACTGCACGTCCAGCCCGGCGCGACACTGGAATGGCTGCCGCAGGAAAGCATCGTCTTCAGCAACGCCCAGGCAGAACTGAGCACCCGCATAGAGCTGCACGGTGATGCGAAGCTATGCTACTGGGATGTGGTGGCGCTGGGCCGGCCGGCCAGTGGCGAGCGGTTCGAGCACGGGCAGTTTCAATCGCATCTGGATATCCGTCGCGACGGCACATTGCTCTGGCATGAGCGACAACGCATTATCGGTGGCGACGGGCTGCTGGACTCGCCCATCGGCCTGGACGGCAGAACGGTGTTCGCCACCCTGCTGATGACCGGCGAAGTCGACAGCGAGCTGCTCGAGGCCTGCCGTTCGCTGTCGATGCCCAACCCGGTACGCGGCGATCTGACGCAACTGCCCGGCCTGCTGGTCGCTCGCTGCCTGGCAGACGAAGCACTGCACGCACGGGCCTGGCTGATACAAATCTGGAAATACCTGCGCCCTGCCCTGCTGGGACGCGAGGCGGTAACGCCAAGAATCTGGAACACCTGATTGATGACTGGACGCTCTGCATTCCATGCTACACCCTCGGCGCTGATGCACTCAGCGTGATACATAAGTCCTGAAAAGCCCGAAAATCGGGGCTTTTAGCGCTTCTGCCCGCAGGGCGTGGGAGCGAACCTGTTCGCGAAGACAATGTTTTAGGCGCTGCATTTTCGGCGACTACACCGGCCCCTTCGCGAACAAGTTCGCTCCCACGGCCTTCGGCCAGAACCCAAAACAGACTTATACATAACGATGAGGGCTCAAGCCTGGGAACGATCAACCAACGAATTTGAACAAACGGAAGCCCCATGGACCTGACACCACGCGAAAAAGACAAGCTGCTGATCTTCACCGCCGGACTGGTCGCCGAACGGCGTCTGGCGCGCGGCGTGAAGCTCAACTACCCGGAAGCCATGGCCTATATTTCTGCGGCGCTGCTCGAAGGTGCGCGTGACGGGCAGACCGTCGCTGAGCTCATGCATTACGGCACGACCCTGCTGAGCCGCGATCAGGTCATGGAAGGTATCGCGGAAATGATCCCGGAGATCCAGGTGGAAGCCACCTTCCCGGACGGCACCAAACTCGTCACCGTGCATCAGCCGATTGCCTGAAGGAGTGATCATGCAGGACGTGATTCGCGATGCCCTGCCGGACGATCTGCCGGGCATTCTGGACATCTACAACGATGCAGTGCTCAACACCACGGCTATCTGGAACGAGCAGCCGGTTGATCTGGCCAACCGCCAGGCCTGGTACGCAGCTCGCCAGAGTCAGGGTTATCCGATTCTGGTGGCGGTCGACAACGCCGGCGAAGTGCTCGGCTATTCGTCGTTTGGCGACTGGCGGCCGTTCGAAGGCTTTCGCCATACGGTCGAGCATTCGGTCTACGTGCGCGCCGACCAGCGCGGCAAAGGCCTGGGCCCGCGCCTGATGGACGCCTTGATCGAGCGCGCCCGCGACTGTGACAAGCACATGATGGTCGCGGCCATCGAAAGCGGTAACGCTGCGTCCATCGCCCTGCATGATCGCCTGGGCTTCAAGATTACCGGGCAAATGCCGCAGGTCGGCACCAAGTTCGGCCGCTGGCTGGACCTGACGTTCATGCAGCTCGACCTGTCGCCCGGTGCGCCTGCGCCCGCTTCACAGGCACCCAAGCCCCTCTCACCCAAGCCCCTCTAGAGAGCACGCCATGAACCATGCACAACTGCGACGTGTTACCGCTGAAAGCTTCGCGCATTATCGCCATGGCCTGGCGCAACTGCTGTTCGACACGGTTCACGGCGGCGCATCGGTCGGGTTCATGGCGGACCTGGATATGCAGCAGGCGTATGCCTGGTGCGATAGCCTGAAGGCCGATATCGCCGCAGGCGATCTGCTGCTGTGGGTGGTGGCCGAGGACAGCCATGTGCTGGCCAGTGCGCAACTGTCGCTGTGTCAGAAGCCCAACGGCCTGAACCGCGCCGAAGTGCAAAAACTGATGGTACTGCCGCAAGCCCGAGGTCGCGGTCTGGGCAGGCAACTGATGGAGGAGGTCGAACAGACTGCGGTGAAACACAAGCGTGGGCTGCTGCACCTGGACACCGAAGCAGGCTCGACGGCTGAAGCCTTCTACAGCGCGCTGGCCTACAACCGTGTCGGTGAGCTGCCGGATTATTGCGCCACACCGGACGGTCGCTATCGGCCGACCGTCATTTATTTCAAAACCTTGGGGCAACCGACATGATCCCTGGTCAATACCAGATCCAGCCCGGCGACATCGAACTCAACGCCGGACGCCGCACCCTCAGCCTGACCGTCGCCAACAGCGGCGACCGGCCGATTCAGGTGGGCTCGCATTTCCACTTTTTCGAAACCAACGACGCACTGACCTTCGACCGCGCCGCCAGCCGGGGCATGCGCCTGAACATTCCGGCCGGCACCGCCGTGCGCTTCGAACCGGGCCAGTCCCGCGAAGTCGAGCTGGTCGACCTGGCCGGCTTGCGCAAGGTTTACGGGTTTGCCGGGCGAGTGATGGGGGAGCTTTAGCTTCAAGCTTCAAGCTTCAAGAGAAAAGCATGTGACGACTAAAGACTTGCAGCTTGCAGCTTGCAGCTTGCATCTTTCAGCTTGTCGCTTTGAACACATTACAGTGTGCGGCCTGCAGCTTGCCGCTCTGAATCCGAGGTACGAGAGATGAAGATAAGCCGACAGGCCTACGCAGACATGTTCGGCCCCACCGTCGGCGACAAGGTTCGCCTGGCCGACACCGAGCTGTGGATCGAGGTCGAGAAGGACTTCACCACCTATGGCGAAGAAGTGAAGTTCGGCGGTGGCAAGGTCATTCGTGACGGCATGGGCCAGGGCCAGCTGCTGGCCGCCGAGGTGGTCGACACGCTGATCACCAATGCCCTGATCATCGATCACTGGGGCATCGTCAAGGCCGACGTCGGCATCAAGAACGGGCGTATCGCGGCCATTGGCAAGGCGGGCAACCCGGACATCCAGCCGGACGTGACCATTGCCGTCGGCGCTGCCACCGAGGTCATTGCCGGCGAAGGCATGATCCTCACCGCGGGTGGCGTCGACACGCACATCCACTTCATCTGCCCGCAGCAGATCGAAGAGGCCCTGATGAGCGGCGTGACGACGATGATCGGCGGCGGCACCGGCCCGGCCACGGGCACCAACGCCACCACCGTCACACCCGGCCCGTGGCACATGGCGCGCATGCTCCAGGCCTCGGACTCGTTCCCGATGAACATCGGCTTCACCGGCAAGGGCAACGTCAGCCTGCCCGGCCCGCTGATCGAACAGGTCAAGGCCGGTGCCATCGGCTTGAAACTGCACGAAGACTGGGGTACCACGCCTGCGGCCATCGACAATTGCCTGAGCGTGGCCGACGAATACGACGTGCAGGTCGCGATCCACACCGACACCCTCAACGAGTCGGGTTTTGTCGAGACCACCCTGGCCGCGTTCAAGAACCGCACGATTCACACTTATCACACCGAAGGTGCCGGTGGCGGTCATGCGCCAGACATCATCAAGGCCTGTGGTTCGCCGAACGTGCTGCCGAGCTCGACCAACCCGACGCGCCCGTTCACCCGCAACACCATCGACGAGCACCTGGACATGCTCATGGTCTGCCATCACCTGGACCCGAGCATCGCCGAAGACGTGGCTTTCGCGGAAAGCCGCATCCGTCGCGAGACCATCGCTGCCGAGGATATCCTTCACGACCTGGGCGCCTTTTCCATGCTCAGTTCCGACAGCCAGGCCATGGGCCGGGTTGGCGAAGTGATCATGCGCACCTGGCAAACCGCCGACAAGATGAAGAAACAGCGTGGCCCACTGCCGCAGGATGGCCCGGGCAACGACAATTTCCGCGCCAAGCGTTACATCGCCAAATACACCATCAACCCGGCGATCACCCACGGCATCAGCCATGAAGTGGGCTCGATCGAAGTCGGCAAGTGGGCGGACCTGGTGCTGTGGCGCCCGGCGTTCTTTGGCGTCAAACCGACCCTGATCCTTAAGGGCGGGGCCATCGCTGCCAGCCTGATGGGCGATGCCAACGCTTCGATCCCGACCCCGCAACCGGTTCATTACCGCCCGATGTTCGCAAGCTTCGGCAGTTCACTGCACGCCACCAGCCTGACGTTCATCAGCCAGGCAGCGTTCGACGCAGGCGTACCGGAGTCACTGGGCCTGAAGAAGCAGATCGGTGTCGTCAAAGGCTGCCGCACCGTGCAGAAGAAAGACCTGATCCACAACGATTACCTGCCAGACATCGAAGTCGACCCGCAGACCTATCAGGTCAAGGCCGACGGTGTGCTGCTATGGTGCGAACCTGCCGATGTGCTGCCGATGGCGCAGCGGTATTTTCTGTTTTGAATCAGCAAGGGCCTTCGCTTTCAGAAGGCCCTTCAATATTTATTGCTCGGTTTATTCTTTGAGGCTAAGCAACTCGTTGAGTTTGGCTCTGAACCAGGACTTCAGATGAAAATCAGCGGTTTCCTCAATCTTTTTACCGCTCTTGAAAAAGATGACGGTTGGTGTAACGGTGACATTGTAGTTTTGGGCGGTCGCTGGGCTAGTGTCCACAGGCACACGAAGCATGACGACCCTCCCGGCAAACTCAGGCGCTAGCTCATCGAGAATTGCCCCAGTCCGTGTACTGTTGTTCGCTTCACCGTGGTCATTAACGCCGGGGTTGCTGAATTCCAACACCACCAACGGGCTGATTGCAGTCCATTGGGAACTGAAGTCCGCATCGTTCTTGACGACCCGGACCCGGGCTGCTTTGTTCTGGTAATTCAGAAGTGTTTCTTTAGATTCCAATATTTTCAGCGACTGCAGCGTATCGTTGATAGCGTCCAGTACCCCCAGATCCTGGGGGGTGCCGGTGCCCTGCAATGCTCGCTGCAATGGGAGAAAAACGCTCAGTTTTCCTGTCGCTACGTCGTCGAGCTTGCTGACTTTTCCATCGGCCAGTGTCTGCTGGGCACGCGTTACACGCTCTTCGACAAAAGCTGTGAGTTCTGTGTTCGACATGGTCATTCTCCCATTACGAAGCGGGTAGCAATTCATCCAGGATTTGCGTCATCCGTTCTTTGGTTTGCTGGCCGACAAGGTCTTCCCTTGCTCTTGCGCCAGCCTTGAAGAAAACCATCGTCGGACCATGATTTATCTGATATTGAGTCGAAGTCACCGGGTTCGAAGAGTCATTGAGATCCGAATCCAGTTTGATTTCGACCCTGACCAAGCTGACCTTTCCGGCATATTTCTCTTCCAGCGCGTTAAAAATGGTATCCATTCTGGCGCTGGCGTTATCCTCGCCTCGCTTGTTTACCTTCACTTTCGTCGAGAATTCCACCACCACGAGCCTTTGGTTGCTCGCCTCAATGACATCCTTCTGAAAGGTCGAATCAGTAACTGTCAATACACTCATGCTCAGGGCCTCCATACGATTAACCTGCCGAATGAACATAGGCCCCATAGAAATCAGCGTCTACTGACAGAAATGACAGTAAACACTCTGTTTGTCGTGCTCTGTAAAGGCGATAATATGCGCCATCTTTCGTCACGCTCCTCCAAAGGTAACCGGCCATGCGCCTTTCCGAATTCATCGTTATTCATGTGGATCGCATCGTCGATGAATGGGAAGACTTCGCCAGAACTCTGAAACCGGCGGCAGAAACGATGACCAAGGCCGAGCTGCGGGATCATGCCAGGTCGATTTTGCTCGCCGCTGCGCGGGACATGAAGACCGCGCAGAGCAAAAGCGAGGAGATTGCCAAGGCCAGAGGCGAAGAGCTGAACAAGACGCCAAGCCTGGATGAAGCAGCCAGCAGCCATGGCGAGTTGCGCCATGAGGTCGGTTTTGATCTGGTGCAGATGACGTCGGAGTTTCGCCATCTGCGCGCCAGCGTCATCCGCCTCTGGGTAGAAAGCCTGGCAGCGCCGCAACTGGCTGATTTTCAGGACGTGATTCGCTTCAACGAAGCCATCGACGAGGCGCTTGCCGAATCCACCGCGGCCTATGCGGAACGGGTTGGCCGCTCACGGGATATCTTTCTTGCCATTCTCGGTCACGATCTGCGCGCACCGCTGCAGGCCGTCAGCATGTCCACCGAGTTGCTGGCACGCAAAATAACGCTGGACGAAAAAACCCAGTCCTATGTTTCACGTATCCAGACCAGCACCCGCCATATGGGCTCGATGGTCAGCGATCTGCTGGAGTTCGTACGCAGTCGTCTGGGCGCCGGGCTGCCGGTGGAACGCAAATACATGGACCTGGCCAGCGCCTGCCGCGAGGCGATCGAAGAAGCCTGTGCAGGGCGACCGGACTCTGCTCCGGTGCTGAACGTAGAAGGCAACACCAAGGGCCACTGGGACGCCGGGCGGATCAGCCAGATGCTGCAAAACCTGATCGGCAATGCCCTGCAGCATGGTGCGGCCAGCCACGAGATAACGGTGACAGTCACGGGCGCCGAGAAAGCCGTGATATTGGTGGTACACAACGAAGGCAAACCGATTGCCGAAGACGCTATCGGGACGATTTTCGATCCGCTGGTGCGCAGCACCGAGGAAAACAGCGAAACACGCGGCACGTCGACCAGCCTGGGCCTGGGCCTGTTCATCGTCAAGGAAGTGGTCAACGCCCACGGCGGCAGCATCACTGTGACCTCGACCATTGGTGAGGGCACGACCTTCAATGTGGTGCTGCCGAAAAACTGACCGGGGCTGACTGCCCGCAGATACGGGTGCCGCATCAGCCCAGGCAGAAAAGACCGAGTCGCAAGACTGCTCCGCTCAACCCTTCCACTGCGCACGGGGATCGAACGACGAACTGTCGGCCAGTTTCTGCCAGAGCGCCCGCGTAGCCTCGTCGGTGTGCTTGGGCACGACGATTTTCAACTGCGCATAAAGATCGCCGCGTTCGCCACTCTTGTTCATCAAGCCGTTACCCTTGATCCGCAGACGCTGACCGTTCTGACTGTCCGGGCGGATGGTCAGGTTGAGCCTGCTGGTCAGCGTCGGCACGGCGACCTTGGTGCCCAGCACGGCTTCCCAGGGAGCCAGCGGCACGGTGATGACCAGATCATGGCCTTCGACCTCGAACAGCGGGTGCGGGGCCAGGCGAATGATCAGGTACAAATCGCCATTGGCACCACCGCCTACGCCCGGCGCGCCCTGCCCCTTCAGGCGAATACGCTCGCCATCGACGACGCCCGCCGGAATCTTCACGTTCAGGGTCTTGGTGATATCACTCATGCGCTGCCCGTTGGGGCTGTGCTGCGGCACCTTGAAGCTGACCTGCTTGGATTCCCCCGACAGGGTTTCTTCGAGAAACACCGCCAGTTCCATCTCCACGTCCTGCCCGGTACGCCCCGGGTTGCGGGTACGCCCGCCCTGCTGTGGCCGGCCACCGAAAATGGAGCTGAAAAACTCCGAGAAGTCTGCCGTTTCCTCGAACCCGCCTGCCCCGGCACCTGCGCGGCTTTGCCAGCCCGGCGGAGTCTGGAACGGGCGGCCCTGACGACCGTATTTGCGCAGCTCATCATACTCGGCGCGCTTTTCAGGGCTGCTGAGTACCTCATAGGCTTCGGAAGCTTCCTTGAACTTGTCTTCGGCGCCTGCCTCCTTGCTGACGTCCGGGTGATACTTGCGCGCGAGTTTGCGATAGGCGGTCTTGATCGCCTTGTCGTCCGCAGTCGGCTCCACGGCAAGTATCTTGTAGTAGTCTTTGAAATCCATGTAACGATCACCCATCCGAATTATCCGGCAAAGCCAGATACGCTGGCGTCACGCGCCCAGCTCCCTCTGTCACGAGGCATCTGGATTACCTAACGTCGAAAAATATACAGATAGACCAGCCGCCTTTGCCGGCGGGTCGATAGCTCGACAACATAGTGTCCGACAACAGGGTCTACCGGGAATCCCTACAAGATTGGGGGTAACGGGTCTCAGTTCAAGCCTTGGCCGCAAATACAGCCAGGTAAATATAAGCGACGTGTCGCGCTACGCAATTTGCCCGCGCTGACATAAACTGCGCGGCCGTTTTTTGACTGGAACGTAAAAGACATGAATGACCAATCCCCGGCCCGTGCCTGCGGTATCGATTTCGGCACGTCCAACTCCACTGTCGGCTGGCAACGACCCGGCATGGAATCGTTGATCGCGCTGGAGGACGACAAGATTACCCTGCCTTCGGTGGTGTTCTTCAATATGGAAGAGCGCCGCCCGGTGTATGGCCGCCTGGCGCTGCACGAGTATCTGGAAGGCTATGAAGGCCGCCTGATGCGCTCGCTCAAAAGCCTGCTGGGCTCCAAGCTGATCAAGCATGACACCAGCGTGCTGGGCACAGCGATGCCGTTCAAGGATTTGCTGGCCCTGTTTATCGGCGAGCTGAAAAAGCGCGCGGAGCAAACGGCCGGCCGCGAATTCGAGCAGGTCGTGCTGGGCCGTCCGGTGCATTTTGTCGATGACGACGCACAGGCCGATCAGGAAGCCGAAGACACGCTGGCTGAAGTGGCGCGCAAGATCGGCTTCAAGGACGTGTCCTTCCAGTTCGAGCCCATCGCGGCGGCCTTCGACTACGAGTCCACCATCCAGGACGAAGAACTGGTGCTGATCGTCGACATTGGCGGCGGTACCTCGGACTTTTCGCTGGTGCGTCTGTCGCCCGAGCGACGCCAGCACGATGATCGCCAGCAGGACATCCTCGCCACCGGTGGCGTGCACATCGGCGGGACCGACTTCGACAAGCAGTTGAGCCTGCAAGGCGTGATGCCGCTGTTCGGTTATGGCAGCCGCATGAAAAGCGGTGCGTACATGCCGACCAGCCACCATATGAACCTGGCGACCTGGCACACCATCAACGCCGTGTACTCGCAAAAGTCGCAACTGGCCCTGGGCAGCATGCGCTACGACATCGAAGACACCGGCGGCATCGATCGCCTGTTCAAACTGATCGAACAGCGCGCCGGGCACTGGCTGGCCATGGAAGTGGAAGAAACCAAGATCCAGCTGACCCACGCCGACAGCCGTCACCTGCTCATGGATCGAGTGGAAGCCGGACTGAGCGTGGACCTGAGCCGGGTGATGTTCGAAGCAGCGATCGACGCCCAGCTTGAGCGCGTGCGCAACAGCGTGACGAACTTGCTGAACGATGCGGGAGTGAGTGTCGAACAGGTCAGCACGGTGTTCTTCACCGGCGGTTCAAGCGGCATCCCTGCCCTGCGCAACAGCGTCTCGGACATGCTGCCCAACGCACGCCACGTCGAAGGCAACATCTTCGGCAGCATCGGCAGCGGCCTGGCCATCGAAGCGAAGAAGCGTTACGGCTAGTCATGTGCCTATCGTGGGAATGCCCTTCGTGATGCTCCGCGTCACAGATCGCTGATCTTGTGGGAGCGAGCTTGCTCGCGAAGACGGATTACCTGATCAATGGATGTCCAGCGGCTGCACGGGCCTCTTCGTGAGCAAGCTCACTCCCACGGGCGGGAGTGTTTCGAGCCATGTGGATGCTCTGCAGCACCGCAGACGTAGAGCGTCCAGAACTGCATGCCAACGCGGTGAACTGGCACGATAGGCGTTCTTTCGGACGCCTATCTACTCAAGCGCCCTAGACCAACCCTTCCTTCTGCAACTCGCTCTTCAGGTACGCATAGTAAATCGGCCCTGCGACCACACCCGGCAGGCCGAATGCGGCTTCGAACAGCAGCATCGCCAGCAGCAACTCCCACGACTTGGCATTGATCTGCCCGCCCACGATGCGCGCATTGAGGAAGTACTCGACCTTGTGGATCACGATCAGGTAGCCCAGCGCCGCCAGCGCGACCCAGATCGAGATAGACATGCCGACGATGAAGATCAGCGTGTTTGACATCAGGTTACCCACCACCGGCAACAGGCCGAGCAGGAAGGTCATGATGATCAGGGTCTTGGTCAGCGGCAGGTGAATCCCGCACAACGGCAGCACGACGGCCAGAAACACCGACGTAAACGCGGTGTTGAGCAGGGAAATCTTGATCTGGGCGAAAACGATGTTGCGAAACGCCCGGCTGACCAGGTACAGCCGATCGAACAGTGCGGCTGCCAGCGGCTTGCGCGCATGCACATCGGAGATACGCTGCAAGGCAATGATCGCGCCCAGCACCATGCCGATCAGCATGGTGACGAACATGTGCGCCGCGCCCTTGCCGATCAATTGCAACTCGCCGACGTGTTTCTGCAGCCACTGCCCGAGCGAAACCTGAAACTCCGCGGCGCTGGCAGGCAGATAGGCATCGATAAACGGTGGCAACTGACCACGCGCGCGATCGACCAGGGTCATGAACTTGTCGAGCGAGGCTCCGGGGTTTTCGGCTTCATGCAGCACAAAGCTGATGGCCCCGGCGAAAATCAGCGTCAGCAGGCTGACCACCAGCGTGCCCAGCAGCGCCACAGCCAGCCAGCGCGCCCGTTCGCCGGAGATCAGACGTTGCAGCTTGGGGGTCAACATGTTGACCAGCTCGAACACCAACAGTCCGGCCAGCAGGCTGGGCAATAACTTGAATGGCAACACCAATAACAGACCGCCAAATACAAGAATCCAGCTGGCTATTAACACCTGACGCGCAGAAAACGTTGGCATAGACCCTCAACGGGCAACACAAGGAAGGTGGGCAGTCTGCCAGCCTTCGCAGTCCAGAACCAGTGATCCGAAAGCGCTAAAAAACAAGCCGCAACCATCTGCCCGATGATCGGCTCGAGAACGGCGCGAAAGTGCAGTGTTTACTGCACCCGCGCCGGTTACCTGCAGCAAGGAGGCCGACTGAAAAATTATTTCTTCTTGAGACAATCGCTCATGAAACTCTTGCGCGCGTCACCCTTGAGCGCCTGAGTGCTGGCAGTCGCGTTGCAGGTTTTCATCTTCTCCTGCTGGGTGGCCGCCGGCGGCGGTGCCGCTTTCAGGCAAGTGCTCATGAACGTCTTGCGCTCATCGCCCTTCAGCGACTTCGCGCTGGCGTCGGCATTGCAGGTGGTCATTTTGTTCTGCTGCGCGGTCGCAGCGAAACCCTGGGCAGACAACATCAAGCCTACGAGCAACACAGGAATACCGAGCTTGTTCATCGATCCACTCTCCAGATCCACTGCACCGGGCGGCACAGGCTGAGAGTCAGTGTAGTCAGCGTCTGCGCTCTGTGACGGGACACCGGACATCGCCGCTGGCATTCTCGACAAACAGGCGGATAATTACGCCTCGCTTTAACGATGATCCCCTCATGCAATACGCTTTCCCGCTGATTACCGTCCTTATCTGGGCGATCAACACAGCTGTCACCAAGGCGTCTGCCGGGGTGATCTTTCCGGCTGAAATAGGCTTTTATCGCTGGGCGCTGGCCGGCTTGCTGTTCACGCCGTTCATGCTCGGGCCGGTGTGGGCGAACCGCGCGGCGATCAAACCGGTACTGGGCAAGATCTTCATTCTGGCCGTGCTTGGCACAGCGCTGTATCAGAGCCTGGCGTACTTCGCGGCCAGCCTGACGACGGCCACCAACATGGGGATCATTCAGTCGATGGTGCCGATGATGGCGCTGGGGCTGTCGATAGCCTGCCTCGGCACTCGCCTGACCTCGGGCGCGCTGCTGGGGGCAGTGCTGTCATTCGCGGGGGTGCTGGTTGTGGTCTCGGCGGGCAATCCGGCCAGCCTGATCGAGCAGGGTGTCAATCGAGGCGACGCGATGGTGCTGGTGGCCGCCGCGTCGTATGCGGTCTATAGCACGCTGCTGAAGAAGTGGCAGTTGCGCCTGCCGCCCCTGCAGCTGCTTTACGTACAGATCCTGCTGGCGATTATGGTTTTGCTGCCGCCGTTCATGCTGTCGGCGAAAACCGGCCTGAATGCGAGCAACCTCCCGATGGTGCTGTATGCAGCGATTCCAACGTCGATGCTCGCGCCGTGGTTGTGGATGACCTCGATCATGCGCCTGGGTCCCAGCCGCACAACATTGTTCTTCAACCTGATGCCCATCGCCACGGCCTTGATTGCCGCGGCGACACTGGGCGAACAACTGGCGCTCTATCACCTGTTCGGCGGAGCGCTGACCCTGTGCGGCGTCATCCTCGCGGAACGCTGGACGACGCCGCTGCGGTCAGGTGCGGATTAGACAGTCGCGCTGCCTTCGCTGCCCTCCAGGCTGTGAATCGACACGTCGGTGATGCCGGCGGCAAGCGGCAGGCCGGCTTCACCCATTGGAAGCTCGTCCAGTTCTACGTGATGCTTGAGCGCCAGTTCGTGCACCACTTCAATGATAGGCACGTCCAGATTCTCGATAATGTCTACGTGGTGCTCGCCAAGCAGGGTGTACTCGATCTCATACAGTTCTTTATCGCTCATCGCATCTTCCTGGCCGTCACAGAGGAGCGGCTGATTAACGAACTACGGTCCGACAACCGATGACCGAGCCCAAGGCTGAGCAAAACGCTCAACCATGCCATCAGATTGACCTCGGCCTTTCGGGAACGTGCGAGGAATATTCAAAGCGCTTTTCATGCCCGATCGTCATGGTGTTAGGTCGTTCAGCAGCGGCATCAGGGTGGATGCAAGGTACTGCCTCATCGCCATCTTTTTTTCGAACTCTTGGACCCCTCCCGGCTCCAAGGCATACCGGGCCAAAACCGGCTCTGACATGTGGAGCAACAACGATGTACAAAAAACTCTTCGCGGCGACCTTTGTATTGGCGACGATGGCTGGCTGCAGCAACACAACCGTGCAGAACCCGGTGGACTACGTCACTTATCGCAACGAGCCGCTGGTCAAGCAGGTCGAGAACGGCATGACGCGCCAGCAGGTCCTGACCATCGGCGGTGAACCGTCGAGCACCATCGAGCGCAAGGTCAACCCGGGCACTTGCAACAACTACGTCATGAACAAGGACGGCCACAAACAGGTTTACCACGTCAGCTTCAACAGCGACGGGCGTGTGACCAACAAAGGTTTCATGACTTGCGAACAACGCGAGAAGAACGAAAAAGCGATGTAATCAAAACGCAGGCACAAACAAAAAGCCCGAGGCATGAATGCCTCGGGCTTTTTGTTGAATGCTTTTTTAGGATCTGTACGAAAAGTGGCTGCGCTCGGTGATGCTTCGTTAAAAACAGGCTCGGAATGCTCATTTACAACACGTAGACTCCGCTTCCTCGCCTGTTTTTGCCTCGCCTGACCTTCGCTCGCCGACTTTTCGTACAGAGCCTAGAAAACCAGCTTGAACAGGGCGATAACCACGACCAGGCCGATCAGAAAGATGATGCCAACGGTGCTTCCCAGGAACTTGAGCATTGTGTATCTCCACGATTTATTTGGGTCTCAAGGTTGGGACCGCGAGGCTCAGCACTCGTTTCTTATATTTTTACATTCAGTCACAACCTTGCGCACCGGCGAAAATCCGATAAAACTTTTTCCCTTCTCCAGCACTCACAACCCTTGCTGATCCTGCCGGGCAATACACAGAGCGAGACAGCAAAACCTGATGAGTCCTGGAGATAAATGATGAATTCTGCACCGCAATCACAGCTTTCCGATGTAAATACTCTGCGCCAGCGCGCACGCCAGAACGTTGAGGATGGTGCTGTGACTCAAGGCTACAGCGCTGACCGAGAAACGGTCCTGCGCCTGCTCAATGAATCGCTGGCTACCGAGCTGGTCTGTGTGCTGCGCTACAAGCGCCACTACTACATGGCGTCGGGCCTCAAAGCGAGCGTCGCGGCAGCCGAGTTTCTGGAGCACGCAGAACAGGAAGCGCAGCACGCTGACAAACTGGCCGAGCGTATCGTGCAACTGGGCGGCGAGCCGGAGTTCAACCCGGACACCCTGTCGAAGAACTCCCACGCGCAGTACGTGGCTGGCAACACGCTGAAAGAAATGGTCTACGAAGATCTGGTTGCCGAGCGCATCGCCGTCGACAGCTACCGCGAAATCATTCAATACCTCGGCGACAACGATCCGACGACCCGCCGCATCTTCGAAGAAATCCTTGCTCAGGAAGAAGAGCACGCCGATGACATGGCAGACATTCTGAACGATCTGTAACGCGCGGCAGCAAATGAAAAGCCAGGACCTGTGTCCTGGCTTTTTTTGGTCGGTATTTTCTCAAGCCAGATGCGTGAACATCGTTGCGCACGCACCAGCGTGGGCACGAGAGATGGAGGGTTACTTCACCGTCTTCGGCGCCTTGCCGGTGCGCATCTGCTCCAGCAGCGGGCCACACTGATTGGGCTCGCTGTCACCAGTGGCGACCAGCGCCAGCAAACCGGCAACAGGACCTACGGTTGCACCGAGCAGGACCATGCCGGCTCCGCGCAGCAATAACGGGCCAGACTGCACGCCTGCGTTGGGCCTGGCGAACGGGCCGTTGACGTACAGCGGCGAACGCAGCGAGAACACGCGAAAGCCCTTGGATTCCGGATTGATCTGCAGGTCCAGTTGCTCGGTTTTCAGGTTCGCGGTGCCGTTGATGTAGATAATGGCGTTCTCGGTATCGAAGACAAACAGCCGGCTGGTCGCCAGCCCGTCCTTGATGCCGAAGTTCGAGGCCGCGCAATTGATCTTCACGTCCTTGTCGCCGAACAGCTTGCCGACCACGTAATTGCCCACGTTGAGCCCGGCAATTTCCATCAGGCCACGACTGATTGCACCGTCGTTTACCAGCATCTTCATTTCGCCGTTGGCAGTCCCCAGCAAGGCTGCGACCGAGTTGCCGCGCCCACTGATGTCGGCATCGCCGTTCAGCTCACCGAAGCTGGTTTTCATCGGTTCGAAGGTCGGGAACAGCTGCTTGAGCTTGAAATTACGCGCCGACAGTTTTGCCCGGCCCTGCATCGGTTTGTTTTGCCCGTTCAGGCGAATATCCGCGTCCAGCTTGCCGCCTGCCACACCAAAACGCAGCGGCTCGAGGCTCAACTGACCATCGTCGAGAACCAGATGGGTGTAGAGGTCGGTGAACGGCAGGTCCGGGCTCTGCACGATGCGCTTGCCGGTGAACTCCACGTCGGCGTCCATCGCCCGCCAGCGATCAGTCTGAAACTCTTCTACCGGCAGAACCTTGCCCGAAGGCTGCTTGCTCTCGCCAC
Organism: Pseudomonas sp. P129; assembly: GCF_020312195.1. Lineage (NCBI taxonomy): Bacteria > Pseudomonadati > Pseudomonadota > Gammaproteobacteria > Pseudomonadales > Pseudomonadaceae > Pseudomonas > Pseudomonas sp. P129. The sequence goes on along the minus strand of NZ_JAGPYS010000001.1, from coordinate 98,490 downwards.
CGCGCTTTTTCTGCGCAGCATTGGAGTCCGCACCGATCAACGGCGCGAGGTCACTGAACAGCAATTGGTTGGAGACCAGCACGCCACTCAGCTTGGGCCGGGGCTGACTGGCGACGAAGCCCAGGTCGCCGTGGATATCGCTGTTGCCGATCTTGCCGTTGAAGCCTTCGTAACGAAAGTTGGCACCGGCCGCATCGTGCAGTTTGGCGATCAGGCGGCCATCGGTGGAGTACGCCGGAGAATCCGGCAGGGTCACACCCGTCAGCGGGTACAGATTGCTCAGGCTCGCGCCGGAAAGCTTGAGGCGTAGATCCAGCGCGCCCAGGTTCTGTGGATCGGTCAGGGTCCCGGCGATCACCGCATGGGTGTCACCGACTTTCACGTCAGCCTGTACCGGAAACGGCTGACTGGCGTCCTTGAGCGCGAGCAGACCGCCCACCTTGCCGGTGCCGCTCAGTTTCTGACCGTGGTACTGGCCGGTGACCGCCAGACCGAATGCGTAGTCCTGCGGCACTGCGCCCTTTTCCTGAGCCTTTTGCGCTTCCTTGCTGCCGACGATTTCACTGAACGGGACCGGCTTGCCGAGCAGGTCGATCACGACGTCCAGATTGGCGTTGAGTTTCTGGTCGTTGAAGCTCACCAGCCCCTTGTCGAACTTGATCGCACCGATGTCCATCACCCATTTGGAGGGCTCGGCATTCGGGTCGGACTTGGGCAGATCGAAGACCCAGTTGGCGCGACCATCGGCCAGGCGCTCCAGTCTGGCCTCGGGGCCGGTCAGGTCGATACGTGGGATAACCACTTGCTGCGCCAGCAGCGGCAGCAGCGAGAGACGAAATTCGACGTGCTTGAGGGTCACCATCTGCGGGGTCTTCGACCACTCGGGGTTACCCAGGCTCAGGTCGTCGGCGACAAAATGCGGCGACGGCACCCAGGCGCGCCAGCCACCGAGTTCGGGCTCGCGCGTCCAGCGCACATCCAGATCACCATTGATGGCGAACGGACGATGCAGCGCTTCGCTGACTTTCGCGTTGAGGGTGGGTTTGATGCGGTTCCAGTCGAAAGTGACAATCACAATGACCAATATAGCCAGCACCACCAGCAACGTGGCACCTGTCCAGGCGAAAATCTTGCGGCTGCGCGTCATGCGTGACTCTCCAGAAAACAGCGCCCCGACCCTGGCGCGCTGAATACGACATGAATATTCGACTGACAAACGCGCCGAGGGTTTGATTTGAATACGAAAATGCATCGAAGGCCAGCACTCATGCACTATTACTGGTCAAGGAGCCTGACTGAAAACCCTTTCGACGCAGGTAAAGCGCATTTGCTAAAGTGCATCCCAGCCTAATCCAAGAATCGTTTGAGCCATGCTGCCCCGCGCCGAACAGAAACAACAGACCCGAAGAGCCTTGCTCGATGCTGCCCATCAACTGATGGAGAGCGGGCGCGGCTTCGGCAGCCTGAGCCTGCGCGAAGTGGCGCGCACGGCGGGCATCGTACCGACCGGTTTCTACCGGCACTTTGAAGACATGGACCAGCTGGGGCTGGCGCTGGTCAGCGAGGTCGGCCAGACCTTTCGCGAGACCATCCGGCTGGTGCGCCACAACGAATTCGCCATGGGCGGGCTGATTCGTGCGTCGGTGAAGATATTCCTCGAACGCGTGGCGGCCAACCGCTCGCAGTTCCTGTTTCTGGCGCGCGAACAATACGGCGGCTCCTTGAAGGTGCGCCAGGCGCTCGGAGCGCTGCGCGAAGGCATCAGCGCCGACCTTACGGCCGATCTGGCAAAGATGCCCAAATGGCAGCACCTGAACGCCGATGCACTGTCGATCATCGCCGACCTGGTGGTGAAAAGCGTGTTTGCGATGCTGCCGGAACTGATCGACCCGCCCCCCGCCTCACTCGCCCCGCACCTGACCCCTCAGGCGAAGATCACCCAGCAACTGCGCTTCATCTTCATCGGCGCACGGCACTGGCGGGGCCTGGGCAGTCACGATTGAGCGTCAGCACGCTGTACTCCGTCCTGCGGCGTTAACCGTCTCATTATTAACGTTATCTTGACCACCACACTACGCACCAACTTAAAGCACGAACTTGATTGCGCACCATAAAAGATCACTGATAAGCCCGCCAATGCTCGCATCACCTGCCTCTGTCAGCCTTTTCCCTACAAGCTGCACTGTTGGCAAGCCCCTTGCTCTGATTTGAAGCATCGCAATTGGCTGGAAGCTATCTGATGCTGGTGATTCACGACCGAATCGAACCTCAGGCCGAATGGGCCGCCGAGCTGCATTTGAATTTCGAGGCACGCAGCAAAAGTCGACTGCGCTGCTTCAGTGCGGAAAACGAAGACGTTGGCCTGTTTCTGCAACGCGGCCAGTCGCCCCTGCGCGATGGCGAGTTTCTGCAGGCCAAGGACGGCCGTGTCGTGCGTGTCTGCGCACGTCCCGAAAAGCTCATGCACGTCACGTGCAGCAGCACCTTCGAACTGACCCGCGCGGCTTATCACCTTGGCAATCGTCACGTGGCCCTGCAAGTCGGCGACGGCTGGCTGCGCCTGCTCGACGATTACGTGCTCAAGGCGATGCTCGACCAACTGGGCGCTACTGTCGACACCATCGAAGCGCCGTTCCAGCCGGAACATGGCGCCTACGGCGGCGGGCATCATCACTCGCGCGCAGGCGAGGAGGATTTCAACTATCCGCCGCGCATGCACCAGTTCGGCGTGCGCAAGTGAATAGCGCCTGGGCGCTGTTGCGCCTGGCCAGCCCGCAGTTGCCTATCGGTGGCTACAGCTATTCGCAAGGGCTGGAAATGGCAGTGGAGCAATCCATCGTGGTGGACCCGCAGACCGCGGGCCGCTGGATCGGCGATCAACTGCTGCTCAACCTCGCGCGTTTCGAGGCCCCGCTGCTGCTGGCTCATTGCGATGCAGCGGCAGCCGGTGACTGGGGCCAGTTGCTGCAAGTCAGCGAGCAGCATCGCGCCAGCCGCGAGACTCGCGAGCTGCATCTGGAAAGCCGGCAGATGGGCTACTCGCTGAAGCAGTTGCTCAATGGCCTGCCTGAACTGGATCGTGATGCACGGCATTTTCTGCAGCAGACTGCCGAGCCGCACCTGGCCCTTGGCTGGGCGCTGGCCGCACGCGCCTGGCAGATCAGCCCGCAGGATGCGCTGGCCGCCTGGCTATGGAGCTGGCTTGAAAACCAGCTGGCCGTGCTGATGAAAACCCTGCCGCTGGGCCAGCAAGCCGCCCAGCGCCTGACCAGCGAGCTGTTGCCGTTATTGCAGCAGGCGCAGGTCAGTGCCAGCGCACAAGATCCCTGCCATGCCGGCAGCGCAGCCTTCGGTCTGTCCCTGGCGAGCATGGCGCACGAACGTCAATACAGCCGGTTATTCCGGTCCTGATCAGTCCTTATGGAGAACTCAATGAACAGCCAACCTCTGCGTGTCGGAATCGGTGGCCCGGTCGGATCCGGCAAGACGGCGCTGACCCTGGCGCTGTGCCTGGCATTGCGCGACCGCTATAACCTGGCCGTCGTGACCAACGATATCTATACCCGTGAAGACGCCGATTTTCTGGTGCGTAACGAGGCACTGGCACCAGAGCGCATCATCGGCGTTGAAACCGGCGGCTGCCCGCATACCGCCATTCGTGAGGATGCTTCGATCAACTTGGAAGCGGTCGACCAACTAAATCGCCGCTTCGAAGGCCTGGACCTGATCATCGTCGAGTCCGGTGGCGACAACCTTTCCGCGACCTTCAGCCCGGAGCTTTCCGACCTGACCATCTACGTAATCGACGTGTCGGCCGGCGACAAGCTGCCGCGCAAGGGCGGTCCGGGCATCTGCAAGTCCGACCTGCTGGTGATCAACAAGATCGACCTCGCCCCTTTGGTGGGCGCGTCACTGGAGATGATGGACAGCGACACGCGCAGGATGCGTGGCGAAAAGCCGTTCGTGTTCAGCAATCAGAAAACCGGTCAGGGTCTGGAACAGATCATTGCCTTCATTGAGCGCCAGGGCCTGCTGACTGCGGCCGCCTGAATTCACAACCAAAAGGAACCCGTCGATGAATTACAAAAAAGCCCTTGGCGCCCTCGCGCTGTTGCTGGTCCCTACTCTGGCGCTGGCTCACCCCGGTCATGGCGATAACGGCCTGATCGCCGGTATCAGCCACCCGATCGGCGGGCTGGATCATTTGCTGGCAATGCTTGCCGTCGGCTTGTGGGCTGCGCAGCAACAAGGTTCGGCACGCTGGGCGCTGCCGTGCACCTTCGTCGGCACCATGCTGATCGGCGGCATGCTGGGCTTTGAAGGTCTGAACCTGCCAGCGCTGGAAAGCGGCATTGCAGCATCGGTACTGGCTCTGGGCCTGGCCGTGGCATTGGCAGTACGTCCGCCACTGGCATTGGCGGTAGCCGCAACAGCCCTGTTCGCCTTGTTCCACGGCGTGGCGCATGGCCTTGAACTGCCGGAAATGTCCAGCCCATGGGCCTACGCAGCAGGTTTCGTTGCAGCGACCGCGGCCTTGCATGCGCTGGGTTATGCAGTGGTTCGCGTGTTGCCGCAGGCGGCAGCACCGCTGGTGCGTATCGCCGGTGCAGCTTCTGCGGCAGCGGGAGTATGGTTGCTGGCAGCCTGAGGGAGTTTCGCGCTGCTCGTGTCCGCTTCAGCTGGGCATGATCAGCGTGAAAGCACAGGAATGCGGTACAGGTAGAGCAGCACTGCGCTGGCAAACGCCAGCAGGCAGACCGGCAACGGATGCAGACCGAACAGCACCGCGATGGCGGCGATCCAGGCAGGCAACCCGGCGGCCAGAAAGGCCAGGCGGCGGATGGCAGCGAGTTTCAGCCATGCTGCCGGCTCCTCGGGGGTATCGAGTGCAGCCTGGGTGACGGCCAACGCGCGCTTGTACGCGCCGAAGGGTTTCAGGCTGACGAACATCGAGCCTATCCCGGCGATGAACAGCGGGAGCGCCAACACCGGAATGAGCGGCTCGCTGGCACCGAAAAAGACACAGACCACCAGCAATGGCGCCAGGGTCAGGCCCAGTTGACGCCACCATTGCATCTCCAGCTTTTGACGAACCTCGCTGCGTGTCACGCGGGACCGACCTCGCTTTGATGTTCGTTACCCATCATGTGCCCCAGCTTGCCCGCCTTGGTCGCCAGATAAAGGCGGTTGTGCGGGTTTTGCCCGGTGTGCAGCGGCACGCGCTCAGCGACCCTGATGCCCATCTCGGTCAAGGCTTTGACCTTGCGCGGGTTGTTGGTCATAAGCCGTAGCGACTGCACGCCCAGATGCTGAAGCATCGGCAGGCAGATCGCGTAGTCACGCTGATCGGCAGCAAAGCCCAGACGCTCGTTGGCTTCAACCGTATCGGCACCGCCATCCTGCAGCTCGTAGGCGCGGATCTTGTTCATCAGACCGATACCGCGCCCTTCCTGGCGCAAATACAACAGTACGCCCCGCCCTTCGGTGGCGATGGCGCGCAGGGCAGCCTCCAGTTGAGAGCCGCAATCGCAACGCTGACTGAACAGGGCGTCGCCGGTCAGGCATTCGGAATGTACGCGACCCAGAACCGGCTCACCGTCCGCCACATCGCCCAGACTCAGGACGACATGTTCACGGCCGGTTGCCGACTCGATAAAGCCGTGCATGGCAAACTCTGCAAAGGGAGTGGGCAGTTTGGAAGCGGCGACAAAGACGACGGGCACCGTGTGCTCCTGATCAGTATGAAGACTGGAAATTCGCAAGATTTGCATTGTAACAGCAGGTTCCTGCAGACGCTCAGGGTGAATTCTCGGGCATTTAGATCATAAAGTTCGATAGATAGAAGCGCTCATCCGCTCACTGCTCACCGCCAAAATGCTGGTAGCCACGCGTGTCGGGTGTGACGTCTTGCCCCGTGTCGTCGACAAGCACGACGCCTTGCCCCTGCTCTACCCGGCCAATGACATGCACCGGCCAGCCTTCTTTCAGCAGAACCGGCAGATGTTCGGAGGGCAGGGTGAAGGCCAGGATGTAATCATCACCACCGCTCAGCGCGGCCTGTCGGGCAGAGGGCAGATCGAACAAGGTCAGCAATGGGTCGGACATCGGCAGCCGGTCGCGCTCGACCACCAGACGCACACCCGACGCGCGAGCGATATGTCCGCAGTCGGCCAGCAGCCCATCGGAGATGTCCAGCGCCGACGTCGCCCTGCCGCGCAAGGCCTGGCCCAGCGCCAGTTGCGGTTGGGGCGACCAGTAGCGGGCCAGCAATGCTTCGGCGATCGAGGGTTCGGCGCTGCGCTGCTTCAATACCAGCGGCAATGCACCGGCGCCATCACCCAGCGTGCCGCCGACACACAGCAGGTCACCCGCCTCGGCACCCGCGCGGGTCAGGGCTGATCCGGCCGGCACAGCGCCAAACACTGTCAGGGTCAGGCTCAAGGGACCGCGCGTGGTATCACCACCGATCAGACGCAGCGAACAGCCTTGCGCCATCTGGTTCAGGCCGCGAGCGAAGGTCTGCAGCCAGTCGGCATCGACCTGCGGCAGGGTCAGGGCAAGGGTGAACGCGACAGGCCTGGCGCCCATGGCCGCCAGGTCACTGGCAGACACTGCCAGCGCACGCTGGCCAAGCAGAAAGGGGTCGCAGACATCAGGAAAATGCACCCCGGCAACCAGGGTGTCGGTCGAGATCGCCAACTGCTCGCCGGGCGTCAACGCCAGCAGCGCGCAGTCATCGCCGATCCCCAGGGCAACTTCCTCGCCCGCCTGCGCACAGGGCGCGGCGGCGAAGTAATTGCGGATCAGCTCGAACTCTCCCATGAAGGTCAGGCGCGAATCAGCGCTTGTGGGCCTTCACTTCGACTTCACGCAGGCGCGGTGCCAGCTTGTCCAGCACGCCATTGACGAACTTGTGGCCGTCAGTGGAGCCGTAGACTTTCGCCAGCTCGATGCCTTCGTTGATCACCACGCGGTAAGGCACGTCGATGCGCTTGAGCAGTTCGAAGGTGGACAGGCGCAATATCGCCAGCTCAATCGGATCGAGTTCTTCGATGGTCAGGTCAAGGCAAGGCTTCAGAGCGGTGTCGATCTCGGTCTGGTTGGTTGCCACGCCGTGTAACAACTCACGGAAGTAAGTGCCGTCAACGTTACTGAAGTCATTATCGACACGGAACTGGGCTTCGATTTCGTTCAGCGCGTGGCCAGCCATGTGCCGTTGGTACAGGGCCTGAGTTGCCATCTGACGCGCTTCGCGACGTTTGGCGCTCTTGCCCTTGGCGATTTCCGGCGATTTGGCGTCGCGCGGGTTGAACTGGTCGGTATCGTCGGAAATCACTTGGCCTCCAACTGCGACAGCAGGCTGACCATTTCGATGGCGGACAGGGCAGCTTCAGCGCCCTTGTTGCCGGCCTTGGTGCCGGAGCGCTCGATGGCCTGCTCGATGGAATCGACAGTCAATACGCCGAAAGCGACCGGCACGCCGAACTCCATGGACACCTGGGACAAGCCCTTGACGCACTCGCCTGCCACGTATTCGAAGTGCGGAGTACCGCCACGGATCACTGCACCCAGTGCGACGATGGCCGCGAACTCGCTGCGTTGGGCAACTTTCTGCACAACCAGTGGAATCTCGAACGCACCCGGCGCACGGATGATGGTGATGTCGCTTTCGCTCACACCATGGCGTACCAGCGCATCAACGGCACCGCTAACCAGGCTTTCCACGACGAAGCTGTTGAAACGGCCAACTACCAAGGCATAGCGGCCTTGGGGGGCGATGAAGGTACCTTCGATGGTCTTCAAGGTCATTCGGTGAGTCTCGTATTAAAGAGCAAGCCCGCCTTGGGGCGGACTTTGAGGGATATTAGGCCACGAATCATGCCTGTCAGGCCAAAACCTGCGAAAAACCATCTTTCACACGCCCCGACCTGCCGGTATTTATTCGGAGGGCACGTATTCTACAACTTCCAGATCGAAACCGGATATCGCATTGAACTTCATCGGCGAACTCATCAGGCGCATTTTGCGCACGCCAAGGTCACGAAGGATCTGCGAACCGGCACCGACCGTGCTGTACGTAGTCGGCGTCTTGATCGGTTGCTGACCGGCGGTTTCGCGAATATGAGCCAGCAAGACATCGCCATCCAGCGGGTGACCGAGCAGCAGCACCACACCGCTGCCCGCCTCGTTAACCGCGCGCATGGCGGCGCGCAGGCTCCAGCGGCCGGGCTGGTTGACCATCAACAGGTCACGCAGCGGGTCCATGTTATGCACGCGAACCAGCGTGGGCTCTTCGGCGCAGATGGTGCCCAGGGTCAACGCCAGATGCACGTCGCCCTCGACCGAATCGCGGTAGGTCACCAGGTTGAAACTGCCCAGTTCGCTGTCCATCGGCTGCTCGGCAATCCGCTGAACGGTACGTTCGTGGATCATCCGGTAGTGAATCAAGTCGGCGATGGTGCCGATCTTGATGTCATGTTGCAGGGCAAATGCTTCGAGTTCGGCGCGACGCGACATGGTGCCGTCGTCGTTCATGACTTCGCAGATCAGGCCCGTCGGCTCGAAACCGGCCATGCGCGCCAGGTCGCAGGCCGCTTCGGTATGACCGGCGCGCGCCAGGGTGCCGCCCGCCTGAGCCATGAGCGGGAAGATATGCCCAGGGCTGACGATGTCTTCGGCCTTGGCGTCCTTGGCAGCGGCGGCCTGCACCGTGCGTGCACGGTCGGCTGCCGAGATGCCGGTGGTCACGCCTTCGGCGGCTTCGATGGAAACGGTGAACTTGGTGCCGAAACCCGAACCGTTGCGCGCTGCCATCAGCGGCAGCTTGAGGGTTTCGCAGCGCTCGCGAGTCATCGGCATGCAGATCAGACCACGGGCGAAACGCGCCATGAAGTTGATGTGCTCGGGCTTCACGCATTCGGCGGCCATGATCAGGTCGCCTTCGTTTTCGCGGTCTTCGTCATCCATGAGGATGACCATCTTGCCCTGGCGAATGTCTTCGACCAGTTCTTCGATACTGTTGAGCGCCACGCGGCACCCCCTTCAATCAATTCAGGATTTGAGGTAGCCGTTCTCGGCCAGGAAGCTTTCGGTGATCGTGCCGTGGCCCGGCTCGGCGGCCTTGTCACCCAGCAGCAGGCGCTCCAGATAACGCGCCAGCAGATCGACTTCCAGGTTGACCTTACGGCCGGGCTGGTAGTCGGCCATGATCGTTTCGCTCCAGGTATGAGGCACGATGGTCAGTTCAAACTCCGCGCCGTTGACCGAATTGACGGTCAGGCTGGTGCCGTCGACCGTGATCGAGCCTTTGTGGGCGATGTATTTGGCCAGTTCACGTGGCGCACGCACCGTGAACTGAATGGCACGGGCGTTATCCGCACGGGCAACGATTTCGCCGACGCCGTCGACATGGCCGCTGACCAGATGGCCGCCCAGACGTGTGGTCGGGGTCAGGGCCTTTTCCAGGTTGACCCGGCTGCCGCTCTTCAGGTCGACAAAGGCGGTGACGGTCAGAGTCTCGCGGCTGACGTCAGCCCAGAAGCCATCACCGGGCAATTCGACGGCGGTCAGGCATACGCCATTGACGGCAATGCTGTCGCCGAGTTTGACGTCGGTCAGGTCAAGCTTGCCGGTTTCCACGTAAACGCGGACGTCGCCGCCTTTGGGAGTCAGGGCGCGGATGCTGCCAATGGATTCGATAATGCCGGTAAACATGGGTCCTCCGGGAGAACAAGGGCTGCGCGCAAGGCGAAAGCCGGGAATTATACGCCGGGTGTGCGCACAGGGAGAGCGATGACTCGCCAGTCATTACCGACAGCACGCATTTCCACAATGTTCAGTTCCAGCGCTTCGCTCATCTGCGCCAGTGGCAGATCGAGCAGCGGACGGGCCGATGAGCCGAGAAACTTGCCGGCAATGAAGAGCTGAAACTCGTCGACCAGCCCGAGACGCGCAAAAGCCCCCGCCAGTCGCGGACCGGCCTCGACCAGCACTTCATTGACGCCCCGCGCTGCGAGTTCGCCCATCAACCTGCGCAGGTCCACATGACCGGCGCTGTCGGCCAGCGCGAGCATTTCGTGGCCCTCCTCCTGATAGCGGCCTCGCGCCGACGCAGCAGCGCAGGTCACGACCAGCGCACTGCCTGCCTGGAAGAACGGTGCATCGAGCGGCACACGCAAACGGCCGTCGATCAACACGCGCAACGGCGCGCGTGCCGCGGCCAGCGCGGTCAATTCGGCATCGAGCCCCAGTTCATCAGGGCGTATGGTGAGACGAGCCTTGTCAGCCAGCACCGTGTCGGCACCGCTGAGCACCACGCTCGACTGGGCGCGCAGGCGCTGTACGGCAGAGCGCGCCTCGGGGCCGGTGATCCACTGGCTTTCCCCGCTGGCCATCGCCGTTCGGCCATCCAGGCTCATGGCCATTTTGACCCGCACATACGGCAGGCCGGTCTCCATGCGCTTGAGAAAGCCTTTGTTCAGCGCTCGCGCTTCGCTTTCCAGCACACCACACTGAACGCCGATGCCGGCATTCATGAGGCGCAACAGGCCGCGACCGGAAACTTCGGGGTTGGGGTCCTGCATTGCTGCGACAACCCGCGTCAGCCCGGCTTCGATCAGTGCATCGGCACAGGGCGGTGTGCGCCCCTGGTGACTGCACGGCTCGAGGGTGACGTAGGCGGTCGCGCCTCTGGCCAGCTCGCCGGCCTGGCGCAAGGCATGCACTTCGGCATGCGGTTCACCGGCGCGCGCATGCCAGCCTTCGCCAACGATCCGGCCTTCACGCACGATCACGCAGCCGACTCGCGGGTTGGGATGCGTGGAGTACAGCCCCTTGCGCGCCAGCTCGAGTGCTCGCGCCATGTAATGAACGTCGAGAGCCGCCTGTTCAGTCAGCAATGCATTTATTCCTTGCCCGGCTCGCGGGCCAGACGATCGATTTCTTCACGGAATTCGTTGAGGTCCTGAAAGCGGCGGTACACCGAAGCGAAGCGGATATAGGCCACTTCGTCGAGCTTCTGCAGCTCGGTCATCACCAGCTCACCCACCACCAGTGATTTGACTTCGCGTTCGCCGGTTGCGCGCAGCTTGTGTTTGATGTGAACCAGGGCCGCTTCCAGGCGCTCGACACTCACCGGACGCTTTTCGAGCGCCCGCTGCATACCGGCGCGCAGTTTTTCTTCATCGAAAGGCTGGCGGCTGCCGTCCTGCTTGATCAGACGCGGCAAGACCAGCTCGGCCGTTTCGAACGTGGTGAAGCGCTCGCCGCAGGCCAGGCACTCGCGTCGGCGGCGTACTTGCTCGCCTTCGGCGACGAGGCGGGAGTCGATGACTTTGGTGTCATTGGCACCGCAGAAGGGACAGTGCATGGTGGCTGGCAACAAAAGAATGAGGAGCGCCATGTTAGCGCATCCTGCTGGCAAGACAAGGCTGAGGGTTTACGGTATATAGACGCACATTAAAGCGGTGTGAAATTGTCCGGGCTCGGTAATACTGCACGCTTGGCGTCCCCCAGCCTTTCGAATTTTGTCTTGTGGAGCTTTTGATGACGTTACGCCCCGCTTTTCTACTCTGCTTCATCGGCTTGCTGGCCGCGTGCAGCAGTAATGACGCGCCGAAACCGGCTGCGCCGCCACCGGTCGCACCTTCGATCAAGCTGCCCGCCGGGCCGGGGCCACTGCAACCTTACCAACGTGAACTCAGCGGGCAATTGCTGGGCGTGCCGGCCGGCGCCGAGGTCGAGCTGGCAATGCTGGTCATCGACGAGCGCGGGCGTCCACAGAAGCTGCTGACCAACACCCTGCTCAAGGGCAACGGTCAATCATTGCCGTTCCAGCTGCGCTTCAACCCGGAAGCCTTTCCGGTCGGCGGACGCGTCGAGTTGCGTGGCCGCGCCAGCAAGTCCGGGCAATTGATCCTGCACCTGCCGTCAATGCGTATCGATCAGCCGGTGACTCAGGCCCTGGGGCAGTTGCAGTTCGTCAAGGCGCCATGATCGCTCCGCAGCATCTGCAACACGCGCTGAGCGAACTGCTTGGCGACGCCCGGTTGGTAGTCACTGCGCTGCCGGGCACCGAGCTGAAGCTGTGGCTGATCGACGATGTCAACATGGACCGCGCCTTCAGCCCGGAGGAAACGCGGCGCATTCTGGAAGAACCACCGTACTGGAGCTTCTGCTGGGCGAGCGGCCTGGGCCTGGCGCGTTTTCTGGCTGAAAACCCGCACTGGGTGGCCGGCAAGCGGGTACTGGACTTCGGTGCAGGCTCGGGTGTAGCGGGCATTGCCGCGCTCAGGGCCGGGGCGCTTGAGGTGGTGGCCTGTGATCTCGACCCTCTGGCGCTCGCTGCCTGCCGGGCCAATGCCGAACTCAATCAGGTGCCATTGAGTTACTCGACGGATTTCTTTGCCGAGGCGGACCGCTTCGATCTGATTCTGGTCGCCGACGTGCTCTACGACCGCGCCAACCTGCCGTTGCTTGATCAGTTTCTCTCCCGGGGCCGCGAGGCACTGGTGGCAGATTCCCGCGTGCGCGACTTCAAACACGCTGCCTACCAGCGTCTGACGATGCTGCATGCCCACACCCTGCCGGACCTGGCCGAACCGCACGAGTTTCGCGACGTGAGCCTCTATCACGCGGCGCGGTGAGCGCTAAATAACAGTCCGGGATTGCTCAGCTAAACGGCTTTTGTAGGAGCGAACTTGTTCGCGAAGACGGTCGTTCAAACGATAAATTTCCAGAGAGCTTTCCACCCCTTTCGCGAACAAGCGAAGCGTCGCCCGGTTCGCTCCCACGGCCTTCGGCCAGCATCAATAGCAATGAGTGTGGGCACGATCATGTCCAATAGACGACACCGCTTTCAGCATTGCCCTGCGGGCTTTATAGTTGGCAGCATTCAGATTCTTCGAGACGTGCAATGAGCCAGGAAACTGCTTACATCTTCGACGCAACCGCCGCGAACTTCGATCAACTGGTGATCGACAAGTCCTTCGACCAGCCAGTGCTGGTGGATTTCTGGGCCGAGTGGTGTGCGCCCTGCAAGGTCTTGATGCCGCTGCTGCAGCAAATTACCGAGAGCTATCAGGGCGAGCTGCTGCTGGCCAAGGTCAATTGCGACATCGAGCAGGACATCGTGGCGCGCTTCGGCATTCGCAGCCTGCCGACTGTGGTGCTGTTCAAGGACGGCCAGCCGGTGGATGGCTTTGCCGGTGCCCAGCCGGAGTCGGAAATCCGCAAGATTCTCGACCAGCATGTGGTCATGCCGCCACCGCCAGCCGCCGATCCGCTCAAGCAGGCACAGGCGCTGTTTGCGGAAAGTCGTTTCGCCGAGGCCGAAGCACAGCTCAAGGTGCTGCTGGGCGAAGACAACACCAATGGCGCCGCGCTGATTCTGTATGCGCGCTGCCTGGCCGAACGTGGCGAACTGAGCGAGGCCAAGGCTGTGCTGGATGCGGTCACCGGTGATGCGCACAAGGCCGAACTCGCCGGCGCCAAGGCCCAGCTGACGTTCCTCGCGCAAGCCGCGACCCTGCCGGACGCTGCCGAACTGAAAAGCCGCCTTGCACAAAACCCGCAGGACGATGAAGCGGCACTGCAACTGGCGATTCAGCAGTTGTCGCGTCAACAGTACGAAGCGGCGCTCGAGGGCTTGCTCAAGCTGTTCATCCGCAATCGCAATTACGCCGAGGGCCTGCCGCACAAGACGCTGCTGCAGGTATTCGACCTGCTGGGCAACGAGCACCCGCTGGTCACGGCCTACCGCCGCAAACTGTTTGCCGCGCTGTACTGAGGTAAAAAGCAACAGGCACCGCTCGGGTGCCTGTTGTTATTGAAAGCCGTCAGGTCACGTCGCTTCGACCCAGCTGTACAGCGGCGCATCCCCGCCGCTCTCGACTTTCACGTTCGCCGAGTGACGCAAGCGCACCAGCAGATGCTTGCCCGCAGCGGTACTGCCCGCCAACCCTTCCAGTTGCCCCAACAGATCCGGCCCACTCATCTGCCCGGCCTTGCGCAGCAATTCCTGAGCGACTTGCCAGAGCCTGTCGTCCTGGTTGAGCGGCGTGCTCTCGGCCACGGCGGCGGGGACCTCCGGGGCCGCCGCCTTGAGCTGCGCGCCCAGTTGCGCCCAGTCTCCCTCGTCCAGTTCAAGGGTCAAATCCACCGGCCACTGGCCTACGGTTCCACGAATACGCAACATGATGTGCACCTGCTGACAGTCAGGCGTACATGCTCCCACAGGCTGGCGCGCATTCCCATGATCAACCGTAACGCCACTGGTTGAGGAGCGGCTCCTTGCCGTTCATGAAATTGCCAAGCGCCCGCACGTCGTAGACGTTTTCCCAGCACTCGATAATTCGTCCATCGCGAAACCGCCACAGGCCGCAAAACGGCATGATGATTTTCCGGCCCTCGCAACTGGCGCGCATCTCGCCCAGCACCGAGCCGAAGTGATCGTTGGCGACGATGTCGTGGACATCCATGTACAGGGTCTGATGCGTGCGTCTGATCAGATTGATCTGGTGGGAAAGCACGGCCTCCTTGCCAACGGCTATGGACAAGCCACCGCCAGCGCCTTGATCCGCCTTGTGCAGCACGATGTCAGCGTCGGCGAATTCGGTGATGCGTGTCATATCCTTGTACACCGCACGCAGGACTTCTCTGTTCGAATGGAGCTTGTTCATGAGTATCTTCCCTGATGTCGCGCTCGGCCCAGGTCGAGCGCAGGTCCCGGCTGGCGATGAAAATCTTTCCTGCGCATCCGGCGCAGGTGTAGCGATTTTCATCTTCCAGAGTAGGACTTGATGACGCGAAGTGTGAGACTACTTAGGCATAAGCACTGCACGGGGTATTCCCGATAACGTCGTCGATGGCGCTTTGCTGCAGCCCGGTCACCCGGCGCCTGGATAAAAACACGTCCACGCAGATCGCTACTTGTTATAAGATCACATAACAGTTTTTCTCGATTATTGTTCTGGAGCCCGCTATGCGCCGTCTGCTACTCGCCCTGCCTTTCGCCCTGTTGCCACTCGTTGCTGCGCACGCTGCTGAAGAGCACGACCACGATCATGATCATGGCGATGAACATGGCAGCCTGGGCGCGCACGAGCATGGCGTAGGACGTCTGGATGTGGTGCTGGAAGGCAAGACGCTGGAATTCGAATTCGACAGTCCGGCCATGAACATCGTCGGCTTCGAACACGTTGCGACCTCGGATGAAGACAAGGCCAAAGTCGCCAAGGCCCGCGAATTGCTGCTCAAGCCCAACGCGTTGTTCAGCATTGCCGATGCCGCCAATTGCTCGGCCACTTCGGTGAAGCTGGAAAGCCCGCTGTTTGGTGACAAGGATGACGATCACGACGCGCATGCCGACGCTGGCGATGCCGAGCATCACGAGCACAGTGAAATCCACGGTCACTACAAGTTCGTCTGTGACGCACCGGCCATTCTGAAGAAGCTCGACCTGTCGCAAATCTTCAAAACCTTTCCCGACACCAAGAAGCTTCAGGTACAACTGATTTCGCCAGGCGGCCAGTCGGGCGCAGAAGTGATCGCAGCCAACCCGACGCTGAAATTCTGATCGCACCCTGCGGCACAACGACCGGGCCTGGCCCGGTCTTTTAATTTCCAACCGAGCGTGAGTCAGCCCATGACCCAAGCACTGATCGAACTGTCGGACCTGCGCTTCAACTGGCCCGGCCACCCGCAACTGCTGGACATCCCCGAGTTCCGCCTGCAAAGCGGTGAAACCGTGTTCCTCAAAGGCCCGAGTGGCAGCGGTAAAACCACGCTGCTGGGCCTGCTGGGCGGTGTGCAAAAACCGGTCAGCGGCAGCATTCGCCTGTTGAACCAGGACCTGTCGGCGCTCTCTTCGGCCGCGCGTGATCGCTTCCGCGTCGATCACACCGGCTACATCTTCCAGCAGTTCAACCTGCTGCCGTTTTTGTCGGTGCGGGAAAACATCGAACTGCCCTGCCACTTTTCCAGCGTGCGTGCCGAGCGTGCCAGGCAACGCCACGGCAGCGTCGAGAAAGCGACCACCACCCTGCTCGCCCACTTGGGCCTGAAAGATCCGGCGATGCTGACACGCCGCGCCGACTCGCTGTCGATCGGCCAACAACAGCGAGTCGCTGCCGCCCGCGCGCTGATCGGTCAACCGGAACTGGTGATTGCCGATGAGCCTACGTCTGCGCTGGACGCGGACTCGCGCGAGGCGTTCATTCGCCTGTTGTTCGCCGAGTGCCGCGAGGCCGGGGCCAGCCTGCTGTTTGTCAGTCATGACCAGAGTCTGGCACCGCTGTTTGATCGCAATCTGTCGCTGAGCGACCTGAATCGCGCCGCCGTCGCCGTGGAGATTTGAGATGTATCTGTTTCGTCTGGCCATGGCCAGCCTGGCCAACCGCCGTTTCACTGCATTCCTCACTGCCTTCGCCATTGCGCTGTCGGTTTGCCTGTTACTCGCCGTCGAACGGGTACGCACCGAAGCGCGCTCCAGTTTCGCCAGCACCATCAGCGGCACCGACCTGATCGTCGGTGCACGCTCGGGCTCGATCAACCTGTTGCTGTACTCGGTGTTCCGCATCGGCAATGCCACCAACAACATTCGCTGGGACAGCTTCGAGCATTTCGCCAACAGCAAGCAGGTCAAGTGGGCGATCCCGGTTTCGCTGGGCGACTCCCATCGTGGCTATCGGGTGATGGGCACCAATGAGGCGTATTTCGAGCATTACCAGTTCGGTCGCCAGCAGCACCTGGAAACGGCCGAAGGACGCGAGTTCAAGACCGACCCGTTTGAAGTGGTGCTGGGTTCGGAGGTCGCCAAGGCGCTGCATTACAAGCTGGGCGACAAGCTGGTGCTGGCGCACGGTGTAGCGGCGATCAGCCTGGTCAAGCATGACGACAAACCGTTCACCGTGGTCGGCATCCTCAAGCCGACCGGTACGCCGGTGGACCGCACGCTGCATATCAGCCTGGGCGGCATGGAAGCCATTCATATCGACTGGCACAACGGTGCCCCGGCACGCGGCAGCGAGCGCATTTCAGCCGATCAGGCGCGCAATATGGACCTGACGCCGACTGCGATCACCGCGTTCATGCTGGGCTTGAACAGCAAGATTTCCACCTTCAGCCTGCAACGCGAGATCAACGAATACCGTGGCGAACCCATGCTGGCGATTCTGCCCGGCGTGGCACTGCAGGAGCTGTGGAGCCTGATGGGCACGGCGGAAAAGGCGCTGTTCGTGATTTCGCTGTTCGTGGTGCTGACCGGGCTGATCGGCATGCTGACCGCGATTCTCACCAGCCTCAATGAACGGCGCCGGGAAATGGCCATCCTGCGCTCGGTCGGCGCGCGCCCTTGGCATATCGCAAGCCTGCTTATACTCGAAGCCTTCGCCCTGGCGCTGGCGGGTGTCATCAGCGGCCTTGCGCTGCTCTATATCGGCATCTTCATGGCCCGCGACTACGTGCTCGACAACTACGGTCTGTACCTGTCGTCTATGCCACCTGGCCAATATGAATGGACATTACTCGGTGCCATTCTCGGCTGCGCGCTGTTGATGGGAACCTTGCCAGCCTGGCGAGCCTACAGGCAGTCACTGGCCGATGGACTGTCGATTCGTTTATGAGGACCTTCATGATGCGGCGCATGCTACTCACTCTGCTGTTCTCGGTTACCACTCAAGTGTGGGCCGCCGAGCCGCGTGAGCTGACCTGGAATGACATGATTCCACCCGATGCACCTGTGGTGAAGCCGGTAACGGCTCCGCTGCACGATATGTCCAAGCTGTCCGATGCACTGGCCATGGAGGCAGCGCCTGCGGCCCACCAACTGGCGCCGCATGCGCCGGTGGTCAAGGCACTGGATGGCAAACTGGTGCGTTTACCGGGCTACATCGTGCCGCTCGAGGTCAGTGAGGAAGGCCGGGTGACGGAGTTTTTGCTGGTGCCGTATTTCGGCGCCTGCATCCATGTGCCGCCGCCACCGGCGAACCAGATCGTGCACGTCACGAGCGAGCTGGGTGTGAAGGTCGATGAGCTGTATCAGCCGTACTGGATCGAAGGACCGATGCAGGCCAAGTCGTCTTCCAGCGAACTGGCAGAAGCGGGCTATCAGATGCAGGCAGACAAGATTCTTGTCTACGAGTTGCCGGATTCATAAGGATGACGAGGTTCCCAGCGATTTCATTGAGCTGAGTCAAAGTCGCCGCTCGACAGCGCTTTAACATTACGCCCATAAATTTTGACTGATCTCTGGAGCCTCCATGCACAAGCATCTGCTACGCACGTCCCTTGTCGCGCTTGCCCTCACCGCCCCGGTCGCGGCACACGCCTACCAGCCTGGCGACTTCATCGTTCGCGCCGGTGTCGCGCACGTTCAACCCAATGAAGACAGCGGCGAAGTGCGCCTCGACGGTGCCAAGGTTTCCGGCACCAAAGCGACTGTCGACGGCGAAAACCAGCTGGGCCTGACCTTCGCCTACATGCTGACCCAGCACGTCGGTATCGAGCTGCTGGCCGCCACACCGTTCAGCCATACCGTGTCGGTCAAAGGCCTCGGGCCTGGCCTGGATGGCAAGCTGGCCGATATCAAACAACTGCCGCCGACGCTGTCGTTGCAGTACTACCCGATGGAACCATCGTCGAAGTTCCAGCCGTATGCCGGCGTGGGCATCAACTACACCACGTTCTTCGATACCGATTTGACCGGCAACCGCAAGGATCAGGGTTTCAGCAACCTCAAGCTCAAAGACTCGGTCGGCCTGGCCGCACAGCTGGGCATGGATTACATGATCACCGACAACGTGCTGCTCAACGCCTCGGTCTGGTACGTCGACATCGACACCAAAGCAACCGTGGACGGCCCGTCAGCCCTGGCCGTCGGCAAGACCAAGGTCGACGTGGACATCGACCCGTGGGTGTACATGGTGGGCGTGGGTTACAAGTTCTGACCTGAACTTCTCAAGCGCCACACACACAAAGGCACCCTCAGCGGGTGCCTTTGTGTTTTGTAGACCTGATGATCTCGTACCAACTCCATGACGAAGTAATGCCGCGCTTTTTGCAGGAGCGGGCTGGTCCGAAGGCAGTTACATTCGATGCACTTTCTGCGCCTGCAATATCGTCTTCGCGAACAAGTTCGCTCCTACAGGTGCTCACAGGCTTTTGTAGGAGCGAACTTGTTCGCGAATAGGTAGTTACACTCGATATGCTTTCTGCGCCTGCAATATCGGCTTCGCGAACAAGTTCGCGCCTACAGGTGCTCACAGGCTTTTGCAGGAGCGAACTTGTTCGCGAATAGGTAGTTACACTCGATGTACTTTCTGCGCCTGCAATATCGTCTTCGCGAACAAGTTCGCGCCTACAGGTGCTCACAGGCTTTTGCAGGAGCGAACTTGTTCGCGAATAGGTAGTTACACTCGATGTAATTTCTGCGCCTGCAATATCGGCTTCGCGAACAAGTTCGCTCCTACAGGTGCTCACAGGCTTTTGTAGGAGCGAACTTGTTCGCGAATAGGCAGTTACATTCGATGCACTTTCTGCGCCTGCAATATCGTCTTCGCGAACAAGTTCGCTCCTACAGGTGCTCACAGGCTTTTGTAGGAGCGAACTTGTTCGCGAATAGGTAGTTACACTCGATGTACTTTCTGCGCCTGCAATATCGTCTTCGCGAACAAGTTCGCGCCTACAGGTGCTCACAGGCTTTTGTAGGAGCGAACTTGTTCGCGAATAGGTAGTTACACTCGATGTACTTTCTGCGCCTGCAATATCGTCTTCGCGAACAAGTTCGCTCCTACAGGTGCTCACAGGCTTTTGTAGGAGCGAACTTGCTCGCGAATAGGCAGTTACACTCGATGTACTTTCTGCGCCTGCAATATCGTCTTCGCGAACAAGTTCGCTCCTACAGGTGCTCACAGGCTTTTGTAGGAGCGAACTTGTTCGCGAATAGGTAGTTACACTCGATGTACTTTCTGCGCCTGCAATATCGTCTTCGCGAACAAGTTCGCGCCTACAGGTGCTCACAGGCTTTTGTAGGAGCGAACTTGTTCGCGAATGGGCAGTTACATTCGATGTAGGACTCACTGCCCCATCAGCAACTCCAGCCCACGCACCAGCGGCGTTGGCTCGTCGAGGGTGAAGTGTTCCAGCAGGCGCTGGTTGCTGGCGCGGGAATGTTTGATATCGCCCGAGCGCGGTGCCTGGTAGGTGACTTCCGGCTGTTTGCCGACAACCTGCGAAAGCGCAGCCAGCAGTTCGTTGAGCGACGTGGTCTTGTTCAGGCCGACGTTGATCGCACCTTCGATGGCGCTTTCCCGTGACAAGGCCTGCAGCAGCAGCTTGAGCAGATCCCCGACATAGTAGAAATCCCGCGTCTGCTCGCCGTCGCCAAACACGCTGATCGGCAGGCCTTTGCGGATACGCTCGGCAAAGATGCTGATCACGCCGGAGTACGGCGACGATGGGTCCTGGCGTGGCCCGAAAATGTTGAAGAAGCGAAAGATCACCGGTTCCAGGCCATGCTGGCGACGGTAGAAATCCAGGTAATACTCGCTGGCCAGCTTGTCCGAAGCGTAAGGGGTCAGCGGTGCCTTGGTGGTGTCCTCGGTGATCGCTTCGCCCTCACCGTTGTTGCCGTACACCGCCGCGCTTGATGCGAAGATCACGCGCTTGATGCCCGCTTCGCGCATGGCCTCGCAGACATTCAACGTGCCGATGAAGTTGCTCTGGTGGGTGCGCACCGGGTCGTCTACCGACGCCTGCACCGAAGCCACTGCCGCCAGGTGCACAACGGCTTTGCAGCCCTGCGCCGCGCGCTTGACCAGGTCGGCATCGGCCACGTCCCCTTCGATCAGCTCGACCCGCGGATTGTCGAGCGGCAAATTGCTGCGCTTGCCTGCCGAGAGGTTGTCGAGGATACGCACGGCCTGCCCGCTGGCAAACAATGCGTCGGTCAGGTGCGAGCCGATGAAACCCGCACCTCCAGTGATCAGAACAGGAGCGTCAGACATGTCGATAATACCGATCCAGCAGGTTTGGCAGACCGGCCCGCCAGGCGCGAGGCTTGATGCCGAAGGTGTGGAGAATTTTCTTGCAGGCCAATACCGCGTGCTGCGGTTCTTCGGCTGCATCGGGACGCGCGGCATGAGCCTGCGCAGTGGGCGATTCGATAGCCAGCGCGTGCAGCAGACGCGCTTCGGTGAGCACTGCCTGCCCCAGCGCCAGCGGCGTGGTCGCCTCGTGTCCGGCGTAGTGGTAGGTGCCCCATAGCGGCGCTTCGCAGTCGAGTTGCTTGATGACCGAAATGATCACCCGCGCCGCATCATCGACCGGCGTCGGGTTGCCGCGACGATCATCGGCGAGCAGCAGTTCTCCGGGTTCTTTGGCACGCGAGAGGAAGCGGCCCAGCACACCATCGGTGCTGTCATCCAGCAGCCAGCCGAAACGCACCAGTACATGTTGCGGGCAGGTCGCGCGGACGCTCTGCTCGATACGCCACAGGGCCTGACCGCGCAGGCCCAGCGGTACAGGCTCGTCTTTTTCGCTATAGGCCGTCGCGCGCGAACCATCGAACACACGATAGCTGGACGGCTGAACCAGCGTGATGTTGTGGTGCTGACAGAGTTCGGCAAGACGCTCGACAGAGCGCTCCTGATGGGTCAGGCGCGCTTCACTCACGGTCTCCGCCTGAAACCAGTCGAAGTAGTAAGCAAGGTTGATCAGGGCATCGGGACGGGTGTCATCAAGCAGTTGCGTAAGGCTCGCCACGTCCCAGCCGTCTTGCGGTGGACGTGGTGCGAGGAAACCAATGTCTTCCTCGGCACCCAGACGAATCAGCGCCTGCCCGAGGGCATTCCCGCCGCCCAACAGCATAAGGCGCATTCGCATAGAGTCAGCAGGCTCGGTATCAGGTAATCAAACGAACAATTGAAAAACGCCTGCAAACATAACACGTTGCCTGCCAACCCCCAACAGTTGCGCAGCCTGGCGGGTTGATGACGCCGCGACAAAGCGTTGCAGCGTCCTGACGTGCCGGTTGAGTTATTGAGCTGCCGGGCCCGGCGTGCTGTTGCCCTTGGATAGACCGGGCGGCGCAGGTACAGGTGCAGAAGGTGTCGCCGCAGCAGGATCCGAAGGCGCGGGTGGGCCTTCGGCTTCGACGCCAGCCTGCGGATTGTTGAAGCCCGGCCCCATGACCATCTGTGGATAAGTCTGCGCGAAACGCACATTCGGATTTTTATCCACAAGCCGCTTGAGACGCTCGTTGAAAGCACGCCCTACCGCGTACTGCCCGCCCGAAGAGGTACGAAACTGCGCGGTCAGCACCATGCCGTTGAGGTCCATGCTATCGACGCCGAACACTTCCAGCGGCCCCTGAAGGTTGTGCTTGAGCAGAATGTCTTCGCTGATCGACTGGCCGGTTTCGCGAATCAGCGCCAGCGCATCATCAATGTCGGAGTCGTAGGTGAAGCGCACCGAGAAGAACGCGTAAGCGAATTGCCGTGACTGGTTGGTGACCGCCTTGATCTGGCCGAACGGCACCGAGTGGACGAAGCCCTTGCCGTCGCGCAGGCGCACGGTACGGATGGTCAGGCTTTCAACCGTACCGGAATGGCCCGTGCTAAGCACCACCCAGTCGCCCACCGAAAAGGTGTCCTCGATAATGATGAACAGGCCGGTGATCACATCCTGCACCAGTTGCTGCGAACCGAAACCGATGGCCAGACCGACCACCCCGGCACCCGCCAGCAGCGGTGCCACGTTGATGCCCAGGTTGGCCATGGTGGTGATCGCACAGATCACCACCAGGATGATTTTCACCGCGTTGCGCAACAGCGGCAGAATGGTTTTGATCCGAGTGCTCGGCTGACGACCGCTGCGATGATTGACCGGTGGTTTGAGGGCTTCCTGAATGGCGGTGTCGAGTACCACCCACAACAGCCAGGTGACGACGAAGATCAGACCGATACTGCTCAACGAATCACTGATCACCCGGCCAAGGGTGTTGCGCTGGGCAAACTCGAACATCGAGAAGCCCCAGATGCGGCCGAGTATCTCGATGAAGCCGATGGCCAGCGCGATACGCAACACCGCGTACACCAGGCTCAGCAGGCGCGCCTTATACACATGCCCGCCGCGGCCGAGGGTTTCCGTCGGTTTGAACAGGTGCTGGAACACGGTGCTGAGGAACACCGTGGCAATCAGCAGAATAGTGGTGAACAACGCGCAACGCAGCGCTTCCTGACTGTCTTCACCAGCGCCGATGAGGTTGATCGCCGAGACCAGAATCATCAGCAGGATCGGCAAGTGCCACAGCTTGGAGAATATCTTCAACGACTGTTGCAGCGCGGGCCGTTGCAGGCGACTGCTCAATGAGCGGTTACGGATCAGGTGCGCCACCGGGCGACGCACCTTGATGATCAACATGCAAAACACTACCGAGGCGAACAGCCCGGTAAACACCGCAACACTGGTGGTGACGTTACTGCCGAGCTGACGGGCGATCTGCGGACTGGTCAACGCATCGCTCAGCGCCGCCAGAAAGCCGACCACGAACAGTGGCCTTGGCGCGTAGCGGCGAATCATGTGCACGGCGGCACGCTTGTGCCCGAAGTTGAACATCACGATCACGCAGAGCAACACCGAGGTCGAAACGATGCCGCTGCTGGTTGCATACGCGAAACACAGCGCCAGCGCACGGCCTACCGAAGACGGCATGAAGTGGCTGACGTAAAGGGTCAACGGCAGGCAGACGATGGCTGGCAGGGTAAACGGCAACACGTACTTGAGCAGCGCCTGACTGCGCGCGCGCACCCGCATGAACGGTGTACGGCACAAGCGTACTGCCAGAAAACGACCCAGCGTGGTCAGAATCGCAAACGATGCGATCCATACAAAAGACAGGGCGAGGAAGTCCCCGGCGACACTCCATGGAGAACGTGTAGTGCGTTTGTTGACCAGCTTTTCGAGCTCATCGGCGGCGCGGTCGGCGCGCAGTTGCCAGACGTCGAACAGGTTGTCGTCCAGATTGAGCTTTTCCTGGACGTCATCGATGCTGGTACTGATGGCACCGAGCAACCCGCCCTGCACCAACAACTCTGGGGCCTCGGCCGCAGGCTCTGCGCCATCGGCCGGTTTCGCAGCGGTCTGGTCCTTGTCCGCTGCCTTGTCATCCGCTTTCGCAGCGGGTTTGTCAGCAGCCTTGGAGTCGGCTTTGGGGTCAGCCTTTTCAGCCGCCTTGTCGTCTGCCGGCACCGCCGCGCCCATCGGTAATGCAGGTACATCGGCCGCCTGGAGATTGAAACTGCCTGCGAATAGCAGCAGACCCGAAAGGATCAAGATTTTCAGCTGAGACGCCACGCAGTTCTCTCCTTCAATGGGCAAGTCAAACCATGGACAGGGCAAGGCAAGCCTCGACCCCAATGAACTGATTCCCGTATGCGCGGCAAGTTCGGTTTCGGCAGGGAAATACGATGAGTCAATGTTTCAGAAAAATCGCGCCAGGGCAGTACGCTCAGTCTTCTCGACTGAACTATGCAAAACGCTCACTGCCGGACTTATCGGGGGCTGCCGAAGGTGTACAGCCGTTTGCGCACCACGGCGTTCGCCCTGCAAACCCGACATCGACAACCCGACATCGAGAGGAATCTGCATGAGCACGTTCAACACCAAAGATGGCACCGAGATCTATTACAAGGATTGGGGCACGGGCAAACCGGTCCTGTTCAGCCACGGCTGGCCGCTGGATGCGGACATGTGGGAATACCAGATGCAATACCTGAGCAGCCGGGGCTATCGCACCATCGCCTTCGACCGCCGCGGGTTCGGTCGTTCCGATCAGCCGTGGACCGGCTATGACTATGACACCTTCGCTGACGACATCGCCGAACTGATCGAACACCTCGATCTGCGCGAGGTGACGCTGGTGGGCTTCTCCATGGGCGGCGGCGACGTCACCCGCTACATCGCCAAATATGGCAGCGAGCGGGTGGCCAAACTGGCGTTGCTGGGCTCGGTTACGCCGTTTTTCCTCAAGACCGGTGACAACCCGGAAGGCGTCGATCAGTCGGTATTCGATGGCATCACGGCAGGCCTGCTCAAGGACCGTGCTCAATTCATCAGCGACTTTGCCAGCACGTTCTACGGCATCAACCACGGCCAGAAAGTCTCCGAAGGCGTACAGACGCAGACACTGAACATTGCGCTGCTCGCTTCACTCAAGGGCACGCTGGATTGCGTAACAGCGTTCTCCGCAACCGACTTCCGCCCGGACATGGCAAAAATCGATGTGCCGACCCTGGTGATTCATGGTGACGACGATCAGGTGGTGCCGTTCGAAGCCTCGGGCAAGCGTGCTGCAGCGATGATCAAGGGTGCCGAACTGAAGGTCTACCCAGGCGCACCGCACGGGTTTGCAGTGACCCATGCAGAGACGCTCAACAAAGACCTGCTGACGTTTGTGCAGGGCTGATCGTTTGTGTGACAGGGAGCCGATTGCCGACTCCCTGTCGGGAGCGGATCAGTCGGCCTGTACGGTCAATTGATTCTGCTCGCCCAGCCCCGCGATCCCCAGACGTATGCGTTGCCCTGCACGCAGGAAGACAGGTTGTGGCTTCACGCCCTGCCCCACACCCGGTGGCGTCCCCGTCGAGATGACATCGCCTGGTTGCAGGCTCATGCACCGGCTCAGGTAGGCGATCAGTTGCGGCACGCTGAAAATCAACGTGCGCGTATTGCCATTCTGATAACGATGGCCATCCACTTCCAGCCACAGGTCGAGCGAGTGAGGGTCGGCAACTTCATCGCGGGTCACCAGCCACGGACCTAGCGGGCCGAAGGTATCGAAGCCTTTACCCTTGTCCCAGGTCCCGCCGCGCTCGAGCTGCCATTCGCGCTCGGACACATCGTTGATCACGCAATACCCGGCCACATGCTCCATGGCATCGGCTTCGTCGATGTAGCGCCCGCCCTTGCCGATGATCACGCCCAGCTCGACCTCCCAGTCAGTCTTGAGCGACCCACGGGGGATCTGGACATCATCATTGGGGCCGCAAATTGCGCTGGTCCATTTGTTGAAGATGATCGGCTCCTTCGGCACTTCCATCTGCGACTCGGCTGCGTGGTCGGCGTAGTTCAAGCCTATGCAGATGAACTTGCCGACCTGCCCGACACACGGCCCGATGCGTGGCTGGCCCGGAACCAGAGGCAGGCTCTCGGGATCCAGCGCAGCCAGGCTTGCAAGACCTGCAGGGCTCAGCACATCGCCAGCGATATCCTTGACGTGTGCGGACAGGTCACGGATCTGGTTGGCAGCATCAAGCACGCCAGGCTTCTCCAGACCCTTCTCACCGTAACGTAGCAATTTCATCGAATTCTCCCGTTTCTGTCCAAGGTGTGAACCGCGGATCAAGAGGGTGACGCCCTGTTGCCCAGCCTGCGCGGCGATACGTTTTCGTATAAGTCCGAACCTGACAAGTCTGGACAGATAGCATTGCAGCCGATGCCTCGCCTAATGAAATTTACGAACAATTGCGCGGCAAGCCGGTTCACGTTTAACCACAGAAACCAGGATCAAACAGCGGCGGTCATAATTAATACACACAACGAGTATTAATATCAGCTCCAGTTGAAACGAGCCTTTCGCCAACACGACGGGCTCGTATTCTTTCACGAGTGAGCTGAACTCATGTCAACGCTGATACTGTCCCGCCGATTACCGCCGCGTCAGCTACGCCACTGGCCAGATCAGCCCGTGGGTAACTGCAACGTTGCCCCATCGTCACTTGTCGTCCAGCACAGCGACAACACGCCACGCACATGGCCGCACGGCGCGTTGGCGATTGCACTGGCGATCGGGTTGCATGCCGCGCTGGCAGCGTGGCTGATGGCCGATCACCCGCAAGCGCCCGAGCCGACCCCGCCGATGCCGATCACCGTGCAGTGGGTGCCGCCGCCCGTTGCGCCGCCAGTTGCACAACCGACGCCGCCCGAGCCAACGCCTCAGCCAGCACCTGAGCCGCCTGCGCCAGCCCCCAAACCTGCGCCGCCTGAGCCCAAACCTGCCGAGCTACCCAAGCCCAAGGCGCAGCCCAGAACCGCGCCGAGCAAACCTGTCGCCAAGCCTGTTGCGCCGGCGCCTTCCGTCGCGGCGCCCACACCGGCGCCTGCTGCAGCGCCAGCGCCAAGACCTGCGCCAGCGGCGCCACAGACCACCACCGCGCCCATAGGCCGGGCCGGTTACCTGAACAATCCGCCGCCGGTCTACCCACCCGCCGCCGCGCGCCGCCATCAGGAAGGCACGACGATGCTGCGTGTGCATGTGCTGCCCAACGGACGTACCGACCAGGTGCAAGTGCTGCAAAGCAGCGGCGTCCCGGCGCTGGATGAAGCCGCGCAGGCCGCCGTCCGGCAATGGACCTTTATTCCCGCCAAACGCGGCGACACCCCGGTAGAAGGCTGGGTCAACGTCCCCATGGCCTTCAAACTCGCACCCTGAGGCTCACGTCATGAACACCGCTTACTCCGTACTCATTACTCAATCCTCAATGGCCCTGCTGGTGATTTTCTCGCTGGTGACCTGGGCACTACTGCTCGGCAAAACCTTCCAGCACTGGCGACTGACCCGGCAGAACCGACGCTACGCCACGCAGTTCTGGGCCGCCCGCGACCTGAAAAATGCGCTGCACCTGCCCAACAGTGAGGGCAGCCTGGCACGCCTGACCGATGCCGGCGCGCAGGCCCTCGCCGCGCCCCACGACTCGCCGGACCTGGGCCACAGCTGGAACCGCCAGGACTTGCTCGAGCGCAGCCTGCGTCAACAGATCCACAAGGAACGTCGTCGCCTGGAGAGCGGCATGATCCTGCTGGCATCGATCGGCAGCACCGCGCCCTTCATCGGCCTGTTCGGTACGGTGTTCGGGATCATTCATGCACTCAGCGCGATCAGCCAGGCCAAGTCGGCGAGCATTGCGGTGGTCGCCGGGCCGATTGGCGAAGCGCTGGTAGCGACCGGCGTCGGCATTGCCGTCGCGGTGCCTGCGGTGCTGGCCTACAACTTTTTCGGGCGGCGTCTGAAGCTGGTGATCGCGGACCTTGAGGAGTTCGCCGTGGACTTCCTCAACCTCTCGCAACGCAACGCCTTCCGGCTGCAGCCCGACCATCGCGACAAGACGGCCCCGAGCCTGAAAGGAGTGAGCTGACATGTCCTTCTCCACGTCCAATGATGACGATGCAATCAGCGACATCAACATCACGCCGTTGGTGGATGTGATGCTGGTACTGCTGGTGACCTTCATCGTCACCGCACCGCTGCTCAATAACGCCATACCGCTGGACCTGCCGCAGACCGTCGCCACCACCTCACTGGATCAGGCCGACCCGGTGGTGGTGAGTGTCGATGCCAGCGGCGGCGTGTTCATCGACAGCGAAGCTGTAGCGCTGGAGCAACTTCCGGAGGCGCTGCAAGCCCTGCACAGCAAAGACCCGGACGTCGCCGTCAGCCTGCGTGCCGATCAGGCGACGGGTTACGGCCGCGTGGCCCAGGTGCTGGCCGATGTGCAGAAAGCCGGCATCAGTCGCCTGTCGGTGATTACCGAAAGCCCCTGAAACAAAGACCTGTCGTTCACCACATGACCCGCCGCAAGCGCGGCGCCCTGACGCCTCCAGGAAAACCTTTCCATGAACAATCGATCGATACTGCGTGCACCTCGATTCCCGGTAACGCGCCTTGCGCTACTGGTTTCATTGAACTCACTGTGCCTGATCAGCCCGTTCATTCAGGCCGATGACGACGTGCCCACCTCGGCAACGGTGCCCGCCAGCGACGACAGCGCCGCCATGACGCTGGGCACGGTGTCAGTGATTGGTCAGGGCGAGACCCGCCAGGTGCAGCGCGTGACGCAAAAGGATGTGAAGGCTTACTCGGCAGGCACCAGCCCGATGAAGGTTCTGCAACGCCTGCCGGGGGTCAACTTCCAGTCCGGTGACCCGCTGGGCCGTGAGGAAGGCAGCCAGCGCATCAGCCTGCGCGGCTTCGATATGCACCACCTGGGCTACACGCTGGACGGCGTCACCCTTGGCAACATGAGCTTCGGCAACTTCAACGGTCTGAGCATCACCCGCGCGATCATCGCGGAAAACATCGCCTCCAGCGAAGTGGCACCCGGCATCGGATCACTGGGCACGGCATCCAACAGTGATCTGGGCGGCACGATCCAGTTCACCAGTTCCAACCCTGATAAAGAGTTCGGCGCGCGTCTGTCGCAAACCCTGGGCAGCTACGACACGTCACGCACTTTCATGCGGGTCGACACCGGCGAATACAACGGACTTTCAGCGTACGTGTCGGGCGAAAAGTACGACGCCGACGCCTGGAAAGGCCACAACAACCCGCAAAAGTCCGACGCGGTGAACGCCAAGGTCAACTACAACTTCGGCGACAACCGGGTGAGTTTCTTCCACAGCACCTCGTCCCATGACGAAGCCAACCTGCCGAACATGTCGAAGAGCATCATCCAGCGTCTGGGCTACAACTGGAGCTACTACACGCCGGACTGGACCCGCGCGGTCAATGCGGCCAACGGCATTTACAGCGGCGGGGTAACCAGCGCAAACGATGCGACCTACAACGCCAGCAGCCTGCGCGACGACGAACTGGATATCCTCAACGGCAACTTCTCGCTGACCGATGATCTGGTCCTGGACGCCACCGTCTATCACCACCATGACTCGGGCCGCGGCAACTCGTATTACCCGTTCGTCTACACCAGCGGCTCGACGACAGTGCCGAGCAATTCGATTCGCAGCACAAAATACGGCATCGATCGAACCGGTTTCCAGAGTTCGCTGACCTACTACCTGGGCCAGCATGAAATTCAGGGCGGGTTCTGGATTCAGTCCAACAAGAACGACATCTCGCGCTACCTGTTCGATACCACCAATGCGACGCCGCAGAACCACATCGTCAAAACCGATGGCCTGCCCTTGGCGGCCACCGTTCTGGACCAGAGTTACAATGACCTGACTCGGCAGTTCTACCTGCGCGACACCTACACATTGCTCGATGACCGCCTCAAACTTGAGTTCGGCGCGAAAAATACCGTGACCACCTCGACAGCCGAGGGCAAAGGTGGCGGTTATGCCAGTGGTTCGCTGCAAGCGCGGGACAGGTTTCTGCCGCAAGCAGGTGCGACCTACAAACTCGACGAGGACGACGAAGTCTTCACCTCTTACTCGGAAAACATGGCCGCATTCCCGAGTGGCGGTTACAGCCCGTTCTTCACGACGCAGAGCGCCGTCGATGCGCAGAACGGCTTCAAGGACCTGAAGCCGGAAACCTCGAAAACCGTCGAATTGGGCGTGCGCCGCAGCACCAAGCTGTATTCGGCCTCCGCGGCGATCTACAACACCAAATTCGATAACCGCCTGGTCGCCATCACCAATTGCACGGGCATCGTCATCTGCCAGAACGGCGTCGCCAACGTCGGTTCGGTCACCAGTCGAGGCCTGGAACTGTCGTTCGGCCTGACGCCCAATGAGAACTGGCGCTGGTCCAACTCCATGTCCTATAACCACAGCACTTACGACGATGACTACGCCAGCGGCGGCAACACCGTTCATGTAAAAGGCAAGACCGTCGTCGACACACCGAAACTGATGTATTCGAGCAACCTGGACTGGAATTGGGAACACTGGAACGCCGGCCTGCAAGGCAGTTACATCAGCAAGCGCTATTACACCTACACCAATGACTCCAGTGTCAGCGGCTACTGGCTGGCAAACGCCAACCTCGGCTATGACTTCGGCAAACTCGGCGCCCTCAAGGACACCACGCTGTCGCTGAACATGGTCAACCTGTTCGACAAACGCTACATCTCCACCCTCAACACCGACGCTAGCGCAGCCACCGACCCGGCGGGCAACCTGCAGATTCTTCAAGTGGGCACACCGCGCAGCGCGTTCGTAACACTGGGCGTGAAACTCTGATCGTTGCTGACTGAAGACGGGCGAAGGATCGCCCCACCCGCCACCTGCATTGAATGACGCTACGCGGTCTGCCCCTAGAGACAGGCTCCTGTGGGAGCGAGCTTGCTCGCGAAGGCAATCCGCCAGTCGCTGCATAATACGTGTCGGTTGCCAGCCCCACGGCGACGAACAGCGCACTGTGCTGCATACTTCCCCCCTCTCTAGCGCCTGACCTCCATGTGGACACCCCATGACACCCAACGCAGAACTCTATAACCCCTCCACCGAATATGCCGACAAACTGATCTCGCGCATTGGCCAAACCCCTTCGTGGATCGCCAAGCGCATCGGTGTGACCGACAAACGCATTCGCTACATCCTCGATGGCGAGCGGACCGTCAAGGGCGAGACCACGCCGATTCAGATGACCTATACCGAGCAGTTTGCGCTGGAGTGCCTTGTGGCAGAGGCTATAGCCCTGAGGATGTAGGCCCGCAGGCTATCAAGCATTGCCCTTGAATCTGAGGTTCCTGATAATCACGCCCCCAAATAACTCAGGCAAGGAAATGCAGTGAAAGGAAATCTACTGTTGGTTGCGGTGCTTGCACTGTTGATGCAAGGCTGTGGCGTGACCATGACGCGTTACGAGCCCAGCTTCGATAACGTCCAGAAGCTCAAGCAGACGCCTCCCCTTCTACCGATCCGTCAGGCCCAGGTCAGCGCCGCGGCAGGTCAGGATTCATTGCAGGTGCGGGGTAATCCTGTCACATCCCCTAGCGGCAGCATCACGCAACATATTCAGGATGCCCTGACGGGTGAACTGGACCGCGCAGGTCTCATCGACCCACAATCGCCGCGCCAGCTGAATGTGCTGGTTACCCATAATGAACTGACCGCTGGAATGGGTACCGGCACCGGCACAATCGCCGCGCGCTTCACCCTGCTTGACGGCGAGAAAGTTGAATATGACGCCACCAAGCAGGTCAGCAGTCAATGGAACAGCAGCTTTCTGGGTGCGGTCGCTATCCCCAATGCGGCAAACGCTTACAACCCGCTGGTGCGTGATTTGCTCAAGGCTTTATACAGCGACCCGTTGTTTACCCAGGCGCTGAACCACAAATAAAAAAAGAGCCCACATGGGCTCTTTTTTTGGGCGGTCAGTTCATTACGCCTGCGGAACACTAACATTCAGCATTGAATACTTCAGACTCTGGCTATCCACCAACTGCTTGAGCAGTGAATTGACCTGGCGCGTAAATGTATCGGTAACAGCCTTCTGCGGGGTATTGGCCATCATCGGCACAAACCAGATACCTATCCAGGTATTGATTGCATCATGGTTACCGACTGTTCTCAGCACCTTACCCTGAGAATCCTGCGCGTCCAGGCTCATGCTGTACTGATCGGTGGCCATCGAAGGAATAATAGTCAGGGTCAGGCCACTGACAAACGCCATTACCATTTGGCCACCGCTCGGCGGATGGTTATACACCTTGAGGTGCAGGCTGTAGTCGCCTGGCTGTTTCTTGAACTCATCAAGGGTCACTCGGCCAAACAGCCCTGAGTCAGTCAGCGCTTTTTGCAGTTGAGGCTTGAGTGCATCCCGAGCTTGCGGTACTTCTACTGCGCCGGCGGTAACGGGTGTGCCCTGGTAGAAATCGAAGGCAACAAACACGTTGGGTTTGTTCGTGTAGCTGGCCATGGAGGGCATGGTGACTGGCGCTACTTCATCCTTGGTAAAGCTGGCGCAACCGCTCAATACCAGCATTGCCGCAAGACCCAGCGTCTTCAAGCGTTTCATTTACGATTTCCTTAGTCAATAACAGAACGTCTGTCCGAATCCATTCAAGAATTGCGGCCTTACCGCTACCTCATACGGCAGCGATAGAGGCCACTATTGTGCCACCAACT
Source organism: Pseudomonas sp. P129 (assembly GCF_020312195.1). Taxonomy (NCBI): domain Bacteria; kingdom Pseudomonadati; phylum Pseudomonadota; class Gammaproteobacteria; order Pseudomonadales; family Pseudomonadaceae; genus Pseudomonas; species Pseudomonas sp. P129. Next base: position 65,625 of record NZ_JAGPYS010000001.1, on the reverse strand, counting down.
AAAGCTTCGTCAATAATCTTTAAACTGGCGCAGGCCTCCAGGCGAATGATCCGGGAAATAATTGGCCACAGCCGCAAAGAATTTCATGCGCTGGATCGTCTCGCGCTATTTCATACCCCACGGCTTATTTTCGCGCTGCTCCTAGTAAGCGATGCAACAGAAGCCCAGTAGTTCTTGAACTAACTACCTGCGGACCTGGGGTGGCTGTTGACGCTACCTTTGAAGCCAAACGGCGCCACCAGGCACAACGCAGGCGCCACCCTGCCTGAGCGAGCCCTGCACATGCGCGAATACCGTCAACGGCCAGGCAATGACCGCAATCGCGACCAGCAGCATCAGGATCACGGTGACTGACAGCGCACGCTCACAGCAAAAAATAAAGATTGAATCCTCACAAAAAATGTTATTTAAATAACACAAATAAAAGCCGTCGAGGCTTCCGTCGGCGCTGGTGAGGTCAACATAACAATGAGCAAGATTGCAGTCATCGGCAGCAACATGGTCGACCTGATCACTTACATCGAACGCATGCCCGCCCAGGGCGAAACGCTCGAGGCACCGCGTTTTGCCATGGGGTGCGGCGGCAAGGGCGCCAATCAGGCCGCCGCCGCGGCGCTGCTGGGCGCCGACGTGCTGATGCTCAGCAAGGTCGGCGACGATGCGTTCGCCGATACGACCCTGGCCAATTTTCAACGACTGGGCATTGATACACGCTTCGTCGAACGGGTGCCGGGCGTGTCGAGCGGCGTGGCGCCGATCTTCGTCCAGGAGAACTCCCACAACAGCATCCTCATCGTCAAAGGCGCCAATGCCCACCTGAGCCCGGCCGATATCGACCGCGCCGAGGCGCAACTGCGCGATTGCGCTTTGATTGTGCTGCAACTGGAAGTCGAGCTGGCGACCGTCTACCACGCCATCGCCTTCGCTCACCGGCACGCAATCCCGGTGCTGCTCAATCCGGCCCCAGCCTTGGCCGGCCTGAGCCGCGAGCACCTCGCGCAGCTGGACTTCCTGATCCCCAACGAGAGCGAGCTGGCACTGATCAGCGGCCAGCCGGTGACGTGCGCCGAGGAAGCGGCTCAGGCTGCACGCCAATTGGTCGCGCTGGGCGTACGCCACGTCATCGTCACCCTCGGCGAACAAGGGGCGCTTTACGTCGGCGCCGAAGGCGAGTGGCAGGTGCCAGGGGTCAAGGTTCAGGCGCGTGACACCACCGGTGCCGGTGACGCCTTCATTGGCTGCTTCGCCCGGCACTGGAGCCAGGACGGCAATATTCGCCAAGCCATGCATCAGGCGGTGGCCTACTCCGCCTGCTCGGTCACCGGCCTCGGCACGCAATCTTCTTACCCCGATGCGCCCACGTTTGCACGATTCCTCGATGCATCGGCCAACTGACACTCACCAGCATCTCGCGGAGAACAATAATGAATAAGCCTGCGCTGCAACAAACTCCGGACGGGTTCTACCTGAACCGCACGCCGTGGTTCGCCTTTCTCCTGCTCTGCAGCATCTTTGCCCTGTGGGCGGCGGCCGCGAGCATGAACGACGTGCTGATCGCGCACTTCAAGAAGGCCTTCCTGCTCAGCGACTTCCAGACCGCTTTCGTGCAGTCGGCGTTTTACCTGGGTTACTTCTTCGTCGCCATTCCGGCGGCATTGGTGGTGCGCCGCTTCAGCTACAAGACCACCATCCTCATCGGCCTGATGCTGTACCTGTTCGGCTGCGCCCTGTTCTTTCCGGCTGCGTCGACTGCCAAGTACGGCATGTTCCTGATGGCGCTGTTCGTCATCGCCGCCGGCCTGTCGTTTCTCGAGACCGCGTGCAACACCTACTCGACACTGATGGGGCCGCGGGAAACCGGCACGCGGCGCCTGAACATCTCGCAGACCTTCCACCCATTCGGCGCCATGACCGGGGTGTACGTCGGCAGCTTCGTGATGTTCAAGGACACCGACGCCACGCGCGAACAGTTGGCCCAGATGAGCGCCAGCGAGGCAGCAGCGCAGCAATTGCAAATGATCCAGTCGACCCTGCTGCCGTACAAATGGATGATCGCGGTACTCATATTGATGTTCATCCTGATCGCCATCACGCGCTTCCCCGCGTGCAAGGGCAACGGCACCGTCAGCGAATCGCGTTCGAGCATAGGCCAGAGCCTCGGCCGCCTGCGGCGCAATCCGCGCTTCTGCTTCGGTGTGCTGGCGCAGTTCCTCTACGTCGGCGCGCAGGTCGGGGTATGGAGTTTCACTATTCGCCTGGCCATGCAAATGGGCGGCATGAACGAGCGCAGTGCCTCGTGGTTCCTGCTGACCACCTTTGCCGCCTATTTCATCGGCAAGATGATCGCCAACCTGCTGATGCGCAAAATGCACCCGGCCAAAGTCCTCGCGGTGTATGGCGTGCTGTGCATCGTGCTGCTGGCCTACACCATCCTGGTGCCGAACATCAGCGCGGTGTATGCCGCCGTGGGAGTCAGTGTGTTTCTCGGGCCTTGCTGGCCGACCATCTATGGTCTGACCATTGATGGGCTCGGCGAGGACACCGGTGTCGGCGGCTCGTTGCTGGTGATGAGCATCGTCGGCGGTGGCGTGATGCCGATCTTCCAGGGCCTGCTCAGCGACGCCAATGGCGGCAACATGCAGATTGCCTACAGCGTGCCGCTGCTGTGTTTCGTGGCCATCGTTATGTACGCAGTGTACTGCATGCGTCAGCCGCAACCGGTGCTGGGTGGCTCGGCCACGGCGGTGGCGCAATGAGTAGCGAAGCGTGGCGCCTGCCGCTCTACCCACAGCTCTGGGACCAGGCCAGCCGGCTGCTGCTCGAATCAGCCAGTTTCAGCGTGCGTGCCTGGACCTACCCCAGCGGGGTCAAGGCGCTGTCACTGGAAAACAGCCGAGGCAAACTGGTGATCCTGCCCTGGCAGGGGCAGATGATCTGGTCGGCCGAATTCGACGGCGTTGATTTGACCATGCTCAATATGTTCACCCAGCCGCGGCCCAGTGCCAGCGTGATCGGCACCTACGGCTGTTTCATGTTTCACAGCGGCCTGCTGCGCAACGGTTGCCCGGGTCCCGAGGATGATCATGCGCTGCACGGCGAAATGCCCTGCGCGTCGATGGACGATGCCTGGCTGCAGGCAGGCGAAGACGAGCACGGCGCTTATCTGCGCCTCGGCGGTACCTACGAATACGTGCAGGGCTTCGGCGACCATTACCGGGCCAGCCCGAGCGTGACCCTGCGCCCGGCCAGCGGGCTGTTCGAGATCGGCATGCAGGTGGTCAATCTGGCCGGCAAGGCCATGGACCTGATGTACATGGCGCACATGAACTACGCCTACATCGACGGCGCCCGCCTCACCCAGCCCCTGGGCTGCGAGCGCACACGGGTGCGCGCCAGCGTGCCGGCCCATGTGCGGCCGACGCCAACCTGGAGCGCCTATATCGCAGAACTGAGCCAGGACCCGACCCGCCTCAAGGTGCTCGACTCGCCCGCGCTGTATGACCCGGAGATCGTCTGCTTCTTCGATGACGTGCGCAGCGACGCTCAGGGACAGGCGCATTTCTTTCTTGATCACCCCGACGGCGCGGCGTTCTACACCCGCTACAGCCCCCGGCAATTTGAACATGCCGCGCGCTGGATCCTGCATAACACCGATCAGCAGGTGGCGGCCTTCGTCTTGCCGGCCACCTGCGAACCGGAGGGCTACCGCGCCGAACTCGCCAAAGGCAACGTGCGCAGCCTGGCGCCCGGTGCCCGCGCCGAGTTCAGCGTGACCACCGGTTACCTCAACGCACCCGAACGCCGGGCGCTGCAACCGTGATGCATCTAGAGCACAAGCTGCGCGCCGCCGGCCTCGATGGCCTCGCGGTAGCTGCGCGGGATTTTCTTGTCGCTGACCACGCAATGGAAATCGCTCAAGGCACCGAAGTGCGCAGTGCGTACGGCGTCGAATTTGGAGTGATCGGCCAGCAGCAGGCTTTGCCGGGCCTGGCGCATGACCTTCTGCTTGACCTCAACCTCGTGGAGATTGAAGCAGGTGACACCGCAGTCCAGGCTGACCCCGGCCGCCGAGACAAAGGCCCAGGTCAGGCGCACGCCATCGAGGATGCTGGTTTCGGCATGGCTCTCGAACACCTGATTCTTGCGGTGGAACATGCCGCCGCACAGGACGATGCTGCAGTTGGGTTTCTGCTGCAGCTTGAGCAGCACGTTGAGCGAGTTGCACACCGCGGTGAACTCCAGCTCATCGGGGATGAAGTCGACCACGAAGGGGATCGTCGTGCCACAGTCGAAAAATACCGTATCGCCGGGCTGGATGAAGGTGGCGGCCAGCTTGCCGATGCGGCGCTTCTCCTCGACATGGCGGGTGCCCTGCTCGCTGACCCGGTAATCCCCCGGTTCAGGATCATCGTGGGCACGGGTGATGTAGCCGCCCAGCAGTCGTAACCGCTCGGGGTGCCGGCTGAGGTCGCGGCGCAAGGTCATTTCGGACACATCGAGCAGCGCCGCCATCTCCCGCAGATGGATCGCTTTCTGATCTTGCAGGGCCTGTTGAATCTGTTTGATGCGGTCGGTTTTCTTGACGTCCACGGGCATCCCGGCAATCCGTTGGTGGGGTCACTAGAGTAACACCAAGTGTTAATTTTATAACTTACGGGTATCCACCCAAGTATTTTTACCGATAACAGGAATCCCTTGATGAATTCGCTCGAACCCGCTGCACTGGCCCAGGCCATCGATCACACCTTGTTGGCGGCGGATGCCAGCCGAGAGCAGATTGCCACGCTTTGCGCAGAAGCCCGGGAACACGGCTTCTACTCGGTGTGCGTGAACTCCAGCCAGGTGCCTTTTGCCGCCCGACAACTGGCCGGGTCTGCCGTGAAGGTCTGTGCGGTGGTGGGCTTTCCACTGGGCGCCGGGCTGAGTGCCAGCAAGGCGTCGGAAGCAGCCCTGACGATCGCCGCCGGGGCTCAGGAAATCGACATGGTGCTGAACATCGGCTGGCTCAAGGACGGTCTGTTCGATGAGGTCCGCGACGATATCGCCGCGGTGCTGCAAGCCTGTGGCAAGGTGCCGCTCAAGGTAATCCTGGAAACCTGCCTGCTCGATGAGGCGCAGAAGGTGCGCGCCTGCGAGATTTGCCGCGAGCTGGGCGTGGCGTTCGTCAAGACCTCCACTGGCTTCAGCCGCAGCGGCGCGACGCTCGAGGATGTGGCGCTGATGCGCCGTGTGGTAGGCCCTGACATCGGCGTCAAGGCGTCTGGCGGGGTGCGTGACGTGGCCACGGCCAGAGCGATGATCGAAGCTGGCGCAACGCGCCTGGGCACCAGTTCCGGGATTGCGATCGTGACCGGCGCAGGTACGGGGGCGGGTTATTGAGTCTGCGGGCTTTGACATCAAAGCCCGCTGCACTTAGCTCAGGTCGATCACACCGGTCATGGCCGTGAAATGGCTTTGCTTGTGCTGGACCTTGTCGAGAATCTGCGCAGGGGTCGACTCGCGGAAGACCACCATGTGCCCGACGTCCTTGCCGCCCTCGGTCACGCGTTCGATATCGTTGATCATCCAGGTGGTCAGCTCTTCGGCAGTAATGCCCAGTTCGGCCGCTACTCGCTGGTGAAGGCGCTCGGCGTCGTATTGATTGAGTTGATCGCTGTTCATGGGGCTGGCTCCTTCAAGGGGGGTTAAGTTCAGTCCCCGCGAGGGCTCCATAGTTCAGTCGCGTTCGAGCGGGCTGCGAATGGCCGGTCACAACTGCATGACGGCTCTCGCAGACGCTATCACTACTGCCTCACGCAACACCGCTTTCAGAAAAGCCTATCTCCAGACTACGTGACGATTTAATCATGGCAGCACACTCATCACTGATGACAGGCTTACTAAAAAGATAACCCTGCATTTGATCGCAGCCATACGTCACGAGCAGTTCCAACTGGTCGACTGTTTCGACGCCTTCTGCAATGACGTTAAGACCCAATTCGTGCGCCAATACGATGACCGCCCTGGTGATCGCGGCGTCCTCATGATTGCTGGTTATGTCCTTGATGAACGCCCTGTCGATTTTGAGCGCATCAAGAGGAAATCGCTTCAAGTAGGCCAAACTGGAATAGCCCGTGCCAAAATCATCGACCGAAAGGCTGATGCCATACGACTTTATATCTCGAAGTATTTCAACCGCCGACTCGGGATCGATCATCAGCATCGACTCGGTCAGTTCGAACTCTAAAAGAGCGGGGTTGATACCGTACGCTTCAACGATATGCTTGACGGTCTCAGCCAGGCCTTTTACCTGAAGCTGCCTGACGGACAGATTGATGGCGATCGGCACCAGCCTGATATGATTCTCTTCCCAGCTCTTCAGGGTTTCGCAGACTTTCCGGATGACCCACACGCCGACCGGAATGATCAGGCCCGTGTCCTCAAGAATAGGGATGAAATCAGCCGGAGAAACCATGCCTTGCTCAGGGTGATTCCAGCGCAATAAAGCCTCCAGACCACTTATCCTGCCATCGGTAAGGCTGACCTTGGGCTGAAAGTGCAGAATAAACTCATCGCGCTCGAGCGCGCCGCGCAACAGCGTTTCAGTTTGCAAGCGCCTGGTTAAACTTTCGTTCATCCTGGCGTTGTAAAACTTGAAATTATTACGGCCACTTTTCTTCGCCTGGTACATGGCGGTATCCGCATTCTTCAAGATCACGCCAGTGTCACGCCCGTCAAACGGATAATTAGCGATGCCGACACTCGCCGAAACGAATATATCCTGGCCGCCAAGGTTGAACGGTTTCCCCAACGCCTCAACAACATGGGTCGCAAGCGATTTGATGAGGCTCTCGGAATAAACAGAGTGTGTGACGACGATCGAAAATTCATCGCCTCCCAGCCGCGCAACCACACTGTTCTCACCTATGCAGTCTTTCAAGCGTCGACCCGCCTGAATAAGCAATTGATCGCCCACTGAATGCCCCATGGTGTCATTCACGGCCTTGAATCTGTCCAAATCTATGAATATGACGCTTACTGCATCTGGCGCTGACGTTTTCCGACTGATTATCTCGCGCAGATAATTGCTGAGGAACCAGCGATTAGGCAGATGGGTGAGCGAATCATTTTCGGCCAGATAGGTGAGCTTTTTCTTTGCGTCATACCGTTCAAGCGCGGCGGCCAAGAGGTTGGCAAGTGTTTGAAGGTAGCTGACATCTTCACGTGTAAAGGGGTGGTCCGTGCTGGCATACACCCCAAGCACGCCCTTGAAAACCTCCGTGCAGGATATATCAACCTCCAGGCTACTTCTAATCGTGTAAGCGTCCACTGTTTCAGCAGGAAGCAGCGTGTAGCGATTATCAGGCGCATCAGAATTAATCACAAACCCGGCAGAAGGAGCAGTACCGTTCAGAAAATCATCATGATAACCACTGCGGATTTCAAATCGGGTCAAGCCAACCCCCGCATGGAGGATGGTCCCATGGCTCACTCGATCAACGACCAATAAAGCGGCCTTGCTCAATTTCAGTCCTTGCGCCGCAGTCAGTGCTGCCCGTTCACCTAGCACACTGACGTTTTCTTCTGTCAATGCCTGCTGGCCAAACAAGGCGATAAGGTTTTGCCTTCTGGAGTTATCCAGAATCGCCACTTCAAATTCTTTTCGATCTGTAATATCGATATCGATGCAGATGTATTTTTCAACGCCGCCCAAGTCATCGAGAATAGGTATGACAGTGCGTTGATGCCAGGCCTCCTTACCGGTACGACCAGAAAGCCTCACCTCACCGTTCCACACCTTGTTTTCAGGTGCCCATAGCCACGGTTCGTTGGCTGAAGACATGCCGGTCCAGACTTCATCGATCGTCAACTCTAAAAGCTCGGCTCGCGAATGCTGTGAGCTGGTGACGAATCGCTCGTTAACGTAGGTGATACGTCCGGAGGCCGACACTTCGCAAACGATGGACACCTCATCCAGCGCATTTTTATGCTGCACCAAGGTATTCATCAACGATTCGATACGCAGGCCAAAGTGATTGCGCATACTCGCAGCAGTACGGTTTACGGCTTTTATAGCCTCCTGTATTTCCATGGGAGCATCAGCGACCAACATCGCTTCTGCTGCCACTGCGCCTGAAGCGATTTCTGCCTCATAAGAGTGAAGCTTGCCCAGGTGGGCAAGCGAACGCTTGATCATGAACCCCATTAACATCAAGCTTATCAGCAAGAAAAATCCCGCAAAGAGTGTCGCCTGGATCACCAGACTGTAGAGTTCGGCAGCAATTCTCTCGGCGTTGAAAGACAGACGCATCACGCCATAATCTTTCCCGCCAATAGTGATCGGACGATTGACATCGAATAATCGTGCAGCGACTTCAGACTCTATCCACGCAGGTGCTCTGCCAAGCGGCGCACTGGCGGCCTCAAGGCGAATGACGCCACCCGACAGGTCAATAAACATGGCCGATTTGAACGGCGAGCGGGCCAGGGTTTTTTCGAGGGTTCTTTTGATGGTGTCGTAATCGCCGATGACGACACTTTCCTCTACCGCTTGCGCGGCAACCTCGATCAGCATGTTGGCGGTGTCTTGTATCTCTTCAATATGCTGAAGCAGCTGATTTTTATAAAACAGAACCAGACCCGTCGTCAGAAAGGTCAGTATCAGAATGGATAACATCGCCAGTATTCGCGACGTCAGTGATTTGGGCAGCAGGCTTTTAAAGAAATTCATTAACAGCCTCTCCAGCTAACGTTGAAATTATTTACTTAAGGTTTGCTGGCAAACTCTTATAAAAATCTCGATAGGAAGCATAATCCGCTTCCGTCGCAGGAATGAACGTAATCGGTGCCGGTGCATGGACGAGCTCGGTTGCCTCACGCAGAATCCTGCTACCGTCGGCATCGTGTTGCATATTCAGAAATGCGTTGGCGACCGCATCACGTTCTTTTTTAGAAACCCGCGGGGATGCCATCAGGGCTAAATCATTGAACGAGGCCGAACTCCACAGTACGCGGAACGACTTCCCTTCCCTCTCCGTGTAGCCACTTACAAGCTGCGAGTTGGCCCCCATCGCTTGAGCCTTACCACTCAGGAGTTGGCTGAACGCACCGTCCATGTTTCCTGCAAACACCGTAGATGTATTGATGCCTTGCTTGACCAATTCCGAGCTGGTGACTTTATAAGCAATAAACGCTTCGGGTCCCGGGTAAACAACTTCTTTGCCCGCTAGCTCTGAAAGGCTATGAATTGGCGAGTCGACGGGGACCACGATTTGTCCTTCGAGGGCAGGCGCGTCACGGCGACCAAACACCGTCCAGCCCATCTTGTCGCGTTCGGGGCTAAACAGATGGTTGGTGAACGCGAAATCAACTTCTTGCGCGAGCACATAACTCGTTGTGTCCGAGGAGGTTCGCCCTAATTTCAGCGTGAGGTTCACGCCGCTTTTTTCGGACACGTACTTTATGATGGGATTCCAAAAACTGGCTGAAAGATTAAGATTGTATTGATTGACAGGCGAAAAATTGTACACTTTAAGCTCTTCAGAAGTCGCCACATTCGACAAGGCAACAGACAGGGCGATCATGATAGCTTTGCAGCTTAGGCGTAACTTCACTTGTCCACTCCACACACATAAGAACTTATTAGCCAACGGAGATGAGCACTAACTTAAGCTCAGCCATCTCATATAATCGGCTGAGGCGCTTGAATCTTAAGTACCGACTGCATGAATAAATGTTAATCGGCCAGCCCACACACCTGCCGGCCCCGCCACAGGCAGCTGTCTGCCCAAAACAGTCGCTTAGTACAGTACAAACGGCTGACTTCAACCCGGCAAAGAAGAATAATTGAGATCTCTTGTCGGGCTGTCGATCCGCTCACCATTCCAGGGAAGCCAATGCTCATTTCACTCTTGTCAAATGGTCAGCCACACACGCCAGAGCGATTGGAACTGATCGCCCCCTGGTGGAGTTTTACGAAAACGGTCCTGGCTGCGACAGCCCTGTCGTTGGTGCGTGACGGACTGATCGGATTGGACGACCCCATTCCCGACCAGCCTTTCACCTTGCGCCAGCTACTGCGGCACGAGGCAGGCCTGGCTGATTACGGAGAACTTGCGCAGTATCACACCGCCGTTGCCAGCGGTGACCCCGCCTGGCCGGCAGATGAAATGATGCGACGTCTTGACGGTACTCGACTTCGATACAGTCCCGGAACCGGCTGGCGTTACTCGAATCTAGGCTACTTGTTCATCGGCAGGCTAATTGAACGGCTGACTGATCTGACGCTTGATGCTGCGGTGATTCAACGTGCTCTTTCGCCTCTGGGCATCTCGAACGTTCGCTTTGCTAAAACACGAGCCGATTTACAAACGACCCATCAGGGAAGTACCTCGAATTATGACCCCGCCTGGGTTTACCACGGTTTGTTGATCGGCCCGATTTCGCAAGCAGCGCTCTTTCTGGATCGACTTCTCTGCGCAGACCTCCTCTCCACGGGCCTGCTTCAGGAAATGCAGACAGCACGAACACTGGGCGGCCCGATTCCCGGGCGCCCATGGATCACGCCGGGCTATGGCCTGGGCTTGATGCAAGGTTCGATTGACGGTGGGTATTCTCTATCCGGGCACACAGGCTGCGGGCCAGGCAGCGTCATTGCTGTCTACCGCATCTGCGACGGCGACGCATCGGCTTGCTGCGCTGCTTTTGAGACGAATGCCAGTTAAGGTGCTATTGAAGCCATCGTTGTCGGGCAACTTATGCAACGTGTGCGGCAAGGGGGCTGAGGGCATCAAAGTCCGTTAGCCGTAGGCCTTATGGTTGGCCGGATGACCGCTTATGCGGTCACGCCTGTTGGCGACCATGCAATCGTCACAAACTGCTTACTTGATAATTCTTCTCTGTCACGTATCTGTCACTCGTCACTCCTATATTCCTCCGACACGCGTTACGAGGTGCCTGTACCGGCCTCGGACCCAACTTTCGCAGGGAATGCGCCCGATGTGCCCGGCCTACCGGCCTGGAGGAAATCAATCGTGGATGCGACGCTGACACCCCTGCTGCACCTTCAGCCATTGCCTGCCGGCAGCGCCTCGCGATTGCTGCGCCGAGGATGCGCGATAACGCTGGTGGTGGCGGTGCATATTTTGGCATTGAGCATGGTGACCGGGTCATCGACCCCTGCGCTTGCGCCGCAGGCGACTCGTACTATTTACGCCTCGGTCATCAATGAACCGACTCCGGCGCCAGCCGCAAGTGCCGCGCCCACGCCACCGCCTCCCGTTGCCCCGGTCGTACCGGCACCCGCGTCTGTGGCCGTTCAGCCGGTGGCCCGGCACAAGCCCGCGGCCAAACCGCAGGTGATGCAACGCCCCGTTGTGGCCGCCGCAACGTCTGCCCCCGCGACCATCAGCACTGCGGCTGCCGCACCGGTAGTTGCGCAAACTCCCGCACCACCGCCGCAGCCTAAGACCCTCACCCGTGGCGTCGAATACGTGCATGAACCACAACCCGACTATCCCGACAGTGCGCGTGAAGAGGGCCACGAGGGCACCGTGATCCTGCGGGTGCTGGTGGACGAGCACGGCAAGCCCGGCGCGGTGGACATCGTACGCTCCTCGGGCTTTGGCAACCTCGACGAGGCGGGCAGGACGGCTGTGCGCGGCGCACTGTTCAAGCCTCATCTGGAGGAGGGTCATGCGGTGTCGGTGTACGTGATCGTGCCGTTGCGATTCCAGCTCGACAGTTAGCACTCACGCAGGCGTAACCCACCATCTTTTATCGACGGGCCTCCCGGTCAGGGCAGTGCTCACCTCAAAGAAAGGAAATACATATGGACACCGGAACACTGGGTTTGAATGTTTTGTGGCAACAGGCCGACGTTGTCACCCGTGGCGTGGCCTTGACGTTGCTGGTGATGTCGATTGCGTCCTGGTACGTGATGGTCGACAAGCTGGTGCGCCTGGCACTGCATCGCCTGCGTTCACCAAAGTTGCTGGAGGCGTTCTGGAACGCACCGACGCTCAAGGATGGCGTGCAACAACTGGGACATCATAGTGCCTACGCCGAACTGACCCAGGCCGGCGTCAGCGCCGCACGCCAGCACCGTGATGCGCTGAATGGCGACATGCACCCGCCGGCCTTCAGCGAATGGCTGACCCGCGCCTTGCGCCAAGCCACCCTGACCGTGGGCGGACAGTTACAAGGCGGCATGGCGATTTTGGCCACCGTGGGTTCCAGCGCCCCCTTTGTCGGTTTGCTCGGCACCGTGTGGGGCATCTATCACGCCTTGATGAAGATCGGCCTGACCGGCGACGCGAGCATCGACAAGGTCGCAGGCCCCGTCGGCGAAACGCTGATCATGACCGCTCTGGGACTGGCCGTGGCCATTCCGGCCACCCTGGGCTACAACCTGCTGGTGCGCAGTAACAAGCAGACCCTCGCTGAACTGGGCAAGTTTGCCTTCGAACTGCACGACCTGCTGGTGATCGGCGCCCGTGCGACCCCTCGCGGCGGGCAGCCTGCGCGCAGCACGTTCAACGCCCAGGCGGAGTTCGTCTGATGGCCAGTGGATTGCTGGGCGAGGATGAACTGGAAGAGGACGGCTTCAACCCCGAGATCAATACCACGCCACTGGTGGACGTGATGCTGGTGCTGTTGGTGATCTTCATCATCACCGTGCCGGCCATCCAGCACACGGTGAAGATTGACCTGCCCAAGGCCGCCGCGCAGCAGGACAACAAACCGCCGCCGTCCGTGGATCTGGCACTGGACAACGAAGGCCACCTGCATTGGGACGACCGCGACATCGGCGACAGCGACTTGCCGGCACTGATCGCCGAGGCCGCCGCGCGTCAGCCGGTACCGGAGTTGCACCTGCGCGCCGAACGCAACACCCCGTATGAAAAGGTGGTGCAGGTAATGGCCGCGGCGCAGTCCGGTGGCCTGGACAAGATCGGCTTCGTGACCAAGGCCGTTACGCCTTAACAACCGCGCCGCCTTCCTTCACCCCCCTTGGCCGGCTGTTACAGCCGGCCACGGCGAAGTGCGCGCGACAGAAATCAACCAGGCCGTGAACGGCCGTTTTCGAAGGTGCAGTCATGTTTCGCAAATCCTCGTTGTATGTGCGTGCAGGTCTCGGTTTCGCAGCGTTCTCCCTGGCCTTGCCATCGTTTGCTGCCGATGTACCACCGGCCATCGACGACAGTACATTGGCCACGTTGCCTCAAGTCACAGTAAAGGCCACCAAGCGCAAGCCGGCGCTGCACCAGCAGACCAACAGCGGCGCCTTGGGCAGCCACGCGGTGATCGACACACCGTTTTCGTTCAAGAGCGTAGGCAGCGACGAAATCCAGGCCCGTCAGGCGGGCATCCTGTCTGAGGCTGTCAAGTATGATGCCTCGGTCACCTCCATCAGTTCGAGCTATGGCACCCACCCCGCCACACTGGCCGTGCGCGGCCTGCCCCTCGATGACCTGAACGGCTACAAAGTCGACGGCATGGCCAACATCAACCGCGGCGTGGAAATGTCTCTTGAGATGTTCGAGCGGGTCGATGTGCTTAAAGGTCTGTCGGGCTTCATGTATGGCTTCGGCAGCCCGGGCGGCATCGTCAACTACGTAACCAAGCGGCCTACCGACAAGACCACCCTCAGCGTTGATGCCGGCTACCAGTCCGACAACGTCTATAAGGAACATCTGGATGCCGGAGGGCGTCTGGATGACCCGCGTTTCGGCTACCGGGTCAACGTGGTGCACGAGGAAGGCGATGCCGCTTCGGGTGACGCCAAGGTCAACCGCACGGCAGTCGGCGTGGCTTTGAACGCGCAGCTCAGTGATGACTTGAGCGTTGACGTCGACACTCTGTACCAGAAACGCAATACCAGCGGTGGCACCGACATCATCGTCAACACCAAGAACGCCCTGCCCAGCCCTATTGACGGCAGCAAGCGCCTGTACAGCAATGGCTCCTACACCGATGTCGATTACAGCCTGTCGACCGTGAGCGCCACCTACAAGTTTTCTCCCGACTGGACCGGCAAGCTGGCCTACCGCTACTCCGATTCGACACGCCGTTATGTGAAGGACCAATACCAGATTTCCAGCGACGCCGGCGCGTACACCGACAAGGTGACGTCCGAGTACCACGCCTACGACTACAACGACACCATGGGCACCCTGGAAGGTAAATTCACCACGGGATGGTTCACTCACGATGTGGTACTGGGCGCCAGCTATTCCCAACTGAACTCGGACAAATCCGTGGTCACCCCGAAGACCACCGTGGGCAAGGGCAACCTGTACAACCCGACGATCTTCTCGGTGTACAACATCGACTACAGCGGCGGTACCTACGGTGACGACAACGTCAAGGAAAGCGCGGTGTTCGCCAGCGACACCATCGGCCTGGGCGAACACTGGTCGTTGCTGGCTGGCCTGCGCAACGAAAACTACCGTGAGCAAACCCACGACTCCGCCACCTCCGCTGTGACGCCGTACAAGGCCCGGCCGGCCACCCCAACCGTTGCGTTGATGTACAAGCCGACCCAGGACGTGACGCTGTATGCCAGTTACGTCGAATCTCTGGAAAGCGGCGGCACCGCACCCAGCAGCGCAGTCAACTCCGACCAGACCCTGAGCCCGCTGCTCAGCAAGCAATACGAGGTGGGCGTGAAAGCCCAGCAGCGTAACTGGAGTGCCACCGCCGCAGCGTTTCGCATCGACCGTGGCGCCGAGTACACCAACGACGCCAACGTCTACGTGCAAAGCGGCACCATCCGCTATCAGGGCCTGGAGCTGAACGCCAGCGTCGATGCCACGCCGGACCTGACAGTGGAAGGTAGCGTCATGTCACTGGACTCGGCCTACCACGATGCGGGAGACGGTGTGGACGGAAACCGCGCAGCCGGTGCGGCGCACTATCAGGCCGCAACCCAGGTTACCTATCGTGTGCCCGTGGTGCCCGGGATGTTCCTGCACACCGGCGCCCAGCGTATCGGCGAAATGGCGGTGGATTCGGGCAACGTGCATACCCTCCCGGCCTACAGCCTGTTCGATGCCGGAGGCGGCTACCGTCTGCGTCTGGGCGATGGTCATGCGCTGACCCTGGGTGCCAACGTCACCAACCTGGCCAACAAAAAGTACTGGACCTACTATCAGGAAAACTACCTGCAACCGGGTTCGCCACGTACGTTAAGCCTCAATACCCGCTATGACTTCTAGGCCCGTGATGATGAAATCGACTTTGTTGAAGTATGCGGGGTTGGCGCTGGGCGTGTGCCTGGCGCTTCCATCGGTGGCCGCGCCTCTGGACACCACCGGCCTGCGCCTGGACAAGGTGGTACTGGTGATGCGCCACGGTATCCGCCCGGCTACCGACACCGCCGAGTTGCAACGCTGGTCGGCCAGGACCTGGCCAGCGTTTGGTGCCCGCGACGGTCAGTTGACCGAGCATGGCCGCGCTGCCACCGTGCTGCTGGGCCAATGGCAACGCCACACGCTGGATTCGCTCGGGCTGTTCAAGACGGGGCAGTGCCCGCAGGCGGGGGATGCCTACGTGTGGTCCAGCCCGGTAGCGCGAACCCAGGCCACCAGTGCGGCGCTGGTAAAGGGGATGTTCCCGGGCTGCAACATAGCAGTACACCATGGGCGTGAGAGTGAAGACCGGCTGTTCCACGGCGGCGAAAATGGCCTGGCACCGCTGGACCCGGCGCGCACCCAGGCGGCGATGCTGGCAGCCATGGGTGGCAGCGTCGACGCAGCTCGCGAGCGCTTTGCCGCGCCGTTGCTGGCCATGCAGCAATTGGCAGGCGTGCCGACGAACTGCGGGAAAAAGACCTGTGCCTTGAGCGAGCAACCCTGGGCGCTGAAAGAGAAGGCAGGCGTCACCAAGCTCAGCGGACCGTTGAGCGTGGGCGCGGCCATGAGCGAAACCTTCCGCATGCAATACGCCGAAGGCTTGCCACTGGACCAGGTGGCGTTTGGCGAAGGGCGCACCGCTGCAGACGTATCGCGCTTGATGGCCTTGCGTTCGGGCAAATACGCGCTGAGCAATCACGTACCTTACATCGCCCAGCGGGGTGCTTCGCAATTGCTCGGACAAATCCTCCTGGCTCTGCAGCCGACATCCGTGGGCAGCCCGCCGGGTAGCAAATGGTTGGCGTACGTAGGCCACGACAGCAACATCGCGCAGTTGCGAACGCTGCTGGGTTTTGACTGGAAAATCGCCGAATACCCCGAGAATGACGCAGCACCAGGCGGCACCATCGTGTTTGAACGCTGGGCGAACGACCGCACGGGCGCGCAGTTTGTCAGCGTTGCCTATGCGGCGCAGAGCCTGGACCAGTTACGCAATTTGTCCGGTGAACCGCCGTATCAGGTGCAGTACCCGGGGTATGCAGGAGAGCAATTGATGCCATTGAACGGGTTTGTTGCCGATATGGAAAAGCGCATCGATCGGTCTGCGACTGAGGTACAGCACTACGACAACCCTTGAAACACCAGCTTTGGCCCAACAACAGTCAACAGCACCACCCAAAAACCGCCAATACCTGTCCACCCAACGCCCAACGAATCAAACAAAAAACCGCTCCTTCAACGGCACCAGCGCTGCCCCCAGAACCGCCGCGTCCCCATTCGTTTCGCTCAGCAATAACTGCGGCCGAGGCGGCGGGGAGTTGTAGCGATGGGTGCCCCAGAAGGTCGTCGCGGCGATCAGGCGTTTTCCCAATTCGGGCGGTAATTGCCCGCCAAACACCACGGCCTGCGGATCGAACAGGCCCGCCAGTGCGTTGATCAGGCGATCCAGTGTGAGCTTGACGCGCGTCAGCCAGGTATCCACACCGGGCCAGTCGGGGTCGAAGCGCAGGCGCAGGTCTTCGATCGAGTCGACCTGCACGCCGTTCTGATGCAAGTCTTCCAGCAAGTAGCGCAAGGCCGGGCGGTTTATCGATTCTTCGTCGTTGTAGAGGGTGATCTCGCCTGCATTGCCGTGGCTGCCGAAATACGGTTTGCCGTTGATGACAACGCCTGCGCCGAAACCGAAGTTGAAGGACAGGTAGATGAAGTTGCTGGCCCAGGCGCCCACGCCGACCAGGCTTTCGCCGATGGCCGCGGTGGTGGCGTTGTTTTCCAGCCAGACCGGCATGCCGAAACGTTCTTCCAGCACCGGTTGCAGATCCATCAATGACCAGTCGCGCAGCGGTTCCGGTGCATTGATCTGGCGGTTTTCAAGAAAAAAGCCGGCAATCGCGAAACCCATGCCGACGACGCGTTGCGCTTCAATCCCGTTGCGCTGAAGCATGCGTTCGATGGTCTTTTCCAGTGAATCCAGGGTGCTGTTGCGGCTTAACGGCGGCGTGCGCAGGGTGACCTGTTCCAGCACATTGCAGCCCAGGTCGGCGACGCAGACCACCGCCGAGTCGGTGTTGATCGATACACCGATGGCATACACCGCTTCATTGACCAGTTCGATGCGCGGGCTGGGCTGACCGCGGCCGTTCTTGACGCGCTCACCACTGCGCAGCAGGCCACGGCTGATCAGCTCTTCGATGAGCCGGTGCACTGACTGCTGAGCCAGGTCCATCTCGGTCGAAACCATAGCACGGGTGATCGCACCTCGACGACGAAGGATGTCCAGCAACTTGCGTTCATTGAGGCTCAACGGTTGGTGCGAATCAAGTGGCGTGTCGAGGTCGAGAGGCATGGAGTCTTCAAATCAGATGAGATTAAAACAGTCGGCGTGTGGAGCAGTGTATCGCCCACCATCCATTGCACACTTCAATCATGAAAATTTAATAAAAGTCGCGCAGGTCACAAATACTACACACAACCTGTATTAAATGGCATTGAGTTCTTGTGAGTGTCCTCATGCCTTCCATCCGTAAGATGTTTTCCGTGCTGGCCCTGCTGTCGCTCGCTGCAAACGCTTTCGCCGCTGCACCGGCCGAGTTCTGGTACAGCCACAGTGGCGCGGCCGGGAGTGCCATCGCGGATCTGTGCAGAAGCTTCAATGCGCCACGCGAGGAAGGTGATCGCCTGCACTGTGTCCGCCAGGGCAGTTATGAGCAGACGCTGCAGAAAACCGTAGCGGCTTACCGGGCGGGCATAGGCCCGGCACTGGTGGAGATTTACGACGTTGCCACGCCTGACATGCTGCTGGGCGGTGCCACCCGACCTGTCGAGGCGATCATGGCCGATCATCACAGGGCCTATCCCGACGATACCTTTCTGCCAGCCTTGCGGCGCTATTACGCCGACGACCACGGCACGCTCGCGGCGCAGCCTTTTGCGGCGTCCACAGCCGTGCTTTATACACACCGGAAGGCGCTGGCCGCTGCCGGGATCAGCGAGCCACCCGCCACCTGGGAAGCCTTTGCGGATGCCTTGCGGGCCCTGAAGAAAAACGGTCAGCAATGCCCGCTCGTCAGCGCCTTTGCCCCCTGGATCTGGCTTGAGCAAACCAGCGCAGCGCAAGGCACCTACGTTGCGATTCGCTCCTCAGGCGGTGACCGCTATCAGTTCGACGAAGGCCCCCATCTGCGCCTCATGAAAGACCTCGCGCAATGGACCTCCGAAGGATTGGTGGTGCATGAGGATGCAACCCGCAGCGGGCAGCAGGCGCTGGCGTTCGCCACCGACGATTGCGCCATGCTGCTCGACTCCACCGGGGCGTGGAATGTTGTACACAGCACGCTCAAATCCGATATCCAGGTCACGGCACTGCCGATTTACGCGGCCACCCAGCGACGTGCCAACGTTCCCGGAGGTTCCTCGCTGTGGGTCATGCGCGGGCATTCCGTCAGGGATTACCGGCTGGTCTCGGAATTTCTGGCGTTCGTGCTGCAACCGGACAACCAGTTGATATTCAGCGCCCGAACGGGCTACCTGCCCGTTACTCAGGCCGCCGCTGCACGTTTGCAATCCGCAGCCAGCGAGCCATCGGCAATCACGGTCGGACTGACAGCGCTGGACGATATCGACGGTCAGCCTTCCGCGCCTTTGCGCTGCGGTTTCATCACGCTGATGCGCCTGATCTGGTCGCAGGAAATGGAGAACGCGCTCGCGGGTCGCCAGAGCATCGATCTGGCCCTGCGCCAGACGACGCTACGGGCCAACGAGCTGCTGGGTCTGTTTCAACAGATGCACCGCGCCCAGGCCAGCAACGAGTCGAGCGAGGCCACGCCATGAAACCCCGTGCACATTTCCCACAGCCACGTCTGGCACTGCTGTTTGCCCTGCCGCAACTGCTGGCGCTCGGCCTGTTCTTTTATTGGCCTGCGGTCCAGGCCATCTGGTGGTCGTTTCATCTGGTGCCGCCCTTCGGCGGTAATGAAATCTTCGTTGGCCTGAGCAATTACTGGCGGGTGCTGAGGGACCCCGGCGTGCTGGCGTCGCTGGGCTCGACACTGGTGTTCAGCTTGTCGAGCGTCGTGCTTTCGATTCTTATCGCACTGGTGCTTGCGCTGTGCCTGGAACTGAAACTGCGCGGCAACGCCGTGTTTCGCCACCTGCTGATCTGGCCCTACGCGGTATCGGGCGCCACCATCGGTATCGTCTTTCATGTGCTGGCCAATCCGGTGATGGGCATCTTCGCCTGGCTCAACGCGATTGCACCCGGCACCTGGTCGCCCTACGCCAGCCCGATACAGAGCATGCTGTTACTGATCGTGGCGTATGCCTGGTGCCTGGTGCCGTTCAACTTCGTGATGCTGGTCGCCAGCCTGAAATCGGTGCCCGACGACTACCTCGCCGCTGCTGCACTGGATGGAGCGGGTCCCTTGCGGCGCATGCTCGACATACAACTGCCCCTGATCGCGCCTTATCTGCTGTTCGTGTTTGTCATCGACCTGCTGGAAAGCCTGTCGAACAGTTTCGGCCTGGTCGACACCCTCACCCAAGGCGGACCTGGCGACACCACCAATGTGCTGGCCTACAAGATTTACACCGACGGTTTCATGGGGCTGGATCTGGCAGGCTCATCGACCCTGTCAGTGCTCATGCTGCTGGCAGTGGTGGCGCTGAGCGTCGCTCAATTCAAACTCCTGTCGCGCTTCCAGCGTCGTGGGGCGAAAGCATGATCGAGCATAACCGGCTGTTCAACGCAGGCGCTTACCTGCTGCTGACCCTTGGCCTGGTGTTCGCGTTGGGGCCGCTGTACATGGCGGTCTGCTCGGCGACCGTCAGTAACCCGCAATTGTTCGCCCACGGTCTTGCGGTGATCCCTGGCGACCAACTGCTGGAGAATCTGCAGCAGGTCAGCCGGCGTCTGGATCTGCTGCGCCTGCTGGGCAACAGCCTGCTGGTCGCCACGCTGGTGGTGATCGGCAAGCTGACGCTCTCGGCGCTGACGGCCTTTGCCGTGGTGTACTTTCGCAGCCGCTACAGTTCGGTGATTTTCTTCGCCGTGCTGGGGGCGCTGCTGCTGCCGCTGGAAGTACGGATCATTCCCACGTATGCCGTGGCCAGCGATTTGCTCGGCCCCGTGCGCAGCCTGTTGCACTGGCTGGGCATTCAGTGGCTGCCACTGCCGACCATCAATTTGCTCGACAGCTACCCCGGCCTCGCCCTGCCGCTGATTGCCTCGGCGACCGGCACCTTTCTGTTTCGGCAGTTCTACCAGACGCTGCCTGCCGAGCTGGTCGAGGCCGCACGCATGGACGGTGCAGGGCCCTGGCGGTTTTTCATCGACATCCTGCTGCCACTGTCGAAGACCAACTTTGCTGCGCTCGGCACGCTGGTGTTCATCGGCGCCTGGAAGGACTACCTGTGGCCGCTGGTGGCAACCAATCGCGAGGACATGCGCACGCTGGTGCTGGGGGTGGCCAGCTTTCTGCCGACCGATGCAACCCAGGTCCCCGAGTGGAACCTGCTGATGGCCGCTGCTGTGGTCAGCATGCTGCCGCCCATCCTCGTCATTGCGCTCATGCAGCGCTGGTTTGTCAAAGGCCTGATTGGAGTCGGTAAATGAACGCGCTCACCCCTATTACCTGCGCGCCGGATATTATCCTCACGGACCTGCACAAAACCTACGGCACCGAGCGCATCCTTCACGGGCTCGACCTGGTTTTCAAGGCGGGCGAGCTTAATGTGATCCTCGGCCCGTCCGGGTGTGGCAAGTCCACGCTGCTGCGCATGGTGGCCGGGCTGGAAGAGGTCAGCCAAGGGCAGATCCTCATGGGTGCCCGTGACGTCACGCGCCTGCCTCCCAAGGAGCGCGGCTGCGCCATGGTGTTTCAGAACTACGCGCTCTACCCGCACATGAGCGTGGCCGACAACATCGGCTACGCGCTCAAGCTGGCGCGGGTTGCACGCAAGGAACGCGAGCAGCGCATCCGCGAGTGCGCCGCTTCGCTGGGTCTGGAAGAGCTACTGCAACGCAAGCCCGGAGAGCTTTCCGGCGGCCAGCGCCAGCGCGTCGCCATCGGTCGGGCGTTGATCCGCAAACCGCCGGTGCTGCTGTTCGATGAGCCGCTGTGCAACCTGGACAGCGCGCTGCGTCATGAAATGCGTCTGTTGATTCGCAGCCTGCACCGGCAGACCGGCGCGACGATCCTGTATGTCACCCACGATCAGACCGAAGCCATGACCCTCGCCGAGCGCGTGGTGATTCTCGACAAAGGCCGTGTCGAGCAGATCGGCACGCCTGCGCAGATCTACGATCAACCCGCCAGCACATTCGTCGCCAGCTTCATCGGCACGCCGCCCATGAACCTGCTGCCGGTGCACTGCCTGGACGACAAGCTCTTGATGCTCGCCGATGGTCAACGCCTGCCCATCAAGCTCGGCATTGCCAGCAACCGGACCGGCAAATGGCTGATGGGCCTGCGCCCCGAGACCTTCATGCTCGATCAACAAGGCGTGACTGCCACAGTGGAGTCTTCAGAGAATCTGGGCAGCCACACGCTGCTGTATTGCCAACTGGCTGGAACGCGCTGCGTTGTCAGCCTCGCCGGACGGCAACACCAGATACCCGGCACCCAGGTTCGACTGGCGATCAATTCCACGCCCTTGCTGTTCGATATCGAGACCGGCCAGCGCCAGCTCGTGACCTTTTCCCACACCACCAAGTGACCCGCCATGCTCAAACCTGCTCCCCTCGTCCGCTCGCCCCTGATTGCCCATCGCGGTGCCAAGGCTTACGTGCCGGAAAACACTCTGCTGGCCCTGGAAAAAGCTGCCGAATGCGGCGCCGAGTGGGTCGAGATCGACGTGAAGCTGACCCGCGATGGCCAGCCTGTCGTGATTCATGACGACTTGCTGGACCGCACCACCAACGGGCGCGGCGCCGTCGTGCTGCATGATCTGAAAGCTATCCGCACACTGGACGCGGGCAGCTGGTTCGCGCCTGAATTCGCCGGTTTGCAGGTCCCGACCTTTGAAGAGATCGTGGCCTGTGCGCTGCGCCTCAACCTGGGTCTGCAGGTCGAACTCAAGCCGACCATTGGCGACGATGTCGAGACGGCGGAAGTGGTGATGCCGATCCTCAAAAATCTGTGGCCCGCCGACAACGACCGGTTGTTCGTCTCCAGCTTTTCGGTGCGCTCGCTAACGGCCGCCCGACGCTTATGGAACGACGTACCACTGGCTATTGCCTCGGTGGTGGCGCCTGCCGACCCGGTCGCGCTGTTGGCCGAATATGACTGCCGAATACTTCACGTACTTGACGATATGCTCGATGACCATCACCTTGTTCGCCTGAAAAGCAGCGGCGTCGAATTCGCCGTGGCTACCATCAACAGCCCGAAACGTGCGCGCTACCTGCTGGAACATGGCGCACAGTCGATTCTCAGTGATTACCCGGACTTGTTGAACCTGCCGAACGGAGGCTGTCTGCAATGAACAACCGACTCAGCGTCGCCATGCACGCCGTAGAACAGGCCACTGGCCTGGCCATGGCGTATTTTAACGACCGCCACACCCTCGACATCACCACCAAAAGCGCGCAAGACCTCGTCTCCCGCGCCGACTTTGAAGTGGAACAACTGCTGCGTGCAGAACTGAGCAAACACTTCCCCGACGATACAATCCTCGGCGAAGAAATGGGCGGCGAGTTCATCACCGATGGCTGGGTCATCGATCCCATCGACGGCACCGGCAACTACCTGCGGGGCACCCCATTGTGGGGAATCGCGGTGGCGTACATGTCGGCAGGCGAGCCCGAAATCGGCGTCGTCGCCTACCCGGCACTGGGCTACACCCTGGCAGCCCGCACGGGCGATGGCTTGCTGCGCAACGGCGTCCCCTTTGTCCGCCCGCAACCACCCGAGCACCTGCGCATCGCTGGCGTCGGTGAAAACACCCGCTGGGATGCCGAAGAGATGGGCAAACTGCACCTGAGCCTGCGCCGACAGGGCTGGGGCCTTGCCGGTTATCGCTGCGCCACCATCGGCCTGGCGTTCGCCGCTTTGGGGCAAACGGACGGCTACATGGAGAAATTCACCAGCCTGTGGGACATCGCAGCAGGTGCAGTGATTTGCCGGGAAGCCGGATTGTTGTGCACGATTGAAGGCGAACAGAAACAAGGCTCGATGACGGTGATGGTAGGCCGTGAGGAGCTGATGGGGATTTTTGGTGCGTGATGCGCCGGGCTAGTCGACGCAGTTTTCTGACTGCGTTTGTCCGCCTGCTGGCGTGCCTGCCCTTTGTGAACAGCAGGCTGCTGGCGGCAGAAACCTTTACCGCGTTGCGCCAGCCTGCAGCCGGGAAAGGCATACGGTTCGGCTTTGCGATTGATCCGGCAAAGCTGAATGACGACGCGGCCTACCGGGAACTGGTCGCCCGTCAGGCCAGCATCGTAGTGCCAGAGAACGCCTTGAAGTGGCAGACCGTCCACCCCGAACCGGAGCGTTACAACTTCGCGCCCGCCGACGCGATCGCGGCGTTTGCCAAAGCGCATGACCAGCGTATGCGCGGGCACACCTTCTGCTGGCATCGTTCTTTACCCGACTGGGTTCACCGTACCGTCACGCCGACGAACGCCGAGGCGGTGCTGACTGCGCACATCAGTACCGTCGCCAGCCATTATCGTGGCCTCATCAGCGCATGGGACGTCGTCAACGAAGCCATCCAACTGGAGGACGGCCAGCCTGACGGGCTGCGCAATTCGTTCTGGTATCAGATGCTCGGGCCTCGCTACCTGGACATAGCCTTCAACGCTGCGCACAAGGCCGACCCGGACGCCCTGCTCTGCTACAACGATTACGGCCTGGAAAAGGATACCCATTACGGCGAAAGCCGACGTACTGCCGTGCTCGCCCTGCTGCGCGGTCTCAAGCAGCGGGGCATTCCGATACACGGCCTGGGCATTCAGTCCCACCTGCGTGCAGGCGACACCTTTGGTTCGGGCCTGTCTCGCTTTATTCTGGCAGTGCGGGATATGGGGTTGTCGATCCACATCACGGAACTGGACGTCGATGACAGCCACTTGAAGGGGTCCATCTCAGAACGCGATGGGAAGGTTGCGCAAACCTATAAGCACTATCTGGACCTGATCCTCGCTACGCGCTCGGTGTCGACGGTTATCACCTGGGGTGTATGGGACAACCCGCATGTTGCCGGCGCCACGGCCAGCAACGGACCGTTGGCACAACGGGCATTGGCGTTTGGCCCACGAGGTGAGGTGAAGCCGGCGAGCTGGGTGATCGCACATTGTTTCGAAAACGCGCAAACACAGAAGGATGCGCGGTTTTAGATGCTCCGCGGCTTTCACGGCAGCAGTACAACCAGAGTGGTTCAGCGCTTTCTGACGCCTGAAAACGACGAAGCCCCCGATAAACGGGGGCTCCGGCTCTGGACCTGAACAACGGGTTCCAGCTGTATGCGCTAGAACGGAATATCATCATCAAAGCTATCAAAGTCAGCAGCTGGCTGCGGCGCTTGTTGTTGCGGCGCTGGACGCGAGTCGCGTTGTGGCGGCTGCTGGTTGTAGTTCTGCTGCGGTGCCGACTGTTGTGGGCGCGACTGCTGTGGACGAGGCGCGGACTGGTTGTAGTTGCCACCACCGCCTTGACCTTGTTGAGCGTCACCCTGTGGACGGCCGCCCAGCAGTTGCATGGTGCCCTGCATGTCGACGACGATTTCAGTGGTGTAGCGCTTGATGCCGTCTTTTTCCCACTCGCGGGTCTGCAGCTTGCCTTCGATGTAGACCTGCGAACCCTTGCGCAGGTATTCGCCGGCGATTTCCGCGACCTTGCCGAACATCGAAACACGGTGCCATTCGGTTTTTTCTTTTTTCTCGCCGCTCTGCTTGTCAGTCCATTGTTCGCTGGTGGCCAGACTCAGGTTGGTCACGGCGTTACCGTTAGGCAAGTAGCGAACTTCGGGATCCTGGCCGCATGTACCGACCAATATGACTTTGTTAACCCCACGGGCCATAACGTTCTCCTAGGCTTCGCACGCTTCTGATGCTGGATTGACCAGCTTTTCGAGAGAGGCACGATCCAATAATTTTGTGTCGAGTTTTATGTAGATGGCTGCCTCTTCCGCAACCACCACTGCATCTGTCACGCCTGCTACGGACATCAAACGCTCTGCCAGGCCTGCTTCACGCTGCGCCTGCGGCGACAACGGCAGACGTAGGCTGGTCACGTAAGGCGGTTCTCGCATGGTCACTGCGAAGGCGAGCCAGACGGCGGCCATGGCTGCACCACCCAGGAACACCACATCGAGCCCACCGTGCTGGAACAACCAGCCGCCCAGTATCCCACCTGCGGCCGATCCAAGAAACTGGCTGGTGGAATAAACTCCCATTGCCGTGCCTTTTCCGCCGGCCGGTGAAACCTTGCTGATCAACGACGGCAAGGATGCTTCCAGCAGGTTGAACGCGGTGAAGAATACCACTGTCCCGATGACCAGTGCCCGCAACGTGTCCCCGTAGGCCCAGAAGAATAGCTCAGCCAGCATCAAAACTGTGACGGCGCCCAGCAGAACGCGCTTCATTTGACGTTTCTTCTCGCCATAGATGATGAACGGGATCATCGCGAAGAAGGAAACCAGCAAGGCAGTCAGGTAGACCCACCAGTGTTCTTCCTTGGGCAGACCGGCTTTTTCGACCAGCGCCAGTGGCAAGGCCACGAAGCTGGACATGAGCATCGCATGCAACACGAAGATACCCAAATCCAGGCGCAGCAGGTCCGGATGACGCAACGTCGCCCCCAGCGCCTGTTTGGCGACGCCGGACTCGCGATGCATTAATGCCCCGCTGGCCTTGGGCACCACGTAGGCGACGATGAGAACGCCTATCAAGGCCATGCCGCCGGTGGCCAGGAACAATCCGGAAAGCCCGAACATGCCGGTGATCACCGGGCCGACAACCATGGCGATGGCGAACGACAGACCAATGGTCATGCCGATCATGGCCATGGCCTTGGTGCGGTGCTGTTCGCGGGTCAGGTCGGAGAGCAGCGCCATGACTGCCGCGGAAATGGCGCCAGCCCCCTGCAGGATACGTCCGGCAATGATTCCCCAGATCGAATCCGCGTTCGCCGCCACCACGCTGCCGATCGCAAAGATGATCAAGCCGAAATAAATGACCGGTCGCCGGCCGATACGGTCGGAAATGATCCCGAACGGTATCTGCAACACCGCCTGGGTCAGGCCGTAGGCGCCAATCGCCAGACCGATCAGTGCAGGGCTCGCGCCTGCCAGGTCCATGCCGTAGGTTGCCAGAACCGGCAAGACCATGAACATGCCAAGCATGCGGAACGCAAACACCAGGGCCAGACCGCCTGCTGCGCGGGTCTCGCCGCTACTCATACGCTCGCTGTGGGTATCGTGCATGGAATAACCTCGTGTGAACCGGCGGCGATTCTACCAGTCCCATCGTTGTACAGCACATACGCGACGCTTTGCCGCGTGATGGCTCGGAGCCGTATACTCCGTCGTTTATGCCCGCCAAGCGAGGCCGCAGTGGACAAGATCCTGATACGTGGGGCACGAACCCACAACCTGAAAAATATTGACCTGACACTTCCCCGCGACAAACTGATCGTTATCACCGGGCTCTCCGGCTCAGGCAAGTCTTCGCTGGCTTTCGATACGCTGTACGCCGAAGGGCAACGCCGCTATGTCGAATCGCTGTCGGCCTATGCCCGCCAGTTTCTGTCGATGATGGAAAAACCGGACGTCGATACGATCGAAGGTCTGTCGCCGGCGATTTCCATCGAGCAGAAGTCTACTTCACATAACCCGCGCTCGACCGTGGGTACGATTACCGAAATTTACGACTACCTGCGTCTTTTGTATGCGCGCGTCGGCCAGCCTCGCTGCCCCGACCACGATATTCCGCTGGAAGCCCAGACGGTCAGCCAGATGGTCGACCTGGTGCTGAGTCAGCCTGAGGGCAGCAAATTGATGCTGCTTGCGCCAGTTATCCGCGAGCGCAAGGGCGAGCATCTTTCGGTTTTCGAAGAGCTGCGCGCGCAAGGCTTTGTCCGGGCGCGAGTCAACGGCAAGCTGTGCGAGCTGGATGAGCTGCCGAAGCTGGATAAGCAGAAGAAGCACTCGATCGATGTGGTCGTGGACCGTTTCAAGGTCCGCGCCGACCTGCAGCAGCGCCTGGCCGAGTCCTTCGAGACCGCCCTGAAGCTGGCCGACGGTATCGCCCTGGTGGCGCCGATGGACGACGAGCCGGGCGAGGAAGTGATCTTCTCTGCCCGCTTCGCCTGCCCTATCTGTGGCCATGCGATCAGCGAGCTGGAACCGAAGCTGTTCTCCTTCAACAACCCGGCTGGCGCCTGCCCGACCTGCGACGGTCTGGGCGTGAAGCAGTTCTTCGATATCAAGCGGCTGGTCAATGCCGAACTGACGCTTGCCGAAGGCGCGATACGAGGCTGGGACAGGCGTAATGTCTATTACTTCCAGATGCTCGGCTCGCTCTCCAAGCACTATGGCTTCAGCCTGGAAATGCCATTCAAGCAGATCCCCGCCGACATGCAGAAGATTCTGCTCAACGGCAGTGGCTCGCAGAGTGTCGATTTCCGCTACCTCAATGACCGTGGCGATATCGTCAAGCGTGCGCACCCGTTCGAAGGCATCGTGCCGAATCTGGAGCGTCGCTATCGGGAAACCGAATCGGCTACGGTCCGCGAAGAGCTGGCCAAGTTCCTGGGCACACAGCCCTGCCCTGACTGCCGAGGCACTCGCCTGCGTCGCGAAGCGCGCCATGTGTGGGTGGGTGAAAAGACTCTGCCTGCAGTCACCAGTCTGCCGATTGGCGACGCGACGCATTACTTTGAAACGCTCAAGCTGACCGGACGACGTGGCGAGATCGCCGACAAGATTCTCAAGGAAATCCGTGAGCGTCTGCAGTTTCTGGTCAACGTGGGCCTGGACTACCTGACCCTGGATCGTAGCGCAGACACCCTGTCCGGCGGCGAAGCACAGCGTATCCGTCTGGCCAGCCAGATCGGTGCGGGGCTGGTCGGGGTGATGTACATCCTCGATGAGCCGTCCATCGGTCTGCACCAGCGCGACAATGATCGTTTGCTGGGCACGCTCAAGCACCTGCGCGACATCGGCAATACAGTGATTGTGGTCGAGCACGATGAAGATGCGATTCGCCTGGCCGACTACGTGGTCGACATTGGCCCGGGGGCCGGCGTGCATGGTGGTCATATCGTCGCCGAAGGTACGCCGGACGAAGTGATGTCGCATCCCGACTCGCTGACCGGCAAATACCTGTCAGGGCGCGTGAAGATTGCCGTTCCCGCCAAGCGCACCCCGCGTAACAAGAAGCTCTCGCTGACCCTCAAGGGCGCGCGTGGCAACAACCTGCAAAATGTCAATCTCGACATCCCGATCGGCCTGCTGACCTGCGTGACGGGTGTTTCCGGATCGGGCAAGTCGACGCTGATCAACAACACGCTGTTCCCGCTGAGCGCTACGGCGCTGAACGGCGCCACGACGCTGGAAGCGGCTACGCACGACAGCATCAACGGCCTGCAGCACTTGGACAAGGTGGTGGACATCGACCAGAGCCCTATCGGTCGTACGCCGCGCTCCAACCCGGCGACCTACACCGGGCTGTTCACGCCGATTCGCGAGCTGTTCGCCGGGGTTCCGGAATCACGCTCGCGGGGCTATGGTCCGGGGCGGTTCTCGTTCAACGTCAAGGGCGGCCGCTGCGAGGCGTGCCAGGGCGACGGGCTGATCAAGGTCGAGATGCACTTTTTGCCAGACATCTACGTGCCCTGCGACGTGTGCAAGAGCAAGCGTTACAACCGCGAAACGCTTGAGGTCAAGTACAAAGGCAAGAACATCCACGAAGTGCTGGAGATGACCATCGAGGAAGCGCGTGAGTTCTTCGACGCCGTTCCGGCACTGGCGCGCAAGCTGCAAACCCTGATGGATGTAGGACTTTCCTATATCAAGCTGGGGCAATCGGCGACGACCCTGTCAGGCGGTGAAGCGCAGCGGGTCAAGCTGTCGCGTGAGCTGTCCAAGCGCGACACCGGCAAGACGTTGTACATCCTCGACGAGCCGACCACAGGCCTGCACTTCGCGGATATTCAGCAGCTGCTGGATGTATTGCATCGCCTGCGCGACCACGGCAATACCGTGGTGGTGATCGAGCACAACCTGGATGTGATCAAGACGGCCGACTGGCTGGTGGATCTGGGTCCGGAAGGCGGTTCGCGAGGTGGGCAGATCATTGCGACGGGCACACCTGAACAGGTCGCCGAGATGGAACAGTCCTACACAGGTCATTACCTGAAACCTCTGTTGACCAGAGATAAAGCCTGACGAGTGCGACGAAAACGGGTTCGGCATCAGTCGAACCCGGATACAAAAAAGCTCCTGTCACGCAAGTGCAGGAGCTTTTTTATGAGCGGTCGAATCAGAACTGCGATTGCAGGTAGTTCTGCAGGCCGATGGACTTGATCAACCCCATCTGCTGTTCGAGCCAGTAGGTATGGTCTTCTTCGGTATCAGCCAGCTGCACGCGCAGGATTTCGCGAGTCACGTAGTCGCTGTGCAGCTCACAGAGCTCGATACCCTTGCACAGGGCAGCACGTACCTTGTATTCGAGACGCAGATCGCTGGCGAGCATCTCAGGCACTGTGGTGCCGACGTCGAGGTCGTCCGGGCGCATGCGCGGCGTGCCTTCCAGCATCAGGATACGACGCATCAGCGCGTCAGCGTGTTGCGCCTCTTCTTCCATCTCATGATTGATACGTTCGTAGAGCTTCGAAAAGCCCCAGTCTTCGTACATGCGTGAGTGAACGAAATATTGGTCACGAGCTGCCAGTTCGCCCGTGAGCAACGTGTTGAGATAATCGATTACTTCGGGGTGGCCTTGCATCGCACCAGACTCCTGCTTCAAAGACGATAGTTTGAACCAAGCGCCGCACGAGGTCACTTAGAAAAACGCAATAAACCGACGAAAAGTGGCGAAATTACGCCGTTAAGAAGCGAAAAACCGCCCAAATGAGGGCGGTTCTGTTTCTCACTTCGACTCAGCCCAGTTTTACGTCCAATGCGCGGGCAATGCCTTCGCCGTAAGCAGGGTCAGCTTTGTAGAAATGCTGCAACTGACGTTGCACGACATCACTGGAAACGCCTGCCATTGCGCCGGCAATATTGCCAATCAACAGGGCTTGCTGATCAGCGCTCATCAGGTTGAACAACTTGCCTGCCTGACTGTAGTAATCGCCGTCTACTCGATGATCATGACGATCTGCTGCACCGTTCAGAGACAGCGCAGGCTCCGCGTAGCGCGGATTCTCTTTCGGCGCATCCGAGTAGCTGTTCGGTTCATAGTTTGGCGCCGCACCGCCATTGGTGCCGAAGGCCATCGCCCCGTCACGCTGATAGCTGTGCACCGGACTCTTGGGCGCATTGATCGGCAACTGCTGGTGGTTGGTACCTACGCGATAGCGATGCGCATCAGCATAGGCAAATACGCGCCCTTGCAACATGCGGTCTGGCGAAAGGCCAACGCCTGGCACCATGTTGCTTGGGCCAAATGCGGCCTGCTCGACTTCGGCAAAGTAGTTGAGCGGGTTGCGGTTCAACTCCAGCTCGCCCACCTCGATCAGCGGGTATTCTTTCTGCGACCAGGTCTTGGTCACGTCGAACGGGTTTTCATGATGATTCGCAGCCTGAGCTTCGGTCATCAACTGGATGCACACCTGCCACTTGGGGAAGTCGCCCTTCTCGATGGCAGTGAACAGATCGCGCTGAGCGTAATCAGGATCAGTACCGGCAATGCGCGCAGCCTCTGCGGGCGTCAGATTCTTGATCCCCTGGCGGGTCTTGTAATGCCACTTCACCCAATGACGCTCGCCTGCAGCACTGATGAGGCTATAGGTGTGGCTGCCGAAGCCGTGCATGTGACGGTAGCCGTCCGGAATGCCACGATCGGAGAACAGAATAGTGACCTGGTGCAGCGCTTCAGGCGAGTGCGACCAGAAATCCCACATCATCTGAGGGCTCTTCAGATTGGTCTGCGGCAGGCGCTTCTGAGTGTGAATGAAATCAGGGAATTTCAGGGGGTCACGGATAAAGAACACCGGCGTGTTGTTACCGACGATGTCCCAGTTACCTTCCTCGGTGTAAAACTTGATCGCAAAGCCACGAGGGTCACGCTCGGTATCAGCCGAACCACGCTCGCCGCCTACGGTGGAGAAGCGCAGGAAAATCGGCGTCTGCTTGCCAACCGTGTCGAACAGCCTGGCGCTGGTATATTGGCTGATGTCGCGGGTCACGGTGAACGTACCATGAGCACCCGACCCCTTGGCGTGCACGCGACGCTCCGGGATGTTTTCACGGTTGAAGTGGGCAAGCTTTTCGATCAGATGGAAATCATCGAGCAATAGAGGACCACGTGGGCCTGCCGAACGGGAGTTCTGATTGTCTGCGACGGGGGCACCGCTGGCGGTCGTAAGGGTCTTCTGGCTCATCTACATCTTCCTCTGGTGTGTATAGCCGGCTGATCGGCTTGAGAAGAAGTATTGTCGAAAGCTATTGCAGCGTCGAATTCATTAAATCATGACTATCGATAGCAATTCTTAATTCCGGAAAACAAAAAACCGGGCACTGGGCCCGGTTTTATGTTCAAACTGATGTCTTATTCAGCAGCTTCTACAGAGCCACCGATAGGACGATCAACCAGCTCGACGTACGCCATTGGCGCGTTGTCGCCAGCGCGGAAACCGCACTTGAGGATGCGCAGGTAGCCGCCCTGACGGGTTGCATAGCGCTTGCCCAGATCGTTGAACAGTTTGCCGACGATTTCTTTCGAACGAGTACGGTCGAAAGCCAGACGACGGTTGGCAACGCTGTCTTCCTTGGCCAGGGTGATCAGCGGCTCGGCAACGCGGCGCAGTTCCTTGGCTTTCGGCAGGGTAGTTTTGATCAGCTCGTGCTCGAACAGCGACACCGCCATGTTTTGGAACATGGCTTTGCGGTGAGAGCTGGTACGGCTCAGGTGACGTCCACTTTTACGATGACGCATGGTTCATTCCTTACCAAACTCGCGTTCGGTGATTACGACGATCAGGCCGTAGCCTTGTCGTCCTTCTTAAGACTTGCCGGCGGCCAGTTGTCGAGGCGCATGCCGAGGGAGAGACCACGAGAAGCCAGAACGTCCTTGATCTCGGTCAAGGATTTCTTGCCCAGGTTCGGAGTCTTCAACAGCTCTACTTCGGTGCGCTGAATCAGATCGCCGATGTAGTAGATGTTCTCCGCCTTAAGGCAGTTGGCCGAACGCACGGTCAGTTCCAAATCGTCAACCGGACGAAGCAGGATCGGATCGATCTCGTCTTCCTGTTCGATTACCACTGGTTCGCTGTCGCCTTTGAGGTCGACGAACGCAGCCAACTGCTGTTGCAGAATGGTTGCAGCGCGACGGATAGCCTCTTCAGGGTCCAGAGTACCGTTGGTTTCCAGATCAATAACCAGCTTGTCCAGGTTAGTACGCTGTTCGACACGGGCGTTTTCCACCACGTATGCGATACGGCGAACCGGGCTGAACGAAGAGTCAAGCTGCAAGCGACCAATGCTGCGGCTTTCGTCTTCATCGCTTTGACGCGAGTCTGCCGGCTCATAACCACGACCACGAGCTACGGTGAGCTTCATGTTCAAGACGCCGTTAGACGCCAGGTTAGCGATTACGTGATCGGGGTTAACGATCTCGACATCATGATCCAGCTGAATATCGGCAGCGGTAACCACCCCCGAACCCTTCTTCGACAAGGTCAGCGTAACTTCGTCTCGACCGTGCAGCTTGATAGCCAGACCTTTAAGGTTCAACAGGATTTCAATGACGTCTTCCTGTACACCTTCGATGGCGCTGTACTCATGGAGTACACCGTCAATCTCGGCCTCGACTACTGCACAGCCGGGCATGGAGGACAACAAAATGCGGCGAAGCGCGTTGCCCAGGGTATGGCCGAAACCACGCTCGAGAGGCTCGAGAGTGATTTTGGCGCGGGTTGGACTGACAACCTGCACATCAATGTGGCGGGGTGTCAGGAACTCATTTACCGAAATCTGCATGGATGCACCTATTTTCTAGCCCTTACTTGGAGTAGAGCTCGACAATCAGGCTTTCGTTGATGTCGGCGGATAGATCACTGCGAGCTGGAACGTTCTTGAAAACGCCCGATTTCTTCTCAGTGTCTACTTCTACCCATTCTACGCGGCCACGTTGGGCACACAGATCGAGAGCCTGGACAATACGCAGCTGATTCTTAGCTTTTTCGCGGATAGCAACAACGTCGCCAGCACGAACCTGATAAGAAGGAACGTTAACGGTTTTGCCGTTTACGCTGACCGACTTGTGCGAAACCAATTGACGGGATTCGGCACGCGTCGAGCCGAAGCCCATGCGGTATACAACGTTGTCCAGACGGCATTCGAGCAGTTGCAGCAGGTTCTCGCCTGTTGCACCTTTCTTGCCGGCGGCTTCTTTGTAGTAGCCGCTGAACTGACGCTCGAGAACGCCGTAGATACGACGGACTTTTTGCTTTTCACGCAGCTGAGTACCGTAATCGGACTGGCGACCACGACGTTGGCCGTGGATACCTGGAGCTGCTTCGATGTTGCACTTGGATTCGATAGCGCGAACGCCGCTCTTCAGAAAGAGATCGGTGCCTTCACGACGAGCAAGTTTGCATTTTGGACCAATGTAACGAGCCATTTCTTACAGTCTCCTGGATTACACGCGGCGCTTCTTCGGCGGACGGCACCCGTTGTGCGGGATTGGCGTCACGTCGGTGATGCTGGCGATCTTATAGCCACAGCCGTTCAATGCACGGACAGCGGATTCACGACCTGGGCCTGGACCCTTGACATTGACGTCGAGGTTCTTCAGACCGTACTCCAGCGCAGCTTGACCAGCACGTTCAGCAGCTACTTGAGCAGCGAACGGGGTGGACTTGCGCGAACCACGGAAACCCGAACCGCCGGAGGTAGCCCACGAAAGAGCGTTACCTTGACGATCGGTAATGGTGACGATTGTGTTGTTAAACGACGCGTGGATGTGGGCGATGCCATCAACCACTGTCTTTTTAACTTTTTTACGAGGACGAGCAGCAGGTTTTGCCATGACTAAATTCCTGTCGTTGCGCTGGTGCGATTACTTGCGGATCGGCTTACGCGGACCTTTGCGAGTACGCGCGTTGGTCTTGGTACGCTGACCGCGCACTGGAAGACCACGACGATGACGCAGACCGCGGTAGCAGCCCAGGTCCATCAAGCGCTTGATTTTCATGTTGATTTCGCGACGCAGGTCACCTTCAGTGGTGAACTTCGCCACTTCGCCACGCAGCTGTTCAATCTGCTCGTCGCTCAGATCTTTGATTTTCACCGCCGGATTTACGCCGGTGGTTGCACAAATTTTCTGTGCGGTGGTGCGACCAACACCATAGATGTAGGTCAACGAGATAACAGTATGCTTGTTATCTGGAATGTTAACGCCTGCAATACGGGCCATTCAGTGGGACTCCAATTGACAGCTACCTACGCCCCGGAAGCCAAGAAATAGGGCGCGAGATAATATCGCTGTAGTAACAAATAATCAACCCAGCAGCGCACTAGCTGCTGGGCTTAAGCACAAATCACAATCAGCCTTGGCGCTGCTTATGACGTGGTTCCGCGCTGCAAATTACTCGAACCACACCTTCGCGGCGGATAATCTTGCAGTTACGGCACAGCTTTTTCACCGATGCACGAACTTTCATCACCAACTCCTCGAACCTTAGGGGTGCTTCAGCGCAGCATACCGCCGCTGCCACCGTAGCCCTTCAGGTTGGCTTTCTTCATCAGGGATTCATACTGGTGCGAAACGAGGTGAGATTGCACTTGCGACATAAAGTCCATCACAACCACGACCACGATCAGCAACGAGGTCCCGCCAAGGTAGAACGGTACGTTTGCCGCGACCACCAGAAACTGGGGAAGCAGACACACGGCCGTCATATATAGAGCACCGAACATGGTCAAGCGAGTCAAAACGCCATCAATGTAGCGCGCCGACTGCTCGCCTGGACGAATACCCGGAATAAAGGCACCGGACTTCTTCAGGTTTTCCGCTACGTCTTTCGGATTGAACATCAACGCCGTATAGAAGAAGCAGAAGAAAATAATCCCTGCACTAAACAGCAGAATATTCAACGGCTGACCAGGAGCGATCGACTGCGAGATGTCCTGCAACCAGCCCAGACCTTCAGACTGACCGAACCAGGACCCCAACGAAGCCGGGAACAGCAAAATGCTGCTCGCGAAAATGGCCGGTATCACACCAGCCATGTTCACTTTCAGCGGCAAGTGGCTTGTCTGCGCAGCGAAGACCTTGCGGCCCTGCTGACGCTTGGCGTAGTGAACGGCGATTCGACGCTGACCACGCTCAATGAACACCACAAAACCGATGATCGCTACCGCCAGCAAACCGATTGCAACCAGAGCGAAGATATTGATATCACCCTGACGTGCAGACTCGAAAGACTGCCCTATTGCTCTCGGAAGACCGGCGACGATACCTGCGAAAATCAACATCGAGATACCGTTGCCGACACCGCGCTCGGTGATCTGCTCGCCCAGCCACA
Source organism: Pseudomonas sp. P129 (assembly GCF_020312195.1). Classification (NCBI taxonomy): domain Bacteria; kingdom Pseudomonadati; phylum Pseudomonadota; class Gammaproteobacteria; order Pseudomonadales; family Pseudomonadaceae; genus Pseudomonas; species Pseudomonas sp. P129. Next base: position 29,603 of record NZ_JAGPYS010000001.1, on the reverse strand, counting down.
TCATGAACATCGCACCTGCCACGAAGGTAGTTACGGCCACAAAGTGGAAACCCAGGTCCCCAGAAAACGCGACGCCCTGACTCGCCAGACCAACGGACATGCCGATAGCTTGGACCAGAGCCAGGACAACGGTGCCATAGCGGGTGTACTGGCTTATCTTGCGACGGCCAGCTTCACCTTCCTTCTTCAACTGCTCCAGCTGCGGGCTGACGGCGGTCATCAACTGCATGATGATCGATGCCGAAATGTACGGCATGATCCCCAGTGCAAAGATGCTCATCCGTTCCAGCGCGCCACCGGAAAACATGTTGAACAAGCTAAGAATGGTCCCCTCATTCTGTCGAAACAGTTCTGCGAGTCGGTCCGGGTTGATACCTGGAACCGGGATGTGTGCGCCTATTCGGTAGACGATAATCGCCAGGAACAGAAAACGCAGACGAGCCCAGAGTTCAGACATACCGCCTTTGCCGAGCGCTGAGAGAGCACCTTGCTTAGCCATTTATTCCTCGAACTTGCCGCCAGCTGCTTCGATAGCCGCACGCGCACCTTTGGTGGCGGCGATACCCTTGATAGTGACAGCGCGAGTAACTTCGCCCGACAGCATGATTTTCACACGCTGAACGTTCTGGTTAATCACGTTGGCATCTTTCAGGGACTGCACAGTTACGATGTCGCCTTCCACTTTAGCCAGCTCGGACAAACGCACTTCTGCGCGATCCATGGCCTTCAGGGAAACGAAACCGAATTTTGGCAGGCGACGATGCAGCGGCTGTTGGCCGCCCTCAAAGCCCGGAGCAATGGTGCCACCGGAGCGGGAGCTTTGACCTTTGTGGCCACGGCCACCGGTCTTGCCCAAACCGCTACCGATACCACGGCCCGGACGATGCTTTTCGCGACGGGAACCCGGCGCTGGACTCAGATCATTGAGTTTCATCGATTAACCCTCGACTCGCAGCATGTAGTAAGCCTTGTTGATCATCCCGCGATTTTCGGGAGTATCCAGGACTTCTACAGTGTGACCGATGCGACGCAGACCCAAACCCTTAATGCACAATCTGTGATTAGGGATGCGGCCGGTCATGCTTTTGATCAGCGTTACTTTAACGGTAGCCATGATCAGATGATCTCCTCAACACGCTTGCCACGTTTGGCAGCGATCGACTCAGGAGACTGCATGCCCTTCAAACCCTTGAACGTAGCGTGAACCACGTTTACCGGGTTAGTCGAACCGTAGCACTTGGCCAATACGTTCTGGACACCAGCAACTTCCAGCACTGCGCGCATTGCGCCGCCAGCGATGATACCGGTACCTTCAGAAGCAGGCTGCATGTACACCTTGGAGGCGCCATGGGCAGACTTCATCGCGTACTGCAGGGTAGTGCCGTTCAGATCAACCTGAATCATGTTGCGACGAGCAGCTTCCATCGCTTTCTGGATTGCAGCAGGCACTTCACGTGACTTGCCACGGCCGAAGCCAACGCGCCCTTTACCATCACCCACTACGGTCAACGCAGTGAAAGTGAAGATACGGCCGCCTTTTACGGTTTTGGCCACGCGGTTAACTTGAACCAGCTTCTCGATGTAGCCTTCGTCGCGTTTTTGGTCGTGATTTGACATAACTTAGAACTCCAGCCCGCCTTCACGAGCAGCATCAGCCAGCGCTTTGACACGGCCGTGGTACTTGAAGCCAGAACGGTCGAAAGCGACTTGCGATACACCCGCGGCTTTCGCGCGCTCGGCGACCAGCTTGCCAACCTTAGTGGCCGCGTCGATGTTGCCAGTGGCGCCATCACGCAGTTCTTTGTCCAAAGTCGAGGCGCTTGCCAGGACTTTGCTGCCGTCGGCCGAGATGACCTGGGCATAAATGTGCTGCGAAGAGCGGTGCACGCAGAGACGCACGACTTCCAGCTCGTGCATTTTCAGGCGTGCTTTGCGAGCGCGACGCAGTCGGGTAACTTTTTTGACGGTCATTTGCTATGCCCTACTTCTTCTTGGCTTCTTTACGGCGGACGACTTCGTCTGCGTAACGCACACCTTTGCCTTTGTAAGGCTCAGGACGGCGGAAGTCGCGGATCTCAGCGGCCACTTGACCAACCAACTGCTTATCGATACCGCGAATCAGGATATCGGTCTGGCTGGGGGTCTCAGCGGTGATGCCATTCGGCAATTCGTAGTCCACTGGGTGCGAGAAGCCAAGTGCAAGGTTCAGTACCGTGCCTTTTGCTTGCGCCTTGTAACCAACACCGACCAGCTGGAGCTTGCGCTCGAAGCCTTGGCTTACGCCTTGGACCATGTTGTTTACCAGTGCACGAGTGGTGCCTGCCATTGCGCGGGTTTGTTGATCGCCATTGCGAGCAGCGAAACGCAGCTCACCAGCTTCTTCAACAATCTCAACGGACGAATGGATGTTCAGTTCTAGAGTGCCCTTGGCACCCTTCACCGAAAGCAGCTGGCCGACGAGTTTGACTTCGACGCCGGATGGCAGCTTAACGGGGTTCTTAGCGACGCGTGACATGCTTACCCCCCCTTAGAACACAGTGCAAAGCACTTCGCCACCGACACCGGCAGCGCGCGCAGCACGATCCGTCATCACACCTTTACTGGTGGAGACGATAGACACACCAAGACCGCCACGAACTTTCGGCAGGTCATCGGAGGACTTGTACTGACGCAAGCCTGGGCGGCTGACGCGCTTAACCTCTTCGATGACCGGACGGCCTTCGAAGTACTTAAGCTCGATGGACAGCGAGGATTTAACTTCGCTGCTGATCTGATAACCCGCAATGTAGCCTTCGTCCTTCAGGACTTTTGCTACAGCAACCTTCAACGTGGAAGATGGCATGCTTACGACGGGCTTTTCAGCCATCTGGGCATTACGGATACGAGTTAGCATGTCCGCTAACGGGTCCTGCATACTCATGGGCTAGACGCTCCTAAAACAAAATAATTAGCCTTGCGGCTACAGCTTGATCGCCGAGAACTTCCGGGCAAGTAAAAACACGGGCTCAGGCGAGCCGGCAATTCTAGTCCTACGCCGGAAATGAATCAAGCCCCAAAAGGGGCTTGATTCAAATTCAGGCTCCATCCCGACCGGTGACTTGCGTAACCGGCAGGAGGGCGCGAGAGGTGTCGCCTTACCAGCTGGCTTTGACCAGACCTGGTACGTCGCCACGCATGGCTGCTTCACGCAGCTTGTTACGGCCGAGGCCGAACTTGCGGTAGACGCCGTGTGGACGACCAGTGATGCGGCAACGGTTACGCATGCGCGCAGCGCTTGCGTCACGTGGTTGCTTCTGCAGGGCTACGGTAGCTTCCCAACGCGCTTCTGGACTTGCGTTCAGATCGACGATGATAGCTTTCAGCTCTGCACGCTTCTTGGCGTACTTGGCAACAGTGAGCTGACGCTTCAGCTCACGGTTTTTCATGCTCATCTTGGCCATTGTCCTACTCCAATCAGTTGCGGAACGGGAATTTGAAAGCACGCAGCAATGCGCGACCTTCATCATCGTTCTTGGCAGTGGTGGTCAGGGTGATGTCCAGACCGCGAAGAGCATCGATCTTGTCGTAGTCAATTTCCGGGAAAATGATCTGCTCTTTGACGCCCATGCTGTAGTTACCACGACCATCGAAGGACTTGGCATTCAGGCCGCGGAAGTCGCGAACCCGAGGCAGGGAGATCGACAGCAGACGATCCAGGAATTCGTACATACGATCGCGGCGCAGAGTCACTTTGACACCGATCGGCCAACCTTCACGGACTTTAAAGCCAGCGATGGATTTCCGAGCGTAAGTCACAACGACTTTTTGACCGGTGATCTTTTCCAGGTCAGCAACAGCGTGCTCGATGACTTTCTTGTCGCCGATCGCTTCGCCCAGACCCATGTTCAGGGTGATTTTGGTAACGCGCGGAACTTCCATCACGTTCGAAAGCTTAAGTTCTTCCTTAAGTTTCGGAGCGATTTCCTTCCGGTAAATCTCTTTTAGTCGTGCCATGGTCTTCTACCTAGCAGTGTTCAAGCATCAACCGCTTTTTGGGTCGACTTGAAGACACGAATTTTCTTGCCGTCTTCAACTTTGAAACCAACGCGGTCAGCCTTGTTGGTTGCGCCGTTGAAAATGGCGACGTTGGAAGCGTGCATTGGCGCTTCTTTCTCGACGATACCGCCCTGTACGCCCGACATCGGGTTTGGCTTGGTATGACGCTTCACCAGGTTGATCCCACCAACGACCAAACGGTCGTCAGCGAGAACCTTGAGCACCTTACCGCGCTTACCTTTGTCTTTGCCGGCGATCACGATGATCTCGTCGTCACGACGAATCTTTTGCATGTCGGATCTCCTTAGAGCACTTCTGGGGCGAGCGAGACGATCTTCATGAACTTCTCAGTACGAAGTTCACGGGTCACTGGCCCAAAGATACGGGTACCGATCGGCTCTTGCTTGTTGTTCAACAGAACAGCAGCGTTGCCATCGAAGCGGATGATGGAGCCGTCTGCACGACGAACACCGTGGCGAGTGCGGACTACAACTGCAGTCATCACCTGGCCTTTCTTCACCTTGCCGCGAGGAATTGCTTCCTTGACGGTTACTTTGATGATGTCACCGATACCAGCGTAACGACGATGGGAGCCACCCAGCACCTTGATGCACATAACGCGGCGTGCGCCGCTGTTATCGGCCACATCGAGCATGGATTGAGTCTGAATCATATAATTTCTCCGACCCCTAGCCCTTAGACTTCCACAGCGCGTTCGAGGATATCAACCAACGCCCAAGACTTGGTCTTGGCTACCGGACGAGTTTCACGAATAGTGACCTTGTCGCCGATATGGCATTGATTGGTTTCGTCGTGCGCGTGCAGCTTAGTCGAACGCTTAACGTATTTACCGTAGATCGGGTGCTTTACGCGACGCTCGATCAGAACGGTGATGGTCTTGTCCATCTTGTCGCTGACAACACGGCCAGTCAGCGTACGGACAGTTTTTTCGGCTTCAGCCATGATTACTTACCTGCCTGCTGGTTGAGCACAGTTTTCACGCGAGCGATGTCACGCTTAACTTGCGAGAGCAGATGAGACTGCCCCAACTGGCCAGTTGCCTTCTGCATACGCAGATTGAACTGGTCGCGCAGCAGGCCGAGCAGTTGCTCGTTCAGCTGCTGTGCTGATTTTTCACGAAGTTCATTCGCTTTCATCACATCACCGTCCGCTTAACAAAGGAGGTGGCGAGCGGCAGCTTTGCAGCAGCCAGGGCGAAAGCCTCACGCGCCAGCTCTTCAGTAACACCCTCGATTTCATACAGGACTTTGCCTGGCTGAATCTGGGCAACCCAGTACTCCACGTTACCCTTACCTTTACCCATCCGAACTTCGAGTGGCTTTTTGGTTACAGGCTTGTCCGGGAACACACGGATCCAGATCTTGCCGCCACGTTTAACGTGACGGGTCAGAGCACGACGCGCTGACTCGATCTGACGAGCGGTGAGACGACCACGAGCTACAGACTTCAGCGCGAACTCGCCGAAGCTGACTTTGCTACCGCGCAGTGCCAGACCACGGTTGTGGCCGGTCATCTGCTTGCGGAACTTCGTACGCTTTGGTTGCAACATTTGGCGTACCCCTTACTTAGCAGCTTTTTTACGAGGCGCTGGTGCTTGTGGTTTCAGTTCTTCTTGGCGACCACCAATTACTTCGCCTTTGAAGATCCAAACCTTTACACCGATCACACCGTAAGTGGTGTGAGCTTCGTAGTTGGCATAGTCGATGTCGGCACGCAGGGTGTGCAGTGGCACACGACCTTCGCGATACCATTCAGTACGTGCGATTTCAGCACCGCCGAGACGACCGCTCACTTGGATTTTGATGCCTTTGGCACCAATGCGCATGGCGTTCTGAACAGCGCGCTTCATAGCGCGACGGAACATTACGCGACGCTCCAGCTGCTGAGCTACGCTCTGCGCAACCAGCATACCGTCGAGCTCCGGCTTACGGATCTCTTCGATATTGATGTGCACAGGCACACCCATTTGCTTGGTCAGGTCCTGACGCAGTTTCTCAACATCTTCACCTTTCTTCCCGATAACGATACCTGGACGAGCGGTGTGGATGGTGATACGTGCTGTCTGAGCCGGACGATGGATATCGATACGGCTGACGGACGCGCTTTTTAATTTGTCTTGGAGGTACTCACGCACTTTCAGATCAGCGAACAAATAGTCCGCATAAGTCCGACCGTCTGCGTACCAGACGGAGGTGTGCTCCTTGACGATTCCCAGGCGAATGCCAATGGGATGTACTTTCTGACCCATCTCTTCGACTCCGTTACTTGTCAGCAACCTTGACAGTGATATGGCAAGACCGCTTGACGATGCGATCAGCACGGCCTTTAGCACGTGGCATGATGCGCTTCAGCGAACGCCCTTCGTTGACGAAAACGGTGGAGACCTTGAGGTCATCAACGTCTGCGCCTTCGTTATGCTCGGCGTTGGCTACAGCCGACTCCAGCACTTTCTTCAGGATCTCGGCGGCTTTCTTACTGCTGAAAGCCAACAGGTTGAGCGCTTCGCCCACCTTCTTCCCGCGGATCTGGTCGGCGACCAAGCGGGCTTTCTGGGCGGAGATTCGAGCGCCCGACAACTTAGCGGCTACTTCCATCGTTCCTTACCCCTTAACGCTTGGCTTTCTTGTCTGCCACGTGCCCACGATATGTGCGGGTACCGGCAAACTCGCCTAGTTTATGGCCGACCATGTCTTCGTTCACGAGAACTGGAACATGCTGGCGACCGTTATGCACTGCAATGGTCAAACCGACCATTTGTGGCAGGATCATCGAACGACGCGACCAGGTCTTAACTGGTTTGCGATCGTTCTTTTCCGCCGCCACTTCGATCTTCTTCAGTAGGTGAAGATCAATAAAAGGACCTTTTTTCAGAGAACGTGGCACTGTCGTATCCCTCTATTTACTTGCGACGACGGACGATCATTTTGTCGGTACGCTTATTACCACGAGTCTTCGCGCCCTTAGTCGGGAAGCCCCACGGCGATACCGGATGACGACCACCAGAGGTACGACCTTCACCACCACCATGTGGGTGGTCAACCGGGTTCATGGCAACACCACGAACGGTTGGGCGAACGCCACGCCAGCGTTTGGCACCCGCTTTACCCAGCGAACGAAGGCTGTGCTCGGAGTTCGAGACTTCGCCCAGCGTTGCACGGCACTCAGACAGTACTTTACGCATTTCACCGGAGCGAAGACGCAGGGTCACGTACACACCTTCACGAGCGATCAGCTGTGCCGAGGCACCAGCGGAACGAGCGATCTGTGCGCCTTTGCCTGGCTTCAGTTCGATGCCGTGTACGGTGCTACCAACTGGAATGTTGCGCAGTTGAAGAGCGTTGCCCGGCTTGATTGGTGCCAGAGCACCTGCAATCAGCTGGTCGCCAGCACTCACGCCTTTAGGGGCGATGATGTAGCGGCGCTCGCCGTCTGCGTAAAGCAGCAGAGCAATGTGAGCAGTACGGTTTGGATCGTATTCGATACGCTCGACGGTGGCAGCGATGCCATCCTTGTCGTTGCGACGGAAGTCGACCAGACGATAATGCTGTTTATGGCCACCACCGATATGACGGGTAGTAATACGACCATTGTTGTTACGACCACCAGACTTCGATTTTTTCTCGAGCAGCGGTGCGTGAGGAGCGCCTTTATGCAGCTCCTGGTTGACCACCTTGACCACAAAACGGCGGCCAGGGGAAGTCGGTTTGCATTTAACGATTGCCATGATGCACCCCTTCCTTACTCAGCACTGCTGCTGAAATCGAGATCTTGGCCTGGCTGAAGGGAGATAACTGCCTTCTTCCAGTCATTACGCTTGCCCAGACCGCGAGCAGTGCGCTTGCTCTTACCCAGAACATTCAGGGTAGTAACACGCTCTACTTTCACGCTGAACAGGCTTTCGACGGCCTTCTTGATTTCCAGCTTGGTTGCGTCAGTAGCAACCTTGAAAACGAACTGACCTTTTTTGTCTGCAAGAACCGTAGCCTTCTCGGAAACGTGCGGGCCAAGCAGAACTTTAAATACGCGTTCCTGGTTCATCCCAGCAGCTCCTCGAATTTCTTCACGGCCGACACAGTGATCAACACTTTGTCGTATGCGATCAGACTAACTGGATCGGAACCTTGAACGTCACGTACATCAACGTGCGGCAGGTTACGAGCAGCCAGGTACAGATTCTGGTCAACAGCGTCAGACACGATCAGGACGTCAGTCAGGCCCATGCCAGTCAGCTTGTTCAGCAAATCTTTGGTTTTCGGTGCTTCAACAGCGAAGTCCTGAACCACGACCAGACGATCAGTACGAACCAGTTCAGCAAGGATGGAGCGCAGCGCAGCGCGATACATCTTCTTGTTGAGCTTCTGAGTGTGATCCTGAGGACGAGCTGCAAAAGTGGTACCGCCGCCACGCCAGATTGGGCTACGGATAGTACCGGCACGAGCACGGCCAGTACCTTTCTGACGCCAAGGGCGCTTACCGCCACCACGAACGTCGGAACGGGTCTTTTGCTGCTTGCTACCCTGACGACCGCCAGCCATGTAGGCCACGACTGCCTGGTGAACCAGCGTCTCGTTGAATTCGCCGCCAAATGTCAGTTCGGAAACTTCGATTGCCTGAGCGTCATTTACATTTAATTGCATGTCAGCTTCCCCTTAACCGCGAGCCTTGGCTGCCGGACGTACAACCAGGTTGCCGCCAGTAGCGCCAGGAACAGCACCCTTGACCAACAACAGATTGCGTTCAGCGTCCACGCGCACTACTTCCAGGGACTGCACGGTCACGCGCTCAGCGCCCATATGACCGGACATTTTTTTGCCCTTGAATACACGACCAGGAGTCTGGCACTGGCCGATAGAGCCTGGGACGCGGTGGGAGACGGAGTTACCGTGGGTATTGTCTTGACCACGGAAATTCCAACGCTTGATCGTACCCTGGAAGCCTTTACCCTTGGACTGACCGGTTACATCAACCAGTTGACCAGCGGCGAAGATTTCAGCGTTGATCTGATCGCCAGCCTGGTAGTCGCCTTCTTCAAGACGGAATTCCATGACGGTACGACCGGCGGCAACGTTCGCTTTGGCGAAGTGGCCAGCCTGAGCGGCTGTAACACGCGAAGCGCGACGCTCGCCGACAGTGACTTGCACTGCACGATAGCCATCGGTTTCTTCGGTTTTGAACTGAGTGACGCGATTCGGCTCGATCTCAATGACCGTGACCGGAATGGAGACACCTTCTTCGGTGAAAATACGGGTCATACCGCATTTACGACCGACTACACCAATAGTCATGTTGTAAACCTCATGAGTGTACGGGGCTTTCACCCGCTATGGCCGCCCATTTCAGAGCGTTACACGACTAAGACCCAAGTCTTAGCCGAGGCTGATCTGAACTTCCACACCGGCCGCAAGATCAAGCTTCATAAGCGCATCAACGGTTTTTTCCGTTGGCTGGACAATGTCCAGAACACGCTTGTGAGTACGGATCTCATACTGGTCGCGCGCGTCTTTGTTGACGTGCGGAGAAACCAGGACGGTGAACCGCTCTTTACGAGTCGGCAGTGGAATCGGACCACGCACCTGTGCACCAGTACGTTTCGCGGTTTCCACGATTTCCTGGGTTGATTGGTCGATCAGGCGATGGTCAAAAGCCTTCAACCTGATACGGATTTGCTGGTTTTGCATTGGATTCAGACTCCAGATTGCTGTTCCCACCGAGCGCAATACGCCCGTTAAAAGGAGGCGCAATTCTATAGACGACCTAACAAGGTGTCAACCCAATAAAAAAGCCCCCGCAGTGCGGGGGCTCTTTTTGGGACTCAACGCTTAAGCGATGATTTTGGCTACGACGCCAGCGCCGACGGTACGACCGCCTTCACGGATTGCGAAACGCAGACCATCTTCCATTGCGATTGGCTTGATCAGGGTAACGGAAACTTTAACGTTATCACCTGGCATAACCATTTCTACGCCTTCCGGCAGTTCGCAGCTACCAGTTACGTCGGTAGTACGGAAGTAGAACTGTGGACGGTAGCCTTTGAAGAACGGAGTGTGACGACCGCCTTCTTCTTTGCTCAGAACGTAGATTTCAGCTTCGAACTGAGTGTGCGGCTTGACGCTGCCTGGCTTGACCAGAACCTGGCCACGCTCAACGTCGTCACGCTTGGTACCGCGCAGCAGAACGCCGCAGTTCTCGCCAGCACGACCTTCGTCGAGCAGTTTGCGGAACATTTCAACACCGGTGCAGGTGGTGACGGTAGTGTCACGCAGACCAACGATTTCCAGTGGATCCTGAACCTTGACGATACCGCGCTCAATACGACCAGTCACAACAGTACCGCGACCGGAGATCGAGAATACGTCTTCGATCGGCATCAGGAACGGCTTGTCGGTAACACGAACTGGTTCTGGGATGTAGGAGTCCAGTGTTTCAACCAGTTTACGAACGGCAGTGGTGCCCATTTCGTTGTCGTCTTTACCTTCCAGAGCCATACGAGCAGAACCGATGATGATCGGAGTGTCGTCGCCTGGGAAGTCGTAAGTGCTCAGCAGATCGCGCACTTCCATCTCGACCAGTTCCAGCAGCTCAGCGTCGTCTACCAGGTCAGCCTTGTTCAGGAAGACCACGATGTACGGAACGCCAACCTGACGGGACAGCAGGATGTGCTCACGGGTTTGTGGCATCGGACCATCAGCGGCCGAACAAACCAGAATCGCGCCGTCCATCTGGGCAGCACCAGTGATCATGTTCTTCACGTAGTCAGCGTGACCTGGGCAGTCAACGTGAGCATAGTGACGGATCAACGATTTGTATTCGACGTGCGCGGTGTTGATGGTAATACCACGAGCCTTTTCTTCCGGTGCGCTGTCGATCTTGTCGAATTCAACAGCAGCCGAACCGAAAACTTCGGAGCAGACGCGAGTCAGAGCAGCGGTCAGCGTGGTTTTACCATGGTCAACGTGACCAATGGTGCCAACGTTGACGTGCGGGAGGGAACGATCAAATTTTTCTTTAGCCACGACAAATAACTCCTAGCCTAAAGGCGCTGAATCAGCCTTGTTTTTTGGTTACAGTTTCGACGATGTGCGACGGAGCTGTATTGTATTTTTTGAATTCCATAGAGTAGCTTGCGCGACCCTGAGACATGGAGCGAACGTCGGTCGCATAACCGAACATCTCACCCAACGGAACCTCGGCACGAATTACCTTGCCGGAAACCGTATCTTCCATACCCAGAATCATGCCGCGACGGCGGTTAAGGTCGCCCATCACGTCACCCATATAGTCTTCAGGCGTAACAACCTCTACTGCCATGATCGGCTCAAGCAGCTCACCACCGCCCTTCTGGGCCAGCTGCTTGGTCGCCATGGAAGCAGCCACCTTAAACGCCATCTCGTTCGAGTCGACGTCATGGTAGGAACCATCAAACACGGTAGCCTTCAGGCCGATCAGCGGATAACCGGCAACAACGCCGTTCTTCATCTGCTCTTCGATACCCTTCTGGATAGCCGGGATGTATTCCTTGGGAACAACACCACCTACCACTTCGTTTACGAATTGCAGACCTTCCTGACCTTCGTCAGCAGGTGCAAAACGGATCCAGCAATGACCGAACTGGCCACGACCGCCGGATTGACGAACGAACTTGCCTTCGATTTCACAATTCTTCGTGATGCGCTCACGATAGGAAACCTGAGGCTTGCCGATGTTGGCTTCGACGTTGAACTCACGGCGCATCCGGTCAACCAGGATGTCCAGGTGGAGCTCGCCCATGCCAGAGATGATCGTTTGACCAGTCTCTTCATCAGTTTTGACGCGGAAAGACGGGTCTTCCTGAGCAAGCTTGCCCAGTGCGATACCCATTTTTTCCTGGTCATCCTTGGTCTTTGGCTCAACGGCAACCGAAATAACCGGCTCCGGGAAGTCCATACGAACCAGGATGATTGGCTTGTCAGCGTTGCACAAGGTTTCACCAGTGGTGACGTCCTTCATGCCGATCAAGGCCGCGATGTCACCAGCGCGTACTTCCTTGATTTCTTCACGGGCGTTTGCGTGCATCTGCACCATACGACCCACACGCTCTTTCTTGCCCTTGACCGAGTTGATCACGCCGTCGCCGGATGCCAACACGCCCGAGTAAACGCGGACGAACGTCAAGGTACCCACGAATGGGTCGGTAGCGATCTTGAACGCCAGAGCCGAGAACGGCTCGTTGTCGTCTGCATGACGCTCCATCAGAACTTCTTCGTTATCAGGATCGGAACCCTTGATAGCTGGAATGTCAGTTGGAGCAGGCAGGTAATCGATCACGGCATCGAGAACCAGGGGAACACCCTTGTTCTTGAAGGAAGAACCGCAAACAGCAAGAACGATCTCACCAGCGATAGTACGCTGACGCAGAGCATCCTTGATTTCCTTGTTGGTGAGTTCTTCACCTTCGAGGTACTTGTTCATCAGCTCTTCGTTGGCTTCAGCAGCAGCCTCAACCATGTTACTGCGCCATTCGTCAGCCAGTTCCTGCAATTCGGCAGGGATAGGCTTGCGAACTGGAACCATGCCCTTGTCGGCATCATTCCAGTAGACCGCCTCCATGGACATCAGATCGATCTGACCCTGGAAGTTGTCTTCAGCACCGATAGCCAGCTGGATCGGCACCGGAGTGTGACCCAGACGCTGCTTGATCTGAGCAATTACGCGCAGAAAGTTAGCGCCGGCACGGTCCATCTTGTTCACGTAAACGATACGCGGAACACCGTACTTGTTGGCTTGACGCCATACGGTTTCGGACTGCGGCTCTACGCCAGAAGTGCCACAGAACACAACGACCGCGCCGTCGAGTACACGCAGGGAACGTTCAACTTCAATGGTGAAGTCTACGTGGCCCGGGGTGTCAATGACGTTGAAGCGGTATTGGTCTTTGTGTTGCTTCTCGGAACCCTGCCAGAAGGCAGTAATAGCAGCAGAAGTAATGGTAATACCACGCTCCTGCTCCTGAACCATCCAGTCCGTGGTCGCGGCGCCATCATGCACCTCGCCCATTTTGTGGCTTTTGCCGGTGTAAAAAAGGACGCGCTCGGTGGTGGTGGTTTTACCAGCATCCACGTGAGCGACGATACCAATGTTACGGTAGCGGCCAATCGGAGTAGTACGAGCCATAAAGCCCTCGCAAAATTAGTGACGCTGAAATTAGAAGCGGTAGTGCGAGAAAGCCTTGTTGGCTTCAGCCATACGGTGCACGTCTTCACGCTTCTTGACTGCAGCACCTTTACCTTCGGCGGCGTCCATCAGTTCGCCGGCCAAACGCAGAGCCATAGACTTCTCACCGCGCTTGCGCGCGAAGTCTACCAGCCAGCGCATTGCCAGAGCATTACGACGGGACGGACGAACTTCAACAGGAACCTGGTAAGTAGCACCGCCTACACGGCGCGACTTTACTTCGACCAGCGGAGCGATGGCGTCGAGAGCTTTCTCGAAGATTTCCAGGGGATCGCTGTTCTTGCGTTCTTTAACCTTTTCCAGCGCGCCATAAACGATACGCTCGGCAACGGCTTTCTTGCCGCTTTCCATCACGTGGTTCATGAACTTGGCCAGAATCTGGCTACCGTATTTTGGATCGTCAAGCACATCGCGCTTGGCTGCTACGCGTCTTCTTGGCATGGATAAGCCCTCAAACGGTCTTCAGGTTAGCTCGGGACCACCATCCAGTTAGGAATGCGCCCGACCTTACTCTTATCGACTCAGAAAAATAGAAATCTGCAATTTCAAACAGAGGCCAAAGACTACTTAGGCTTCTTGGTACCGTATTTCGAGCGACCCTGGTTACGGCCTTTAACGCCGGAAGTATCCAGAGAACCACGAACGGTGTGGTAACGAACACCTGGCAAGTCTTTTACACGACCGCCACGGATCAGTACCACGCTGTGTTCTTGCAGGTTGTGACCTTCACCACCGATGTACGAGGAAACCTCGAAACCGTTGGTCAGGCGCACACGGCAGACTTTACGCAATGCCGAGTTAGGTTTTTTCGGCGTGGTGGTATACACACGAGTGCACACACCGCGACGTTGCGGGCAGTTCTGCAGCGCAGGTACGTCGGATTTCTCGACGATACGCTTACGCGGCTGACGTACCAGCTGGTTGATAGTTGCCATCTACTAGCTCCACTGTTGTCTTGCGACGCTATTGTCTTACAAGAAAAGCAAATGACAGGGCACAGGCCCCGCCAAATTTAGGGGTACAAGAGTCTAAAGAGGATCCCGCCCCCAGTCAAGACAAAGCCCCGACGTCCTCACCGGGCAAACAACACGAAAACGTGCTGTCTGCCAGGTGAAAAATGCCGAGGCTCTGGTCTCAATTACCGCTGGAGTTCAACGCTTCCGTCAGAGCCGCTTCTACTTCGCTCGCGCTGACACGGGTCGGTTTGTCCATTTCACGACGACGCTTGCGCTCGCTGTGATAAGCCAGACCGGTACCGGCCGGGATCAGACGACCCACGACCACGTTTTCCTTCAGGCCGCGCAGGTAATCGCGCTTGCCGGTCACAGCCGCTTCGGTCAGTACGCGGGTTGTCTCCTGGAAGGAGGCCGCGGAGATGAACGACTCGGTAGACAGCGATGCCTTGGTGATACCCAGCAACACGCGAGTGAACTTGGAAACAAACTTGTCTTCCGTGCTCAGACGCTCGTTTTCTACCAGTACGTGAGTCAGCTCCATCTGGTCGCCCTTGATGAAACTGGAATCGCCAGACTCGGCAATTTCAACCTTACGCAGCATCTGACGCAGAATCGTCTCGATGTGCTTGTCGTTGATCTTCACGCCTTGCAGACGGTATACGTCCTGAATCTCGTTGACGATGTACTTGGCCAGCGCACTCACACCCAGCAGACGCAGGATGTCGTGTGGATCGCTCGGGCCGTCGGAGATAACTTCGCCGCGGTTCACTTGCTCGCCTTCGAAGACGTTCAGGTGACGCCACTTCGGAATCAGCTCCTCGTACGGATCGCTACCGTCGTTCGGGGTGATGACCAGACGGCGCTTGCCTTTGGTCTCTTTACCGAATGCGATGGTACCGCTGACTTCTGCAAGGATCGACGCCTCTTTCGGACGACGCGCTTCGAACAGGTCGGCAACACGCGGCAAACCACCGGTGATGTCACGAGTCTTCGACGTTTCCTGCGGAATACGAGCGATAACATCACCGATCGCGATCTGCGCACCGTCAGCAACACCAACAAGGGCGTTAGCCGGCAGGAAGTACTGGGCCGGTACGTCAGTACCTGGCAGCAGCAGATCCTTGCCATCCAGACCAACCATCTTCACAGCAGGACGGATGTCCTTGCCGGCAGCCGGGCGATCTTTGGCGTCGAGCACTTCAATGTTGGTCATACCGGTCAATTCGTCTGTCTGACGCTTGATCGTGATGCCTTCTTCCATGCCTACGTAGGTAACAGTACCTTTCATCTCGGTGACGATTGGGTGAGTGTGCGGATCCCACTTGGCCACGATAGAGCCAGCGTCGACCTTGTCGCCTTCCTTCACCGAAATCACTGCACCGTATGGCAGCTTGTAACGCTCACGCTCACGACCGAAGTCATCTGCGATTGCCAGTTCACCGGAGCGGGATACCGCAACCAGGTGACCGTCAACACGCTCGACGTGCTTCAGGTTGTGCAGGCGGACAGTACCGCCATTCTTCACCTGAACGCTATCGGCTGCCGAGGTCCGGCTTGCCGCACCACCGATGTGGAACGTACGCATTGTCAGCTGGGTACCCGGCTCACCGATCGACTGTGCAGCGATTACGCCGACAGCTTCACCGATGTTGACCTGGTGACCGCGTGCCAGGTCGCGACCGTAGCACTTGGCGCAGATGCCATAGCGGGTTTCACAGCTGATTGGCGAACGAACGATTACTTCGTCGATGCTGTTCAGCTCGATGAACTCGACCCACTTCTCGTCTACCAGCGTGCCAGCAGGGACGATGACATCTTCCGTGCCCGGCTTGAATACGTCACGGGCAATGACTCGACCCAATACGCGCTCACCCAGCGGCTCTACAACGTCACCGCCTTCAATGTGCGGAGTCATCAGCAGACCGTGCTCGGTACCGCAATCAACCTCGGTAACCACCAGATCCTGAGCGACGTCTACCAGACGGCGTGTCAGATAACCGGAGTTAGCGGTTTTCAACGCGGTATCCGCAAGACCCTTACGAGCACCGTGAGTAGAGATGAAGTACTGAAGTACGCTCAAACCTTCACGGAAGTTCGCAGTGATCGGCGTTTCGATGATGGAACCGTCAGGCTTGGCCATCAGACCACGCATACCGGCCAGCTGACGGATCTGGGCAGCAGAACCACGCGCCCCGGAGTCAGCCATCATGTACATCGAGTTGAAGGATTCCTGATCAACTTCGACGCCGTGACGGTCGATAACGCGTTCTTTGGACAGGTTCGACATCATCGCTTTCGAGACTTCGTCGTTCGCCTTGGACCAAAGGTCGATTACCTTGTTGTACTTCTCGCCCTGGGTTACCAGGCCGGAGGCGTACTGACTTTCGATCTCTTTAACTTCTTCGGTGGCCGCGTCGATGATGCGAGCTTTTTCATCAGGGATAACGAAGTCGTTAACGCCGATGGAAACACCCGAAATGGTCGAGTAGGCAAAACCGGTGTACATCAACTGGTCAGCGAAAATAACGGTCTCTTTCAGGCCGACCACGCGATAGCACTGGTTGATCAGCTTGGAGATCGCTTTCTTCTTCATTGGCTGGTTGACGACGTCGTAGGACAGGCCGGCCGGAACCACCTGGAACAGCAGCGCACGGCCGACAGTGGTGTCGACGATACGGGTGTTCTTGACGCTGCCACCATCACGGTCGTTGACCGTTTCGTGGATACGCACCTTGACCTTGGCGTGCAGAGCCGCTTCGCCGGCGCGGAATACGCGGTCGACTTCCTGCAGGTCCGCAAATACACGACCTTCGCCCTTGGCGTTGATCGCTTCGCGAGTCATGTAGTACAGACCCAGTACAACGTCCTGCGAAGGAACGATGATTGGCTCACCGTTGGCTGGCGACAGAATGTTGTTGGTCGACATCATCAGCGCGCGCGCTTCGAGCTGAGCTTCCAGCGTCAGAGGCACGTGAACGGCCATCTGGTCACCGTCGAAGTCGGCGTTGTACGCAGCACAAACCAATGGGTGCAGCTGAATGGCCTTACCTTCGATCAGTACCGGTTCAAACGCCTGGATGCCCAGACGGTGAAGTGTCGGCGCACGGTTCAGAAGCACCGGGTGTTCGCGAATCACCTCAGCGAGAACGTCCCAGACCTCTGGCAGCTCGCGCTCGACCATCTTCTTGGCAGCTTTGATGGTCGTAGCCAGGCCACGCATTTCCAGCTTGCCGAAAATGAACGGCTTGAACAGCTCGAGAGCCATCTTCTTCGGCAGACCGCACTGGTGCAGACGCAGAGTCGGACCTACGGTAATTACCGAACGACCCGAGTAGTCAACACGCTTACCGAGCAAGTTCTGACGGAAACGACCCTGCTTACCCTTGATCATGTCAGCCAGGGATTTCAGAGGACGCTTGTTCGAACCCGTGATCGCGCGACCGCGACGACCGTTGTCGAGCAGTGCATCGACCGCTTCCTGCAGCATGCGCTTTTCGTTGCGCACGATGATATCGGGAGCGGACAGATCCAGCAGGCGCTTCAGACGGTTGTTACGGTTGATCACTCGACGATACAGATCGTTGAGGTCGGACGTCGCGAAACGGCCACCGTCAAGCGGAACCAGAGGACGCAGATCTGGCGGCAGAACCGGCAGAACGGTCAGCACCATCCACTCAGGAAGGTTGCCGGAACCCTGGAAGGCTTCCATCAATTTCAGACGCTTGGACAGCTTCTTGATTTTGGTCTCGGAATTGGTTTGCGGAATTTCTTCACGCAGACGGCCAATTTCGTGCTCCAGATCAATAGCGTGCAGCAGCTCGCGGACAGCCTCGGCACCCATGCGGGCGTCGAAGTCGTCACCGAACTCTTCGAGCGCTTCGAAGTACTGCTCGTCGTTCAGCAGCTGACCTTTTTCAAGGGTGGTCATGCCTGGATCGATAACGACATAGCTCTCGAAGTAGAGAACACGTTCGATATCACGCAGGGTCATGTCCATCAGCAAACCGATACGGGACGGCAGCGATTTCAGGAACCAGATGTGGGCAACCGGCGAAGCCAGTTCGATGTGAGCCATGCGCTCGCGACGAACCTTGGCCAGTGCTACTTCAACACCGCACTTTTCGCAGATGACACCGCGGTGCTTCAGGCGCTTGTACTTACCGCACAGGCACTCGTAATCTTTTACCGGGCCAAAGATCTTGGCGCAGAACAGACCGTCACGCTCAGGCTTGAACGTACGGTAGTTGATGGTTTCCGGCTTTTTAACTTCACCGAACGACCAAGAGCGGATCATCTCAGGCGATGCAAGTCCGATACGGATTGCGTCGAACTCTTCGACTTGACCCTGGTTTTTCAGCAAATTCAGTAGGTCTTTCAAGGCTTTTCCTCCTGGCGGAGCAGGGAGCAGGCAATACCGCCCTGCCCCCGATTCGCGTCACGTGTTATTCGGTTTCCAGATCGATATCGATACCGAGCGAACGGATTTCTTTGATCAACACGTTGAAAGACTCGGGCATGCCCGGCTCCATACGGTGATCGCCGTCCACGATGTTTTTGTACATCTTGGTACGACCGTTCACATCGTCCGACTTCACTGTGAGCATTTCCTGCAGAGTGTACGCCGCGCCGTATGCTTCCAGCGCCCACACTTCCATCTCCCCGAAACGCTGACCACCGAACTGTGCCTTACCACCCAGCGGCTGCTGGGTAACCAGGCTGTACGAACCAGTGGAACGCGCGTGCATCTTGTCGTCCACCAAGTGGTTCAGCTTCAGCATGTACATGTAGCCAACCGTTACAGCACGTTCAAACTTGTTGCCGGTACGACCGTCGAACAGCTGCATCTGGCCGCTTTCCGGCATATCTGCCAGCTTGAGCATTGCCTTGATTTCGCTTTCCTTGGCACCGTCGAAAACCGGGGTAGCCATCGGTACGCCGTTACGCAGGTTCTTCGCGAGGTCCAGAATCTCGTTGTCGGTGAGGTCTTCCAGAGATTCCTGACGACCGCCGATTTCGTTATAGATCTCGTTGAGGAACTTGCGCAGCTCAGCAACTTTACGCTGCTCTTCGAGCATGCGGTTGATCTTCTCGCCCAGACCTTTGGCCGCGAGGCCCAGGTGGGTTTCGAGAATCTGACCAACGTTCATACGCGAAGGTACGCCCAGCGGGTTGAGGACGATATCAACCGGCGTGCCATTGGCATCGTGCGGCATGTCTTCAACCGGCATGATCACAGAGACCACACCCTTGTTACCGTGACGACCGGCCATCTTGTCGCCCGGCTGGATGCGGCGACGGATTGCCAGGTAGACCTTGACGATTTTCAGAACGCCCGGAGCCAGGTCATCGCCCTGCTGCAGTTTGCGTTTCTTGTCTTCGAACTTGTCATCCAGAAGACGGCGACGATCAACGATGTAAGCCTGAGCTTTTTCGAGCTGCTCGTTGAGAGCATCTTCAGCCATGCGCAGCTTGAACCACTGACCATGCTCAAGACCATCGAGCACTTCGTTGGTGATTTCCTGGCCCTTCTTGAGGCCAGCGCCGCCTTCAGCTACACGACCCACCAGCGCAGAGCGCAGACGTTCGAAAGTAGCGCCTTCGACAATACGGAACTCTTCGTTCAGATCCTTGCGGATCTCGTCGAGTTGCGACTTCTCGATGGACAGGGCACGCGCATCACGCTCGACACCATCACGGGTGAAGACCTGAACGTCAATGACAGTACCTTTGGTACCGGTTGGTACGCGCAGGGAGGTGTCTTTAACGTCGCTGGCCTTCTCACCGAAGATCGCGCGCAACAGTTTTTCTTCCGGAGTCAGCTGGGTCTCGCCTTTCGGAGTGACCTTACCGACCAGGATGTCGCCGGCGCCGACTTCGGCACCTACATAAACGATACCCGCTTCGTCCAGCTTGTTCAGAGCCGCTTCACCCACGTTAGGGATGTCAGCTGTGATTTCCTCTGGCCCAAGCTTGGTATCACGCGCCACACAGGTCAGTTCCTGAATGTGGATCGTGGTGAAACGGTCTTCCTGAACAACACGCTCAGAAAGACAGATGGAGTCTTCGAAGTTGAAACCGTTCCAGGCCATGAACGCGATGCGCATGTTCTGACCCAGCGCCAGTTCACCCATATCGGTGGACGGGCCGTCGGCCATGATGTCGCTACGCTGAACACGGTCACCCTTGCTGACCAGCGGACGCTGGTTGATGCAGGTGTTCTGGTTCGAACGGGTGTATTTGGTCAGGTTGTAGATGTCTACACCCGCCTCACCTGTTTCAACTTCATCATCGGCAACGCGAACAACGATACGGCTGGCGTCAACCGAGTCGATCACACCACCGCGACGAGCCACGACGCAAACGCCGGAGTCGCGAGCAACGTTGCGCTCCATGCCAGTACCTACCAGCGGCTTGTCGGCGCGCAGAGTAGGAACAGCCTGACGCTGCATGTTCGAACCCATCAACGCACGGTTGGCGTCATCGTGCTCGAGGAACGGAATCAGCGATGCAGCTACCGAGACAACCTGCTTGGGCGAAACGTCCATCAGGGTGACATCGGCTGGCGCCTTGACGGTGAATTCGTTCAAGTGACGCACAGCAACCAGTTCGTCGATCAGCTCTTGCTTGTCGTTCATTGCGGCCGAAGCCTGGGCAATGACGTGGTCCGCTTCTTCGATCGCTGAAAGGAACACGATCTCTTCGGTGACCAGACCTTCCTTGACCACACGGTACGGGCTCTCGAGGAAGCCGTACTGGTTGGTGCGGGCATAGGCCGCCAGGGAGTTGATCAGACCGATGTTCGGACCTTCAGGCGTCTCGATCGGGCACACACGGCCGTAGTGAGTCGGGTGAACGTCTCGAACTTCAAAGCCGGCGCGCTCACGCGTCAGACCGCCAGGGCCGAGTGCGGAAACACGACGCTTGTGCGTGATCTCGGACAGCGGGTTGTTCTGGTCCATGAACTGGGAAAGCTGGCTGGAACCGAAGAACTCCTTGACCGCCGCCGCAACAGGTTTGGCGTTGATCAGGTCCTGAGGCATCAGGCCTTCGCTTTCTGCCATGGACAGACGCTCTTTGACAGCGCGCTCGACACGGACCAGACCAACACGGAACTGGTTCTCGGCCATCTCGCCTACGCAACGAACGCGACGGTTACCGAGGTGGTCGATGTCATCGACGATGCCTTTGCCGTTACGGATATCAACGAGGGTCTTGAGGACCGCTACGATGTCTTCCTTGCACAGCACGCCCGAACCTTCGATTTCGGTACGACCGATACGACGGTTGAACTTCATACGACCTACAGCGGACAGGTCATAACGCTCAGGGCTGAAGAACAGGTTGTTGAACAGTGTTTCAGCGGCATCCTTGGTTGGCGGCTCGCCAGGACGCATCATGCGATAGATCTCGACCAGCGCTTCCAGTTGGTTGCTGGTGGAGTCGATCTTCAGTGTGTCGGAGACGAACGGACCACAATCGATGTCGTTGGTGTACAACGTTTCGATACGAACAACCTGAGCCTTGGCGATCTTGGCCAGGATTTCAGTGTTCAGCTCGGTGTTGCACTCGGCAATGATCTCACCGGTTGCCGGATGCACGATGACCTTGGCTGTAGTGCGACCCAGGACGTAGTCCAGAGGCACTTCCAGCTCTTTGATCCCGGCCTTTTCCAGCTGGTTGATGTGACGGGCAGTGATACGACGACCCTGCTCGACAATGACCTTGCCCTTGTCGTCCAGGATGTCCAGAACGGCAATTTCACCACGCAGGCGCTGAGGCACCAGTTCCAGGCTCAGGTTTTCACCGCGCACATGGAATACGTTGGTGGTGTAGAACGCATCGAGCACTTGCTCGGTGGTGTAACCCAGAGCGCGCAGAAGTACGGACGCAGGCAGCTTGCGACGACGGTCGATACGGACGAATACGCAGTCTTTCGGATCGAACTCGAAGTCCAGCCACGAACCGCGGTAAGGAATGATACGAGCGGAGTACAGCAGCTTACCGGAGCTGTGCGTCTTGCCACGGTCGTGGTCGAAGAATACGCCAGGCGAACGGTGAAGCTGAGACACGATAACGCGCTCGGTGCCGTTGATTACAAAGGTACCGTTCTCAGTCATCAGGGGGATTTCACCCATGTAGACTTCTTGCTCTTTGATGTCCTTGATCGCTTTGTTCGACGATTCTTTGTCGAAAATGATCAGACGGACCTTGACTCGCAGAGGTACTGCGTAAGTCACACCGCGCAGCACGCATTCCTTGACATCAAATGCCGGTTCGCCCAAGCGATAACCTACATACTCCAGCGCAGCATTGCCGGAGTAGCTGATGATCGGGAAAACGGATTTGAAGGCTGCATGCAGACCGACGTCGCGGAACTGATCTTTGGTCGCTCCCGCCTGCAGGAATTCGCGATACGAATCCAGCTGGATGGCCAAGAGATACGGCACATCCATTACGTCCGGCAACTTGCTAAAGTCCTTGCGGATACGTTTTTTCTCAGTATATGAGTAAGCCATCAGCGTTCCCCAGCTTGGTCACCTGCTTGTTTGGCTCCCTCCCGACGGAAGCAGCCAGAAAATCTTGCAAACCCCTTGGTTTGCGCCACCGCCATCGGTGGATACCACACGTTACAGACGTTGACAGCGCCAATCGTCTATAACGGAAAAAGGCCGGTGGCAAAAGCCACCAGCCATCAGCCTTTCGCTAAACGCGTGGGCTGGACACTCAAAATCGATGCTTATTTCAGCTCGACTTTAGCGCCTGCTTCTTCCAGAGTAGCTTTGGCTTTGTCAGCTGCGTCTTTGGCAACAGCTTCCAGAACCATTGCCGGGGCGCCGTCAACGACTGCCTTGGCTTCTTTCAGGCCCAGACCGGTCAGTTCACGTACTGCCTTGATCACGTTAACTTTCTTCTCGCCAGCTTCCAGCAGCATGACGTTGAATTCAGTTTGTTCTTCAACAACAGCAGCAGCAACAGCTGGACCAGCAGAGCCGGCAGCAGCGGTGACGCCAAACTTCTCTTCGAACGCCTTGATCAGCTCTACAACCTGCAGAACGGACATTTCAGATACGGCGTTAAGGATATCGTCTTGAGAGATGGACATGACTCAATTTCCTGAATTGGGGGACGGCCTACGCGACCATCAAAATAAACAAAAATACGCGAAAAGATCTGACTCAGCCTTAGGCTGCAGCTGCTTCTTTTTGGTCGCGAACAGCCGCCAGAGTACGAGCCAACTTGCTGGTAGCGCCTTGAATCACGCTCATCAGCTGAGAAATTGCTTCGTTACGGGTCGGCAGGCTTGCCAGTACATCGATCTGATTAGCTGCGAGGAACTTGCCCTCGAACGCAGCTGCCTTGATCTCGAACTTGTCCTGACCTTTAGCGAATTCCTTGAACAGACGGGCAGCAGCGCCAGGATGTTCGTTGGAGAACGCGATCAAGGTCGGGCCGGTGAACACGTCGTTGAGGACACTGAATTCAGTGTCAGCAACAGCGCGCTTGAGCAGGGTGTTACGTACAACACGTACGTAAACGCCAGCTTCACGAGCCTCTTTACGGAGTCCGGTCATTGCGCCAACCGTCACACCACGGGCATCAGCCACGACAGCGGACAGACCAGCTTTGGCAGCCTCGTTGACTTCAGCGACGATGGCCTTCTTGTCTTCGAGTTTAATTGCCACGGGTTTAACTCCTGCTTGTTACCGTTTCATCCGACCGGAGCCAGATGTCGTTTTGGTGTCTGATTCGGTAAGGAACCGGGAGCACCATCTGCGTAGGCTTGAGGTTTAAGACTTGCGTCGCCTACGGTCTTGGATAGCCCCCGCCAGGCAGGGACCCCAATCTTTCAAACGGTACGGCAATCGATCACCGTACCATTTTGTCTTACGCTTCCAACGAACCCTGGTCGATGACCAGGCCTGGGCCCATAGTGGTGCTCAGGGTGATGCGCTTGACGTAAATACCTTTCGAAGAAGCAGGCTTGATACGCTTCAGATCAGCGATCAGGGCTTCAACGTTTTCCTTCAGCTTGACAGCGTCGAAACCGACCTTGCCAACGGAAGTGTGGATGATGCCGTTTTTGTCGGTGCGATAACGAACCTGACCAGCCTTGGCGTTCTTGACGGCGTTAGCGACGTCAGGAGTAACGGTGCCGACTTTCGGGTTAGGCATCAGACCGCGAGGACCAAGAACCTGACCCAGCTGACCCACAACGCGCATTGCATCAGGGGAAGCGATAACGACGTCGTAGTTCAGATCGCCAGCTTTCATTTCAGCAGCCAGATCGTCCATACCCACGCGGTCAGCACCGGCAGCCAGAGCAGCTTCAGCAGCAGGACCCTGGGTGAATACTGCAACGCGTACAGTCTTGCCAGTACCGTGCGGCAGTACAGTAGCGCTACGTACGACCTGGTCGGATTTACGAGGATCAACACCCAGGTTGACAGCGACGTCGATGGACTCGCTGAACTTGACAGTCGACAGCTCGGTGAGCAACGCAGCGGCGTCTACAAAATTGTAAGACTTGCCAGCTTCGATTTTTTCGGCGATTGCCTTTTGACGCTTGGTCAGCTTAGCCATTACACACCCTCCACGTTAAGGCCCATGCTACGAGCGGAACCGGCGATGGTACGCACGGCCGCTTCCATGTCAGCTGCAGTCAGATCCGCATTTTTTGCTTTAGCGATATCTTCCAGCTGAGCACGAGTCACGGTGCCAACTTTAACGGTGTTCGGGCGAGCCGAGCCGCTGGTCAAGCCTGCAGCTTTCTTCAGCAGAACCGATGCAGGGGTACTTTTTGTTTCGAAAGTGAAGCTACGGTCGCTGTATACAGTGATGATCACTGGAGTCGGCAAGCCTGGCTCAATACCCTGAGTACGGGCGTTGAACGCTTTGCAGAATTCCATGATGTTCACACCGTGCTGACCCAGAGCAGGACCAACTGGCGGGCTTGGGTTAGCCTGAGCGGCTTTCACTTGCAGCTTGATGTATGCGGTTATCTTCTTGGCCATGAGGCACTCCAATTACGGGTTCAAGCGCCAATAAAGGCTCCCCGGTTACTTACGCGTATATCCCAGTGACGAAAAAACCCCACAGCCTTGGGCTGCGGGGTATGGGATTCCAGCTCAGTTATGCCTTTTCGACCTGACTGAACTCCAGCTCTACCGGAGTAGAGCGTCCGAAAATGAGCACCGCCACTTGAATCCGGCTCTTTTCGTAGTTAACTTCTTCGACCGTGCCATTGAAATCGGCGAACGGACCATCGGTGACGCGAACAACTTCACCTGGCTCGAACAGCGTTTTCGGCTTCGGCTTGTCGCTACCGTCAGCAACGCGACGCAGAATCGCTTCTGCCTCTTTATCAGTGATGGGAGCAGGCTTGTCAGCGGTACCGCCGATGAAGCCCATGACACGCGGGGTATCCTTGACCAAGTGCCAAGTACCCTCATTCATGTCCATCTGAACAAGCACATAACCCGGGAAGAACTTGCGTTCGCTTTTGCGTTTCTGGCCATTACGCATTTCAACCACTTCTTCAGTGGGAACCAGAATTTCGCCGAAGCCATCTTCCATGCCTGCCAGCTTCACACGCTCGACCAACGAGCGCATGACATGCTTCTCGTAACCCGAGTAAGCATGCACTACGTACCAACGCTTAGCCACGGGACACCCTTAGCCAACTATCAAGGAAACAAGCCAGCCGAGCAGGGAATCAAGCCCCCACAACAGCAACGCCATAACCAGCACAACAGCCACAACGATCAACGTGGTTTGAGTGGTTTCTTGGCGAGTAGGCCATACGACTTTACGGATCTCGGCACGGGCTTCTTTCGCCAAAACGAAGAAGGCCTTACCTTTGCCTGTCTGCAGCGCTACAAATGCAGCAGCTGCGGCAATCACAAGGAGAGCGAGAACGCGATACAGGATCGGCTCAGCAGAATAATACTGATTGCCGACAACACCCACGACAACCAAAACGACTACCAGGAGCCACTTCAGCATATCAAAGCGAGAGTCTGATGCTTCAGCCTTGGGATTCATCTACGGAGATCCTGTGAAAAGAAAGCCAGATTACATCTAGGGAATCTGGCAGGTCAGGAGGGAATCGAACCCCCAACCTACGGTTTTGGAGACCGTCGCTCTGCCAATTGAGCTACTGACCTAAAAGCAAAATCAGGCCGACAATTATGCGGACCTGACGAGAGTTTTTCAACAACTTATTCGAAGAGCACCTAACAGGCGACACACACCGAACAAGCTTCAGGCGGCGCACACAGCGCGGAACCGCCTAAAACAAAGGCAGATATTTTCATATCTGCCTTTATCAATGGAGCTCTTGAGCGGATTTGAACCGCTGACCTCACCCTTACCAAGGGTGTGCTCTACCAACTGAGCTACAAGAGCAAAACACTGCGCATGAACCACAAGCCTGGAGCGGGTAGCGGGAATCGAACCCGCATCATCAGCTTGGAAGGCTGAGGTTCTACCACTAAACTATACCCGCACAACTTGCAGCTCGCGCTAAATCTGGTGGAGGGGGAAGGATTCGAACCTTCGAAGTCGTAGACGTCAGATTTACAGTCTGATCCCTTTGGCCGCTCGGGAACCCCTCCTAAGCGAGGCAGCATTCTCAACTCATGCTACCCTTCTGTCAACCTTTTTCTCAGTAAAAACCTGAGGTTACATGCGTTGACTACTACCACTTCGTTCGTGAGACTTTCACCTCACTGCGAAGCGGGCGCCATTCTATGTAAACTAATCAGCAGTTGCAATGCCCTCGCACGACATTATTTGATTTTTTAATTGCGGAAAATCCTGACTCAGCTGACTGATCAAGCCCGCTTCGACAAGGCGTCGACTTTCCGGGGCGATTTTCAGCCAGTAGGCGCTAGCCCCGCTGGATTGGACTGGCTGAAATTGAGACTGGATATCAAGGCTGTTCAATCGCTGCTCGACTAGGCGCGCATCCTCTTGCCTGGCAAAGCCACCGACGTACAGACACCTGGCGCCGGGATCGCTGGACACCCGCCCGGCATCAGACTCGCTGAGCAGACGAATATCCTGCTGAGTAGTACGGTGCAACGACAGGGGCATGAACTCTTTGGCCCTGATCGGAGCCTCCTGCTGATGCCAGATGTAATAAAAGCCATTAAGCATCAACAGCAGAAGAAATAACCAACGCATAAAGACCTCAACGCAAAGGGCAGGCCAGGGCCAGCCCCACGAAGACCAGATCAGGAACGATACGGGCCCCTGGGAGCACATCCGCAACCAAAGCAGCGTCGCCGCCAGTCACAAAAATAGCAAAGTCGTCGCCCCAATACCCACGGGCTATTTCGACCTGAGTCAATGCGAACCCACGAAGCATCAGCGAGCAGCCGCGCTCTACCGCCTCTGCGGTTGCACGCCCGGGAACAAGACGAACCAAAGCCCTTTCGGCCTCGGTGTCGTCATATCTGATGCGGCGGGTATGGGTGCGCAACTGATTGCGCATCAAGGGCATCCCTGGACAGATAAAACCACCAAGATGTACGCCGCCCGCATCGACGAAATCAGATGTCACGGCGGTACCCAGATCAATCACCAGGCATGCACGCTTAACAAGGTGGTATGCACCTACAAAAGCCAGCCAGCGATCCAGGCCAAGGCGCTCGAAATCGTCATAGCCATTCACCACCCCTCCAAGCTCACGGGCAGGCACTGCGCAGACGGGGGTGACGGAGAACGCGTTCGTCAGCACAGAAACCAGACGCGCCGTTTCTTCGGCGCTGCGAACACTTACCAGACGGCAGTCGCTGAACGTTGTGTCAGGTAGATTACGCAGGTGCTCCAACAAGGCTGCGTCAGAGTCCACAACGCCGACGCTGATCACTGCCGCATCGCTTTTAGCAGTAATGCGCCACTTGATGAAGCTATTGCCACAATCGAGCTCAAGAATCATCTCGCAACCTCAGGCTCAGCTCACCACCACTAAAGCTTTTTTCCACACCATTGACTTCCAACCGCAGCGCTCCAAGCGAGTCAACCCCCAACACCACTCCCTCCACGGCCTCTACCCCCGAGAGCAACTTGACCGCAGCACCCTGCCACACATGCCCGCGCTCCCACTCTTTCTGAAATGCTGCAAAGCCTTCCTTGCGATGAACCGCCATGAGCGCCTCAAGCTGGGTGCTTATACGAGCAGCGACCTGATTGCGATCAACCAGTCCGCCTGTTTCGAGCCTCACCGACGTCCACAGCTGATCGACCTCGCTGGAGGAACGCATGTTTACGTTCACCCCTATCCCGATAATCACATGACACACGTCCGCCGGATCGCCAATCAGCTCGAGCAAAATGCCGGCGATCTTCTGCCTGCCAACGAGCACGTCATTGGGCCATTTAAGACCTGCGCCCTGGACACCCATATCACGCAGCACATTCATCACCGCAAGCCCCACCAACAAGCTGAGGCCTTCCAACTGACGCATCCCGCCATCGATGCGCAGGACCAGGCTGTAATACAGGTTTTCAGCAAATGGACTTATCCACTTTCGACCACGTCGCCCTCTTCCGGAGGTCTGCTGCTCGGCCACCACCAACAAAGGCATGGCAACGCCTTGAGCAATCAGGCGCGCAGCCTCAGCATTGGTTGAGTCGATAGAGTCGTAAGTACGTACAGACCAGCCGGCAGGAAAGCCTGACTGCATAATGTCAGCAGGACTTAGAAGAGAAATGGGCGTTGCGAGTCTATAACCACGACCGCGCACCTTGTGGACATCTATGCCCAGGTCCGCCTCAAGCTGCTGCAGCTGCTTCCAGACCGCACTGCGACTTATGCCGAGGGCATCGCCTAATACCTGCCCGGAATGAAATGCACCATCAGCAAGAAGCTTTAACAAGGTCAGCATTTGGAATCGCCTGGCAATAAGGCACGCATCATAGCCACGCAGAGGCATGATGCATAGAAACGAAAACGTGTTTTCACGTTGGTTTTTTGCAGATACCAGACAAACAAAAACCCTCGACGCGTAAGCGAAGAGGGTTTCTGGAATTCAATCTTGACGATGACCTACTCTCACATGGGGAAACCCCACACTACCATCGGCGATACATCGTTTCACTACTGAGTTCGGGATGGGATCAGGTGGTTCCAATGCTCTATGGTCGTCAAGAAATTCGGGTACCGAATCGTGCCCTGCGGCGCGCTTCAGCAAATCGGGTATGTGATATCAAGCTGTTTCAGGTGTCGTTCGTGACGCAAACTTTCGGTTCGTGTCATCTTCACAGTCACCGCAATCTGGTCATTCGACGCAAATTGCTTGGGTGTTATATGGTCAAGCCTCACGGGCAATTAGTATTGGTTAGCTCAACGCCTCACAGCGCTTACACACCCAACCT